>NZ_JBIUPF010000004.1:0-521200 GCF_044626815.1 Agrobacterium sp. P15N1-A | reverse complement strand
CGAAACCCAACAAGCAATCCGCTCATCAACTTGATTTCTTGAGAACGAAAGTCGCCGTCGCCAGCAGCGCCGCCGCCCTCGTTCAGTGAGCGGACTTATAAATCCACACCCTCAAACAAGTCAACACAGCAAAATCAAAAAAAACAAGAAATGTGATATGTTGCTGATTGTAAAAGGGAATTTGAAAATTATCGTATAAATGAACGACTTTTAACGGTTTTCCTGTCGGTGTCCGTCAAGCCTGATGGGCCTTCCTTTATATAGGGGCTCAGTATCGCAATAACAGGGGGCGAAGGCCTTGCCGATATCAGTCGGAAGACGGGCTGAAGCGGGCGACCAGCGCATGCGCATTGCCGGGATAGGTGAAGCGCACATAGGTGACAGCGCCCGAATTGCTCCAGGTACGGCGCTCCACGACAAGACACGCCTGCCTGTCGGAAATGCCGAGCAGGCGCGCGATCTCCTTCGACGGTGTTTCGGCACTGATCCGGTGTTCGGCAGTGCTCCACGGAACATGGCCGAGCAGCCAGGGGCCTGGCGCAATTTCGGTAAAGTCGGTTTCAGCCGCTTCCGGCACGGCCGTCAGATTGATGAGGCGCTGTTCGACACAGAATTCGCGCGCACCGGCGAAATGGATGCAGAGAATGTCGAGCAAAGGTGTCCCGACCGAAACGTCGAGCCGCTCACGATCCGCGCCTTTCGCGCTGCGCCTTTTGCGCTCCAGGATTTTGAAGCCATAGTCGAGGCCAAGGGATTCGACCTCGGCCCCGATATCGTGAATTTGAAGAACGGCGGACTGGATCTGCGGCTGGCGGACGAAACTGCCGGATTTCTTGCGGCGCTCGATCAAACCGGCCTTGGCGAGCTGGCCCATGACCTTGTTCACCGTCATGCGCGAACAGTGATATTGATCGGCGAGGTCGACCTCGAAAGGCAATCGATGGCCCGGCGGCCATTCTCCCGAAACGATCCGCCCCTCGATCTCACTGAGGATACGCTGGTGCAGGGTCTGCCCGGCTGATGCTTTCGTCACGTCCGCAATGCCTTTCCCCGCTGGCTTTTTCCCGTTTCTGCCGAGCCCATATCAGCTATCGAGAAGTTCAGCCATGACCTTGTTGAAACGATCGGATATTTCACGGCGATGGGTATGCCGGCCGGCCTGCACACACTTTTTGCCGCGCACCCAAACGGAATCGACAGAAACGCCACCCGCGAATATCCACTGATCGAGAATCTGGGGTATCGGAAGATAAGAAACGGCGGAAACATCAAGAGCGACGAAATCGGCGCTTTTTCCACTTTCCAGACCGTTTCGCGACGCCAGAGCCCTGCCGCCGCCTTCGAGCGCCTGCCGGAAGAGTTTTTCGCCCGTGGAATGACCGGCATCGGCGATGACATTGCGTGCGCGGTGAGAGAGTCGCTGCGAATATTCGAGCGTTCGCAATTCTTCCGGTACGGAAATCAGAATGTTGGAATCGGATCCGACGCCATAATGACCGTTTTCAGCGAGAAACGCCGGAGCCGGGAAGATGCCGTCGCCGAGATTGGCTTCGGTGATCGGGCAGAGGCCGGCAACAGCACCGCTTTTTGCCATGCCTCGCGTTTCGGTTTCCGTCATGTGTGTTGCATGGATAAGGCACCAGCGGCCATCGACCGGCGCGTTTTCAAGCAGCCATTCCACCGGTCTCGCACCGGAAAAGGCGAGCGAATCTTCCACTTCTTTCGTCTGTTCCGCCACATGAATATGGATCGGCCCGCCTTTTGCCAGCGGCTCGATGGCTGCCAGCTCGTCGCCGGTCACCGCACGCAGGCTGTGCGGCGCTATGCCAAGGGTGGCGCCCGGCAGCCTGTCCACAACGGCCTGCGCCCCCTGCATCAGCTTTCCGTAGCTGTCGAGCGAATGGATGAAGCGCTTCTGCCCGTCGATTGGCGTCTGGCCACCGAAACCGGAATGGGCGTAAAAGACCGGCAGCAATGTGAGGCCGATACCCGTCTGCGAGGCGGCCGCGCCGATACGTTCAGCCATTTCGGCGATATTACCGTAATGCGAGCCATCCCTGTCATTATGCAGATAATGAAATTCTCCAACCCGCCCAAAACCGGCCTCGAGCATTTCCATATAAAGCTGGGCGGCAACGGCCTCGACATGGTCAGGCGTCATGGAGAGCGCGAATTTATACATGACGGTGCGCCAGCTCCAGAAACTGTCATCGCCGGGACCACGGATTTCGGCAAGCCCCGCCATGGCACGCTGAAAGGCGTGGCTGTGAAGATTGGGCATGGCCGGGACAATGACGGCATGTCGCTCATCCTGCGGCTGCGGGGAAACGCCGGTTTCCACGGATAAAATAGCGCCTTCATCGCAGACGATGCGAACATCCTTCGCCCATCCATCCGCCAGAAGCGCTGCGCCCGCGTGAATTGCCGTCATGCCACCCTCTCCTTTGGTTCTGTCCGGCAAGGCCATTTCAAACACGAAATTGCGGCTTGCCAAGCCGATTATTATGTATATACATTTAACTCACAAAGGAAAGGCGAAAAGCAAATGCCAGGGAACAAATCTGCAAACGGAACGGCGACTGGGAACGCCACGGCTTTGTGGCGCAACGCCCGGCTGACAACCTTCGATCCCGCCATGGAAGGCATCGGCGCCGTCGAAAACGCCGTCATTGCCGTGCGTAACGGCCGCATCGCCTTTGCCGGCCCTGAAAGCGATCTGCCCACCGATCTGGCGAAAGCCGACGAGACCAACGATTGCGGCGGCCGCTGGATCACCCCTGCCCTGATTGACTGCCACACCCATCTTGTCTTCGGCGGCAACCGCGCCATGGAATTCGAGATGCGGCTGAATGGGGCGACCTATGAAGAGATCGCCAAGGCGGGCGGCGGCATTGTTTCTTCGGTGCGCGACACGCGTGCGCTTTCGGAAGATGCTCTGGTGGCGCAGGCTTTGCCGCGCCTCGACACGCTTCTTTCCGAAGGCGTTTCCACGGTTGAAATCAAATCCGGTTACGGTCTCGACATTGAAACCGAGCTGAAAATGCTGCGCGTCGCCCGCAGGCTCGAGACGTTGCGGCCGGTGCGCATCGTCACCAGCTATCTCGCCGCACATGCGACACCTGCAGACTATAAGGGGCGCAACGCCGATTATATTGGCGATGTCGTTCTGCCGGGGCTGGAAAAAGCCCGTGCGGAAGGCCTGGCGGATGCGGTTGACGGTTTTTGCGAAGGCATCGCCTTTTCCGTCGAGGAGATCGACCGGGTTTTCAAGGCTGCAAAACAGTATGGCCTTCCGGTCAAACTGCATGCCGAGCAGCTTTCCAACCTTGGCGGTTCCGAGCTTGCGGCATCCTATAACGCGCTTTCGGCCGATCATCTGGAATATCTTGATGAGGCCGGTGCGACGGCGCTGGCGAAAGCGGGAACCGTGGCCGTGCTTCTTCCCGGCGCTTTCTATGCGCTCAGGGAAAAACAATTGCCGCCGGTGCAGGCCCTGCGCGATGCCGGGGCCGACATTGCGCTGGCAACGGACTGCAACCCCGGCACTTCGCCGCTCACCTCCCTGCTGCTGACCATGAATATGGGCGCAACACTTTTCCGCATGACCGTGGAAGAGTGCCTGACGGCAACGACACGCAACGCGGCAAAGGCGCTCGGCCTGCTTACGGAAACCGGCACGCTGGAGGCTGGAAAATCCGCTGATTTCGCCATCTGGGATATCGAGCGTCCGGCAGAACTCGTCTACCGCATCGGTTTCAATCCGCTCCACGCCCGCATTTTCAAGGGAGAGAAGGTTTGCCCATGACCATGAAGACCATCACGCTTCACCCCGGCGATGTGAGCTTAGCCGATCTCGCCGAGATATACTGGGAGAACGGCAGCGCCAAACTCGACCGCAGCTTCGATAAAGGCATTGAAAAGGCGGCGGCCCGCATCGCCGAGATCGCTGCCGGCAATGCGCCGGTCTATGGCATCAATACCGGTTTCGGCAAGCTCGCTTCCATCAAGATCGACGCGGCCGATGTGGCGACGTTGCAGCGCAATCTCATCCTGTCGCATTGCTGCGGAGTCGGCGCACCGCTTCCTGAAAATGTCGTGCGGCTGATCATGGCGCTGAAGCTGGTTTCGCTCGGTCGCGGCGCATCCGGCGTGCGGCTGCAGCTGGTGCGGCTGATCGAAGCCATGTTGGAGAAGGGCGTCATCCCCGTCATTCCCGAAAAGGGTTCGGTCGGAGCTTCCGGCGATCTTGCGCCGCTTGCCCATATGGCCGCGGTGATGATGGGCGAAGGCGAGGCCTTTTATGCGGGTGCGCTTCTGCCAGCTGGCGAAGCGCTTGCGAAAGCCGGACTGACCCCGGTGGTGCTTGCCGCCAAGGAAGGGCTGGCGCTGATCAACGGCACACAGACCTCGACGGCGCTGGCGCTCGCCGGTCTTTTCCGCGCCCACCGCGCGGCGCAGGCGGCGCTGATTACCGGTGCGCTTTCCACCGATGCCGCCATGGGGTCTTCCGCACCTTTCCATCCCGATATTCACAGCCTGCGTGGCCATAAGGGCCAGATCGACGCGGGAGCGGCGCTTCGTAATCTGCTGGAAGGTTCGGAAATCCGCGTCAGCCATATCGAGGGCGATGAGCGGGTGCAGGATCCCTATTGCATTCGTTGCCAGCCGCAGGTGGATGGCGCCTGCCTCGATCTTCTGCGGCAGGTGGCCCGCACGCTGGAAATCGAAGCCAATGCCGTGACCGACAATCCGCTGGTGCTTTCAGACAATTCCGTCGTCTCCGGCGGCAATTTCCACGCCGAACCGGTGGCCTTTGCCGCCGACCAGACGGCGCTTGCCATTTGCGAGATCGGCGCAATCGCCCAGCGCCGTGTGGCGCTGCTGGTCGATCCGGCCCTTTCTTATGGCCTTCCGGCCTTTCTTTCGAAGAAGCCGGGTCTGAATTCCGGTCTGATGATCGCCGAAGTCACCTCCGCCGCGCTGATGAGCGAGAACAAGCAGATGGCGCATCCGGCCTCGGTCGATTCGACGCCGACTTCCGCCAACCAGGAAGACCATGTGTCCATGGCCTGCCATGGCGCGCGCCGCCTGCTGCCGATGACGGACAATCTCTTCGCCATTCTCGGCATCGAGGCGCTTTCGGCCGTACAGGGCGTGGAACTGCGTGGGCCGCTGAAAACGAGCCCCGAACTGCAAAAGGTGATTGCGGCATTGCGCGCGGCGGTCCCTTCGCTGGAGGAAGACCGCTATATGGCGCCGGACCTGAAGACTGCGGCGGAATTGATTGCCTCCGGCGCGCTGGCGGCGGCAATTTCGGATGGCATCCTGCCGAAGCTGGAGGTTTGAGATGATGAGTACTCTATCCTCCACTGCCGTGGGGTTACCCCCCTCTGCCCTGCCGGGCATCTCCCCCTCAAGGGGGGAGATCAGATGCCGCACCCGCTCGTTCCCAGATATTGTGGCGCAAGGTATTCGCCGCTTGCCGATCTCCCCCCTTGAGGGGGAGATGCCCGGCAGGGCAGAGGGGGGTAACCCCACGGCAGAAGAGGTCGATCGATGAACAGACCCTTCACGCTTCACCAGGGCGCCTCGCCCATCATCCTCGGACTACCTCACACCGGCACGGATGTGCCGGCGGATATCTGGCAACGCCTGAACGATAACGGCAAGATTCTCGCCGATACGGACTGGCATATCCATGAGCTCTATGCCGGCCTTCTCGAGAATGCGACAACCGTAAGGGCGACCTTCCACCGTTATGTGATCGATGCCAACCGCGACCCGGCCGGGGTCAGCCTTTATCCGGGCCAGAACACCACCGGGCTTGTTCCGGAGACCGATTTCGACGGTGAGCCGATCTGGAATGAAGGACAGGAACCCGCGGCGGACGATATCGCCTATCGTCTGGAAAACTTCCACGCGCCTTATCACGCTGCCCTTGCGGCGGAAATCGAGCGGGTCAAATCCATCCACGGCATCGCCATTCTCTATGATTGCCATTCTATCCGTTCGCATATTCCCTTCCTGTTCGAAGACAAGCTGCCGGATTTCAACATCGGCACGGATATGGGCAAGACCTGCGATCCGGCCATCGAAAAAATCGCCGTCGAGGTGACCGCCGCAGCGGAGGGCTACGACAGCATCCTGAACGGCCGTTTCAAGGGCGGCTGGACGACGCGCCATTACGGAAAACCGCAGAGCGGCGTGCACGCCATTCAGATGGAGCTGGCGCAATCCACCCACCTTCAAAGCGAGACGCCGCCTTTTGCCTATGACACGGGCAAGGCCGAACGGCTTCGCTCCCATCTCAAAACCATTCTCACGCGCATGGAAAAATTTGCGCTCGGCACGAAACGATAAGGGGAAAACACATGAACAATCCACGCCACAATATTCGCGATGTCCGCTCGCCGCAGGGCACTGACCTCAATGCCAAAAGCTGGATGACGGAAGCGCCGCTGCGCATGCTGATGAACAATCTCGACCCTGACGTGGCCGAGCGCCCGCATGAGCTGGTGGTTTATGGCGGTATCGGCCGCGCCGCCCGCACCTGGGACGATTTCGACCGTATCGTCGCGACGCTGAAGGATCTGAACGAGGATGAAACCCTCGTCGTGCAGTCCGGCAAGCCGGTCGGCGTGTTCCGCACCCACAAGGACGCGCCGCGCGTGCTGATCGCCAATTCCAACCTCGTGCCGCACTGGGCGAACTGGGATCATTTCAACGAGCTGGATAAGAAGGGCCTTGCCATGTACGGCCAGATGACGGCCGGTTCGTGGATCTACATCGGTACGCAGGGCATCGTACAGGGCACCTATGAAACCTTTGTCGAGGCCGGCCGCCAGCATTATGACGGCAACCTGAAGGGCAAGTGGATCCTGACCGGCGGTCTCGGCGGCATGGGCGGCGCACAGCCGCTCGCCGCCGTCATGGCCGGCGCCTGCTGCCTCGCCGTCGAATGCGATGAAACCCGCGTCGACTTCCGCCTGCGCACCCGTTATGTCGATGCGAAGGCGCATACGCTCGATGAGGCGCTGGCGCTGATCGACCAATGGACCAAGGCGGGCGAGGCGAAATCCGTCGGCCTGATCGGCAATGCGGCGGAAATCTTCCCGGAACTCGTCCGTCGCGGCGTTCGTCCCGATATCGTTACCGACCAGACCTCGGCGCACGATCCCGTCCATGGTTACCTTCCCGTGGGATGGACCGTTGCCGAATGGCGCGCCAAGCAGGAAAGCGACCCGAAGGCCGTTGCTGCTGCCGCTCGCGCCTCGATGAAGGTGCATGTGCAGGCCATGGTCGATTTCTGGAACGCCGGCGTTCCGACGCTCGATTACGGCAACAATATCCGCCAGGTCGCCAAGGATGAGGGCCTGGAAAACGCCTTCGCCTTCCCGGGCTTCGTCCCGGCCTATATCCGCCCGCTGTTTTGCCGCGGCATCGGCCCGTTCCGCTGGGCGGCCCTTTCCGGCGATCCGGAAGACATCTACAAGACCGACGCCAAGGTGAAGGAACTGCTGCCAGACAACAAACACCTGCACAACTGGCTGGACATGGCGCGCGAGCGCATCGCTTTTCAGGGCCTGCCCGCGCGCATTTGCTGGGTCGGCCTTGGCGACCGTCACCGTCTCGGCCTCGCCTTCAACGAAATGGTCAGGAACGGTGAGCTGAAGGCGCCGATCGTCATCGGACGCGACCATCTGGATTCCGGCTCCGTCGCCTCGCCCAACCGCGAGACCGAGGCCATGAAGGATGGCTCGGACGCCGTTTCCGACTGGCCGCTTCTCAATGCGCTGCTCAACACCGCATCCGGCGCGACCTGGGTGTCGTTGCATCACGGCGGCGGCGTCGGCATGGGCTTCTCGCAACATTCCGGCATGGTCATCTGCGCCGATGGCACCGACGATGCCGCTCGCCGGCTGGAGCGCGTGCTGTGGAATGACCCGGCAACCGGCGTCATGCGCCATGCCGATGCCGGTTACGACATCGCCGTGGAATGCGCCAAGGAACAGGGCCTGCGCCTGCCCGGCATTCTCGGCAATTGATCCTCTTTCGGCCGGAAAGAGAAACACCTTTTTCCGGCCGATCCCTCTCAAAAGTGGAAAACCATGACCCTGCTGCGCGCAAGCGATTACAAGCGAATGCCCTGGAAAAACGGCGGCGGCGAAACGGTGGAAATCGCCATCTTTCCACCCGCGTCTTCCGTTGAGAATTTCGACTGGCGTATCAGCATGGCGACGGTGGCGAGCGACGGGCCGTTTTCGATCTTCCCCGGCATAGACCGCACCCTCTCCATTCTTGAGGGAAACGGTATGGCGCTGGCAATTGCGACGGACGATCCGCTGTTGCTGACAATGGAAAGCCCACCCCTGCCCTTTCCGGCCGATGTTGCCGTGAATGCGACCCTGCCCGATGGCGCGGTCACCGATCTGAACGTCATGACCCGCCGCTCGCGCTTTCGTCATGTCGTTAAAAGGCATTCCGGCCCATTTTCGGAAAAAGCCGCCGGAAACACGACGCTTGTTCTGGCACTCGACCCGCTGACGATTTTAACCGGTGAAGGCAAGGACCGATTGGGGAAGCTGGATGGCCTGCTGATCGAAGGCGGTTTACCGTTCACCGTCGAAGGGGATCGAAGCGAAAGCGCCTTTTTCCTGATCACGCTCGAGCGTCTCTGAAGCCTTCCGGAAAAGGCTTCACAAATTCCGTCCAGATAACGCTCAAACCGCTGCCGCCTCAGTCCAGGCCCAGCGGATCGGCCACCCGTGGCCAAAGCTCAAGGCTCGCCTTGCGATAGGGCGTTTTTGCCGGATCGGTCGGATAGGATGTCGGGGCCGCGATATAAACGATCTCGGAGGCGACCGGCGCAAACCCCGCATGAAAATGGTTGGTGGACTTGACCAGCAGCACGTCTTTCTTCGCGAAATCGACGCCGAGATTGGAAAAGATATCCGGCTCATAAGTTTGCGTGCGGCTGGTGATGAGGATGATATCGATCTGCGTACCGAGCGGCCGAACGACGGCGGCGCGGCCGAGCGTGACGCGGCTGTTGCGAAAACTCTGCCAGCCGGCCTCGGCCGTGCGCATCACCTTTATGCGGAAATCGAGCGGCTCGCCGCCTTCCGGGCTGGATTTGCCGCCGATGCGCAGATCGATCTCGGCGCCCTCGCCCGCCGCGTGACAGAAAGACACCGCAATCGGGTCCCAGATCGTCGCGACGGCGATATTGTCCATGCCGCGCTCCACCATGCGCCGCAGAATATGGGTGGCGTCACCGGCGACACCACCGCCCGGATTGTCCCAGATATCGGAGACGACGACCGGCCTGTCCGGATTGTTGCGGCGAATGGCAAGAACCTGATCGAGACCTGATTCCGTATCGAGCATCGGCATGGCGGTCAGTTTGCGCATGGCATAAAGCTCATGGCCGAGCTTTTCAGCCAGTGCATCGCCCTTTGCCCTGTCATTATCGGTCACGACAACGATGCGCGTTCCCATATCCGGCACGTCACCCGCCATGAAACCGTGAATGACGGAAATCGACAGGATGCCATCCTTACCTTCCATCGCCTTCAGCCGGTCGACGTAAGAGCGCATCGGCTCGCGGCTGGTGGGATAAATGGTGATCATGCGGCAATCGAAAGTCGAGATGACCGGCTTGATCTCCCCCCGAAGCGTGCGCAGCGCCATCTCCACCACATGCTCGCCGCGCTCTTCGAAATCCGTATGCGGAAATTCGAGAAACGTCGCCATGATATCGAGATTTTTGACCCGAAGCGCGGTCAGATGGCTGTGCGGATCGAATTCCGCCGCGACCAGTACATCCGGTCCGACCAATGCGCGGACGCGTGACAGGAAATCCCCTTCCGGATCGTCATAACCCTGCGCCACCATGGCGCCGTGCAGACCGAGCACCACGGCATCGACCGGCATGGCGGCACCGAGTTCGGCGAGAATCGTATCCCGCAGCGTTTCATAGGTCTGGCGCTGGATAAGGCCCGCCGGTTCCGCCCAGCAGGAAGTTCCCTCTATTACCGTGAACCCTTCCGCCTTACCGCGGCGACGCAAGATCGGCACTGGCGATGAGCAGAGCGTCGGCGTTTCGGGATGCTTCCCCGGCCCGGCATAAAAAGCCGCGCGGAAGGCGTCCATATCCGTCGGGACTGGTGAAAACGTGTTGGTTTCGGTGGCGAGTGACGCCGTGAAGATGCGCATGTCTCTAGATTCTCGTTACCGCAATCTGCCCTTCGGCAGCTTTATTTCAGAATTTAATTAGCCGGGTAATCTTACCAGACCGTACCGCGCGCCGCGATCTGCTCAACCCGCGTCACGATACCGTTTCGATGAAAAACCATCCTGTCGAAAAGATTGCTGACGACACAGGTGTGGTTCGGAACGACCTTAACCACGTTGCCGATTTCAGGCTGGCCCGAGGCACAGCCGGATAGATCGACGACCGCATGTTCCTCCGAAAGCGAGATGATTTTCGCACCTTCATAGCCCTCGAGCAGCCCGTAATCGCTGAAACCCAAGAGATCCGAGGTCAGGGCCTTGGAGCCGCAATCCAGCACGGCCCGATCGGCTGTCGGTCGCGATACGACGGTGGCAAGAACATGCATGGCGAGATCGCCCGCCGTGCAATGTCCGGCGCGCAGCATGGCGCGATCATTATAGACATAGGTGCCGGCCCGATGTTCGGTGGCGGAAGGAACGAGATGGGCGGCGTAAAAATCTGGAGAACCGCCGCTGGACCGCACCGGGCATTCCATGCCCTTTGCAGCCAGCAACGCCATGGTCTCGCGAAGGAAGTTCTCCACCGTCGCGGCTCCGCCCGGTGCCGGATAGGTCAAAATACCCTTGAATGTGAGGCCCGGTGCCGCAGCGATCTTTTCCGCAAGCGCCAGTGCCGCTTCCGGCGTCTGCACACCGCAGCGCTTGCCGCCCGTGTCGCATTCGACCAGTACGGCAAGCGGCCTTGCCGCGTCGAATGTATCGGCAAGGCCTGCAATCGTGACCGCACTATCAGCAACCACGCTCAGCCGGCCGATGCGCGTATTCAGCGCCTTCAGCCGCGACAGCTTTGCTGCACCGAGAATATTGTAGGTGATCAGAATGTCATCGACACCGGTATCCGCAAAAACCTCCGCCTCACTGACTTTCTGGCAATTAATGCCGATGGCGCCGGCCTGAAGCTGCTGTTTGGCGACGGCGGGTATCTTGTGCGTCTTGATATGCGGCCGAAAGGCCTTGCCGTGGTCATCCAGATAGGATTGCGCCCTGAGGATATTGGCAGCGAGCCTGTCCTCGTCGATGACAGGCATCGGCGTCGAAATCGCATTGAGGGGTGTGCCCGCATCAGGCCAGGGATAGGTCATCATCTACTCTCAAACATCGAAAACTTAGGCTTCAGGCCAGCGGCTTATAGGCGATAACGTCCATTTCCACCTTGGCATCGACCATCAGCGGCGATTGCACGGTGGAGCGTGCCGGCGGATGATCGATGAAATATTTCTGAAAGACGGCGTTGAAGCTCGAAAAATCCCGGGCATCGTCCAGCCAGACATTGACCTTGACCACATCCGCAAGCGTACAATCGGCAAGCGCCAGAACATCCTTGATATTGGCAACCACCTGCTCGGTCTGCGCCACGATCCCGCCGGTCACCACCTCACCATCGACGGTCGGCACCTGCCCGGAAACATACACGAAATCGCCGGCTCGGACGGCCTTGGCAAATGGTCGCCGCTGTCCACCAGCCTGATTGTCCGCTGCCTCATATCGTATCGGTTTCGGCTTTTGCATAAATCCTCGCAAATTATTTTCATAATTTCAGAAATTTTCGCGATTTGTAGCCGATTTTATGAGGCATTTCCATAAGCAATGTAAATTATTTAGCAATCGCGCACATTACGCGCGAAATCCGCTGCCGTGCTTGCCGCCCATGATTATTGCGAAATATATGGCTCAGGGTCGATATATGGTGTGATTCATGGGGAACTGCATGCCTATAATGCGGCTCCCTGTGGGCATTCGCGCTGCGTTACACTCGCCAAATTCGGCATCCATGGAGTTTCCAGCACATTATTCAGAGAACAAGTTTGCCGCGGCTAACCTCGGAGAAGAGGTACTAAAAACGATGGAAACAAAGATGTGTCTCGCATCGGCCGATCCTTCAACCAACTCAACCCCGTGCGGAAAGCCGATCGCTCGCTGTCACTCTGTCCGTGATCTCCTGCGCAATCTTCTGCGCCTGCACGCGAATATCCGGAACGGCGGTAATTTCCCAGAAGCGGCCCGCCGTCAGCGCACCGGCAGCGAAAAGACCGGGCCAGCTTCGTCCGTCCGTCCGCAACAAACGGGACTGGCCATCGACTTCCACCCCGAGCCCGAAGGGATCGAGCAAAATAACGCCATCGCCGCGCATCGTTTCAAGAAGCCGCGAATGGCCGATGCCGGCCCGCTCCATTCCCGTGCAATTGATGACCCAATCGACCTGCAGTTCCTTCAATATCTGGGTATGCCTGCGGCGGTAACGCACGGCGATGCCCTCCACCCCTTCTTCAATGGAGCGAAGGTAACCAGCATGAATTTCAAGAACACCATCTGAAAGCAATTTCCCGAAAGCGCCAGACACTTCGGGTGCGATACGGTGCCGGTGGATGTTCCACCAGGGCAAGGCATGCCGAAGGAACCGGCTCCGCTGGGAAGGTGTAAGACGTTGCCAAAGCGATTGAGTTTGCGGCCGCAAGCCATCCATGACGGTGCGCCACGGCGCGCCATCGCGCACCTGCTTGCGCAGAGATTGCAGCAACCAGCTGATCTCCGTCGAGCCTTCAGGTAGATTCGGCCCCGCCGGCGGTGATGGTGGGCTGACATGCGGATGCGGCACCAAGCCACGACGGGACAGGACATGGATTGGCCCCAGATGTCCTTTTCCCCTCAGAGTCAAAACCTGATCGATCATCGTCAGGCCCGAACCCAGAATACAGATGCGATCCCCGGCTTTGATTTTGGACAACCATCCCGGCTGCCAGCAGTGGCCAATGATACGTTGCGGACCCTCTTCTTCCTTCGCGACAGTTTGCACCGGCAAACTCGCAGCGCCGACACCCAGACACAGGACGACATTCTGCGCGCGCAGCGGCTCACCATTTTCCAGCGTAAAAGAAAATCCGCCTGTGCCATCCGGGCGACAGGCCGAAGCCTTGGCCCGAACGAAGTCCACCCGGGCTCGTTGTTCCCTGCTTCTAAGCAAGCCAGCCAGCCTGTCGCGAAGATAAAGACCATAGTCACCGCGCGAGGCGAACAGCAGGGGATTGTCCGCGATCCCGTTTTCCGCCAACCAGCCGACGAAGTCATCCGGCTTGTCAGGGAAGACACTCATTCGCCCGGCTGGCACATTCAGACGATGATAGGGCAGTTCCGTGCGATAGGCGGTGCCGCGCCCGAAATCCGACTCATCGCCGACGATAGCGATAGAGGCTTCCGCCGGCAGGGACGATAAAAGATGGGCGGCGGTACAGATGGCCGAAAAACCCGACCCGACGAGAGCGACATCATAGGACATTCATTCCTCCAACCTGCGACAGCTTGAACAGCCAGACGACGGGTGTCGAACCCAACGATACTCTAGTCAACAAGTAGAGATTAAACAGATGCGAATGTCCACCCTTCACTTTCTGGCGCCGGGATTATCGGGGACATAGAAGATCGAACCCAAAAAGTTAGCCGCGGCAAACTCCCGCACAGCGCGGATATTCGGCGCACCAAAAGACGCGACAACGCCCTTCATTATGATCGACAACGAGAAGTTAGCCGCGGCTAACCGTCAAACCGTCACAAAAAGCAAATGTGATTCTTCCACAATGCTTTAGCGGCACTTTCCAACCTGAGAAAAAAGCCTATTGCGCCAAAAAGAGAATCGGCGCTTATATCTCAGTTGCGGAAAAAACCGCCTTTTTCGAAAAAAACCGCTACTGCAATTTCGAGCGAAAGAAGACCGATGACACAGAGTGCCGATTTAAGACGTGCCGCAGGAGCACCCGACCTGACGAGTCTTATACAACAGCATTCGGCTGCGTTGTCAGCCCAATTGCAGGCTCATAATGCAAATACATTTTCCCCGCACACCGAAAAGAGCATGCGCCATTTTTCACCGGCGGAAACCGCACGGTTGATCGGCATCGGCGAAGCCTATCTTCGCCAGATCGCCGCCGAGCGTCCGGAGCTCGATGCGGCGCAGGCTTCCGGTCGTCGTTCCTATTCCGTCGAGGATATGGACGAGATCAGAAAATTCCTCGATCAGGGCGCGCGTGGCGCACGCCGTTATCTGCCGCATCGCCGTGACGGCGAAGAGTTGCAGGTCATCGCGGTCATGAACTTCAAGGGCGGTTCAGGAAAAACCACGACATCGGCGCATCTGGCGCAATATCTGGCGCTGCGCGGGTACCGGGTGCTTGCCATCGATCTCGATCCGCAGGCCAGTCTGTCCGCTCTCTTCGGTCATCAGCCGGAGATCGATGTCGGTCCGAATGAAACGCTTTATGGCGCGATCCGTTACGACGATGAACGTCGGCCGATCGCCGAGATCGTTCGTGGCACCTATATCCCCAATCTCCATATCGTCCCGGGCAATCTGGAGCTTATGGAATTCGAACACGACACGCCCCGCGCGCTGATGCGTCGCGCGCCAGGCGATACGTTGTTTTTTGCCCGCATCGGCCAGGCTATAGCCCAGGCGCAGAACTTCTATGACGTTGTCGTCATCGATTGCCCGCCGCAGCTTGGTTACCTGACGCTTTCGGCGTTGACGGCTGCCACATCGGTTCTCGTCACCGTTCATCCGCAAATGCTTGATGTGATGTCGATGAACCAGTTCCTTGCCATGACCGGCGATCTTCTTGCCGAAATCGGCAGGGCGGGAGCGCGGTCCGACTATAACTGGATGCGTTACCTGATCACCCGCTTTGAACCGAGCGATGGGCCGCAGAACCAGATGGTCGCCTTCCTGCGCTCGATTTTTGGCGAGAACGTCCTCATCCATCCGATGCTGAAGAGCACGGCCGTCTCGGATGCCGGACTGACCAACCAGACACTTTTCGAAGTGGAAAGAACCCAGTTCACCCGGTCCACCTATGACCGCGCGCTGGAAGCCATGAACAACGTAAACGCTGAAATCGAAGGACTGATTAAAAAAGCGTGGGGTAGGGCAGCATGAGCAGAAAACAGATCTTCGCCAATCTCGGCACGCCGGGCACCGACAGCAACGAGACTGCCACCGAGCGGTCGCGTCCGCGTATCCGGCCCATTCTCGGTTCTCCGGAACTCGTGACGGATGTTCTGAATTCCCCGGTCGGCATGATCGGCCAGTCGCTCAATGAAGTATCGGAACGCGCCAAGCGGGCAGAAGAGATCGAAAAGCAGCTCGCGGAAGGTCTTACGATCGTTTCGCTCAGCCCTGCCGATATCGACCCCTCTTTCATACCGGATCGGATGCCAGCCTCTGAAGAGGCGGATGCAGGTCTGGTAGAGGCCATTCGTGAACAGGGCCAGCAGGTTCCCATTCTGGTGCGCCCGCATCCCGAATTCCCCGGCCGTTATCAGGTCGCCTTCGGCCATCGTCGCCTGCGCGCCGTTTCCAGCCTCGGTATTCCGGTCAAGGCGGTCGTTCGTGATCTCAGCGACGAGCAGCTGGTGGTCGCCCAGGGACAGGAAAACAACGAGCGTCGCGACCTCACCTATATCGAAAAGGCGCGTTTTGCCCAGAAACTGCAGATGCGGTTTCCTCGGGATACGATCATGGCCGCCATGTCGCTGCACAAGGGCGATCTCTCCAACATGCTTTCGGTTGTCGGCCGCATTCCCGAAGATCTGGTCGATCTGATTGGCCCGGCCCCGACTGTCGGCCGTCGTAACTGGATGGATCTTGCCGATCAGCTTTCCTCCTCGCAGGTCAAGGAAGCAGCCCGCGCCTATGTCAAGGATGCATCGGTCGCCGCCTTGCCATCGGAAGAACGTTTCAAGTCGCTCCTGGATTTCCTGAAGCCCAAGGCGCAGGCGAAAAAAACCGGCGTCTGGTCATCGCAAACCGGCGGCCGGCTGGCGAAGGTGGTCGAGAGCGACCGCAAGCTGGATATCTCCATCGACAAGAACGAAGCCCCGGAATTTGCCGAGTTCGTTCTCGAACATCTTCAGAAGCTGTTTGCCGAATACCGGTCCAAGCAGTGATTTTTAACTCGAACGACTAACAGGAGACGCATCACAAAAGAAAAAAGCCCCCGAACGTTGCCGCGCGGAAGCCTTTCTTTGATTTAAGCACCCGAAGAATCTCATTTCCGCGAATCATAGTCAAGAGTCTTGGCATCGAATTTTTCGGTGAGCGATTTTCTTTTGCCTTGTGAAAGGTGAAAGACATGGACAGTACATGTGTAACGACGCCCTTTGGGCGGCGAGCGATGTCGTTTGGCGTCCTCGCAACCCAGTTCGCCGCGCAGAAAAGCAAGAAAATCGAAGCGGTCGATAAATGGAAACTCTATCGTTCGGTCTGCGAAGCCAGGCCCTTGCTCGGCGTGACCGATCGCTCGCTTGCGGTCCTGAACGCGCTTTTGAGTTTTTATCCGAAAAACGAGCTTTCCACCGAAGCCGGATTGGTCGTCTTCCCGTCGAATACGCAATTGTCGCTCAGGGCCCATGGCATGGCCGAGCAGACACTGCGCCGGCACCTTTCGGCTCTTGTCGAGGCCGGTCTCATCATTCGCAAAGACAGCCCGAACGGAAAACGATACGCCCGCAAGCACAGGGGAGGGGAAATCAGCGAGGCTTATGGTTTTTCGCTGGCGCCGCTTCTTGCCCGCAAAGCGGAAATCGAGGAACTGGCCGAACGCATTGTCAGCGAGCGGCTCGATCTTCAGCGGCTTCGTGAAAACATCAGCCTTTGCCGCCGCGATATTCAGAAACTCTGCGAGATGATTGCCGCGAGCGGTGAAGTCGAGACCTTCGAAGGTTTTCAGACCCGCTACAACGCCATTGCCGGCTCTCTCGGCCGCAATTCCAAGCCTGCGGAACTTCGGGAAATCGCCGGATTTTTGGCCTCTTTGCGCGCGGAAGTGACCAACTATCTGGAAAATATTGAAAAATCGGAAAAAACGGGCGGCAATGACTGCCAAAATGAGCGCCTCATAAAGAATTCAGAATCCGAATCCATATCTGAACGGCAAGATTTGCGCGAACCGGCAACTGTTGCACCTGCCAGCACGGCATGCACCCAGCCGGCATATGTGGCACCCGTCAGTGCAAAAGCTTCGCCGCAGTCAGCAAAGCCTGTTCCTCATAAGCAATTTTTTGTTCCTGATATTGTTTTGGTTTTGAAGGCTTGCCCGGATATCTCGCTCTATGCCCCAGGCGGAGCGGTTACCGGATGGCGCGATCTCGAAGTGGCGACATCCGTCATCAAAACCATGTTCAACATCAGCCAGTCGGCGTATCAGGATGCGCTTGTCACATTCGGCCGACAGGGAACGGCAGCCATTCTCGCATGCCTTTTGCAGAAAGCAGACCAGATAAGCTCGCTCGGCGGATATCTGCGTAATCTGACCCGTAAGGCGCAGGAAGGCGGCTTTGATGTGCAGACAATGCTTCTGGCGCAATTGCGAGGGCGTAAGGACGCCATGGAGGCGAACATGCTTTCGTGAGTTCGCACGGCCTTGGGAAATGGTCATCGCTTGCGGAAAAAGCAGACGGAAGTTACATTAACCCCGTTTCCGCAAGTAGAAAGAGATTCGCATGAGGCTGCTGCAGCAACAGTGCAGCCGGTGGATTTCTATGGTTAATGCAAGGTAATGAAAACTAAGTTCGATTTAGCTTTCGTTTGCGTTTTTCCATGATTGGTTTCAATCGCTTGAGTCGAGCGTATTTTTCGTCGAAATTGTGACGAGAAGAGCGGAAAAGCGTAATCTGTATGCGCGGAGCAGCCAAAACAGGCGTGCGATACTGAATAGAAGCGCATGCCCGGGGGCCGCAAAACCGGGATATGGCCCATCGGAAGTAAATGCACGGTCGACAGACAAGCCTCGCGCCAAAACAGCGAGGTTGAACTTTCTGCAAGGTCCTGCGTTTGCGCTTGATTGCTTGAACGGATGGCTGAGCTGATGAATTTTCCGGATGACATGGAACTGGCCGTCGCCCTCTACATGGCGGACAACGCCTTGCCCCGGGAAAGGGCGATCGAAAAGCTCCTGAGAGCGGAGCTCGAAAACACGGGCCATCTGCCCGGTGGCGAAGGTCGGCCGCCGGAGATCGTCGATGGGCAATCGAGCGCGGACTATGTTCAATATAGCTCCTACCTCGATGCGGATAGCTGACGAGCGGCGGAACCAAAGCGGGCGAGGGCTGTTTATGGCGCAGATAATTGTGCCAGGATATGCGTCCCATGTTTCCCAGATCATTTTTTATCTCAGCCGCACTCGCCGCGATGACGAGCCTGCCGGCAATTGCCCAGCCTCTTGAGGTCAGCACGCTTGCGGTTTCCAGCGCCGGCGGCATTCCACATTTACCAGAGGCCGCGACCCCCAACTACATTACCGACGTGTCCGGGAAGAAAGTCCGTCTGGTTGGGCCGCGCTTTTATCCCGACAGTGGGCGGGCGCTGGAGTTTCCCGGCCGAAGGTCGAACCCGGTTGCATCGGGCAGCGAAGAGGCTTTGTCGCAACGGTGAGGGGCATGGTGAGAAGACCGGTCGAAATCTTGCGGCGGAGGTGGAATGAGAGCCGGGGGTGAGCTTCAAGGACGCAACGCGGGTGCGGAAAGCTGGATAAGGCAAGAGGGACAGGACGCCGGCAAGGCGAGTTTCCCCGAATTGTTCTTCGATCTGGTCTTTGTTTTCGCGCTGATCCAGCTCTCCCATGCGCTGGCCAAGGATTTTGGGCCAACGGCGGCGCTTGAGGCCGGCATCCTGATATTGTCGCTCTGGTGGCTATGGATACACACCACCTGGATCACAAACCTGCTGAACACGGAAAAGGAGCCGGTCAGGATCCTGCTGTTCGTGCTGATGTTCGGCGGCGTTCTGCTGGCCATCGCGCTGCCGGAGGCTTTTGCGGAACAGGGTCTTGTCTTCGCCCTGATCTACAGCGTGATGCAGGTCGGTCGAAGCCTGTTCGCCCTCTATGCGTTCAGGGGTGAAGACCGGCAGTCCTTTCTGGTCTTCGTGCGCGTGACGATCTGGCTTGCGATATCGAGCCTGTTCTGGCTTGCCGGTGGGCTCGTCGATCTGGCGGATCGCATTCTCTTGTGGGGCATCGCACTTGCAATTGAATATGCCGGCCCCGCCTGCCGTTATGTCGTGCCGGGTGTGGCCTCGAGCGACGAGGACAGGCTGCATCTTTCCGGCGAGCATCTGGCGGAGCGATGCGCGCTTTTCGTCATCATCTGCCTTGGCGAAACGATCCTGACCACGGGACGCACGGCCACCGAATATATGAATTCGGGCCTGACATTCATCGTCTTCTGCTCCGCTTTCGTCAGTACCGTGGCGATGTGGTGGATTTATTTCCATCACGGGCAGGAGGAGGCTTCGAGAAAAGCCGAGAATGCCGAAGAAAAGGCGAAGATCGCTCATAATCTTTTTAACTACGGGCATTTGCCCATCGTGGCCGGCATCATCCTGACGGCGGTGGGTGAGGATTTCAGCCTCTCCCATGCGCGGGATGGCGCAACGATGCGGGAGGCGCTCGCCATTCTCGGCGGTCCGGTCCTGTTTCTGGCGGGCAATATCGGCGTCAAGATCGCCGTCGCTTATCAGCGACCGGTGTCGCATTTTGCCGGTGTGGCGGCGCTCTGCCTGCTTTTGCCGGTGCCGGGTGTTCCCCTTTTCGTGCTGCAACTGGCGAGCACGGGAATTCTTCTGCTTGTCGCCCTTTGGGAATATCTGGCGCTGAAAAGGGCGGTCGCCAATGCCTGATCAGGCGTTGACGAGATTGCGCGCCCTGTCGTTCCAGAGCCGAAGGCTGCGGGCATAGGCTTCCTCGAAGGGCAGAGCCATATCGTTGACCAGCATCAGCGCGATGGCGGTCGTGGAGATGATAATGGTTTCTGCCCTTTCGTCCCTTGCGGCACCCGTCCAGACGGCCCGCCAATATTCGAAGGTTGTGAACATGGTCGGCATTTCGGCGGGCGGCGTTTCGCGTGCGGGAACGATGAATTCCACATCCTCGCCCTTCGAAAGACCGAAAATCCGAGTGCTGCGAAACGGCGTGAATTGCGCGAAATCCCGCGTATTGCCGAGAATGGCGAGGTTTTCCACCGAAAGCAGTCGTGCCGTGTCCCGATGAAGTTCCTGATAGGACGGGCGGGCGACGCCGATGATCGTGCTTCTGGCGCGAAGCGGATTGAGAAGATGCACGACCGTATTGAGCGGCAGGCGCATCTCCAGAATGCCGTACAGGCCGAGCAGGCTTTGAAACTGCAGGGACAGACCGCCGATCGGCAGGTAAGCGATGCGTTCCGAGGCCGTGGCTTTCGCCGCCTGCGAAAGCGAGTGGCAAAGGGGGATGCCGCAGGCCTGTGCTGCAAGTTCAAGCTTGCCGCCGTTTTCTCCCTGTCCCACATGCCCGTGCAGCAGGACGCTGTATCCCGCCATGGCGACAAGACGCGCGGAATGAAGGAACCATGGCGCATCGCGATGTTTCGGCGACATATAAGCGGGCCAGTCGAGATCCACCGATGCAGGACCTTGCTGGTCCCTCTCTATATGTCTCCACATGGCTTCGATGAAACCGGCAAGCTCCGCCGCGGTCACGCCGCGATATTGCGTGGTGGCGAGCAGCGCGCCTATCTGTATCGGGTCGGCATCACCATCGAGAATGATCGAGAGCGCATCCATCGCTTCCACTTGGCTGAGCGGGCGGCTGTTGCCAATGCCCATCGCCGAGGTGGCGATATATTTGGCAAGCCTCTGCTGCGGATCGGCATTGTGGCCGATGCGCGCGAGACGGTCGGCGATGTTTTCCGGTGTCGGCTGACCTTCCAGAAGAACGCTGGGGCGAAGCGAAAGCGGCGGCGCCTTCATCAGCACGGGCCGCTCCCAGCCGCTTGCACTGGCGTTGGCCGGGGCGGCGGGTTTTTCCTGCGAATAGTCGATCAGGTTCTCGGCCTCCGCCGCCAGCGAACGAATGCGCAGCCGCATGTTTTCGGCAAAGGGGGTGGGACGCAGGCCCTGACCGGTGCGCAGAAAAAGCTGGTCGCCGTATCTTTCGCGCAGCTGCTGCAATATCCGGCTCATCGAAGATGTCGGCAGTCCCATGCCCGCCGCAGCGCGGCTGACGCTGCCTTCCCGCAATAACGCATCGAAAGCGACAAGTAGTTTCAGCTGCCCAAGCCTGTCGGGCCTTGTCGTGGAGGCTGGTTCATCTTTTCTCTTGCCGGTTGTCATCTTGCGATTTTTTTACTCCACCGCTTGTCCGGGGAGCCCTTTTTGCAATTTCTGGAATTTAGAACTGTTCGAAAACAAACGCGTTGCGCCCGCACTCCCTCCTAAATAAGTGGGGTTAAATTCTCAAGTTAAATGCGGGGGCATAACATGGAATTGAAGTACCGCGGCCGCGAAAAGTCCGCGATGGTAATAAAGGCCGGTCTTTCGGCAGCAATGGCGGGAACGGCGCTTGGCATTGCTCTGCCCGTTTTTGCGCAGCAGGCGTCTGAGGGGAACACGGTTCTTCAGCAGATCGTCGTCACCGCATCCGGTTTCGAGCAGAATGTGAAGGACGCTCCGGCCAGCATCACGGTTGTGACGCGGGAAGATCTGGAAAAGGGATCCTATCGCGATCTGACCGATGCCCTGCGGGAAGTTCAGGGCGTATCCGTCACCGGCATTGCCAATGAAAAGGATATTTTCATTCGCGGTCTGCCCGGTGCTTACACGCTGGTTCTGGTTGACGGCAAGCGGCAGAGCACGCGTGATGCCCGCACCAACGGCAATTCCGGCTTCGAACAGAGTTTCGTGCCGCCGGTTTCGGCGATCGAGCGTATCGAAGTGGTGCGCGGGCCGATGTCCTCGCTTTATGGTTCGGATGCCATGGGCGGTGTCATCAACATCATCACGCGTAAGGTCGGCGATGTCTGGTCAGGTTCCGTCACCACCGAAGGCACGGTTCAGCAGCATTCCAAATTCGGCAATAGCGGCCAGGTCTCCTGGTACGCCAACGGACCGATCCTGAAGGACCAGCTCGGTCTGCAGCTCTGGGGCAGGGGTTTCACACGCGGCGAAGACCGTATTCTGAGCGGCACCACGGGCGCCAAGGAATATGATTTCAACGGTCGCCTGACGTTTACACCGAACGAAGATCACGACATCTATCTCGAAGGCGGCAAGACGCGGCTGCGCCGCAGCGCCGAGCCCGGCGACACGCTGGCGGCGACCGACGCCAACGGCACCTACAATACCAATACGCGTGACCATTGGTCATTGTCGCATACCGGACGCTGGGGGCCGACCACATCCGAATTTTCGTTCCAGCAGGAATGGGCGGAGCGCACCAACTTCACCAGAAATATCCGCACCGGCCGCGTGACAGAAAACCCGCGCTCGCCGGAAGTGCGCAACACCGTTCTCGATGGCAAGTTCACCACGCCGTTCGAATTGTTCGGCAATCACACGCTGGTCACGGGCGGACAATATTTCGAGGCGCGGCTGACGGACCAGAATCCGGGACGCCGCACCGGCCGCGACGAGACATTTTCGGCGACGCAATGGGCGCTCTTCCTTGAGGATGAATGGCGCATTGTCGATAATTTCGCGCTGACGGGCGGTCTTCGTCTCGATAATCACGAGAAATACGGCAATCATTTCAGCCCGCGCCTTTACGGCGTTTGGAGCGCGACCGACGAACTGACCATCAAGGGCGGCATCTCTACCGGTTTCCGCGCCCCGGAAATCCGCCAGATCGCGCCGGGTTACGCCTATACGACGGGCGGCGGCGGTTGCACCTATGGCCCGAGCGGCACCTGCGGCGTGATCATCGGCGATCCCAACCTCGAAGCGGAAAAGAGCACGAGCTATGAAGTGGCCGCGCTTTGGGACAATGGCGACGTCGCTCTCGGCGCCACCTATTTCTACACCGATTTCAAGGACAAGATTTCCAACGCGCTGGTGCTCAATCCGGATGGAACGCCGGCCCGTTGGAGCGAAGACCGCAACTATCGTCTCTGGTACAATTACAACATCGACGATGCGGTCATTCAGGGTGTGGAACTGACGGCGACATGGTATGCGACGCCGGACCTGACGCTGCGCGGCAACTATACCTATACGCATTCCGAACAGAAAACCGGCGATTATGAAGGCTTCCCGCTGGCGCGTACACCGGAGCATATGGCCAATCTGCGCGGCGACTGGGTAACCCCAATCGACGGTCTGGAAGCCTGGGCCTCGCTGAATTACCACGGATCGGAAATCAATGCCGGCCCGCGCATCGGCACCAACGGTACGCCGGTGACGATCAACGGCAAGGCCGGGCGCAAATATGACGCCTACACCACACTGGATATCGGCGCGAAATATGCGGTCGCCGAAAATGTCGATCTCAATGCCGCCATTTACAATGTCTTCGACAAGGATGTCGGCACCGACGATTTCAACACCGTCATGGAAGGCCGCCGTTTCTGGATCAGCATGACAGCGAAATTCTGATCCGTGGCCAACATTCACGAAATTTGGAGGCGCCTTTGGGCGCCTCTTTTTTTGGGCCATCGCCTATTGACCTCAACTATGGTTGAGGAATTATACCGGCTGCTCTTCACTATGTTTCCGCGTTTTCCGAGCGGAAATCGTTACGGAAGCAGGAGCCAGAATGGAAAATACCCTATTCAAGCACAGCCTGACGGTTGGGGAGGTTGCCCGCCGCAGCGGCATCGCCGTGTCCACCATCCATTTTTACGAGGCGAAGGGGCTGATTGAAGGTTGGCGAACCGCCGGTAACCAGCGTCGTTATCATCGCGCCGTTCTGCGGCGTATCGCCATCATCCGCATCGCGCAGCGGGCGGGTATACAGCTCAGCATCATCAGGGATGCGATGGCCGATCTGCCGCAGGATCGGGTGGCGACGACGGCCGATTGGCGCAGGTTTTCCCAATCCTGGCGGGAAATGCTGCAGCTTCGCATCAATAGCCTGATCATGCTGCGCGATCAGCTTACCGGCTGTATCGGTTGCGGGTGTCTTTCGCTGGATGATTGTCCGTTGCGCAATCCGAACGATGTTCTGGCCGATGACGGCGCAGGTCCGCGCCGCCTCGTTTCTGCGGAATGAACGGGATTTCCGAACCGGAACGGTTGTTCCTCACTCGGAATCGGCTGCAACCCAGACGCTGACGCTGCCGCCATTGGTGGGAAAGACGCCCTTGCCGCTCTCATCGAGGGTAATCCGTTCTTCACGGTGCCCGAGAAAGTCGCGCCAGACCGCCCCGGCGTGATCGGGACCGAGATCGATCTGCTTTTCCGCCGGCTCGCCATTCGACATCACCACCACGCAGCCCGGCGCATCGACGGTGCCGTGGCGAATAAAGGCGATGCAGCTTGCATCGTCGAGAATATCCGTCTGGGCACCGTTGGCGAAACGGCTGCGGGCTTCGATGAGCTTCGGCAGGCATTCAATGGCGGGCATATCGATTTTATGTTCGTTGCCGTCATTGCCGGTGTCGGTATAGCTCGTGCCAAACAGATCGGGATAAAAGACGCAGGGCACACCCTCTTCGCGCAGCAGGATGATCGCATAGGCAAGAGGTTTGAACCAGGGTTCCACCGGCGCTTCCAGCGATTGCAGCGGCTGCGTGTCGTGATTGTCGACTAGCGTGACGGCATGGTCTGGAACGGCGGAGACAAGCGAACCATCGAAGATGCGGCGCATATCGAACTCGCCGCCCTGTTTCGAGGCGTCATGGAAGCTGTGGTGAAGGGCGACATCGAAGAGCATCAGCTGCTTGTCGACGAGTTCTAGATAGCTTTTCAGCGCCTCGAGATCGGGGTGCCAATATTCCGCCACGACGAAGAGATCGGGATCGACCTTTTCGCGCATATGGCCGACCCAGTCGCGGAAGAACCAAGCCGGAATATGTTTGGCGGCATCGAGACGGAAGCCATCGACCTGCACCTGTTCGGAGAGCCAGCGGCCCCAATATTTGAGTTCCTCATAAACCGCCCGGTTCCTGAATTCGACATCGGCACCCATCAGATAATCGAAGTTGCCGTTTTCCTGATCGACTTCCTCATTCCATTCCCCATCGCCATACTCATTGACGAGGCGGAAAATCCCGTCTTCGGTCGGCTCTTCGATGTGGTCGACACCGCTGAAGCACTTCAGATCCCAGATGAATTTGGAGTGTTTTCCGTTGCGGCCGGGAAAGGTGAAGCGGGTAAAGGCCAGCGCCTGAAAGTCTTCATCGTCGATCTCGGTACGGTCTTCGGGATTGACACGGCGAACCCGCACCTTCTCCTTTTCATCCGCACCCATCTTGTGGTTGAGAACCACGTCATGAATGACGCGGATGCCGTTTTCCTTCAGCGTTCTTCCGGCATGTTCGAGGGCGGCGCGATCGCCATATTTGGTGGCGACGGTGCCCTTCTGGTCGAATTCGCCAAGGTCGAAGAGATCGTAGGTATCGTAACCGACCGAATAGCCGCCGGCAGCACCCTTATAAGCCGGTGGCAACCAGATATCGGTGATGCCCATTTTGGCAAGGCTTGTCGCCTTTTCGGCCACCTCGCTCCACAATTTCCCTCCGTCCGGATAATACCAATGGAAGAATTGAAGCAAGGTGCGTCCGGCCATATTTCCCTCACAGTCGTTAACAGGTCGCGCCATAAACGGCCCGGCGGCGAAAGGGTTCCGCCGCCGGCCATACGCGATCTGCGATTGTGAGGCCGGCTGGCCGTTCGTATATTAGCCGGCTATGTCGAGGAGGGCAGCGCCCGCCTGCAGATAGTCGCCTTCCTTGACGATCAGGCGAACTTTGCCGGCCTTGGTGGCGACAATTTGCGTCTCCATCTTCATGGCCTCCATGACGGCCAGAAGATCGCCTTGCGAAACCGTGTCCCCGTCTTTCACCTTGAAGGATTGAAGCGTGCCGGAAACCGGGGCGGTGATTTCGCCTTCCTTTTCCTTGGGCGTGGCGGCGCCGGGAACCGCCGCGCTGCTGCCGCTAACCGCACCGAGGCTGGAGAGCAGCAGGCTGGACAGACCGACCGATACACGCTTGCCGTCGATTTCCAGGAAAGTGCGGGTGACGGAAGGGTCTTTGGCCGGTGCCGGGCGCTCCATGGCATCCGGCATGGCGGCGAAATCGGTCTCGATCCAGCGGGTGTGCACCTTGAAACCGTCCGTGCCGATGAAGTCTTCGGTTTCAATCGCCGCCCGATGGAAGGGCAGCACCGTGGCGATGCCTTCGATGCGGAATTCCTTCAGCGCGCGGCGGGCGCGGCGCAGGACCTGATCGCGGTCGGCACCCGTGACGATGAGCTTCGCCATCAGCGAGTCGAATACGCCCGGCACGCTGGAGCCGCTGACGACGCCGCTGTCCACGCGAATGCCGGGACCGGAGGGGGCGTCGAAAAGCGAGATCGAGCCGGGGGTCGGCAGGAAGCCTCGGCCGGGATCTTCGGCATTGATGCGGAATTCCATCGAATGTCCACGCGGTTCCGGCGTTTCGAGAACCCGCAGCTTATGGCCTTCGGCGATGCGGAACTGCTCGATAACGAGATCGATACCGGTGGTTTCCTCGGTAACGGGATGTTCCACCTGCAGGCGCGTATTGACCTCGAGGAAGGAAATCGTGCCATCGACGCCGAGCAGGAATTCGACGGTGCCGGCGCCGGAATAACCGGCAGCGGCGCAGATAGCCTTGGCGGCCGCATGGATTTTCTGCCGCTGTTCGTCGGAGAGGAACGGGGCGGGAGCCTCTTCAATCAGTTTCTGGTTCCGGCGCTGAAGCGAGCAGTCGCGGGTGCCGAGGACGAGCACATTGCCATGCTTGTCAGCCAGAACCTGCGCCTCGATATGGCGCGGCCGGTCGAGGAAACGCTCAAGGAAACACTCGCCACGGCCGAAGGCGGCCGTTGCCTCGCGCACGGCGGATTCGTAGAGATCGGCGATCTCTTCCATCTTCCACGCCACCTTCAGGCCACGTCCACCACCGCCATGGGCCGCCTTGATGGCGACGGGCAGGCCGTGTTCTTCGGCGAAGGCCGTGACTTCGGCAGCGGAAGCGACGGGGCCGTCACTGCCCGCGACCAGCGGAGCGCCGACACCGGTGGCAATGCGCCGCGCCTCTACCTTGTCGCCCAGTGCCTCGATGACGTGTGGATCGGGGCCGATCCAGATGAGGCCGGCATCGAGAACGGCACGCGCAAATTCGGCGCGCTCGGACAGGAAGCCGTAACCGGGATGCACGGCATCCGCACCGGCGCGTTTGGCAGTCGCGATCAGCTTGGCGATATCGAGATAGGTCTCGGCGGGACGCACGCCCTCCAGCGCATAGGCCTCATCCGCCAACCGGACGAAAAGCGCATCCTGATCGGGATCGGCATAAACGGCGACCGATTGCAGGCCATAATCGCGACATGCGCGGATGATGCGCACCGCGATCTCGCCGCGATTGGCAATCAGCACTTTTTTCATCGCTCTTCTCCTCGGAATTCTGTGTTCTTGGCCGCGATTTCGGCAAACGGGCCAATCGGGCGGAATCTGATTTTTGCGTTCACCGGGATTTGCCCGGCAAGATCGAGATGATATTCGGCGACCGCGCCGATGACGGGATAACCGCCCGTCAGGGGGTGATCGGCAAGGAAGAGAACCGGCTGGCCGCTATGGGGAATCTGGATCGCCCCGGTCGCGGTGCCTTCGCTCGGCAATTCGGCGCTGTCCCTGCGCTCCACCGGCACTTCGCCGGCGAGGCGGATGCCCACCCGGTTTGATTGCGGGGTGACCTGCCAGAGCTGGCCGGTCAGGGTCTCGATACCCTTTTGCGTGAACCAGTCGGTGCGGGGGCCGAGAACGACGTCCAGCGTGACGACCTCGCCGGTTGCCGGCGGTTCGAAGGGCGGAACCTCGTCGATCGATACGCTGGAAAGGCCGATCTTCTCGCCTTTTAGCGGCAGGATGGCGCCTGCACCCACCGGCTCTGGACCGACAACAGCCAGCGTATCCGTTGCGAAACTGCCGAGCACCGGGTCGACATCGAAGCCGCCACGTACGGCAAGATAACAGCGCATGCCCTTCGGTGGCTGGCCGAAGGTCACCACATCACCGGGTTCGAGCGACACCGGGCCATGGATATTGGCCGCGAAACTGCGATCTGCCGTGGTGATCGTGATGGGGCAGGGGGCGCCTGCAATACCAATGACGGCGCGGCTCGTGCTCTTAAAGGAAAATCCGCCGAGCGTCAGTTCGAGACAGGGCGTGTTGACGGGGTTGCCGACGATGCGGTTTGCGGCATTGAACGCGCCGCGATCCAGCGCGCCGGAGGCCGAAACGCCCTGTCCGGTCTGGCCGAAACGGCCGAGATCCTGGAAGATGGCGGGCATGGGGGCGGCGAGCACCTCGAAATGCGGGCCGTCTTTTGCGGTCTTTTTCGTGGCGTTTCGCTGTGCCGAGACGGGGATGTCGACCGTTTTGCCGGCCTTGTCCATGTCGAAGAAACGCACCCGGTAACCCGGCTGGAAAAGCGCGCCGGGATCGCGGTCTATATCCCACATCTTGACCGGCGTGGTGCCGATGATCTGCCAGCCACCGGGGCTGTTTTGCGGGTAGACGCCGCTGAAGGCGCCGGCCAGCGCCACTGAACCAGCCGGAATGCGGGTGCGCGGGCTTTGCCGACGCGGCACATGCAGCGCCGGATCGCCGCCGACCAGATAACCGAAGCCGGGAGCGAAACCGCAAAAGGCTACGGTGAACTCGCTTCCGGTGTGGCGGCGGATAACCTCTTCGACGCTCATGCCGGTCAATTCGGCAACATCGGCGAGGTCCTCGCCATTATAGTGGACGGGGATTTCCACGAGATTGTCCGAAGGCGCGATTTTTGCGGAGAGATCGCGGCTTGCCAGCCGCGCAGCCAGCGCTTCGGCACCGATCTTCTCAGGGCGAAAGCGGATCATCAGGGTGCGGGCAGCCGGCACCGTCTCTTCGATACCTTCGACCGGATCGTTCTGAAGTGAGGCGAAAAGCGCCAGCGTTTCATCGAGATCGGCGAGTTCGACAAGAATGGTGGTGAGGCTGACGGGGAGAAAACGCATCATGTCCTCACGCGTGATAGGCGGAATCGGGAATATCGGTGATGAACATGTGCCCCGGCGCATGGGTGATCGCAAAGGGCACGCCGGACGCCATCACGGCGGCCTGTGGCGTGACGCCGCAGGCCCAGAACACTGGAACTTCACCCGGCTCTATCCGCACCGCATCGCCGAAATCAGGCTTTGCAAGATCGGTAATGCCGATCTCTTCCGGTGCGCCGACATGCACGGGTGACCCGTGCACGGCCGGAAAACGTCCTGAAATGGTCGCAGCATCGGCGACGCGTGAGGCCGGGATCGGCCGCATGGAAACGACCATATTGCCCTTCAGCCGACCGGCCGGGCGGCAGGGCCGGTTCGTGAGATACATCGGCACATTGCTCTTGTCGGTCATGTGGCGGATTTCGATGCCCGCTTCCACCATCGGCGTTTCGAAGGTGAAGCTGCAGCCGATCAGGAAGGCGACGAGATCGTCCCGCTCGGCCCAGGCGGCGGTGGCGTCAGCCGTTTCCTCGACGAGCTTGCCGTCCCGCCAGATGCGGTAGAGCGGCAGGTCCGTTCTCAGATCGGCACCGGGCGCCAGAAGCGTGGTGGGCGAACCGGGATCGGAAACATCCAGCACCGGGCAGGGTTTCGGATTGCGCTGTGCATAAAGCAGGAAATCGAAGGCCCAGTCGCGCGGCAGCACGATCATGTTCGCCTGCGTGAAGCCGGGTGCAATGCCGGAGGTCGGGGCGACGAGGCCACCGCGATAGGTCGCGCGGGCCTTTCGTGCGGCGTCGGCGTCCGTGTGATTGAGATAGGATGTCGGTATCGTCATCGGCTATCCTTTCAGCGATTGGATGCGAAGGAGCGGATGTCGATGCCATCAGCCTCGAAACGGCGGCGGATTTCCTGGGCAATGGCGACGGCACCGGGGCTGTCGCCGTGCACGCAGATGGATTGCGCCTCGATCTTTATGATGCTGCCATCGATCGCCTCCAGCGTGCCTTCGCGGGCAAGCTGCACCATGCGGTCGGCGATTTTCGCCGCGTCATGCAGCACGGCACCGGCCTCGCGGCGGGAGACGAGCTGGCCCTGAGGCGTATAGGCGCGATCCGCGAAAGCTTCGGCAACGACGGCAAGACCTGCCTTGCGGGCAAGATCGAGGATAGGTGCATTCGCGAGACCCATCAGCACCAGCGAAGGATCGATGGCCTTGATGCCGTCAATGACGGCCTGTCCCTGTTTCGCGTCATTGGCGATGCGGTTGTAAAGTGCGCCATGCGGCTTGACGTAACGCACCGTGGTGCCGGCAGCGGCGGCAACGCCTTTCAGCGCGCCGATCTGGTAGATGACATCGGCGATCAGTTCTTCCGAGGTCGCGTCCAGATCGCGGCGGCCGAAGCCGACGCGGTCCGGATAGGAAACATGGGCGCCGACGACCACGCCTTTTTCGGCGGCCGCCTTGACGGTGCGGTAGATGCCGGCCGGATCGCCGGCATGAAATCCGCAGGCGATGTTGGCGCTGGAAACGATGGCGAGCATCGCCTCATCGTCTCCCATGCGCCATGCGCCGTAACTTTCGCCAAGATCGCTGTTGAGATCGATAGCGGCCATGTTTGCCTCCCTCTAATTCTATCAGTAGCCGAGCAGGGCAAAGATCGCGCCCGCCGACTTATAGGCCATATACCAGGTGAGTGCGCAGGTCAGCACGCCAAGCACCAGCAGCCAGCGCGGATAATGATATCCATGCATCAGATCCGCGCGTTTCCACGCGGCATACATGAAGATCGAAAGGCCGATCGGTAGAACGAGACCGTTGAGGCCGCCGACGAAGACGAGCATGGCTGCAGGCGGTGTGGTGATGATGATATAGGCGATCAGCGAGATGGCAATGAAGCCAACCGTTGCCAGATTACGCTGGCGCTCCGTTATGTCAGGCTTGAAAGCGGTCAGGAACGACACGGAGGTGTAGGCCGCACCGATGATGCTGGTCATGGCCGAGGCGAGGAAAACCGCGCCGAAGAGGCGGAAGCCGATATCGCCGGCAGCGGCATGGAAGGCCTGGCCTGCAGGGTTTGCCGCCTTGCCGGACAGATCGATGACCACGCCGCTGGCGACCACACCGAGGATGGCAAGGAACAGGATATAGCGCAATACGCCGGTGATGGCGATGCCGCTCAACGCCGCGCGATTGACCGCGCTGATATTTTCAACGCCCACCATTCCCTTGTCCAGCAGGCGATGCGCGCCGGCATAAGTGATATAGCCGCCGACCGTGCCGCCGACGATGGTGGTGATGGTAACGAAATCGATCGTGTCGGGCAGGAAGGTCTGGCGAAAGGCTTCCGCTACCGGCGGTCCGGAGACATATGCCGCATAAAGGATCAGCGCCAGTTTGACGAAGGCCGCGACGAAAACCACGCGGTCCATCGCGATGCCTGCGCGACGGGACAGGAAGATGCCGATGGCTGCCAGTGCGCCGATCGCGCCGCCGATCTTCGGATCGAGATCGATCATGGCGTTGAAGCCCAGACCGGCGCCGCCGATATTGCCGATGTTGAAGAACAGGCCGCCGATGATGACAAGAATGGCGAGTAGATAACCCGAGCCCGGAATGGCGGCATTGGCAATCGCCGGTGCCCGCATCCGGGTGATGGTAACGATGCGCCAGATATTGGCCTGTACGACGAAGTCGATCAGGATGGAAATAATGATGGCGAATGCGAAGGCGGCGCCCAGTTTCACCGTGAAATTCGCAGTCTGCGTGATGAAGCCCGGCCCGACGGCCGACATCGACATCAGGAACATTGCCGAAAGCAAGGCATAACGTTGATTTTTCGCCTTGCGCGCAACCTCATTCGGGTCGGCGGGCGAGAGCTTGTTCTGCTCCATGGATTTTCTCCGCTCCTGTCGCAATCCGCCCCTCGCGGATGCTTTATGCGGACGATCTTGTCCTGTTCCGTGAAATTGTCAACATTGTTCAACAATAAATAATAATCGTTCTCTTATTCTGTCTATTTGTTGGACGTTATGCGCGGGAATTCATCACGTTTTTTTCGTGCTTTGCTAATGCTTTGTGCTAAAGCATGTCGCGCAAAGTGTGCAGCGGTTTGCGATAACGACATGCGCCAACAATGGCTTAAAGCGTAAGGAGCTGGTCTGAAAGCTCCGCGACACGCTTTAAGGGCAATCATGCCGTGTCCGAACATGCCTGTCACGGAATTCCCGATGCTGCATTGCTCTTAAGGAAAGGAGCGCCATGACCGAAACGATAGAGGGTCTGCCGCTTGCGGATCGATTGGCCAAGGGCATTCGCACCCTGCTGATCTCCGGCGAGTTGATGCCGGGACAGCGCCTTTCAGAGGCAGCCTTCAGTGAACGTTTCGACGTCTCGCGCAATTCGCTGCGCGAAGCCTTTCGGCTGCTGACCAAGGACGGGCTTCTGCGCCATGAGGCAAATCGCGGCGTGTTCGTCGCCGTTCCCACCATGTCCTCGGTCATCGATATTTATCGGGTGCGGCGCATGGTGGAATGCGGAGCACTTCGCCAAGCCTGGCACAAGCATACCGCAATCAAGACGATGCGGGCAGCGGTAGAGGATGCCAAGGTCAAGCGCGAAGATGCCGACTGGCTGGGTGTGGGCAGCGCCAACATGAAGTTTCACGCCGCCGTCGTCGATCTTCTCGACAGCGCCCGCCTCAGCGATTTTTACGAGCGTATCGCCGCTGAACTCAGGCTTTGTTTCGGCTTGCTGAAAGATCCCGAACAGCTTCATTCCCCCTTCGTGGACATGAACAGCAAGATTCTGTCGCTGATGGAAGAAGGCAAGGCGCAAGAGGCCGGCGACGAGATGGAAATCTATCTCAATCTGTCCGAGCGGACGGTTCTGAAGGCGCTTGAACGCGCCGTCGAACACGCTTCCTGACATGATGCGCGGCAGGGGAGGAAACGACCCTTGCCGCTCCCGCCATTTTTTGCATCCGCAGGCGATTGCCAAGTTTGCTGCGCTGCGTCATCAATGCTGACATGACGCTTCGCGACCTGACCATTCTCGTTATCGACGAAAACGCGATCCGCGCCTCCATCATCGAGGAGGGGCTGCGCGAGGCCGGCTATCATCGCGTCACGGTCATCCACGAAGTGAACGGGGTGGCGCGCACCATCGAGACGCTGCAGCCCGATGTCATCTTCATCGATCTTGAAAATCCCAATCGTGACATGATGGAGCATCTGTTCCAGCTCACCCGAACGGTCGGCCGGCCGATCGCCATGTTTGTCGATCGCTCCGACACCGCGTCCATCGAGGCGGCCGTCGAGGCAGGCGTTTCCGCCTATGTGGTGGACGGGCTGAAGAAGGAGCGGGTCAAGCCCATTCTCGATATGGCGGTCAGCCGTTTCAATGCCTTCAGCCGTCTGCAGCGGGAACTTGCCGAAGCGAAATCGGCGCTTGAGGAACGCAAGGTCATCGAGCGCGCCAAGGGCATTTTGATGAAGATGCGCGGCCTTTCCGAAGAGGAGGCCTTTGCGCTTTTGCGGCAAACGGCAATGAACGAGAAAAAGAAGATTTCCGAGATCGCGCAAAGCGTGGTCACCGCGGCCGGTCTGTTGATGTGACGAACCGCCGGTCGGACAGTCAGGGAGTGGATGATATGGCGGCACCGGAAAAAACGGCCGGATCAGACAGCGGCGTAACGCAAGCACCGGCAATCGTCGGCAGCGACCGGCAGAAAATCCTGCGCGCCGGCTTTATTCCCCTTGTCGACGCATCCGTCCTGATTGCTGCGGCCGAATTCGGTTTCGCAGAACGCGAAGGCCTTTCGCTCGATCTCGTCAAGGACGTTTCCTGGGCGAATGTGCGCGACCGGCTGGCGTTTCGGCAATTCGATATCGCCCACATGCTGTCGCCGATGCCCGTCGCCTCCATGCTCGGGCTCGGCTCCAACCCGTCGCCGACCATCACGCCCTTTTCACTCGGACGCGGCGGCAATGCGATCACGCTCTCAACCCGGCTGTTTGCGCGGATGAAGGCTTTGACCGGGCTTTCCGAAACGGCGGGAGCGCTTGAAAACGCCGAGGCGTTGAAGCGGGTGCTCGATGATATGCGCGCCCGCGGCGAACCGACGCCGACGCTCGGCATGACCTATCCGTTTTCATCGCATAATTACGAGTTTCGCTACTGGCTTGCCGCCGGCGGCATTCACCCCGATCACGATGTCAAGCTTGTGGTGGTGCCGCCGCCATTGACCTCGGATGCGCTTGCCGCAGGGGGCATTGACGGTTTCTGCGTCGGAGCGCCGTGGAACATCGTCGCCGCCGAGCGCGGTGTCGGTCGCATCGTTGCGGCCAAACAGGATTTGTGGCCTTCCGCACCGGAAAAGGTCATCGGCATGCGACCCGAATGGGCGGAAAACCAGCAGGAAACGGTCGGACGGCTGCTGACGGCGCTCGATGCCGCCGCGCGCTGGTGCGACCTTGCCGAAAATCACGATGATCTGAGCGCAGCCCTTGCCGATCCCCGCTATATCGGCGCACCGGAAGGCATCATCCGTCGTGTGCTTGCCGGTGAATTCAGCATCGACAGCCAGGGCAACCGCCGGGTGATCGACAATTATTTCATTTTCCACGGCGGTCACGCCAATTATCCGCGCCAGAGCCAGGCATTGTGGATCTACAGCCAGATGATCCGCTGGGGGCAGGCCGAATTTTCACAGGCCGGTGTGGAGGCGGCCCTGTCTGCCTACCGGCCGGATATTTATCGGGCGGCGCTGGGCGACGCCAACGCACCTGACGATGCCGATATCCGCATCGAAGGGCAGGAAGAGCAGGACCGTTTCGTGGATGGCCTCATATTCGATCCCGCCGACATTACCGGCTACGTGAACGCCTTTTCCGTGCGCACCGCCGCGCCGTTTTCTCCGACTTCAGGCGAGACGTAAGCGGCGTCGTGCCTTTGGGGCTGCGCAAATTTCAAGCGCAGGATTCTTCTCTTTGCACAAATGGAAGACAAAAAACATGCTGATTAAAATTTAATCAGTAGATCGATTTGCAAAAATACTCTTTTATTTTCAATAATATAATCTTGTTTTTATAAACTGGCACGCCTTTTGCTTCTTGTTTTTTGCACCGGTCAACGGCGATCGGGGCAAGCAAGGCGCGGCATAGGCGCTTTCAGAAGACACAGACGTCGCAAGGTTTTGCTGCCCGGAACACCTCCCGTTCCGCAGGCGCAAACACCGAGCGGCGTTTTTTTATTTTCAGGTTTTTTCGCAAGCGAAAACGTCACCCGCAGAGGTGGCCCAATAAGGGGAACATGCGAATGAAAAAAATATTCTCCGGCGATGTCAGCCGCCGCACGATACTGAAGACGACAGCCACCGCCGCCCTTGTCAGCGCCGTGCGCGTGGCCTTTCCGTCCGGTGCTTTCGCAGCCACCGCCGAGCCAGAGGTGAAAGGCGCGAAAATCGGCTTTATCGCGCTCACCGATGCCGCCCCGCTCATCATTGCGGCGGAAAAGGGCCTGTTCGCCAAACACGGCATGCCGGATGTCGAGGTTCTGAAACAGGCCTCCTGGGGTGCGACGCGCGACAATCTCGTGCTAGGCGGCGCATCGAACGGCATCGATGGCGCGCATATTCTGACACCGATGCCCTATCTCATGCATACCGGCAAGGTGACGCAGAACAATGTGCCGGTGCCGATGACCATCCTCGCCCGCCTCAACCTCGACAGCCAGGGCATTTCCGTCGCTAAGGAATATGCAGAGACTGGCGTTCAGCTCGATGCTTCCAAGTTGAAGGCGGCTTTCGAGAAGAAGAAGGCCGAAGGCAAGGAAATCAAGGCTGCCATGACCTTCCCCGGCGGCACGCATGATCTCTGGATCCGCTACTGGCTTGCCGCCGGCGGCATCGATCCGGACAAGGACGTCTCCACCATCGTCGTTCCGCCGCCGCAGATGGTCGCCAATATGAAGGTCGGCAACATGGACGTCTTCTGTGTGGGCGAGCCCTGGAACGAGCAGCTCGTCAATCAGGGCATCGGTTTTACGGCCTGTACCACCGGCGAACTCTGGAAGGGCCATCCGGAAAAGGCGCTCGGCATGCGCGCCGACTGGGTGGAAAAGAACCCCAACGCCACCAAGGCGCTGCTGATGGCCGTGATGGAGGCGCAGCAATGGTGCGACGAAATGGCGAACAAGGAGGAAATGTCCACCATCCTCGGCAAACGCCAATGGTTCAACGTGCCGCCGAAGGATGTGCTTGGCCGCCTGAAGGGCAATATCAATTACGGCAACGGCCGCGTGCTCGAAAATACCGGCCTGCAGATGAAGTTCTGGCAGGACCATGCCTCCTATCCCTTCCGCAGCCATGACAGCTGGTTCATCGCGGAAAACATCCGCTGGGGCAAATTCGCACCCGACACGGATGTGAAGGCGCTGGTCGAGAAGGTGAACCGCGAGGATATCTGGCGCGCGGCGGCCAAGGATCTCGGCGTCGCCGATCTTCCCGCCTCCACCTCGCGCGGCAAGGAAACCTTCTTCGACGGCAAGGTCTTCGATCCGGAAAATCCGTCGGCCTATCTCGAAAGCCTGTCCATCAAGGCGGCCTCCTGAGGAGGAGACCCGGGGTATCGCCCCTCATCCGCCAGGTGCGCTGCCCAACCAGCGCGACTGAAGACCGGATGAGGGGCGAGCCCCAGACCGCAACCGAAATCAAGAGGAAACGCCCATGTCCGCATTGGCCCGAAAATTCAACGAAGAGCCGCAGCAGCCGGTAGCGCAGAAGGCAAACGTCGTGGCGCTTGCGCCGAAACAGTCGCCGCGGATCGATCTGCGCAAATGGGGTGCGGCCGCCGCACGCAACATCATCCCGCCGCTTGTCGTTCTCGCCATTCTGCTCGGCGTCTGGCAATTGCTCTGTTCCGCCCCCGGCTCATCGCTGCCGCCGCCGAGCCAGGTTTTCGAGGAGAGCTACGATCTCATCGTATCGCCCTTCTTCCACAACGGTTCGCAGGATATCGGCCTTGGCTGGCGCGTGCTGGTCTCGCTGGAGCGTGTGGCTTACGGTTTCGGCCTTGCCGCCATTGCCGGCATCATCCTCGGTGCGGTGATCGGCCAGTCGGTCTGGGCCATGCGCGGTCTCGACCCGATCTTTCAGGTGCTGCGCACCGTGCCACCGCTTGCCTGGCTGCCGCTTTCGCTGGCCGCCTTTCAGGACAGCAATCCTTCCGCCATTTTCGTGATCTTCATCACCTCCATCTGGCCGGTCATCATCAATACCGCAGTCGGCGTGCGCAATATTCCGCAGGACTACCGCAACGTGGCGCAGGTGCTGCGGCTCAACCAGCTGGAATTCTTCTTCAAGATCATGCTGCCTTCGGCGGCACCCTACATCTTCACCGGCCTGCGCATCGGTGTCGGCCTTTCGTGGCTCGCGATCGTCGCGGCGGAAATGCTGACCGGCGGCGTCGGCATCGGCTTCTTCATCTGGGATGCGTGGAACTCCTCGCGCCTGCCCGACATCATCGTGGCGCTCGTTTACATCGGCGTCGTCGGCTTCGTGCTCGACAAGCTGGTGGCGGCGCTCGGCAAGGTCATCACCCGCGGCGCTGCGGCAAATTAAGAGACAAGCAATTCCAGGAAAAGTGGAAACCGGTTTTCCGTCCGGAATTGCGTCAGAGGAGAAATCAATCATGAACGCTTATCTGAAGCTCGATCACATCGACAAATATTTCGACAAGGGCGGCTCGCGCGCCGAGGTGCTGAAAGGCATCAATCTCACCATCGAAAAAGGCGAATTCGTCTCCGTCATCGGCCATTCCGGCTGCGGCAAGTCCACCATGCTCAACCTCATTGCCGGGCTGACGAAAGTGTCTGCCGGCGCCGTTCTGCTCGAAAACCGCGAAGTCAACGAGCCGGGTCCGGAGCGCGCCGTGGTGTTCCAGAACCACAGCCTGCTGCCCTGGCTTTCGGTTTATGAAAACGTCAACCTCGCTGTCGAGAAGGTCTTCCGCAATACCAAGACCCGGGCCGAGCGGCATGACTGGGTCATGCGCAATCTCGATCTCGTGCAGATGGCCCATGCCAAGGACAAGAAACCGTCTGAAATTTCCGGCGGCATGAAGCAGCGTGTCGGCATTGCCCGCGCGCTCGCCATGGAGCCGAAGATCCTGCTGCTGGACGAGCCCTTCGGTGCGCTGGACGCGCTGACCCGTGCCCATCTCCAGGATGCGGTGATGGAAATCCACGCCCGGCTCGGCAACACCATGGTCATGATTACCCATGATGTCGACGAGGCGGTGCTGCTCTCCGACCGTATCGTGATGATGACCAACGGTCCCGCCGCCCATATCGGCGAAGTGCTGGAGGTGCCGCTGGCACGCCCGCGCAACCGCATCGAGCTTGCATCCGACAAGACCTATCTCAAATGCCGCGAGGCCGTGCTGAAGTTCCTTTACGAACGTCACCGCTTCGTCGAAGCCGCGGAGTAACGACCATGACGCAAAAACTCGTCATCATCGGCAATGGCATGGCGCCGGGGCGCATGCTGGAGAACCTGTTCGAAACCGCCCCCGGCCTTTACGACGTCACCATTTTCAACGCCGAGCCGCGCGTCAATTACGACCGCATTATGCTCTCGCCGGTGCTCTCAGGCGAAAAGAGCTATGAAGACATCGTCATCCACAATGACGAATGGTATGCGGCTAACAATGTCACGCTGCACAAGGGCGCAAAGGTCACCGGTATCGACCGCGACAGGAAGACCGTGAGCAGCGAAAACGGCATAACGGTTTCCTACGACAAGCTGGTGATCGCCACCGGTTCGTCGCCCTTCATCATTCCCGTCCCCGGCCATCAATTGCCGGGCGTGCTCGCCTACCGCGATCTCGACGATGTGACGAAGATGCTGGCGATCGCCGAGGGCAAGGGCCGTGCCATCGTCATCGGCGCTGGTCTTCTCGGGCTGGAGGCCGCCTATGGCCTGAAGCGTCAGGGCATGGATGTCACCGTCATCCACCTGATGCCGACGATCATGGAGCGTCAGCTCGACCCGGCAGCGGCCTATCTTCTCGAAAAAGCGCTCAATGAGCGCGGCATCGACATCATCACCAAAGCCAATACCAAATGCATTCTGGGTGAGGAGAAGGTCGAAGGCATCGAGCTGGAAGACGGCCGGGTCATCAAGGGCGACATGGTGGTGATGGCGGTCGGCATCCGTCCTGCCTCGGGTCTTGCCAAGGAGGCCGGCATCGCCGTCAATCGCGGCATCGTGGTGGATGACGGCATGATGACGTCGGACGCCTCGATCTATGCGCTTGGCGAATGCGCCGAACATCGCGGCATGTGTTATGGCCTCGTTGCGCCGCTTTATGAATCGGCGCGGGTGCTGGCAGACCGGCTGTGCGGCGGTTCGGCCGAATATCATGGCTCCGTTACCAATACCAAGCTGAAGGTCACCGGCATCAACCTGTTTTCCGCCGGCGATTTCGCAGAAGGCGACGACCGCGAGGAAATCGTGCTGCGCGACGCCACCGCAGGCGTCTATAAGCGCCTGATCCTCAAGGAAAACCGCATCATCGGCGCGGTTCTCTATGGCGAGACGGCGGATGGGTCTTGGTTCTTCGATCTGATGAAGAAATCGACCGATATTTCCGCCATGCGCGAAACCCTGATCTTCGGCCAAGCCTATCAGGGAGGGTCGCCGCTGGACCCTATGGCGGCCGTTGCAGCCTTGCCGGATGATGCGGAAATCTGCGGCTGCAACGGCGTCTGCAAGGGCAAGATCACCTCGGCCATCACTTCCAAGGGGCTGACCTCGCTGGATGATGTGCGCGCCCACACGAAGGCATCCGCCTCCTGCGGCAATTGCACCGGCCTTGTCGAGCAGCTGATGACGATAACGCTCGGCGACAGCTATAATCCCGCTGCCGTGCAGCCCATGTGCAAATGCACCGATCTCGGCCACGACGATGTGCGCCGTCTGATCAAGGCCAAGGGGCTGAAGACCATCCCAGCCGTAATGCAGGAGCTGGAATGGAAGACCTCCTGCGGCTGCGCCAAATGCCGGCCGGCGCTCAATTATTACCTCGTCTGCGACTGGCCGGATGAATATGCCGACGATTACCAATCGCGCTATATCAACGAGCGCGTCCACGCCAATATCCAGAAGGACGGCACCTATTCCGTAGTGCCGCGCATGTGGGGCGGCGTTACCTCTTCCTCCGAACTGAGGGCGATTGCGGATGTGGTCGACAAGTTCGAAATCCCGATGGTGAAGGTAACGGGCGGCCAGCGCATCGATCTTCTCGGCATCGAGAAGGAGGATTTGCCGGCGGTCTGGGCCGATCTCGGCAAGGCCGGCTTCATTTCCGGCCAGGCCTACGCCAAAGGTTTGCGCACGGTCAAAACCTGCGTCGGCCAGCAATGGTGCCGCTTCGGCACGCAGGATTCCACTGGGCTTGGCATCCGCATCGAAAAATTCATGTGGGGCTCGTGGACGCCCGCCAAGCTGAAACTTGCCGTTTCCGGCTGTCCGCGCAACTGCGCGGAGGCGACCTGCAAGGATATCGGCGTCATCTGCGTCGATTCCGGTTTCGAGATCCATTTCGCCGGTGCCGCCGGTCTCGATATCAAGGGCACGGAAGTTCTGGGTCTTGTCAAAACCGAGGATGAGGCGCTGGAGCACATCGTGGCGCTGACGCAGATGTATCGCGAACAGGCGCGCTATCTCGAGCGCATCTACAAATGGGCCAAGCGCATCGGTTACGACGAAATCCGCCGCCAGATCATGGACGATGCGGAAAAGCGCAAGGCCTATTTCGACCGCTTCGTCTTCAGCCAGAACTTCGCGCAGGTCGATCCCTGGTCGGAACGCGTATCCGGCCACGACAAGCACGAATTCAGGCCCATGGCGGCAATCGGTTTCAGTGAGGCGGCGGAGTGAGAACGATGGACAGCAACTGGATCGATATTGGCGATATCTCCGACATTCCCCTGCGCGGCGCGCGTTGCGTCAAAACGCCGATGGGCAAGATCGCCGTGTTCCGCACGGCGGAAAATCAGGTCTTTGCCATCGAGGACCATTGCCCGCACAAGGGCGGGCCGCTGAGCCAGGGCATCGTGCATGGCGCTTCGGTGACATGTCCGCTGCACAACTGGGTGATTTCGCTGGAGACCGGCAAGGCGCTTGGGGCGGATGAGGGCGAGGTGCGGACCATTCCGGTGCGTAATCTGGATGGAAGGCTTTCGATAGCGCTCGAAACCCTGATGATTGCGGCGGAGTGAATTGCGATGGCGGTGGCTTTACCCCCCTCTGCCCTGCCGGGCATCTCCCCCTCAAGGGGGGAGATCGACAAGCGGAGGGCTCCTCGTTCCCTCTCCACCGGCGACGACGCCAGTTGTGAAAGGAAGTTTGTGCCGCGATTGATCTCCCCCCTTGAGGGGGAGATGTCCGGCAGGACAGAGGGGGGTAACCGCCAGGCACTGAGGGGGCAAACCCATGCCCGTTGAAACAAAAACCACCTGTCCCTATTGCGGCGTCGGCTGCGGCGTCATCGCCACTGTCAAAGACGATGGCGCGGTGTCCGTCAGAGGCGATCAGGACCACCCCGCCAATTTCGGCCGGCTGTGTTCCAAAGGTTCGGCTCTGGCTGAAACCATCGACCTCGACGGTCGCCTGCTCCACCCCGAAATCAGCGGCAGACGGGCGGCATGGAACGAAGCGCTTGATCTCGTCGCTTCCCGGTTCTCTCAAGCCATCGCCGAACACGGCCCGGATTCGGTTGCCTTTTACGTCTCCGGCCAATTGCTGACCGAGGATTATTACCTCGCCAACAAGCTGATGAAGGGTTTTATCGGCTCGGCCAATATCGATACCAATTCCAGGCTCTGCATGTCGTCTTCCGTCGCCGGCCATCGCCGTGCCTTCGGGGCCGATACGGTGCCGGGCACCTATGAGGATATGGAGCTTGCCGATCTGGTGATCCTCACCGGTTCCAATCTCGCCTGGTGCCATCCGGTGCTTTACCAAAGGCTTGCGGCGGCAAAGGCGGCGCGGCCGGAAATGAAGGTCGTCGTTATCGATCCGCGCCGGACGATGAGCGCCGATATTGCCGACATGCACCTCGCCATCCGCCCGGATGGAGACGTGGCGCTGTTTACCGGCCTGCTGGCGCATCTTTCCGACAGCAGCGCAATCGATCGCGATTATGTGGAAAGTCACACGGCCGGTTTTGATGCAGCGATGCAGGCCGCAAGCGAGCATAGTCTGCCGGAGATCGCCGAGGCCACCGGCCTGACAGTCGCCGAACTGATTTCCTTTTACGAATTGTTCGAAGGCACCGAAAAAACCGTCACCTGTTACAGTCAGGGCGTCAACCAGTCGCAGAGCGGCACGGACAAGGTTAACGCGATCATCAATTGCCACCTTGCCACCGGCCGCATCGGCAGGCCGGGCATGGGCCCGTTTTCGCTGACCGGCCAGCCGAACGCCATGGGCGGGCGCGAAGTCGGCGGGCTGGCCAACATGCTGGCCGCCCATATGGCCATCGAAAGTGCCGAAGACCGCGACCGCGTGCAGCGTTTCTGGTCCTCACCCGCCATTGCGCAAAGGCCCGGACTGAAGGCGGTGGATATGTTCCGGGCGGTGGCCGAGGGCCGCATCAAGGCGCTGTGGATCATGGCGACCAACCCTGTCGTTTCCATGCCGGATGCCGGTGCCGTCGAGGCGGCCATCAGGGCCTGTCCCTTCGTTGTGGTGTCCGATGTCATGGCGAGTACCGATACGGCCCGCCATGCCCATGTGCTTCTGCCATCGCTTGGTTGGGGGGAAAAGGACGGCACCGTCACCAATTCCGAGCGGCGCATTTCCCGCCAGCGCGGTTTTCTCGCGGCACCCGGCGAAGCGAAAGCGGACTGGTGGCAAATGGCGGAAGTGGGCCGGCGCATGGGTTTCGGCACGGCCTTCGCCTATGGCCAGGCATCGGAGATTTTTGCCGAACATGCCGCTCTTTCCGGCTTTGAGAACGCGGGCAGTCGCGATTTCGATATCAGCGGTGTCGAGCGGAATTCCTACGATGCGATGACGCCGTTTCAATGGCCGAAAGCCGGGCCGGGCGACGCCGTCGTTACCCGCTTTTTCGCCGATGGCCGGTTTTACCATGCCGATGGCAAGGCGCGGTTTATTGTCACCACCCTGCCGGAGACGGGCAGAACATCGGCGGATTATCCGCTGACGCTGAATACCGGCCGCATCCGCGATCAATGGCACACCATGACCCGCACGGGCAAAAGTGCGCGCCTTACTGCCCATATCGCCGAACCCTTCGCCGAGCTTCATCCGCGCGATGCGCAGGCGTTGGGTATCGAAAGCGCCGATCTGGTGGAACTGGAAAGCCCCCATGGCAAGGTTCTGCTGCGGGCGCTGGTCAGCGAAAGGCAGGCGCGCGGCTCGGTATTTGCGCCGATGCACTGGAACGATCAGTTCGCGTCGCAGGCGCGCATTGATGTCGTGGTTGCCCCGGTGACGGACCCGCATTCCGGCCAGCCCGCCTCGAAAAATGTGGCGGTGAAGGCACGGCGCTTCGAAGCGAAAGCCTATGGTTTCGCCATCTCCCGCATCCGACCGGATGCGCCGAATTGTGCCTATTGGGCCACGGCCAAAGCCGATGGCGGCTATCGCATGGAGCTTGCCTTTGTCGAGGAGCCGCAGGACTGGACACTCTGGGCGAGGCAGGTCTTCGGCATAGAGGCCAGGATCGAGCCGCTGGGTTATAGCGACCGGCAGACGGGCGACCTGCGCCTTGCCTTCTTCGACGGCGATATCCTGCTGGCGGCCCTGTTCGTCGCCAGGGAGCCAGTGGCCGTTGCCCGCAACTGGGCGATCTCGCAATTGACCGAACGTCATGAGGATCTGCGCATGCGTTTTGCGCTGGTCGCCGGTCGCCCCGGTGCCGGCCGCGCCGATCCGGGCGCCACCGTCTGCTCCTGCTTTAATGTGGGGGTGAACCAGATAACGGCGGCCATCCGCGACGGCTGCCATAGCGTCGAAGCCATCGGCAAGGCGTTGAATGCCGGAACCAATTGCGGCTCCTGCCGCGCCGAAATCAGGGGGATCATCGATGGATGCCTTAAAACCGCAGCGGAATGAACCGGCTCGCATGGAAAGATTAGCCAAGTTGCCGGTCTTCTGGGGGCTTGAGGGGAAGCGCGTGGTGCTGGCGGGCGGATCGGATGGGGCCGCCTGGAAGGCGGAACTGCTGCTGGCCTGCGGGGCGGAGCTTCATCTTTATTGCGAGGAAAGCGAGCTGTCGGAAAGCTTTGCAGCGCTTGTCGCAAAAGGCCAGATGCTGAGATGGCATGACCGTCCGTGGGCTCCGGATATTTTCGAGGGTGCGGAACTGGCGCTGGCGGATTGCGAGACCGATGCGGAAGCCGGGAGTTTCTACGATGCCGCGCGGGCGGCCGGCGTTCCCGTCAATGTCATCGACAAGCCGGAATTCTGCCAGTTCCAGTTCGGCTCCATCGTCAATCGCTCGCCGGTGGTGGTGTCTATCTCCACCGATGGCGCAGCACCCATTCTGGCGCAGGCCATCCGCCGGCGCATCGAGACATTGCTGCCGCTTTCGCTGAAGGACTGGGGCGCGCTTGCCCAGACAATCCGCGAGCGCGTCAATCTGCGGCTCGCTCCCGGTGCGTCGCGGCGTTCTTTCTGGGAAAAATTCGTCGATCGCGCCTTTACCGAAAGGCTGGATGAGGGCAGCGAGGAACGGCTGCTTGCGGATATCGGAATGCAGGTTGCGCGGGCAGGATCGGGGCGCGGCCTTGTAACGCTTGTAGGTGCCGGACCGGGCGATGCCGAACTACTGACGCTGAAAGCGGTGCGCGCTTTGCAGGCGGCCGATGTCATCCTGTTCGATGATCTCGTTTCAGCCGAGGTGCTGGAACTGGCGCGGCGGGAGGCGAAGCGCATGCTGGTCGGCAAGCGCGGCGGCCGGGAAAGCTGCAGGCAGGAAGATATCAATGACATGATGATCCGCCTCGCCAAGGCCGGCAAACGGGTGGTGCGGTTGAAATCCGGCGATCCAATGATTTTCGGGCGCGCCGGCGAGGAGATCGCCGCGCTGGAGGCTGAAAATATCCCGGTCGAGATTGTGCCCGGCATCACCGCCGCAAGCGCCATGGCCTCGCGCCTGGGTGTTTCCCTGACCCATCGCGACCATGCCCAGTCGGTTCGCTTCGTCACCGGCCATTCCCGGCAGGGAAAGCTGCCGGAGAATATCGACTGGCAATCCCTGTCGAACCCCTCCGTGACAACCGTTTTCTATATGGGCGGGCGAACCGCCGGGGATATCCAGTCCTGCCTGCTCGCCCACGGAATGCCCGCTTCGACGCCCGTGGTCGTGATGATTTCCGTCAGCCGCGCCAATGAACAACGATGGTGCGGTTCGCTTGCGCAACTGGCTGTCGCGGTAGAGAGACTGGGTGTGAACGAACCTGTGTTGATCGGCATCGGGGATACGTTCCATTCCGCTTCCGCGGCATTTTCGGTTACCGGCAGTGAGGAAGCCAATTCTGTCTCTGTACAAAAAGCGGGCTAACAAGATTTTTTGACAGTTTCCGCTAACCGGCGATCCTTCCCGCCGTACACCCTCCCTTGACATTGGTTTTTCGTTCGCTCTTCAATAAAACGAAAAAATTGAAAGAGGAGGGAGGGTGAAATGCTGCTCACACCGCGTCAGGATGAAATCGTTGCGCTGGCGAAAGCGAACGGGCGGGTGCTGGTCGACGAGCTGGCGGCGCGGTTCTCAGTCACTCCCCAGACGATCCGCAAGGACCTGAACGATCTCTGCGATACGCGGGTTCTGACCCGCATCCACGGCGGCGCGCTTTTTCCAAGCGGCAATGAAAACGTCAAATACGAGGCGCGTCGGGCGATCGCCTCTTCCGAAAAGCAGGCGATCGGCGCCGCCGCTGCCGCCCTCATCCCCAACAACTCGTCACTCTTCATCAATATCGGCACGACGACCGAAGCCGTGGGCGAAGCGCTGGCGGATCATCACGAGTTGATGGTCATCACCAACAACATCAATGTTGCCAACAGGTTGAGGGTCTTTCCCGGCATCGAGGTGGTGATTGCCGGCGGTGTCGTGCGCGGTTCCGATGGCGGTATCGTCGGCGAGGCGGCGGTGGATTTCATCCGTCAGTTCAAGGTGGATTTTGCCGTCATCGGCGTTTCGGCCATCGATGAGGATGGTGCTTTGCTGGATTTCGACTTTCGTGAGGTCAAGGTCGCGCAGGCAATCATCTCCAATGCGCGCCATGTCATTCTGGTGTCGGATTCGCTCAAATTCGAGCGCACGGCTCCGGTTCGTATCGGCCATCTTTCCCAGGTGCATACTTTCATCACCGATCATTGTCCGGTGGATTCGATCCGGTCCATCTGTGCCGATCATGACGTCCGGTTGATCGAAACCGAGATGGCCGAGTCCTGATCGGGACGGCCCATGAATTTCGTTTGACATTCGTTTTGTCTTCGAATTAGATGTCCATGCTTTCAGTATATCGATGAGGAGAGCGTCGATGAAAGCGCGGGAGGATCCATGTCTGACGAGGCAATCCACGATATTTTCGTGATCGGCGGCGGTATCAATGGCTGCGGTATCGCGCGTGACGCCGTCGGCAGGGGCTATTCCGTCGCACTTGCGGAAATGAACGATTTCGCCTCCGGCACCTCGTCCGCCGCCACCAAGCTTATCCATGGCGGTTTACGTTATCTCGAACATTACGAGTTTCGTCTGGTGCGCGAAGCGCTGATGGAACGTGAGGTGCTGTGGGCCATGGCGCCGCACATCATCTGGCCCATGCGCTTCGTACTGCCGTTCCAGAAAGGTGGCGTGCGCCCGGCCTGGCTCGTGCGCCTCGGGCTATTTCTTTACGACCATCTCGGCGGCCGCAAGCTTCTGCCCGCGACCCGCTCGCTCGATCTGCGCCGCGATCCCGCCGGGAAACCTTTGAAACCGATTTTTGCCCGCGCCTTCGAATATTCGGATGGCTGGGTGGACGATGCCCGCCTGGTGGTGCTGAATGCCCGCGACGCCGCCAATCGCGGCGCGCTCATCCTCAACCGCACGCAGGTGGTTTCAGCCCGGCGCGAAGGCGCCTTCTGGCGGGTCGAAACGAAAAATGCCGCCGGAGAGGCCAAGACCTATCGGGCGCGCATGCTGGTAAATGCCGCGGGTCCCTGGGTGGACAAGGTGCTGTCCTCGGCATTCGGCAAAAACAACGTCCATAATGTCCGCCTGGTGCAGGGCAGCCACATCATCGTGCGCAGGAAATTTTCCGATCCGCGTGCTTATTTTTTCCAGAATCCGGACGGGCGGATCATCTTCGCCATTCCCTATGAACAGGACTTTACGCTGATCGGCACGACGGATCGCGACTATACCGCCGACCCCCGGGCTGTTAAGATCAGCGACGAGGAGATCAGCTATCTTTGCAATGCGGCGAGCGAATATTTCGCTGAACCGGTGGAGCCGGCGGATATCGTCTGGACCTATTCCGGTGTGCGCCCGCTGTTCGATGACGGGGCATCGAAGGCGCAGGAAGCGACCCGCGATTATGTGCTGAAAACCGAAGGGGCGGAAGGCGAAGCGCCTCTTCTCAATATTTTCGGCGGCAAGCTCACCACCTATCGGCGGCTTGCCGAACATGCTCTTGAAAAAATCGGCGATGCGCTGGGTGAAAAGGGCGCGCCATGGACGGCGGGCTCACATTTGCCGGGTGGAAATTTCGGCGCCGAGGCCTACACCGCGGAAGTTTCGGCGCTGCGGTCGCGTTACTCCTTTCTTGAAGAGCGTCATGCGGAGCGGCTTGTGCGCTGCTACGGAACGGATGCAGCGGTGCTGATCGGCAATGCGACAGAGGCGGCGGCGCTGGGTCGGTATTTCGGCGGTACGCTCTACGAGGCTGAGGTTCGCTGGCTGATGGCGCGGGAGTGGGCGCTGACGGCGGAGGATATTCTGTGGCGCCGCACCAAGCAGGGGCTCTTTTTTACCCCGGAAGAGGTGCGTGGGCTGGAGGATTATGTCGAAGACATTGCAGGTGGGCGCTTAAGGGCAATCTGACGATCCGGATAAAAGCGGAGGAGGCTTTGGATCACCATGCTTGAATTGCGAAACGTCTCTAAGATGGTGGGCGGTGAATATCATATTCACCCGACCGATCTGACGTTGCAGCGCGGAAGCCTGAACGTCCTGCTTGGACCGACACTTTCGGGCAAGACGACGCTGATGCGGCTGATGGCCGGGCTGGACAAGCCGAGCGCCGGCTCGATCTTTTTCAATGGCGAAGATGTGACGGGATGGCCGGTGCAGAAGCGCAACGTCGCCATGGTCTATCAGCAGTTCATCAACTATCCGGCGCTCAGCGTTTACGAAAACATCGCCTCGCCCATGCGCGTTGCCGGCAAGGACCAGGCGACCATCGACAGGGAAGTGAGGAAAGCCGCCGAGCTTCTGAAGCTGACACCCTATCTAGACCGAACGCCGCTCAATCTTTCCGGCGGTCAGCAGCAGCGCACAGCACTTGCCCGCGCCATCGTCAAGAACGCCAATCTGGTACTGCTCGATGAGCCGCTGGCCAATCTCGATTACAAGCTGCGCGAAGAGTTGCGCGAAGAACTGCCGCGCATTTTCGCCGAATCCGGCGCCATCTTCGTTTATGCCACCACCGAACCTTCCGAGGCGTTGCTTTTGGGCGGCAATACCGCAACGCTCAATGAGGGCAGGGTAACGCAGTTCAGCCGTACCATCGAGGTTTACCGGCGTCCGGTGGATATCGTCACCGCGGAAATTTTTGCAGACCCGCCGCTCAACACCATCGAGGTCGTCAAGGCGGGCGGTGCATTCACCCGTGCCGACCAGACGGTGATTGCGGTGCCGGCGCATCTTGCCGCCGTGCCGGATGGACCTTTGACCATTGCGTTCCAGCCGCATCATCTTTTCCCGCAGGCGAAGGGCGAGGCCCGCCAGTCGATCCGGGCGCGGACGCTGATTTCGGAAATCGCCGGATCGGAAAGCTTCGTGCATGTGGAATTTTCGGGCCGGCGCTGGGTCATGCTGGCGCATGGCATTCACGACATCGAGCCGGACAGGGACATAGAGCTGTTTCTCGATACTAAACACTTGATGGCCTTTGACGCGAATGGCCGCGCCATCGGCGAAGCGGCTTGAGGGAGATCGGTCATGGCACGCATCACGCTCGATCACATCCGCCACGCCTATAACGCAAAGGCGCAGGCTGCCGGCGACTATGCGCTGAAGGAAGTCCACCATGAATGGGAGGACGGTGGCGCCTATGCGCTGCTCGGCCCTTCCGGCTGCGGCAAGACCACGCTGCTCAACATCATTTCCGGGCTGCTGCGCCCCTCCGAAGGCCGCATCGCCTTTGACGGAACGGACGTGACGGATTTCGCAACGGAAGATCGCAATATCGCCCAGGTCTTTCAGTTCCCGGTCGTCTACGACACGATGACGGTCTATGACAATCTGGCCTTTCCGCTGCGCAACCGGCATGTGCCGGAAGCCGAGGTGGACCGCCGGGTGCGGGAAATCCTCGAAATGACCGATCTTTCCGGCATGGCCAAACGCCATGCGCGTGGTCTGACGGCGGATCAGAAACAGAAGATCTCGCTGGCGCGCGGGCTCGTGCGGTCCGATGTCAACGCCATCCTCTTCGACGAGCCGCTGACGGTCATCGACCCGCATATGAAATGGGTGCTGCGCTCGCAGCTGAAACGGCTGCACCGACAGTCCGGTTTCACCATGGTTTATGTCACCCATGACCAGACCGAAGCGCTGACCTTCGCCGACAAGGTTGTGGTCATGTATGACGGTCAGATCGTCCAGATCGGCACGCCGGCTGAACTTTTCGAGCGGCCGGGACATACCTTCGTCGGTTATTTCATCGGCTCGCCGGGAATGAACGTGCTGCCCGCCAGTATCGACGGCGCGACCGCAATGGTCGGCGGCCTTGGTGTGCCGCTGGCCGGTGCGCCAAAGGTTGACGGAGCGCAACGCATCGAGATCGGCATCCGCCCGGAATTTGTCCGGCTGGAACGGGGCGGCATGCCCATCATTGTCGACAAGGTCGAGGATATCGGCCGGCAGAAGATCGTGCGCGCCCGGTTCGCCGGCCAGAAACTCGCGATCGTCGTTGCCGAAGACGAGGAAATCCCGGCGGAAGCGGGTGTTCGCTTCGATCCGGCCGCGATCGGCGTCTTCGCCGACTCGTGGCGTGTAAAGATGGGGGCCTGACCATGGAAAAGAGCTGGAACAACAAGGCGTGGTTCATGGTGCTGCCGGTGCTGGTGCTGGTCGCCTTTTCCGCCGTCATTCCGCTGATGACCGTCGTGAACTATTCCGTGCAGGATACGTTCGGCAATAACCAGTTCTTCTGGGCGGGAACACAATGGTTCGAGGAAATTCTGGCCTCGGACCGTTTCTGGGATGCGCTGGGGCGCAACCTTCTGTTTTCCGGCATCATCCTGGCGATTGAAATTCCGCTCGGCATCTTCATCGCGCTCAAGATGCCGAAATCCGGCATCGGCGTGCCGATCTGCCTCGTCACCATGGCGCTGCCGCTGCTGGTGCCGTGGAATGTCGTCGGCACCATCTGGCAGGTTTTCGGCCGCAGCGATATCGGCCTGCTCGGTTATTACGCCAATCAGCTCGGGCTCGATTATAACTATGTCAACGATCCGGTCGATGCGTGGATCACCGTCGTCATCATGGATGTCTGGCACTGGACGAGCCTTGTCGTGCTTTTGTGCTATGCAAGCCTCGTTTCCATTCCGGATGCCTATTATCAGGCAGCCAGGATCGATGGCGCGTCGCGTTTTGCGGTGTTCCGTTACATCCAGCTGCCGAAGATGAAGCGGGTGCTGCTGATCGCTTTCCTGCTGCGCTTCATGGACAGTTTCATGATCTATACCGAGCCTTTCGTCGTCACCGGCGGCGGCCCGGGCAATTCCACCACCTTCCTGTCCATCGATCTCGTGAAGATGGCGCTCGGCCAGTTCGACCTCGGCCCGGCTGCGGCCATGTCGCTGATCTACTTCCTCATCATCCTGCTGCTGTCCTGGGTGTTCTACACCGTCATGACCAGCCACGACGCGGAGACTTGAGACATGAGCGCCTCGAATGTCACCACAAGCGTGGAGCGCAACGGCATCGGCAGTTCGCCGGTGAGAGCCACTGCGACGGGACGATCCGGCCTTGCCGTCAATGCCCGGCGTCGCCACCATGGGCCGTCGCGTTTTTCCTGGCTGGTGCCGACGATCTATATCCTGCTGCTGCTCGTTCCGATCTACTGGCTCGTCAATATGAGCTTCAAGACGAACACGGAAATCGTGTCGTCCATGACGCTTTATCCGCATCAGCCGACGTTGCAGAACTACCGGACGATCTTCACGGATTCATCCTGGTATTCGGGCTATATCAATTCGATCATCTATGTCGTGATGAACATGGTGATTTCGGTCGCAGCGGCGCTGCCGGCGGCCTACGCTTTCTCGCGCTATCGTTTTCTGGGCGACAAGCATCTGTTCTTCTGGCTTTTGACCAACCGCATGGCGCCGCCCGCCGTCTTCGCGCTGCCCTTCTTCCAGCTTTATTCGGCTTTCGGGCTGATCGACACGCATATCGCCGTGGCGCTGGCGCATTGCCTGTTCAACGTGCCGCTGGCGGTGTGGATTCTTGAAGGCTTCATGTCCGGCGTGCCGAAGGAAATCGACGAGACCGCCTATATTGACGGCTATTCCTTCCCGAAATTCTTCGTGAAGATTTTCATGCCGCTCATCGCTTCCGGCATCGGTGTCGCCTGCTTTTTCAGCTTCATGTTCTCGTGGGTTGAGCTTCTGATCGCCCGCACGCTGACGACGACGGACGCCAAGCCGATTGCCGCGACCATGACGCGCACCGTCTCTGCCGCCGGCATGGACTGGGGCCTGCTTGCCGCCGCCGGCGTGCTGACACTGATCCCCGGCGCGCTGGTGATCTGGTTCGTGCGCAATTACATCGCCAAGGGCTTCGCGCTCGGGAGGGTTTGACCATGACGAAGATGCCCGATTTTACCTGGATGGCGTGGACTTGGCAGACGGCGGCCTTTTTCGGCGCCATCGCGCTGCTGCTCGTCGGCATGTGGTTCTGGGAATATCTCTCGCCCGGCGGCAATCCCCGCTTCGGCCTTTTGCGCTTCGAGACCACGCGCGGTGACAGGCTGTTCATCTCGCTGCTCGGCAGCGCCTTCATTCATCTCGCATGGCTCGGGCTGGTCGGCCCGAACCTGTGGTGGGCTCTCGCTCTATCCTTGGTTTACGCCATCGGCGTTTTCCGTTTTGTCTAGAGCAGGAAAACGGTGCGGCGGAGGAAAACCGCACCTGCAGACTTCATGCAATCGCAAACCCCTGGGAGGACTGATATGCGACGGCATCTGATGACGACGACGGCGGCCATGCTGCTGGCAATGACGGGTTCCGCTTTCGCCGGAATGGAGGAAGCAAAGCAGTTTCTGGACAAGGAAATCGGCGATCTTTCGTCGCTTTCGCGTGGCGATCAGGAAAAGGAGCTGCAATGGTTTGTCGATGCCGCGAAACCCTTCGCGGGCATGGAAATCAAGGTCGTTTCCGAATCTCTGACGACCCATGAATATGAATCCAAGGTTCTGGCTCCGGCCTTCACCGCCATTACCGGTATCAAGGTCACGCACGACCTGATCCAGGAAGGCGACGTCGTCGAAAAAATCCAGACCCAGATGCAGACCGGCCAGAACCTTTATGACGGCTGGGTCAACGATAGCGACCTCATCGGCACGCACTGGCGCTACCAGCAGGTGCGCAACCTGACCGACTTCATGGCCAATGAAGGCAAGGACGTCACCAATCCCGGCCTCGACCTCAAGGACTTCATCGGCAGCGCCTTTACGACGGCGCCGGACAAGAAGCTCTACCAGCTTCCCGACCAGCAATTCGCGAACCTCTACTGGTTCCGTTACGACTGGTTCAACAACGAAAAGAACAAGGCCGATTTCAAGGCCAAATATGGTTATGACCTCGGCGTGCCGGTCAACTGGTCGGCCTATGAGGATATTGCCGAATTCTTCACCGGCCGCGATGTCGACGGCAAGAAGGTCTTCGGCCATATGGATTACGGCAAGAAGGATCCGTCGCTCGGCTGGCGCTTCACCGATGCCTGGCTCTCCATGGCCGGCAACGGCGACAAGGGCCTGCCGAACGGTCTGCCGGTCGACGAATGGGGCATCAAGGTCAACGACAAGTCGCAGCCGGTCGGCTCCTGCGTGGCGCGCGGCGGCGATACCAACGGTCCGGCTTCGGTCTATTCCATCGAGAAATATCTCGAATGGCTGAAGAAATATGCGCCGCCGGAAGCGCAGGGCATGACCTTCTCCGAATCCGGCCCGGTGCCGGCGCAGGGCAATATCGCCCAGCAGATCTTCTGGTACACGGCGTTTACCGCCGATATGGCCAAGCCCGGCCTGCCTGTCGTGAACGAGGACGGTTCGCCGAAATGGCGTGTCGCACCTTCTCCGCATGGCGTCTACTGGAAGGACGGCATGAAGCTCGGTTATCAGGATGTGGGTTCGTGGACGCTGATGAAATCCACCCCCGACGACCGCGCCAAGGCCGCCTGGCTCTACGCGCAGTTCGTGACCTCCAAGACCGTGGATGTGAAGAAGAGCCATGTGGGCCTGACCTTCATTCGCGACACCACCATCCACCACAAGAGCTTCACGGATCGCGCGTCCAAACTCGGCGGTCTCATCGAGTTCTATCGTTCACCGGCCCGCGTGCAATGGTCGCCGACCGGCACCAACGTTCCGGATTATCCGAAGCTGGCGCAGCTGTGGTGGCAGGCGATCGGCGATGCTTCGTCGGGTGCGAAAACCGCGCAAGCCGCGATGGACTCTCTCTGCGCCGAGCAGGAAAAGGTCATGAGCCGTCTGGAACGCGCCGGCGTGCAGGGCGATATCGGCCCGAAACTGGCGGAAGAGCACGATATCGAATACTGGAACAAGGATGCCGTTTCGAAGGGCAATCTGGCGCCGCAGCTGAAGATTGCCAACGAAAAGGAAAAGCCGGTCACCGTCAATTACGACGAACTGGTCAAAAGCTGGCAGAAGTGATGTCTGTGTAAAATCTGAAACCGGGGCGGCTTGCCGCCCCGGTCATTGCGTCTGAAAGGGAGTGGCATGATGGGCGGTTATATTCTGGCGATCGATCAGGGAACGACATCGACACGGTCGATGGTCTTTGATCGCGACATGCGGGTCATCGGTGTCGGACAGCGAGAATTTCCGCAACATTTTCCGGCCTCCGGCTGGGTCGAACACGATGCCGAGGATATCTGGAAAAGCGTGCTCGAGACCATCCGGCTCGCACTTGCCGATGCCGGCATCGCCGCCTCCGATATCGAGGCGATCGGCATTACCAACCAGCGCGAAACGACGGTGCTGTGGGACCGGAACACGGGCGAGGCCGTGCATCGGGCGGTGGTCTGGCAGGATCGCCGTGCCGCTCCCGTCTGCGAGGATTTGAAAAGAAGGGGGCTGGAGCCGCTTTTTTCGAAAAAGACCGGTCTGCTGCTCGATCCCTATTTTTCCGGCACCAAGTTGAAATGGCTTCTCGATAGTGTCAGCGGCCTTCGCGAAAAAGCTGTGAAGGGCGAAATCTGCTTCGGCACCGTCGACAGTTTCCTGATCTATCGACTCACCGGCGGCCGTCGCCATGTGACCGACGCCACCAATGCCTCGCGAACGCTGATCTACAATATCGAAGACAACGCCTGGGACGATGAACTCCTGTCGATCCTCGACATTCCCCGCGCCATGCTGCCGGAGGTGCTGGATTGCGCCGCCGATTTCGGTGTGACGGATAAATCGCTGCTGGGCGCGGAGATTCCGATCCTTGGCGTCGCCGGCGATCAGCAGGCAGCCGTAATCGGCAATGCCTGCTTCGAGCCGGGCATGATGAAATCCACCTACGGCACGGGCTGCTTTGCGCTGCTCAATACCGGCACGGATCGCGTCGCTTCCACCAACCGGCTGCTGACAACCATCGCTTACCGTCTCGACGGCGTCACCACCTATGCGCTGGAAGGCTCGATCTTCATTGCCGGTGCCGCCGTGCAATGGCTGCGCGATGAGCTCGGTTTCATCTCGGTCGCTTCCGAGGTCAGCGCGCTTGCGGAAAAGGCCGACGCCAATCAGCGTGTCTATCTGGTTCCTGCCTTCACCGGCCTTGGCGCACCCTATTGGGACGCGGAGGCGCGTGGCGCGATTTTCGGGCTGACGCGTGGCACCGGTCCGGCGGAATTCGCCCGCGCGGCGCTGGAAAGCGTCGCCTATCAGACCTTCGACCTGCTGGACGCCATGCGCAAGGACTGGGCGGGTGACAATGGCAAGACGGTGTTGAGGGTCGATGGCGGCATGGTCGCTTCCGATTGGACCATGCAGCGGCTGGCGGATATTCTTGCGGCGCCGGTCGACCGGCCGGTTTTCCTGGAGACGACCATTCTCGGAGCGGCCTGGCTTGCCGCCTCCCGCGCCGGCATCTGGCCGGACCGCAAGGCCTTTGCTGAACATTGGCGGCGTGACCGCTGTTTCAGCCCCGCAATGGAAGAGGCCGAACGGAAAGACGCCATTGTCGGCTGGCGCGACAGCGTCGGCCGCTGCCTGTCGCGACGGGAGAATTGAACAGGCTATACGAAACTGCCGGGTGCGATGCTCTTGCTGGAAACGAGATCGGAAAGGGCGCGCACCAGCTTCGCATCCGCGCCCTTGCTCGGTTGAAGCACGAATTCCACGTCCTCCAGCGGCGGTAGCACGCCTGCGGCAATCTCCTTCAGGCCTGCCGGCGCCATGCTGCGCGGCTGCACCAGAATTCCCATGCCCGCCCTTGCTGCGGCGGTCAGCCCGCTGAGACTGCCGCAGGTACAGACGATCCGCCAGGCGAGACCGGCCCGGTCGAGCGCCTCCTGCGCCGCCTTTCGGGTGATGCTCGGCGGCGGAAAGGCAATCAGCGGCAGGGCATCCGGCTGGTTCAGCATCCGCTCCGGATCGCGCGCCAGCCACACGAGCGGTTCGCGGTAGAGAAAGTGACCGAGCTTGTCGCCGAGACGGCGTTTGGCGAGCACCACATCCAGTTCGCCATTGTCCTGCATCTGGTAAAGCACGCCGCTCAGCGAAACCGTCAGTTCCAGATCTACGAGGGGATAAAGACGGATGAACTCTTCCAGAATGGCGGTCAGCCGACTGGCGACGAAATCTTCCGACACGCCAAGCCTCAACCGCCCGCGCAGACGGTTCTCGCTGAACAGCGATGACACCTTGCTGTCGATTTCCAGCATGTTGCGGGCGTAACCTAATAGAGCCTCGCCCTCACCCGTCAGTTTTACCTGATGGGTGCTGCGCGCGATCAGCCGGCGGCCAAGTGCCGCCTCAAGCCTTTGAATATGCTGGCTGACCGTGGACTGGCCAATCCCCAGCCGTTCGGCCGCCAGCGTGAAGCTGCCGGTCTGCTGAAGCATCACGAAGCTCGCAAGATGTTGAAGGTTCAGCATTATCCTGAATCGCGATAACTGTTAATCTTTGCATCGGAATTCATGATGAGCGATAGTATCGCGCGTTTCAAGCAAAACCGATGCCGGAAAGACCTCCCATGACCCGCTTCCTACCTGATCGTTTCACCATGATGCTGGTGGCCACCGTGATTTTGGCCTCCATTTTGCCGATCAGCGGTGAGCCGGCGGAGTATTTCGGGCTGGCGACAAAACTCGCGATCGCTTTGCTGTTCTTCCTCCACGGCGCGCGGCTTTCCCGGGATGTGGTGATTGCCGGTATCCTGCACTGGCGCCTGCATCTGGCGATCCTTCTCGTCACCTTCGGTCTGTTCCCGATGCTCGGCGTGGCAATCGGCTTTATTCCCGAGAATATTCTGCCTGCGCCGCTTTATATGGGTGTGTTGTTCCTCTGCGTCCTGCCATCCACCGTGCAGTCCTCCATTGCCTTCACCTCCATGGCGGGCGGAAACGTGCCGGCTGCGATCTGTTCGGCCTCGGCTTCGAATATTTTCGGCATGTTCCTGACCCCGCTGCTGGTCGGCCTGCTGTTTACGGTGGGCGGCCATGGCGGTGGATTTTCGCTCGATGCGTTCCTGCAAATCTTCCTGCAGCTGCTTCTGCCCTTCATCGTCGGCCAGGTGCTGCAGCCGTGGATCGGCGACTGGATCAGGGCGCGCAAGAAATTGCTGGCTCCGGTCGATCGCGGCTCCATCCTGATGGTCGTTTATCTGGCTTTTTCCGATGCGGTCATCGAAGGCATCTGGCACACATTTTCGCTCAGGGATATCGGCGTGGTCATCGTCATCAACATCGTGCTTCTGGCGCTTGTTCTCTGCGTGACGATGTTCGGCAGCCGTTTGCTGGGTTTCGACAAGGCCGATGAAATCACCATCACTTTTTGCGGCTCGAAAAAGAGCCTCGCCAGCGGCGTGCCGATGGCAGGCGCCATCTTCGCCGGCCAGAGCATCGGTGCAATTGTCCTGCCGATCATGCTTTTCCACCAGATTCAGCTGATGGTCTGCGCTGTTCTGGCTCAGCGTTACGCGCGCAAGGCCCATGAAAAAGCGGCGATGCCGGAACCGGCAGGCGCGGAAGGCGCGGCGGTATCCACCCGCTGACGCGAGGGTCCTCCGCAAATAAAACGGCCCCAAGAAGGGGCCGTTCGTTTTGCATGCAAGAAAAGCTTAGTTGACCTGAGCCGGCGAAATCTGGGCTTCGATGGTCTTCGGCGCATCGGCGCTGTCGGATGAGATCGCAATGCGGCGCGGCTTCATGGCTTCCGGAATATTGCGGACGAGATCGATGTGGAGCAGGCCGTTCTTCAGGGAAGCGGTCTGGACCTCGACATGGTCGGCAAGCTGGAAGCGGCGTTCGAAAGCGCGCGTGGCGATACCGCGATAGAGAAACTCGCCTTCCGTGGATTTCTCGTCCGCGGATTTCTCGGCTTTCACGGTCAGCGCATTGGCGCGGGATTCGATGCTGAGTTCGTTCTCATCGAAACCGGCAACGGCCATGGTGATGCGATAGGTGTTTTCGCCGGTCCGCTCGATATTGTAGGGCGGATAGGACTGGGCCTGTTCGGGCTGGCCAAGGCCGTCAAGCATCGAAAAAAGACGGTCGAAGCCGACGGTGGAACGATAGAGGGGGGAAAAATCAACGTGACGCATGGTGTCCTCCTTAAGAAGCGACTGTTTGCGGTTAAGCCCGGCGTCCCGTTCTGGCGACGGCCGGACATGTGGCGCGGTCCCGTTCTGGCGACCGCATGAATGAGATGGGAATGGCCTGCCGCTGCGTCAAGGGGGCGCGAAAAGGCGAAAGCAACATGAACCATGGCTGAACGTCAGGTTCCGGCATCGTTCAGTTTGAGAGCCCTAAAACATCGGTCATCGGAGACATTCTCCGTGGACAGAAGCAATAACGTCCCTTCTTCTTCTGTCTTATTCGCCGGAACCGCGACTGCTTTAACCGACGGTTCCGGCAATTTTTTCTTTGACCTTCCCGCGCCGCCGACCTATCCCGAAAAGGCACAAAAGCCGGAAAAGACCGATGATCGAAGCCACATTGCGCGAGAGCGAAGACAACCCGGTTCCCGGCAACCATACCGTCGGATATTTTACCGGCGATCGCGGCAAACAGCTTCGCTATGCGATCTTTCGCGCCAGCCGCCAGGTGGCCCGCGGAACCGTGGTTCTGCTGCATGGCAGGAACGAATGTATCGAGAAATATTTCGAAACGGTCGGCGATCTCACCGCCATGGGTTTCTGGGTTGCGACCTTCGATACGCGCGGGCAGGGCGGTTCCGAAAGATTGCTGAAAAAACCGGGTGCCGGGCATGTGCGGCGGTTCTCCGACTATCAGCGTGATATCAGCCTTTTTCTCGAACAGGTGGTGTTGCCGGATACGCGGCTGCCATTCTTTATGATCGCGCATTCCACCGGCGCGCTTGCAGCGCTTGCCGCCGCACCCGGCCTGTCGAACCGGCTCGACCGTCTCGCGCTTTGTTCGCCCTTCATCGAGCTGGACAGCCAGCAATCCGTCCCCTCATCCGTCATTCGGGCGGTGGCGACGGCTCTAAGTCTCGTTGGCCTTGGCCGGGTGCAGCTCGGCAAGGATCAGCGGGAGCGGGATTTCGACGGCAATCCGCTCACCTCGGACTCCAGACGTTTTGCAAGAAATCTCTCGCTGCATAGGCAGTTTCCGGAACTTTTCATCGGCGCGCCGACGGCGCGCTGGGTCTATGAGGCGCTGAAGACCATGGGGCGGGTGGTCCGTCAGGACCATCTGACGAATATCACCATTCCGACCCTTATTCTGGCGCCGATGCTGGATACAATCACGCCCTATAAGGCGCAGGAGGAACTCTCACGCAATTTCCGGGCAGCGCAGCTTCTTCCGATCACCGGTGCGCGCCACGAATTGCTGCATGAGCGCGATGTTTTCCGCAAGCAGGCGCTGGCGGCCATCGACGCGTTTTTCGCGCCGGAGTGATGGCCGCTTAAGCGGGCTACCTTAGAGTTTTGAGAGAATGGCAAGCGCCTGTTCATGCACCGCCTTCGAGCCGGCTGCGAGAATGCGGCCGCCATTTTCCGGACGTCCGCCATCCCAGGTCGTCATGATGCCGCCGGCCTGCTCGATCACAGGGATCAACGCGCCGACATCATAGGGCTTCAGGCCGGATTCGATCACCAGGTCGACATGCCCGGCCGCAAGCAGGCAATAGGCGTAACAATCCACGCCGTATCGGAAAAGACGGACCTGATCCTGCACCTTTTCGTAGAAGGGCTTTTCTTCCGCGGTGAAGATGTGGGGGCTTGTGGTGAACAGCACTGCGTCTGACAGCGAAGCACAGTCGCGCGTGCGGATTTTCCGCTCGCCATCCGGCCCGAAATACCATGCCGCCTCGCCATCGGCGAAATAACGCTCTTTGGTGAAGGGCTGGTCCATGATGCCCATGGCGGCGCGGCCGGCCGACTGGAAACCGATCAGGGTGCCCCAGACCGGCACGCCGGAAATGAAGGCGCGGGTGCCGTCAATCGGGTCGATGACCCAGATATGCTCGCGGTCGAGACCGACATTGCCATGTTCTTCGCCCAGAATGCCATGCTGCGGAAAGCGGGCCTCGATCAGGGCGCGAATGGCTGTTTCTGCTGCCTGATCGCCTTCCGTCACCGGATCGTAGCCGCCATCCTGCTTGTTGGCGACGGCAATGCCCGTCCGGAAGCGGGGAAGCGTTTCTGCGCTGGCGGCGTCGGCAAGTTTGAAGAAGAAATCCCGGTCGGGCAGCATGCGAAACCTCATTGCCTGAATATTGGGTCTGAATTCTATTGGGGCAATGCATAGACCGGAATCGCATCCGCCGTCCACTCATACGAATGAGGGTACCGGCGTTTCCATATTTTCAGCAAAAGCCTAAAAAATATGCATAAAATAAAATGATTGACAATTGTGCAATTACTGCGTAGCGTGATCCTACAGTCTTTGACTGTAAATACCCTCCTTGGGTGTTTCCTCCCTAGACTTGACCGCGCCAAGGCGCGGTTTTTTTTGTCCGGCGGGCCGCCAGACCATCCGGGATAAAAGATTGAAATAGCGGATGATTTGCGCTGCTATTCGGCAGCGAGCGACGTTTCTATCGCGTATTCGGAAACGAAGGCGCCAAGCTGACGCATGAAGATTTCAAGCGACGCCTGAATGGCGGGAAAATCGGCTTTTTTCAAAAGCGTCTTTTCGTCCACGTAAAGCGCCCGGTTGACCTCGATCTGCAGCGCATGGAGAGAGCGGATGGGCCGGCCATAATGTTCGGTGATGAAGCCGCCGGCATAGGGTTTGTTGCAGACCGCGACGAAACCCAGTTCCTCAAGAAAATGCAGCGCGGCGCGGGAGACTTCCTGGGATGCGCTGGTGCCGTAACGATCGCCGATGATTACATCGGGCCTCAGATTCGAGCCGGCGACGCGGATATTGCCCGGCATGGAATGGCAGTCGATCAGCACCGCCATTCCGAAATTGGCGTGGGTGCGAGACAGCAGGCGGCGCAGGCAGGCGTGATAGGGCTTGTAGATCGTCTCGATCCGCGAAAGCGCCTCGTCGACCGGCAGGCGGTGGGCATAGATATCCATATTCTCGGCGACAATCCGCGGCACTGTTCCGAGACCGCCTGCGACCCGCATGGAGCCGATATTGGCATAAGGCGGAAGCGTGCCTTCGAACATGCGGGGATCGAGTTCGTAGGGCTCGCGATTGACGTCCAGATAGGCGCGCGGGAAATTCGCTTTGAGAAGCGGCGCGCCGATCTCCGGTGCCGCCGCGAACAGCTCGTCGACGAAGTGATCTTCGGAGCGGCGGATCTCGTGCGAATCGAGCCTTGCCGACTCCAGGAAGGAGATGGGGTAGCAGCGGCCGCTATGGGGGGAATTATAGACGAATGGCAGGGTTTGAACGGCAGGTTCCGTTACTTCGAACAGCTCATATTCACCCGTTATCCAGTCCATTCAGGGTCATTTACCATGTCGCAAAACTATCAGGACGTTCATGTTGCCAGTTACGGCGCGGCAAGTCCATACTATCGCCCAATCAGCGCTATACCGATTCACGTGTTCACAGGATATTTACCGTGAAAATCCTATAATCGGGCTAGGGTATTCCAAACATTGAGTAGTTACGGTCACTTATGATGAATCAGAAAATTCTTCTCGCTGAAGACGACAACGATATGCGCCGCTTCCTCGTCAAGGCGCTGGAAAAAGCCGGTTACAAGGTTTCTTCCTTCGACAATGGCGCCAGCGCCTATGATCGGCTTCGCGAAGAGCCATTTTCGCTTCTGCTGACCGATATCGTCATGCCCGAAATGGACGGCATCGAGCTTGCGCGGCGCGCGACCGAACTCGACCCGGACCTCAAAGTCATGTTCATTACCGGCTTTGCAGCCGTTGCGCTGAATGCCGATTCGAAGGCTCCGAAGGACGCCAAGGTGCTTTCCAAGCCGTTCCATCTGCGCGATCTGGTGGATGAGGTCAACAAACTCCTTGTGGCGTAAGGCCTCTCAAAAAACCTTCACAAAACCGAAAAAAAGCAGTTGACGCATGAACCGGTTTTGTGGTCTATCCGCCGCCACGGAGGGCGTGTAGCTCAGCGGGAGAGCACTACGTTGACATCGTAGGGGTCACAGGTTCAATCCCTGTCACGCCCACCATCCGAATTATTGAGTATCAAGGCCTTGCGAGAGATCGCAGGGCCTTTTTGCATAGTGGCCCCCAGCGAGTGACACTTGCATCTGGCTTACCGTTTTCGACGCCACGCGTTCGGAGATAAAATTAGTTTCCCGCACGTATTTCACGAGAGATCGACCCCGGTTCCGATTTCTGCTCTGGGGGGTATTCAGGTCAGGCGTCGACAGTCCGGACATTGAAAGAGCATCGATGAGGTTACGGCGCTTTACAATAAGGCGTTCGAACCGGCTGTAGGTCATCAACACATGGGGTGGCTTATCGCGATCTGTAGTGTCACAGGTCCTGCCTGGGCGGTTTTCTTTGTCTGCTGAAGTCATGGCTTCCCATCAACTCACAATTTATTGTTGTTGCGCTTCGGAGCAATATCGCCTTGTTTGTAGACTCAAAATCTTCACGGGGAGAGAAAACGATGTCGATAAAAACAACAACTCGCGCCACTCTGCTGGTAGGATCGCTTCTGATTGGGGCGAGTTCTGCACTTGCAGAAACAGTTCTACACCGCGGCAATGCCGGCGAACCGCAAACGCTCGATCAGGCACAGACCTCGATCAACATCGAAGAATTTATCCTGAAAGACCTTTATGAAGGTCTCACCATTTACGACGCCGCCGGCAAGATCGTCCCCGGTACGGCGGAAAGCTGGACATTGTCTGACGATGGTACCGTCTACACGTTCAAACTGCGTGCGGATGCGAAGTGGTCGGATGACACTCCGGTAACGGCCGGAGATTTTGTGTTCTCCTACCAGCGCGTCGAAGACCCAAAGACCGCAGCAAAATATGCAAATATCCTTTACCCGATCAAGAACGCCGAAAAGATCAACAAGGGTGAAATCGCGGTTGACCAGCTTGGCGTGAAGGCAGTGGATGACAAGACCCTTGAAATCACACTCGAGCGCCCGACCCCTTTCTTCCTTGAGCTCCTTGCTCACCAGACGGCTCTGCCAATCTCAAAGGCGAGCTATGAAAAGAACGGCGCCAACTTCGTAAAACCGGGCGTCATGGTCTCGAACGGCGCCTATAAGCTCGAAACGCATGTACCCAATGACAGCCTGACGGTGGTCAAGAACACCAGTTTCTGGGACGCACCGAACACCAAGATCGACAAGGTTATCTTTTACCCGATCGACGACCAGGCCGCATCCGTTCGTCGTTTCGAAGCAAAGGAAATGGACCTCGCGTACAACTTTTCTGCGGACCAGATCGACCGTCTGCGCACGTCCTATGGCGAGCAGGTTCACGTTTCGCCGACGCTTGCGACCTACTACTACACCTTCGATACCCGCGAAGCCCCATATAACGACGTCCGTGTTCGCCAAGCCCTGTCCATGGCGGTGGACCGCGATTTCCTCGCCAAGGAAATCTATAGCGGTTCTCAGATCCCAGCCTACTCCATGGTTCCCCCGGGTATGGAATCTTACGGAGAGCCGGCGAAGGCCGATTTTGCCACGCTGTCGCAGCTTGATCGTGAGGACGAAGCCCTCAAACTTATGAAGGAAGCGGGTTATGGTGAGGGCGGCAAGCCGCTTTCCATCGAAATCCGTTACAACACAAACCCGAACCATGAACGCGTCGCGACAGCCATCGCGGACATGTGGAAAAACACCTTCGGCGCAAATGTGTCGCTGGTGAACCTCGACGTCGCCTCACACTATGGATACCTGCAGGAAGGCGGCAAATTCAACGTTGCGCGTGCCGGGTGGGTTGCCGACTATGCGGATGCTGAAAACTTCCTTGCGCTTTCAGTTTCCTCCAACAAGACCTTCAACTATTCCAAGTTCAACAACGCGGAATATGATGCGCTGCTGCAAAAATCCTACGACGAAAAGGATCCTGCAGCACGTTCCAAGCTGCTTCATGAAGCGGAGACCATTCTTATGAAGGAGCAGCCGGTTGCCCCGCTTCTGACGCAGGCCGACCTTTGGCTGGTTTCCAATCGCGTCAAGGGTTGGGTAGACAATGCTGCCAACGAACACCTCAGCCGCTTCCTGAGCGTTTCCGAATAAGCAGCATTGGCACGGTGGCCAACACCACCGTGCCATGTCGGAGCTCGAAAAACCATGATCTCGTTTATCCTGCGCCGTTTGGCGAGCGCCGTGCCGACCTTGTTTATCGTCGTCACGATTTCGTTTTTCCTGATGCGTTTTGCACCGGGCGGTCCGTTCAATCTTGAACGTCCCCTGCCGCCGCAGACGATGGAAAACCTGATGAGAACCTATCATCTGGACGAACCATTGTGGCGCCAGTATCTCATCTATCTCGGCAATGCCGTCACCGGCGATTTCGGTCCGAGCTACATCTACAAGGACAATACCGTCGCGCAGTTGATCGGCAAAGGTCTGCCCTATTCGCTGGAACTCGGCAGCTATGCGCTTTTGCTGGCGCTGGTGGGCGGCGTTCTCGCTGGGACCCTGGCCGCGCTCAGGCAGAACAGTGCCTTCGATTTTTCGATCATGTCCATTTCGACGGTCGGCGTTACCGTGCCGAACTTCGTTGTAGCACCTGTTCTCACGCTTATCTTTGCCGTCATGCTCGGGCTTCTGCCAGCAGGCAGCTGGGGCGACGGATCGCTTAGGTATCTCATCCTTCCAATGATCGCGCTCGCTTTACCGCAGCTTGCGGTTATCGCGCGCCTGACACGCGGTGCAATGATCGAGGCTTTGCGGATGGACCATATCCGTACTGCCAAGGCTTACGGCCTTCCGGCGCGCAGCGTGGTGGTGTTCCACGCTATGCGTGCGGCGATGCTTCCGGTCGTTTCCTATCTGGCTCCCTGTGCCGCGGCTCTGCTGACGGGTTCGGCAGTCATCGAGACGATCTTCACTATTCCGGGTGTAGGTCGCTACTTCGTTCTTGGTGCGATCAATCGTGACTACACCCTGGTCATGGGAACCGTCGTTCTCGTCGCCATTTTCGTCATCGTGTTCAATCTCGTGGTCGATATTCTTTACGGCCTGCTCGATCCGAGGGTCAGACATGACTGATATCCCCGGGAATACCGCCCATCAATCATTGGTGAAAAGCCGAAGCCTGTTCCAACTGGCTGCGCTGCGTTTCCGACGAAACAAAGCCGCCATGGCGGGCTCCATCATGCTCCTGCTGATTACGCTTTTCTCATTCATCGGTCCGCATTTCCTCACACACACCTACGATCAGGTGTTTTCGTCCTATGTCTCCGTCGCTCCAAGCCTTGAGCCGCGCCCGGATGTGAACAACCTTCAGGGCGTGATGGAGGGCGTTGCCAGCCGGGCGCGCGTGGAGCTGAAGGAATTCTCCGTCGAAGGGCAGACCTTCACGGCAACCGTCACCTCCAGCAGCCCGATCGACCCGCGCACGACACGTTATTTCGATCGCGCCAACGAATTCGAAAACACGAAGGTCGTCGCCACCGAAGATGAGGGGCGAACACTGAAGCTGGAAGGCGAAGTAAACCGCGAATACTTCCTCTTCGGCACGGATTCGAACGGTCGCGACATGCTGGCTCGCGTGATGCTGGGGGGACAAATCTCAATCGCCGTTGGCGTTCTCGCCAGCCTCGTTTCGCTCGGAATCGGCGTTCTTTACGGCGCAACTGCGGGATATATCGGGGGGCGTGTCGACAATGTGATGATGCGTTTCGTCGAAATCCTCTATTCGCTGCCCTTTGTCTTTCTGGTGGTCGTTCTGGTGGTCTTTTTCGGCCGCAGCTTCATCCTGATCTTCCTGGTCATCGGCGCGGTGGAATGGCTGGATATGGCGCGTATCGTCCGCGGTCAGACGCTTGCCCTGAAACGGCGGGAATTTGTGGGCGCCGCACAGGCTTTGGGTTTGAGCGACTGGCAGATCATCCGCCGTCACATCATCCCGAATACGATCGGGCCCGTCGTCGTGTTCGTCACGGTTGTCGTGCCCAAGGTCATTCTTCTGGAAAGCTTCCTCTCCTTCCTCGGTCTTGGCGTGCAGGCGCCGCTTACGAGCTGGGGTGCGCTGATTTCCGAAGGTGCCAACAATATCCAATCGGCCCCCTGGCTACTGATATTTCCGGCGATCTTCTTCGTACTGACCCTGTTTTCGCTCAATTTTGTGGGTGACGGGTTGCGTGATGCACTCGATCCCAAGGATCGTTGACATGAACACGACATCTGAAACCATCCTCACCGTCCGTAATCTCAAGGTCGATTTCACAACGCCGGACGGCACGGTGAAAGCCGTCAAGGGTATCGATCTTGACGTCAAGCAGGGCGAAACGCTTGCCGTCGTCGGAGAATCCGGTTCCGGCAAAAGCCAGACCATGATGGGCATCATGGGGCTGCTTGCATCCAACGGCGTTGTTGAGGGCTCGGCAAAATATCGCGGACGCGAGCTGATCGGTCTGCCGGTCGGCGAACTGAACAATATCCGGGGTGCGAAAATCACCATGATTTTCCAGGAGCCGATGACCTCGCTCGATCCTCTCTACAGGATCGGCGCGCAAATCGCCGAACCGATCCTCCACCACAGGGGCGGCAGCAAAAAAGAGGCGCGCGCCCGCGTTCTCGAACTGCTGAAGCTCGTGGGAATTCCCGATCCGGAGCGGCGCATAGACAGCTATCCCCACGAACTTTCCGGTGGCCAGCGCCAGCGCGTCATGATCGCCATGGCTCTCGCGAATGAACCGGATATTCTGATTGCGGATGAGCCGACCACTGCGCTTGACGTGACGATCCAGGCGCAGATCCTCGACCTTCTGAAGTCGTTGCAACAACGCTTCGGCATGGCCATCGTCCTGATCACGCACGATCTCGGCGTGGTCCGCCATTTTGCCAATCGTGTGGCCGTCATGCGCCGTGGGGAGATTGTCGAGTCCGGCACGACGGAAGATATCTTCGATCGCCCGCAGGCGGATTACACCAGGATGCTTCTCGATGCCGAGCCCAGCGGGCACAAGCCGGCCATTAGTGCAGAGGCGCCGGTCGTCCTCTCCGGCCAGGGCGTGACGATCGATTATACAATTCCTGGTGGCTTTTTGTCGAAGTCCCGCAGGTTTCGAGCCGTCGACGGCGTCAATGTCAACCTTCACCAGGGACAGACCATAGGCATCGTCGGTGAATCCGGATCAGGCAAGTCCACGCTCGGTCGTGCGCTTCTGCGTCTAATTGTGGCAGATGGCCGCATTTTCTTCGACGGGAGGGAAATTACCGGACTTGATCGGAAGGCAATGCGGCCATTGCGGCGGCGTCTGCAGCTTGTGTTCCAGGACCCCTATGGCTCGCTTTCGCCAAGACAGACGGTCGGAGAGATCATCACGGAAGGCCTGTTTGTGCATGAGCAACGACTGAGCCGAGCGGAACGGGACAAGCGGGCAATAGAAGCGCTGAAAGAAGTCGGTCTCGATCCCGCCGCTCGCAACCGTTACCCTCACGAGTTCTCGGGCGGACAACGTCAGCGTATCGCAATCGCCCGCGCGATCATCCTCAAACCGGATGTCGTCATTCTCGACGAACCGACATCCGCACTGGACCGATCCGTTCAGGGACAGGTTATCGACCTGCTGCGTGATTTGCAGAAGACGCATGGCCTTTCTTACATCTTCATTAGTCACGACCTTTCTGTCATCAAGGCGATTTCGGACTACGTCATCGTCATGAGAAACGGGAAGATTGTGGAGGAAGGAGAAACGGATACCATATTCAGCAGTCCGACGGCTGAATATACTGAAACACTCATCAAATCTGCTTTTTCGGTGGAAGCGGCACCATAGATTATCGCACGGCCGCGGCAGGCCTTCTCTGGCCCTGAACCACTTGAAAAAGAGCGGCAATGTCATGCGGCCGGGCTAGGTGCACCTATTTTCGACCGAATCCGTACCCGCCGCTCGGGAATACTGCTCTGACTGCCTTTTCGTGAGCATGTCAGCGTCGCAGCGATCGGCGCCCGCCGCATGGCCGCCTCGAGTGGCAAGCCGCAGTCCAATCCTGAGGCAGCACGCCGACGAAACAATCGCCGGCTGCCGTTGTGTCCTGTACGTCGACGAAGGTGATGATCATGACGCGGTTTCCTTAAGCGATCTGAACGAAGTGACCTTCGCCGGCTTCTTCGTAGGTCCGCTTCGGCGGCACATAATCGGCAGCGCGGAACGGGCTTTTGATCTCGTCATTGGAGATACGGCGCGTCTGTCGGCGCGACGGATCGGCAATCGGGACCGCCGCCATCAGCCGCTTGGTATATTCATGCTGCGGGTTTTCGAAGACGGCCTGACGCGGGCCAATTTCGACGATCTCTCCGAGATACATCACGGCGACGCGGTGGCTGATGCGCTCGACAACCGCCATGTCATGGCTGATGAAGAGATAGCCGAGACCGTATTTTTCCTGCAGGTCCAGCATCAGATTGATGACCTGCGCCTTGACCGAGACATCGAGCGCGGACACCGACTCGTCGGCAATCAGGAGCTTCGGCTCCAGCGCCAGGGCGCGGGCGATACAGACGCGTTGACGCTGGCCGCCGGAAAATTCGTGCGGGAAGCGGTCCGCCATCGAAGCGGAAAGGCCGACACGTTCCAGAAGGTCACCGACGCGCTGACGCGCTTGCGAAGCTGGCGCCAGACCATGGGTGACGATCGGCTCGGCGATCGCCTGGCCGACGCGGATGCGTGGATTGAGGCTTTCGAAAGGGTCCTGGAAGATCATCTGCGCTTCGCGGCGGATATCGGCGAGGTCGCTCTTGCCGGCCGTGAGTACATTCTTACCGCCAATCTGCACTTCACCGGATACCGCATCGGTAAGCCGAATGATCGAGCGGCCGGTGGTAGATTTACCGCAACCGGATTCGCCGACCAACGACAGGGTTTCCCCCTGACGCAGTTCCAGCGATACGCCTTCGACCGCGTGGATGCAGCCGATGGTTTTGCGCAGGAAACCCTTCCTGATCGGAAAGCGCGTAATCAGGTTGTCGACCTTGAGGATCGGTGGGTGATTGCGCTTGACCGTATCCTCGGTCGGCTTGACCGGCTGGATTTCCCCGGTTGCCATGTCCACCTGCGGAAACCGCAACGGACGATCCTTGCCAGTCATCGAGCCAAGCTGCGGTACTGCCGACAACAGCGCGCGGGTATAGGGATGTTTGGCGCCGGCAAATAGATCATGCGTCGTGCCGGTCTCAACCTGTTCGCCACGATACATCACCACCGTACGGTCGGATATTTCCGCAACAACGCCCATGTCATGGGTGATGAAGAGAACGGACATGCCTTCCTCTTCCTGCAGTGTCTTGATGAGTTCGAGGATCTGCGCCTGGATGGTTACATCGAGCGCCGTCGTCGGTTCGTCGGCGATCAGCAGCTTGGGATCACAGGCAAGTGCAATCGCGATAACGACACGCTGGCGCATGCCGCCCGAAAAATTCATCGGGTATTCGTTAAGGCGCGACTTTGCCGAGGGAATGCGGACCTTTTCCAGAAGCCGCACGGCTTCCGCCTGAGCTTCGGTTTCCGTCATGCCGCGGTGCTGGCGCAGGACCTCGGTGATCTGCGCACCGATCTTCAGCACCGGGTTGAGCGATGTCATCGGCTCCTGAAAGATCATGCCAATGTGATTGCCGCGGATTTTCTGCATGTCTTCAAGCGGGATCGACAGAAGATCCTTGCCCTCGAACTCGATCTTTCCGGCCACGCGCGAATTGCCCGGCGACAGAAGCCGCATGATCGACATCGCCGTGACGCTCTTGCCCGAACCGGATTCACCGACAACGGCGACGGTTTCCTTTGGCGCGATATCGAAGCTGACATCATGCACGACATTGCGCCACTCGCCACCGACGCGGAAGGCCGTGTTGAGATTGGAAATCGAAAGAATTGGATTGGTCATGATCTTAGCCCTCACGACGCGGATTGAGGATGTCGCGCAGGGAATCGCCGATCAGGTTGATCGCGACGATGAGCAACAGAAGGGCGATGCCGGGGAATAGGCTGATCCAGTAGTCACCGGAAAGCAGATATTCGAAGCCGTTCGAGATCAGCAGACCAAGGGACGGCTCCGTCACCGGCAGGCCGATACCGAGGAAGGAAAGCGTTGCTTCCAGCATGATGGCATAAGCGACGCGCATGGTGGCGACGACGATCAGCGGCGGCAGGCAGTTCGGCAGGATGTGCCGGAAAAGGATGTTGCGGTCCGGCAGCGCCATCGAGCGGGCGGCATCGACATAGGCGCGTTTGCGCTCGACCAGCGCCGAACCGCGGATCGTGCGGGCATAATAAGCCCATTGCGTCACCACCAGGGCCAGAATGATCTTGTCGACGCCCTGGCCGAGAATGGCGAGAAAAATCAGCGCAATCAGGATCGCGGGGAAGCTCAGCTGGATATCGACAATACGCATCAGCACCGAGTCCAGCCGGCCGCCGACATAAGCGCTGGTGAGGCCGATCGATGCGCCGATGACGAGCGCGATCGCCGCACTGGAGAGGCCGACGAGGATACTGGTGCGCAGGCCATAGAGAATGGCGCTGAACAGGTCGCGGCCCTGCGTGTCGGTGCCGATCAGATAGGTCATGCCCGACATGCTTTCCGAACCCGGTGGCAGGCGACCGTCGAGAATGTCGAGCTGAGCCAGATCATACGGATTTTGCGGCGCGACGGCCGGCGCGAAAATGGCAGCCACGATAAAGATCGTCACCAGTATGATGCCGACGAGCGCGAGCTTGTCGTGCAGCAGCGCATGGACGACTTCCCGTGCGGGGGAACGCGAGATGGATTTCGCGCCGCTGTTTGCTGCGGCATGAACCGAAACGGTCGAGCTGTTGTTGTCGGTCATCACGAATTCCCCTCAAGGCGAACGCGGGGGTCGACGATGGAGTACAGAATGTCGACCAGAAGATTGATGATGCTGAACATCACCACGGTGATCATCAGGTAGGCAAGGATGACGGGACGGTCGAGAACGCCGATAGCGTCGATGATCAGCTTGCCCATGCCCGGCCAGGCAAAGATCGTTTCGGTGACGACAGCGAAAGCGATCAGCGAGCCGAGTTCCAGACCGATGACGGTGATCAACGGGATCAGCGTGTTCTTCAGCACATGCACGGTAACGATACGGCGTTCCGGCAGACCCTTGGCGCGGGCGAAACGAACGAAATCGAGCTGCATGGTTTCCATCACACCAGCCCTTGTAAGACGGATGACCAGCGAAATCTTGAACAGCGCCAGGTTGAATGCCGGCAACAGAAGATGCGCCAAACCATCGAACGTGAACAGGCTGAGCGGCACGCCAAGGACGTTGACAGTCTCGCCGCGACCCGATGCAGGCAACCAGCCCAAATAGACACTGAACAGCATGATCATGACGAGCCCGATCCAGAAGGTCGGCAGACTGAAACCGAGGATCGAGAAGGTCATGATCGACTTGGAAATAAAGCCCTTCGGCTTGAGGCCGGCATAAACGCCGAGCGGAATGCCGATAACAAGCGCCATGAACAGCGCGACGAAGGCAAGTTCCAGCGTTGACGGCATGCGGTTCAAAATCAAGGTCAGCGCCGGCTGGTTGAACACAAAGGAATTGCCGAGATCGCCGGAAAGCGCTCGCGTGAGGAACAGCCAGTATTGTTCCCAAACCGACTTGTCGAGGCCGAAGGACTGGATGACTTGCAGGCGTTCCGCCGGTGTCGCAGTCGGGCTCAGCAGAACGTCAACCGGATTGCCGACGAGATAGAGGCCGACAAAAACCAGAACCGACATGACAAAAAGCGTGAGCACGGTTTGTAGCGACCGGCTTAGAAGATATCCGCTCATGAGCTTGAGCCTCCCAGGGTTTTTCTGGCGAGCGCTGCACCGCCATGGCGGGCGATGCGCTCGATCAGCAATTCGATGAAACCGGCTTCGTCGACATCGGTGACGACGGTGGTGTTCGCCGCCCGGTCCATCTTCTTGTAGAAATCGGCGTAGGTGTAACCCATCGTGAGGCCGGTGACCTCAACGCCGACAAAAGCCTCGCGGCTGGTGAACAATTCGGGTCGGATCAGCCACGCGATCGTCGTCGCATCATGGATCGGTCCGCCCGGTCGACCGAAACGTTTGACGTCGCTGCGGTCGAAGGTCGAGAAAAGATTGAAAAGGGCATCGCCCGCTTCGCCGCCGGCACGGAACCGTTCAAAATGTTTGGCGGTAAACAGCGCCTGGAAGGTCATGTCGAGCGGCATCAGCACAATCGGAACGCCGGACTGGAAGACGATTTCGGCGGCGTGCGGATCGGCATAGACGTTGAATTCGGCCCATGGCGTGCGATGGCCAAGTGCGGTGAAAGCTCCCCCCATCGAAACGATCCGGCGGATGCCGCGGGCAACGTCCGGATGCTGGATCAACGCCAGCGCCACATTCGTCATCGGCCCGATAGCGCAGATGGTGACCGGCTCGCCTGCCGCTGCCGCCGCCCGCGCCGTGCGGACGATGAAACGCACGGCGTTTTCTTCCGCTGCAACGATATCGCCGGCCTTGACCAGCGTATCGTCGAAAGCGCCGATGCGAGCGTATTTCCCATAGACCTGTTCGCGCACCAGCGGACCGCTGGCACCGGCATAAACCGGCACATCACGCCGTCCGCTCAGGCCAACCAGCTTGCACGCATTGGTGACCGTATCGCGAAGCGGCACATTGCCGGCGACAATGGATAGTCCCAGAACCTCGATTTCCGGCGAGGCAAGCGCCATCAGAATGGCGGCGGCATCGTCCACGCCCGGATCCGCATCTATGATGACCTTGTGGGGTTTCATGCGACGACCTTTTCGGCATAACGCGACAGGCGCTCGAGGAAGAATGCTATCACGCCTTCCGCATCGACCCTGGTGACGATGTCGGCATTCGGCTCCAGGCCGCTCTTGCCGTACCAGTCGGCAATCGTCTGGCCCATGCAAAGCTCGCTTTCATATTCGACGAACACACGTGCTTTCTGGGTTTCAAACAGATGCGGCGCAAGAATATAGGCCATGACCAGGGGATCATGCAGCGGACCGCCACGCGAACCATAACGGGGTACGTCGTTACGATCCCAGAACGCCATCAGTTCGGCAAGCGTCTGGGAAATGCGACCGCTGACGCGGGAAAACTCAGTGACATGTTCCGGCTTCAGCATGACCTGATGGGTAGCATCGAGTGCCAGCGCGACAATCGGGATGCCGCTGGAAAACACCACATGCACGGCATGCGGATCGGCCAGAACATTATATTCTGAGGTCATCGTGCGGTTGCCGGGTTCGCGATAGGCGCCACCCATCATCACGATACGCTCGATGCCTCCAGCGATCTGCGGTTTCATACGCAGCGCGACGGCAATATTGGTCATCGGCCCCAGGCAGCAGAGCGTGATACGCTCGCCCTGTTCGGCGGCCTTGCCCAGCGCGTCGATCAGGAAATCGACGGCGGAAGTCTCTTCCGCCTTCTTCACCGGTTCCGGCAATACGGTGTTGCCGAGACCCGTCTTGCCATGAAACTGGCCATGGATCGGCTCACGCAGCATCGGCCGGAAGCAGCCGGCATAGACCGGGATGTCGGCGCGATTGCCGAGTTCGCAGACCTGCAGCGCATTGCGCACCGTGCGCTCCAGCGGCTGGTTGCCACAGACCGGCGTGATGCCCAGAATCTTAAGTTCCGGCGACACGAATGCGGTCAACAGGGCAATCGTGTCATCGATACCCGGATCACAATCGACGATGATCGAAATCGGCTTCATTCTCAATGCCTTCAATGTGTGGGATCAGAAAACTCAGAGCGCGCCGACACCGCGCAGCACACTGGCGATTTCCGCTCGCGCGGCTTCGCCGAGCGGCATTTGCGGATGCATCGGCGCACCGACGGCAAAACCCTGCAGATCGAGCGCCGTCTTGATGCAGGCAGCGATCGAATATTTCGCGAAAATCTCGTTGACCTTCCACATCGGTCGCTGAAGGTCCATCGCACGCGTCCAGTCACCGGCCCTGGCCGCCTCATAGAGCGCAATGCTCTGCTTGGGCACGATACAGGCCGGACCGGCCATCCAGCCCACGCCGCCAATCATCATCACGCACACCGGGATGTGCGCGGAGGCTGCAAATACTTCCATCCGGCCGCGGGTCCGCTCGATGATGGAGAGCAGGCGCCCCGTATTGGTCGAGGCGTCCTTGATGTAGCGGATATTATCGACCCGGCTCAGCCGCTCGATAACCGGCAACGAAAGATCGGAACGCTGGAACTGCGGATTGGTATAGAGCACCACCGGACGGCCTTTGGCCGCCCTGGCGATCGCAGTGAAATAGGCTTCCACACCCTCGTCGCTGACCGGAAAATAAGCTTCGAGGATCGCCAGAATGCCATCCGCACCGGCCGCGACCATATATTCCGTCTGGGCAACGGCGTCGGCAGTAGAAGTCGACGCCACGCCGGCGACAACGGGAACCCGGCCGCGATTGGCCGAGATCACGGTATCGACAACGCGGCGTCTTTGCTCCTGGGAGAGATAGGCAAATTCACCCGTGCTGCCGAGCGGCGTCAGACCATGCACGCCCGCGTCGACCAGGTGGTCCACCAGATCCGTCAGCACACCTTGCATCACCTCACCGCGGCTATCGACCGGGGAAACGAGATAGGGAAATACACCGCTGAAAGACATGGTGGACCGCTCCTTTTCTTCAATCAGTTCGGCTTCACGTAATAGGGAAGCGTGTAACCGTCGGAACGACCCGCGTAGTTGATATCGCTCTTCACCGCCCAGGTGTTGGCGAGATAGAAAACCGGAATGACACCGAGATCCGTCATCGCGATTTCCGTGGCCTTCTTCAGAAGTTCCTCACGCTTGGCGTCGTCGAGCGTCGAGCGGGCTTCGTTCAGGGCCTTGTCGAATTCCGGGTTGGAATAACGACCGCGATTGCCCTGACCGGCCTTTTCGCCGTAGGTCTCGAGGATCGGTCCAAGAACGCCCGAAGCCTCACCGGTTTCGACGGCGGCACCGCCCATGATGAACGAAAACTCAAGGTTCGAGGCACGGGTAAAATAGACGCTGCCCGGAAGGGTGGCGACTTCGGTCTTCACGCCGACGCGGCTGAAGAACTGGCCGATGGCCTGCGCAATCTTGCTATCGTTCGGATAACGGTCATTCGATGCATGGAAGGTAAGCTGGAAACCGTCGGGATAACCGGCCTTCGCCAACAGTTCCTTGGCCTTGGCCGGGTCATAGGCGTCTACCTTGATGGCGGGATCATAACCGAAATAACCTTCCGGCACGACCTGGCCGGCCGGCACGCCCTGCCCGTCCATGATGCGGTCGACCAGCGCTTCGCGGTTGATCGACAGGGACAGAGCGCGGCGCACTTCCGGTTTCAGGAGCGGGTTCTTGCCATCCGGACCCTTGGCGAAAGGCGATTCTTCGCGGGCTTGGTCCATGTGCAGATACATGATGCGGTTACCGGCAATGTTGACGACCTTCAGCTTGTCGGATGCCTCAAGCCGGCGGGTATCGGCCGTCGGGATGCTTTCGATCATGTCGACATCGCCCGAAAGCATGGCGGCAACGCGCGCGCTCGGGTTCTTGAAGACCCGGAAGGTCACCTTGTCCCAGGCAGCTTTTTCGCCCCAATAGGCATCATTGCGCGCAACAACGACATTGTCGTCCGGCGACCAGGAAACGAATTTGAACGGGCCGGTGCCGATAACACCCTTGCCGGTGTTCATTTCGCCCGTCGTAACCTTTTCCATTTCGGCCGGGAGCATCGCGATTCGACTGAGATTGTTGAGCAGAAGCGGTGTCGGGCCGGCAGTCTTGATACGGACCGTCAGCGGATCGACGGCTTCGACCTCGGTGATAGCCTTCACGTAAGCGGCAAAGGAGCTTGGGCTGTTGGTCGAGGCAAGTGGAATGCGCTTGATGCTGGCGACCACGTCTTCAGCGGTGAAATCGCTGCCGTCGTGAAATTTCACGCCTTCGCGCAGCTTGAATTCCCAGGTCTTGTCATCGACGATTTTCCAGGAAACAGCGAGCGCCGGCTGGATCTGCTGCTTGTCGTCCTGATTGACGAGACCATCGAAAATGTTGCGCGCCATCGCACTGTTCGGACCGACGACATAAAATTGCGGGTCCATGGACGTCGTGGAGGCGGACAGACCAACGGTCATATCCCGGGCCTCGCTCGCGAACGGCATGGCGAAAACAGACGCTGCCAATGCGGCTGCGAAAACAGAAAACTTCATGACGGGGACTCCTCCAGGTTGTCCGGCCCGCGCTCCCTGCGGGTAAAAGACGAATTAACGTTTTACCTGGCAAAAGAAAAATTGCATTTTGTACTTAAGCCATGCCGCAATGTTATGGAAGGAAACCAGGTGAGACTGAAACCAAGGCAGGTCGAAGCGTTTCGAGCCGTGATGATGACCGGTGGCATTACTGCCGCGGCCGAAGCCCTTAACGTCACACAGCCGGCCGTCAGTCGCCTTATCCGCGATCTCGAAGAGATCGTTCAAATGCGATTGTTTGAACGTGTGGGCGCCAGATTGGTGCCAACCGCGGAAGCCACACAGTTTTATCGGGAGGTCGAGCGGCTTTATCTCGGCCTCGACCAGATTGCTCAGGCCGCCGATGACATACGCGCGCACAAGAATACCGTTCTGCGCATTGGCAGTGTGACGTCGCTGGTTCGCCCCTACCTGCATCGGGCGATTGTCGAAACCATTGGCGACCGGCTGGATATTCCGCTGGTGATCGACGTCGAAAACAGCCGGCATATATGGGATATGGTCGACCAGAACCGCTACGATCTCGGGCTGGTTTTCGGTTCTCCCAGAATGGCGGACAAGAACGCCACGCCTCTGCACAGCTCCTATGCCGTTGCCGCAATGACGGCAGATCATCGACTGGCATCCCGCCGGGTCGTCACGCCAAATGACCTTCTCGATGAACGAGTGCTCATTCCCGGCCGCAATTCTCCGCTCAGGCTAGCACTCGACCGCGCCTTCTCAATCGAAGACCACCAACCGATAAGCACAATGGAAACGTCAATGCTGAACTGCTGCCACTTTGCATCGGCGGGCATGGGCGTTGGCATCGTGGATCATACCAGCCTGCGCTCTGCCGGTGCCGAAGTGGTGGCGATACCATTCGAACCGAAGATCGAAGTGTCCTACTACGCGATACGGCCAATCGGTGCGCAGAGAATTGCTGTTCTTGATGAATTGATTGAGCGCATCCGCCAAATGATGAGCACCGCCGGAGATCTTGGTTCGTACCTAGCATTACGAGAGTCTTGAAGGGATACGGATCGTTCCCGGTATTTCTTTGTTCGCGTCCCTTGGCGACCAGCAGCGATCGCGATTTCCCTCTTTGCGGGATTATGGCGCCAACCGCACAATGATCGTGGCCTCGGAAGACGACAATTTCCGTTCGACGGCCAGAGCTTGCCCTGAATCAAGGCCACTGATGGTGACGCTGCCGCCCATAATCGGCTCTCTCACGACCGGCTCGAAGACCACGTCGCCATCAACCAGCAACTGGGTCTTCTGCCCGAGAGCCGCGCGGGTGAAATCCTCGAAGACCTTGGCGCTTTCCGGTGTCAACGCAATTTCCACCGCAGGTCCGGCAGCGGGATCGACCGAGGTTTTCACCTTTGCGACCTTGAGTGAAATCGGTGCAATGTTCCCGCTGCTGTCGGCAGCAGTTTTGCCACCCTCATTCTGGTCGGGAGAGGAAGCGGTATCGGCATTGGTCTTCGCGCGGTACTGGTTCAGATCGATTGAAGCCTGCCTATTGTTTTCGGGTAGCGGCTCAACGCGTTGGCCAGACAGGGTCTCGGCAGTCCATGCATGCGGCGCGGGCAGGACCGGTGGCTGGTCCTCTCGCCAGATATGCGTAGCCACGGTGAGCTTCATGCCGCCAACACTTGCGACCGTGTTTTCCAGCACTTCGATTGTCGAGCCGTCGCGTGTCGAATTCACGTAGGTCACGGTCCGCGACTTGCCGGCGCTTCTGGCCTGCGCCAGCTGCGCATCGGTCAGTTGCTTCGCGCGATCTGCAAAGCTTGCGATCATGCCATCGATCGAAGATTGCTGGGATTGGAGCAGGGCAGCCGGATCGTAGGTGACCTTCGCGCTGAACGTGGCTGTTTGCCGGGCCTTGTCGGCGGCTTCGAGTTTCCAGACGGTGCTTGTCGGAACGAGCACCCCTTTCAGTTCTTCGCTCCCCGCAACCGTCCATTCCTGTCCGATATCTGTTGTGAAAGCTTCGGAGGATTGCCCGAGTGCAAGGATCATGCTTTCCGGCGCGAGCACGTTAATGACGACAAGAGGATTACCTTTAACGGCCTGGAGCATGCGGGAGGCCGTGTTATCCGACGCGGACGTGGACAGGAGCATTTCCATATTGGCGATGATCTGATCGGCGCCGACAAGCGTCATAGGAGTACCGCTCGGATCCGCCTCGAATTCCAGCTCTTTGACACCATAAGCGGCGAGCGAATTGCGAAACATGGCGTTCATCGCATAGGAATCCGCAGTGCCTGTCGCGTCCGGGGGAAGGTCGGCCGAAAGCCTCCATTTCACCCGCATCCCCTCGTCGTTTCGCGACAGCACTGTTGCCGATTGACGGAAATCACCACGCATGACAACGGACGATGCTTCCGGCTTGTCGAGCCAAAGCGACATGTCGGTCTCGGTCGTCTTTTGAACGCGATAATGGCTCTCAGCCCCGATGGCAGGTTCATAAGGGGGAACGGTCACGCTCTCCGCCGCCTGGGCCGGGCCGGTTGCCATCGTTGCCTGGAATATCAGCCCGGCAGCGAGAAAGAGGAGAGGGACTAGAGCGATATTGCGGCGCGTTACGTTCGTGTGAATTTGAATGCCCTCCGGTTACGGCGTATTCAACACCTGACATGCCGATTTTGTACTGTCTATCCCAAGTTCAACGCCACATGGCTTCTGTGGGCAGTGATTTTTAATCATTGAATTCTGTATTGCGTCGCGATTCCGCCACCATTGCACTCAGGCGGTGTTGCAGCTCGGGCGGTTCGAATTCCATCCGCACGCAGCCAAGCGCGTAGCACATTGCGGGAGTGAACGGCATCCAGGCTCTCAAAAGATCGAGCAGCTCATCGGACATCATGTTCTCTAACGGGTCGACGCCCAATTGGCCGAGAGCCCGTTCGTGATCGGGCATCTTTGCTTTCGCGATAATGGCGAGGGTGCGTTTTAACGCCAGATCTGCTGGCTCGTGATGCTGGTTCGTTGACCACCACCATGCATCGACGTCGGCAATATATGCGGCAATATAGGTTTCCGCAGTCATTGCCGGCTCGCCCAAAGCAGCCATATCCGGAACCCAAGAGGGATCGGATGCAATTTCGGATGGTGAAAATATGCCGGGAGGTGGCGTGTCGGAGCGGTGCGTCTTCATGCCCGGTTTGCGACGGCGTGTCATGGCGAGCGGTCCGCTAGTTGAGGCGTTGACTGGTCGTGGCATCGAAAAGGTGGATCGATGCCAGATCCGGCTGAATCTGGATGGTCGCGCCCGGCTGCGCTTGCACACGCTCGCGGAAGACACCGACGACCTGGTGATTGCCGAGCATCATCGTGACCTGCGTTTCCGACCCCATTGGTTCCACCAGCAAAACCGTTGCGGTGAGGCCATGGTTGACCAGTTCGAAATGTTCCGGGCGGATGCCGTATATCGCTTCGCCTGTGGCGGAGCCTGCCGGGAGGGGCAAAATGACGCCGTCAGCCTCGAAGCCATTGGCCGTAAGTTGTCCCTTGATGAAATTCATCGCCGGCGAACCGATGAAGCCCGCGACAAAGGGATTGGCGGGCCGGTCATAAAGTTCGAGCGGCGCCCCGCATTGCTCCACCCGTCCGGCATTCATGACCACGATTTTGTCGGCCATGGTCATGGCTTCCACCTGGTCATGCGTGACATAAACGGTCGTGACCCCCAGACGCTGGTGCAGCCCCTTGATTTCACCGCGCATCACCACGCGCAATTTGGCATCAAGATTGCTGAGCGGTTCGTCGAACAGAAAAACCTGAGGATTGCGGACGATTGCGCGGCCCATGGCGACACGCTGCCGTTGCCCGCCGGAAAGCTGGCGGGGGAACCGTTCGAGCAATGGCGTCAGCCCCAATATGTCAGCTGCCCAGCTCACCCGCTCGGCGATCTCGGTCTTGCTGCCGCCGCGATGCTCGAGCGAGAAGGCCATGTTCCTGGCGACGCTCATGTGCGGATAAAGCGCGTAGTTCTGAAAGACCATGGCGATGTCGCGGTCTTTCGGCTCGATCTCGTTGACGACACGGCTGCTGATCGAGATATCGCCGCTGGTCACGGTTTCAAGGCCTGCAATCATCCGCAGCAGGGTGGATTTTCCGCAGCCCGAAGGGCCGACGAGGACAACGAATTCGCCATCGGCAATATCGATATCGACACCATGAATGGTGGCGAATGCGCCATAGCTTTTCTTGACGGATCTAAGGGTAACTGGTGCCATGGGTCAGCCTTTCGGTTAGCCTTTAAGCCCGGTATGGGCGAGGCCTTCGACGAATTGTTTCTGCGCAACGATGAAGACGATGAGTACGGGAATGGCGGTCATTGTTGCGGCGGCAAGCTGGATGTTCCACATCGGTCCGCCATAGGCGTCGGTAAATTGTGTCAGTGCCTGGGGCAGGGTGAACTTGTCGGGGCTGGAGAGAAAGACGATGGGTTCGAGATAGAGGTTCCAGCTGCCGAGAAATGTGAAGATCGCAACGGCAGCCAGCGCCGGACGGGCAAGCGGCAGGGCGATGGTCCAGAATATCTTGAACCGGCCGAGGCCATCGACCCGCGCGGCTTCCTCCAGTTCCACCGGCAGGGAAATGAAGAACTGGCGCATGATGAAGGTGGCGAAGACCGCCGGCGCACCGAAGATCGGCACCAGGATCAGCGGCCAGTGCGTGTTGATCATGCCCCATTTGAGAAACATCCGGAACAGCGGAACCAGCGTCACTTCTGACGGGATGAGCAACCCCACCAGCACCACCATGAAGATGGCGTTGGCGAAGGGGAACCTGATGCGTGCAAAGGCATATCCGGCCATCGACGCCACAGCCATGGTGCCGATGGTGACGATTGCGGCGATATAGGCGGAGTTCCAGTATTGCAGCGCGAAGGGCTGTATTCTGAAAACGTCGGAATAGGAGGAAAAATCAAAGGCGCGCGGCCAGATATCCGGTGGAAAGGCAAATATCTGGCTGACGGGTTTGACCGACGACGTGACCATCCACCAGGTCGGAAAAACGAAGGGGACAAGCAGCACGCAGAGTATGAAATAGATCAGCGTCTGCGCGCGTGGGCTGAGTTCAGTTTTCATAGAATACGAACTTTCTGCGCAGGTGCCATTGGATGAAGGTGAGCGCGCCGACAATGACCAGCAGGATGATGGAGAGCGTCGAGCCATAACCGAAGAGGTAGAACTGGAAGGCCTGCTGGTAGAGGTAATAAACGAGAACCGTCGTGGAAAAGCCCGGCCCGCCCTGCGTGAGGATCATGATCTGCGCAAAGACCTGCAACGCGCCGACGATGGTAACGATGGAGGCGAGCAGGATCGTCGGGCTGATCATCGGCAGGGTGATGCGATAGAATTGCTTGAAGCGCGGCACGCCATCGACGCGTGCGGCTTCAAACAGTTCCCGCGGCACGCCCTGTAGTGCGGCAAGAAACAGGATCATGTTGAGACCGAGATTCTTGAGTGCCTGTACAACGATGACCGAGATCATCGCGGTTGTTGGGTGGCGCAGCCAGTTGGGCCCCTCGACGTTGATCATTTGCAGGAGGCCGTTGATGCCGCCATTGTTCTGCAGAAGGAAACTCCAGACGATTGTCCAGGCGACCAGCGACACCACGACAGGGGAAAAGAACAGTGTGCGGAACACGGTCATGAAGGCCAGCTTCTGGTTCAGGAGCAACGCAAGCCCCAGCGCCAGGCTCATATTGAGCAGGGCAAGCCCGGCGGAGAACACGGCGGTCACCGCCAGCACTTCGCCTATGGCCGGGTCGCCGAGCAGCTTCTGGTAGTTGGCGACGCCGGTGAACCGGAATGACCCCGCCAGTACGTTCCACTCATGCAGTGAATACCAGAAGACCAGCACCAGCGGCACGAGCACGAAGACAACGATACCGATGAGTTGCGGCGCTATGAACAGATAACCGGTGGCGGCGTCACGGCGCGCCATGGTCCAGAAGCCGCGTCGGGCCTCTTTCTGCGCTGTCTGGAGGGCAAGCGTCATGGCTTTTCTTCCTTCTGCCTTTCGCATCCACGGAAAATCGGATGGCTACCAGCGTCAATTGGCCGCTAGCAACGGATCGAGACGGCCGCAAAGCGCTTGCAGGACAGCCGCGACATCGGCATCGGGACGCCAGAGACCGTCAAGGCCAGCGCGAACGGTCTGTTGCAGCCGGGCAAAATTGCGGACCTGCTGCGTTGATTGACCGGTGGCGACGCCGCGAATGACCACGGCCTCTATCTGTTCGCGCGACAGCAGCGGGTTGGCGGCAGCGAGGACATCGGCGGTGAGCAGGCTCTGCCGTGCCGGCGGGAAAAACCGCGCGAGCTTGGCCACATTAGGCTTGGAGGAGAAAAACGCCAGGAATTCCGCCGCAAGCTTCGGGTTTTTGCCGCTGGCCATGACGCCAATGCCTGCCCGACCTGTTACGGCATAGTCACCTGCAGGTCCTGTAGGCAACGGCACGAGATCCCAGTCGAAGGCCTTGTCGCCTTTCGGCAGCAGCGCTGCGCGGCTGATCTGGGTGGTCGTCATCGCCGCATCTCCGGCAAAGAAATCGGCCGAAACGCCAGGTCCCGGCATGGCTTTCTTCACGAAGATCGCATCGTGGATGAAGCGCATGGCATCAACCATCTCCGGGCTGGCAAAAGCGCAGGACTTGGTATCCTTCGACCAGGGATAGGCATTCCAGCCGGTATAGACTTCGGCAAGGTTTTCCCAGGCCTTGTATTCGAAATCACGAATGATCAATCCCTGTTTGCCGGTGGCCGCGACTTTCGCGGCCGTCGCAATGGCATTGTCCCAGTTCCATTCGCCGGCAGTGATCATCTCCGCGGGCGTCTTTGCGCCTGCCGCCCGGATCATGTCGTTGTTGACGAAAACGCCGAAGGGCGATGTCGAGAAGGGATAGAGATATTGTACCCCTTCATACGACCAGGCGGTGAGTGTTGCCGGGGGGAAGTCGCCCATGTCGTAACCTTGGGTATTCGCAAAGGTTTCGGTGAGGGGATAAAGCGCCCCGGCCGCCATGAAGTCAGGTGCGGTCGTGTCGAACAGCCAGGCCAGATCGGGAGGGTTGCCGCCGGCGATCTGGGTGGTCAGGGTGGTGGCATAGCCTTCGTAGGCAAGCGAATCGTAGGTGATCTTGACGCCGGGATGGCTGGCCTCGAACTCATCGGCGATCTCGTTGAAGAGGGCCAGATGGGCTTCGTTGGCGCTCCAGATCGCCATTCGCAATTCCTGCGACAAAGCTGGCGAAACCAGCCCGGATGTGACCAGAAAACCGGTCAAAGCAATTTTGACTATACTCCTGCGCATGAATAATCCTCCCAGATTATACGTTTTGGCTAGTAGCCGCGAATATCAGGCCAATGGCGCTCCACCCCTTGGCGTTCTATGTGGGTGTGAAACTCCGCCAGCCGCTTTTCATCGGCATGCACGCCATGCGGGGTCTCGCCTCTGTCAAGGCAATAGGCGGCCAGCATGCCGGCCACTTCGCCGATGTTCCATTCGACTGGATGCAGCCTGTAACAACCATTGGTGATATGCGTCGTGCCGATATTCTTGGATGCCGCCAGCAGGTTCGTTTTGTGGCGGGGAATAAGAGCACCCAGCGGGATTTCGAAAGGGCAGGCGCCGACATCGATATAGTTATCGCCGCCCGTCGAGGGGTGCAGGTCGATGCGGTACATACCGATACCGATACTGTCAGGGTAATGCACCGCGCCGCGATCGCCGCGCACGGCAAGCGACAGATCCTGTTCCACCACCGTGGTCAGAGCACGAATGCGACGGCTTTCACGGATATAGGGCGCCATGGCCAAGCCATGCTCCGTGCCGGTAATGTCGCCGCGCAGGCGCAGACCCGGAAAACCCTGACCACCATCCGGGCGGGGCGCTTCGGTCTGCATCCAGTAGAACATGGAATAGGAAAGGCTTGCCGCATCGGCCAGCCGCTCGGCATATTGTTCGGGGGTAACGTCGATGATCGGCGCCTCGAAATAATCGATCATCGGCCAGTTCACGAGGCAGATATCGCTGGCATAGGCGCCGGGCCGAAATGTGTGGCGGGCGGCAATGCGGCGGAATATCCACAGGCTCATATCGCCGGCGCTGTGGCGCTGGTCGGCAACGTCGCGTGTTGCGTTGTCCACCGGGTTGGGATCGAAGAACCGGCGGCTGCGCTCCAGTGTCCGCGGATTGGGCGAGTCCCAGCTCAATAGCGGGCCGCCCCAGAATTCGGGGGCAACCTGACGCCAGTGGTCATACCGGGCGGGTTTGTCGATGACATGATTGCCGTCAACCTGATCGACGGCGAAACAGATCGAGACGGCCTGCTGATTATGCGGTTGCGCTTCGGCCGGCGCGCTCGGCTCGCCGGTTTCGGACTGGGCTTCGAAACCAGTGACATAGTCGGTTGCGGTCAGCGGCAGCAGATCGCCCAGTTCGGTGGCGTCGATGATATAGCGGGCCGAGCAGGAAACGAGATCACCGGTATTGCAATGGCGCAGCGTCACGGCCTGCACGGTATCACCGTCGACCTCTGCTGATATCGGCTCATAGGGCTTGAGGATGGTCAGCTTGCCGCCCGCCGCGTAAGGCGCAAGCATTGCCTCCATCACCGCCAGCGAAACGCGTGGTTCATGGCACAGGCGAGACACGTTGCCGTCTCCGGGGTTGAGCGTCAGATCGGCGCGGGCTGTGTCGGTGAGCGGATAGTGGTCGCGGTAATATTGCCGCACACCCGTGCGCAGGGCGCGATAGCTGGCGGTGATCCCGAACTGTTCAACCCAGCTGTGCTCGTCGGGCGGTACGGCCTGGCTGGTCAGCTGGCCGCCAATCCATTCGAATGCTTCTGTCAGGATAACGCTGCGGCCATTGCGCAGGGCCCCAAGCGCCGCCGCCACGCCGCCAAGTCCGCCGCCAACCACAAGAATATCTGCATTGTATTCTCTCACGTCAGGTTCTCTTTCCTTGAGTTGGGCCTCGAGTTGGGGAGGCGAGCGTTTCGCCCGCCACGATGTCGCAGCCCAGCAATATCTGCTTTACGGGGCCGGGGGGGCTGGTGAGGGTTTCGACCAGCATGGAGGTTGCCTGCCTGCCCATTTCTTCGCGGGGGATGGCATAGGAGGTGAAGACGCGTTGCAACCGAAGCGTATGCGTGCGGGTGCCGCTGCCCAGCACCACGATGGAAAGATCGGCGGGGACGCTCACCCCCTGGGCACGGGCATAATTGTCGAAGACCACCGCTTCGGCCACCTCGGCAAAAAAAACGACGCTTGCGCCGCTGGCGCGAACGGCGGCCAGTTGCTCGGCCGGATCGCCATTTTCGCTTTCGTGGGAATAGACCAGCTCCGCCGCGCCCTTGATTGCGGCGAGAAAACCATGCCAGCGGTCGCTGATGGATTCCGCCGGACCCGTCGCGCCGATAAAGGCGAAGCGGCGATGGCCAGCGGCAAGTGCTTCTCGGACAAGAGCATGTGTGGCTGTCACATAATCCGCGCCGACATAACGCACCGGTCCGCCGGCATCGTCACGGCGACCGACTGCGACATAGGGATAGTCACCGGCAACCAGCTGGGCCAGCTCATCACGATCGAACTGGCTGCCCAGGATGAGGCATCCGTCGGCCAGTCGAAGCCGCCCTGTTTCCCCGAAGATGCGCTTGCGGCCGTTATCGTCGCGCGCCGCAGCCGTCATCAGCAGAAGGTCGTAGCTCAACCTCTCCGCTTCCTCCTCTATTCCCATCAGGAAAGGTGTATAGAAATCCGCCTGCGCAATCGGGAAAGCCGGCTGATAGGTGAAAACACCCAGTATCCGGTTGGCGCCCTTGACCATGCTGCGCGCGATGGGATCCGCCACATAACCGGTGTCGCGAATGGCTTTCAGCACACGCTCGCGCGTTTCAGGCGGAATGCGACCTTCAGCGGATTTCGCCTCGTTGAGCACGAGCGAAACCGTTGCCTGACTGACGCCTGCGAAGATCGCAATATCACGTTGCGTCACACGCCTAACCATCGAAACCTCGTTTTCTGCGGCTGCTAATTCGTATTAGTTGCTTATGCGTATAAACAAGGTTTGCGAGGGGATGTCAAGAGTGAGGTGCTCCACGATGATGTGTTGGTTCCGGCACATGCAATCCAGCGTCCGCGGGGGCCCTCACCAGCAGACAGTCTTTCCCAGATATTTCGCTTAGGGCAGGATGAAACATGGCCATCCATGTCACCGGAGTGCGCCTGCGAGCCGGATACAATTCATGAAAACCGGAAAAGTTCCGAGACAGAGAGCGGTCTAAAAGCCGGTTACGGGCAACAATAAATTACAAAATCTTCATTGCAGGTCACTCATTCCGGAGCTTAGATTTTATCGGGGGGAGAAATGAGAGAGCAATGTCGAACCTGGGTAGCCTCACATCCCTTTTTGTCTTCGCGACAGGCATTTTCGCCTTCTATCGATGGATGACGGATGGCATCGGCACGGAAAACAGGAAGTCGGAATCGAGATGGTGAGTTTTTCGGTCCCGACAGACACCGCAGTATCCGAGATAAGAAAACGGGTGGCAAAAATCATCGGCGAACAGCTCGGGATAGCTGATGATAAAATAGTCGATACAGCTGATTTTTCCGAAGATCTGAATGCCGATTCGCTTGAGGTCGTTCAGATCGTCATGGAGATCGAAGAGGAATTTGGCATCGAAATTCCCGATGCTGCCGCAGACAGTCTTTCCACTGTCGGTGATGCCATTCGCTTCATTCAGCTGGCAACGACTTAGTCGATCCGGAAAGGGGGCGTTCGATATGGCGATAATCCATCCCTTCATATACTTTCTTCCCGCCGTCGTCGGCACCTATGTCCTCTATAAATTCATCCTCTATTTGCTCGGCGCCGATTAGGCGCCGGTCATCGCGTCCGCGCCTTTCGGCCCCGGTTTGTGTTCAAGCTCCCCAATCAGAAGGCTCCTTCACCATACCAACCGAAATAAATTTCACACCATAAAATAAAATTCAAACAGCATTGACGGCTGCTCGGTTTCCGGCTATCCCAATTCACATGCAATAAATTACATCGAATAAAATTTATTGCGGACTAAGTCATTGTCCTTGGGAGGGGAATATGTTGGCTTTTCTGAAATCGACCGCTGCCGCTGGTGTTTTAGCCGTGGCGATTGCCGCTGGTGCCGGTTCGCAGGCCACCGCTGCGGGCAAATTTGCCTGCGAGCCGGGTGAGACCTATGTGATGAACGTCATGGTTTCCAGCCACCCCTATTGGGTGCCGGTCTTCGAGGGGTTCAAGCAGGCGGCAAAGGCTCTCGGCTGCGAGGCCGTTTTCACCGGCACCCCGGAATACGACATCACCAAGCAGATCGCATCTTTCGAGCAGGAGCTGGTGAAGAAGCCGAAGGGCATCCTGCTGCACCCGATGCAGGCCGATCCATTTATTGAACCGATCAACAAGGCGATCGGCTCCGGCGTTTCGGTGACGACTTTTGCGGCGGATTCTCCGAAGTCGAAGCGCACCGCCTACATCACTTCTGATAATGTCGCCGAGGCGAAATTCGCGGCCGATGAAATAGTCAAGAAACTCGGCGAAAAAGGCGAATATGCCGTTCTGGAAAATCCCGGACAGAGCAACCACGATCTGCGCGTCACCGCCCTCATCGACTATATGGGGCGCACCTATCCGCAGATGAAGCTCGTCGGCCGCCAGGCGACCAATCAGGATGCGAATGTCGCCTATCAGGCGGTTGGCGCCCTGCTGCAGGCCAATCCAAATCTCGGAGCACTATGGATACCCGAGGCCGGTTCGGCTGAAGGCGCGACCACCGCCGTTCTCGAGGCAAAAAAGAAGGTCCTGATCCTGCATGCGGATATCACACCCGCGACGCTGGAACATATCAAGCAGGGCAATATCTACATGTCCATCAATCCCAATCAGGGCGTGCAGGGCTTCATGGGTTTCATGAACACGTTTCTGGGCGCCCATTCGGACCTGATCGACCCGTTCAACGACTACAAGGTCTCCGGCTTCAACCCGATGCAGGTTCCTTCGATGGACAATGGTTTCGCGGTCATCACCAAGGCGAACGCCGCTTCCTTCGATCTCAACGATTATATGAAGGGGCGCTGACGCGCCGCACTGGACCCGGCGAGGTTTGCGCCTCGCCGGCCACAAGGGGAAGCAGGTTCGGGAGGGCGTTATGGGTGAGGTCATCCTCAGCATGACGAATATTCACAAGGCGTTCGGCCCCGTGCGGGCGCTGCGCAATGCGGCGCTTGAGTTGCGGCGCGGCGAAATCCATGCGCTGGCGGGTGAAAACGGCGCCGGCAAGTCGACGCTGATGCATATCATCGACGGTATTCTGCAGCCGGATGGCGGGGAGATCGTGCTGGATGGCAAACCGGTCAAGATATCCTCGCCCAATGCGGCGAACCGGCTCGGCATCGGTTTCGTGCATCAGGAGATCGCCCTCTGCCCGGAGATTTCGGTCGCCGAGAACATGTTTATGTCGCAGACGGGCCAAAGCCGATCATGGTTCATGAATTATCGCGATCTCGAAAAGCGGGCGGCAATTGTGCTGCGGGAAATCGGTGATATCGATCCCGGCCGCCGGGCCGGCGACCTGTCGATCTCGCAACAGCAGATCGTCGAAATCGCCAAGGCGCTGACACTCGATTGCCGCATCCTTATCCTCGACGAGCCGACGGCGGCTTTGACCGAGACCGAGGCCCAGACTCTTTTCAGGATCATGCACCGGCTGGCGGAACGGGGCATTGCCATCGTTTATATCTCGCATCGTATGGCGGAGATTTTCGAACATTGCGACCGCATCACGGTGATGCGCGACGGCTGCCATATCAGGACGGAGAACATTACCGATATTTCCCCCGAGGAAGTCGTCAACAGCATGGTGGGACGGGTGCTCGACAAGCTCTATCCGCCAAAACTTTCGGACGATGAAAAATCGGAGGACGTCATTCTCTCGGTTCGGGGCCTGAATGAAGGAAAGCGGGTTTTCGATGTCAATTTCGATCTGCGCCGCGGCGAAATCCTGGGGCTTGCCGGGCTGATCGGTGCGGGAAGAAGCGAGATCGCCCGCGCCGTTTGTCGGCTGGAGGGTAAGCCGAGAGGCGAGGTTACGCTGCGCGGCCGGCCGCTGAGGCTCAAGGATTATCGCGACAGCATCCGCGAGGGGCTGGTCTATCTGTCCGAGGATCGCAAGGGGGACGGGCTTTTCCTCAATATGTCCATCGCCTCGAATGTCTCCGCGCTCGATATCGGCAGGGTATCGAACGGCATGGGCTTCATCGAACGGCGCAAGGAAACGAAGCGTGCCGATGAGCTGGGACGCCGCCTGAAACTTCGGGCGAACAGCGTCGGCGATGCGGTATCGACGCTGAGCGGCGGCAACCAGCAGAAGGTGGCGCTGGCGAAAATGCTGTCGGTGGAGCCGGAGGTCATCTTTCTGGACGAGCCGACACGCGGGGTGGATGTGGGGGCGAAGGCGGAAATCCATCGCCAGATCAGGGAGCTGGCGCGTGAGGGGGTCGGTGTGGTCGTCATATCTTCGGAACTGCCGGAACTTATCGGCGTCAGCGACCGCGTGCTGGTCGTACGCGAAGGTCGGATTACGGGTGAGGTCGAGGGCGACGACATGACGGAGGAAAAGATCATGCAGCTCGCATCGATCAATATTGTGCATAGCCCGGAAAGGGCCTGAGGGAGCGGGAAAATGGCAACATCGGAAACACCTTCAAGCCTTGCCGAGACGGCGGTTCGCCGCACTGCCTGGTGGGAGCCGGCGCTCAAGGCGCGGGAAACCGGGCTGATCGTCATCATCCTCGCGCTTTTTGCGGTGATGTCCTTCATATCTCCGTATTTCCTGACCGTGGACAATCTGCGGGCCATGGCCATGGTCTTCGCCATCGAAAGCATCGTCGTGGTGGGCATGACGATCCTGCTGATCTCTGGCGGTATCGACCTTTCGGTCGGTTCAGTCACCGCACTTGCGATGGTGGCGGCTGGCTGGCTGTTCCTCAATGGCGTCGACCCATGGGTGGCGGCGGGGCTGGCGATCTGCCTTACGACCTTGATCGGCATGGCCATGGGATTCCTGACGACGGTGATCGGTCTGCATCATTTCATCGTGTCGCTGGGCGTCATGGTGATTGCGCGCGGTGTGTGCCTGCTGGCGACGGGCGGTCGGCCGCTCGGCCTCTATTCCCTGCCGCCGGAATTCAAGTTCATCGGTCAGGGCGCGCTTGGCGGCATCCCGCTGGTGCTGATCATCTTCGCGGTGGTGGTTGTTGCTTTCGATCTGCTGCTGCGGCGCACGACCGCCTTCCGCAAGGTGTTCTATACCGGCAGCAATCCCAAGGCCGCGGCCTATTCCGGCATCCGCGTCGGCCGGGTGGTGTTTGCCACCACCACGCTTTGTTCGATGTTGTGCGGTGTTGCAGGCGTTATCTACATGGCCCGCTTCGGATCTGCCCAGCCAAGCTTCGGCGTCGGCATGGAACTTAACGTGATTGCGGCGGCGGTCATCGGCGGCGCGAGCCTTTCGGGCGGCTCGGGCACCATTCTCGGCGCGATCCTTGGGGCGATCCTTCTTTCGGTGGTTTCCAGTTCGCTTGCCTTGCTCAATGTGTCTGTCTACTGGCAGGACATCATCAGGGGCAGCATATTGCTGACTGCGGTCCTGTTCGACCACTATCTGGTCAGGCGCCGCCGTTGAACGCCCTTCGCTCGCCCGAGGGTAACTGGAGAAAGACGACCATGCTGGATATCAAGGATGATTTCGATCAACAGAGACAGATGTATTCGGTCCTGGTGCTGCATTTCATCGAGGGTGTGAAGCAGTCGGAAATCGCCGAGCGGCTCAATCTTTCCCATACCAAGGTAAACCGCATGATTGCGGCCGGCCGCAAGGCGGGCATGGTGAAGATCACCATCGCCAGCCCCTACCAGAGGCTGGTGGACCTCGAAAACGAGATCACCCGCCGTTTCGGTCTCAGGCAGTCGGTGGTGACGCCGACGGTCTCCGATAATCCGGAAACCGCCTTGCAGATGGTGGGTCGGGTGGCTGCCAACCACTTGCTGGAGACCATTCGTGACGGCGATGTGATCGCGATTACCGGCGGCAAGGCGGTGAGTGCCGTTGTCGACAATCTGGAGGCGGAGCGTCGTTTCGATGTGCGGGTGGTGCCGCTGACCGGCGGTGTGCAGGGCAAGCACTATACGGATGTCAATCATCTCGCCACGCAACTGGCGGAGAAACTCGGCGGCAGCGCATCGCTCGTCCATGCGCCGCTGTTTGCCGAGGATGAGGAACAGCGCGATCTGCTGATGAATGTCGCATCGATACGCGAAGTCTTCGATCTGGCCCGGCAGGCGCAGGTGGCGCTGGTCGGCATCGGCTCCGTGGAGGCTCCGGGCTCCGGCTATTACGATCTTCTGCCGGATGCGGCCCGTGGCGGGCAGGCGCTGGTGGATGCGGGAATTGCCGGCGAGTTTCTCGCCCATCTCACCATGGCGGACGGACAGCTGGCGCGCATCGATCTCAACTCGCGCGTGGTGGCGCTGGACCCCGGGCAGCTTGCCCGGTGCCCGAATATCATCGGTGTTGCGGCAGGCGCCATCAAGGCCGGCCCGGTGGCGGCCACGCTTGCCGGCCGCTATCTGACCTCGCTCGTCGTGGACGAGGCGATAGCCGGCTATTTACTGGATCATGAAGGAGGGGAGACCGCGTGACGGACAATGCAATATTGACCCGGACGATTGGCAGAAGCGGCATTAACGCATCCGCCGTGGGGCTCGGCACCTGGGCCATCGGCGGCTGGATGTGGGGCGGCACCGACGAGCGGCAATCCATCGCCGCCATCCAGGCCTCCATCGATGCGGGTATTTCCCTGATCGACACCGCACCGGCCTATGGCATGGGGCTTGCGGAAACCATCGTTGGCAAGGCAATTGCCGGCAGGCGCGAGAAGGTGGTGCTGGTCAGCAAATGCGGGCTGGTCTGGCATGTGAACGAGGGTGCCTATTTCTTCCATCAGGATGGCAAGCCCGTTCACCGTTATCTCGGTGCCGCTTCCATCCGGCACGAGGTCGAAGAGAGCCTGAAACGGCTCGGAACCGACTATATCGATCATTACGTGACCCATTGGCAGGACGCCACGACGCCGGTTGCCGAGACGGTCGGGGCTTTGGTGCGGCTGAAAGAGGAGGGGAAGATCCGCTCCATCGGGGCAAGCAACGTCTCGCCCCGCGATCTCGAAGCCTATATCGCCACCGGCGCGCTGGATGCCATTCAGGAAGAATATTCCATGGTGAAGCGCGATATCGAGACGACGCTGCTGCCGCTTTGCCGAAAGAACGATGTCTCGGTCCTCAGCTATTCGTCGCTGGCGCTCGGTCTCCTCTCGGGCAAGGTCGGGCCTGAACGGGTCTTTGCGGAAGACGACCAGCGCCACGGCAATCCGCGCTTCAGCCAGGCGAACCGTCAGAAAATCGCGCGGTTGATGGGCGTGCTGGAACCGATGGCGGCTGCCCACGGGGCGTCGGTCGCGCAGGTGGTGATCGCCTGGACGATTGCCCAGCCGGGCATAACATTCTCGCTGTGCGGCGCGCGCGATCCGGCTCAGGCGGTTGAAAACGCCGCGGCGGCACGTCTTCGCCTCACGCAGAATGAGCTGGCACTCATCAGCGCCGGTGTCGCGGAGCATCTTGTGGGGCTCGATAGCTGATTATGTAGGCTGAGACGGGACTTCAGGCGAACAGCGCATCATTTTCGTCCCGTCTCTCACGTCGCTTTAAACGGTCAACAACATTGGGACGCTGGTCATCAGCCAGCGAACGGTACTTCTATGCCCAGTTTTCGCGAGGACGCTCTGCGCCGTATCCGGCTCGATGGTGATTTCGATGCCGTCGTTATCGGCGGCGGCATCAACGGAATTGCCGCCTATCGCGATCTCGCCTTGCAGGGGCTGCGGGTGCTGTTGGTCGAGCGCAACGATTTCTCCTCAGGCTGCAGCGCAGCACCCTCACGCATGATCCATGGCGGCCTGCGTTATCTCGAAAACGGTGAATTCGGCCTCGTGGCAGAATCTTTGCGGGAGCGGGATGCGCTTCTCAGGCTCGCGCCGCATATGGTTCATCCGCTGCCGACCACGATCCCGATTTTTTCGACTTTCAGCGGCCTGTTCAACGCGGCGGCAACCTTTGCCGGTTCCGGCGGAAAACCCGCAAGCCGGGGCGCGCTCGCCATCAAGGCGGGTCTGATGCTCTATGATTTCGTCACCCGCAAAAACCGTATCCTGCCCCGTCACGCCTTTCGCGGTGCGCCCGGGACTTTGCAGCGTTGGCCGGATTTGACGCCGGAGATCAGATATTCGGCCACCTATTACGATGCGTGGATCAGCCAGCCCGAACGGCTGGCTCTGGAGCTTTTGATCGACACCCGTGCCGATGCGCCGCAAAGCATTGCGCTCAACTATGCGGAGCTTGTCCGTCTTGGCGACGAGTACCATCTTCGGTTGGAGGGCGTGGATGAAGCCCTGCCCATCCGCCCAAGGATCATCGTCAATGCGACCGGCGCATGGATCGACGAGACGATTGGCGCGCTGGCTGCCCCCCCGGCGGCGGAGACAGCAAAACCGACCGTCTCCGGAACCAAGGGATCGCATCTGATCATTGCCAACGAGGCGCTTTTGAAGGCCCTGAACGGCCATATGATCTTCTTCGAGAATGACGATAATCGCGTCTGTATCCTCTTTCCCTATCTCGGCCGGGTTCTCGCAGGCTCAACCGATATCAAGGTGGATCGCCCCGAGCGGGTGCGCTGCGAGCCCGAGGAGCGGGATTATATTCTGGACGCGATCCGGCAGGTCTTTCCGCAGATTGCCATTACCCATTGCGACATCGTTTTCAGTTTCAGCGGCATACGTCCGCTGCCGCGCAGCGATGCCGCCTTTACCGGAAGAATTTCCCGCAGCCATTTCATCCACCGCGTCGCGGGCGATCCGCCGCAGCTTTGCATGATCGGCGGCAAGTGGACCACTTTCAGGGCTTTCGGCGAACAGGTGACCGACGAGGTTCTGGCCTTTCTTGGCCGCCGGCGGCTGGCCGGCACCATGGACCGCCCGATCGGCGGCGGCAGGAATTTTCCCACTGGCGCCAGCAGCCTTCCTGCCTTGCTGTCGGAGGAGTTTTCGATTGCCGGAGACCGGGCGGAGCATCTGGCTCTGGCTTACGGCTCCCGTGCCTTCGATCTGATGGGCTTTTGCCGGGATCGTGCGGATGATGTGCGGCTTTCAGAAAAATCGCCGATCACGGCCGCGGAGGTGGTCTGGCTGATCCGCTTCGAACATGTCCGACACCTGACCGATCTCGCCCTGCGGCGCACGACGCTCGCCATCACCGGTGTCATCGATGCCGATCTGATCGACGCGATCCTCGCCGTTGCGGCCCGCGAGCTTGGCTGGCCGGCCACCCAGGCGGCGGCGGAACGGCAGCGGCTTATCCATGAGCTGGAGACTTTTTATGGGGTCACGCCGGCGATGCTTCAACACAGATGCAAGGAGAATGCATGATGATGCGGATTTCGAAAAAGGCGCGCATGAACCGGCTGTTCCGTAATGGCGGTTGCCTGGATGTGGCCATCGATCACGGGGTTTGCAACGAGCCAAGCTTCCTCGTCGGGCTGGAAGATATGGCGCAGACCGTGAACAGGCTGGTCGAGGCCGGTCCCGACGCCATCCAGATGGCCTATGGGCAGGCGGACCTGCTGCAGCAGAGGCCGGAGCGCGACAAGCCGGCCCTCGTCATGCGTATCGACATGGGTAACCCTTACAATTCCACGCGCCACAGAACCATGTGGTCGCAGCTCCAGAACCATCAGGACCCGATCATCGGTGCGCTGGAAATGGACGCCGCCTGCGTTGTCGTGAACCTGTTCATGCTGCCGGATGAGCCGGAGCTGTTTCGTCAATGCGTCGAAAACATCAGCCGTGTGCGGGCAGATTGCCATCGTTTCGGCATGCCGCTGATGATCGAGCCGCTGGTGATGCTGCCCAATGATGTCAGAGGCGGTTATCAGGTGGATGGCGATGCCGAAAAGATCGTCACGCTGGTGCGTCTTGCCTCGGAAATGGGAGCCGATATCATCAAGGCCGATCCGACCAGCGATCCGCATGATTTTCACAAGGTGATCGAGGCCGCGCGGTGCCCGGTGCTGGTGCGGGGCGGGGGGCGTGAGGACTTGCGTAACGTGCTTACGAAATCGGCGGCACTTGTGGCCGAAGGTGCGAACGGGATGGTTTATGGGCGCAATATTTACCAGCACGACAATCCCAAGGCCGTCGTTGCGGCTTTGATGGCCATCATCCATCAGGGTGCGGGCGGTGAGGAAGCATGGGATATCTATAATCGTGGCTGACAAAAATTACATATTGGGTCTCGACGTCGGCAACACGGTCATCAAGGCCGTGCTGTTCGACACGGAAGGCCGGCAGGTTGCGCAACATGCCATCGACGGACAGTCGACATTCCCCCAGCCCGGCTATGTCGAGCGCGATCTCGAGGAGTTGTGGCGGAACGGCTGCGAGGCGATCCGCCAGCTTCTGGTGAAATCGTCCGTCGATCCCCGCAGCATCCTGGCCGTGGGCTGCGCCGGCCACGGCAACGGTCTTTACCTTCTGGACAAGGACCAACAGCCCCTGATCGGCATCCAGTCGCTCGACAGCCGCGCTGCCGATGTGGCGGCCGAGCTTGATCGGAAAAGCGGTGCGTTATTGCAGGCCCGTTGCCTGCAGCGGCCATGGCCTGCGCAAACACCCAGCCTTCTGGCCTGGGTGAAGCGACATGCACCTGATCTTTATGCCCGGACCGGTACGGTCCTGTTCTGCAAGGATTTCGTCAATTTCCGCCTGACGGGGTGCCTTGCCAATGATATTTCCGATCTCAGCGGCGCGGGGCTGCTTGCCTTGCCGGAAGCGCGGCTCGACCGCGAGCTTCTGTCACTTTACGATCTTGAGGACGCGTTCGCGTTTTTCCCCCGTCGCGTGGAATCGGCTGACATCGTCGGCCATGTGGCGGGCGAGGCTGCGGCGATGACGGGGCTGTCCGAAGGCACGCCCGTCATCGGCGGTTTCTTCGATGTGGTCTCCAGCGCCATGGGGTCGGGGGTCATCAATGCCGGGGAAGCGTCCATCATCGCCGGCACCTGGAGCATCAATCAGGTTTTCGCGGACAGGCCGGTCATCAGTCCCGATGTCTTCATGGTCACCACCTTCGGCCGTGACCGCTATGTCAATATCGAATCCAGCGCCACCTCCGCCGCCAACCTCGAATGGTACGTGCACCGTGTTCGCGGCGACCATGGCGACCATGCCTTCGAGCGCTGCAACGAATTGGTTGGCTCCGTCTCACCGCGCGCCGACGATCCGTTCTTCCATCCGTTCATTTTCGGCTCGCGGCTGGGTGCGGAATTTCGCGGCGGCTTTTACGGCCTAGCGGGATGGCACGGCGAAGGTCACATGTTGCGGGCCCTGTTCGAAGGGGTGTGTTTCGAGCATCGCCGCCATATCGGCGTCCTGCGCGAAGCGGGGCTGCCGGTGGAAAGCGCCGTGATGTCCGGCGGCGGTTCCCGCAGCCAGCATTGGCCGCAGATCATGGCGGATGTTCTGGAAATTCCGCTGCGTGTCGCGGAGGCCCGCGAGACGGGCGCGCTCGGCGCGGCCATTGGCGCGGCCGTGGCGATTGGGCTTTATCCTGATTATGAGGAGGCGGTTGCGGCGATGACACGGGTTGCGAAGGCTTACCGGCCGGATGCTGCGCAAGTCTCGCATTATGGGCGGCGCTATGGTCTCTATGCAGAATTGACCGAGCAGTTGCGTGGCTTCTGGAGCGCTTTGCGGTTACCGCAATAGTCTCCGGCTTCGGCAGAGCGCAATCGCTCGCCTCATCCCTGCGCAGAGCGAAAGTATCTCTGCAGGGGGTGAGGATATCGCGCAATAGTTTGTATATACTTCAATATTGCAACTTTATAAAGTATTGATGTTTGTTTATGGCGCTTGAAAAACAGAATTGAAAGTAAATTTTAAACATAACCTCTTAAGCTCACCCTCCAGCCCGGTCGCCAACAGTTGCGCACGCACCCGTAACTCGCGCCACCGTCGCAGCATAGTTTTGGGGGATGGGACATGCTTTTTAAATCGACAACGGGTCGGAATATTTTTGCGGTTGCCGCATGCGGCGTGTTTGCGACGATCGCGGCCTCGGCCGTGCTGTTTTATCGGTCCATTGAGGATACCAGGGCCAACAGTCTCGAGCGTATGCGGCAGATCGCCCATAGCGAGGCCCTGGCGACCGAAAAGAATATCGGCGGCACGATCCATATCGTCAACAGCCTCGCCTCGGTTCTGGAATCGATGAAGCAGTCAGGCGATGCCGACCGGGGTAAGGCCGATCAGATCATTCATCACATGCTGGCAAACAACCCCGATGTGCTCGGTCTCTGGACCGGATGGGAGCCAAATGCGTTTGACGGCAAGGATGCGGATTTCGCCAACAGGGAAGGGCATGACGCGACCGGCCGGTACATACCCTATTGGGTGCGCAGCGGCGGCAAAATAAGCAATACCGCTTTGACCGACTATGCGACCGCAGGCCCGGGCGATTATTATCAATTGCCCTTCACCCTTAAGAAAACGGTCGTCGTCGAGCCCTATTCCTATGCAATCGACGGCAAGGAAGTCCTGATTACCTCGATCGCCAAGCCGGTTATGGTCGATGGCAAGCCTCAGGGGGTTGCCGGCCTCGACCTGTCGCTCGATGAAACAAGCAAGGCGCTTTCGGCGGTGAGGCCCATGGGAACGGGCTTCGTCAGTCTCGTCAGTGGCGGCGGCAAGATCATCAGTCATCCGGATGCGGCGATCATGGGAAAAAGCCTCGCGGACGGCGGTGCGAAGACCGCTGGCTGGGACCAGCTGATTGCAAATCCCGGTGCTGAGCGCGAGATCACCGCACAGGATGGAACGGCATCCTTCGCCATCGCCTTGCCCGTCATGCTTACCCAGGACATGAAATGGTACGCAATCATCTCGGTGCCGGAAGAAACGGTGTTTGCGCAGCTGCATGCCATGATGCGTGACGCCGCTTTGACCATCGTGACGGCCACCGTACTGCTGGCGCTGGCGGGATGGTTCATCGCGCGGCGGTTCATCGGGCGCATCGCAAACATCATCGATGAGACCGCCCAGATTGCACAGGGAAATCTTCATCTGACATTGAAGGATATCGGGACAAGGGACGAAATCGGCGATCTTGCCCGCTCTCTCGATGTTCTGCGCGAAAACAATCGACAGAAGGCCTCGCTGGAACAGCAGGCCGAGACCAACCGCACGCTTGGTGAAGAGGATCGTGCGGCCCGGGAACGCAAGGCCGCCGATGAGGCGGGCAGCATCCGCTTTGCCGTCGACAGCCTGGCTTATGCGCTGGCGAAGCTCGCTGACGGCGACCTGTCCTGCCGTATCGACAATCCCTTTGTCGAGCAGCTCGACGCGGTGCGTGGCGATTTCAACGGCTCGGCCGGGAAATTGCAGGACGCGCTTCTGCGGGTATCGGAAAACGCCTCCGGCATCGACGCCGGCGCCAATGAAATCAAGGCGGCGTCGGATGATCTGGCGCGGCGAACGGAGCAGCAGGCTGCGGCCGTTGAAGAAACCGCTGCGGCCCTTGAAGAGATTACGACAACGGTAAAAGACGCCGCGAACCGTGCGCATGAGGCGGGCCGGCTGGTTTCCCGCACGCGCATCGGAGCGGAACGGTCGGGTGAGGTCGTGCGCCAGGCCGTGATGGCGATGGAGCGGATCGAGAAATCGTCGAACGAGATTTCCAGCATCATCGGCGTGATCGATGAGATCGCCTTCCAGACGAATTTGCTGGCGCTGAATGCCGGGGTGGAAGCGGCACGTGCCGGTGAGGCGGGCAAGGGTTTTGCCGTGGTGGCGCAGGAAGTGCGGGAGCTTGCCCAACGCTCCGCCGCCGCGGCGAAGGAAATCAAGTCGCTGATCACCAAGTCGAACCAGCAGGTCGAAGAGGGCGTGCATCTGGTCGGCGATACCGGCAAGGCGCTCGATGTCATCGTTGCCGAAGTGCAGGAGATCAACCAGCATGTCGCCGCGATCGTGGAATCCGCGCAGGAACAATCGTCCGGCCTCCAGCAGATCAACGTCGCCGTCAACCAGATGGATCAGGACACGCAGAAAAATGCCGCGATGGTCGAGGAGATGACGGCCGCTAGCCACACGCTGGCAACGGAGGTCGATGCGCTGAACCGGCTGCTTGGCCAGTTCGAACTCGGTCAGGGAACAGGTGTGCATCGGGGGTCTCTGAAGGCGGCCTGACTGGGCGCCCTGAACGGCCGTGTCCATCGGCTCCGATGGGCACGGCGGGGAAATGGAAGATGGACTTTGTCTGCAAATTGAGCATCTTATTTCCTGCAAGCAAGTAATGGGATGATCAACAGCAGATGGATATCAGGCGCCTGAAATCGTTTATCACGATTGTCGACATGGGTAGCATAACTAGAGCGGCCGATGTGCTGCATATTGCCCAGCCGGCGCTCAGCCAGCAGCTGGCAAGCATCGAGGAGCATTTCCGCCAGAAACTGCTGACCCGAAGCCAGCAGGGCGTGGTCATGACCGATGCCGGCAAGGTTGTCTACAGGCATGCGCAGGTCATTTTGCGGCAGATGGAGCAGGCGCAGGCGGAGGCGCTGGAGGCGGGCGCTGTACTTTCCGGCAAGGTATCCGTGGGCCTTGCGCCCTTCAGCAGCGCCGCCACGCTTTCGCTGCGTCTGATGGAGGAAACCAAGCGGCTTCATCCCGGCATTCTGCTGCACATCACGGAAAGCGTCAGCCAGCCCTATAGCCAGATGATCATGAATGGCCGTCTGGAAATGGGTTTGATCCACGGCACCGGGCCGATCCGGGGTGTCAAGTTCACACCGCTGTTGCGTGAGGAATTCGTTCTGGTCGTGCATCGCAGCTTCGGCGTGGAACCGGGCGATGCGCCGATCACGGTCGCCGATCTGGCGTTTTTACCCTTTCTTCTGCCGCCGACCTATAATTTCGTGCGCCGCGCCATCAATCTCGCCTTCACCCGCAGCCGCAAGGATCTGCTCGTGATGGCGGAGCTGGAATCGGTAAGGACCATCGCGCGCGGCGTGGATGCCGGGCTTGGCGCGACCATAACGCCCAAAGCCATCGCCGACCGTATCGTGGCGGAATCCAATGAGGACATCGTCGTTAGGCAGATCGCCAGCCCGATGATCGAGGAAACGCTGTCCTTCTGCGTATCGGACAATACGCCGCTCTCCGAGCCCGCGCTTGCCGTGAAGGAGATATTGCTGCAATTGGCGGAGACCCTGAAATAAAAGGGTCAGGCCGGTTCTAACGCAATGCGCAGCACCGTTTCTCGGTGCCGCGCGGGGATAAGATCAAAGCATTGCTTCCTTGCGGCAGTTCACCAGCAATTCGGCCACCGAAAGGTTGTTCGGCAGGCGAAGCAGGGTTTCCACCATTTCGGAAAGATCTTCCGGCTGGGTCATGTCCTCGCGGCTGACTTCCGTTTCGCCGACGGTCATATCGGTTGCGATATAGCCGGGGCAAAGGGCGGTAGCGCGCACGCCGTTGTCCCACAATTCCTGCCGGATACCATGGGTGAGGGCGACGACGGCGAATTTCGTCATGGCATAACCCACATTCGACCCCACACGGCGTCCCGCCAGCGAGGCGACATTGATGACCCTGCCCTGTCCGGTTTTTACGAGGTGAGGAATGGCGGCGCGCGTGACCCTCAGCGGACCCTTGACGTTGATGCGCCACATCTGGTCGAGGCTTTCTTCACCCGCATCCATGACCCGGACTTTGGGGTTGATGCCGGCGCAATTCACCAGCCCGTCGATCCGGCCATATCTGGCGGCAACGGCCTCGACCCAGGCCTCCGCCGAACCAGCCTCTTCCGCATCGTAGCGATCGGCCGAAAGTCGGTCCTTCACCGCAACGGCGGCCGGATTTCGCGCTCCCGCCGCGACGGTGAAACCGGCGTCGTGAAGCCTTTTGGCGATCGCAAGGCCAAGGCCCCGCGATGCGCCGGAAACCATGATGACACGGCCACTTCCTCCCAACATGCTGTTCTCCCTATTTCATTCCATTGCAGAATTCGGCGATGCGGGCGCAGCCTTCGGCAAGGTTTTCCATGCTGGTGGCATAGGAAAGCCGGAAGAAGGGGCTGAGGCCATAGGCCGCGCCCTGCACTGTCGCAACATGATGTTCGGCGAGAAGCGCCATGACGAAATCGGTATCGTTCTCGATCTTCGTGCCGCCCTTCGTCGTCTTGCCGATCAGCGCGGCAATGTTCGGGAAGATATAGAAGGCACCTTCGGGCTTGTGGCAGCGAAGCCCCTCGATTTCCGAAAGCTTGCCGAGCACGAAATCGCGGCGCGTCTTGTAGATGTCGGCGCGCTCCTTCAGCAAATCCTGCGGGCCGTCGAGAACCGCGACGGCGGCAGCCTGCACGATGGTCGCGACACCGCCGCTGTTCTGCGTATTGACGTTGCTGATGGCCTTGATGAGATCTTTCGGGCCGCCGCAGAAACCGAGGCGCCAGCCGGTCATGGCATAGGCCTTCGATGCGCCGTTGACGGTCAGGACCCGATCGTAGAGGCGCGGCTCGACTTCGGCGATGGTGCAGAATTCGAAGTCGTCATAGATCAGGTGCTCATACATATCGTCGGTCATGATCCAGACATGCGGATGCCGCAGCATGACCTCGGCGATTTCCTTCATTTCCGCGCGGGAGCAGGCGGCGCCCGTGGGGTTGTTGGGGAAGTTGAAAAGCAACCACTTGGTCTTCGGGGTAATGGCGGCTTCGAGATCTTCGGCGCGCAGGCGGAAACCGTTATTTTCCGGGCAAACCACCGGCACGGGCACGGCGCCCGCGAACTTCACGATATCGGCGTAGCTGATCCAGGACGGCGCGGGAATGACGACTTCATCGCCCGGGTCGCAGGTGGCCATGATGGCGTTGAAGATGATCTGCTTGCCGCCGCCCGCCACCAGGATCTGGCTCGGATCGTAGTCGAGATTATTGTCGCGCTTGAACTTCCGCTGGATCGCGGCCCGCAGCGCCGGCGTTCCGTCGGATGGCGGATATTTCGTGTCGCCGGCAAGGGCTGCCGCATGCGCCGCCTCGACCGCGTGGGCAGGCGTCGGGAAATCCGGCTCGCCGGATGACAGGCTGATGACCTTGATGCCCTGAGCGGCAAGATCGCGGGCTTTCTGGGTCATGGCGAGCGAAGCTGACACGGTGACGTTGTTAAGGCGTTGGGCGATAGTGGGCATGGATTATTTCCGATTGTAACGGTGAAGGCAGGCATCGTCGCGACGCCAATGCATGACAAAGAGGTTACGGGAATTTTCCGCCGTTTCCCCAATACGACTTCGATGTGAGGTCATACGGGATTTTGATGCATCGCCATCAAAATGGGGTGGGCAGTCCATACTCGTATGCGATGACCTCAGAGGAATAAACTATTATGCAGCCCGTCGGCTTAGCCCCTAAGCTTGGCTCAACAACAAGGGAACGACGCGTCGGGCAATGTTACCCAGAGAGGTAACCGGCGCGAAAATGCAGAAACATGCGACAGACACCGGCACAAGACCGATGCCTCGACAGGGAGCACACCCAGCAAATTCTAGTCATAGGGCCTGGACGATCTCGTTCGGCTCAAAGCGATGCCTCGTGCCGTATTCAACGCGACGGGAGTATAGATGTCGGATATTGCGATCATGGAACCACATGCCCCGCCACGCCGTGGAGTTTCCGGCTGGAAAGCCCTTGAGCGTCGACTGTTTTCGCCCGGCATCCTCATCCTGCCGCTGCTGATCTTTCTGCTGATCTTTTTCTTCTGGCCGGCGGTTCGGCTGATGAGCTTCAGCGTCATGACCCAGAATTCACAAGGGCTGATCGGCTCCCCCTTCACGCTTGCCCATTATGTCAGGTTTTTCGAGGTCGATCTTTACCAGAAGGTGCTTTGGGCGACGATCCGCATCAGCCTGATCACCTCGGTTCTTGCGGCCATACTGGCCTATCCGGTCGCGACCGTTCTCGTGCGCGGCAATATCGTCACGACCCGTATCATTACACTGATCGTGATTGCGCCGCTGGCTGTCAGCGTCGTGGTACGTGCTTACGGCTGGCAGCTCATTCTCGGTAATGGCCCGACTGGTCTCTTGAATTACGTGCTGATGAATCTGGGCATCATAGATAGTCCGATGACGCTGCTGTTTTCGGATGCCGCCGTCATCATCGGCTCCCTGCACATTTTCTTCCCGATGATGGTGCTTCCGCTGTCCTCCGCTCTCGGGAAGATCGATCCGAATCTGCAACAGGCCGCCAGAACTTTGGGCGCGCCCGCCTGGAAAGTGTTCCTGCGGATCACCTTCCCGCTCAGCCTTCCCGGTCTGGTCGCGGGTTTCACGCTGGTCTTCTCTCTGGCCTCGGCATCCTACGTCATTCCCGCTCTGATCGGTGGGCCCGGTTCGCAGATGCTCGGCAACATGGTCGAACAGCAGGTTCTCGCCGTCTATGACTGGCCGTTCGGCGCCACCATCGCCACCATCCTCGTCTTCATCGTCATTCTGATCAACGCCGTCTCGATGCGGCTGCTCGGCGGGCGTCGTATCAAGGCAAGCGCGTCATGAACAACAAGCTGACCGGCACTTCCGCCATCGTCCTTTACGCGATCACCGCCGCCATGATGGTCTTCATCCTGGCCCCCATCGTTCTCGTCGTCGCCATCTCGTTTTCCGACAGTTATTTCGTCACCTTCCCGCCGCAGGGTTTCACCTTCCGCTGGTATGCGGCGGTAATGCAGAACGAGGAATTTACCGCTGGCATCACCTTCAGTGCGGCGCTGGCGGTGGCGACCACCATCCTTTCACTGGCGCTCGGCGTTCCGGCAGCCTTCGCGCTTTCCCGGGGAAAATTCATCGGCCGTTCGCTGATGAAGGGGCTGCTGCTTTCGCCGCTGATCTTTCCCGTGCTGGTGACCGGCCTGGCATTGCTGCAGCTTTTCTCCGGCTATGGCTGGATGGATACCAAGCTGAAACTTCTGATCGCCCATACCGTTGTCACCTCGCCCTATGTAATCCGCACGGTGCTGACCAGCCTTCAGCTCGTCAATGTCAGCCTCGAGGAGGCGGCGCGCACGCTTGGCGCCACGCGCTGGAAAACTTTCACGCGGGTGATCTTTCCGCAGATCGCGCCCGGCGTCGCCTCCGGCTCGATCTTCTGCTTCATGGTTTCTTTCGACAATTATCCCGTTTCGATGTGGCTGGCCGATTCCGCGAACCTGCCGGTACCCATCGTTCTCTATCGCCAGATCGGCACGGTCTTTGATCCTTCGGTCGCGACCATGTCCACCATCATCATCCTTCTGGCGGTGACCGTCGTGCTCGTCCTCGACAGGCTGGTGGGTCTGCGCCGGGCAATGGCTATGTAAATCAACAACAAGAGGGGTACCGGAAATGACAGACAAGATCATCATCATGAAACGGCGCAGTTTCCTGACAGTCACCGCAGGCGCGCTCGCCACACCCTATTTCTACACCGCGGCTTCCGCGCAGGACCGCACCATGTATGTCGGCGTCTACAATTCGGCGCAGGGCGGGCTGATCAAGAAGGAAGTGATCCCGGCTTTCGAAAAGGAATATAAGTGCCGGGTGCTGACGACCGAAGGCGCGACGCTCGCCAATATCGCCACGCTGCGCGCCACCCGCGAAAATCCGCAATATAGCGTGATGTCGATGGACGATGTCGGCGTTCCGCAGGCCAAGGAGGAAGGCCTGATCGAGCAATTGCCGATGGACGAAATCCCCAACCTCAAGAATGTCTATTCGCGTTATCTTTTCGAAGACAATTTCGGCGTCGGTTTTGCAATCTCGATTGCCGGCCTGTTCTATAATCCGACGACGGGCAAGCCGTTCGAAAGCTACGAACAGATGTTCGACAAGAAATATGCCCGCCGCATGCTTCTCAACACACCGAAGAACACCCAGAGCGTGCTGATGCTGATGGTGGCGGCAGCGCTTGCGACCGGCAAGCCGCTAAAAGAGGCGCAATATGACACCGATGCCGGCTGGGCGAAACTTGCAGAGCTGAAGCCGAACGTGCTCTCAATCTATGACGCGGAAGCGCAGACGATGATGGTGGCGCAGGGCCAGGCGGATTTCGGCGGCATCGAATATTCCAAGGCGGTTTATCCGCATACCAAGAAGGGCGTGCCGCTGGACATGACCTTTCCTAAGGAAGGCGCATTCACCGGCATCAACTCCATCGCGCTGGTGAAGGGCGGGCCGCACCGCGATCTGGCACTTGCTTATATCAACCGCATCCTCGATCCCGGTGTGCAGAAGATGCTTTCGGAAGCGACGCTGAGCGCTCCCTCCGTCAAGGGCATCGAGTTTGGCGCAGATACGGCGAAGTTTCTCGCTTATCCGGAAGCGAAGATGGAATCGCTCAACCTGTTCACGCCGGACTGGAAATACATCATTCCACGCCGCGCCCAATGGCTCGAAAAATACAACCAGACCTTTAACGGCTGAGGAACGCTGATGAAATCCGTAGAAGTCCGCCTGGAAAGACTGACCAAGCATTACAGCGGTCAGGTCGTTGCCGTCGATGATGTTTCGCTTACCGTCAAGGCAGGGGAAATCCTGGCGCTTCTCGGCCCGAGCGGATGCGGGAAAACGACCTGCCTGCGCATGATTGCGGGGCTTGTCGATCCCACCTCGGGTGAAATCGTGGTCGGCGGCAAGCCGACCACGCGCACCCCGGTTCACCGCCGCAACGTTGGCATGCTCTTCCAGAACTATGCCTTGTTTCCCCATATGACCGTTGCCGAAAACGTCGCCTTCGGTCTCGAGATGCGGGGTATCTCCAAGGCCGACCGGGAAGGGCGCGTTAAACAGGCGCTCGATCTCGTTCAGCTGCACGCCTTCGGAGACCGGCTGCCGGCGCAACTTTCCGGCGGCCAGCAGCAGCGTGTGGCGCTGGCGCGTGCGCTGGTGATCGAACCTTCGATGCTGCTTCTCGACGAGCCGCTCGGTGCGCTCGACAAGGGCCTGAGGGAAAGCATGCAGGTCGAAATCCGCAGCTTGCAACAACGGCTTGGCCTCACCACCATCATGGTGACCCACGATCAGGACGAGGCCCTGACCATGGCGGACCAGATTGCCGTGATGCGTGACGGCAATCTCGAGCAGATCGCACCGGCCGGCGAAATCTACCAGAAGCCGCTGACACGCTTCGTCGCCGGTTTCATCGGCGCCTCGAACTTCTTCGAGGCAAGCGTGGCGGAGCGCAATGGTCGTTCCGCAAGGCTGGTCACCGGTTCCGGCGTGCGGCTCGATGTCGAGGATATGGGGGCGGTTCAGGGCGACAAGGTCGTCGTCACCGTTCGCCCCGAAGCGATTTCGGTCTCACCACTTGCGGTGGACGCAGGTCAAAACGCCAGCAATTCCACCACGGCGCGGGTGGAGCAGGTCGTTTATCGCGGTTTCATGCTGCATTACTATCTGCGTCTGGACAATGGCGAGCCGATGATCGCCTACCGGCAGACCCAGACGGAAGGCTTCACCAATGCCGTCAGCGCCGCTGGCGACCGGGTGAGACTGAGCTGGACGAGCGACAGCAATCACGTGATCCAGCTCAATTGATGATTTCGCGGCCGGGTCGCTCAGGCGGCCCGGCCGGCGACGGATCGAAATCCGTTTCGTATTCCATAGCCGACAAAATTACGGCACCGCGCTCCTGACATGGAATGCGGTGCCGTGCTTTTTGTGCTTCAGAATATGAGGCGGCTCCCGCTTCAGGCGACCACTTCGCGAGCCGGCACGACGCTGCCGCCGCAGGCTTCCACTTCGCTGCGCACCGTGCGCGCAAGCTCAAGTGAACCGGGTGTGTCGCTATGAACGAGGATCGATCTGGCGCGAACGGGGATGGTCTCGCCCTCGATGGTCGTGACCGTGCCTTTTTCCAAAAACTGGCGCACCCGCGCGCGCACTTTTCCCTCTTCCTTGATGACGGAATTGGGCAGCTTGCGTGGCACGAGCTGGCCCTTCACATCATAAGCCCGGTCGGCGAGAAAGAGGTTGAGCACTTTCAGCCCGCAATCCAGAGCCGCCTTTTCGATCAGCATGTCCGGCATCGAAAAGACGATGAGATTGGGATCGACCGCTTTGATCTTTTTCATGATCCGCTCCGCAAGTGCCGCATCGCGGTTGATCATATTGCCCATGGCGGCATGGAAGCTGATATGGGAGAGGGAGACATCCTGCGCTCTCGCAATCGCCGAAAGCGCGCCGAGCTGGTAGAGAACCTGCTGTTCCATTTCTTCAGCATCGACGGGAATTTCGCGGCGGCCGAAGCCGAGACGGTCGGCAAGGCCGGGATGGGCGCCGACGCCGACGCCGTTCTGTTTGGCCAGACGCACCATGCGCGCCATCATTTCCGGATCGCCGGCATGGAAGCCGCAGGCGATATTCGCCGAAGAGACGACTTCCATAAGCTTCTCGTCGTCGCAGACCTTATAGACGCCGAAACCTTCGCCCATATCGGAATTAACATCGATCTTCATGGTTCCCTCTCCGTGTTCTTCAGGATTATCGTCTTGTGAGCGTGCCGAGTGCGGCGGTGACCAGCGGCAGGGTTTTGCGGATATCGGCGAAATAGGCGTCGATCGCCTGCTCGACTTCCAGCGCCTCGCGCACCGTTGCCTGCACGAAACGGATGCGGCTGCCGATGCGCGCCTGTCCAAGCCGCCACAGATCGCTGTCGATGATACCGGCTATCTTGGGATAACCGCCGGCCGTGTTGGCGTCGCTCATCTGGATGATCGGCTCGCCGCCCGGCGGCACCTGAACAACACCCGGAATGACGCCATAGGAGCGCAACTCGACGGGAGCCGAAAGCGTTAGCGGCGTTCCGGCCAGCCGGTAACCGGTGCGGTCGCTCTGCGAGGTAATTTTCCAGGCTTCGGACCAGAAACGTTCCGCACCTTCGCCGAAAAGATCGTGTTCGGCCGCAGGAATGGCTCTCAGCAGCAATTCGCCCTTGTCAGATACCGGAAACATGTCCGGCGTCGCCTCGGCAAGCGGCACGACGCCGAGGCCGCCTGCCGGCAGCGCCGATGGCTCGCACGGCAGAACGGACAGCCTGTCGCCGGTGGTGAGATGGCGTCCCTCATGGCCGCCGAAGGAGCCGCGAAGCGAGGTGCTTCGTGATCCCATCACCACCGGCACGTCGACGCCGCCCTGAAGGCAGAGATAGGCGCGCGCATTTTTAAGCGGCGTCGAAAATTCGAGGATCTGACCCTTTTCTGCCCGCACACACCAGTAGGGCGGCAGATCCGCACCATCGAGCAGTGCGGCGCAGTCCGCACCGGTTACCGCGAAGGTCAACGCTTCTTCGAATTCGATGCGGAAAGGAAAGGTCTGGATTTCAATCGCGGCGGCATCCTCACCATTGCCGACGAGAATATTGCCGACCCTGAGCGCGATGGGGTCCATCGCGCCCGTGGCGGTGATGCCGATATTGCGGTAACCCGCGCGGCCGAGATCCTGCACGGTGTTCAGCGGTCCGCAGGCAAGAATATGGATCATAGTTCGATCCTTTCGGGAAGGAAACGAACACGGTCGCCGGGCGCCAGCACCGCAGGCTGTTCGGCGGTGGCGTCGAACATGGTGATTTCGGTGAAGCCCAGGGAATTCCAGCCATTCGGTCCGGTCAGCACCGAGATGCCGGATTGCATGCCGCCAATCGTCACCATGCCCTTCAACATGCGAAGCGACGGAACTTTCTTGCGCGGCATGAAAATGCGTGAGTCGAGACCGCCGAGATAACCGAAGCCCGGCGCGCTGCCGACGGCAAAAACCGTATAGGTCCGCTCGAAATGCAGGCGCACGACCTCCTTGTCCGGCAGACCGGAATAATCGCAGATCGCCGCAAGGTCGATGGCGTGCTCGCCGCCATAGGTCGTCGGCACCTCGATGGTCTTGCCGAGAAGATCGAGTTCCGCAGTCCTTTGCCAGAGGTCGAGAAGCTCATCCTGCAAACGCCCGGCATCTTCAGGCGTGCCGCGCAGCACGATCAAGAGGTTGGTCATGCCGGGTATGAGTTCCAGCACGTCGGGGCGGTCCTTCAATGCGCGCGTCAGCGCCCAGATACGCCGCTGGGCGGGCAGGTCCAGCTCGCCAGGCGCTTCGATCAGAAACGTCTTGTTGCCGATCATCGAGATTTTCGGCAGGCCCAGATGGGCGGGGGTCAGGTGGGGCGTTTTCAGCGGGAGGTTGCTCATCGACGTCACCATCATGTTTCGGTCTTGAGAAGGGTGGAGCCATAGCCGACAAGCGCGCCGGTTTCCGTCACGGTTTCGCTAACGGTGCCGGCTTTTTCGGCGATGACCGGAACAAGCACGGGGCCTGCTGCCACGAATGCGACGATCTCGCCTTTCGCTACGGATTGTCCTGCCCGAACCGCCCGGTTGGGGCGCTGCGGATGGGCTGCTGTGAAGATGCCGGCCATCGGTGCACGGGCAAGAATATCCCCTGCCTTTACCGGCGCTTTGTTCGTTTCAATGGGCCGCAGCGCGGCAGGGGCCTGGCCGACTGCCATGGCAACGATCTTCAATGACCCATCCGGGGTCTCTATCTCGATGGCGGAGACGTTGTTGCGCTCGAGGTGAGCGGCAAGATCGGCAATCGTGCCGGGCTCGCTGTAGCGGGATATGGAAACAGGCTGTCGCTTCACTTTGCACTCCGCGCTGCAAGCCAATGTTCTAGGTAATGAATATCCGTGCCGCCTTCGGAGAAGGCCGGGTCCTGCAATATTTCCCGATGCAGCGGCAGGTTGGTGGAAACGCCTTCGATGCGCATTTCGCCAAGTGCGCGCCGCATGCGCAGGATCGCCTGCTCGCGGGTCGGCGCATGGACGATGAGCTTGGCAATCAGCGAATCGTAATGGGCGGAAACCCTGTAACCTGCCGTCACATGGGTATCGACCCGGACGCCGGGGCCGCCCGGCAGGTGAAGCGCCGTGATAAGGCCGGGGCAGGGAATGAAACTATAGGGGTCTTCGGCATTGATGCGGCATTCGATCGAGTGGCCTTCGCAGACGATATCCTCCTGCGAAATCTCAAGCGGATGGCCGAGCGCGACGAGAAGCTGCTGGCGCACCAAATCCACGCCCGAGGTCATTTCCGTGACCGGATGTTCGACCTGCAGGCGGGTATTCATCTCGATGAAATAGAATTCGCCATTCTCGTAAAGAAACTCGAAGGTGCCGACCCCGCGATAACCGATCTGGCGGCAGGCTTCGACACAGCGATTGCCGACGAAAGCCGCGACATCCGGCGGAATGCCGATGGCCGGGCCTTCTTCGACGACCTTCTGGTGCCGGCGCTGCATGGAACAATCGCGCAGGCCCACCCAGACCCCGTTGCCCTGACCATCGCAGAGAACCTGAATTTCAACATGGCGCGGATGTTCGAGGAATTTCTCGATATAGAGTTCCGGTGTTCCGAAGGCCCGGCTCGCCTCTTCACGCGTGACGAGAACGGCATCCTGAAGGGCGGAGGCATCGTGCACGACACGCATGCCGCGCCCGCCGCCGCCGCCGGCCGCCTTGACGATGACGGGATAGCCGATTTCGGCGGCGATTTTCGAGACTTCGGCCATGTCATCCGGCAGGGCGGAATCGGGGCCGGGAACGCAGGGCACGCCGGCCTCCATCATCGCCCGCTTCGCCGCGATCTTGTCACCCATGGTGCGGATGGCATCGGCGCGCGGGCCGATGAAGACTGCCCCCGCCGCCTCCACGGCTTCAGAAAAAGACGCTCTTTCGGACAGGAAACCATAGCCGGGGTGAACCGCGCCAGCGCCGGTCAGCTCCATCGCAAGCAGTATGGCCGGCGCGTTGAGATAGCTCTGGCCGGGAGAGGCGGGGCCGATGCAGATGGCGGTATCGGCCGCCTTCAGATAGTCGGCATCCTTATCGGCTTCCGAATAGATCATGACGGTCTTCAGGCCGAGTTCACGGCAGGCGCGCTGCACCCGCAGGGCAATCTCGCCGCGATTGGCGATCAGCACGCTGTCGAATGCTCTTGGCTCAGCTACTTTTGGGAGTGTCGCATCCATCATTCGAACTCCAGCACTGGCTGTCCGAGTTCGACGTCTTCGCCGTCATTGGCGATAAATCTGGCGATCCTGCCGCTTCGTTCGGCCCTCACGGTGTTGAATACTTTCATCGCCTCGATGATGAAGAGTTCCTGTCCTTCCTTCACCTCGTCGCCGGCTTCGGCGAAAGGCGCCGCGCCCGGGCTCGGGGCGCGATGGAAAAGGCCGAATGAGGGTGCTGCGACGATGCCGGATGAGGCCGGTGCGGCTGCGGGCGCCTGTTCTTCGGCGCGGGGTGTCTCGGATGCCGTTTCCGCCACCGCAACGGGCCGGGGCTGCGATGATGGCGCCCGCAGTGAAACGGCATTGTTTTCGCGGATGATCCGGACCGTGGTTCCCTCCTGGCTCACGGTCAATTCGGACACTCGCGAAGAGCCGACGAACTCGATCAGTTTCTTGATCTTTTCCAGATCCATATTGGTTTCCAACGTCTTTTTTGTCCCCACGGGGGCAGGCGGGCGGAGCGGAATCCGCACCCTGTCCATCAGCAATAGCTACCATGGGGGCGGGATTGATGGGGTCAGACGAAGTTCCTATGGACATTGCTTTCCGGTTTGATATCCCGCCGCCGCGTGGTGAAACGGTTCGAAGACTCCGAAGGAACGAACCATGGATTCCCGCAAAGGCATTCTCCTCAAAATCTCCGCAGCGCTTGCTCTGGTGCTGATGGGCGCCTGCATCAGCGGCCTCAGGGGCGAAATACCCATCGGGCAGGTGCTCTTCTTCAGGTCGGCGGTGGCCATGCTGCCGCTTTGTCTGTGGATGGCGGCGCAGGGCGGTTTTCGAAGGCAGGTGGCAACCAGCCATATTGGCGGCCATCTGGTGCGGAGTTTTTCCGGCACCGGCGGCATGGTCTTCAGCTATCTGGCGCTGGCCTATATTCCGCTGGCCGACGCGACGGCCATCAGCTACGCGACACCGCTCTTCACCGTCATTCTGGCGGTGCTGCTTCTCAAGGAAGTCGTCAGGATTTATCGCTGGACGGCGGTGGTCGTCGGGCTCTGCGGCATCGTGCTGATCCTGTCGCCGCATTTTTCCTTCGATGTTTCGGATGTCGCTTCCGGTTCCGGCGTTGCCATGCTCGGCGGTCTGTTCGGCCTGGCGGCGGCTTTTTTCTCCGCCATATCGATGATCCAGATCCGGCATTTGACGCAGACGGAAAATACCGGCGCGATCATCTTCTATTTCACCCTGCTCACAACCGTCATTGGTTTCGCGAGCATCGGCATGGGCTGGAAAATGCCGACCGCGTGGCAATGGGCACTGCTGATCGGCACCGGTCTTATAGGCGGAACCGCGCAGATACTGGTGACGCTCAGCCTGCGTTATGCCGAGGCCTCGCTGCTGGCGCCGTTCGATTACACCACGATGATCTGGGCGCTGTTGATCGGTTATGCCTTCATGGATCAGGTTCCGGCCCTGACGACCATTCTGGGGGCTTCTATCGTGGTTGCCGCCGGTTTGTTCACGCTGTGGCGGGAAAGGCGGCTGCACAGAAAGCGGGTCACGGAACAGCTGACGCTGTCGGCTCCCTGACGGCCTGTTTCGCCAGCCGGTTTTCGCGCCACATGGCGAAAAGTCCGGCGGCAATGACAGTCAAGGCGCCAATGATGGTCGCACCCGTCGGCACTTCGGCCATGAAGAGATAACCGAGGGCGATTGCCCATATCATGGTGGTGTAATCGAACGGCGCCAGCAGCGAGGCCTGGGCGTGGCGCAGGCTGAGCGTCATGGCGATCTGGCCGATGCCGCCGGCAAGGCCGCCGCCAGCGAGCAGCAGGAACTGGTGAACATCCGGCATCTTCCATCCGAATATGATCGTGGCGAGGCCGGCCACCACACCCGTTAACGTATAGATGAGCACGATGCGTGACGGCTTTTCGATGCTGTTCAGGTGGCGAACGGCGATGGACGAAAAGGCGGCGCAAAGCGCACCGGTCAGCGCCAGTGCGGTTCCGATCATTGCAACGCCGTCGATCCGGGCGGGCCCTGATGCGGCATCAAAGACCAGATTGGGTGATAAGGTGATAAAGACGCCAATGAAGCCGGTGAGCACGGCGGACCATCGGTAAATCCGCACCTTTTCGCGCAAGAGCAGCGCTGCCAGCATGATGGTGAAAAGCGGCGTCGTGTAGCTCAGCACGGTGACATTCACCAGCGGCAGATAGGCGAGCGCCAGAAAGCCGAAGAACATGCCGCCAAGCCCGGCCGAGCTGCCCGCGAGCAGGCTGCCGATGTTTTTCGCGGCCGGCACGGTTATCCGCTCGGATGAGGCGATGAACCAGAGACAGAGGGGAATGAGGGCAAAAAATCCTCGACAGAAAACGACTTCGCCGACCGGGATCGCCCCGTCCAGGCCTTTCACGCAGGCGGACATGACTGTGAATGCCAGCATGGCCGTCAGCTTGAGCAAAATACCGGTCTTAGGATCCATTCCGCTCCCCATCGCAGCCAGGACCGTGTCATGGGGAAGAAGCAGAGAAAAGCCTTAGCCGGCTGTCATAAGAATCTTGTCTTACCCCATCACTTGCCCCATTGCCCACCTTTCGCGGAAAAGGGCTTTTTGCCCTAGGTCATGGCGGCGATTTGGTGTCATGATCACCTCTTGAACCGGCGGGAGGTGGAAGCGGGCATGTTGGATTTGCGCAGGCTGCGATATCTGGTCGCGATTGCCGATTGCGGCTCAATGTCGGCTGCGGCGCGGCAGTTGGGGATAGCCCAGCCGGCGCTCAGCCACCACATCACGGAACTCGAACGGCTGGTGGGTTTTCCCGTGCTGCACCGGCTGGCGCGTGGCGTGAAGGCGACGGAGAAGGGTGAAGTGCTTCTCGCCCATGCACGCGAGATCACCGAGAAGGTAAGGCAGGCGGAGGCGGAAATTCGCGCCATGGCCTATCTGGATGAGCGGGTGATCCGGCTGAGCCTCATCCCTTCCTGGGCGACGGCCTTTGCACCAAGTATCATCAGCGAAGTTGCCGCTTCGATGCCCAAGGTTTCGCTGCGGCTGATAGAGGCACGCAATGATGAATCGCTGCGCCTCATTCGTCTTGGCAAGGTGGATATGGCGGTTGCGCTTGTCGGTGCGGAAGAGAAGGCCGACGATCTCATCGTCAAGGAGAGCTTGTTTGCAGTCTCCTCAAGGCCACTCGGCCGGTCGATGCCGCTTGAGGCTGCGGCAAAGCTCAATCTGATCCTGCCGCCGAGGGATAATCCGCTGCGCGCATCGATAGACGAGGCCGCTACCTGCGCCGGTATTGGCCTGAATGTGACGATGGAGATAGACGGGCAGGATACGATCAAACGGGCTGTCGGCGCCGGCATCGGTGCGACGATCCTGTCATGGAATTCGGTTCAGCAGGAGCACGAGGCCGGCCAGCTTCAGGCCGCGCATATAACCGATCCGGTTATTTATCGCTCCATCCATCTGCTGAAGGGCAGGGAGGTGGATGAGCGCACCTTCAGGCTGTTTCGGGACCTGCTGCGGTCGGTCGCAAGGCGCGAACCTTCTTTCAACCCATAAAAGATTTGTATGGGCAGTTTGAAAACTCGGTATTTGTGTTGTTGATGGCTTGTTCCTAGCCTCCCCGGTGAAAGCGTATCGGGGAGGAAAAGATATGCGTTTGAAGACATCTCTGTTTGGCATGCTGGCGGCCGCGGGAATCCTTGCTGCGGGAGGGGCGGCGGCGGAATATCCGGAGCGGCCGGTGACGCTGGTCATCGGTTATCCGGCCGGCGGCGGCACCGATATCCAGTCGCGGGCGCTGGTGCCTTATCTTGAAAAATATCTCGGCACATCGGTCGTGGTGGAAAACCGCGAAGGTGCCGGCGGGCTGATCGGCGCGACTTATATCGCCAATGCCAAGCCTGATGGCTACACCATCGGCGCTCTGAATTTTCCATCCATGTATTCGCCGATCGTGCAGGGCAATGCCAGCTACAAGGAGGATGCCTTCACGCCGCTCGCAAACCAGATCGGCGGCGATCTGGCGCTGACCGTCAACAAGGTGTCGCTGATCAAGACCGCCAGGGAGTTTGTCGAGGCGGCCAAGGCTAGCCCGGTCGTCGTCGGCGTGACCGGCATCGGTCATCCGAGCCAGATCACTGCGCTGCTGTTTGAAGATGCGGCGGGCGTGAAGCTCAATTTCGTGCCCTTCAATGGCGGCGGCCCGGCAAGGCTCGCCATGCTTGGCAACCACGTCACGCTCGGTTTCATGAACCTCAACGAGGTTTTTGCCGACAATCGTTCCGGCGCACTTCGTGTACTGGCCACATCAGGTACCGAGCGCTCGCCGCTCTCGCCTGACGTGCCGACTTTCAAGGAGGCGGGCTACGATGTTCAGTTCAGCCTGCTTGCCGGTTTCGGTGCGCCGAAAGGTCTGCCGGCGGATGTGGAGGCAAAGTTGGTGGATGCCTTCCAGAAGGCGCTGAAGGACCCGGATTATCTTGCCGACGCCAAGAAGCGCGAACTGACCACGCTGCCGCTGACCCAGGCCGAATTTGCCGACGCCCTCAAGAAGGGCAACGCCAATCTGGCCGAGCTCTGGAAAAGCAAGCCCTGGACAAAATAGGCGGCCGGCACCGACCGCTTCTCTCATCTCCAATGAAAATGACGCTTGGGCCGCGTTTGGCCCAGGCATGACCCACTGTTGAAAGGAATCCGGCCAATGGCCCATGTCATCCGCAATTTCCAGCGCCCTTCCAAAGCCGATATCGAGGCGATCAGCAAATTCAGCCCCGCCACCATTCATGAGGCGCAGGGCAAGCTCGGCGCTCTCGATTATCGTATCAAGCCGATCAAACCCGGCCTGAAAATCTGCGGCCCGGCGATCACCGCGAAATGCCATATCGGCGACAATCTGATGATTTTCGAAGCCATCAATCTGGCAAAGCCCGGTGATGTGCTGGTCATCGATGGCGGTGACAATCCCAATCAGGGGGGCTTTGGCGATGTGCTGGCTGCCGCCTGCATCGGCAAGGGCATTGTCGGCTTCGTGGTCAGCGCCGCCGTGCGTGATGGCAAGGGTCTGCGCGAGATCGGCTTCCCGGTTTTCTCACTCGGCCTTTGCATGAAGGGCACCTCCAAGGACACGCTCGGCACCATCAACCATCCGGTCGTGGTGGGCGGCGAATTGATCAGCCCCGGCGATATCGTCTGCGGCGATGATGACGGCGTTGTCGTCGTTCGCGAGAGCGATATTCCGAAACTCGTCAAGGCCTGCCGGGAGCGCGACGATCACGAGAACCACATGATGGAGCTGCACCGTCAGGGCAAGATGGATATCGAGGATCGCTACGAAATGATGCGCTCGAAGGGATGTGTCTGGGCCGACTGAGCGAGTGTTTCGATATCTGAATACGCCGTGTCGGGAGGCGCGGCGTATTCTCAGTGTGGAGGGGAGATAATCATGGCCGAACACGGCTCGAAACTGACGGCGAATATTCTGTCCGGGGCTTTCTTTCTGGTGGCTGCCGCCGGGCTTTATTACGGCGCGCGGCCGCTGAGCATGGGCACTAATTTCCAGCCCGGACCCGGCTATATGCCGACGGTCATCGCGGCTTTGATGTTCGCACTCGGCATCGCGCTGCTTTTGCAGGATTTACTGGGAAAGACGCCGTCCGAAGCCTGGGTGGCGCCGAAAATGCGTCCGTTTCTGTCGGTCGCCGGCATTGTCGGTTTTGCGCTGCTGATCGAGCCATTGGGCTTCATTGCCGCCGCTTTCGTGCTGATCGTGCTCGCCTGCATCGCCTATGGCAGGATCCGGCCGGTTGAAGCTCTGCTGCTTTCGGCGGTGCTCATCCTCGCCTGCATCCTCATTTTCGTTGTCGGCCTCGGACAGAGGATACCGCTGCTGCCATGACTGATCTTCTTTCCAATATCATCCTCGGTTTCGGTGTGGCCGTCACGCCGATAAACCTTTTTTACTGTCTGCTCGGCGTCACGCTCGGCACGATGATCGGCATCCTGCCGGGCATCGGTCCTTCCGCCACCGTCGCGCTGCTTCTGCCCATCACCTATACGATGCCGGATACGGCGGCGCTGATCATGCTCGCGGGCATTTTTTATGGTGCGCAATATGGCGGCTCGACAACGGCGATCCTCGTTAACCTGCCGGGTGAATCCTCGTCCGTCGTCACCTGCATCGATGGTTATGCCATGGCGCGCCAAGGCAGGGCGGGTGTGGCGCTGGCCACGGCGGCGCTCGGGTCGTTTTTTGCCGGCACGGTGGCGACTGTCTTGATCGTCGTTGTCGCAAAGCCGCTTTCGGCCGTTGCGCTTGCCTTCGGCCCGGCCGATTATTTCAGTCTGGTGATCTTCGGGTTGTTGTTTGCCGTATTCCTGTCGAGCGGATCGCCGGTTAAGGCGGTCGGCATGGTCGCCTTCGGTATCGCCCTCAGCCTCGTCGGCATCGATCCGACATCCGGGGAGCAGCGTTTCACCTTCGGCATGGCCGAACTGTTCGACGGCATCGATTTCGTGGTGCTTGCCATCGGGTTGCTCGGCGTCAGCGAAATTCTCTTCAACCTGCAGCAGGGCGTGGAGCGGGATGCAGGGGCAGCAAAGACCGGATCGCTGATGCCGACCCGGCAGGATTTCAAACAGGCCTTTCCCGCCGTGTTGCGCGGTACCGCGCTCGGCTCTTTCCTCGGTGTACTGCCCGGTGGTGGTGCCATCATGAGTTCGTTCGCGAGTTATGCGCTGGAACGCAAGATCGCCAAGGATCCGTCCCGGTTTGGCAAGGGCGCAATCGAAGGGCTGGCGGGGCCGGAAAGCGCCAATAATGCCGGCGCGCAGACCTCCTTCATTCCGCTTCTGACGCTCGGCATTCCCGCCAACGGGCTGATGGCGCTGATGGTAGGCGCGATGATGATCCAGGGCATTACACCGGGACCTGAAGTCATGCAGTCGCGGCCAGACCTTTTCTGGGGGCTGATCGCCAGCATGTGGGTGGGCAATCTGCTGCTTCTGGTGTTGAACCTGCCGCTGATCGGCATCTGGGTTCGCCTTCTCGGCATTCCCTACCGGTTTTTGTGCCCCGCCATTTTGATGTTCTGCGCCATCGGCGCCTATGGCCTGTCCTACAGCGTCGTCGATGTTCTGTTCTGCGCGGGTCTTCGGCATCGTCGGCTTCTTCTTGCGCAAGATTGGCTGTGAGCCGGCACCTCTGGTGCTGGGCTTCGTGCTTGGTCCGCTTCTGGAACAGAACATGCGCCTCGGGCTGCTGATCTCGCAGGGAAGTTTTTCGACATTCGTCACCCATCCGATCAGCGCCACCTTGCTCGCTTTGTCTGCCATCGTCGTCATCATGATGGCGATGCCGGCGATCATGCGCCGCCGCGAAGTGGTGTTTCAGGGTGACGAGGACTGACAATCAATCGAGCCGGCAATGCCGGTCAATCAAAGGTGAACCATGCATATTCTGATAATCGGCGCGGCCGGAATGATCGGCCGTAAATTGACGCAACGCCTTACCGCGGACGGAACGCTTGGCGGTGTGAAGATCAGCCAAATGACGCTGACGGATGTTTTCGAGCCGGTTGCGCCAAAAGGTTTTGGCGGCACGGTGACCCTCGAGCGTAGCGATCTGTCGAACGCCGGCGTCGCCGAAAAGCTGATCGCAAAACGGCCGGATGTGATCTTCAATCTCGCCGCCGTGGTTTCGGGCGAGGCGGAGGCCGATTTCGAGAAGGGCTATCGCATCAATCTCGATGGCGGACGTTCGCTGTTCGAAGCCATTCGTCTGGAGCATCAGAAGGACGGATACCGGCCGCGTGTGGTGTTCTGCTCGTCGCTCGCCGTGTTCGGCTCGCCATTCCCGAAGGTGATCGGCGATGAGTTCCTGACGGCTCCGCTGACCAGCTACGGTACGCAGAAGGCGATCGTGGAGCTTTTGCTCGCGGATTATAGCCGCCGTGGTTTCTTCGATGGCGTCAGCATCCGCTTGCCCACCATCTGCATCCGCCCCGGCAAGCCGAACGCGGCCGCCTCCGGCTTCTTCTCCAATATCCTGCGCGAACCGCTGGTGGGCCAGCAAGCGGTGCTGCCCGTTGCCGATACCGTGCGCCACTGGTTCGCCAGCCCGCGTTCGGCCGTCGCCTTCCTGCTGCGCGCCGCGACCGTCGATCTTTCCGGGCTTGGCGTTCGTCGCAATCTCATCATGCCGGGGCTTTCGGCCACGGTCGCCGATGAGATCGAGGCCCTGCGCGCCTTCGCCGGCGAAAAGGCGGTGGCGCTTATCAAGCGTGTTCCCGACGAGCGGATCATCCGGATCGTCGACGGCTGGGCCGAGGATTACGATCCACAGCTCGCTCTGTCGCTCGGCTTCCGGGCGGAAACATCCTTTGCCGAAATCATTCAGGCGCATGTGGAAGATGAACTGGAAGGGAAAACGGCATGAGTGGGGGAAAGATCGCACTCGTCACGGGTGGAGGAACAGGCGTCGGCAAGGCGATTGCCAAGGCGCTTCTGGAAGATGGTTACAGCGTTGCGATCACAGGGCGGCGGCGTGAAGTTCTGGACGCCGCTGTCGGCGAATGGTGCGAACATCGAGACCGCGTTCTGGCCGTCGCGGCAGATATTTCCGTTCCGGCCGATGTCGAACGGCTGTTCGCCGAGGTCACCGGTCGTTTCGGCCGTCTCGATCTTCTGGTCAACAACGCCGGCATGTCGGCACCGGCGGTCCATATCGAAGACGTGCCGTTCGAAACCTGGAACGCGGTGGTCGGGGCCAACCTCACTGGCGCTTTCCTCTGCACGCAGGCGGCGTTTCGCCAGATGAAAGCGCAGTCACCACAGGGCGGGCGCATCATCAATAATGGCTCGATTTCGGCCACCACGCCGCGTCCGCGTTCGGCGCCCTATACCGCGACCAAACACGCGATCACCGGCCTTACCAAGTCGGCCGCGCTGGATGGCAGGGCATTCAACATTGCCTGCGGGCAGATCGATATCGGTAATGCCAGCACCGAAATGACGCGCGCCATGGCGACCGGCGTGCTGCAGGCGGATGGCAGCACCGCCATCGAACCGACCATCGACGCCGGCATCGTCGCCAAGGCCGTGGTGCACATGGCCTCGCTGCCACTTGAGGCGAATGTGCTAACCATGACCGTGATGGCGAGCGGCATGCCTTTCGTCGGTCGCGGGTAAGGAGTGCGCATGAAGCCCGATCTTTTGCAAACCTATCCGCTCCAGCCACAAATAGAAGCCGAACTGCAAAAACGCTTCCGAGTCCATCGATGGCACGAAATATCCGACAAACAGGCGTTTCTGCAGGCGGAGGCGGCTTCGATAAAGGCCGTCGTCACCGGTGGCCATATCGGCCTCGCCCCCGATCTCGCCGACTGCCTGCCCGCTCTCGAAATCGTCGCCATCAACGGCGTCGGTTTCGACAGGGTCGATCTCGATCAGGCCCGCGCGCGCGGCTTCAGGGTGACGAACACGCCTGATGTGCTGACCGAGGACGTTGCCGATCTCGCCATCGGCCTTTCCATCATGCTGCTGCGCCAGCTTGTCAGCGCGGATCACCATGTTCGCTCGGGAGAGTGGAAAAAAGCCGAGATGCCGCTTGGCAACAAGGCCTCGCGGCGGCGTTACGGGATTTACGGGCTTGGCCGCATAGGCCGCGCCATTGCGGTACGGTTGGAGGCCTTCGATGCGGAGATTTCCTATTTCAGCCGGCGGAAACAGGACGTGGCTTATGGTTATCATTCAACGGCAGTGTCGCTCGCAAGCGCCTGCGATGTCCTGATCGTCGCGGCGGCGGCGACGCCGGAGACCAGACACGCGATCAACCGCGAGGTCTTGGCGGCGCTGGGGCCGGATGGCGTGCTCGTCAATGTCGCCAGAGGATCGCTGGTGGATGAAAAGGCGCTGGTCGATATTCTTCTGGCAGGCGGGCTGAAGGGTGCGGCGCTCGATGTCTTCGAGAACGAGCCGCATGTTCCCGAGGCGCTGATCGGTATGCGGAATGTCGTTCTCGCCCCGCATATAGGCGCTGCGACCCATGAGACGCGGCTCCAGATGGGTGCTCTGGTTCTCGCCAATCTGGATGCGCATTTCGCAGGACAGGACCTGCCGACGGCGGTGGTCTAGAATGAGCCGGTGGCCGGCAAGGGGAACATATGCCCCCGCCGGCCGGATTGCCGCATCGCTGAAAGTGGTGCAATCGCCATCCATACAAGTTGCTTATTACTCCAAAAAAAATCGGTCTTAGGCAAGCGATGAAAGCTTCACTAATGTTTGCTCAACGATAGGGGACAAACATGCCATTCTCAGACTACAAGACCGCACTCGTAACCGGCGCATCTTCCGGAATTGGCGCCGCCGTCGTTGAGCGCCTTTGCCGCGAAGGGCTGGAAGTACATGCGGTTGCCAGAAGCGCGGACGCTCTCAACAAGCTGGCGAAGCGCACGGGCTGCTTCGCCCATGCCATCGATGTGACGGACCGGCCGGCGCTTGCAAAGCTCACCAGCGAAGTTGCGTTCGATGTCCTCGTGAACAATGCCGGTGTCGACCGCCCGAAGAAGTTCCTGGAAGCGGATGAGAGCGATATCGATCTCCTGATCGACGTCAACCTGCGCGCCGTGCTGCATCTGTGCCGCATGGTGGTGCCGGGCATGGTGGCGCGCGATCGTGGCCATGTCATCAACATCTCTTCCATTGCCGGCAATTACAATTTCGGCGGCAACTCCATCTATCATGCCAGCAAGGCGGGCGTGGCGATGCTGTCCAACCAGCTGCGCATCGATGCCTTCGGCAAACGCGTGCGGGTAACGGAAATCTGCCCCGGACGTGTCGCAACCGATATCTTCAACCATGTGCATGGAAATGATCCGAGCATTCGCGAACGTTTCATCGATGGTTTCGAGCTGCCGCAGGCATCCGATATCGCCGATGCGATTGCCTTTGCCATCGCTGCCCCCGTGGCCATGAATATCGGCCACATGGAAATTACCCCGACGCTTCAGGTCATGGGCGGGCTGCAGACTGCCAAGCCACAGACGGTTGAAAGTCGGCCGATTGAAAATCGACCGGCTGAAAATAAGGCCGCGGCGGGCGGAGCCGGAGGAAAAGTCGCGTGAGCGGTTTTGACCTCTGGGCAATCCTGAGCAGTGCGGACTACGTCTCGATGCTTTTGCATGGCATCCAGATGACGTTCATCATCTATGCCGGCTCATGGCTGCTCGCCATGTCGCTGGCCATTGTGCTGCTTGCCATTCGCCTGTCACCTTTCCGCTTCGGTGATCCGCTGGTGGCGGCCTATGTTTCCTATCACCGCAACGTTCCGACACTCGTGCAGCTGATGCTGTGGTATTTCGGCGTCTTCACGCTACTGCCAAGCGGATTGGCCAACTGGCTTTCCAGCCACAATGCCGAAGCGATCTTCGCCATTATCGGTCTCGGCCTCTGTCAGGCAGCCTATTTCAGCGAAGATCTGCGCTCCGGCGTGCGTTCCATCAATCCCGGCCAGATGGAAGCGGCGCGTGCGCTCGGGCACAGCTATGTCTCGGCGATGCGTTTCGTCATCATGCCGCAGGGCGTTCGCAACGCACTGCCGCCGCTGATCAACCACAGTACCTCGCTGTTCAAGAACAGCAGTCTTGGTGTTCTGATCGGCGCACCGGAACTCACCCATGCGGTCAAGGAAGTCGAAAATCTCAGCTTCCGGACGTTTGAAGTCTATCTGGTCGCCACCGTGCTTTATCTGTTCTTCTCGCTGCTGATCATGGGTCTCGGAGCCTATATCTCCATGCGTGCCGATCCACTGCGGAGGGCACGGGCATGATCCATGACATGATCGCAATCGTGCAGGATTACTGGCTGCTTCTGCTGATTGGCCAATATCCCAACGGCCCGCTGGGCGGCCTTGCCAACACGCTCATCCTGTCGGCGCTCAGCATCGCGCTCGCCTTTCCCGTCAGCATCCTGATGGCGCTGGCGCGGCTGTCGAAATGGCGGCTCCTGCGCTGGCCGGTGACTGCCGTGGTTTATTTCACCCGCGGCGTGCCGCTTCTGATGCTCATTCTCTGGAGCTATTTCCTCGTTCCGCTCTGGACCGGCGCCGATGTGCCGAGCTTCGTGACGATGCTGACCACGCTCGTCATCTATCAGGGCGCTTTCATGAGCGAAGTCGTCCGCGCCGGCATCGTATCGCTGGGCACGGGGCAGATGGATGCGGCACGAGCCCTCGGCCACGGTTATTTCGGCGCGATGCGTTATGTCATCCTGCCGCAGGCGCTTTACAACATGATCCCGAGCCTCATTTCGACGTTCGTGTCCACCATCAAGGATACGACGCTTGGTTATGTCATCAATGTGCCGGACCTGACTTTTGCGGCGAACCAAGTGAACAACCAGCTCCTGACCCAGCCTTTCCAGGTCTTCCTCATTCTGGCGCTGGTTTATTACATCATCTGCTGGTCGCTCACCCATGTCGCCAATCTTCTCGAGCGGCGCATCGCCCGCCGCCGGGCCGGCCCGCGCGGCAAGCTTGCCGCAGACACGGCACCGGCCCCCGCCAATATCGTTACGGAGCAGCTATGACCGCGCCAGTTTCCGCCTCTCAGGACGCCTACACCATCACGCTTTCGCAGGTCTGCAAAAGCTATGGCGATTATCAGGTGCTCAAGGATGTCAACGAAAACGTCACCCGTGGCGAAGTCGTTGTCATCTGCGGCCCGTCGGGCTCCGGTAAGTCTACCCTCATCCGCACGATCAACCGTCTGGAGGAGATCAGCAGCGGCTCGATCATGCTGGATGGCAGGAACATCCATGCCCAGATGCGCGCAAAGGAGCTGAACGCACTGCGCAGCCGTGTGGGCTTCGTCTTCCAGAGCTTCAACCTCTTCCCGCATCTTTCAGTGGTCGAGAATGTTTCCATGTCGCCGATCCGGGTGAAGGGTGTTTCTCCGGCCGTCGCCCATGACAAGGCGCTGAAGCTTCTCGACCGCGTCGGCTTGGCTGACAAGGCCAATTCCTATCCCGCCCAGCTTTCCGGTGGTCAGCAGCAGCGCGTCGCCATCGCGCGGGCGCTCGCCATGGAGCCGCCGGTCATGCTGTTCGACGAGCCGACCTCAGCGCTCGATCCGGAAATGGTGGGTGAGGTGCTCGCCGTCATGAAGAGCCTCGCCGCCGAAGGCATGACCATGCTCTGCGTCACCCACGAAATGGGCTTTGCCCGGGAAGTGGCCGACCGCATCTGGTTCATCGATGCCGGGCGCATTCTCGAAACCGCAAAGCCGGACGAGTTTTTCAAAAATCCGCAACATCCGCGTGCGCAGCGGTTTCTTGCCGATCTGAGACACTAGACCCAACCTCTATAATAACGGGAGAACTGAAATGAACCGGAAGTGCATTACTCTTACCGCCGTATTGGCAACCTCGGCTGCGGTCATTCCGGCCAAGGCCGACCAGCTCGACACGATCATTGCGAACAAGACGCTGCGTTGCGCGACATTCGCCGATGTGCCGCCTTTCGCGTCGCCGGACCCGAAGACGCGCGAAATGGCGGGCTTCGATGTTGACCTTTGCGGCGCCATCGCCAAGGAACTGGGCGTCAAGGCAGAGATCAAGCCGGTGTCGGTCGAAGCGCGCGTTCCCGAAGTCAAGCTCGGCCGCGTCGATCTCTCGGTCGCCAACCTCGCTTACACCCAGAGCCGCGCCGAGCAGATCCAGTTCAGCGATCCCTATTATCTGGCTAAGGAAATGCTGATCGTTCCGGTTGACGACCCCGGCACCAAGAAGTCCGACTTCGTCGGCCAGCGCATCGCGTCCAGCAAGGGCTCGACATCGGAACTCTCCGTTAAGCTCAACAAGTCCGAGCCGCTGACATTCCAGGATACGGCATCCGCCTATCTCGCCGTGCAGCAGGGCAAGGCGCGCGGCATCGTCGGCAACACCATGACGATGACCAAGTTCGTCAACGAATCCAAGACCAAGGGCAAGCAGATGCGGATGATCGAAGAGCCGATGCTCTTCCAGCCCATCGGCATTGGCATGGCCAAGGACAATCCGGCGCTGACCGCCAAGATCAACGAGATTCTGCGCAAGCTCGATGCGGATGGTGAGATCAACCGCATCTGGGACAAGTGGCTTGGCCCGAACACCGAATACAAGATGACGCGCACCGACAAGGTCGTGCCTCTGTCCGAACTGAAGTTCGACCCGATCCCCTGAGCTTCGGCTCAGCTTCAGTCATCATTCCATCCATTCAACACCATCACCGGTCGGCGAGACGTTCTCGCCGACGGTTTCAACGTGGGAGGTTTTCATGATCCACATTAAAGATATCGCGCAGCGTCCGGCCAAGGCCGATGTCGAGGCCCTTGCCAAATTCTCTCCTGCGACGATCCATGAGGCACAGGGGCGTCGTGGCGCATTATCTTCGCGGCTGAAGCCGGTCGATTATCGCATGAAGCTCTGCGGCCCGGCCTTCACGGTCAAATGCGCGCCGCGCGACAACATCATGCTGCAGCTTGCCATCAACTATGCCAAGCCGGGTGACATCATCGTCGTTTCCGCCGGCGAATATGAAGAAGCGGGTTCCTTCGGCGACGTGCTCGCCAATGCCTGCCTCGCAAAAGGCATCGGCGGTTTGGTGACCGATACCGGCGTGCGCGACACGTTGCAGCTGCGAGACCTCGGCTTTCCCGTCTTTTCGCTCAGCGTCTGCATCAAGGGCACGGTCAAGGAGACCATTGCCGCGGTCAACGATCAGGTGATCGTCGGCGGCGAAATCATCAATCCGGGCGATATCATCGTCGGCGACGCCGATGGTCTCGTCGTCGTCAGGCGCGAGGAAGCGCAGGAAGCGGCCAAGCTTTCGCAGGCCCGCGAAGATGCCGAGGCTGGTTACATCGAAGCTTACAAGCAGGGCAAGTCGGTGATCGAGGTCAGCAAGCTCGAGCCGGTTCTGAAAGCCAAGGGCCTCGTGGTCGATATCTGAGACAGGTCCGGACAATGGGCAACGGCGGCGTCTGCCGCCGTGTGAGCCTTATGGGAGGAGAGACTATGAAAGCGGTTGTCATCCACGCGGCGAAAGATCTGCGGATCGAAGAACGGGAGACCGAGCAGCCCGGTCCCGGGCAGGTGGAGGTCGCCATCGAAGCGGGGGGCATCTGCGGTTCCGACCTGCATTATTACAATCACGGCGGTTTCGGCACCGTGCGCGTGCGGGAGCCGATGATCCTCGGCCATGAGGTCGCCGGCACCATCAAGGCTTTGGGAGAGGGTGTTTCCGGTCTCGCCGTCGGCGACCGCGTTGCCGTATCGCCGAGCCGGCCCTGCAACCATTGCGAATTCTGCCTGAAAGGCCAGCAGAACCAGTGCCTGAACATGCGCTTCTATGGCTCCGCCATGCCCATGCCGCATATTCAGGGCGCATTCCGTCAGCGTCTCGTAGCCGAGGCATATCAGTGCCACAAGGTGCGGGATGGCATCTCCATTCATGAAGCGGCCATGGCCGAACCTTTTGCGGTAACGCTGCATGGCGTCAACCGCGCCGGCGCATTGACCGACAAACGCGTTCTGGTCACCGGCTGTGGGCCGATCGGCGCACTCGCCATCATCGCCGCCCGCGCGCATGGCGCCCGGGAAATCGTTGCAACCGATGTCATGGATGCGGTTCTGCAAAAGGCGCTCGCCATCGGCGCCGACCGTGTCATCAATGTCGCCGATGACCCGGATGCGCTCTCCGCCTATTCGGCAAACAAGGGTTATTTCGACGTCCAGTTCGAGGCGTCCGGCAATGAAAGAGCCGTCCGTTCGGGCCTCGAAGCGCTGAAACCGCGTTCCACCGTGGTTCAGCTCGGTCTTGGCGGCGATGTGTCCATTCCGCAGAATATGGTGGTCGCCAAGGAAATCGAGATGAAGGGCACGTTCCGGTTCCATGAGGAATTCGGACTTGCCGTCGATTTCATCAATCAGCGCCGTGTCGACCTGAAGCCCCTGCTGACTGGAACCTTTCCGCTGGAAGAGGCAGTTGCGGCATTCGAAGCCGCCGGCGATAGAAGCAGGTCGATGAAGGTTCAACTCGCCTTTTAACGGGTGCCGGTACCTGATTTCGAAATGGCCGCAGGAAGATTCCGATTGCGGCCGTTCATGCGCGGTTGAAAGGTCATTCAGGCCGTGACCGGACAAACCGCTGTTCCAGAACCTCGCTTCCCCACTGGCTGCCCGGATGTTCCTCGACGCATGTGAAGCCATGGGCTTCGTAAAGGTGTCGTGCGGCCAAGAGGCCGTTGAACGTCCAGAGATGGGTTTCGGAAAAACCTTTTTCATCGACGAATGCCAGCGCGGTTTCCAGCAGTCTGCGCCCGACACCGCCACCGCGCACCCCGTCATCAACGATGAACCAGCGCAGATGCGCAATATCCCCTCCGAGATCTTCGCCATCGATAGCAACGGAGCCGATGATCTCCTGTCCGCGCATCGCGACCCAGATCGCATTCTTCGGGCTTTCGAGCCGGTTGCAAAAAGCGGCGAGGCCTTCGGCCACGACGGATTCGAAACGCTGGCCGAAGCCGGATGTCCGGGCGTAGTAGAGCGCATGCATCTGCGTGATCCGGGCAATGATGCCGGGCCTGTATCCCTCCAGGATCTCTATGGAGGGAGCAACTATATCGGTCCTGTCTCCCAGCGCATCGGCGTAAAGACGAAGCCCCTGGAGGATCGTGTGAGCATCCGCCGACGTAAGCTGCGTCAGGGCGCCGGAGACCTGCCGGTTCGCGAAGCCATGAATGGCGCCCACCTGTTCTTGTCCCTGACCCGTAAGACGCAGCCGCTTGATGCGACTGTCCCCTTCATCCGTTTCTTCGCGAACATCGCCCGACAGGACGAGCTTGCGCAGCATGCGGCTGACACTCGATTTTTCAAGTCGCAGAAGTTTTCCCAGATCCCGCGCCGTGATGTCGGGGCATGCCTCGATCTCGATCAGGGCATGCACGGCGGAAGGCGGCAGATCGGTGCCGGCAAAGTCTCCCCCCATGAAGCCGAGTTCGCGGACGAGCCGGCGGGAGGTGGAACGGATATCGTTTATGGGGAAGGGCTGTTGGGGCACGTTCAATCCATTATGGTTGCATCATGCAACCATAACCACATTCCGCCTGACTTGCCAAGATTGCTCCCGACGTAAAAGGCTGGCTTTCTCTGCAAAAGCGGGCAATCTGCTCTTCCGGTCGCCAGTAATGGCGGCTAAACCGATATTATCGGCAATATGGATATTCGCTGAGATCGCACGGCGGAACTTTACCTGCGCCGTTGCGGCTGTTGATTGTCCGGCTATGGAGCAGGCATGCCCGACACGCCCCGATTTTTCCGCTACGCGGTTTTAGTCGCTATGTTTCCCGTGGCCGTGCTCGGTCTGGTGGCAATTCCGAATGAGTATCGCGCCATCGGCGTCGAGGCCGTCGATTGCGATGGCCCCATATCCGTTCTGATTGCGGCGGTGCCGGCGCTTGCGGTCTATGCAATTATCGGCTGGATGTTTCTCTCCGGAGCCAAGCGCCATCGCTCGCTGATTTCAGCCTGTTTTTGCGGACTTGTTTGTCTGGCGCTCGTCTGGAACATCGGCATGGCGCTTCAGGAGCATCGGCGAAACGCGGCTGAAACGGCATGCGGTTTCAGTAGTCGGTTGTGACCGCGCTCCGCCGCAGTTCTTCTCTAACGTCCCGCTTGTTCAACGGAACCGAAGGTTCCGGCGTGTGAGCTGATCGACGGAGGTGCAGCCCATCAGCTTCATGCCGCGCTCGATTTCGATACGCATCAGCTCGAGCGCCCGTTCGACGCCCGGTTGCCCGGCAGCAGCCAAGGGGAAAAGGTAATAGCGGCCGAGCCCCACGGCTTTTGCACCGAGGGACAGTGCTTTCAGAACATGGGTGCCGCGCTGCACGCCGCCATCCATCATCACATCGATCCGGTCGCCGACCGCATTGACGATCTCGGCCAGCTGATCGAAGGCGCTGCGGGAGCCATCCAGCTGGCGGCCGCCGTGATTGGAAAGCACGATGCCGCTGCAGCCGATCTCCACGGCGCGTCTGGCGTCATCCACCGACATGATGCCTTTTAGGCAGAATGGCCCGCCCCATTCGCGCACCATCTGCGCCACGTCGTCCCAGTTCATCGAAGGGTCGAGCATGTCGGTGAAATAGCGGCTGATGGAAAGAGCGCCGCCATCCATTTTAATGTGATCGTCGAGCTGCGGCAGGCTGAAGCGCTCATGCGTCAGGTAATTGATGCCCCAGGCCGGCTTGATGGCGAATTGCGCGATGCCGGAAAGATTGAGCTTGAACGGAATGGCAAAGCCGGTGCGCTTGTCGCGCTCGCGGTTGCCGCCGGTAATACTGTCCACCGTCAACATCATCGTCTCGACACCGGCGCTCTTGGCGCGCGCCATCATATCGCGGTTGAGGCCGCGGTCCTTGTGGAAATAGAATTGATAGACCTGCGGGCCGCCGCTGATCCGGCGCGCTTCTTCAAGGCTCGTGGTGCCGAGCGAGGAGACGCCGAACATCGTGCCGTATTTCCCCGCCGCTGCCGCAACCGCCCGTTCCCCCTGATGGTGGAAGAGGCGTTGCAGCGCCGTCGGCGAACAATAGACCGGCATGGACAGCTTCTGCCCCATCACGGTAACCGACATATCCACATCGGCCACGCCCCGCAGCACATCGGGAACGAGATCGCATTTTTCGAAGGCGGCCGTGTTTCGCCGATACGTCACCTCGTCATCGGCTGCGCCGTCTATGTAGTTGAAGATCGGTCCGGGCAGACGCTGTTTGGCCATGCGGCGAAAATCGTGGAAATTATAGCAGTCTTTGAGTTGCATCTTTTACTCGACCGGTCCGGTTTGAAAGCTTTCAAAAGAGTGTCGGAAACCTATACCGGAGATTTAGAGCGGGCAATCAGGCCACGGACGATTTCCGCAGGCTCGAAGCGATGGATGCCTCGAGGTCGGAACGGCAGGAGATGTTCCGCATCGAGAAGCTTCGCTGCAAGCCAGAGAACGGACATCCACATTTCCGTGCCCTGCAGCCCGGCCGGATGTCCCTCCGCGAAGGCGAATCCCCTGTTCCTTTGCCAGCGTCCCTCATTTCGGTGCAGAATTTCGCGGGCGATTTCCTTCGCCTCGTCCTGCCGGTGGTCCGTCTGTTTCAGGCATAGAAGAAGCGGATGGATCGTATCGAGCAGGTTGCAGGCATTAAAATCCGCGCCATGGAAACCGCCATAGGCACGATAATTGGCGATAACGGAGTTAATTGTTGCTTCCGGATAGGGGACGGGCAGGCCGAACTGTGCGTAAGAGCCGCGGCTAAGCCGGTAAAAACCGTTAACCGGTTGCAGCAGGCCCTGTGCGGCAGTCGGCTCACCCCAAAGCCCGGTGGTTTTATCCACATTCATCGCCAGCCAGCCGAAGAGAACGGTGAGGTTGTCGCCGGATGTGAAATAGCGCCTGTTGAAATAAAGCGCGGTGGCAATGGCGTCTATGGTGGCGCCGCAATGCCATGCCCGGCTTTGCCATGGCAATTCTTCCAGCAGGAGGATGAGTTCTTCGGCGCGCAGACGCTCCACGAAAGCGATCGGCTGTTTCGGCGCAGCACCGAAACATTCAAGCGCATATCCGACAGCCAGAATATTATAGAGGACAGCAGGGTCCTTCTCGGGAGGCGTCGAGGGGCGGTGGTGACGGTTAAGAAACAGCCCCGTTTCCCGATCCTGCAGGGCCTGAAGATTGACGACCGTTTTTCCGGCATCGAAAGCGATCTTTTCTTGCCCGAAGGCTGCTGCGATCTCGATGGCATCGCACAGATGCCTGACGCTTTCGACCTCACGTCCGGATGCATCGGCGGAACGATAGATGCCATCCTCGCCATAGGAGCGGATGGCGGCAAGCCAGTCGTTGACAATCTCCTTGCCGAGTTCTTGCAGCAGGCCATCGGGCTTTGTCAGCTTCGGCGCGGCCGCTTTTTCTCCGCGATATCGCAGAACCCGGGCGGGAACGCCGCCTGCAATGGCCATGGCGGGAATGTCCTTCGCCACCACCGCGCCTGCGGCAATAACAGCGCCGCGCCCTATCTTCACGCCATCCAGCACAACCGCATTGGCGCCGATCCAGACGTCGTCGCCGATCTTTATCCCGAGCGAGGTCAGCGGCTGGCGATGGATCGGAGTTTCAATGTCGTCGAAACCATGGTTGAAGCCGACGATGCTGACATGTGAGGCGATGCGTACGCCATTGCCGATTGTCACCTTACCGGAAAGACAGGCATAGGGGTTGATCGAGACATTCTCGCCGAGTTCGATATCACCGCGCACGATTGCGTAACCGGCGATCCACGACTGCGCACCCATCAATAGCCTGTCGGTATGCACCTCCGCCTTGTCGGCAATGTACACGCCCTGCCCGAAAACGGCGTTGGCAGAGCGCTCGAGGCCACGCAGCCGTGTCTGATGGTTGAGGCTGGCGATATCCTCCTGCTTCCGCTCCCAGGTCAGGATGTTCAGTCGATCAGGTCTCTGGGAAACACCCGGTGTGTCGTCGGTCATCTCCGTCAGCCTGCGCGGTTTTCATCGAGAGCATAGGCGGGAACGCGTCGCCCCTCCCGCCTGAACATTTCTTCCAGCCTCGGGAGATCGGGACTTTCGGGGAAGACACCCAATGCGGCCCCTGCTTCTTTACCTGCCGGCAGTGCCATGGCCGCCGTCACCAGCAGCGTTTCGCCGGAGGCGATGGCGCCGCGCAATTGCGGAACGAGGGTCCTGGCGTGAATGAGGTTGGTATTGGCGATTGCCTGATGGCACACGCCTTCGCGCTGAATGTCAGCCGAAAGATCGGCGATGAGGCTGGTGTCAGTCTGTCCGTAACAGACGGCGCGACCTTCACTCGCCTCGGTGCGGTCGCGGTTGAAATCGGCGCGTTCTATGGCAAATCCGCCTTCGGATGTCTGCAGCGGGCGCGGGGTGCGGATGCGGTGCAGCCTTATGTGCCAGGGGTTTTGCGGCACGAGCCAGGTCTCGATCTCGACATCCGCCCATGGCCGCCAGCGGGAATAGAGGCAGTCTTTGGCGATCAACGCCTCTTCCATCGTCTCGCGGGTGCGGAAGTGCACGCCATCGTCGGAAAGGCCGAGCATGCCGTCGAAACTCGCGGCGGCGAAATGCCGGTCATCCGCCTCGACATTGAAGGCGTAACGGGTGGAATAGACGAATTTCGAATATTTTTCCTGCGCGCCGCGCATCCTGTCGTGCTGCTGCCCGGAGGAAAGGACAACGATATTGCCCGGCGTATGAAAGGCCACCATGCCGGGCTCCGCCAAGGGAACCGGTTCGGCAAATTCCTGCGGTTCGGCCTCTTCCGCAGTCCAGAACGGGTGATCGGCGGGCAGCGCCAGCGGCAGGAAAAATTTGAGCGCCCAATAGGGCGAGCAGGGAGAATTGTAGCTTTCGCTCATCAGAAGATTTGGGTAGCCATATCCGACCGACAGGACGCCGTCGCGGTCCGCGATCGGCCGCTTCGACCACCAGCGGATATGGCGCATGTAATAGCCCTTGATCTCCGGCCACGGCAGCGCCTCCAGACCGGAAAAGGCAAGAGCGCCCCAGAAACCGCCCGCCGCAAAACGGTAGGTCTGGCTGCGCCCGAAGGCGAGCGACGCCCCGTCGGGCCCGAACCAGTGGCGTATGTCACGGGTGAAAATGCGCGAGCGTTCGAGCAAGCGTGTTTTTCGCGTGTCGTCACCTTTTGCCAGCACCGTATAGATCAGGCCGTAAAAATGCATGGCGAAGGGAATATAATGGTCGACCCGGCGCACCGGCCCGTCGCGATACCAGCCGTTGCCGATATCGAAAGCCTCGAGTTCATCGAGATAGGTTTGGGTTTTGGTCCGGTCGAATTCCACGCCGACCCGCTCCAGCCCGAGATCGATCAGAACACGGAAGAATTTCCAGTTATTGTCGACGAATTCCCGCTCGCGGGCGGCGAGAAGATAGGCGACGACAGCCTGCCTGTCCGTTTCGGCAAGCGGCTCCCAGATATGTTCGGGAACCATGGCGAGCGCAAATCCTATCGCCGCCAGTTCGACCAGCCGCTGGTGCCGATCAGCCGTGTCGCCCCAATATTCGGGGTGGGCGGGGTTGGCGCCATTGGCCAGTCCACGCCTGTAGAGATCCCAGTGGGGAAAGTCATAACCGCCGGCGGCAAGTGGAACGATGCCCCATAATGGTCGGGCAAAACCCTCCAGTTCCGCCGCAGGAAAATCGAAAATGGCCCCCGTTGCTCCAAGCCGCACACGCGCGCCGCCCGGTGAAAAACAGGCAAGCAGCGGGTTGAAGAGATCGATCACCGCCTTTGCGAGATCGTCCCTGCCGAGAAGCGGATTGTGAAAGAGCGGATTGGCTGTGGCGGTCTCGTGAGGCACGGTTACGAATGTCCGGAATTCATGATCAAAGGAAAGGGCCGCAGGCTTCCCGCCCGCGGCCCTGTGGCAATTATTTGATGGCCTTGACGCCGTCATTCATGTCCCTGATGCCGTCATCGATCGAGATATTGTCGGTCATCAGCGCATCATGCACGCGGTTCAGGACGACTTCGATCTTGGCCGCATTCGGATTGACCGCCATTTCCAGATAGGCTTTGCCCGCCTGCAGCGCATCCTTGCTGTTCTGGTCCTGCGGGAAGCCCGGCAGCGCCGCGATCTTCTCGGCCACATCATCGGTTCTGAGCGCAGGGAAAGTGCCGGTGGAGGCGATGATCGCCGCACCCTCAGGCCCGGTCACGAAGTGGATGAAGTCCAGCGCCGCTTCCTTGTGGCCGGAATTGGCATTGACCGACAATCCGGCAATCTGCGCGGCCGTCGCGCCGGCCGCCACACCATCCGGATGGGGGAATTTCACGATACCCCAGTTTACGCTTTTCGACTCGCCGGATTTCACCTTGGCGATCTGGGTGCCGACAAACCATGTGCCCATGGGCAACATGCCGATCGTTCCATTGAAGAACAGCGCGGAATAATGGGTGTTCGAGGTTTTCAGCGAGGCGTAGGACGGTATCGCGCCGCTTTTCTGCAGGGCAAGTGCACGCTCATACCAGGGTTTCAGGAATTCATAATTGCCGTCCACCAGCGTGTGCTTACCGTCCTGAATGCCGGGCAGCTGCACCGTCGAACGCCAGGTGTGCAGCAACGCGCCATAGGTGCGGTTGGCGCCCATGCCGCCTTTCAGCTTGCCGGCGATTTCATCGAACTGCGCCCAGCTCATGTCGTTGGTGGGGTAAGGCACGCCGGCCTTGTCGAAAATATCCTTGTTGTAATAGACCACCCAGAAATCCGAGCGGAACGGCAGGGCGTAAATTTTGCCGTCGATGGTCAGTTCCTCGATCAGGCCGCCATAGGGGGCCGTCTCGATTTTCTGGTCCTTGATGAAGCCGCTGAGATCGGTGATGTTGCCGGCGCGCACCAGATTGGCGTAGCCGGGAACATCCTTGATGGTGACGACGTCGATATCCTTGGAGCCGCCGGTGAGCTGCGTGGATATCATCTGCGTATAGTCCTGCGAGCCGAGGTCCACCACTTCGAACGTCACATTCGGATGCTTCTGCTTGTAAGCCTCCATCAGGGGCTTGAAATAAGCGCCCTTGTCCAGATCCCACAGCGCCCATTTTAGCGTAACGGGCGCATCGCCCGCAGCGAACGCCGTTCCTCCCATGCCCATGGCAATGCCGAGACCGGCGGTTGCGAGAGCGAATGCACGTCTGGTTGTCTTAAACTCCATAGCCCGTTTCTCCTTCCCTGACTGATGTCGTTTTGATTTTGGTCTGCTTAAGTGCCGCTCCCCGCCGGTTCGGGTATCCGCGCGCGTGTTTTCGCAGCAGCGTTTTTCGCTGCGAAACAGAGGGCAAACATGCCGAGCGAAAAATTGATGGTGGCCGGCATGAACACCGACACCGGATAAAAGAGGACATGCGCGAGCCAGAGCGCTGCGACGAAACCCAGCGCCGCAAGCATCGGCAATGGCCTGGTGAGCGCCAGAAACGCCGCCTGCCGCAGGGTTTCCGAAAGCGGCAGGTCCCGCCTGGCCAGAACAACACTGGCATAGGCGCTGAGGAGGATGAGAAACAGCGTGACCGCCAGGCTGATCGCAAAAGGAAGGCTATAAGCGAGCTGAAGCCGGGCGGCCCCGGCATAGCTGACAGTCGCATAAGCACCGGCGCTCACCAGCAGCGCGCTTAAAACCACAAGCGCGGTGCCGCGCAGGGCGAATTTCCGCAAGGCCTCGAGAAAGTCGCGCAGCAGGTAGGTATTCTCGTCATTTGCGAAGGAAACAGAGACACGGGCCATGGCCAGCATCGCCGCCGGCATCGTCACCACCGGCAGGCTGGCGATGATGAAGAGGAGATTGAGCTTCACCATCTCCCACCATTCGCGCTTGATGATATCGAGGAACAGGGCAAGGCCGGTCAGCGGCGGGGCGTTCTTGTCGATCCCGGCCCCTTCCTTCGTCCATAACCCTTCCAGCCATTGCATCGCGTTTCTCCCCGTCGCCTCAATAAAGGATCGATCGCTCGGTGGCGGGATCGAAAAGCTGTGCATTTGTCAGATCGGCCACCAGTTCGACGGGATCGCCGATCTTCGCCCTGAAACGCGGTGAGACGCGTGCGACGAGGTTTCTGCCGCCCGAGACAAGGTTGAGATGCACTTCCGATCCCATCGGCTCCGCCAGTTCCACCGCCGCCCGGAAGGGTGCGACATTGGCGGCATCGATATCCGCCGGGGCGAATTCGTGGAAATTTTCCGGGCGGATGCCGAGGATGATGTCCTTTCCCTCGTAAGATCGCAGCCGCCCGGCATCGATATCAGCCGGTAGAGGCAGCGGATTGCCGTCGAACAGGGCGGCGAAGCGGTCGCCGTCGCGGCGCAGCGTGACTGGCAGCATGTTCATCTGCGGCGCGCCGATGAAACCCGCAACGAACATGTTGATCGGCCGGTCGTAGAGATTTTGCGGCGTATCCACCTGCTGGATATGCCCGTCCTTCATCACCACGATGCGGTCCGCCATGGTCATGGCTTCCACCTGATCGTGGGTGACGTATATGAAGGTGGCGTCCAGCCGCTTGTGCAATTTGGAGATTTCCGAACGCATGGTGCCGCGCAGCTTGGCGTCGAGATTGGAAAGCGGCTCATCGAGCAGGAAGACTTCCGGATTGCGCACCATGGCCCGGCCGAGCGCGACACGCTGCCGCTGGCCGCCGGAGAGCGCTTTCGGCTTGCGGTTCAAGAGATGGGTGATGTCGAGAATTTTCGCCGCATCCTTGACCTTGGTGTCGATGAGATCGCGCGGCGCCTTTCTGAGTTCCAGACCGAAGGCCATGTTCTTGTAGACCGTCATATGCGGGTAAAGCGCATAATTCTGGAACACCATGGCGATGTCGCGATCCTTCGAGGGGACATCGTTCATCACGTCCTCGCCAATGCGCAACTCGCCGCCGGAAATTTCCTCCAGCCCGGCGATCATCCTGAGCGTCGTGGATTTTCCGCATCCGGAAGGGCCGACCAGAATGATGAATTCCTTGTCGGCAATATCCAGATCGATATCGTGAACCACCTTGAGCGCGCCGAAGGTCTTGTTGAGTTTTTTCAGGGAAATGCTAGCCATCTGTTCCTCGCGCTCACCAATAGGAAGACCAGTTGCGCGAAAGCCGGATCAGCGCTTCCAGATAATAATAATCGCCCCAGGAGACGCACTCATCGACGCCTTCGCCCCGGCAGGTATTATGGGGCGTCTTCTTGGAATAGGTGCCGTGCAGAAGCTGCCCGTTGGAGATCGCGGGATCGCGAACCGAATAGATATCGGCGAGGCTTTTCACCATGCGCCTTGCCAGATCGCGATATTCCGCCACCTTTTCCGGCGTCTCCAGCTCCGCCATTTCCAGGAGGCCACAGGCGACGATGGCCGCCGCCGAGCTGTCGCGCGGTTCACCATCGCCATCCGCAAAAATCAGGTCCCAATAGGGTACGAGATCGTCGGGCAGGCGTTTGAGATAGAAGGCGAGAAGCCGTTCGAAGGTGTCGCGATAGGCGGGCAGGCGCTCGTATCGATAGGAAATGGCCATGCCGGCAATGCCCCAGGCCTGTCCGCGGGCCCAGTAGCTCTCATCGCTGTAACCCTGTTTTGTGACACCGCGCACCGGCGCGCCGGTCTCCGGGTCCATGTAAAATGTATGATAGGTGGAATCGTCCGGCCGGACGGAATGGGCAAGCGTGGTGCGGGCATGGGCAAGCGCCACGGTGCGGTAGTCTTCCCGGCCTGTTTCGCGGCTCGCCCAATAAAGCAGCGGCAGGTTCAAAAGGCAGTCGATGATATAACGATATTCGTTGGGATTATCCCTGCGGCCCCAGGCCTGGATGAATTGCCCGACCGGCTGGAACCGCTCCATCAACTGGTCCGCCGCCATCAGCGCCGCGCGTCTTCCATCCTCATCGCCCACCAGTTTCCATGCGGCGATGCAGGAGGGCGAATAGAGGAAGCCCATATCGTGGTGATCGGTCTCGATGCGGTTTTCGATACGGTGCAGGAAACTCTGTACCTGAATTTGCGCCGCATGCTGAAAGGTCCTGTCGCCGGTGTGCTCGAAGGCGAGCCATATCTGGCCCGGCCAGAAACCGGCGGTCCATTGGTCGTTGGCGACTGCCGGGTAAAAGTTATTCACGCTCGAATGGTTCTGCGCCGCATAGGTAAATTGCGGCAGGTTGCGCCTGACCTGCGCGACGGCCACGGCCAGCGCCGCATCGATTTCGGCGTCTGTGATCGGGGTTGGGAGGGACGTGGTCAAATCGAGCATGAAATCAACCCTTGAGGCCGGTGGAGGCGACGCCTTCGACGAAGAAGCGCTGCAATGCCAGGAAAACGACGAGAACCGGGACAAGCGCCACGACCGAGGCGGCCATGATCAATCCGTATTCCGCCGAATATTGCGAAATGAACATGCGCAGGCCGATCTGGATGGTCTTCAGCTCGGTCTTGGTGAGATAGATCATCGGACCCATGAAGTCGTTCCAGGTCGTGACGAAGGTGAAAATCGTCAAGGTGGAAAGCGCCGGTTTGGAAAGCGGCAGCATGATCTTCGCCCAGATCTGGTATTCGTTCATGCCGTCGATGCGCGCCGCCTCGCAAAGCTCGTTCGGGATCGACATGTAGAACTGCCGCATCAGGAAAACGCCGAAGGCGGTGAAGGCCTGCAGGAAAATCAGGGCGAGATGGGTGTTGTTGAGCCCGAATTCGCGCATCAGCAGAAACTGCGGCACCATATAGACCTGCCAGGGCATGGCGATGGTGGCGATATAGCCGAGAAACAGCGTGTTCTTGTAGGGAAAATGCAGCTTGGCGAAGGCGTAGGCCGCAAAGCTTGAGGTCAGCAATTGCAGCAAGGTGACGATGATCGTCAGCTTCGACGTGTTGTAGATGAATAGGGCCAGAGGGATTTTCGTCCAGATTTCCACGTAGTTTTCCCAGCGCGGCTGCGAGGGTATCCACTCGATCGGAAACGCGAAGACGTCGCGGCTGAGTTTCAGCGACGCCGACAGCATCCATGCGAAGGGCAGAAGCATGACGATGGTGACGACGATCACCGTCAGATAGATGCTGATTTTGGCGGCGGGGATTTTGCGGCCCATGATGCGCATGGATCAATCCTCCCGCTGCCGTTTGAACTGGACGACGGTGACCAGCAAGACGAGGAAGAACAGGACGAGGGCGATCATGCTGGAATAGCCGAGATCCCAGGAGATGAAGGCCTCATTGTAGATGTGATAGACGAGAACCAGCGTCGAAGTGCCGGGGCCGCCCTGCGTGATCATATAGACCTGATCGAAAACCTTGAAGGACTGGATCGTCAGCATGACGGTCACGAAAAAGGTCGTCGGCGCAAGCTGCGGCAGGGTAACGTGGATGAATTTCTGCCAGGCATTGGCGCCATCCAGCCCTGCTGCTTCATAAAGCTCCGAATTGATGCCCTGCAGTCCGGCGAGATAGATGACCATGTAATAACCCATGCTCTTCCACACGCCGAAGAGAATGACCGTGACCATGGCCCAGTGTCGGTCCGCCGCCCATCCCGGCATGTCGGCGGGATCGAGGCCGAACGTATAGAGCAGCATGTTGACCGGACCCATCTCCGGATTGAAAATCATGTTCCAGACGACGGCCACGGCAACCAGCGATGCGACATAGGGAAAGAACATGGCCGTGCGAAAGAAATTGCGGCCGAGGATTTTCTGGTTGAGCAGGATCGCAAGGCCGAGCGCGCAGGCAAGCGTGGCCGGCACCGACGCGACGGTGTAGATGACCGTGTTCCAGAAGGCCGCGATGAAGGCCCTGTCCTCGAAAAGTCGCCAGAAATTATCGAGACCGGCAAAACGCATGGCATTGGAGCCATCCCAATGCATGAAGGCCAGCGCAAAGGCGAAGAGGATCGGTCCGAGCGTGAAAATCGCAAAGCCGAGAAAATTGGGCGCAATGAAGGAATAGGCGACGAGCGCATTTTCTATTCTGCGCCGCCGTTTGGAGACGATGCGGAGTTTTTTTCTGCGATACGGAGTCGCCTGCTTGTCGGACATGGTCGCGGTTGCGATTGCCACAGCATATCTCCCATTGACGCCGCTTCACTGTTTCGTCGGTGTCGGCTGCCTGCATTTTCCATTGCGGTCCGGGTCTTCGCCCTGCCGCCTCCCGCGCTCTGGATAACACAATATCGATATTGGTCAAACAACTTTGCATAAAGTCAGACAAATTTTCTGGTTTTTCAAAAATACGTATGATAGGAGGCCCATATCGGATTGCGGAACGCGCGGGAGGTTTGAGGGCGTGTTTGTCGAAATGATGCGGCTCCTGCCGGAACGGTTCGCCGATTTCGGCGCGGAACTGACGGCACAGAAAATTCGGTCTTCAGCACCGGGCGCGGTTTCCCGTAGTCTCATCGAGGCGGCGGAACAGACGCTTGACGAGCCCTGGTCCGTCATTCTGGCGGGCGACTACCGGGAATATAGCCGCACCGGCAATCGCGATCGTTTCGAGGCGCTTTATTTTTCCCGACGACTGAAGCTGAACGCGCTGGTTCTTGGAGAATGCGCCGAGGGGCAGGGCCGCTTTCTCGATGCCATCATCGATGGTCTTTGGCTGATATGCGAGGAGAGCGGCTGGCAATTGCCCGCCCATAATTCCCATATTCGCGGCGGCCCGCGAGATCCTCTGCCCGATCCGCAAAACCCGGTGATCGACCTGTTCGCCGCCGAAACGGGCGCCAACCTCGCTTTGTGCCTGTATTTGCTGGCACCGGAACTGGAAAGGGCAAATGCAAACCTTGTTTCCCGCGTCCGCGCCGAGATCGACAGGCGCACTACAAAGCCCTATCTCGCCCGGCATTTCTGGTGGGTGGGAAATGGCGACGAGCGGATGAACAACTGGACGGCCTGGATCACTCAGAACGTCCTTCTCTCGACCCTGCTATTGCCCACAGACCAGTCGACGAGACGTTCGGTCGTGGAAAAGGCGCTCAAGAGTCTCGATGCGTTTCAGAAGGATTATGCGGAAGACGGCGCCTGCGAAGAGGGCGTTCTTTATTATGGCCACGCGGCACTTTGCCTGTTCGGAGCGATGAGCATTCTCGAAGCCTCCGCGCCCGGCTCCATGGCGCCGCTCTTTCATGCGCCGAAGCTGCGCAGCATGGCCGAATTCATTCTCAACATGCACGTAGCGGAAGACCGGTTCTTCAACTTCGCCGATGCGCCGGCGAAGGTTGAGACATCCGGCGTGCGGGAATATCTTTTCGGCAAGGCCGTTTCTTCGCCGCCACTCCAGGCTTTCGCTGCCGCCTGCTGGAACCGCTCCTCGGACCGGCTGATGTGCAAGGAGTGGAACCTCTGGTATCGGGTCCAGGCGGTGCTTGCCGTCCCGGAATTGTCCGGGCCTGTTCCGGCGCAACCGGCAAAGACCGATATCGCCTATCCAGGTATCGGTCTGGCGATTGCCCGCGACGGGGTCTTCGATCTTGCCGTGAAGGCGGGCAATAATGGCGAGAGCCATAACCACAACGATGTCGGCAGTTTCACGCTTTATAAGAACGGCCGCCCGTTCATCATCGATGTCGGGGTGGAGACCTACACCGCAAAAACCTTCTCGCCGCAGCGCTACGAGATCTGGACGATGCAATCGGCCTTTCACAATCTGCCGACTTTCGGCGGGATCATGCAGGCTGCCGGGGCAGAGTTTGCGGCGAGAGATTTTGTGACAGAATTCTCTGAAGAGCAGGCGGAAGTCTCTTTCGATATAGCCGGGGCCTATCCCCCTGTGGCGCGTGTTGAGCACTATCGCCGCCGCGTCCGACTGCTGCGTGGCAGCCATGTGGAAATCGTTGACGACTATCAGGGCGGGCAGGAGGCGGTTCTGTCGCTGATGGCTGCCGAAAAGCCCATTGTCACGCCGGGTCGGCTGATCTTTGCGGGGCTGGGAGAGATAGCCTGCGAAGGTGCAGGAGAACCCGCCATCGAAGCCATAACAATCGACGATGCCCGCCTTCGCCAGTCCTGGCCGCCGGTGATCTATCGCATTCTCATCCCCATCGCAGCCCAGCGTCTGTGCCTGACGATCAGTTAAGGAAGTGCCGATGAAACTTACACTCAAGGTCGTCAATGCGCTGGGTGATGTTCTGGCGGAAGCCGGAGCGGAGGACGAAGCTTTGCTCGTCTATCGCGCAGAATATTGCGAGGGCGACAGGCTCGTCGTTGAGGTTTCGCAGCCCGGTCATATCTGGCTTGCGCTTGACGCCGGCATGCCGCCGACGCTGGTTTTCCTGCACGGAAACGAGTTCATCCTGCCCGTTCCTTCCGCGGCGAAACGCAAATCCTATCCGCCGCAGGCTTTCAGCGGTAACCTTCACCGGATCGCCGCGCGCCGCACACTTGCCGGTGAAATCGGAGTTCGCAGGAATCTGGCCCTCAACCCGTTTGACGATCATGAAAACACCTCGCTGTTTCCGCATGTTTATGCGAGCACGGAAACGCGCGGGGAGGCGGCCTTCGCAGCCCGCAATGTCATCGATGGCGAAAAAGCGAGCGCGGGCCACGGCTTCTGGCCCTATACAAGCTGGGGCATCAACCGCGATCCAGAAGCTTCGCTGACGCTTGTATTTGGCCGCGCGGTCCTCATCGACCAGCTGACTTTTTACCTGCGGGCGGACTTCCCCCACGATGCCTGGTGGGAAAAAGCGAGCGTCACTTTTTCCGACGGCGAAAGCGCGAGCTTTTCCCTGCAAAAAACCGGCGCGGCCCAAACCTTCCCGGTCGCGCCGCGCCAGGTGGAATGGATTCGTCTGCATGATCTTAAAAAGGCGGACGACCCTTCGCCCTTTCCCGCGCTGACGCAAATCGAGGTCTGGGGAGCGGATCTGCGGGAAGCGCCGTAGCTCCTGATCGCCCCTTTCGGGCACAGAGCTACAACCCGGTTTTACTGAAAACCCTTTAGCTGTGCGCGATGCCGCGCAGGTCCCGCATCATGTCGCGGTAGCGGTGCTGGCTGCCGCGCAGATGCGCCTGCATCGCCAGCTTCGCGGCCTGTTCGTTCCGGTCCGATATGGCGATGACGATGGCTTCATGTTCCTTGTGGATCAATCGCCGGTAAGCTGTCTGGTCGTTCTCGCCGGTTTCGGAAACCACGCGCGATTGTGGAATCACGGCCTGACCGTGCAGCTCGAGGAACTGTGTGAAAAGCGGATTGTTGGTGGCGGCCGCAATGGCCAGATGCAGCGCCAGATCCGCCTCGCGAATGGAGCGGTTCTCCTCAATACATTGCAGAAGCCGGGCGTGACAGTCGAAAATCGCTTCCTCCTGCGATGGCGAACGACGGAGGGCGGCGAGCCCTGCCGCTTCGATTTCGAGCGGCGTCCTGATTTCCAGCACCTCCAGATCGGAAGAGAGCCGGGCGCGGTCGATACCGGGTGTCTGCGACGCCTCCTTTTCCCGTTTCAGCACGAAGATGCCGGCACCCTGACGAACCTCCACCAGCCCGTCGCAGCGTAGCGCCGTCACCGCCTCGCGCACCACGGTGCGGCTGACGCCATGGGTTTCCGTCATTTCGATTTCGCTGGGCAGGCGGTCGCCGGGTCCATATTGCCCGGAGGCAATCGCGTTTCTCAGGCTGAGGCTAACTCTGCTGACCAGAGAACCGGAGGATTTGCTGCGCTGTTTTTGCTGTTCAGGCACGTCGGTCACCATGCATTGAAATCGAGGCAGGCATAGAGCCTGTCAAATATGTATGATGAATTTCAGTAAAACTCAATGATCATACCAATTTTACCCGCTTTCATATAAACGACGCGCGGAATGGTATTAAAAATCGTCCCGGAGACACTAGGCCGGGCCGGCAAACTGCTGGGTGGAAACCGCATGCAGCGCCTTTCCGGTATCGAAAAAGCTTTCGATATTGCCGATCGTGGTGTCCGCGATGTTCCTGAGGGCCTCCTGCGTGAAGAAGCCCTGATGGCCGGTGACCAGAACATTGGGGAAGGTCAGCAGCCGCGCGAAAACATCGTCGCGCAGCACGTCGTTGGAAAGATCCTCGAAAAAGAGATCGGCCTCTTCTTCATAGACATCGATGCCGAGACTGCCGATGTTGCCGTCTTTCAGACCCGCAATCGCGGCCTGCGTGTCGATGATGGCGCCGCGGCTGGTATTGACGAGCATCACGCCCTTTTTCAGAAGAGGCAGCGTCTCCCGGCGAATGAGGTGACGGGTTTCCGGTGTGAGCGGGCACATCAGCGCCAGAATGTCCGATGTTCGAAACAGTTCCTCGCGCGTGACGTAGACCATGCCCAGTGCTTCGCAATCCGGATTTGGCCGGACGTCATGGCCGACGAGACGGCAGCCGAAGCCGGCCGCAATGCGTGCGAAAATCGCCCCGATCTTACCCGTGCCGACAATGCCAACCGTCTTGCCGTGAAGATCAAAGCCGAGAAGACCGTCGAGGGCGAAGTTTCCTTCGCGGACACGGTTATAGGCACGATGGATCTTGCGGTTGAGCGACAGGATGAGCGCCATGGTATGTTCGGCGACCGCATAGGGCGAGTAGGCCGGCACGCGCGCAACGGTCAGGCCGAGCTTTTCGGCCGCGGCGAGATCGACCTGATTGAAACCGACGCAGCGCAGGGCGATGAGCCGAACACCCATTTCCGCCAGCTTTTCAAGCACCGGCCGCGACAGGTCGTCATTGACGAAGGCGCAGATCGCCGCCGCTCCCTCCGCCAGCGCCACTGTTTCGAGAGACAGGCGTGCTTCGCAATATTGCATCCGCATGCCAGCGTGGGCGGCAGCGTCAAGGAACTGCCTGTCATAGGGCTTGGCGCTGTAGACCACGATCCGCATCTGTTTCTCCAGTCTCCAAACGAAAGCTGCCGTTACAGTGCGACGCGTCCGGCAGCTATCTTAGCTGCGAAGGCCCGGTGCTTCCTGTCCCGTGCTTTCGACATATTCGGTATAGCCGCCGCCATATTGGTGGATGCCATCGGGCGTCAGTTCCAGCACCCGGTTCGAAAGCGCGGCCAGGAAATGGCGGTCGTGCGAAACGAACAGCATCGTGCCTTCATAATCCGACAGGGCCTTGATCAGCATTTCCTTGGTGTCGAGATCGAGATGGTTGGTCGGCTCGTCCAGCACGAGGAAGTTCGGCGGATCGAACAGCATGGCGGCCATGACGAGACGGGCCTTTTCACCGCCGGACAGAACACGGCAACGTTTTTCCACGTCGTCGCCGGAAAAGCCGAAACAGCCGGCAAGGGCGCGCAACGGCGCCTGCCCCGCCTTCGGAAAACGCTCCTCCAGCCATTCGAGAATGGTGCTGTCGCCATCCAGAACATCCATGGCGTGCTGGGCGAAATAGCCGAGTTTGACGCTGGCGCCGAGGGTGACATTGCCGGAATCCGGTTCTGCCGTGCCGGTCACCAGCTTCAGCAGCGTCGATTTTCCAGCGCCGTTGACGCCCATGATGCACCAGCGTTCCTTGCGCCGGACCATGAAATCGAGCTCGCCATAGATCGTGCGGCTGCCATAGGCCTTGTTCACCTTCTTCAGTGCCACGACATCCTCGCCCGACCGGGGCGCCGGCGCGAATTCGAAAGCCACCGTCTGACGCCGTTTTGGCGGTTCGACGCGGTCGATCTTCTCGAGTTTCTTCACGCGGCTCTGCACCTGCGAGGCGTGCGAAGCGCGGGCCTTGAAGCGTTCGATGAACTTGATTTCCTTGGCGAGCATGGCCTGCTGGCGTTCGAACTGCGCCTGCTGCTGCTTTTCGTTCTGCGCACGCTGCTGTTCGTAAAAGCCGTAATCGCCGGAATAGGTGGTGAGATTGCCGGCGTCGATTTCGATAATCTTGGTGACGATGCGGTTCATGAATTCGCGGTCATGCGAGGTCATCAGCAAAGCGCCGTCGTAGTTTTTCAGGAAATCCTCGAGCCAGATCAGGCTTTCGAGATCGAGATGGTTCGACGGTTCGTCGAGCAGCATCACGTCCGGGCGCATCAAGAGGATGCGGGCGAGCGCCACGCGCATCTTCCAGCCGCCGGAAAGCTTGGAAACATCGCCGTCCATCATCTCCTGGCTGAAGCTCAACCCGTCCAGCACTTCGCGCGCACGGCCTTCCAGCGCGTAGCCGTCCAGTTCCTCATAACGCGCCTGCACTTCGCCGTAACGTTCGATGATGGTGTCCATCTCGTCCATCCGGTCAGGATCGGACATGGCGGCTTCCAGTTCCCGAAGTTCGGCCGCCACTTCGCTGACGGGGCCTGCGCCTTCCATGACTTCCGCGACGGCCGAGCGGCCGGACATTTCACCGACATCCTGATCGAAATAACCGACCGTCATGCCCTTTTCGACGACGACCTGGCCCTCGTCGGGCTGCTCTTCGCCGGTGATCATCCGGAACAGCGTGGTCTTGCCGGCACCGTTCGGACCGACAAGGCCGATCTTCTCGCCGCGATTGAGCGCGGCGGAGGCCTCGATATAAAGAATACGGTGACTGTTCGACTTGCTGATGTTTTCGATGCGGATCATGACAGGGCCTGTGAATGGGAGCGGCCCTCCTATGCCACGGGCCGCCGCCGCTGTCACCTGCCGCACACGTCTTGTCAGCCATGCAGCCGACAAGACGCTCCGGAAACAGAATCAGTTGGTGAGCGTGGCTATGCTGCCGGCAGCCTTGCGCGCGATTTCGCCAAAGGCTGTGACGATCTGCTCCATGTTTTCCGGCGCGTAATAATTGTCGAGGCTGGATGCGCAATATTGCAACAGCGACTTGCCCTTGTCCGGCGCCATGAAGGCAACGCTGAAAATCTTGATCCCGTCTTTCTTGGCGGTCTCGCAGGTCGTGCGCACGGACTGGTCGATGCTGGAGTTCCACGAGGCGCTGTTGCCCGTCATTTCACCGTCGGTCATGAGAACAATGTAGCGCTCGAACGATTCACTGCCTTTGTCTTTGTGTGCTTTTGCTTCGTCGGTGTTGGCTTTTTTAAGGGCGTTATAGGCGGCGTTCAGGCTGCTGCGGGCATCCGTGCCGCCGGAGGGAAATTCCGGGATCTGTTTGTTGACATAGCTGGCGACACTGCCCGTACCCCAGCTGATGGGCTGAGCAGCATATGTCTCGTGCGTATAGACCGAGGCACCGGTGCGGACGAGCTCTGAACCGCCGTTAGCCGTGTAGGTCGGATCAGCCTTGTTCAATGTTGCGACGAGGAACCCGACGGCGGTTTTGAGCGACGTGGCCTTGTTGACATAGCAGGGACTGGATGTGGCCTTCGCTTCGCTGGTACCCCAATTGTCAGCCGTATAAACCGGGCACGATTTTTTCGCAGTATTGATGGTGTCCGTCTTGAATGACATCGAACCGGAACGATCAAGCGCCAGATACATGGAGATCGGTGCGCCCTTGTTGACGGTGCTCTTTGCGGTGCCCGTTACCGAAAGATCGAGTGTTTTTGCGCCAATGAATCCCAGCAGCGGATTGAGCTGTACGCGGTGGTTGATCGTGGTCTCAACGGTGTAGGTCTTGCCGCGGGCATTTTCGCTTGTCGTGATATTGGTCGGAGAATTCTGCTCCAGTTCCTTTTTCTCTTCTGCGGTCAGGTTCTTTTCCATCTGGGCCGCGATGAAGTTCCTGGCGATTGCCTTGATCTGCTCGTCCGTCAGGTCGCCCATTTTCAAACGGGCCTCGGTCGCTGCCGCAAGGGCTGCAGAATCCGCGGTATTCTGCATATCCGCTTTCACCTGCATCACATTCGCCAACTCCATGCCGGCGCCGGCAAAACCCAGCAACACCGGCAGCAGAATGGCCGTCATCATGCCGAAATTGCCGCTGGTATCGGCAAAAAAACGGCGCTTCGGTTTTTGATTTGCAGAGGCGGTCATGACGGGCTCACGGATTAGAATATTCGACTGAGCGCAGAAAAGCCGCAAACGATGTAAAATCCGCTAACGCGATCGGTTCAATTTTAAGAAGCGTTCAAATTGGAGCAGTTTTCGAAGTATTTTCAAGAATTGTTTGGCGCGATGGCCGCAATAATACACATCGTGTCATTATTGGACGGGGACGACGTCGACGGCCTGTTTTATCTGCTGATTGCCATAGCTCTTCAAGACACCGATCACCGGGGCGACATCGGAATAATCCCGGCCGTAACCGACGACGATATGGTCGCTTCCGGCGACGATATCATTGGTGGGATCGAGTTCCAGATAACCGGCGGCTTCTCCGCACCAGACGCGAACCCAGGCATGCATTGCATCGGCGCCTTCAAGCCGTTCCTTGCCCGGCGGTGGAATGGTGCGCAGGAAACCGCTGACATAACCGGCGGGAATGCCGAGGCTGCGCAGCGCCATGATCATGATATGCGAAAAATCCTGGCACACGCCGCGCTTCAGCTTGAAGGCTTCCGATGGCGTCGTATCGACGGTCGTCGCCTCGCCGTCATAGGTAAAGTCCTTATGGATGCGCTTGCACAAAGAGAGCGCGATTTCGCGAATGGTCATTCCGGGTTTCAGCAATTCCCGGGCATAGGCGGATATTGCCGCATCCATTCCGATCCTTGGGCTTGCGCCGATGAAGTGGTGCGGCGACTGGAAATCGAGCGACCAGACATCGGCTAGGTCCTGCGGCAGGCGGGAGAGTTCCGGAGAGAAATCCGCCGTCAGCGCCGGCGCCTCCACCATCACGCGGGCCTGCATGCGGATATCCAGCTTCTCATGCGGCGCGCGCAGATGCACTGACGTGGCCGATTGATGAAAGAAATCCTCGAAGGTGGCACGTTCTTCCGGCACCGGCGAAACATCGATGGAGCCGGCGACAAGCCGCTGCCGGCCGGGGATGGAGAGCGGCAGGACACGGATGATGTGGCGCGCGCCGTGGGCCAGCGTGTCGTAGGTGTAACCCATATGCAGGGAAAGATCGTAAAGCATAGGATTATCCGAGATAGGTCCGGGCCAGAACATCGGAGAGATGTTCCATGTCGGTTTCGAGCTGGCGATAGATCGCGCCGTTCATGTTTTCCGGCGTCATGACCGCAAGCCCGGAATGCAGCCGCATCGCCTCGCGGTAGAAGGGCGACATCTGACCGTTCACGAAGGCGTTCGGAAGCTGCTCCACCTCGGTGCGGATCTCGTTCAGCTGAAACAGGATCGAGCGGGGATTGAGCGGGTCGAGCGCCAGAAGATCGGTCACGGTCAGGCCGGCCGTATTGACGTTGTAGCGGCGGCGATGGGTCATGACGCTGTCGCCGATTTCGAGCAGCATGTCATAGGAGCCGTCGGGCGCATCCGGGCCGGTCATATGGCCGAGAAGACGCGTCATATGCAGGCCGCGTTCCAGGTAACGGCCGATCGAGAGGAAACGCCAGCCGGTGAAGCGATACATGTTTTCGTGCACGAGACCGGCAAAGCCCGCAAGCTTGCGCAGCAGGATCGTCATGGCATGGGTAGCGTCGTCGCCGGGGGCGACTTTCGCGTGGAAACGGCGGGCGGTTTTGGCAAGGTCGTTCAGCGCCAGCCACCCGTCAGGCGAAAAGCGGTCGCGGATATTGCTGGCGGAATAAAGCGCGCTGTTGATGTTGTTCAGCAGGCTTTCCGGCACGGCATCGCTCATCTCCACATCGAGCGCTTCGAGATAGCGTGTCACATGCGCGAGCAAAGGCTGGCGCGGATCGGCAGATTCGGCATAACGCCCGTGCCAGGCGCGCAGTATGCGCAGGGCGCCTTCCGAACGTTCGATATAACGGCCGAGCCAGAAGAGATTGTCGGCTGCACGGCTCGGCAGGCTGCCCGGCATATTGCGGGTAAAGCTTTCTTCCGCCGGCAGAAGCGTGGTGCGTTCCACCGGCTTGTCGCTGACGATCCAGACATCCGCAGCACTTCCACCCGATTGCATGGCGATGGCGGAAACATCGTCGCCGCTGCCGATGCGCGCAAAGCCGCCGGGCATGATCTGCCAGCCGTCCTGGGTGCGCGCGGCAAAAACGCGAAGGCTCATCGGGCGCGGGACGAGCTTGTTGTCGATATAGGCCGGGGTTGTCGAAAGCGTCACCACCTCCTGTCCCACCAGCCTGTGGCCGTCGGAGGCGAGCCAGTCGCTGATCGACTCCTTCGCCGTTTCGCGCAGCGATGAGCCGAGCACGGATTGACCGTTGTCGTCAAAGAAGGGAAGCCTTGAGTAGGCCGGGCCGATGACCATGCCTTCGATATTGCCGGCGACATGGCGGCGTTCCGATTCCTGCCCGCACCACCAGGTGGCGATGGAGGGCAGTTTCAGCTCCTCGCCCAGAATGTGGCGGCAGATGCGGGGCATGAAGGCGAGCAGCGCCCGCGTTTCGAGAATGCCGCTGCCGAGCGCATTGACGACGGTAAGCGCTTCATTGCGCAGCGCCTGCACCATGCCCGGCGTGCCGATATGGGATTGCTGGTTCAGTTCCAGCGGGTCGGAATAGGAGGCGTCGAGACGCCGCCAGAGAACGCCGACCGGTTTCAGTCCCGCTACGGTTCTGACCATGACGCGGCCGTTGACAACGGTGAGGTCTTCGCCTTCCAGCAGCATGAAGCCGAGATAACGGGCGATATAGGCGTGTTCGAAATAGGTTTCGTTGGCGGGGCCGGGCGTCAGCACGGCGATCCGGTCGTCGGGGTGCTTTCTTTGCGCCTGCAGCGTGTCGCGGAAAGCGCCGAAGAACGAGGCCAGACGATGCACATGGGTTTCGGCATAGATGTCGGAAAGTGCACGGGTGGTGGCCACCCGGTTTTCGAGCGCGAAACCCGCGCCGGAAGGCGCCTGTGTCCGGTCGGCCAGCACCCACCAGTTGCCGTCAGGTCCGCGCCCGATCTCGAAGGAACAGAAATGCAGATAATGGCCGCTTGCCGGTTTTACGCCGACCATGGGCCGCAGATATTCCGGATTGGAGGCGATCAGGGCCGGCGGCACGAAACCTTCCTTGACCAGCCGGTTTTTGCCGTAAAAATCCGCGACCATGGCCTCCAGAAGATTAGCGCGCTGTTTCAGCCCTTCGGAAAGAACCGCCCACTCCCTGTCGTCGATCAGCACCGGAATATGGGAGATCGGCCAGTTTCTTTCGCTGCTGCCCTTGCCGTAATCGCGATAGAACACGCCGGCATCGCGCAGATAGCGGTCGGTGCGCGCAAAGCGCTCGTGCAATTCCCGTTCCGACATGCGCGACAGGGCGTCGAGCAGGGTCTTCCAGACCGGCCTGACCTTGCCGTTGGTATCGAGCATTTCGTCGGCAACGCCCGGCAAGGGGGAATATTCAAGCCCACGCGGTTGCGCGCTCGTTTCCGTCTTGCGTTCCGTTGCCGGGGCTTTGGACAATTTACACTCCGTAAGGCCGACGCAGATCGAGCGTCAGCGGAAATTCTGGCGACATGGTTTCCGCCTGTAGCGGATATTGCCCTGCCGTATGCCCCCATGGTTCGAAACGGGCGAGGCGGCGTGCCTCGGCCTCATTGCCGTTGACAGGAAACGTCTCGTAATTGCGCCCGCCCGGATGAGCAACATGGTAGATGCATCCGCCGATCGATCGCCTCGACCATGTATCATAAATGTCAAAGGTCAAGGGTGAATTGACGGGCAGAACGGGATGCAGGCCGGAAGCGGGCTGCCATGCCTTGAAGCGAACGCCGGCGACCGCGACGCTGCGGTTTTCCGTCGGCGTCAGCGGAACGGCGCGGCCGTTACAGGCCACCGCGTAACGGGCGGGATTGGAGGTTTCCAGCCGCACCTGCAGGCGCTCGACGGAGCTGTCGACATAACGCACCGTTCCGCCGATGGCGCCCTGTTCACCCATCACATGCCAGGGCTCCAGCGCCTGGCGCAGTTCCAGCTTCGCGCCCTCATATTCCACCTCGCCGAAGAAGGGGAAACGGAATTCCTGCTGGGCGGTGAACCATTCCGGCTTGAGGTCGAAACCGTTTTCCCTGAGATCGGCAAGCACGTCGAGGAAATCCGCCCAGATATAATGCGGCAGCATGAAGCGGTCGGCGAGCGCCGTACCCCAGCGCACGAATTTGCCGGCGGCCGGGTTTTTCCAGAAGCGGGCAATGAGGGCGCGCACCAGCAATTGCTGGGCGAGCGACATGCGCGCGTTGGGCGGCATTTCGAAACCACGGAATTCCACAAGGCCGAGGCGGCCGGTCGGCCCGTCAGGCGAAAACAGCTTGTCGATGCAGATTTCCGCGCGATGGGTATTGCCCGTCACATCCGTCAGAAGATTGCGGAACAGCCGGTCGACCAGCCATGGCAGCGGCGGCACGCCTTCTCCGGGGGCAGGCACCTGCGCAAGCGCGATCTCCAGCTCGTAGAGACTGTCGTGGCGGGCTTCGTCGATACGCGGCGCCTGGCTCGTCGGGCCGATGAAGAGACCTGAGAAGAGATAGGAGAGCGAGGGATGCCGCTGCCAGTGCAGAACGAGACTTTTGAGAAGATCGGGCCGGCGCAGGAAGGGGCTGTCATTGGGGTTGGCGCCGCCCACGACCACATGGTTGCCACCGCCGGTGCCGGTGTGGCGGCCGTCGATCATGAACTTGTCGGCGCCGAGACGCGACTGGCGCGCCTCCTCATAAACAGCCGTGGTGATGTCGACGCAATCCTTCCAGCCCGCGGCGGGGTGGATGTTGACCTCGATGACGCCGGGATCGGGTGCGACGCGAATGACATTGACGCGCTCGTCATGCGGCGGCGCATAACCCTCGATATGGACGGGCAAGCCAAGATCGGCGGCTGCCGCTTCCGCTGCCGCAATCAGTTCCAGATAGTCCTCGATACGCTCCACCGGCGGCATGAAGACGCAGAGCCGACCGTCACGCGGTTCCACCGACATGGCGGTGCGCACCGCGCCGCCGATTTCGCCGAGCGTCTGTTCTATGCGCTCCTGCCCCGGGGCCTCGCTGGCATGGAAGGAGGCTTCGGGCATGGCGCGGCCCGATGGCGTCAGGACGTCGGGAAGCGGACCGCGGGGGATCGAAGGATCAGCTTCATGAATATAGGGATAGGCGGATGGCGGCACATAGGGCAGGGTGCCGAGCGGCAGGCGGTAACCCACCGGGCTGTCACCCGGAACGAGGAATATTTTACCGCGCCGCGTCTTCCATTTTTCGCTGATCCAGCGTTTGCCCATGGCGCGCGCATTCCACGCCTGAACGGGAAGAATATAGCCGGTCGGTGTCGTCAGTCCCCGCTCGAAGACGCGGGCCATGCGGTTTCGCTCCTCCGGGTCTTTGAGTTTGGAATTGGACGGGTCGACATTGTCGGGAAGGCTGCCTTCCTTGATGATCCATTCGGCCGGATCCTCATAGGCCGGCAGCACCAGTTCCGGCTCGATGCCGAGATGGGAGGCTATGCCGCCCAGCAGTTTCTGCGCATCTTCCGCCTTGACGCCTGTATTTGCGCCCTCCTCGGCGATCAGCGCCGGGTTCTGCCAGATCGGCAGGCCGTCCTTGCGCCAATAGAGCGAGAAGGTCCAGCGCGGCAGGCTTTCGCCCGGATACCATTTTCCCTGCCCGTAATGCAGAAAACCGCCCGGTGCGAAACGTTCACGCAGGCGGCGGATCAGGGCATCGGCCTTTTCACGCTTTGTCGGCCCAACCGCGCCGGTGTTCCATTCGTCGGATTCGAAATCGTCGATGGAAACGAAGGTCGGTTCGCCGCCCATGGTCAGCCGGACGTCATGGCTGTTCAGAACATCATCGACCTCCTGGCCGAGCGCATTGAGTTCCTCCCAGCTTTCATCCGAAAAAGGTTTGGTGATGCGCGGCGTTTCGGCAACCCGCCGGACCTGCATGTCGAAGGCGAATTCCGTATTGGCATGGCCGTAATAACCGCCGGAAATCGGCGCCGCATTGCGGTAATGCGGGGTTGCCGCCAGCGGAATATGGCTCTCGCCCGTCAGAAGCCCCGAGGTGGGGTCGAGGCCGATCCAGCCGGCGCCGGGCATATAGACTTCGGCCCAGGCGTGCAGATCGGTGAAGTCCACTTCGGTGCCGGATGGGCCATCCAGCGCCTTGAGATCGGGGGTGAGCTGAATGAGATATCCCGACACGAAACGGGCGGCAAGGCCAAGATGGCGTAGAACCTGCACGAGCAGCCAGCTCGTATCGCGGCAGGACCCCTTGCCGGAAGCAAGCGTTTCCTCCGGCGTCTGGACGCCCGGTTCCATGCGGATGACGTAACCGATCTCCTGTTGCAGGCGGGCATTGAGGCCAACGACCATGTCCACCGTCTGTTGCCCCGGCGTGCGGTCGACGGTGGCCATGAAGGCGGCGAGCAGCGGGCCTGTCGGCTCCGGCTTCGTGTAGATGGACAGGTCGTCACGCAATTCCTGCGGATAGTCGAAGGGCCACTTTGTCGCCTCTTCCTCCACAAAGAAATCGAACGGATTGTAAACCGTCATATCGGCGACAAGATCGACCTCGATCTTAAATTCCGTCGCCGGCTCGGGAAAAACGAAGCGGGCGAGGTAATTGCCGTAGGGATCCTGCTGAAGGTTCACGAAGTGATTGGAGGGCGAAACCTTGAGCGAATGGCTGATAACGCGGGTTCTGGAGTGCGAGGCGGGCTTTAATCTTATGATCTGTGGTCCAAGGCGAACCGGATTGTCGTATTTATAATGCGTCAGATGATAGATGCTCGCTTTGATCGCCATTAATCTGCCTTGCCCGGTTTTCCGGCTTATGCGGTTTGTCCGCCCCTCTGAAATTATTCGGATTTTGTGCAATGCAGGAAAAGAAAGCAAGGATCATTTCCGGGGGCAACCGCATTGTTGGTCGAGGCCGCGATATTTGCCTGCGGTAAGAATTGTCCGGGCTTTTCAATCATCGCAGCTGAGATTTCGCCGGGATTGTGGACAAGGTCGAACGGCGTGTTATTGCTTGGCAACGAAAGGCGCAGAATCGCGACCCGCTTTCTTTGCCGACTGACGTTTCGGAATGGAATGAATGGCAACAACGGTGACCGACGATCAGCGCAAAAGCGCGGCTAATCTTTCGGGTTTCGATCTCGATTTCCCGGCGCAGCTGCGCATGATGGGGCGTGCCTTCTGGACCTCGCCGGTGCGCACCCGGCTGATCTTGCTGTCGATAGCGCTGCTCACGGTGATATTGCTCACCGCCTATGGGCAGATCAGGCTCAATGAATGGAACGCGCCGTTTTACAACGCGCTGGAGCGGCGCGATCTTGCCGCCTTCATTCACCAGCTGGAGGTCTTCGCCATCATCGCGGGGCTGTTGCTTCTCCTCAACGTCATCCAGACCTGGCTGAACCAGATGACGGCGCTGAACATGCGCGAGGGTCTTGCCAAGGATATGGTGGATCAATGGCTGAAACCGGGGCGGGCCGCCCGTCTTGCCGGTTTCGGCACCATTGCGATCAACCCCGACCAGCGCCTGCATGACGATGTCCGCAACCTTGCTGAAAGCAGCACGGCGCTTTCCATCGGTCTCGTCAATGCGACGATCCTGCTCGTCAGCTTTATCGGCGTCCTCTGGTCGCTCTCGGCTGGTTTTACCATCACCATCAGCGGCGATACCTATGCGATCCCCGGCTATATGGTCTGGGCGGCGATCCTTTACGCCGGTTCGGCTTCCCTGCTCAGCAATCTCGTCGGTTATCGGCTGGTGGGGCTCAATGCCGAGCGTTATTCCAAAGAGGCGGAGCTTCGCTTCTCACTGATGCGGGCCAGCGAAAATCTTGCCGCCATTGCCCTTGCGCGCGGCGAAAAGAACGAAAGGCGGCGGATCGGCATCGATATTGATGCGGTGCTCGGCGTCATTCGTGGGCTCGCCATGGCGCTGACGCATCTGACATGGGTTTCGGCGGGATATGGCTGGCTGGCGGTGGTGGCGCCGATCCTGATCGCGGCTCCGGTTTATTTCTCCGGCAACCTCACCTTCGGCGGGCTGATGATGGCCGTCGGTGCGTTCAACCAGGTCAACACGGCGCTGCGCTGGTATATCGACAATTTCGGGCCGATCGCCAGCTGGAAGGCGACGTTGCAGCGCGTTTCGGTGTTTCGCAACGCTCTTATCCAGATGGACAGCGTCGAACAGCACGGCCTGACGATCGATCTGCAACGCAGCGCGGAGAATGAAAAAATCCGCCTCCAGTCGGTAGTGATCTGCCGCGATGCGGGTGGGCAGGATTTGGATCGCGGCTTCCAGCTGCGTGAGAGCGAAGTCGAGATCGGGCCGGGCGAACGGCTGATGATCAATGGCGAGCAGGGCGTGAACCGAAGGCTGCTGTTTGCGGCGATGGCAGGCCTGTGGCCCTGGGGACAGGGCAGGATCGAGATGCCCGAGCAGTCCGACACGCTTTTCATTGCCCAGCACGGCTATCTGCCGGCGGGATCGCTGCGTGAAATCCTCGCCTATCCGCGCGCGCCCCAGCGTTTCGCCGATGCGGATTATGTCTCGGCGCTCACAGCCTGCGGGCTTGGCGAGATGGCGTCTCGTCTCGAGGAAAATATTCGCTGGGACAAAAAACTGGATTCAGACGAGCAGGCCAGTATCCGGGTGGCCAATGCCCTGCTGCTGAAGCCGAAATTCGTCGTTATCGACGATTTGCTTGAGGGGCTGGAAAAACAGACGCAGGATACGCTGGCGGAGGTTCTGAACGGGATCGACGGTGCGGCGATCTTCTATATCGGCCGGTCGGAAACATTCCTGTCGGTTCTCGCCCCGGCTGTGGCGCATCTCGACCACACCGCGCAGAAGGAAAATATCTCCAGGGCCGGGAGCGCTCCGGAATAGGTCATCGGGCCATTCGCCTGTTCGGGGCGGGCTAGAGCCGCAAATGCCATTTGTCCGAATCGAGCCGCTGCTGTTTGGCAAGGCTTATGGTGGTGTCCGGCTCCACCTGCGAACGCAGGGCAAGGGTGCCGGTCGCCAGGCTGATGGCGACGACGCTGGCGACCACCAGGACGATACGGTCGTAGCGCTGCTGTATTGTGTTGTTTCCGCTCCAGTCATAGGCCATTCGCACGCCCTCGCGTTTTTTGGAATCGTGCCTCATCATGGTTAACCGAAGCTTACGATGGCTCTGTGATTCCTTGCTGTTTTGGAAGGGCTGCCGCGACAAATCGGCTATTGGCGGATGAGGTGCGGTTGTTTAAGTCCGGCAGCGGGAGGCTTGTGAAAGGACTTTGAGACATGGACCAGCAACCGCCCGCCGATATGGAACTCACGCTCAGAACGCTTGCGATGCCCGCCGATGCCAACCCGGCCGGCGATATTTTCGGCGGCTGGGTCATGTCGCAGATGGACCTTGCCGCTTTCGTCCGCGCCAATGATGTGGCCGGGGGCCGCACCGTTACCGTCGCAGTCAATGAGATCGTCTTCAAGAAGCCGGTCAAGATCGGCGATACTTTGTGTGTCTACACCAAAATCGAAAAGATCGGCCGCACCTCCGTCACGCTGAAGATCGAAGCCTGGACCCGCAGACACTATCAGGATTCACGCGAAAAGGTGACGGAGGCCGTCTTCATCATGGTCGCGGTGGATGACAACGGCGATCCACGCCCCGTCCGCAAGGAGGCGTGAGGCGGCCTCTCCTTTTTTCAAAGCAATTCCGAAACGCCTGCAAAAGATCAGGCGTTTCGGATTTTTCGCAATTCGATATCCGTCCGCCCAATACTTTAGAAATATCCAATTTATTTATCAATTTTTGCGATCAAGATATGGAATAGGACGGGGATCAGGCTTTGACCATTCCAGGTGTTGTTATTGTCGGCGGCGCTCACGGCACGCTCGCCCTTGCCCGAAGTCTCGGCGCCCTGAATGTGCCTGTTTATTACCTCACTCACGATTCCCCTTTGCCGGGTTGGTCGCGTTTCGTGCGGGAAACGATCCGCTGGGCCGGCCCGCATGATGCCGGGGCACTGCCGTTCCTGCGTCAAATGGCGGACAAGCATGGTTTGAAGGGCTGTCTGCTCGTGCCGTCCGGCGACGGAGAGGTCCAGCTCGTTGCGCAACATCGTGAGGAACTGTCCTCGCTCTACAAAATCATCCTGCCGGATTGGACGGCCCTGCAATGGCTCTGCGAAAAACCGTTGCTTTACCAGCGCGCCGCAGAACTTGGCGTCAGTATTCCGCGAACCTATGCGCTGGCATCGGCCGCTGACATCGATACGCTGGACATATTGTTTCCCGTCATTCTCAAGCCGAATATGGGGGGTGGCGATACCACCATCGCCCGGGCGAAAGTCATTCGCGCCGATGACCGACATGCTCTGAAAACGGCTTTTGCCGATGCGAGCGGAGAGATCGGCGCCGGCAATGTCGTTGTGCAGGAACTCATTCCGGGTGGGGGAGAAAGCCAGTTCTCCTACGCCGCGCTCTGGCTGAATGGAGAGCCGGTAGCGGAATTCACTGCCCGGCGCGCCCGGCAATATCCTGTCGATTTCGGCTATACCAGCACCCGCGTCGAGGTCGTCGACAACGGGCAAGCGGTGGATGCGGCCCGAAAAATACTGAAATCGGCCGGCCATAGCGGGCTGGTCGAGGCGGAATTCAAGCTCGACGGCCGGGACGGGAAACTGAAGCTTCTCGATGTTAATCCGCGCCCATGGTCATGGTTTGGCCTTTGCTCTGCGGCGGGCATCGACCTTGGCGCCCTGCTATGGCGGGTCGCCAATGGCGAGCCGGTCGGCCAGCCCGGCAATGCGCGGCAGGGCGTCTCCTGGTCCTATCTTGTCCGCGATGCCGTTGCCGCCTTCACATTGGCCCGGAGAGGGCAGGCGAAAATCGGCGACTATTTCGCGTCTCTGGTCAAGATCCGCAGTTGGGCCGCCTTTGCGCCGAATGATCCCTTGCCGGGTCTGATCGACCTGCCGCTGACGATCTCGAGAGTCGTGAGAAAACGCCTTCTTCCCGGCCTGACATCAGGACAATCGGGGAGGATGTTTTTTCAGCCGATAAAACGCCTTGTGAAATATGGGGCCATAAGGGCGGGGCTGGAGGTGAGTTCTCTCCCGGCCGTCCGCTCGGCATTTCCGTCTTTTGCCGGTCGTGGTGTGATCTTCACGCTTCATCACGTGCGCCCCGGAAGGGCTGTTTCGGCTTTCGCACCCAATGTGCAATTGTCCGTCACGCCGCAATTTCTGGAAGAGGCGATACAGGCCGCACTCGAATGCGGTCTCGTTCCCGTGCATCTGCACGATCTGCCGGCTCTGCTTGCCGATAATCACGAAGGCCGGTCGTTCTGCGCCTTCACGCTTGATGACGGCTATCGAAACAATGCCGACTATGCCGCGCCGATCTTCCGTAAATATGCCGTTCCCTACACGATTTTCATCACGCCGGGTTTTGTGGAGCGAACACGCAGCCTCTGGTGGGAAACCGCTGCTGCCCTGACGCAGAAAGCCACGTCTTTCGAATTCGATTTCGGTGCGGGGCCGGAGCAGGTGGCATGCGCCAGCCCTTCGCAGAAAGTGGAGGCATTCACGCGGCTTGAAGATTTTGTCCAGAACTTTTCGGAAGACGAGGCGGTGGAAAGGATCGATCGTGTCGCGAGGCAGCATGGCGTCGATCCCATCGCGATCGTGGACGAACTTGTCATGGATGAAGATGAGCTCAGGGTGCTGGCGAAGGACCCTCTGGTGCATTTCGGCGCGCATACCATGACGCATGTGAATATGCGCAAGATCGATGCGGCGCGTCTGGCTTATGAGATTGCGGAATCGGCGCGCCGTGTGGAAGCCTATGCCGGCAACCGGCCACGGTCCTTTTCCTATCCCTATGGTTGGGTGAAGGCCGTGGGAGAACGTGAAGCGAAAGCGGTTCACGATGCAGGATTTTCCGCGGCCGTGACCACGCAGGCTGGCGTTATCGGTCCCCACAGCCTTGAAAAGCCGACGCAGTTGCCGCGTGTATCGTTGAATGGACGCTTTCAGAAGAAGCGCTTCGTCAAGGCACTCATCTCGGGCCTGCCCTTCCGGTTCATCTAGCGACGTTGTTCGTTCGCCATCTCTCGACCGTCTCTCCATATATGGCTGCGGCCCGCGTTTGGCGTTCTTTTTTGCCGTTTCCGATTTTTTCTCTCGTCCTTTGAGCCTCTTTGCGGCTGATTGGCCAGTCCGAAAAGCTGCGCCATAATTTTTGTTATTCACATCCATTTATCTATTGATTATAAATAAATTTATCGACGCAAAACATTACAACTTTTATGAAGGCCTCGCCCGTGCTGCTGATTTTTGCCGATGATCTGACCGGAGCGCTCGACGCCGCCGCCCCCTTTGCCGGGCGTGGGCTGGCGACCGAGGTCGCCATCGGGCTTGACGGTGTGCGTGCGGCGCTCGCAGATGCGCCTGCCGTCCTCAGCGTCAATCTCGGCTGCCGCGATGGCGAAGCGGATGAAGCCCGGCTTCGCACGCAGGAACTGTTGGGGCTGGTTCCGGCCGATACCATCCTTTTCAAGAAGATCGATTCCCGCCTGAAAGGGCATATTGCGGCGGAAATGGATGCGATTTCCTATCGGCACGCGCTTGTCGCGCCCGCCATTCCGGATTTCGGACGCTTCGTTATGGGCGGAACCGTTTCCGGCTTTGGCGTCGAAGCTGCCATTCCGGTTCATGAAAGGCTGGGCGGACATGCCGGCCGCTGCACGATACCCGATACGCGATCAAAGGGCGATATCAGGGAAGCTCTCGCCGCCGCGCAGGTGGAGGGGGCCGATCTTCTGGTCGGCGCGCGTGGGCTTGCCGAGGCGCTGGCTGAAGCGATGACGGCGCAGGCTGTTCCTGAAGCGGCGTTCGTTCCACCCGGCAGGGGGCTTTTTGTCATCGGGTCTCGCGATCCGATCACCGTGGAGCAGATTGACGTTCTCAAAAGCGCTGGGCCTGTCTCGATCATTGAGGCGCCGAATGGCGTTATGCCGCGACACCCCGATGACGATGCCGGTCTGAGGTTGGTTCAAGCGACGCAGGGTAAGGAAAATCTGTCGCCGCTTGCGGTTTCAGACCGGTTGGCGGAAGGCGTCGTGCCGCATTTTACCGCCAGGGCGGGCAGGCTGCTGTTGTCTGGCGGAGCCACGGCAGAAGCCGTGCTACGGGCCATGGGCATTTCGCGTCTGCGTCTTGCTGGCGAATGCCTGCCGGGTCTCGGGGTCGGCTGGTCCGGAGATCAATGCATCATTGCGAAATCCGGCGGTTTTGGGCAAGCTGACACGTTGAAACGGATCGCGAAAATGATGCTTGGCGACAATGACGCTGGAGAGAGCTGACCAGATGGGGCTGATGAAAGAAACGGCGCGCAAGGCACTTCCGGACATTATTTTCGAGAGAATGCACCGGGCGATCAAATCCGGCGCCTACAAGCCGGATGAGCGGCTGCCGACCGAGCATGAACTCGCCATGGAATTCGAAGTGTCGCGACCCGTCGTGCGCGAGGCGTTGCGCCGGCTGCGCGAGCAGGGGTTTATTTATTCCCGCAGAGGCTCCGGCAGCTATGTCAGGGCTTTTGGCCTGCGCGAGCCGCTCGGCTTCGGACAGCTCGAAAACGTTGCTGATCTTCTCAACTGTTACGAATTCAGGCTGACGCTGGAGCCGGCAGCGGCGGCCGCGGCAGCCTTGCGGCACGATGGCGAGAGGCTTGCGGCGATCCGGAAGGCGCTCGAACTGATGCGGGATGCGACCAATCGCCAGTCGCACCGCGAGGATGCCGACTATCAGTTCCATCTCGCCATCGCGCGGGCGGCGCGAAACAGCTATTTCTCCACTGCGATGGAAGCGCTGAAGGACCATATTGCAGTGGGAATGAAGTTCCACGGCATGTCGGTGAAGCGGGAGGCATCCGGCCTGACGCGTGTTTTCGCCGAGCATGAGGCAATCGCAAAGGCGATTGCCGATGGGGACGCAGAGGCGGCGCGCCAGTTGATGCTCCAGCACCTGACCGGATCGCGCGACCGCCTGTTCGAGTCTTCGCACACGGATTAAGCGGGTGACCGAAGACCGATGCGCGCGTCCGCGCATCGGATTTTTGCTCAGAAGGCGTGGCGGTAAATGCCGAGCACGTCCTCGATGCTCATGTCGACGGGGTTATTGTCCATCAACCGGCGGATGGCATGCGCATCCTCAGCGTAGCGGGAAAGATCGGCCTCAGTCGCGCCATGCCGTGCGAGCGACATTTCGATGCCGAGCCCCGCGCAGAAATCCGTTGCCGCCTTGCGCAGATCATCAGGCGAAAGGTGTTCGCGAAGCCCGAGCGCTCCCGCCACTTCCGCTGTCTTGGCCGAAACCGCAGGCTGATTGAATGCCAGAACATGCGGAAAGACGATGGCGTTCGCCAGCCCGTGCGGCAGGTTGAGAAGCGTGCCGAGCGGATAGGCGATGGCGTGGCCGGCCGCCGTATTGACCGGGCCGAGGCAGATGCCGCCATAATAGGAGGCGAGCATCATGCCTTCCCGTGCTTCAGTATCTGCGCCATCGCGGACGGCGCGCGCCAGATATTTGCCGACCAGCGCAAAGCCCATGCGGGCGAAACCGTCGATCATCGGATGGGCCTTGCGGTTGGTGAAGGCTTCGACGCAATGGGCCATGGCATCCACCCCGGTTGCCGCCGTAACGGCTGATGGAACGGAATAGGTGAGTTCCGGATCGAGCACGGCGAAATCCGCGATCAGATGAGGGCTTTCGACCGCGATCTTGTTGCCTTTCACCGGGTCTGTGATGAGCGAACGGATGCCGGCTTCAGAGCCAGTGCCGGCGGTGGTGGCGATCTGCACCAGCCGTGTGTCGCGCCCGGCAACCCTGTTCGGCCCCGCCACGTCTTCAAGCGACTGGCTGGAATTCCAGAGGGCAGCGACCAGCTTCGCCACATCCATTACCGAACCGCCACCGAGGCCGATGACGAGATCCGGTTTGGCGGCGCTTGCTGCGGCAAGGGCGGCTTCGAGCGTTGCGGTGTCCGGCTCGCCGGGAATGGCGTCGAAGATCGTGAAAGGGCCCTGCAATTGCAGCCGTTCGGCAAATTTTGCCGTCAACGGTGTGGCGATAATCAGGGTCGATGCTGTTTTTTCCGCCCAGGCGCCGACCTGTGAAATGGTGCCGGCACCAACGGCGAGCCGTCGTGGCTGGTGGATGAGAATGGGAGCTGTCGACATGGTGCTCATTCCTTCCGCTCCTTGCCCGCAACCAGCTTGCGCGCATATGCGATGGCCGCATTCATGTTGCCGTGATTGGCGATGCCCTTGCCGGCGATATCGAAAGCCGTGCCGTGATCGACGGAGGTACGGTCTATCGGCAGATCGACCGAGACGTTGACGGCGGTGTCGAAGGCGACAAGCTTTATCGGGATATGGCCCTGATCGTGATATTGCGCGACGACGAGATCGAAAGCGCCGGAATAAGCCCGGTGGAACACGGTGTCGGCGGAAATCGGTCCCTGCACCTCGATGCCTTCGGCGCGGGCGGCTGCGACCGCCGGTGCGATCTGGTCGTCATCCTCGGTGCCGAACAGGCCGTTTTCACCGCAATGCGGGTTGATGCCGGCAACCGCGATGCGCGGTTGAACATAACCGATGCGTTTCAGATGCGCGTTGCCGGCGCGGATGGTCGCCAGCACCCGCTCCGTCGTCGCCCGGCGAATGGCCTCCTGCAGGGAGACATGGGTGGAAACGTGAATGACCTTCAGCCGTTCGGAGGCGAGCAGCATATAGGCGGCCGAGGAGCCGGTGAGGCTTCGCAACATGCCGGTGTGCCCGTCATAATGATGACCGGCGAGATTCAGGGCTTCCTTGTTGATCGGCGCGGTGACGATGCAGCCGATTGCACCCGCTTCGGCATCGCGAACGGCCTTTTCGATAAAGCGGAAAGCGGCGTCTCCGGCCACTGGCGACAATTTACCCCAGGGCAGCGGCGCGCCCTCCACGGGCAGGTCGACCACGTGCTGAGAAAGATCGATATCAACGCCGAGCGCCTCCCGCGCCGCTTCCAGCGTGGCGAGGTTGCCGTAAATCCGCGTCGCCGCACGATCCGGGGCGGACATTTCGGCGAGCGCCCGCACCGTAATCTCGGGGCCGACGCCGCAGGGGTCGCCCATGGTGATGCCAATGATGTTGCTCATCTTTGTCTCCCGTCGTTCTCGTCAGCCCAGCCGGGCGCCAGCCGGACATATTTGATTGCGCGGCGATGATAGGTGTAGCTCGCATGCAGCGTACCGTCCGGCGCTTCCAGAAGCCACGGATAGGACATTTCCAGATTACGCCCATCGGTCGAATCGTTCGAAAGGCAGGTGCCCGGCCCGTCTTCGATCAGGATCCGGGTGGTAAAACTGCGCCCGTCATCATCGGACAGGCAGATCGAAACCGGCGCGCGCGGCACACCCCAGACCGGCACACAACCGCCGCTTGGATCGGCATCGGGCCTGTCGTCTTCCTCTCCCAACTCGTCATAAAGCGAGGCGCGGCGATCGCTCGACTGCGCGGCGTTGACGGGGTTGCAGATCATAGCCAGCCTGCCATCGTTCAGCCTGATGACCGCAATGGAGGAATTATTGTTGGGCACATCGGTCGGCTGCGGCTTTGACCATGAGCGACCGCCATCGGCGCTTTCCGTGCGATAGACGAAATCGGCCTGACGGCGGCGGAAGAAGGCGGCGTAGCCCCCATTCGTCACCGCAACCGGGCTCATATGCACGCAGCCGGTCGATTCCTCCAGCTCCTGCAATTGCCAAGTCGCACCATTGTCCGTGGATATGCCGAGCGCTGCCGTATCATGGCTGCCGTTCCATTTCTGGCCGGGTCGCTGGACGCAGCGGAAGATCGGCAGCAGCCAGACGCCATCATCGCGGATGCGCAGCGGCGCGCGGATGAAACAGCCCCGGGGGAGATCGAGAAAACGTCCTTCTTCGGAAACAAGCTTTTCCGGTGCAGTCGGGTCGCGGTGGATTCGCGCCATGCGAATGCGGCATTCATCCTGATTGCCGGAGGGCTGGGCGGTATGAAACAGCCAGAGAACGCCATCCGGCGCGGTGAAGAAAACCGGGTTCTGTTCGGAATGGGCGGGGTCGTGGCTCAGGCGCTGCGGCGGTCCCCAGCGGGTTGAACCCGCTGTCAGCACAGATGCGAAAATCGAAATATCCGATTTTCCCTCCAGCGTGCCGCCGAACCAGGCGCAGAGCAGGGTGCCGTCTTCCAGAAGGTGTAGGAAGCTCGCATGGTTCTGGATCATGGGCGACGGCAGGAAAGCTTCCTGCCGGTTTTGCGACACGGCATGCATGGCTCCGGTCATGGCGTGAGCGATGTCATCAGGGGTCATCGTGGTCTCCTCTTGTCCTGATGAAAATGACATATTCAAAAAGTTGTCAAGTTTTTTTGATAAAAAAATGGGATCTATTATTTTTGATTATTTTAGCTAAACATTTGTTTTTAAAAAATAAAATTAAGAGACTTGGCTCGAATAAAATTTGGCATCTAAAAATAAATTGACAAAAAATGCGATAACGCCGATGCTCTGCTTACGGGTGGAGGAGACAATCATCCGCACGCCATGCTCCTCAATGCAGGAGATGGGGATTTTTAAGATGCCCCTTGCGGTGCGCCGCCATGTTGCTGAATTTCTGAATCTGGGAGGAGAACGGAATGAAGAAGTCATTGATTGCGGGCGCCCTTGTCTTGGGTTCCCTCAGCGCCGCGGTTTCGCCGGTGCTCGCTGCATCGGGGCCGATCAAGATCGTGCTGGCGGAAGAGGCGGACCTGCTCGAGCCCTGCATGGCCACCCGCTCCAATATCGGCCGCATCATCATGGAAAATGTCAGCGAGACGCTGACCGAGCTCGATGTGCGCGGCAAGAAGGGCGTTCAGCCGCGCCTTGCCGAGAAGTGGGAGCAGAATGCCGACGGAAGCTGGCGTTTCCACCTGCGTGAAGGCGTAAAGTTTTCCGACGGTACGGCATTCGATGCCAAGGACGTCAAGCACAGCTTCGAACGCATCATGAGCGACAAGAACGCCTGCGAGTCCCGCCGTTATTTCGGCGGCATGACGGTGACCCCGTCGATCGTTGACGACCACACGATCGACTTCAAGACCGAACCGGCCCAGCCCATTCTGCCGCTGCTGATGTCGCTCGTCACCATTGTTCCCGAAGAAACCAAGATGGAATTCATCCGCGAGCCTGTCGGCACCGGGCCTTACAAGCTGACCAACTGGACGCCGGGCCAACAGATTGTGCTCACCGCACGCGACGACTATTGGGGCGCCAAGCCGCAGGTGACGGAAGCGACCTATCTTTTCCGCGCCGATCCTTCGGTCCGCGCCGCCATGGTGCAGACCGGCGAAGCAGATCTGTCGCCTTCCATTTCCCAGCTAGACGCCACCAACGCCAAGACCGACTTTTCCTATCTCGACAGCGAGACGGTCTATATGCGTCTCGACCATAACATCGCGCCGCTGAACGATGTCCGGGTACGCCGTGCGCTCAACCTCGCCATCGACCGGCAGGCCTTCCTTGGCACGCTGGTTCCGGAAGGTGCCGTGCTGGCCACCGCGCTCGTTCCGCCGACCACGCTTGGCTGGAACCCCGACGTCAAGGTCTTCCCCTATGACCCCGAGGGCGCAAAAAAGCTGCTCGAGGAAGCAAAGGCTGCCGGTGTGAAGGTGGATACGCCGATCACCATCATCGCGCGCACCGCGAATTTCCCCAACGTCACCGAGATCATGGAGGCGATCCAGCAGCAATTGCAGGAAGTCGGCTTCAAGATCGACCTGAAATTCGTGGAGGTGGCCGAGCACGAAAGCTATTACTCCAAGCCCTTTAAGGAAGGCCGCGGACCGCAGATCGTCGCTGCCATGCACGATAATTCCAAGGGCGATCCGTCCTTCACCATGTTCTTCAAATATGCCACCAAGGGTACCCAGTCCGGCTTCTCGGACAAGAAGGTGGACGATCTGATCGAACGCGCATCGGCAGCCGTCGGTGACGAGCGCGCCAAGCTGTGGTCGGAACTCATTGCCTACCTGCACGATGACGTGGTGGCGGATGTGCTGCTGTTCCATATGGTTGGCTTCTCCCGCGTCTCGGAACGGCTGGACTTCAAGCCCACCATCGCCACCAACTCGATGCTGCAGCTTTCGGAAATCGGCATCAAATAGGACCCCGCGTCTTATCAATTGAGAAGCGGCGGCGCGGCGAAAGCCTCGCCGCCGCATTGAAAAACCGGAGGCAACCATGCTGAGCTTCATCCGAAAACGTTCCGTTGCGAGCCTGATTTCCCTGATTGGCCTCATCGTCATGGTTTTCTTCCTGTCGCGCCTGACGGGGGACCCGGCCGCGCTGTTTCTGCCGGTGGAGGCTTCGGAAGAGTTGAAGCAGCAGTTCCGGGCGTTGCACGGGCTGAACGATCCGTTGATGGTGCAGTTTCTGCGTTACGCGGGCGATGTGATGACGGGTGATCTCGGAGAATCGCTCAGAAAAGCCCGCCCGGCGCTGGATGTGGTGCTGGAGGCTTTCGTCTGGACTCTCTGGCTTGCGGTCATCACCATGTCGCTCGTCACCACCGCCGCCATCGTCATCGGTTCGCTTGCGGCTTTCCGCTCCGGCGGCTTCTTCGACCGCATGGCCTCAAGCATCTCGCTCATCGGTGCATCCGTGCCGGATTTCTGGCTGGCGATCGTTGCAATCGTCGTCTTCTCCGTCAATCTCGCCTGGTTGCCCACGTCAGGAACGGGCTCCGTGCTGCACTGGATATTGCCGATCGCGGTCCTGTTCGTGCGCCCCTTCGGCATTATCGTGCAGGTGGTGCGCGGCTCGATGATCGGCGCTTTGTCCTCGGCCTATGTCAAAACGGCGCGTGCCAAGGGCGTGAAGTCGGGTCCGATCATTTTCATTCACGCCTTGCGAAACGCCATGCTGCCGGTCATCACCGTCATTGGCGACCAGGCGGCAAGCCTTCTCAACGGTGCTGTCATCGTCGAAACCATTTTCGGTTTTCCCGGTGTCGGCAAGCTGATGATCGATTCCATTCTTCAGCGCGATTTCAATGTCGTGCTCGCCGCCATTCTCGTCACCGCGCTGGCGATCTTCCTGATGAATCTTCTGATCGATATCGCCTATGCGCTCCTCGATCCGCGTATCCGGCACTGAGGAGGCCGTTCAGTCATGAGCCTTTCCAGCGCCGACACCGAGATCATCGCCGAGCCGTCCTTTGCAACGCGCATGCTGCGCATGTTGTGGGCGGATAAATTCGCGCTCTGCGCCGCGATCTTCCTCGTCATCGTCGTTATCCTCGCTTTTGTCGGCCCGGCCTGGCTTGGCGATCTGGCGACGAAACAGAACCTGCGCGGGCGCAACCTCGCCCCGTTCGACTGGCAGCGCGAGTGGTATTTCTGGCTGGGGGCGGATGCGCTCGGCCGTTCGCTTCTCGCTCGCATTGTCGCCGCCACGCAAAATACGATGATGATCGCCGCAGGTGCGGTGCTTCTTTCCGCCATCACCGGCACCGTGCTCGGGCTGATCGCCGGTTTTTCCTCCAACCGTGTCGGCCAGATCATCATGCGGCTTGCGGATGTGATCATGTCGTTCCCGTCGCTCTTGATCGCGGTCATCGTGCTTTATCTGCTCGGCTCCTCCATCCTCAACCTGATGCTGGTTCTCGCCATCACCCGCATTCCCGTTTACATCCGCACCACGAGGGCGGAGGTGCTGGAGGTACGCGAGCGCATGTTCGTGCAGGCGGCGCGCGTGATGGGCGCCTCCGGCAAGCGCATCCTGTTCCGCCACATCCTGCCTGTGGTGTTGCCGACGCTGACGACGCTCGCCACGCTTGATTTCGCCTATGTGATGCTGGCGGAAAGCGCGCTGTCCTTCCTCGGCATCGGCATTCAGCCGCCGGAAATCACCTGGGGCCTGATGATTTCGCAGGGACGGCAATATCTCACCAATGCCTGGTGGCTGTCCTTCTGGCCGGGACTTGCCATCATTCTCACCACCCTGTCGCTCAACCTGCTTTCCAACTGGCTGCGCATCGCGCTCGATCCCGTGCAGCGCTGGCGGCTGGAAATGAAAGGCCGCAAGCATGGTTGACCATCTTCTCGACGTGCGCAACCTTTCCGTGGAGTTTCACACCGCAAGCGGTGTCGTCCATGCGGTGAAGGATATCTCCTACCATATCGACCGTGGCGAAACGCTGGCCATCCTCGGCGAAAGCGGTTCGGGCAAGTCGGTATCGTCCTCGGCCATCATGAACCTCATCGACATGCCGCCCGGACATATCAGCAGCGGCCAGATATTGCTCGACGGCCAGGATCTTCTGACCATGCCGGCCGAGGCGCGCCGCGAGATCAACGGCCGGCGTATCGCCATGATCTTTCAGGACCCGCTCAGCCACCTCAATCCGGTTTATACCGTCGGCTGGCAGATCCGTGAGGCGATGACCACCCACGGCATGGACAAGGCAAAGGCCGAAGCGGAGGCGAGGCGGCTGATCGCCCGCGTCGGCATTCCGGACCCGGACGGGGCCTTGAAGAAATATCCGCATGAATTTTCCGGCGGCCAGCGCCAGCGCGTGATGATCGCCATGGCGCTGGCGCTTCGGCCCGATCTCCTGATCGCCGATGAGCCGACCACGGCGCTTGACGTAACGGTGCAGGCCGAGGTGCTTTCGCTGCTCAAGGAATTGCAGCGGGAAACCGGCATGGCCGTGCTCATCATCACCCACGATCTCGGCGTCGTCGCCGAAATCGCCGATCGCGTGGTGGTGATGGAAAAGGGCGTTCTGGTCGAGGCTGGCACGGTTCGCGAGGTCTATCGCAATCCGCAGCACCCCTATACCCGCAAGCTCATCAGCGCAGCACCCGGCAGGGGCGACATGCACGAGCCGCACGCGGTGGGCGAAGCGCTGCTCAGCGTGCGTGATGTGCGCAAGCGTTACGGCGCCTTCGAGGCGCTGAAGGGCGTTTCCTTCGACCTCATGGAAGGCGAAACCATCGCGGTCGTCGGCGAAAGCGGTTCCGGCAAATCGACGCTGGCGCGTATTCTACTTCGCCTCGATGAGCCGGATGCGGGCAGCGCCTTGTGGAAGGGCCGTGATCTCTTCAAGCTTTCGCCTGCCGAACTCTTCGCGCTCCGGCGTGATCTGCAGATGGTGTTTCAGGACCCCACCCAGTCGCTCAATCCGCGCATGACGGTGTTCCAGCTGATTTCCGAGGCCTGGGTCATCCATCCGGAGATATTGCCCAGGGCAAGATGGCGTGAGCGGGTTGCGGAATTGCTGCATCAGGTGGGTCTCTCGCCGGAACATATGCGCCGTTATCCGCACCAGTTCTCCGGCGGTCAGCGGCAGCGGATCGCCATTGCCCGCGCATTGGCGCTGGAGCCGAAGCTCATCATCTGCGACGAGGCGGTCTCGGCGCTCGATGTTTCTGTTCAGGCGCAGGTTATCGCGTTGCTGGACAAGCTGCGCCGCGAAATGGGCCTCTCCTTCATCTTCATCGCGCATGATTTGCCGGTGGTTCGGGATTTTGCCGATCACGTCATGGTTATGCAGCGGGGAGAGGTTGTGGAGTTCGGAACGGTCCGCCAGGTGTTCGAAACGCCGCGCGAGGCCTATACCCGTGCCCTTCTATCCGCGAGCCTCGATCCCGACCCCGATATGCAATCTCAGCGTCATCCGGCCGTCGCCGGCGACGCCATCGCAAATTCAAGCGGAGTTCTTTCATGAGCAAACAAGCTTTCGTCGCGCTCGTCACCTGTTTCAACGAGGACGAAACCATCAATTACGAAGCGACCCGCGCGCAGGTGCGCCGTCAGGTGGCGGCCGGCAACAACATCATGTGCGCCGGCACCAATGGCGATTTTACCGCGCTCACGCATGAGGAAAAAATCCGGCTGACGGAAGAGGTGGTGGACGAAGTTGCAGGCCGTGCCAAGGTGATCGTGAATGCGGGCATGCCCGCCACATTCGAAACCCTGCAACTTGCCAAAGCCTTCGACCGCATCGGCGTCGATGGCATCGCCGTCATCACGCCCTTCTTCATCGCCTGCACGCAGGACGGCTTGATCCGCCATTTCTCGGCAGTGGCTGACGCCGTTAAAACGCCGGTCTATCTCTATGACATTCCCGCCCGCACCCAGAACCACATAGAGCCGGAAACTGCGCGCAAACTCGCCACCCATGGCAATATCGCCGGCATCAAGGATTCCGGCGGCGCGCAGCAGACGCTCGAAGCCTATCTTCAGGTGGCAAAGGAGATGCCCGGTTTCGAGGTCTATTCCGGCCCGGATCACCTCGTTCTCTGGTCGTTGCAGAATGGTGCCGCAGGCTGCATTTCCGGCCTCGGCAACGCGCTGCCGGATGTGCTGGCCGGCATTCTCAATGCTTTCAACGCCGGCGACATCACCGAGGCCGAACGCCAGCAGGAAATCTATGCCGACTTCCGCACCGATCTCTATGCCCTCGGCTTCGCACCGGCCATGGTCAAACGCTCGCTTTATCTCCAGGACTCTTCCGTCGGCGCCAGCCGCCAACCAGCCCTTCTGCCCGATAGAGAGCAGGATGAAAAAATCCTGGAAATCTTACGGCGTTATCAACGGATCTGACGCTGCTATCGAATGTGGCGCGCACCCCTGCGGATCGTGCGCGTCATCTTGAAAATATCTGTGAAAACGGCCAGAAGCCGATGCCTTTCCCCAGCCTCACCCATGACGAATAATTTGTGACACAAACACGAAATTCCCCTTGTCAGTCACGCCATTGATGTTTAAGAGGAGCGCGCAACGCAAGCGTTCGCGCATGCGGAGAGGTGGCAGAGTGGTCGAATGCACCGCACTCGAAATGCGGCATACCTGCAAGGGTATCGTGGGTTCGAATCCCACCCTCTCCGCCATAAAATTCCTTGGGTAGGTAGGGTTTCTCCCCGTCAGCAGACTTCTGTTGATATTCGCTGTCAACGCAAAATTGGTCAGGGCCACGATCGCGGCACGCTCTTGCGCTTGGACTTCTCGTGACTGTGTGATCTAAACGCTTGCTACTATGTGGCGTGCGTGGGGACCGATGCCGATCGAGATCGATGAAGTGCTGAGACGTTCTGAGCAGGGAGCAACTGAGCCCTACATCTGTCGTGGCTCGGACGGAAAACTCTATTTTGTTAAGGGGAGAGGGGCTGGTTATGACTCGCTGGTAAAAGAGTGGGTTGCGGGTCAACTTGCGCGCCGATTAGGGTTGCCAATCCCAACCTTTTGCTTCGTCGACGTGCCGCAGGGTCTATATGAGGCCGGTCGGAGTGGACCTCTAGGTGATTTGGGGGCAGGGCTGCTGTTCGGTTCCGAGAACGTCGAGAATGTCAACGAAATATCTTTCGTGAACGTTGATCAGGCCCCGGCAGAGCTAAAGCGTGACATTGCTGCGTTTGACTGGTGGATAAAAAATGGCGATCGAACGCTAACGGAGGCTGGAGGTAATCCCAACCTTCTTTGGTCCGAGACAGATCATCGTCTCGTGGTCATTGATCATAATCTAGCTTTTGACGAAGAGGTAACGCTTCGTTCACAGCTTGAAAGTCATATCTTTCGTCAGTCTCTGTCTGAAATATGTGACCGGGCAGATCTACGCGCGCGCTATACCGCTCGGTTTGAGGAAGCTTTTGTAGAATTGCCCCAGATCTTTCGTGACATACCGGAACGGTGGTTTTATGTAGACGATGCCTGCACGGTCGATATTAATTTGTCGCTAGACCGTATTGAGGCCATATTGGAGCGACATAGAGTGCCTGCGTTTTGGGAACGAACATGAAAAAGCATGCTGTAAGCTATGCGATAATCCGTTTCCAGCCTCACATCGAGACGGAGGAATTCGCGAACATCGGTATAGTGCTTGTCGCGCCTCGCTTAAGCTATTTAGACTTTAGGCTCGAAACAAGACGCTTGGGCAGACTGACCAGCTTCTTCGACAGCGTTGAAGCAACGACTATTCGTAGCGTTCTCAAAAGCTACAACGCAGAGCTCAAGCGCATTAAAGATCTCGCCAGACATACAGGCGATGGGCAAAGTAGATTTGAGTTCGAGCTGAGCGACAATGCAGAGCACCTTTTTCACGCCTTGACGAAAGATCGCGAGGGGATCATCCGATTCAGCGACGTTCGCTTTGCGATGACTGAAAATCCCAAGGCAAAGCTCGAAGAACTGTTCAATTATTATGTGAAGCGGAATTTTGCGAATTCGGTTTACCGCGAGGGCTTGTTGGAAAAGCATGTTCGTAACATGCTCCGGCTCCAGGCGATCGACAAAAATTTCAAGCGGCGGACGTTCAACGACGGAGTTTATTCGGCGACGTTCCCATTCGTCGAAATTGCCGGGGACAAGCCGATCAAAATTTTAAAACCGATCTATCTTGGCCAAGATGACCCTACCCGCATTCTTGACCACGGAAACAAGTGGCTATTTACAATCAAACGACTAAGACAGTTGCTTCCTCAAGATATTGTTTTCGCGGTCGAAGGGCCAAACGGACCTTCATTGCGACAGCGAGCATTCCGTGAGACTGTTGAACAGTTTCGTGAAAACGATATTCAAGTGGTAGATGCTACAAAAGAGAGCGAACTAGTAGGCGCTATAGCTACTTTCAAACCATAGGATAGGTGCGCTTGCAGAGTTCTACTCATAGCGGTCGATAGCCACAGAAGCCCCTTTGAGCTCTTGCAATGCGAGTGCTACAAGCTCTTCCCATGCGCTACTTAGCGCCGTGGTTTGACGATTCAAGTTTGCGATTCTGCCCATTACTCGATCATATACGTCCTGTGGCACCCAACCATCTTCGGCAGCGCGCCAAGTCATCCAACCGCGCCCATCCGAGGTGTAGAGATTGAAGAAATCGTGAAGAAAATGCTCAGCATCGCGACAAAGCTGTTCGTAGCGGGCTTGGAGACCTTCGTTGTGGAACGGAAAAATGTCGTCCTTGTAATAATGGACGAGTTCTCGGATGCCGTCATAGTCGGTGTCTCGAATAGATGTTTCAATAGCGTGCTCACGTAAAATGTAAGCTTGATGTCGATCTACGAGCTTAAGGATCGCGTTCAACTTCTTTACGTCATCAACCAGGATGCTGTCGCGTGTGCTGTTGTCAGAAACGAATTCCGCGAGTTCGACACTGATCCAGGTTAAAGAAGATGCAATGAGAGCAACTACGGGAGCGATACCGATTTTTGCCAGATCAATTGGCCATTGCACCCAGATAAGCGATCCCATGACCGCGACCGTTGCTGCAATTCGTGAAATTTTTCTGGGATGTTCTGGCACGATCAGCACTTCTGCTGGCTCCTCATTGTTCAACGACGCATCCTGTCACTGGCTTGATCCATCGCGTGATGGTCCTGCGGTCCCGCTCGGTCAGTGTGGCTGACGGCTGGAAGATGAAAGTGTCTATGTGATTCTTGTCTCCTTCTCGGAGGCCAGCGTGCCAATCATGCAGATTCAGCATAACACACCGGATTTACGACGGCACGCCAATGCTCACTCGCGCCGGTGGGATGCGGGAAAGAATTGGATCGAAATGGTCAAAGACACGGCGCGCGAACAACTGCAGGTTCTTTGTTACAATTTCAATCGACCTGTCCAAATCTGTGTCATCATCGATTTGACCGCTGAGCATCTCAGCTTTGGCAAGACACATCCAATCCCTGCCAACTTTCGCGTTCGGCCTATGCAACCTAGTTCCGACTAGCAACGACACGTAATCCTTTCGGAACTCTTCTTCACCAGGTCCAAGATAAAGATAGGCGTTAACTTTCGACCCCTCACGTTTAAGCTCCAACAGAACTAGACGTTTGCTTTCCGTCCAGGTAGATTTTTTGAATCCTGGAAGGGAATCCCAAGATTCAAACGCAAAGCGAATGATGGTTTTATAATCTGCGTCCAAAACGACGCTTAGTCCGCTATCGGTCAGCGACTTAACAATATCGACCTTTCGGTCCTTTAGGGCTTCGAAAAAATTCCCAGCGGCGTCGGGTTTTCTCTCGGACAGGAAATCAAGCGCTTGTCCATAACGAGACCAAAGCTTGCGCGCGATTTCTTCTAAGCGAACGTCATCCAAATGGTGTCTCCTTAACATCCTAAGATACGCTGCTAAGCTTTCACTGCCCGGACCCGTATTTGTTTTGCCAGAGATCAGTTCCAGCTCTTTTGCAAGATCATTTATTACCAGAGGCTGCCAATAGTCTCCGTCAAGCGGCTCCTCCTCATACTTCGTGAGGAATACGTTAACCTGCTTCCATCCTTGCTCCTTGGGCCACTGGCTTTCGACGATTTTTCGATACCGACGGAGCTGATCGGTGCCTTGCGTCGATTCCACTTTCAATTCCACCGGGATAACTATTTTCTCCGATTGAATGATGATGAGTAGGTCAATATTGCGCCACTCGCGTCGAACGTCAGCCTGCTCGATATCCATCAGATGAACATCCAAAGGTTTCAAATGAAACTCGCCGCTCGCAGGTAGAGTTGTTCGTGAGATTGCCAGCAGAAATGCTCTGAGCACTTCGCTATGGAACCCGTGAGGCCGACCCGGATTGAGCATGTAGGCAAGAAAATTACCGTGCCGAACCTCCGAGCGAACCATCCCCAATGCTTCGAAAGGGCAGAAATGATCAAATTCTTTGTCAAGGTGCTGGAATTCGCTGTCGTTAAGGAGCTTTTCAAGATCTAACTCAATATTAGGGGATGGTGAGTTCATGGAAATTTCTCAGTCTAGGCTAATGATCTTGGCGGGTGCAAACCGTTCCAGCTTTTTCAGTCCGGATACCATTCCTTTGCCAGGCATGGGCGTTCCGAGCGTGCCTTTCAGCCAACATTCCTTCTTTGGCTTAATATACGTGAAGGCCACGCACTGCTTCTCATCGATGCAAGCCAGACGACATTCCAGAGGAGTCTTCGCCGAACGTTCTGGACGCCGAGATAAATCGCCACCGGGTAAATCGACGTCATCAAACAGCGCTGATTGCGGATCGATCGTTCCAAGCGTGATGGCAGATGGATCTGCTTCGGCTCCACTCAGAAAGCGGCCCGAAAACGCAACGCTATTTCCATCGGCTCGTCCCGCGTTCGATTTCAGGAAGCAGTTCGGGCCTCTCTTGATTTTGGGGTTGGCATTGTATGTGAAAGCTTTGCACTGGCCGTTCATGATCAGGCAACGTTGAGCACATTCGCTGGCGTCGACGACACGCTGCGATGAGATGTCGTCACCGAAGAGGTCCAGCCCGGTGTAGATAGCAATGCGATTGGGTCGCCGGGTAAATTCGTCGAGGGTTGACAGTTTTGCCTGCTGTTTTGAGTCTGGCGCAGAGGGCGACGTGGGACCATCTCCCAGAAGGTTCGCATCACTTGGTTTCTGGTCACTATCTTGGCCAGCGACTGCAACGGGAACGTCGACAATCGTCGGCGTCGTTGATCGCTCATGCGCCGTTCGATTGAGCTTGTATTTATCCACCTCGTCTTGGCTGAATATATGCATATCATCAGGCGGCGTCTTAAACATGACGTGCATGACGTCCACGGGCGTCCCAAAGCGATTGAGGACTTCGATAATGTCCGAGATCGCGAGTTGTGCGCCTACGAGGTCTGGCGAGTCGGACGAAATCTGATGAACACCCAGGGCTCCATCGACCTTCCGTTCATTACCGGCGAGAAAGACGAACGAACAGGCTGATAAGCACTTGCTTTCTTTTGGAATGTAGGTCGCCAGCTTACGTTGATGGATATCGTCCGCAATGAGCAAGCCCATCTGGACATTGCCACCGGGACTATTGAGAGTGACGAGCTTCGCATTTGGCGTTGCTTGGAGCGCGCGGCGAAAATTTAGGCCTGAATTGACGTCGATGTCGCCATTCAATGCGATCACGTCCGGATTTGCGTCACTTACAGCAAAAGGGCCGAATGTTCTCTCTCCGGCAAATGCTCCGGAAAAAGTTGCCGCTAAAATAACGCTGGCGCTAACAAAGCGAAGTAATCCACGCATACGCAATACCCTTTACCCATGCATATCAAACTATACTGACGCCGCGCATGCAAGGCGCTCAATCATAAATCGCCTATGATTTTTGATTGCAGTTAAAGCGTGTGATTGCTGCGCAGGGTTAATCCTTGGCCCCCTCGTCGGGGCATCCTACGCTTGATCGACAATGAACGTTGGAGATCACGATGGCGACAATCAGAAAACTCAGGGGAAGATGGCAGGCGCAGGTTCGTCGGCGTGGTATGAAGCCGCGTTGCAAATCTTTCGACACGAAGCTCGAAGCCGAGAAGTGGGCGCGCGACCTTGAGGCGCAGGTTGATAGGTTTGGAGCTGCGCCGGACACAAAAATACTCGAAATCACTACGCTCGGGCAGCTTCTTGAACGTTACCAGCGCGAAGTGTCGCCTTTGAAGCGTGGCTCGGTCCAAGAGATACAGCGGATCGACGTGCTCCGTCGCCACGAACTCGCATACAGGACGATGATCGGACTGAGCCAGCAGGACATTGCGTCATTTCGTGATGAAAGGCTCCAGTCGGTGGCTCCATCTACCACTGTCCGCGAGCTTGCCATCCTCAGCCATGTCCTTGAGGTCGCTATCCGCGATTGGGGGCTGCCGCTTGCAAAGAATGTCGTGAAGTTGGTTCGTCGTCCGGTGATAAGAAATGAGCGGAGCCGCCGACTGATCGGCGACGAGGAGCAGCGTCTGCTCGATGGCTGTGCTGGTGGAAAGATTCCCTACTTCCGGACGCTGCTAATCCTAGCGATCGAGACAGGGATGCGTCGTGGCGAGCTTCTCGGCCTTCGATGGGCGGATGTCTCGCACAATCGCAGGGTGATCAGTCTGGCGATGACTAAGAACGGAACCAGCCGCGAGGTGCCGCTGTCCCAGCGTGCCTTCGATGCACTGATGGACTGGAAGTCACTCGCAGACGTAGATCAAGCTATCGTCTTTCCGATGAAACCCGGTTCCCTGGAGCAAGTGTGGTATCGTCTGTTGGCTCGGGTTGGCATCACCGGCCTAAGATTTCACGATTTGCGTCACGAGGGCGTCAGCCGCCTCTTCGAGCGTGGGCTGAACGTGATCGAGGTCAGCAGCATCAGCGGGCATAGGGAGATGCGTATGTTGAAACGCTACACGCATCTTGCTGCTGATGATCTGGTCACTCGTCTCGGGTAGATCCATCTACGCCAATGCCGTCGCCTTGCGCTATGTTTACATAATCTTGCCTCAGCGCCAAATCCGTCAAGGTCGAGGGACGAAATCGGTCATAAATGTGTATCTTAGGTTGTGTTATACCTCGCCTCCAACCTCAAAAACGCTGCCGATTTAGACCCAACCTTGTCATGATGTTTACATCACCTTGCGGATTTTTCCCATTTCAAGCGTTTTTGGTGCTGATGTAAAGGTTATGCAACGCGCTTGAGTTGCATCTCGCGCCTTCCTCTTCGTTTCCTATCAGCCAAGCAGCCTTTACTGCCAAACCTTGGAACCGCCGAACTGGTGAGCCAGCTAGTAGACGCTGCCGATCCCTTGGGTGCCAGTGGAGAAAACATATCCGCTAGCGCGACAGGACACATGCGTAGATCAATCTATATCCGTGTGCCAGTGTATGGGGATTAACGTGATCTGCGAATAGGAGCTGACAGCTGTCGAACGCTCCCATGCGCCAAAACTCTCCGTGGACGATCCAGAGCGGGGCGTCCGCCTCTCGTTCACGTCCACCCGGTGCCGTTGAACCTCCTCTGCCAGGGCTGTGGAGATGGTCAATCATGATCCAGTTCGATCGTGGACATCGAAGTCCTAGAAGAAATTAAGCTGCACGATGGGGATGCATTCCGTAGTGGCGACGTTCCGGTGACCTATCCTCCCATGCCGCAAATCGACAGGGAAGCTCACAGGCGAGCTCCATCTTCCTGGCCTTGAATTTCATCACCCTGATCAATGGAAGCCGCACACGCGAAACCTCGAGTCAAAGCGCCTAAGTCGAGGCTCAAAAGTTTTTTTGGCGATCGTATGCGCTCGCATCGGCATCTCGCTATAACTGTAAGTGAGCAAGCGCTTGCCCATCATCGAAGAACAATAGCCGGACGACTTCTGTCGCCCGAAGGAGAACCTGTGCCAATGGATAAAGCAAAGCTTGATAAGCGGATTCAAGATGTCGTTCGCATGCGGACTGTCCTCCACCCCAGGGACTGGAAGGACGAGAGCCAGCTGATGATGAGGCGTTGGTTTGACTACCGCTTCATGTCCCCGGTGGAGGCGACGATGATCTTCGGACAGCACTACGTTGCTGGGCTCCGGCGTTATGTAAGGCGCAACTTTGATGTCGGGCTTGCTGAAAAGGTATCGGTCATCAAGGGAGCAATCCCCGCTGCCCGCGCACCCTGGTATACCGAACTTTGGCGCGCACGCGCACGGACGGACGAGATGTTTGTCCCTTACGATTTGTTGGTCGACTTCAGCTTTGACTTTGCGTCGCGTCGCAAGCGTTACTGGACCATGAGGCCGGGCCAGCTTCATGCCTCGAAGAAGAATGGAGAGGCATGGCGGGCATTGTTCGATGAGCACGTTGAAGATGCGCTCCCGCTTCGCATGAAGAGCGTTGCAGAGATCCCGCACTACCGCGCAGAGAACTACATTGGTTTGCCGCCGCAGGAGCATTTTCGTGAGCTCATGCTTTCAGAGATGCGGGATGAGCACAGGCCGCTGGTTGATCAGATCGCAGACCGCGTGTTCATTAAGCGTCACCTGCCCCTGGAGCAGGCTCTGGCCCTTGCGCCTCCGAACGCCGATCTCGCAGAACTTACGCGCCGTGCGAAGACCGCAGCCGACGATCGTGCCTGGGAGGTCAGGCCGGTCGTCAAGCTTGATCAGGCAGATCTACTCCCCAGCTGTTTCGGAATCGCCGAGACCATCGATGTCAATCGTGCGCCGTGCGACCTGTGCCCGCTAATAGCTAGATGTAGCGCCGCATCTGCTGAGGCCATCGATATCACCGTCGAGATCACCGGGTCCGCATCCCCTGTTCTGGACGCAGACCGGAAGCGGATCTCTATAAACGTCGCGAACCATCGTAGGAAGGCAGGTGCCGCTCCGGTCACGTCTTGCCACTGAACGCCGAGCCGGGATGTAATCATTCCCTATAATACCTCCTGCTTTCAAAGAGTATGTAAATATAGGGAACGATTACGAGGTGATATCCTTCCGGCAAGTCGTTTCAGCCATCAGCTGCGAAATAGAGAGCGTTCCGGGAGAGCGCGGTCGCAGCCTTTTGCTATTTAAGGAAATCAAAATGAACTTTACTGATATACGCCGGTTCTTTCGAAACCGCGTCAATTACTACGCCTACATCCGTGACAGCTACTGCGTTGGTGTTCACGACGGCTGCCGCTTGACTCTACGCCAGCTGTGCGAATGCCTCGCTTTTGATCCGGAACCTTTCCCTCTCGAATACGAGCCTGAATTTCGCAGGCTCTGCGGCAAGCTCTACCCCATGTGGCGTGATAAGCGTCGCACCTATGGCGACGTGGTTGCCGTGCTAAACCAGAAGCTTGCAGAAGAGGAGGGACACATGGCTCCCGTCGCATGACGGAAAATGCATGCTGTGTCGACGAACGCCGTGCCACATTCAAGCTGATTCAAATTGACGAGGTTGCTGTTCTCGCAACAGCCGCCCAAGGGTGCGCGGGTGAATTCGGTATTCACCCGCAACATCGGCAACCGAGCGATGATCAATATCGATTGCCGCCCTAGCAGCGATGAGTTGTTCTGCTGTCATCGCTGGTCTCCGGCCAATTCGGCTGCCGCGAGCCCGAGCCGCAGCCATGCCTGCACGCGTTCGCTCGCTGATCAGCGACCGCTCAAATTCAGCCATCGACGCGAGGACGTGCAGCAGCAGTCGGCCTCCTGAGGTGCTGGTATCTAAGCTTTCGCTTAGCGATCGGAACTCGACGCCGCGCTCGTTGAGATCCCGGACGAGCTTGAGTAGCTCGAACAGAGAGCGACCGAGGCGATCCAGTCGCCAGACGGTCAATGTGTCACCATTTCGCAGGACCCGCAGCACTTTATTCAGTCCGGGTCGCGAAAAATTCGCGCCGGAGAAACCCTCGTCGGTCAATACTCTGACGCAACCAGCCGCATTCAGTGCCTTGAGTTGAAGGTCCATGTTTTGCTCGGTCGTGCTGACGCGAGCGTATCCGAAATTGCGCATATCGATTCCGTTCTGATCCTGCAACCAGGGTGGGTATTCACCATAGAATACCCGCCAAGCCATTGATTTAAAGGAACCTTTTTGTGCGGCATGGGGTTTTTGTTAACAGCGCTCGCGACGCTAAGGGAAATCAACACCTTAGCGCGACGTGCCGGAACGCTGGTTCGTTATGACGGAACCCTTCCCTTTTGTGCGGTGCCTTTATGAATGGTATTGCCAATGAAAATGAAGTCACAGCCCATCGTGATCGCTGTCGTCAGTTCGTTACTCTCGTGCCCTGCGGGGGCTGCAGATGAACTGAGCGCCATAGTCAATGTGTTGGCGACAACGGCGGCGCGGATCAGGGCGATTTCAGACAGCTGCAAGATCGCAGTTGATCCAATGCTTGAGGGCCAGGTCATCGAAACATTGATGGATGTGCCAGGGTTGAAGATAAGCGGCGTGATCTCTCATTTTCAGCAGCGTAGGCAGTCAGAAGCTAGCATTCGTGGCTCAAAATGCTATCCGGAAGATGCGGATGCTCTGAACACGTTGAACAGCATCTACAAGAGCGAAGCAGCCGACCTTAAAGCTGTCGTAGCTAAGAAAATTGCGGAATAGCGTTGTGCGTGGCAGTGGCCGCTTACACTGAGGCGTTCGCCGTCAACCATTTCTGCAAGGCAGTGATCAGGTCCGGCTGCAGCCTGTCTCCACGATGAAGGGCTCGACCCAGCGACGCGTTGAGCTTCGGGTAGCCCATCTCCGCCATGACGTCGCCCGGCTGCAAATGACGCTTGGCAATAACCTCGCTTATGCGAAGAACGGCTGCCGGGCTCAGTCTGCGATCTACGGCAACAGTGAATGGGAGGCCGGGGGTTGGAGATGGTGCTAGTGATAAACTGACGCCGGTGCGGGTCAGCCAGAGCAAAAAATCGCCTTGTTCTGAGGACGATGCCTTCACCCACGCATTCTTCATTTCTTGCAGGCGCGTTCTCGGCTTTTTCAGCCCTGCAGCTATTGCAGCCTCAGTGATCGTCTCGTGCTTCCCGGCCCTTAGATCAGCATAAACCAGCGGGGACTCATTTTTCAATCGCTCTTCGTAATAGGCGCTGTCGCGTTTCTGCTTCTTCGGCATTGTGAACTAGGTCCGGAATCAATCGACGCAACTGGTAGTCGCGACACTGCAAAAACGCCAGAGAGACTCACCGGCGCACGCCTCATGCTTTGCACTGCGATACAACGCATTGCTGCACTAAGCCAGCCAGCAAGCTCCCCTGAGTCAAAAAGCGCTACGCCAGAGCCAACATGTTCTTCTTGAGGGCTTCCCGCGCCCATCCGGCCCATTGATCCTGGGGTGACAGCCAGAACCAGCCGCCTATATTATCGCCCACGACCTCAGCTTTGCCGCTCGCAGCACACGCCGCAGTGAGCAAGCAGATCCACGCGGCCCGCTTTTCGTGGTCGCGCTCGTCAAGAACTGCGGTTATCAGCTCAGCATTCTTCCATTCAATGCTTAGGAAGAGGTCCGCGAGGACACCACTATCGACGGCATGATCATACAGCCAATCGAATTTCTTGCGTTTACCTGCCTTTGGCGAGGCAAACCGTGCCTCTGGCAACAGAACCCCCAGAAAGGCGTTTGGAAATGCTTCGATGATGAAGGTGTCCTGACGGATCGCGTTCGATACGCCTGTGTTATGCTCAGCCAGATGGAGCACCTGATTTGCCGTCTCAGCGGCAGCCCTTCGCAAATCTTTCCCATAACCATGATTGCTTAGGCCCGGCTTACATCGCGTCTGGAATGTGCCTCGAATGAACAGGCGTTCGCACAATCGGTCCAAGCTATCATCGGAACCGACAGGGACTAGCGGCCCGTCGATGGCTATCACAGAGAACCTCGTAGACGCTGGAATGTGCTGCCTACGACGTTCCCAATCCGAGTGCGTCCTGGCTGCTCCAAACTCGCCGTTGTTGCTCCAGGCGATGCCAGTGGTCGCCCTTGATTTTGAAAAGCCCACATCGATGCCGAGGAGCGCTGTCTCGTTGAGATTGATCATATGGCACATTCCCCAAGATCCCCAAAAAACAGTCTGATTATCTCACCGCCTCCACTTTCTCCCATCCCAGCATGTGCTCGTTCTTGTCGAGCCAGGCCTTGCGCTCCTGCCAGTCCGGCAGCACGCGCCCTACGAGGTCCCAGAACTCCGGCTCGTGGTTGCGGTGCTTAAGATGGCACATCTCGTGGACTACCGCATATTCGAGCACCGGCTTCGGCGCGAAGATCAGGTGCCAGTTGAGGTTGATCTGCCGGTCCTGGCCGCAGCTGCCCCACATGTGTTTCTGGTCCTTGATTTGGACTCCGCGCGGTTTCATCCCATGCCGCTCGCCATGCCGGCGGACGAAGTCGCGGGCGTCGTCGCGCACTCGGCGCTTCAGCCAGAGCCGGAGCGCGCTCTCGATGATGGTGTCGGATGACTCAGGCGACAGGTCTGCGGGCTTGCGGATCTGAAAGCCGTTGCGATAGCTTACCTCGACAAGGGAGCCATCGAAGGGCTCGATGGTGAGCCTCGCCATCCGACCACGATAGGGTATCTTGGCGCCGGTCACAAACTGGTAGACGCGCGTCTGCGCCCGGGCGCGTTCTGCCATATGCTGCACGGTCTCAATGATCCAGGCGCGCCGGCGGTCCAGCACGGCGATGATCTGCTCGTCGGTGGCAGCCTCCGGGACCAAGAGCTCGAAGGATTTCGGCGTGACGCTGAGGCTTGCCTTGCGGGCCCTGGGTGATCGCCGCAGCGTGTATTCAATCTCCTGGCTGCCGATGCGATAGACGGCCATGTCACTGCCCCGCGAAATGCTTGAGCGCGTAGGCCTCCACCTCTTCCGGGATTTCCCTGAGCTGCGTCAGACCGGCGAGATGCGCCATGGATCTCACCTGCTGGCGCAGGCTCTTGCGCAGACCGTCTTTCTGCCACCAGCCTGATGGAGCGGTCACGGGGTCGGAGTAAAGTTTCTCCAACCGGATTGCCAGATCCTCGCCCTGCGGTCCGGAGGTGAAGCCGTTCAAAATCTGCAGGATGCCATATGCGCCAGGTGACAGACCCGCCTCGACATGAGCTGCATCCTCAGCAGTGATATCCTTCGCCAGCTCTTCGGCTGCTTTCAGCTTCTCCGACCAACTCAGCTGCGCACTTTCCAGCTTTTCCAGGAGTTGACGTAGGCGTTCTGAGAATTTGCCATACTGATGCGGACTATCGTCGATCCGCTCCGTGACGGTCTTGCGCAGCTCCGTCGTTTTGCGGATCGCGGCAGTCATCAGGTCTTCCTCAGTCTTGCCCGCTGGATCGAAATCCTCCCAGAACTCCGGATCGGTGATGTGGCGCAGCTTGACGGTGACGCTCAGACCCGTCGCCTCCAGATGCTTCTCCAGCATCTCGCGGATCTTTTCGCTGTAATTCATCTGGTCGAAGGCCTGGCGCTTTTCGAAGTGCTGGGTGCCGTAGAGCAGGAAGTTTGCGACCCACTTTAGGTCTGCGGCGAACTCCAGAACGCTCGGGTCCGGGCTCAGCGTTTCATAGAGCGCGATGAAGCTGCGGGCTTTGGCCTTGAAGTCGAACCACTTGTCCTCGGTGCCCAGCAGCTTCACGAAGGCATCATATTCCGCCTTGAGCGCGTCCTTGTCGCTCGCCTTGCGTTTCACCGGCTTCATCAGCGCGGCGACGGCAGAGTGGGCTGCCCGCAGTTGGTTGCGCAGGTCGTCCAGGTCGCGCATGGCGTTCTTCACGTCATCGGCGCGGTAGGAAGAGAGCGCCTCCTCAAGGTGACCGGAAACGCCGATGTAATCGACGATGAGCCCGTTACGTTTCCGGGCGTCAGAGACGCGGTTGGTGCGGGCGATCGCCTGCAGCAACCCGTGCTCCTTCAGCGGTTTGTCGAGATACATCACGCTTTCGATCGGGCAGTCGAAGCCGGTTAACAGTTTATCGCAGACGATCAGAAACTGGGGGTTGTCGCCCTTACGGCCAAAAGCCTTCTTCGCCAGCTTTTCCGCCTCGGCATCCAGATAATACGCCTTCAGCTTGGTGCGGATCGCCTGCTTGTGGGCATCCTCGCTCGGCTTGCTGTCCTCCTGGTTGATCGAATAGACGCAGGCCGACATGGCATCGGCGCGCGTCAGCGCCTCGGCAGGCTCCAGGCCCTCGGCCTTCAGATCCTCAACAATGACCTTGGTCAGCGCCTGCTTGTAGAGGATCACCGCCTCGCGATCGATGGCGACGATCTGCGCCTTGAACCCGTCCGGCTGCGCATATTGCTTGAAATGCGTCCAGATATCATAGGCGATCAGTTCGATGCGGCGCGGATGCTTGACCAGATCCTCGATTTGGACGCCGCGCTTCTTGATCTCGTTGAGCTTGTCATCGTCCAGCTCGGCAAACCAGGTGTCGAACAGGATGTCGATCTTCGCCTCGTCGATATGCCAGTCGGTCTTGCGGCCGGTATAATAGATCGGCACGGTCGCGCCATCGGCCACGGCGTCGTCGATGCCGTATTTGTCGAGATAGCCTTCTCCCGGCACACCAAAATTCTCATAAGTGTTCTTATCATCCTTCCTCACCGGTGTGCCGGTAAAGCCGAAGAAGAGCGCGTTCGGCAGCGTTGCGCGCAGATAGGCGCCGAGATCCTTTTCCTGGGTGCGGTGCGCCTCGTCCACCATCACGATCCAGTTTTCGGAATTGGCAATCGCCTCCTTAGAGCCTTGAAACTTGAAGATGGTGGAAAGCGCCGTGTGACCGTCCTTGCCGCTGCGGATCAGCGCATGCAGATCCTTAATGCTCTCGATCGGCGTCGGGTTCGGCAAGCCGCAGGCGACAAAGGTGCCGCTGATCTGGCTGTGCAGATCCACCCGGTCGGTCAGCACCAGAATGTTGGGGTTGGTGAGCCGTTCGGACTGGATTGTCCGGTGCGTCTTCAGCTTCAGCGCGGCAAACACCATGGTCAGCGACTTGCCGCTGCCCTGGGTGTGCCAGATCAGCCCTTGGCGGTGCTTGCCCTCGATCACGCGCTCGACGATGCGGTTGACGGCGCGGAACTGCTGGTAGCGGCAGATTTTCTTGATCGTGCCGGTCTCGGTCTTTTCCAACACCACGTAATGCGCGATCACGTCCAGCAGACGGCTGGGCTCCAGCAGGCACCAGAGACCCTTGGCGAGCGTATCGGGAAAATCAGCCTCCCGTTTCGGCCATGGGTCGCGCCATTCTGCGTAATATTTGGAGCCGGAGCCGGTCGCGCCATAGAGCACTAGGGCGCCGTCGGTGACGATGTTGAAGATATTGGAGAAGAACAGGCGCGGAATGTCCTGCTCATATTGCTTGATCTGCTCAAAGGCCTCGCCGGTCTTGTCCTTGACGTTGAGCGGGCTCTTGGCCTCGATCACGACCAGCGGAATGCCGTTGACATAGACCACCACATCGGGCTTGCGCGTATGCTCCGCCTTCACCCGCAGCTGATGCGTCACGGAGACCTGGTTGTTGCCGGGCGTAAAGAAGTCGATCACCCGCAGCGTCTGCCGGGTCTCCTGGCCGGTCACCTTGCGAGCATAATCGCCGCGCAGCACCTTCAGCCAGGCCTCGTTATCGCTGATCGCCGCAAGTTCCCCATAGGTGGCCTCGGCAGACGCGCGGTCGATCCCGTTGATGCGCATCAGCGCCTCGACCAGATGCGGGCGAAACAGAACCTGGTTCTCGCCATCGCGAAGAGCTGAGTGCTCGACCGGCGCAATAAAGCCGTAGCCCATGGCCTTGAGATGTTCGATCGTGGGGCGCTCGGTAAAATGCCATTCGGGGCCGTGGCTCATGGGCGCTTACTCCGCTGCCATGAGCAGGGTGTCGGTCACACGCTTGCGACCGGTGAGGACGTCGGACATCAGAGCGGATTTGAGTTCCTCCAGATTTTGCAGTTTCGCTTGCTCGACCTGAAGTTCACGTTGAAACGATTGCCATATCTGAAGGATCTGGCGCTGTTCTTCTAAGCCGGGGACAGGGAATACCAGCTTCCTCAAAATGCCTGAGTTAATCGCGCTCATAATGCCGCCTTGGGCAGACGTAGTAAATTTACTGACGATCCATGGCGCGAAATTCATTTGCCAGCAGGCCAGGTCAGGAATGTATCGCTCATGGTCCAGGCTCATCGCCCAGATATGCTTCGATGAAACAGCCTCGCCAATATCTGGCGGGACGACGCAACAGCGCCCTACGGTTCCCATAATCGTGATCACGACATCATTCGGGTTCACGGCAAAGCGCCGTAGTTGCCGAAACTTGTCTTCTGAAAGGAAGCGCTTGTAGTTGCGAATGAACTGCTCAACTTGAATGTTGTCGATCCCGAGGAAGGGAATGCCAGTTTCCACAAGCTCTTCGCTTTTCAGCGCACTCCCGAAGGGACCGCTGCGCATCGGGTTGGGAATGTCAGCAAGAAGCTCTTCAAGCGTGGCAAGGTCCCACCCCTCCGGGATCTCTCCGATCTCCGTCTGCTTGAAGCGGGTGTGGCCGATGCCTTTGGTAAGCAGGCGTTCCAGCACGCCCTGCTTGACCTTTCTGGTCTGCTCGATCACCGCCCGCGTTGCCGCAATGACCTCATCGACGCTGGACAGGACTTCGGCGATGCGGCGTTGTTCATGGAGTGGGGGCACGCCGACATGATGCGTTTTAAGCACTCCCTTTTTGATGTGCTTCATGGTGCTGCCATGCGATTGGTCGGCTAGGCGTTCGACTTCGTTCTGGAGGACGTAAAGTAGCCAATCTGGCTGAACAGACTCTGCTGGGACGACTTTAAATATGTGCTGATTCAATACTGCTGCCCCCCTTGTCCATTTCTGGATTGAGAGCGTCGCTGACCATGAGAAAAGAATATCTCCATTTCGAACCAAGTGACCATCATCGATGTCTTCGCCCTCATAGAAGTTGAAGGCAGCATCTGAATTGGTCATGTTCGCAATACGAATGATGGGTAGACCGCTGCTCACCCAATCCTCAGGCTTAAATGCGCGCCCATTAATATAGTTGGCCAAATCCGTCAGCGGGTTCAGCTTCCACCCCTCCGGCACTTCATGCGACATAGCCAAGCTCCCGCAGAAAGCCCATCATCCGGGCTTCCGCCGCATCCCTTTCGACCTGAAGTTCGACCAACTTTTCCACTTCCGCAGCAACATCAACCTCTTCAGCCTCTTCACCCAGATGCACATAGCGGCTGATGTTGAGGTTGAAGTCATTCGCCTCGATTTCGCTTGATGGCACCACCCGCGCCAGCCGCTCGGCATCGGCAAAGTCGACATAGGCTTTCGCCAGCGTGGCGACATTGCCCTCCGACAGATGGTTCTGCGCCTTGCCTTCGACGAAATGCTCGGCGCCGTTGACGATCAGGATCTGGCCCTTGCGCGCTGCCGGCTTCTGCTTGCGCAGGATCAGGACGCAGGCCGGAATGCCGGCGCCATAGAAGAGGTTTGGTGCAAGGCCGATGACGGCCTCGATCAGATCGTCCGTGATCAGTCCCTCACGGATCTTGCCCTCGGCACCGCCGCGAAACAGCACGCCATGCGGCAGCACCACACCGCAGACGCCATCCTCCTTAAGGCTCGCCACCATATGCTGCACGAAGGCGAGGTCACCATAGGACTTTGGCGGGCAGCCATAGCGGTCGCGGCCATAGGCGTCCCCCTTCGACCAGACATCACGGCCCCAGCTTTTCAGCGAAAAGGGCGGGTTGGCCAACACCCGGTCAAAGGTGCGGATGGCCTTCACGCTGTCGCCCGTCAGATGTTTTGGCTCCAGCAGCGTATCGCCACGCGCCACTTGCGCATCATCGATATCGTGCAGGAACAGGTTCATCTGGCAGATGGCCCAGGTGTTGAGGTTACGCTCCTGGCCGAAAAGCGAAAGGCTTTTCGGGTTCTTGCCCTGACGCTCCAGATGATGCACGGCCTCCAAGAGCATGCCGCCCGAGCCGCAGGTCGGGTCATAGATCGACATGCCTTCTTCCGGCTTCAGGCACTCAACGATCAGCCGCACGACCATCTTCGGCGTGTAGAACTCGCCACCCTTCTTACCGGCATCATCGGCAAACTGGGCGATCAGATATTCATAGGCCTGGCCCAGCACATCCGGCTCGACATCGGAATTGCGCAGGCGATAGGTCTCGAAATGCTGCAGCAGCTTTTCCAGCATGGCATCCGGAAAGCGCTCCTTGTTGTTGAAATCGACATCCTGGAAGACGCCGCGCAGCTTCATGTTCGCGTCTTCAATGGCGCGGAAGGCTGCGTTCAGATGGGTGCCGATGTCGGTCGTGTGCTTGCGCACATGTTTCCAGAAATGGCCCCTGGGAATATCGAAGCGGTGCTCATCTGGATCGGCCGCCAGATCGGCATCATGGTAGCGCGCCAGTCGTTCCTCATACTCCTCCTCCCAGACATCCGAGAGGCGCTTGAAGAACAGAAGACCGAAAATGTAGTGCTTGTAGTCGCCGGAATCGATCGATCCCCGCAAGATATCCGCCGCCCTCCAGAGATGGTTTTCCAGCTGCGAAAGGCTCAAAGTCGTCACGTTACATATTCCCCGTCATGCTCAGCGCTCACAATATCAAATCGGAGCCGCGTGGCAATTTATCTGGACAACGGCGTTAAGGCGAATAGAACTTTGTGTGCAATTTCTGATCCTTATCGGAGTAAATTTTGAGCGATATCAAGCTGTTTCATTTCAATGGTGGCCAAGTGACGGAGCTTGCCGGTGCTGCCGTCCAGGTCGAGAAATCGCTCCAGAAGTTATTCGAGGCAAACCTGGAAGCTCTCCTTGGAATTCGATTTCTCGCCAGCGAACATTCAACTGGTGCAGTCCACGGCGGCAGGATTGATACGCTCGGTGTGGATGAAGACAATTCACCCGTCATCATCGAATATAAGCGTTCGGTCAATGAGAATGTCATCAATCAAGGGCTCTTCTACCTCGATTGGTTGCTCGATCATCGCAAGGAGTTTCAATGGCTGGTGATGGAGCGCCTGGGGCCGGAGGTAGCCAAAGCCGTAGATTGGACCTCGCCGCGTCTGCTTTGTATTGCCGGCGATTTTACGCGATATGACGAGCACGCAGTCAAGCAGATTGCACGAAACATCGAGCTTATTCGTTACCGTAAGTTTGGTGATGACCTGTTGATGATCGAGCTTGTGCATGCGCCCAAGTCCGCACGGTTGAGCGTGACAAAGGCATCGGCTGAGCCGCAAGTTGCGGATCACACGACGGAGGTAGGACAGCCCAACGATCCCTATCTCAGCAACCGGATGAGCTATCGCCTGTCCCAGTCATCGTCAGAGCTTCGCGACATCTACGATGCAGTATACCAATTCCTTGTGGGGCTCGGTGATGACGTCCAGGTCAAGGAGCTCAAGCTCTACACAGCATTTAAGCGATTAAAGAATTTCGTGTGCATGGAAATCTATCCGCAAGCTCGGACTGTAATGCTTTTTCTCAAATTAAATCCTGCGGAGCTGGATCTCGAAGAAGGCTTTACGCGTGATTTTCGAAATATAGGCCATTACGGCAGCGGCGACCTGCAGGTGATACTGAGATCAATGGCAGATTTCGAGAAAGCGCAGACTCTCCTAAGGCAGGCTTACGAGGCAGGATGAGAGGGCGCGCATTGCTGCCCATTTGCGCAACGTGCCAATCAAATGATAGAGAACTGATTACCGGCACGAACCGGCCACTCTCATGTATGTCAGCCCGGCCATTGATGTTTAAGAGGAGCGCGCAACGCAAGCGTTCGCGCATGCGGAGAGGTGGCAGAGTGGTCGAATGCACCGCACTCGAAATGCGGCATACCTGCAAGGGTATCGTGGGTTCGAATCCCACCCTCTCCGCCATAATTTTCGTTCAGAAGATTTTCCACTCAGAAGCTTAGTCTGCCCGTTATTTTCACTTGGCCGCGCCGGGTCAATCCTTGGCACGAGGCACTTGCCTATATTGTACCCGCTCAGAACCCACACTCAGCAAGAAACGCCCTGCTGGCCGCCAGATCATCCAGAATGCCGCCGGCATTGCGCGGGTCGCGCTCCTGTTCGATGGTGATATAGCCGCCATAGCCGAGTTCCGTCAAAAGGCTGCGGATGGCTGGATAGTCGATTGAGCCGCGACCGATGGGGCACATGACGCCTTTGGCGCAGGCGTCGAAGAAGCGGATGCGTTCTGCCATCACCTCCTCGAAAACCGTGGCGTCGATATCCTTGAAATGAATATAGTCGACACGGTCCCAATAGCGGCGAAGCGTGGTGACGGGGTCCATGCCGGAATAGGCCATATGGCCGGTATCGAGGCACAGGCCCGCCAGATCGGCGGGAATGTCTTCGACGATCTGCTGCAACTCATCGGCAAATTCGATGTAGCCGCCGGCATGGGGGTGGATAGTGGCGCGCACGCCATATTTGTCGCGGGCAAGCGTTGCGATGGCGCGGATGTTCTCCACCATGTCGTTCCATGCACCCCCATCGAGGCGCGGCGCGCGGTCGGAGTGGCCGGCGGCATAGTCCCGCTCGTCATGTCCCCAGTCCATCACCGTCAGATAGGGGGCGGAAAAGCGTTGGCCGGCATGGGTTTCCGGTTTCGGCAGGCGGGTGATCAGCGCGCAGATCTCGTCGGTCTGGCGCAGCAGATTGTTGCGGTTCTCCGGTGAGACCAGATCGTCGAAAATCGTGCCGGCGACGATTTTCAGATCGCGCTCATTGAGCGCCTGCGAAACACGCTCGAGGTCGAGCGGCAGATAACCGTAGGGGCCGAGTTCCAGGCCGCCGAAACCGGCGGCCTTCGCCTCGTCCAGCACCTTTTCCCAATGGGGCAGATGGGGGTTCTTGACGTCGTCGACGCCCCAGCAGCAGGGAGCGGTGGTGATGGTGATCCGGTTGGTCATGGCATCCTCGTGGCGCAATTGACGCCGGGCCGCCTTCTGCGGCCCGGAGCGGGTTTCAGCGGCTGATGGTGGCTTTAAGGGCGTCGATGGAAGACTGGATGCCCGCCTCGGTGGACATGGTGAAATCCTCCATTTCCAGACTGACCCAGCCATCGTAACCGGCCATGCGCACCACGGAGAAAAATTCCTTCCACCATTGCAGATCATGGCCGGCGCCCACCGCCACATAGTTCCAGCTGCGGTTGGCGACGTCAGTCACCTCTTTGAGTTCCAGCAGCCCGTTCACATCGGCCAGTCCGCGTTCGATGCGGGTGTCCTTGCCGTGGCAATGGTGGATCGCGCTGCCGAGTGCACGGGCAGAGGCGATGGGATCGGCCCCCATCCACATCAGGTGCGACGGATCGAGATTCATGCCCACCGTCGGGCCAACCTCATTGCGCAGGCGAAACAGGGTTTCCGGGTTCCAGACGAGCATGGCCGAGAAATTCTCGAGCGCATATTTTTCGACGCCCGCTTCCCGGGCGAGCTTCACAAGCCCGTGCCAGAGCGGAAAGGCGCGATCTTCCCATTGGTAACGGTCGCGCTCCGGCATCTCGTTCGGCCAGCTCTTGGTGTAGACGAGCCAGTTCGGCACGGTGTCACCCGGCGCTGCTTCCGGCAGGCCGGACATGGTGACGATCTTCGTCACACCGATTTCGCCCGCCAGCCGGACGGTGTCCTCGATCTCCTTCAGGTGGCGCTTGCCCATATCGCCGGGATCGAGCGGATTGGCGGAGCAATTCAGCGCAGCGATTTCGAGGCCACGGGCCTCGATTTCCTTGAGCCTGGATTTGAGAAGCCCCTTATCCGCCAACAGTTCGTCGGCCCTGAAATGCGGGCCGCTGGACCAGCCGCCCCCGGTCATCTCGATGCCCTCGACACCGAGCGCGACGCATTTGTCGAGCATATCGGTGAAGGGCAGGCTTGCCATGACGTCAGTACAAATTGCGAGTTTCATCGTTCATCTTTCCGAGGAGGTATGGGGACGCGCCTGAAGAGGAGGAGGACGGGAGAGTTGTCCGGCGCGCCCCCAAGCTGGTTAAGCGAAATCGACCCAGGCGGCGCCGGCATCGGCCGAACGGACGCAGTTTTCCAGCCAGCGAACGCCTTCGGTGCCGGCCGTGATGCCGGGATAATGGTGGGTCTTTAGAAAGGCCCTGTCACCGCGATTTGCCGCGTCGATGGCCTGGGCGATCCAGAGATAGATATTCGACCAGCTGTCACCGAGACCTTCGGTATGCAATGCGCCCATGCGGTCGATGGCGAGGCTTTCCTGTTCCAGATATGGCATGCCGTGGTGCAGGATGCGGCCGGGTTCGCCCTGAACCTCGTAGATCAGCTGGTCGGGATGGGAATCTGACCATTCGAGGGACGCCTTGGAGCCGACGAAGCGGTAACGCTGCGATCCCATATTGCCGGCATTGACGGAGGAAACCCAGAGACGGCCGCGTGCGCCATTGTCGTAATGCATCAGAACGGTGGCGTGGTCCTCCAGCGGCGCGCGCGTGGGGATGAAAGCCTTGCGGTCGCAGAGCAGGCGTTCTACCTTCATATGCGGCAGTACGACTTCCGAGAGATAATAAAGATGCGTGCCGATATCGCCCAGCACGAAGGTCGGGCCGGCGGTGCGGGGATTGGTGCGCCATTTGACGGCTTCGCCCGCGCCCACATCGTCGCCGGCATTGAAGCCGTGGGTATATTGCAGGTCAACGATACGGATGTCGCCCAGCATTCCCTTCTTGACCATGGCCGCCATCTGGTGGACGAGCGGATGCCCGGTAAAGCCATAGGTAACGCCGACGATCAGGCCCTTCCGTTCGGCCAACCGCGCCACCTCGTCGCATTCCGCCACGGTGAAGAATAGCGGTTTTTCGCAGATGACATGCAGCCCTGCCTCAAGGCAGGCTTTGGTGATCTCGTAATGGGTGAAATTGGGGGTGGCGATGGAGACGACGTCAACACCGTCTTCGCGTGCCGTTTCACCGGCAATCAGCGCCTTGTAATCCGCATAGCAGCGTTCCGCTGCAACGCCGAGATTGACGCCAAAGTCACGGCCTCTTTCGGTATCGAGGTCGAATGCGCCGGCGACGAGCTGGTAATTGCCGTCGCGAAGCGCACCGGTGCGGTGCTTGTAACCCACCTGTCCCGTGCGTCCGCCGCCCACCATGGCCCAGCGCAGCGGGCGTGAAATCAGTCTTTCTCCGTTGATCATGTCGGTCGTCTTTCCATTTGATGTTGCCAATGGCCGTGGCCGGAGGCTGGGTCCGCCTCAGCTTCAGCGCCGGTTTGCCGCGTTATTTCTTGAAATAGAGGTCGATATAGTCCTGCATCTTGCTGCGCATGAACCGGCTCGATTCATCGGCCCTGTCTTCCCAGGCAAAGACGCAGGAGGTCATGATGCCGTCGAAGCCGATTTCGGAAAGTGTGCTGAAGAAGTCGTCCCATGGAACTTCGCCCTGGCCGATATTGAGATGCTGGTGCACCCGCGCCTGCGTGCCCGGCGGGTTGAGGATATAACGAAGCCCGGAGCTGGCCTTGTGGTTGAAGGTATCGCCGACATGCACATGGGCGAGCACATCCTTCGCTTCGCGCAGCATCGCCTTGGTGTCATCACCGAAATAGAAGGTGTGCGGCGCGCAATAGAGGAATTTGACGTTCTTCGAATTGACGGTGCGGATGATGTCCAGCGCCGGCTGCAGCGTTTCGCACCAGTCTTCCGGATGCGGCTCGACATGCAGGTTGATGTTTTCGCGCTCGAAGATCGGCACCAGTTCTTCCATCGAGCGCCACCAGGCATCCTCGCAGGCCTCGATCATCGAGCCGGTATGGCAGCAGTAGCAGGAACCCTTGTCGGGATGCGGTCCGCGGCCGAATTCGGAGTTCATCGTATCGACCTCCAGTTCGATGGCGATCTCGATGGCGCGTTTCCAGTGTTTCACCGCCGCTTGCCGTTCGGTCTCGTCATTGGAGGCCCAGCGATACATCGGCAGCAGTGAGGCGATGCCGACATCGGCTTCTTTCAGCGCTTTCTTGAAGGACCTGATACGCTCGGGAAAGACGCGCGGCGCCTTGAACCATTCGAGGAAATCGGCGCGCGGGCTGAGTTCGATCCAGTCGTAGCCGAGCTCCTTCACCTTGGCGGGCAGCTCATCGAGGCTGGTGAAACGGTGCATGTGGGGGTCGATGGCGATTTTCATCGGTCTTGATCCTTCTCTATGTCTTAACTGGATGGCTGCTGCGGCGGATGGCCGTCAGGGCTGGCCATGTAATTTTCCACCTCGGCACCGAGATCGGCGAGCGCCTCGCCGCCGGCCATCAGGTCGGTGATCTCCTCGCGGGATTTTTCACCCTTGCGAAAATTGGCGGCGACTGCGCCGCGGATGAGCACGGCAAAATGGTCGCCGACGGCGATAGCGTGGGTGACCTGATGGGTGATGAAGATCACCGCTATCCCCCGCTTGCGGGCTTCAAGGACAATGCGCAGGACGTGGGACGCCTGTTTCACGCCCAGCGCCGCCGTCGGCTCGTCGAGGATCAGAACGCGTGCGCCAAAATGCACCGCGCGGGCGATGGCGAGCGATTGCCGCTCGCCACCGGAGAGCCCGCCGATCAGGCGGTCGCCGTCATCGATGCGGGTGATGCCGAATTCCTGCACCGCCTTGACGGCGATTTCATTGGCCTTCTTGCGGTCGTAGATGCGGAAAGGCCAGAAGCCTTTCGTGGGTTCGGCGCCGATGAAGAAGGAGCGGCCGATGCTCATCAGCGGAAAGGTTCCGCCGAACTGGTGCACGGTGGAAATGCCCATGCGCTGCGCAGCGCGTGGCCCGTCGAAATCGACCGGCTTGCCATCCATCAGCAACTCACCGGAACTGGGCTGATAAACCCCGGCCAGTGTCTTTATCAGTGTGGATTTTCCAGCACCATTGTCGCCCAGCAGGCAGAGCACCTCGCCGGCGCGCACCTTTAGCGAGATGTCGTGCAGAACATCGATCGGGCCGAAGGATTTGTTGACGTTTCTGAGTTCGAGAATGGGTGTGGTCATCGTCCAGCCTCACTTCTTCTTCGGCGAATAGGTGAGCGCCATGACGCGGAAGGTGTTGTTCATCAGCACGGCCAGGAGCAGCATGACGCCGATGATGAGGCTCGACCAGTTGCGGTCAAACGAAGTGAAATAGATGCCCTGGTTGACGATGGCGAAGGTGATGGTGCCGAGAAAAATGCCGATTACTGAACCGAAACCGCCCGTCAGCAGCACCCCACCCACGACGACCGCGATGATGGAGTTGAATATGAAGGTCATGCCGGCCGAAACCTGGGCGACATTGAAGAGGATCGCCTGACAGACACCGACGAAGGAGGCGCTGACGGAGGAAAGGACGAAAAGCGTGACCGTCAGCTTGTCGGTGGGAATGCCGGCATTGCGGGCACTCACCCGGTCGCCGCCCATGGCGAAGATCCAGTTTCCGAAGGGCGAATAATGGACATAGAAGATATAGATCGCCGTCAGCAGCAGCCACCAGACGATGCTGACCTGAAAACTGCCGCCGATGAAATGTCCGAAGAGAAATTTAGCGATGGGGCCGGATTGCGCCGGGCTAAGCGCCACACTGGTCGTGCCGGTTAACAGCACGGAAAAGCCGAGGATCAGCCCCTGCACCGCAAACAGCGTGCCGAGCGTGACGATCAGTGAGGGCACCACGGTCCGTATCACCAGAAAGCCGTTGATAAGCCCGACAAGCACCCCAAGACCAAGCGCGCCGATAATGCCGAGCCAGATCGGCATGCCGTAATAACCGGAGATAATGGCGACCGTCAGCGCGCCGGCCGGGATCATCGCGCCGATGGAAATATCGAGCTCGCCGGAAATCATCAGCAACCCAACGGGAATGGCGACGATGCCGAGATTGGCGGCGACATTCAGCCAGCTTGCGGCACCGGCGGGTTTCAGGAAATCGATGCTGCCGAAGATGACGAAGAAGGCAAGAACGAAAACAAGGCCGAGAAAGGCGCCTGATTCCGGGCGGCGCAGAAGGTCGCCCAAAGAGAGATTTTTCACGTCGTTCACTCCAATATTGGCCCTAGGTGCCGAGGGGGATATCCTTCCCGTCAAAGCCCGATCCCCGGTTTCGCCGGAGATCGGGAGCGGGTATGGATAACCGCTTAGCGCGCTCCCTTGGCGACGCCGGCAAGCGTGGTCTGGATGTTGGATTTGTCGACGATGTTCGGTCCCGTCAGCAGCGGGGCGGTCGGCAGATCGGTTCCGAAATCGATGGCCGAGGCCAGAAGCGTTACGGCCAGCAATGATTGCAGATAGGGCTGCTGGTCGATTGCGAAACCCTGCGTCCCGTCCTTGATCCGGTCGAGGCCGGACTGGTTGAGATCGAAAGTGCCAAGCAGGGCGGTTTCGGTCTTGCCGGCCTGCATGATGCCGATGGCGGCGGAATCCGCATCGCCCGCCGAAATGGTCAGGACGCCGTCGATCTTGCTGTCCTGTAGCAATGTCGCCTTGATTGCTTCGGCGACGGCGGTGGCGTCGCCGAAGCTGGTGGCGGGAAGCGGCAGCTGCTTGCCGGCGCCTCCGGCCTTGGTGATGCCGTCGATGACGCCCTTGCAGCGCGCCTCCTGATTGGCGGCGCCCGGAACAGTGTTGACGCAGATGACGTTGTTTTTGCCCTGTTTCGCGAAATATTCGCCGCCGGCGACGCCGGCAATATATTCGTCGGAGCCGACATAATTGATCGCGCCGAGTTCCTTGGCCTTTTCGTGCCCACCGGCATTCATGAGAATGACCTTGATACCGGCATTGATGGCTTCCCGGATCGCCGGGTCCTCGCCTTCCGGAACCCAGTTCGGAATGACGAGGCCATCGACCTTCTGGCTGATGGCGGTCTGGATCAGCTGCACCACATCGGGCGCGAAATTGTCATAGGTCTGCAAACGCAGGTAATTGACCTTGCCGCCATTCGCCTCGACCACGAGGCGTGCGTCGTCGACACCCTTTTTGATGAGGTTCCAGAACGCATCGTCATTCTTGCCGCCGACAACGGCGATATTGGCCGCGAACGCGCCGGATGCCATCACGAGCGAGACAGCGCCCGTTGCGAGAAATTTCCTGAAAAATGCCATTGCTTCCTCCCTGCCCATTCTCCCGACGGGCCCTAATGACAGGGTGATTTATATCTTTCATTTTCATGGGAATGGAATTTATATTTCATTTAATGTTGCATTTAATATCATTTAATGTCATTCATGGATGATACGATTGTGAGGCGTCATGAACCGACCGACCATTACCGATCTTGCGAAAGCCGCCGGTGTCAGCATCTCCACGGTCAACCGGCTGCTGCACGGTTCGACCGCCGTGCGCCAGGATACGATCGACCAGATACTCAAGGCGGCGGAGGAGATCGGTTTTTACGGTCTTGGTACCATCAAGGACCGTCGCCGCGAGGCCATGCCCCATCACCGGCTCGGCTTTCTGCTGCAGCAATCCCACCGGCCGCTTTACCGGCTTTGGGCGGAAGGGATCGTCGCCGCCGCACGTCAGCGGCCGGATAGCATCATCGAGCCGGATGTCGTTTTCGAGGACGATCTTTCACCGGAGGCCGTTTCCGCCAATCTCCTGAAGATGGGACAATCCTGCGGCGCAATCGCGGTGGTGACGGCCGATCATCCGCTCGTCAGCCAGGCGATCGACGAGCTGCGGGGCAGGGGCGTTCCGGTGGTGACTTACGTATCCGATCTGTCGGCGGCAAGCCGCGCGGGCTTTGTCGGCACCGACAGCTGGAAACGCGGCCGCACGGCGGCATGGTTCCTCAGCCAGACGGTAAAGGGCGAGGGCGTGGTCGTGCCTCTGATCGGCAGCAATCGGTATCAGTGCCAGGATGTTTCGGACGCCAGCTTCCGCTCCTATATGCGCGAGAACACGCCTGAACTTCAGGTCGCGGAAACGCTGCTGACCCACGAGGAGCCGGAAAACGCCTATGTCATCGTGCGGGATATGATTGCTGCCGAACCGGGACTCCGGGGGATTTATGTCAATGGCGGCGGCATATCGGGCGTTCTGCGCGCACTCAGGGAACTGCCTGCCGAGCGGCAGCGCGACATAAAAATCATCTGTAACGATATCGGGCCGGAAACACGAAAAGGCCTCAACGAAGGGCTGATCACCGCCTCGCTGCCGCTTCCCCTCGACAGGATGCCGCAGCAGTTGATCGACGTGATGTTACGGCGCATCGAGAACGGAGATTCGTCCTCCGTTGAGCAGCGGATCGTGCCCTTCGAAATCCTGACGCCCGAAAGCATCTGGACCTGACCGACACGATCACTGGAATTCGAGACTCATCCGGGCAAGGTCGTCCCACAGGCTTTCGGCAAAACCGCGCAGCACGATGACTTCGAAGACCTGTCCGTCGACGCGGGTGAGGTGGGCGGCGATGTGGCCGATCAGCGTCGCGGCGGAATGTCCTACCGGGAAGGCTGCGAGAGACAAGTCGACCGCCGTGCCTTTGGCCAGAACCCGCTCGGCCATCTTGCCTTCGATGCGGATGCGAACGCGTCCCTGGCTCTGGTCGACACCCGTCGCCTGAGGTTCGAGCGCCGCAAGAAGCGCCTTCATATCAGCGTGTGACAGAGGGTGTTCACCGACGATGAACCATTGGCCCGGTGAGACCGCGCGTATATCGCCTTTGGCAAGGTCGCGAAGGCGGGCTTCCAGATCCGTTGCGTCCGGTGCGGCCAGAAAGTGGATGATCGCGCCTTCTGGAAAAGGGGAGAGTTTGATGGCGGTGGAGGCAATCGCTCGCTTCGCGCCCAGCACCGGGCGGAGTGTCGGCCGGAAGCCGGATTTGAAGTCAGGCTTGAAATCAGACATGGAGTTTCTCGTTTTGAGGATCGACAAAAACCGGGTTGCAAAGGCGGGCTTGGGTAAATTCGTTGCGCAGGCCATTCCAGACCGTGATTTCCTCGCCATGTCGCGCAGGGCCATTCTTGACCAGGGCGAGACCGATGGTCGAACCCAGATGCGGTGAGAACGCACTGGAGGTCACATAACCCTGATCGTTCTCCAGCGTTGCCGCGGCATCCTTCGCAAGAATATGCGAGCCGGTGCGGAAGGACTGTTTTGGATCGAGCGGCACGACGCCGACGAGGCTCGGACGGTCGGCGGCGAAAAGCCCCTCGCGCTCCAGCATCCGGCCGATGAAATCGGCCTTTGTGGTGGAGACCATTTTGCCGAAGCCGAGATCGGCGGGCACCACCGTGCCGTTGATTTCATTGTGGGTGACATGTCCCTTTTCGATGCGCAGCACGCCAAGCGCCTCGACGCCATAGGGCATGATATTCTCCGGTTTGCCGGCTTCCATCAGCGCGTCGGCGACGCTTTCGCCGTAACCGGCCGGGACGGCAAGCTCGTAGGCCAGTTCGCCGGAGAAGGAAATCCGGAACAGGCGTCCATGCAGTTGCCCGCCAAACAGGGAAACTTCCCGGGCCGCAAGAAAGGGAAAGGCTTCATCGGAAATATCTTCATCAACGATTCTTTGCAGAATCGCGCGTGCCTTCGGTCCGGCAATCGCCATCTGCGCCCATTGATCGGTGACGGAGGCAAGCCGTACGTCGAGATCAGGCCAGAGCGCCTGCGCACAGAATTCCAGATGGTTCATGACGCCCGCCGCATAGGCGGTGGTGGTCGTCATGAAGAAGCGGTTTTCCTCCAGCCGGCTGGTGGTGCCGTCGTCATAGATCATGCCGTCCTCACGCAGCATCAGGCCATATCGCGCCTTGCCGACCGGCAGTTTGAGGAAAGCGTTGCAATAAACCCGGTTCAGGAATTCGGCGGCGTCCTTGCCACAGATTTCGATCTTGCCGAGCATCGATACATCGCAGAGCCCGGCATTCTTGCGCACATTCAGAACCTCACGGTCGACGCTTTCCCGCCAGTCGCTTTCGCCTTCGCGCGGAAACCAGGAGGAGCGATACCAGAGCCCGGTTTCGACGAACACGGCCCCGTTTTTCTCGGCCCAGCCATGCAGCGGCGATTTGCGTACCGGCTGGAAATGCTGGCCGTGATAGGCTCCGGTCAGTGCGCCGAAGGAGACGGGCGTATAAAACGGCCGGAACGTCGTGGTGCCGATATCCGCCGGGGAGACGCCGCGCGCTTCGGCCAGCAGCCCGATGGCATTGACATTCGAAAGCTTGCCCTGATCCGTCGCCATGCCGTTCGTGGTGTAGCGTTTGGCGAGCTCGACATGGCCATAACCTTCACGGATGGCGAGGCCGAGATCCTTGCGGTGAACGTCGTTCTGGTAATCGACAAAGGCTTTCGCTTTAATGCCGGGGATGGACCAGAGCGGCTTTGCAGGCGTGGCCACGATATCGTTTTCCACCGTGCCGAATGTCGGTGCGGTTGATGCAAAGCCGAGCTCTTGCGCCAGCGCTGCGCCCTTCCGCGCGCCATCCTCAAGGCAGGCGGCGATACCGTTTATTGCGGAAACCGCGCCGGCGAGTTCCAGCCCCTTGAGATTGCCGGGCGCCAGGAAAGCGGCATCGTCTTCCGACCAGACCGGCTTGCCGCCGCGATGGCAGGCGAGATGGATGATGGGGCTGAAGCCGCCCGACATGGCCAGCGCATCGACATTCAGCTTCTCCGCCCGGCCATTCGCATAAATCTCAATTGCGGAAAGCGCCTTGCCGCCCTTGGCATTGGAGACGACGCCACCCTTGATGACGCACGCCTTGCCTTCGTAGCCCGGATTGCCCTGCTCACGGCTGTCGATGATGGCGGCCAGAGCGACACCCTGCGCCTCCAGATCGCGGGCAAGCGCATAACCGCTGTCGTTGGTGGTGAAAATTGCCGTCGCCGTGCCGGGGCTGACGGCATAGCGATTGAGATAGCTGCGCATGGCGCCGGCCATCATCACGCCGGGAACATCGTTGCCGCCGAAGACCAGCGGCCGTTCTTCCGCGCCGGTTGCCAGCAGCGCCCGCTTGGCGGCGATGCGCCACAGGCGCTCCACGGGCACATGGGCTTTCGGATCGGACAGATGTTTCTGCATCCGCTCCACCGCACCGAAGACATTGCCGTCATACCAGCCGAAAGCCGTAGTTCGCGTCAGCATCGTCACATTCGGCAGGGTTTCGAGCTCGGCAACGCATTGCGCCGCGAAATCCGGAGCGCTCTTGCCGCCGATAGCTGCCGTTTCGGAAAGAAGGCCGCCGCCTGCGAGGGAATGTTCATCGACAATGATGACGCGCGCGCCGGCGCGTCCTGCGGCAAGCGCTGCCGCCAGACCCGCCGCGCCGGAGCCGATCACCAGCAGGTCGCAATGCGCCCAGCATTTGTCATAGGTATCCGGATCCGCCTCGTAGCTTGCTTTGCCGAGACCGGCGGCTTTGCGGATGAAGGGCTCATAAACCTTTTCCCAGAAGGCGGCAGGCCACATGAAGGTCTTGTAATAGAATCCCGCGCCGAGGAAGGGAGACAGAAGGCCGGTCAAGGCGCCGATATCGAACTCGAGAGAGGGCCAGCGGTTCTGGCTGCTGGCTTCCAGCCCGACATAAAGCTCCTGCATGGTGGCGCGGGTGTTCGGCTCCGTGCGCCCGCCGCGGCCGATGGTCATCAGCGCGTTCGGCTCGGCTGCACCCGCCGTCAATATGCCGCGCGGGCGGTGGTATTTAAAGCTGCGACCGACGAGTTTCTGGCCGTTGGCGAGCAGGGCGGAAGCGAGGCTATCGCCCTCAAAACCCGACATCGGCTTGCCGTCGAAGGTGAAGGAAAGCGGTTTGGAACGGTCGATCAGACCGCCGGTCTTCAGGCGGTTGGCGCTCATGCGTTTGTCACTTTCGTCTTGTCGGCGGCGTCGCGGCAGGCGGATATCTCATGGGTGGCGGTATCGCGGGTGACGACCAGCCAGCGGCGGCAGCCGGAGGTATGGTGCCAATATTCCTCATAGGCGCCGCGCGGATTGTCGCGCAGATAGACATAATCGAACCATTCCTCCGCGCCGGCATCGGCGGCAGGCCTTTGAAGGGCTGCGCCCTTGATGGTGAATTCTTCCCTGGGTCTTGGCCCGCAATGCGGGCAGGGCACGAGACTTGCCATTTCAGATGTCCTTGATCCGCCAGATAGCGGGATGGCGAAAAGTGTGAGCGGGTTTCGCCTGAAATCCCGCTATAAATTTAATGAAGGTTGGGCTGGGCTCCCTGGCCCTTTTCATCGATGAGATAACCGCGCCGGAAGCGGTCCAGCCGGAAGGCCGTTGCCGTTTCCTGCGGTGCGCCGCGCGCCAGAAGATGGGCGAAGCAGAAACCGGAAGCGGGCGTCGCCTTGAAGCCGCCATAACACCAGCCGGCATTCAGGTAGAGATTGTCGATCGGGGTCTGGTCGATAATCGGTGAGCCGTCCATCGACATATCCATGATGCCGCCCCAGGAGCGCAGCACCCGGACGCGCGAGAGCGCCGGTATCATCGCCTTGCCTGCCTCCGCGACATGTTCGACCGTCGCCAGATTGCCGCGCTGGGCATAAGAATTGTAGCCGTCTATATCGCCGCCGAAGACGAGGCCGCCCTTGTCCGATTGCGAAACGTAAAAATGGCCGGCCCCGAAGGTGACGACGCCGTCGATGAAGGGTTTAAGCCCTTCAGACACGAAAGCCTGCAGCACATGGCTTTCGATTGGCAGTTTCAGCCCGGCCATGGCGGCCACCTGCGAGGAATTACCGGCTGCCGCCAGCGCCAGCTTGCCGCAGCCGATGAAGCCTTTGGCGGTCTCCACACCCACGACCCTGCCGTTTTCGCGGCGAATGCCGGTTACCTCGCAGCCCTGGATGATATCGACGCCGCGGCTGTCTGCGCCGCGCGCATAACCCCAGGCGACGGCATCGTGACGCACGGTGCCGCCGCGTCTTTGCAGCAGGCCGCCCTGCACCGGAAAGCGGGCATTGTCGAAATCGAGAAACGGCAGCATGGTTTTGACTGCGGCGTGGTCCAGCAATTCGGCGTCGACGCCGTGCAGTCGCATGGCGTTTCCGCGCCTTGTATAGGCGTCGCGCTGCGCATCCGAATGATAGAGGTTCAGCACGCCGCGCTGGGAAACCATGGCGTTGAAATTGAAATCCTGCTCCAGCCCTTCCCACAGCTTCATCGAAAGCTCGTAGAAGGGATTGTTACCCGGCAGCAGATAATTGGAGCGAATGATCGTGGTGTTGCGACCGACATTGCCTGAGCCGATGTAGTTTTTTTCCAGCACCGCGACATTGGTGACGCCGAATTCTTTCGCAAGATAATAGGCTGTCGCCAACCCATGTCCGCCGCCGCCAACGATGATGACGTCATAATGCGGTTTCGGAGACACGTCCCGCCAGGCGGGTTTCCACGCTTCGTTGCCGAAAAGGCCGTTCTTGAAAATGGAAAAGGCGGAATAGCGCATCTGCGTACCTCGAACGATATCGCGCAAGCTTACCGGCGTCGTTCAAAAGGGAATTGCAAATAAAGGACATAATGATTTAAAAAAGAGACATGACGATCATTGAGCAGAAGAATGTCCAGCGCATTGGTTTCATTCTGGTTCCGAATTTCGCGCTGATGTCCTACGCCTCGGCCGCGGAGCCGTTGCGGGCCGCCAATCTGATCGCCGGAACCGATCTTTACGATGTGGTTCCGCTGTCTTTCGATGGCGGGGCCGTCAGAAGTTCTTCCGGCATCATTGTCGGCTGCGAGGCACTCGCCACCGCAGGCGAGAGATGCCACACGATCTTCGTCTGCGCGGGGGGCGGGCCGCAGGATTGGATCGTTGCGGAAAATTCCTACGGGACGTTAAGGCGGCTGGCGCGGCAGGGTGTCCGGATCGGGGGCATTTCCAGCGGCGCTTATGTGCTGGCGGCGGCGGGATTGCTAGAAAACCGCGATTTCACCATTCACTGGGAGCATGCGCCGGTGCTGAAAGAGGCCTTCGGCCACCTCACGCCCCGGCAGGCGCGGTTTGTTTTCGATGGAGACCGCATCACCTGCGCCGGCGGCGTCGCGCCCCTCGACATGATGCACGCGATGATTTCGCAAAGAATGGGCGCGCATTTCGCACGGCGTGTCAGCGACTGGTATCTGCACACGGCCGTGGCCGAACCCGGCGCGCCGCAAAGGGGTTCCGCCGCCGAGCGCCATGGCACCAACCATCCGGCCTTGCTGACCGTGCTGGAAAAAATGGAAACGACCATTGAAAGCCCGCTCGACCGGCAGACCATGGCGAAACTGGCGGGAACCAGCGCGCGTCACCTCGACCGGCTGTTCGCAACCCATCTGAAAACGACGTTTCTGGAAACATACCGCGCGATCCGCCTCGATCACGCCCGACGGCTGCTGGAGCAAAGCCCGCTCTCCATTGCCGAAGTGGCCTTCGCCACCGGCTTCTCAAGTGCCGGGCATTTTTCGGGAAGCTTCAAGGCCCGGTTCGGCCATACTCCAAATGCACTGCGGCAAAGATTTCCTCCGAATTAAAATAGTTTTCCTGTAAGGAAGGGAAAACACGATAATGCCGGAGGACACCATGGCGAAGGATACCACCAAGACCGAAACTGCGCAGTTCCTGTCGCAGGATCCCCATGCCGTCCGCGAGCCAAGGGTCAATAATCTGGAAATGGCGATTGGCCATGAGGTGCGCGCCTATCGCAAGAAACTCGGCATCACGGTCACCGATCTTGCATCGGCCACCGGCGTTTCGGTGGGCATGCTTTCCAAGATCGAAAACGGCAATATCTCGCCGTCGCTCACCACGCTGCAGACGCTTTCAAAGGCTCTGGGTGTGCCGATCACGGCCTTCTTTCGCGGTTTCGAGGAACCGCGCAGCGCCACCTTCGTCAAGGCGGGGCAGGGCGTGAATATTGAGCGCAGGGGCACCCGGGCCGGCCACCAATACAGCCTGCTCGGCCATATCGACAACAATACCAGCGGCGTCACCGTCGAGCCCTATCTCATCACGCTGACCAAGGATTCGGACGTGTTCCCGACCTTCCAGCATGAGGGCATGGAGTTTCTCTACATGCTGGAAGGCGAGGTGGTTTACCGCCACGGCGAGCAGCTTTTCACCATGCAGGCCGGCGATAGCCTGTTTTTCGACGCCGATGCGCCGCACGGGCCGGAGGAATTGGTGAAGCTTCCCGCGCGTTATCTGTCGATCATTTCCTACCCGCAAAGGCGACTGGGCAACGATTGATAATTTGCCTTAGAAGAAAAAAATATTCCTGATAGTTGACGGGATGGAATTCCATATGTTAGCCGTTCATTCAGAAACGAATGGAGGTGCCTGTCGATGTGCGGCATTGTTGGACTATTCCTGAAAGACAAAAGCCTTGAACCGCAGCTGGGTCAGCTGCTTTCGGACATGCTCGTTACCATGACCGATCGCGGCCCGGATTCGGCCGGCATCGCGATCTACGGAAGCGCTGCCAATGGCCGGGCGAAAGTGACGATCCAGTCGGCCGATCCTGCCGCCGATTTTTCCGGCCTCGCCGAAGCGCTGAAGGAAAGCGGCGTCGATGCCGTGATCACGGTGAAGAGCACTCATGCGGTTCTCGATATTCCCGCCGAAAAACTGGATGGTATCCGTCCGGTTCTTTCCGCAATCCGCCCGAATGTGCGCGTGATGGGTTCCGGCGACAGCGTCGAAATCTACAAGGAAACCGGTCTTCCGAAGGATGTCGTCACCCGTTTCGACGTGCGCTCCATGGCGGGCACCCATGGCATCGGCCACACCCGCATGGCGACGGAATCGGCGGTGACGACGCTTGGCGCGCATCCTTTCTCCACCGGTGCAGACCAGTGCCTGGTACATAATGGCTCGCTTTCCAACCACAATAATCTGCGTCGCGAACTGGTGCGCGAGGGCATGACGTTCGAGACCCAGAATGACTCGGAAGTCGCCGCCGCCTATCTCACCGCGGAAATGGCCAAGGGCAAGGATCTGGGCGAGGCCCTGACCGGCGCGCTCGATGATCTCGATGGTTTCTTCACCTTCGTCGTCGGCACCAAATCCGGTTTCGGCGTGGTGCGTGATCCCATCGCCTGCAAGCCTGCTGTCATGGCCGAGACCGACCGATATGTCGCTTTCGGCTCTGAGTATCGCGCTCTGGTCAATCTGCCCGGCATTGAAAATGCCCGCGTCTGGGAGCCGGAACCGGCGACCGTCTATTTCTGGGACCATGAAAAGGCCGCCTGAGCCCCGTCATCGGCGCCTGTTTTGAAAGTCATAATCCATGCCAGTTTTCGATCTCTCCCACACGCCGCTGCGTGAACTCAATAAGGCGCTCCACGGTCTTTCCTCGGGCGCAAACGACACCGAATTCGAGGTCGTCAATCCGCGCGGCCACCATGCCGTGGCGGTCGGCATCGACAGCCCCGTCACCGTCGATGTGCACGGTTCGGTCGGTTATTATTGCGCCGGCATGAATGATGGCGGCACCGTCACCGTGCACGGCTCGGCTGGGCCGGGTGTCGCTGAGAACATGATGTCCGGCACGGTCGTCATCGAGGGCGACGCCTCGCAATATGCCGGCGCCACAGGCCGCGGCGGGCTTCTGGTCATCAAGGGAAATGCCGCCTCGCGCTGCGGCATTTCCATGAAAGGCATCGATATCGTCGTGAAAGGCAATATCGGCCACATGTCGGCCTTCATGGGCCAGTCCGGCCACCTCGTCGTCTGCGGCGATGCGGGCGATGCGCTGGGCGATTCCCTTTATGAGGCGAAGCTCTTTGTGCGCGGTTCGGTGAAGAGCCTCGGGGCCGATTGCATCGAGAAGGAGATGCTCCCCGAACATCTCGAAAAGCTCGCAGAACTTCTCGACAAAGCCGGCGTCACGGATGTCAGCCCTGACGAGTTCAAGCGCTACGGCTCGGCCCGCACGCTCTACAATTTCAACATCGACAACGCCGACGCGTATTGAGGCGAGGGATTTTCCTATGAGCTATCACAACCCCTTCACCCCGCCGCGCAAATCCGCAACTTTCGATGACCACACGCTGGCGGAAATCCGCCGCGCGGCGGCAACCGGCATCTATGATATTCGCGGCGCGGGCACGAAGCGCAAGGTGCCGCATTTCGACGATCTCCTGTTTCTCGGCGCGTCCATCTCGCGTTATCCGCTCGAAGGTTATCGCGAGAAATGCGATACGACCGTGACGCTCGGCACGCGCTTCGCCAGGAAGCCGATCACGCTGAAAACGCCGATCACCATTGCCGGCATGAGCTTTGGCGCTCTGTCAGGCAACGCCAAGGAAGCGCTTGGCCGGGGCGCAACAATCGCCGGCACCTCCACCACGACCGGCGACGGCGGCATGACGGATGAGGAGCGTGGCCACAGCCAGACGCTGGTTTACCAGTATCTGCCCTCCCGTTACGGCATGAACCCGAAGGATTTGCGCCGTGCGGACGCCATCGAGGTCGTCGTCGGTCAGGGCGCGAAACCGGGCGGCGGCGGCATGTTGCTGGGTCAGAAGATTTCCGATCGCGTCGCCAATATGCGCAACCTGCCGAAGGGAATCGACCAGCGCTCCGCCTGCCGTCATCCTGATTGGACCGGCCCGGACGATCTGGAAATCAAGATCCTCGAACTGCGTGAAATTACCGACTGGGAAAAACCGATCTATATCAAGGTTGGCGGTGCACGGCCCTATTACGATACGGCGCTGGCGGTGAAGGCCGGTGCGGATGTGGTGGTGCTTGACGGCATGCAGGGCGGCACGGCGGCCACGCAGGATGTCTTCATCGAAAATGTCGGCATGCCCACGCTCGCCTGCATTCGCCCCGCCGTGCAGGCGCTTCAGGATCTCGGCATGCACCGCAAGGTGCAGCTGATCGTCTCCGGCGGTATCCGTTCGGGTGCTGACGTCGCCAAGGCACTGGCGCTGGGTGCCGATGCGGTCGCCATCGGCACGGCGGCACTGGTTGCGCTCGGCGACAATGATCCCAAGTGGGAAGACGAATATCAGAAACTCGGCACCACGGCCGGCGCTTACGATGACTGGCACGAGGGCAAAGACCCCGCCGGCATCACCACGCAGGACCCGGAATTGGCAGCACGCCTCGATCCCGTCGCCGCCGGCCGCCGCCTCGCCAATTATCTGAAGGTCATGACGCTCGAGGCGCAGACCATCGCGCGTGCCTGCGGCAAGAACCATCTCCATAATCTGGAGCCGGAAGATCTGGTGGCGCTGACGATGGAGGCTGCCGCCATGGCGCAGGTTCCGCTTGCGGGAACCAACTGGTTCCCGGGCAAAGGCAGTTTTTAAGCCATAAAGAACGGACGGGCGCATTTGGGAGGATGTGCCCGTCTTTTTTCGATGAAGTGTCTGATATTCAAAAAAAGGGGAATGACGTGACACTGGACCTCTCCAAATTTGCTGCCGAAAAGGGCATCAAATATTTCATGATCAGTTATACCGATCTCTTCGGCGGCCAGCGCGCCAAGCTGGTTCCCGCAGAAGCCATTGCCGATATGCAGAAGGATGGCGCGGGTTTTGCGGGCTTCGCCACCTGGTTCGATCTGACGCCCGCCCATCCCGATCTATTCGCCGTGCCCGACGCCTCCTCGGTCATCCAGCTCCCCTGGAAAAAGGATGTCGCCTGGGTCGCCGCCGATTGCGTGATGGAAGACCAGCCGGTGGAGCAGGCGCCGCGCGTGGTGCTGAAAAAGCTTATCGCTGAGGCGGCAAGCGAAGGGCTCAGGGTCAAGACCGGCGTGGAGCCGGAATTTTTCCTGATTTCGCCGGATGGTGCGAAAATCTCCGACGAATACGATACGGCGGAGAAGCCCTGCTACGACCAGCAGGCGGTGATGCGCCGTTATGATGTGATCGCCGAGATTTGCGATTACATGCTGGAGTTGGGCTGGAAGCCCTACCAGAACGACCATGAGGACGCGAACGGCCAGTTCGAGATGAACTGGGAATATGACGACGCGCTGCAGACCGCAGACAAACATTCCTTCTTCAAATTCATGGTCAAATCCGTCGCCGAAAAACACGGGCTGCGCGCCACCTTCATGCCGAAGCCTTTCAAGGGCCTGACCGGCAATGGCTGCCATGCCCATATTTCGGTCTGGGACATCGACGGCAAGGTCAACGCCTTTGCCGACAGGGAAATGCCTTTCGGTCTGTCGGCCAAGGGCAAGACGTTTCTCGGCGGCATCATGAAACATGCGTCCGCTCTTGCGGCCGTCACCAATCCGACGGTCAATTCCTACAAGCGCATCAACGCGCCGCGAACGATTTCCGGCGCGACCTGGGCGCCGAATACGGTGACCTGGACCGGCAATAACCGCACCCATATGGTGCGCGTGCCGGGGCCGGGACGGTTCGAACTGCGCCTGCCGGATGGAGCCGTGAACCCCTATCTGCTGCAGGCCATCATCATCGCCGCCGGCCTTTCCGGTGTCCGCTCCAAGGCCGATCCCGGTCCGCACTACGATATCGACATGTACCGCGAGGGCCACAAGGTTACGGATGCACCGAAGCTGCCGCTCAACCTTCTCGATGCGCTGCGCGAATATGAGAAGGATGCGGAGTTGCAGCAGGCGCTCGGCACGGAATTCTCCAAGGCCTATCTGAAGCTCAAGCAGGGTGAGTGGAACAGCTATTGCTCGCAATTCACCGCATGGGAGCATCAGACCACCCTCGACGTCTGAGCCCGGGTTTCCCCGCCGCTCTTGCGGCTTTTCCCCGCGCTGATCAAAAGCGCGGGGTTTTTCACTAAAGCGCGTCGCGTCCAATCTGGTTCATGCCACGCGCTTTAGATCTTTGTTTTTAAGCATGTCTCCCAAAATCGCTGCACACTTTTGGGAGACATGCTTTATCGATGACAGAAAGAGTGCCAGATGACGAACTTCGTCCTGACCGTGACATGCAAATCCACCCGCGGCATTGTCGCCGCCCTTTCAGGCTTTCTCGCTGAGAAGGGGTGCAACATCGTCGACAGTTCGCAATTCGACGATCTCGGCACCGGTCGTTTTTTCATACGCGTGGGTTTCATCTCCGAGGAGGGGGCCACACGCGACGCGTTGATGGCCGGGCTTGCTCCGATTTCCGAAAAATTCGGCATGGAGGTGGCGCTGCACGACCAGGCAGAGCGGATGAAGGTTCTTTTGATGGTGTCGCGCTTCGGCCATTGCCTCAATGACCTGCTCTACCGCTGGCGCATCGGGGCGCTGCCGATCGATATTGTCGGTGTGGTTTCCAACCATTTCGATTATCAGAAGGTCGTCGTCAATCACGACATTCCGTTCCACCACATTCCGGTGACGAAAGAGAACAAGCCGCAGGCCGAAGCCCGGATCATGGAGATCGCGGAAAGCTCAGGTACGGAACTCGTCGTGCTGGCGCGTTACATGCAGGTGCTTTCCGACAGGATGTGCGAGGCGATGTCGGGCAGGATCATCAATATTCACCATTCCTTCCTGCCGTCCTTCAAGGGCGCCAACCCTTACAAGCAGGCCTATCAGCGCGGTGTGAAGCTGATCGGTGCAACGGCGCATTATGTGACCGCCGATCTGGATGAGGGACCGATCATCGAGCAGGATATCGTGCGCATCACCCATGCCCAGTCGGCCGAGGACTATGTTTCGCTCGGCCGCGACGTGGAAGCGCAGGTGCTGGCGCGTGCCATCCACGCCCATATTCATCGGCGCGTATTCCTGAATGGCAGCCGAACCGTAGTGTTTCCCCCCGGTCCCGGATCTTACGCTTCGGAAAGAATGGGATGAGCATTCTGCGTGAGCCGCGCTGATGTTGCCTTAAGCAGAGCACGGCGCTAAATAAGCTGGTACGCCATAATACAAAAGCCATTTCCCGTTTTGTTCGTAACTGCGTTGCAACGAAACGGGAGGTGTCAAACGAGGTGATACCATGACAGATGCTTCGCACGGAACTGCCATTCGCGTTGAGCGCCCGACAAAGACGTTGAGGGAGCTCGCTCTCGACAAGGTCCGTGACGCCATCGTGAACGGTTATTTCCGCCCGGGCGACCGTCTGGTCGAGCGCGATCTCTGCGCCCAGCTCGGCGTTTCCCGCACCATCGTTCGTGAGGTCCTGCGGCATCTGGAATCCGAGGGGCTGGTTGCGAATTTGCCGAACAAGGGGCCGATGGTCGCGATGCTCGATCTCGATGAGGCGAAGCAGATTTATGAAATTCGCGGTGCGCTGGAGGGAATGGCGGCACGCCTTTGTGCGGAGCGCCGCGATCCAGCCATCGTGGAAGCGCTTGAAGTGTCGCTCAGGCATATCCGCGAAAGCTATGTCGCCAGGGATATGCCGGGCGTTCTGGCGCATACCTCGTCCTTTTATCAGACGCTGTTCAGCAAGATCGACCGGCATGTCGCCTGGGGCGTCGTCAACCTGCTGACGGTGCGGATCAACCATCTTCGTTCGATGACGATCAAGACGAAAAGCCGCGATACCGAAGGTCCGGCGCAAATGGAAAAGATCGTCGAAGCCATCCGGCAGGGGGACGGAGACGCCGCTTACAAGGCGGCTCTGGACCATGTCGCGAGCGCAAGCGCGATTGCGGAAGCCGTTCTCATCGCCCAGAAGAGCGGCAAAGAGTGACCTCTTCCGCCTCGTATTCGGCTAAAATTTCCGGCGCAGTATCTAGCCTGCGTCGGCACCTATTCCCGCAAGCGTGGTTTGCAGCATTTCCCGAACGGCAGCTACCAGATTGTTGAGCGGCTGGTCGTCGCGGTAAAATGGCGCCGCCGTCCGGACGTGCTGATAAAGCCTATCGGTGCCGGGCGCACGGCCGGCTTCGCCTGGCTGCATGTCGTAGGCCTGCGCGGCGCTCATGATCTCGATTGCCAGAATGGTTTCCAGATTGCCGATAATCGAAAGCGTCTTGTCGGCAGCGGCGGTGGCGTGAGTCAGTATATCCTCCTGCAAGGCGGAGGTGATGCCGCCATCGAGGCTGGCGGGGGCGGCGAGGCGGCGGTTTTCCGCGGCAAGCGCTGCGGCCGTGTACTGGATGATCATGAAACCGGAACAGACACCATCGCTTTCCGCCAGAAAGGCGGGCAGCCCGCTGACAAGCGGGTTGACGAGCCGGTCGATACGCCGCTCGGAAATCGCCGCAAGTTCGGCTGCGGCCGTCGCCAGCCCATCCATGGCAAGCCCGAGCGCCGCACCGACGGCGTGGGCCTGGGAGTGGACCTCGGGCGCCTGCGGCGTGCCGCCGACGACCGGATTGTCCGTGACACTCGCGAGCTCGCGGTCTACGACATCGGCGATCTGCGCGACGCTGTCGCGAACGGCGCCATGCACCTGCGGCACGGCGCGCAGGCTGAGCGGATCCTGCGTGCGCGATCCGGCCGACCGGGCAAGAAGCGGGCTTGCCGCCAGAAGCTGGCGCAGATTTGCGCCGACGGTTTGGATGCCGGGCGAGCTGCGCAGTGCCAGCGGCCCTGCGGCGAAGGGATCGGCCTGCGCACCAAGGTTTTCATAACTCATCGCCGCTGCCGCATCGGCCCAGTCAAGGAGCGAAGTCGTGCGGGCAAGCGCGAGGCTGGCGAGGCCGGTGGCGCAGGGTGTGCCGTTAACGAGGCTGAGCCCCTCCTTCGCCTGAAGAACCATGGGTTCGAGGTTAAGCTTTTCGAGCCCCTGTCTGCCGCTGATGAGTTCGCCGCCGTGGCGGGCCCAGCCTTCGCCGATCAGCACCAGACCTATGGCCGCGGCATGGGTGAGGTAACCCACCGAGCCCTTTGACGGAATAACGGGAAGAATATCGCCATTCAGCAGGGCGAGCAGCGCTTCGACCGTCTTGACCTGCACGCCGGAATAACCATGCGCGAAGTTGTTGATCTGGGCGGCCATGATGGCGCGCGTTTCTTCGCGTCCGAGCGGTTCTCCGACGCCGCAGGAGTGGCTGAGCAGGATGTTGCGGGAGAGGGCCTGCTGCTGCGGGATGTCGACGATCACATCGCAGAGCGCGCCGACACCTGTGTTGATACCGTAACCGCGAACCCGTTTTTCGACCAGCGCATCGACGATGGCGCGGGCTTCGGCAATGCGCCGCCACGCTTTATCCGACAGGGAAAGCGTCGCACCTTTTGCAGCAGCGGCGATCTCTTGCCAGGTGAGGGGACGATCGATGGTGATCGTATCAGCCATGCTGGCCTTCTCCCGCACCCGTGCGGCGCTCCACGAAACGGGCGACATAGTCGTTTGCGGGGCTGTTGAGGATCTGGTCCGGCGTTCCCACCTGCACCAGTTTGCCGTCCTTCAGGATCGCGATCTGCGCGCCGATGCGGAGCGCCTCGTCGAGATCGTGGGTGATGAAAACGATGGTCTTGTGCAGGTTCTTTTCGAGTTGCAGCAACTGGTCCTGCATGTCGGCGCGGATCAGCGGATCGAGCGCCGAAAAGGCCTCGTCCATCAGGATGACGTCGGTATCGGCGGCCAGCGCGCGGGCCAGACCGACACGCTGCTTCATGCCACCGGAAAGCTGGTGCGGAAACTTGTCCTCATAGCCAGAAAGGCCCACGGTCTCGATCCACTTCATGCCGATGGGCCGTGCGTCGGCCTTGGTCAACCCGCGCACGCGCTGGCCGTAAACGACGTTCTGCAACACGGTGCGGTGCGGCATCAGGCCGAAATTCTGAAACACCATGCTGACGCGCCGGTTGCGGAAGTCGCGCAGATCTTTCGGTTTCAGTGCGAGAACATTGTCGTCGCCGACGAGAATCTCGCCGCTTGTCGGTTCGATAAGGCGATTGATATGGCGCACCAGCGTCGACTTGCCGGAACCGGAGAGGCCCATGATCACGAAAATGCGGCCGCCCGCTATATCGAGGTTGACATTGTCGAGCCCGACGCTGCACCCCGTCTTTGCGAGGATTTCGCTCTTTTCCGCGCCCTGCTGCGCCATGGCGAGCGCAGCCTTCCAGTTGCCGCCGAAGATCTTGGACACGTTGCGGATATGGATATCAGTCATTGCCCATTTCCTTCCGGCTGGATCGGCCAAAACCCTGGGTGATACGATCGAGCACGATTGCGAGAATCACGATGCCGAGGCCCGCTTCGAGGCCCTTGCCGACATCGAGCGTCTGGATGCCGTTCAGCACCTGCTCGCCAAGGCCGCGCGCGCCGATCATCGAGGCGACGACGACCATGGAGAGCGCCATCATGATCGTCTGGTTGAGGCCGGCCATGATCGTGGGCGTGGCGAGCGGCAATTCGACGCCGAAGAGGATTTGTCTCGGGCTGCCGCCAAAGGCGGTCGCCGCCTCCACCACTTCCCGGTCCACCTGCCGGATGCCGAGATCGGTCAGGCGGATCAGCGGCGGCACGGCGTAAACGATGGTGGCCAGCACGGCCGGAACCTTGCCGAGACCGAAAAGCATGATGGCGGGAATGAGATAGACGAAGCTCGGCATGGTCTGCATGACGTCGAGCACCGGCAGGGTGATGCGCCTTGCCCACTCGCTTTTGGCAAGCAGGATGCCCATGGGCACGCCGATGACGATGGAGATGAGGCTGGCAATCAGCATCAGTGCCAGCGTCTGCATTGTCAGGTCCCAGAGACCGAGCGCGCCGACGATGAAAAGCATTACCGCCACCATGATGACGAGCGAAATCTTCTTCGCCGCGAACCAGGCGAGCACCAGGAAGACCAGAAAAATGACCCACCACGGCAGACCGCGCAGCACCCATTCCACGAAGAGGATCGCCTGCAGGATCGTCTGCGAGATCGCCTTGAAAACGGAGCCGTAATTCACCACCAGCGAACGCACGATCTCGTTGATCGGGCCTCGGATGGAAATATGGAAAACTTCAGGAAACATTGGTGTCGTCCTCGCGCCTGCCGACCCCATGTCCGGGAGCCGGCCCCTGTCCTGACGGGAAAATGCGCGCCGGAAGCCCGGCGCGCCTGCGATGTTTACTTGACGGCGGCTTCGATCCGCGCCTTGGCGTCCGCAGAAACCCAGCTGCCCCAGATATCGGCCTTGGTCTGAAGGAAGGTTTTGGCGGCGGCTGTCGCATCGACCTGTTTGTCGGTCATATAGGCGAGGCTGGAGTTGATCTCGGTCAGCGGGAATGTCGCCTTTTCAAGGATCGCGATGATTTCCGGCGCTTCCTTCGCAAAGGTGCTGTTCACGCCATAGGCCACCTCGACGGAGGGGAAGGCGCAACCGGCGTCGCGCTTTCCATCGGCGCTCGTCAGTTCCTTCCAGCAGGCGTCGCTATAGGCCGGCTCCTGCAGCTGGATGAGCTTGTATTTGCCCATGATTGCCGTTGGGCTCCAGTAATAGAACAGCATCGGCTCGCCCTGGAGATAGGCGGCGGCAATGGCGGCGTCGAGAGCGGTGCCGGTGCCGGGGCGGAAGTTCACATAGTTTGCTTCCAGCTTGTAGGCCTGCAGCTTAGCGGTATTGACGCCTTCGCAGGTCCAGCCCGAGGGGCAATTGAGGAAGCGGCCCTTGGTCGGCTCTTCCGGATCCTTGAACAGCTCGACGATCTTCGGGTCGGAAAGCTGGTCGACGCTCTTCAGGTCCGGAGCCTTGGCTTCGATGCCTTTTGCCGGGTCGCCCTTGACCAGATATTCCGGCACGAACCAGCCTTCGGCGGCGCCAACGAAGGTCTTTCCGACCGATGTTACCTGGCCTGCTTCCGCAGCCTTGTTCCAGACGTCGGAGCGGCCGATCCATTCTTCAGCGAAGATCTGCACGTCGTTATTGGCGGTCGCCTGTTCCAGCGTCACGGAGTTGCCGGGAATGGAATCGACCTTGCAATCATAGCCCTTGGAGAGGATTTCCTTCATGACTTCGGTGATGAAAGCACCGCTTTCCCAGTCGATGCCGGCGAAGGTGATGGTCTTTCCAGCGGCGCAATAGCCTTCCGCTTTCGCGGACCCGGCATAGGCTCCCATGATGAGCGCGGTGGTGGCCAGCGCGATTTTCAGCTTTGAATTCAGCATTGCATTCCCCTTTTGGTTTGATGATTGGCAAGTTGCTGGCATGCGTTTTGTGGTTTCAGCCGGGCGCTCCGGGCAGATGTCTACCCGTGAGCCCGGCGGTCATTGGTGCATTTCATGTCCCATCGAAATCGGCAGCCGGTTGATTGTCGAATCAATACGGAATTCGTTGTTCGCCTCGAAACGATGTGCCGAAAGTTCACTATACAACTTTGAAAAATTCAAATGGTTCACGCGCATTGGCGACGCCGGGTAGAAGGCGCATGCGGTTGGCGGGTTCTGGCAAGGGCGGTCTTTCAGCGCATATTGCGCGGCCGAGCCACCAAACATGGCTTCGGCACCGGCATGGCAGCTCCTGCCGTTGCGCTGGGCGGGCATTCGAATATCGCCCCGACTATCGGCGGGAGACTTGCGGCCGCTGGAGATCGAGTCTTCGCTTGCCATTATTTTCCCCTCAAGTTGTATATGTAACTTCACACATTTGCGAAAGACAAGCAAGATAGGATGTGATAATTTTGTGCTTGCGCGGATTCTGGCTGCGTTTTGTGCAGTCGCCCGATTTTTAGGAGTTTGAATGCTGCCCGTCACCGAAAACGAGTTTCCTGTCTCGGGCGATCGCTCCTCCTTGCCGCTGTATGAGCGGGTGAAAGAACAGATCAAGGATAAGATCGCCAGCGGCGAGTGGTTGACCAACCACAGGATACCCTCCGAAAACGAGATCGTCGACATGCTGGGTGTCAGTCGCATGACGGCAAACCGCGCGCTGCGGGAGCTGGCAACCGAGGGGGTGATCGTTCGCGTGCAGGGGCGCGGGTCCTTTGTCGCCCCGAAAAAGCGAAGCGCCGGCATGATGGGCGTGCGCAACATTGCCGACGAGATCAAGGAGCGCGGTTCGACGCATCGGCCGAGCCTGATTCTCGCCCAGACGGAAGTTTGCGGTCCCGATCTTGCAACGGCGCTGGAGATCGCCGTGGGAGCGAAGGTTTTTCACTCCATCATCGTGCACCACGAAGACGATGTGCCGATCCAGCTCGAAGATCGCTTCGTCAATGCGGAGATCGCTCCGGATTATCTTATGCAGGATTTCAATACGCTCACCCCGAATGCCTATCTGACGGCGGCGGCACCGATTTCGCGCACCGAGCAATTCATCGAGGCGGCATCGCCCCAGCCCTGGGAATGCAAATTGATGGCCATCAGCCGAAACGAGCCCTGCCTTCTCGTGCGCCGCAGAACCTGGTCATCAAGCCGCGCCGTCACGTCCGTGCGGCTGCTCTATCCCGGTTCCCGATATCGGCTTGAAAGTCAGGAATAGAGGCCGCCGGCCTCGGCTCCCTGATCTTCCGTAACATTGCTGCCGTATCGGGCGGCTACTTGCGCATCCAGTCCGGCTGATGACGCCCCGGTCAAATCTGCCCCATTTTCCCGCCTCCAATCGTTGCTTGCCAAGTGCAATCGGTTGGCCATAGCGCTCGGCTTATCGGCGACGACAACCCCAAAAATTCCATTGCTCACCCTTACGGGATTACGGTACTTGACAGTCGTATATTATGGCATACCATAAGCCATCATATTTACGGAGAGAGCGCTGATGTCCATCCAGATCCGCAAGACCCTGCTGCAGGTCGAAACGACGTTGATTGAGGGGGGCAAGGCTGCCGCAGCGCCGTTGAAGCTGTTCGCCGCCATTGCGGTCGTTAAAAATCCGTGGGCGGGCAAAGGTTTCGTAGCCGATCTGAAGCCGGAAATTCACGCAGGTGCGCCGGTGCTGGGCGAATTGCTGACGAAGATGATCCTTGACGCCGTCGGGTCCGGCGAGGCGGTGGAGGCCTATGGCAAGGCGGCCGTCGTGGGGCTGGATGGTGAGATCGAACATGCCTCCGCGCTCATCCATACGCTGCGCTTCGGCAATCACTATCGTCAGGCGGTCGGCGCCAAATCCTATCTCGCTTTCTGCAACACACGCGGCCCCGGCAATGCGCCGATCATGATCCCGCTGATGGACAAGAATGATGAGGGTCGCCGTTCGCATTATCTGACGATCCAGACGGCCATTCCCGATGCTCCGGCCGCCGACGAGATCGTGGTCGCACTCGGTGCTTCCGTTGGCGGCCGGCCGCACCACCGCATTGGTGACCGTTATCAGGATCTGAAGGATCTCGGTCAGGATGTCGCCAATCCGGCCGGCGTTTGAGGCGGACGCCAATGCAAAGGGTCGCCGACACGTCACGGGTCAATGGTGCAAAGACAGGCGCCGCCACGCTTCCCCGGAAAACGACCGGAGGCGGGGCCGCCTATTTCGAAGCCGGCGCGGGCGAGAATCTGATCCTCATCCACGGTGTTGGAATGCGGCTCGAAGCATGGACGCCGCAGATCGAGGTGTTTTCGAGGACGCACCGCGTCATCGCGGTCGATATGCCGGGCCACGGCGGCAGCGAACGTCTTGCGGCCGGCAGCACTCTTGAGGATTTCGTCGGCTGGTTCGGCCGGTTTCTCGACGACATGCGGATAGAGCGCGCCAATGTCGCCGGGCATTCCATGGGGGCGCTGATTTCCGGCGGGGCAGCCGCGACGCTTGGAGATCGCATAGCGCGTGTCGGGTATCTGAACGGTGTTTATCGCCGCGACCCCGTTGCGAAGGCGGCGGTGCTTGCGCGCGCGGCGGCGATCCGCACCACGGGCGTGGACAAGGAAGGCCCCTTGCTGCGCTGGTTCGGCGATGATCTGAAAAGCCAGCACGCCCGGGAATTGACGAGAGGCTGGCTGGAAATGGTCGATCCGGAAGGTTACGCGGTCGCCTATACCGCTTTTGCGGGCGGGGATGAGACCTATGCCGACCGCTGGCCTTCTGTCACCTGCCCGGCGCTTTTTCTGACCGGTTCGGACGATCCGAACTCCACGCCCCTGATGGCGGAGCAGATGGCGGCGATCACGCCGCGCGGTTATGCCCGTATCGTTGAGGCGCACCGGCATATGGTCAATCTGACCGCACCCGAAACCGTCAATGCACTGATGGCTGAATGGCTGGCTTTAGAGGAGGAGCCGCAATGACCGTTGCAACCCTTGACCCGCGCGCCCTGCGCGACGCATTCGGCGCCTTCGTGACTGGGGTGACGATCGTTACCACCCGCGACGAAGCCGGAAAGCCGGTGGGTTTCACCGCAAATTCCTTCACCTCGGTCTCGCTCGATCCGCCGCTGCTGCTGATCTGCCTTGCCCGCACCTCGCGCAATTTCGCGACGATGAGGGGTGCGAAAAATTTCGCCGTCAATATTCTGTCGGAAGGCCAGAAGGACCTGTCCAATACGTTCGCCCGGCCGGTGGAAGATCGTTTTGCCGCCGCCATCTGGTCGGATGCGCCGGCAGGCTCACCGGTCTTTGCCGATGTTGCGGCCTGGTTCGAATGTTCGATGCAGGAGGTTATCGAGGCCGGAGACCACGTCATTCTGCTCGGTCGCATCGAGGCGTTCGAGAATAGCGGCCTGAACGGCCTCGGTTATGCGCGCGGCGGTTACTTCACGCCGATGCTGGCCGCCAAGGCGCTTTCGGCTGCGGCAGAGGGTGAAATCGCTGTCGGCGCGGTTCTCGAGCGTCGTGGCGAGATTTACCTCGTTGGTGAGGATGTGCTGTCGCTGCCCGGCTGCGTCGTGGCGGGCGGCGATCCGGTCGCGGCGCTGACGGCGCGGCTGGAAGAACTCACCGGGCTGCCGGTCAGGACGGGCTTTCTTTACTCGGTTTATGAAAACAAGGCGGATGGGCGTCAGCACATCGTCTACCACGCGCTGGCAGATGGTGACGATGCGCCGCGCCATGGCCGTTTTCTGTTGCCCGGCGCGCTGGCTTCGGCAAAGTTCGACTCCGGCGCGACGGCGGACATTGTCAACCGGTTCGCGCTGGAAAGTTCAATCGGCAACTTCGGTGTCTATGTCGGTAACGAGACTGCCGGCAGGGTCCACCCCATCTCGATGAAGGCGGCAAACCCATGAAATTCTCCCTCTTCGTCCATATGGAACGGCTGGACGCCTCGCAGGATCACAAGACGCTCTACGAGGAGTTCGTAACGCTTTGCGAAATCGCCGATCGCGGCGGCATGCATGCCATCTGGACCGGTGAACATCACGGCATGGACTTCACCATTGCCCCGAACCCCTTCGTGACGATCGCCGATCTGGCGCGGCGCACCAGGACGGCGCGCCTTGGCACGGGAACGGTAATCGCGCCCTTCTGGCACCCGATCAAGCTTGCCGGCGAAGCCGCGATGACCGACCTCATCTGCGATGGCCGTCTCGATATCGGCATTGCGCGCGGTGCTTACTCGTTTGAATATGAGCGGCTGCTTCCGGGCCTCGATGCCTGGGGCGCCGGCCAGCGCATGCGCGAGCTGATCCCGGCCGTCAAAGGTGTGTGGGCAGGCGACTATGCCCATGACGGCGAGTTCTACAAATTTCCGGCCACCACCTCTGCTCCCAAGCCATTGCAACAGCCCTTCCCGCCGATCTGGGTGGCGGCGCGCGATCCGAATTCGCATGAATTCGCCGTCGCCAATGATTGCAACGTGCAGGTGACGCCGCTTTGGCAGGGCGATGACGAGGTGGAAACCCTGATGGGCCGCTTCAACGATGCCTGCGCCAAGAACCCGGAAAAACAGCGGCCGAAAATCATGCTGCTTCGCCACACCTATGTCGGTTCCGATGAAGCCGATATCGCCCAGGCAGCGCATGAGATGAGCGTCTATTACAATTATTTCTTCGCCTGGTTCAAAAACGAAACACCGATCCATCAGGGGCTGATCGAGCGTATTGCGCCCGAAGACATCGCCGCCAACGCGATGCTTTCCACCGATGTCATGCGAAAGAACAATGTCGTGGGCAATGCCGATGAGGTGATTACCCGGCTTAAAGCTTACGAGGCCATGGGCTATGACGAATATTCCTTCTGGATCGATACGGGCATGAGCTTCGAGCGTAAGAAGGCCTCGCTGGAACGCTTCCTTTCCGATGTCATGCCGGCTTTCGGGGAGTAACGCGATGCGCAGTTTCCAGTGCTATATCGATGGACGTTTCGAAGATGGCGAGGCGCGTTTCGCAAGTCTCGATCCCGCAAGCGGCACGGCATGGGCCGAAATGCCGGAAAGCCGCGAGGCCGATGTCGGTCGTGCGGTCGAAGCCGCGCATCGGGCGCTTTACGAAGATGCAGGCTGGTCGAAACTGACGGCGACACAGCGTGGCAAGCTGCTCTATCGGCTCGCCGATCTGGTCAGTGAGAATGCGAAGGCGCTCGCCGAACTCGAAACCCGCGATACCGGCAAGATCATTCGGGAAACCTCCGCGCAGATTGCCTATGTCGCGGATTATTATCGTTATTATGCGGGTCTGGCCGACAAGATCGAGGGCGCCTATCTGCCGATCGACAAGCCGGATATGGATGTCTGGCTGCGACGCGAACCCGTGGGCGTCGTGGCGGCCATCGTGCCGTGGAACAGCCAGCTGTTTCTCGCCGCCGTCAAGATCGGTCCCGCACTCGCCGCCGGCTGCACCATCGTCGTCAAGGCCTCGGAAGATGGGCCGGCACCTCTTCTGGAATTTGCCCGGCTGGTGCATGAAGCCGGTTTTCCCGCCGGCGTCGTCAATATCGTCTCCGGCTTCGGCGCATCCTGCGGCACGGCGCTCACCACCCATCCGAAGGTGGCACATATCGCCTTTACCGGCGGTCCGGAAACGGCGCGTCATATCGTGCGTAATTCGGCTGAAAACCTCGCTTCCACCTCGCTGGAACTCGGCGGCAAATCGCCGATCCTCGTTTTTGCCGATGCCGATCTCGAAAGTGCTGCCAATGCGCAGGTGGCTGGCATTTTTGCCGCGACCGGCCAGAGCTGCGTCGCCGGCTCGCGGCTGATCATCGAAAGAAGTATCAAAGATCGATTCCTCGATATTCTGAAGGCGAAAGCTGAGGCGATCCGCATCGGCTCGCCGCTGGATATGGCGACGGAAGTAGGCCCGCTGGCGACGGAGCGTCAAAGAAAGCATATCGTTTCTCTGGTTTCCGCCTCCGTGGATGCGGGCGCCAAGGTTGTCACAGGCGGTGCGCCTCTAGACGGCGACGGTTATTTCTATCGGCCAACCATTCTCGATTGCGACGGCATTCGTTCCCCATCGATGGGGAAGGAGTTCTTCGGCCCCGTCCTCTCGGTCGTTTCATTTGAAACCGAAGCGGAAGCCATCGCGCTGGCCAATGACACGGTCTATGGCCTTGCCTCCGGTGTCTTCACGCAGAACCTGACGCGCGCCCACCGTCTGATGAAAGCGATCCGTGCCGGCATCGTTTGGGTGAATACCTACCGTGCGGTCTCTCCGATTGCGCCTTTCGGCGGATTCGGCCTGTCGGGCGACGGTCGCGAAGGCGGGCTTGCGGCGGCGCTCGATTACACGCGCACCAAGACCATATGGTTGCGCACCTCCGATGACCCGATCCCCGATCCCTTCGTGATGCGGTGAGCCCATGTTTTACGAAATCCGTACCTACCGGCTGAAAAACGGCGCCATTCCCGCCTACCTCAAGGTGGTCGAGGAGGAGGGTATCGAAATCCAGAAGATCCATCTCGGCGAGCTGGTGGGTTACTTCTTCTCCGAGATCGGACCGATCAATGAGATCGTCCATATCTGGGCCTTTTCGAGCCTGGATGACCGCGAAGAACGGCGCGCACGGCTCATGGCCGATCCGCGCTGGTTGTCCTTCCTTCCGAAAATCCGCGACCTCATCGAAGTCGCCGAAAACAAGATCATGAAACCAGCGCGATTTTCACCGCTCGGGTGAAATGCGCCGTTTGCGACGTGCATACCAACAAGAAGCTCTAAAACGGAGTAAGGGAACATGAAATTGAAACTGGTATTGACGACATGCGCCGCTCTTTTTGCCCTTGGTGCATCTGCTGAGGCGAATGATCTGGTTTTCTCCAGCTGGGGAGGAACCACGCAGGACGCCCAGAAGGCGGCCTGGGCTGAAAAATTCATGGTGTCGACCGGCATTAATGTGGTGCAGGATGGTCCTACGGACTACGGCAAATTGAAAGCCATGGTCGAGGCGAACGGCGTGACCTGGGATGTGGTCGATGTCGAGGGCGATTATGCCGCGCAGGCCGGCCCGAAGGGCCTATTGGAAAAACTCGATTTTGCCGTCATCGACAAGACCAAACTTGATCCGCGCTTCGTGACGGACTACTCCGTCGGCAGCTTTTATTATTCCTTCGTCATCGGCTGCAATGTCGATGCCGTGGCCGCCTGCCCGAAGAGCTGGGCGGATCTGTTCGACACCGCGAAATTTCCCGGTAAACGAACCTTCTACAAATGGTCTGCGCCGGGCGTGATCGAAGCCGCCCTTCTGGCCGATGGCGTGGCCGCCGACAAGCTTTATCCGCTCGATCTCGACCGCGCTTTCAAGAAGCTCGATACGATCAAATCCGATATCATCTGGTGGTCCGGCGGCGCGCAGTCGCAGCAGTTGATTGCATCTGCGGAAGCGCCATTCGGCAGCGTCTGGAACGGGCGCATGACGGCGCTTGAAAAAAGCGGCGTGAAGGTGGAGACCTCCTGGCAGCAGAACATCACCGCGGCGGATTCCCTCGTCGTTCCCAAGGGAACGAAGAACAAGGATGCGGCGATGAAGTTCATCGCGCTCGCCACCTCTGCGCAGGCGCAGGCGGATATGGCGACCGCGACGGGTTATGCGCCGGTCAATATCGAATCCGCCAAGCTGATGGATCCGGAAACCGCCAAGACACTGCCGGACCAGCAGACGGCAAGCCAGGTCAATGCCGATATGAGCTACTGGGCGCAGCATCGCGATGAGATTGGCGAGCGCTGGTACGCCTGGCAGGCGAAGTAAGATAACGGCGCGGGCCGCGACAGGCGCCCGCGCGATTTTCCACGTCCGGGAGGTTTGGGCATGGTCTCGCTTACCGATGAAACAGTCAGCCCGAAAGCGAAGGTGCGGATGCCTTTCCGGCCCGGCAACTTTACGGCTACCCTGCCGGCGCTTGTCCTGCTTGTCCTGTTCTTCGTCGTTCCGGTTCTGATCCTGCTGTCGCGCAGCGTCACCGAACCTGTTTTCGGATTGGGCAACTATGCCGCCCTGCTGGGAAGCTCCACCTATCTGAAGATTTTCTTCAATACCTTCGCGGTGTCGGCGCTGGTCACGGTCGTGTCGCTGGCGATCGGCTTTCCCGTCGCCTGGGCGCTCGCCATCATGCCGGCGCGGCTCGCTTCCATCGTCTTTGCCATATTGCTCCTGTCGATGTGGACCAATCTTCTGGCGCGCACCTATGCGTGGATGGTGCTGTTGCAGCGCACGGGCGTGGTGAACAAGACGCTGATGGGACTCGGCATCATCGATCAGCCTCTGGCGCTGGTCAATAATCTTACCGGGGTAACGATAGGCATGACCTATATCATGCTGCCCTTCATCATCATTCCGCTCTATGGCGTCATCCGCAAGATCGATCCGGCCATTCTTCAGGCGGCGGCCCTGTGCGGGGCGACACGCTTTCAGGCGCTGACCCGTATCCTTATTCCGCTGGCCGCGCCCGGCATGATTTCCGGCGCGCTGATGGTCTTCGTCATGTCGCTCGGTTACTTCGTCACCCCGGCGCTCCTTGGCGGTACGGCGAACATGATGCTGGCCGAACTCATTGCGCAATTCGTCCAGTCGCTCGTCAACTGGGGCATGGGCGGGGCGGCCGCACTGGTGCTGCTGGGGGTGACGCTGACGCTTTACGCCGTGCAGCTCAAATTTTTCGGCGCGGCCGGGGCAGGGGGGCGCTGACATGCTTTTGAACTATAACAGCCTCGGCGTCTGGAAATGGCTACTCCTCCTGATCACGCTGCTGACGACGGCATTTCTCGTTCTGCCCATCGTTTTCATCGCAGCGCTGTCCTTCGGCTCGTCGCAATGGCTGATCTTTCCGCCGCCCGGCTGGACATTGAAATGGTATGCGGATTTCTTCGCCGATCCGCGATGGCTGGAGGCCGCCTGGACGAGCCTGCGCATAGCCCTCATGGTCACGGTGCTGTCCGTGCTGATCGGTCTTGTCGCCTCCTTCGGGCTGGTGCGCGGCCGTTTCATCGGGCGTAACACGCTTCGCGCGCTGTTCATGACGCCGATGATCCTGCCCGTCGTGGTGCTGGCTGTGGCGCTTTACGCCTTTTTCCTGAAACTTGGCCTTGCCGGCACCACTGCCGGGTTCGTTATCGCCCATCTTGTCGTGGCGCTGCCCTTTTCCATTCTGGCGTTGACCGGCGCGCTCGAGGGTTTCGACAAATCGATTGAGGATGCGGCGGTGCTGTGCGGCGCAAGCCCGTTGCAGGCGAAAATCCGCATCACGCTTCCCGCCATCAGTCACGGCCTGTTTTCGGCGGCGATCTTCTCCTTCCTAACCTCGTGGGATGAGGTGGTGCTGGCGATCTTCATGGCAAGCCCGACATTGCAGACGCTGCCGGTGAAAATCTGGGCAACGCTGCGTCAGGATCTGACGCCGGTGATCGCGGCCGCCTCCACGCTTCTCATCGCGGTGACCATCATTCTCATGCTGCTTGTCGCGGCTGTGCGAAAAGGACTGAAAACATGACCAAACCGCTCCTGCAGATTCGCGGCATCCGCAAGCAATACGGACCGGTCGTCGCCGTTCAGGACGTCAATCTCGACGTGCAACCGGGCGAGTTCATGACATTTCTCGGGCCGTCCGGCTCGGGCAAGAGCACGACGCTTTATATCCTCGCTGGTTTCGAGCAGCCGACATCGGGCGATATTCTGCTGAACGGTGAAAGCCTGCTGTCGACGCCGTCGCACAAGCGCAATATCGGTATGGTCTTCCAGCGCTACACCCTGTTTCCGCATCTGTCGGTCGGTGAGAACATCGCCTTTCCGCTGAAGGTCCGCCGCAAGAGCAAGGCGGAAATCGATGCGAAGGTGGAGGAAATGCTGCGGCTTGTCCGTCTCGAAGGTTTCGAGGACAGAAAACCGGCGCAGATGTCGGGCGGCCAGCAGCAACGCGTGGCGCTCGCCCGCGCGCTTGCCTACGACCCGCCGGTGCTTCTGATGGATGAGCCGCTGTCGGCGCTCGACAAGAAGCTGCGCGAAGAAATCCAGTTCGAAATCCGCCGCATTCACCAGCAGACGGAAGTGACGATCCTCTATGTTACCCACGACCAGGAAGAGGCCTTGCGTCTTTCCGACCGCATCGCCGTGTTTTCCAAGGGGGTTATCGACCAGATCGGCACAGGACCGGAGCTTTACGCTCACCCGGCTACCCGTTTTGTGGCTGAATTCATCGGCGACAGCGATTTCATCGCCTGCGATCTCCTCGCCGCCTCGGGCGGCAAGGCGACGGTGTCGCTCGGCCGGGATATCGTCTTCGATCATATTCCGGTGCATGGTGAGGCTGCGCCGGGAACGAAGGCGGCGCTGATGCTGCGCCCGGAGCGGCTGCAGCTCAGCCGTAACCGGCCGGTCGCCGCCGCCGGTTTCCAGGCCACGGTCAGCGATATCACCTTCCTCGGCAACAATGTCCATGTGGTGGCCCATACCGGCTCGGGTGAGCCGCTTGCAGTGCGCCTGCCTTTCGGCCATGAGGCGATTTCTGGCCTCAACCGTGGCGACCTCGTGCATCTCGCCTTCGATCCGGCCTCGGCGCAGGTCTTCTGTTGAGGGATGGGCCATGCATCTGAATGATCCCACACTCTTCGGCGAGAAAGTGCCGGTGGCCGGTCGCTGGATCGGTTGCGATGGCCATGAAACGGCGGCGATCCGCAATCCCGCAACCGGAGAGATCGTTGGACGGGTTCCAGAACTCGGCGCGAAGGAAACACGAGAAGCGATCGCTGCGGCTGTAATCGCCCAGAAGGAGTGGGCCCGCCGCACCGCCGGCGAGCGTGCGAATATCCTGAAGGAATGGTTCCGGCTCGTCATGGAAAACCGTGACGATCTCGGCATGATACTGACGCTGGAACAGGGAAAGCCGCTGGCGGAAGCAAAGGGTGAGGTCGCCTATGGTGCGAGCTTCATCGAATGGTTTGCCGAGGAGGCGCGGCGGATCAATGGCGAGACAGTGCCCGGCCACCAGCCGGACAAACGCATTCTGGTTCTCCGCCAGCCCGTGGGCGTGGTTGCGGCCATCACGCCATGGAATTTCCCCAATGCCATGATCACCCGCAAGGCCGGCCCGGCGCTGGCCGCCGGCTGTGCGGTGGTGCTGAAACCGGCGCCGCAAACGCCGTTTTCTGCCATCGCCCTTGCGATCCTTGCCGAGCGCGCCGGCCTGCCGCTTGCGCTTTTCAGCATTTTGACAGGGCCAGCCGCCGAGATAGGCGCAGAAATGACGGCAAGCCCGGATATCCGCCTTCTGACCTTTACCGGCTCGACGCGCACAGGAGAGCATCTTTACCGGCAATGTGCGCCGACGATCAAGAAACTGGGGCTGGAACTCGGCGGCAATGCGCCCTTCATCGTCTTCGATGACGCCGATCTCGATGCAGCTGTTGAGGGCGCGATCCTCGCCAAATTCCGCAACAATGGTCAGACCTGCGTTTGCGCCAACCGTCTTTATGTGCAGAGCGGCGTCTATGACGCTTTCGCTGAAAAATTCGCTCGAGCCGTCGCGCAATTGAAGGTCGGTAACGGGTTGGAGGGGGCAAGCATTCTCGGGCCTCTCATCGATGCAAACGCCGTTGCCAAAGTGGAGGCCCATATTGCCGATGCGCTTTCGAAAGGCGCGGAAGTCACTACCGGCGGCAGAAGACATGCGCTGGGCGGCAACTTCTTCGAGCCGACGATCCTGCGCAATGTCGATGCCGGCATGCAAGTGGCGCATGAGGAAACCTTCGGGCCTCTCGCCCCGCTCTTCCGCTTCGAGAATGAGGCCGATGTGATCGCGCAAGCGAACAATACGGATTTCGGTCTCGCATCTTATTTTTATGCGCGCGATCTGTCGCGGGTCTTCCGGGTCGCCGAGGCGCTCGAATATGGCATGGTCGGCGTCAATACGGGGGCTATTTCCACCGCGGAGGCGCCTTTCGGCGGTGTCAAGATGTCGGGTCTTGGCCGGGAAGGGTCACGCCACGGCATCGAGGAATATACCGAGCTCAAATATGTTTGCATCGGCGGCGTCGGCTAAGGCCGGGCCGCGAAGAATGATGCCTATGCCAGCAGCCCGCGCATGATCAGCTCGAGATGAATTTTCAGGACGGCTTGTCTGTCCAGAATGCGCCGGTCGTTGAAAATTAGCCGAAACACCAATGTTCCGACCATGGGTGACATCACCACTTTGGCGAGTTCGGGAGGGTTGGCCCTGAACCTTTTTTTCGCGACGCCTTCCTCGAGGACCGCATCGATGCGTGCAAAGACCGGCGCCATCATCGTGTCATGGTGCTGGTCGATGAGATCCGGGAATTTTGCGCCTTCCGCGACGATTAGACGAAACAGTTCCCGCATTTTTCTATTGTCGACGAGTGAGTCGAACAGGAATTCGAGCAGCAGACGAAGCTGCTCGACGGGATCGTCTGACTTGTGCGTATAGGCCCTGAACGCCTCCCGGAACGGCATGGAGGCACGTTTTACCATGGCCTCGAAGAGCGCCTCCTTGGTTTCGAAATAGACGTAGACCGTTCCCTTCGTCACCCCCACCCGTTCCGCGATGTCTTCCACCCGCGTCGCGGTAAATCCCCTTTTGGTGAATTCTTCGAATGCTGCATCGAGAATTTGCAACGGACGTTGTATCTTCTGTTCAGCACGTGTCAGTTTTGCTTTCGCCATGGCCCCGGATTCCTTCTTTATTTTCGACGCGTGCCCTTCTGTCCGTCGCGATTGGCGGAAATGAGAGATGGGTTTGCCTATAGCACCGGCGCAAAAACCGGAACGATTTTTGTGAAGGCGCGCGCATGCTTCAATATGCCGGAACATTGCCGATGCGCCCGCAGGTATGTGCCGGACGAGAAGGAAATGATCATTCGGGAGGCTGGCCCGATGTTCCGGACAGCTCCCCCGATCAGCGGCATAAGAATTTCATTGACTATTCAGTCAGTCAAATATTATAGGATGAGGCGAAGATCAAGAGGTCACCATGAGAACTATTCTTATCGCGGCGGCGCTTGGCGGTATTTTCGCCCTGTCGTCCTGCAGCAATGAAGAGCCGCCTGCCGAAAAGCCGCTCCGCACCGTCGATGTGGTCGCGGCTGAGAAAAAGCCTGTCGATCGCGGCAGCGTCATCACGGGCGAAGTAAAGGCACGGGTCCAGACGGATCTGTCCTTCCGCGTCAGCGGCAAGATCACCGAGCGGCTGGTGGATGTGGGCGCAAGGGTGAAGACCGGGCAATTGCTTGCCCGCATGGATCCCGAAGAGCAGAAGGCCGATCTCGATGTCGCCCTGGCCAACCTGCAATCAGCGGAAGCGCAGCAGACGCAGGCGCAATTGACGTTCGACCGTCAGCAAAGCCTGTTCAGGACGCAGGTGACCTCGCGTTCGGCGGTCGACAAGGCCCAGGAAACCCTTCTCACGACGCAAGGAGCGGTGAGATCGGCGCAGGCGCAGCTCGATACGGCGCGCGATGCCCTGTCCTATACCGAACTCAGGGCGGATGCGGACGGCGTTATCACGGCGCGTAATGTGGAGGTCGGCCAGGTGGCGCAGGCCGCCCAGCTCGTCTTCACGCTGGCGCATGACGGGCCGCGCGATGCGGTCTTCGATGTTTACGAATCCCTCTTCCTCGAGCGTGATATCGACAATCTGGTCAATGTCAGCCTCCTGTCGGACCCCGCCCGCAGCGTTGCGGCGCCGGTGCGGGAGATTTCTCCGACGATAGACCCGGACAATGGAACGATCAGGGTCAAGGTGGGTCTGAACGGCGATATGACCATGCCGCTCGGCGCGCCCGTATCCGGCCATTTCCGCTTCAAACAGGTCGATGCGATTGAGCTTCCGTGGTCGGCGATGACGTCGCAGGACGGCTTACCCGCCGTCTGGGTGGTCGATCCGCAATCTTCGGAAATCGCCATGCGGCGCGTCGAGGTCGCCGATTACGAGACGGGTCAATTCGTCATCACGCAGGGGCTTAATCCCGGCGATCTCGTCGTCACCGTCGGCACCAAATTTCTCCGCGCCGGTGAAAAGGTCGCCTATGAAAAGGGGCAGGCACAATAATGTCCAGTATATATAAATGCTTGTTTTTGTTGGCTGTGGCGATTGCGGTTTCCTCCTGCGAGAACAAGCAGGAAGCAGCCGCTGAAGCGCCGCGCCCGGTGCTTTCCGTCGTCGTGGAAGAGAAGCCGGCCGATGCCCTGCGTCTGACCGGCACGGTGGAATCGCGCATTCAGACCGATCTCGGCTTTCGCGTGCTCGGGCGCATTATCGCCCGCAATGTCGATGTCGCCGATCTTGTGAAGAAGGGTGACGTGGTAGCGTCGATCGATCCGCTCGCGCTCGAGCTTGCGGTGAAGAGCGCGCAATCCGACCTTTCCAATGCGGAAGCGCAGCTGGCCAATGCAGTGACGACCGAGCAGCGCCAGCGTGTGCTGGCCGAGGCGCGCAGCGGCACGGAAGCCGCACTGGAAGAGGCCGAGCAGGCAACACGCACCGCCAATGCCGCTGTCGCCAAGGCCCGCGCCAATCTGGACAAGGCCGAGGAGCAGCTGGGTTATGCGCAGCTGCATGCGGAATTTGATGGCGTCGTAACGGCAACTTCGGGCGAAATCGGTCAGGTGGTCTCGGCCGGCCAAACGGTCGTGACCATTGCCCGTCCGGAAGTGCGCGACGTGGTGGTCGATGTTCCGCAGTTTGCGGCGCAGCGGTTGGAGATCGGCTCCGCCTTCGAGGTCGCCCTGCAGCTCGATCCGAAAATTCGCACCAACGGCGTGGTGCGCGAGATCGCTCCGGAAGCCGAAACGGCGACGCGTACGCGCCGCACGAAGATCAGCCTGCAGGATGCGCCGCCGGCATTCCGGCTGGGGTCCGTCGTCACGGCCTCGGTGCTTGCTGCCTCCGAACCGCAGATCATGCTTCCGTCATCGGCCCTGCTGAAAACCGACAATGGATGGGGCGTCTGGATCGTCAATGCCGAGACGGCAACGGTAACGCTTCGCCCGGTCACGATAGAGGGCGAGCCTGCCGAAGGCGGCAACGTCCGCATCATCGGCGGCGTCAAGCCCGGTGAGCGCGTTGCCAGCGCCGGCGTTCACAAGCTCAAGGATGGACAGGCCATCAGGATCGATCAGGAGGTCCGTCAGTGAAGAAATTCAATCTCTCCGACTGGGCGCTCGAACACCGTTCGCTCGTCTGGTACTTCATGCTGGTTTTCGTTCTTGCCGGCGTTTTCTCCTATCTCAACCTCGGCCGCGAGGAAGATCCGAACTTCACCATCAAGACCATGGTGATCAGCGCGCAATGGCCCGGCGCTTCCGCCGAAGAGGTGGCGCGGCAGGTGACCGACAGGATCGAGAAAAAGCTCGAGGAACTCGACAATCTCGACCATCTGCGCAGCCAGACGGTCGCCGGCCGCACAACGATCTTCGTGGAACTGGTGCCGGAAACCAAGGCGCGCAACGTCGAGCCGACCTGGGTGCGGGTGCGCAACATGATCGGCGACATCAAGGGCGACTTCCCCTCGGGCGTCGTCGGTCCCTTCTTCAACGACCGCTTCGGCGATGTCTATGGCAATATCTACGCCTTCACCAGCGACGGTCTCAGCCAGCGGCAATTGCGCGATCTGGTGGAGGATGCCCGTGCGAAGGTGCTGACCGTCGACAATATCGGCAAGGTCGATGTCATCGGCGCGCAGGACGAGACGATCTATCTGGAGTTCTCCACGCGGCAGATCGCGGCGCTCGGCATCGACCAGCAGTCGATCATCAAGACGCTGCAAGCCCAGAACGCCGTCACGCAATCCGGCTTCGTCAATGCCGGGCCTGAGCGCGTGGCGCTGCGTGTAAGCGGCCAGTTCACCTCGGAGGACAGCCTGCGGTCCATCAATCTGCGGGTCAACAACCGGTTTTTCCCGCTGACGGAAGTGGCGACGATCCGGCGCGGTTATGTTGATCCGCCGTCCTCGCTGTTCCGCTTCAACGGCCAGCCGGCCATCGGCCTTGCCATCGGCATGAAAACCGGCGCGAACCTGCTGCATTTCGGCGAGGCGCTGGATGCGCAGATGAAGCGGGTGGTGGCGGATTTGCCTATTGGTGTCGATGTGCATCGCGTGTCCGATCAGCCGGCCGTGGTCGATGAGGCGGTCTCTGGCTTCACCTCGGCGCTCTTCGAGGCCATCGCCATCGTTCTCGTCATCAGCTTCATCAGCCTTGGCCTCAGGGCCGGCATGGTGGTTGCCGTTTCCATTCCGCTCGTGCTGGCGATCACCTTCGTCTACATGGAATATACCGGCATCTCGCTGCAACGCATCTCTCTGGGCGCCCTCATCATCGCGCTCGGGCTTCTCGTCGACGATGCGATGATCGCCGTCGAGATGATGGTGGCGCGGCTCGAGGTCGGTGACGATCTCAGGAAAGCGGCGACCTATGTTTACACCTCGACCGCTTTCCCGATGCTGACCGGTACGCTGGTCACCGTCGCCGGCTTCATTCCGGTCGGTCTCAACAACAGCGCGGCGGGTGAATTCACCTTCACGCTTTTTGTGGTGATCGCCGTTTCGCTGATCGTGTCATGGATCGTCGCGGTCCTGTTCACGCCGCTGCTCGGCGTGACGATCCTGCCGAAGACGATGAAATCGCATCACGAGAAAAAGGGCCGCTTTGCCTCCGCCTTTTCCTGGCTTCTCGGCCGGGCGCTGCGCTGGCGCTGGGTGACGATTATCCTCACCATCGCGCTGTTCGGCCTTTCTATCGGCGGTATGAGCCTTGTGCAGCAGCAGTTCTTCCCGTCATCCGACCGCGTGGAACTGATCGTTGACTGGAACCTGCCGCAGAACAGTTCCATTGCCGAAACCAACCGGCAGATGGCGCAGTTCGAGCAGGAAATGCTGGCCAAGAATCCGGATATCGACCATTGGACAACCTATGTCGGTGAAGGCGCGCCGCGTTTCATCCTGTCCTTCGACGTGCAGACGCCGGATGTCACCTTCGGCCAGACGGTCATCGTCACCAAGGGGCTGGATGTGCGTGACAAGGTGCGCGCCGAATTGCAGGACTATCTGAACAAGACTTTTATCGGCACGGACGCCTTCGTGAAACTGCTCGATATCGGTCCGCCGGTCGGAAAGCCGGTACAATATCGCCTCAGCGGTCCTGACATCCAGAAGGTGCGTGAACTCGGGCAGCAATTGTCGGGCATCGTCGGCGAACATCGGCTACTGTCCAACATGGTGATGGACTGGAACGAGCCGACGCGCGTCGTCAAGGTCGATGTTCTGCAGGACAAGGCCCGCCAGCTCGGCGTCTCCTCGGAAGATATCGCCAATGCCATGAACAGCATTGTCGAAGGCTCCACCGTCACGCAGGTGAGGGACGATATCTACCTCATCAACGTGGTGGCGCGGGCGCAGCTTTCGGAGCGCGGCTCCATCGAGACGCTGCAAAACCTGCAATTGCCGGCAACCAACGGCAAGGCCGTGCCGCTCTCGGCAATCGCCAATTTCCGCTATGAGCTGGAGCAGCCGACCATCTGGCGTCGTGACAGGATCCCGACGGTCACCGTCAAGGCGGCCATTATCGGTCCAACGCAGCCGGCGACGATTGTGGAACAGCTGAAGCCGAAGATCGAGGCGTTCCAGAAAACGCTTCCCGTCGGCTATACGCTGGAGACGGGCGGCTCGGTGGAATCCAGCGCGGATTCGCAAGCGCCGATCGTCGCTGTCGTGCCCATGATGCTGTTTGCGATGGCGACGATCCTGATGATCCAGTTGCAGAGCTTCAGCCGGCTGTTCCTGGTCTTTGCCGTGGCGCCGACTGCCCTGATCGGTGTCGTGGTGGCGCTGCTTTTCTCCAATGCGCCGATGGGCTTCGTCGCCATTCTCGGCGTGCTGGCGCTAATCGGCATCCTGATACGCAACTCGGTCATCCTCGTCGTGCAGATCGAGCATCTGAGAAGCGAAGGGGTCTCGGCATGGCGTGCCGTCATCGAGGCGACCGAGCATCGCATGCGACCGATCATGCTGACGGCGGCGGCGGCCACGCTTGCCCTCATCCCCATCTCCCGGGAAATCTTCTGGGGGCCGATGGCCTATGCGATGATGGGCGGTATCGTGGTTGGCACGGCGCTTACCCTGCTCTTCCTGCCGGCGCTCTATGTCGCGTGGTTCCGCATTCCGCGTGAGGATGACAAGCCGGAGGCAGCGGAAATCAAGGCGTAATATCTGACGCGGAGCGAGGGTGCGGCGATACAGCGCCCTCGCTTCAACAAAAAATATCCGCCGTCGTTGTTCCGGCTGGCAGGATAATGTTAGGAAGGTCGGCTTGGCTGCGAGAGCGGCGGCCGTCCTTTTGCGTTTGGACGGTTGTCTGGTTTTGCGTTGATATTGCGAACATATTGAGAGTGCGGAGGGTTTGAAGATGGGCGGGTTGTCGGATTGGCTAGCGGATGCGCAGCCGATCAATCGCAAGAATGCCGCAGAAGCGGTGTTTGATGATATCCGTTCCGCCATCACTTCGGGGCAGCTTGCGGTCGGCACCCGGCTGCCTTCCGAAGCCCATCTGGCCGCCCGATATGGCGTCAGCCGGCCGATTGTTCGCGAAGCTTTGCGGTCGCTCCAGACCCTGGGGCTGACACAGACCCGCACCGGAAGCGGCACCTATGTGATGACGCCGACGCCGCCTTCCGAATTGAATTACGGCGCCTATTCCGCCCGCGATCTGATCGAGGCCCGCCCCTTCATCGAAGTTCCTGCGGCCGGTTGGGCGGCGTTGAGGCGCACGAATGCTCAGCTGGAAGTCCTGCTTGACCTCTGTGATCGGATGGAAGCCGAAGAAAGGCCGCATCCCTGGGTGCTGCTGGATGGGCAATTCCATTGCGCCATTGCGGAAGCTTCGGCCAACAGGCTGTTCGCCAAGGTGGTGGCCGATGCCCGTGAGGCGCTGTCCCAACAGTCAGAGATGGTCAATCTGATGGCCGGTCGTCGCGTCGCCTCGAATTTCGAGCACCGCCGGATCGTCGAGGCGATCCGGCGGGGTTCAGCGCCCGAGGCGCGGGAGGCGATGGAGCTTCACCTTGGGCAGGTGAAGCAGGTGGTGACCACGATTATTGGCGAAGATCGGCTTCGCCAGCCGTGACGGCGGGCAGGTTTGCAAGGTGCCGCGGGCTCAGCGCCTGCTGCAATTGCGCATCGGTGAGATAACCGCGTTCCAGAACCACCTGCGGCACGGTGCGGCCGCTGGCCAGTGCTTCCTTCGCCACTTCCGTCGCCGCATAATAACCGATCAACGGGTTGAGGGCGGTGGCGAGACCGATGGATTCTTCCACGCGCTGCGCCATGATCGTCGGATTGGCGACGATGCCGTCCACGCAGCGTTCCGCCAGCGTGCGGCAGGCGGCGCTGAGTTGGCTGATGCTCTGCGACAAGGCTCGCACGATGATTGGCTCGAAAGCGTTCAACTGCAATTGCCCGGCTTCGGCGGCCATGGTGATGGTGATGTCATTGCCGATCACCGCATAGGCCACCTGATTGACCACTTCGGGAATGACCGGATTGATCTTGCCCGGCATGATGCTGGAACCCGCCTGAACGGAGGGCAGGGTGATCTCGCCGATACCGGCGCGCGGGCCGGAAGAGAGCAGGCGAAGGTCGTTGCAGGTCTTCGACAGCTTCACGGCAACGCGTTTCAGCACGCCGGAGAGATGCACGAAGGCGCCGGGGTCCTGTGTGGCTTCGATGAGGTCTGCCGCCGTCACCAGCGGGCGTCCGGTCAGCTCCGCCAGATGCTGGCAGGCAAGCTCGGCATAACCACGCGGTGCATTCAGCCCGGTACCGATGGCGGTGGCGCCGAGGTTGATCTCGTGCAGAAGTGCGGCGGATTCGATGAGGCGCGCCTGATCTTCTCCCAGCATCACCACGAAGGTGCGGAATTCCTGGCCGAGCGTCATCGGCACGGCGTCCTGCAATTGCGTACGGCCGATCTTGATGAAGCCGGCAAACTCCTGCGCCTTGCGGTCGAAGGCATCCTTCAGCACACCCATGGAAGCGGCCAGATCGTCGATGGCCTCGATCAGCCCGACATTGATCGCGGTCGGATAGGCGTCGTTGGTCGACTGGCTGAGATTGACATGGTCATTCGGGTGAAGGCGGGCATAATCGCCTTTTTCGTGTCCGAGCAGTTCGAGCGCGCGGTTGGCTATGACCTCATTGGCATTCATGTTGGTGGAGGTGCCGGCTCCGCCCTGAATTTCATCCACCACGAACTGCTCATGCAGCGCGCCGGCGCGGATTTCGCGGCAGGCTTCGGCGATGGCTTCCATGCGTTCCGTGTCGAGAAGGCCGAGCTCGTGATTTGCGCGTGCCGCCGCCTCCTTCACGTAGGCCAGTCCCCGGACGAGATAGGGGTTGTGGCCGATGGTCACCCCGGTGATCTTGAAGTTTTCCACAGCGCGTGCCGTGTGCACGCCCCAATAGACATCCGCCGGAATTTCCTTCGTCCCGAGCAAATCATGCTCCTTGCGCGTCACGCTCACTTTTTCCTCCACTGGCTTTTAAGCGTTGCTATATCTGTAAAGCTGTCTTACAGATTTTTTGACCTTAATTGGGGTAGGGGAGAAGGTCAATCATATCGAATACGCTTGACGAACGGCATTATCTGCCATTATGAGGGGCGAAAATCTGTCATGCAGCTTTACAGCGCGCATGAGCATGCATGCTGGCCATATTCCAGCGCGGACTGTGCCAGTTTCATTTTCATTTCCGGCTTATCGCCGACTGCAAGCACTTTATCGGGAGGATAAATATCCATGCATTCTGGGAAAACGGCGTCTGCCGACCGTGAGGTCTTCGTCGAAGAAGATCTCGGTTACCACAAGGCCCTCAAGCCGCGTCAGATCCAGATGATCGCCATTGGCGGCGCCATCGGCACCGGGCTTTTCCTCGGTGCGGGCGGGCGTCTGGCGCAGGCAGGTCCCGCGCTGGTCTTCGTTTATGCGCTGTGCGGTTTCTTCGCGTTTCTGGTGCTGCGCGCGCTCGGCGAACTGATCATGCATCGCCCGAGCTCCGGTTCCTTCGTGTCCTATGCTCGCGAATTCTACGGCGAGAAAATGGCCTTCGCGGCCGGCTGGATGTACTGGCTGAACTGGGCCATGACCTCGGTGGCGGATGTGACCGCCGTCGCTCTCTACATGAATTTCTTCAAGCAATATGTTCCGTGGCTTGCGGGTATCGACCAGTGGGTCTTCGCGATGACGGCGCTTCTGGTCGTGCTGGCGATGAACATGCTGTCGGTGAAGGTCTTCGGCGAGCTTGAATTCTGGTTCAGCCTCATCAAGGTGCTGGCGCTTGCGATCTTCCTCGTTGTCGGCATTTATTTCGTCATCTTCGGCACTCCCATCGAAGGACATGTCACCGGCTTCAGCATCATCACCGATAATGGCGGCTTCTTCCCCAACGGTATTTTGCCAGCCTTCGTCATCATACAGGGCGTCGTCTTCGCTTATGCCTCCATCGAACTGATCGGCACGGCGGCAGGCGAGACGGAAGACCCGCGCAAGGTCATGCCCCGCGCCATCCGCGCCGTGGTCCTGCGTCTCGTGGTCTTTTATGTCGGTTCGGTGCTGCTGTTCGCGCTGCTTCTGCCCTACACCGCCTACAAGGCCGGCGAGAGCCCCTTCGTCACCTTCTTCGGTTCCATTGGTGTGCAGGGCGCTGACGTGATCATGAACCTTGTCGTTCTGACCGCCGTGCTGTCCTCGCTCAATGCCGGGCTTTATTCCACCGGCCGCATCCTGCATTCCATGGCGGTTTCCGGCTCTGCTCCGGCGGCGCTGGCGAAGATGAACAAGAATGGCGTGCCTTATGGCGGCATTGCAGTCACGGCCGTCGTCACCGTTCTCGGCGTGGCCCTGAATGCGGTCGTTCCCTCCGCCGCTTTCGAAATCGCGCTTAACCTCTCGGCGCTCGGCATCATCTGCGCATGGGCGGTTATCGTGCTTTGCCAGCTGAAGCTCTGGCAGCTTTCCAAGCGTGGTGAACTCGTGCGTCCGGATTTCCGCATGTTCGGCGCGCCGTACACCGGTATTCTCACGCTCATCTTCCTGTTCGGCGTGCTGGTGCTGATGGCTTTCGACTATCCTGTCGGCTCCTGGACCATCGCTTCGTTGCTGATCATCATCCCGGCGCTCGTCATCGGCTGGTATCTCTTGCGTGACCGCATCTACCGCCTTGCGGACGAGCGTGCGGGAGCATCGCAGTGAGCGGGCAGGACGCAACGCCTCTGGTGGCGGTCATCGCCACCGGCGGCACCATCGCCAGCCGGCGTGGTGCCGATGGCGTGAGCACGCCCAGCCTTTCGGGGGAGGACCTGCTGGCGCTGGTTCCGCAGATCAACGCCCGGCTGAAGCCGGTCGATCTGATGGCGAAGGATTCCTCCAGCCTGACATTGGCCGACATGCAGCGCATCAGCGAAGCGGTGGGTGCTGAGCTCGATGATCCCGCCGTTACCGGCATCGTGGTTCTGCATGGCACCGACGCCATGGAAGAATCCTCGCTGCTCGTGCATTTGCAGCGGGCCATCACAAAGCCGGTGGTCTTCACCGGCGCACAGTTTACCGCAGACCATAAGGACGCGGACGGGCCGGCCAATCTGGCCCGGGCCATAGAAACAGCGCTTGATCGAACGAATGCCGCAAAAGGCGTGCTCCTCTCCTTCGGCGGCCGCTGTCTGCCGGCCTGGGGGCTTTATAAACTGAGCGCGGACGAGGCGGACGCCTTCCGCTCCGCCCGGCCGTTGGCTGCCGCCGCAACGCTGCGGCTTTCCGTCCCGGTAACCGATCAGCGCGTCGATATCGTCGCCATTCATCCCGGCTGTGACGCAACCCATATCGATGCGAGCCTGCAGGCGGGCGCGAAAGGCATCGTTCTTGCCGCACTCGGTTCCGGCAACGCCAATCCGCGTATCGCCGAAGCTGTGAAGCGCTGCGCCGAACGCGGCGTTCCCGTCATCGTTTCCAGCCGTGTGCCGGAAGGGCGGCTGGTGGCGACCTATGGCGGCGGCGGCGGCGGGCATGACCTTGTCGCGGCGGGCGCCGTGCATTCATCCACGCTTCGCCCGGGCCAGGCCCGGATTTTGCTGGCAGCGCTGCTGGCCGGCAAAAGTTCGGCGGAAACCATCGTTTCCGTTTTCGATGACAGCCCGCTCTGTTAGAGCATTTCCAGGAAAAGTGGACCCGGTTTTCGTCCGGAAATGCGCCAAAACTCTAAGTAGCGGCAGCGATGCCCGCGACCGGCGGGCATCGAAATTCCTATAGGATTCCTATTTTATTGCCTCCGTGGCCGTCTCGAACCTTTATGCGGTTCGGGTGCATTCTTCTGTGCGGGAAGGGATGGTGTTCCCTTCTTAAGCCAGAAAGAATGAAAAGCGACGTCCCACATGACGGCGCTTTTCTTCCTGTCCGGCTCCTCGAATAAAAGGAGTCCCATCGATGATGGATGTTGTTCTGATCGGCGCAGCGACGGTGTTTTTCGCCCTCTGCTTTGCCTATACGCGCGCCTGCGACCGGCTTTAGGCGGAGGCTGCGATGACATTCGACTATATCTTGAGCGGTGCCGTCACGGTCTTTATCGCCGCCTATCTCACCTATGCTCTCATTCGCCCCGAACGTTTCTGATCGGGAAGCGGCGGCTATTGAAAGTTCAATACCATGACCCTCAATGGATGGTTTCAGGTCCTGCTTTTCTGCGGGATCATTTTTGCGCTGGTGAAGCCGCTCGGCTTCTATATGGCGCGTGTCTTTAATGGCGAGCGCACCCTGCTGTCGCCGGTTCTCGCACCGGTCGAGCGCGGCCTTTATGCCCTTGCCGGGACAAGCGAGCGTGAGGAGCAGCACTGGACGACCTATGCTTTCTCCATGCTTCTCTTCAACCTGCTCGGTTTTGCCCTGCTTTATGCCCTGATGCGCTTTCAGGCGGTGCTGCCCTATAATCCGCAGGGAATGGCGGCCGTGGGACCGGAATTGTCCTTCAACACAGCGGTCAGCTTCGTCACCAACACCAACTGGCAGAATTATGGCGGCGAAAGCACCCTGTCCTATCTGACCCAGATGGCCGGTCTCACGGTACAGAACTTCGTTTCCGCCGCAACAGGCATGGCCATCGCCATCGGCCTCATCCGTGCGTTTTCCCGCGCTTCCGGCAAGGCGATAGGCAATTTCTGGGTGGATATGGTCCGCTCCACGCTCTACGTGCTTTTACCCCTCTGCATCGTGCTGACCCTCGTTTACGTCTGGCTTGGTGTGCCGCAGACACTCGGCGCCTACGTGAACGCGCAGACGCTGGAAGGCGCGCAGCAGACGATTGCCGTCGGCCCCGTCGCGTCGCAGCTGGCGATCAAGATGCTGGGCACCAATGGCGGCGGCTTCTTCAACGCCAATTCGGCGCATCCCTTCGAGAACCCGGATGCCATTTCCAACATGCTCCAGATGGTGTCGATCTTCGCTGTCGGGGCAGCTTTTACCAATGTCTTCGGCCGCATGGTCGGCAACCAGCGCCAGGGCTGGGCGATCCTCGCCGCCATGGGCGTGCTGTTCATCGCCGGCGTCGCCGTCACCTATTGGGCGGAAGCGGCCGGAAACCCGCTGATGCACAGCTTCGGTCTTGCCGGCGGCAATATGGAGGGCAAGGAGGTCCGTTTCGGCGTGGCGCTCTCATCGCTCTTCGCGGTCATCACCACCGCCGCCTCCTGCGGCGCGGTCAACGCCATGCATGGCAGCTTCACGGCGCTGGGCGGTCTTATCCCACTCATTAACATGCAGCTGGGCGAGGTGATCGTCGGTGGTGTCGGCGCGGGTTTTTACGGTATTCTGCTCTTCATCGTCATCGCCATCTTCGTGGCGGGTCTGATGGTCGGGCGCACGCCGGAATATCTGGGCAAGAAGATCGAGGCCAAGGAAATGAAGATGGCGGTTCTGGCCATTCTCTGCCTGCCGCTCGCCATGCTGGTCTTCACGGCAACGGCCACTGTTCTGCCCTCGGCGGTCGCGTCAATCGGCACGGCGGGGCCGCACGGCTTCTCCGAAATCCTCTATGCCTATACCTCGGCGGCCGCCAATAACGGCTCGGCCTTCGGCGGCCTCACCGGCAACACCACCTGGTACAACATCACGCTTGGCTTTGGCATGCTGATGGGCCGTTTTCTGGTGATCATTCCGGCACTCGCCATTGCCGGTTCGCTGGTCACCAAGAAGACCGTTCCGGCCTCGGCTGGCACCTTCCCGACGGATGGTCCGCTTTTCGTCGGCCTGCTGGTCGGCACGATCCTGATCGTCGGCGGCCTTACTTTCCTGCCTGCGCTGGCGCTCGGCCCCGTTGCCGAACATCTGGTGATGGCGGCAGGCCAGCTCTTCTGAGGTTATGCCATGAACGACAAGTCCCGAAGTAACCGCATCGTCTCCGCCCGCAAAGGCGCTCCCGTCAAAGGGAGCGCCACGCCCGGGGGCTGGTGCGCTTCCAATCTCATTCTCGCGATGATGGCGGCTCTCGTCGCCGCCGTTATCGCTCTCGAAGTTATCACGGGCTGATCGACCTTCATCGGTCGCCCTGTTTCAAACGCTGGAGCCTCTTCATGAGCCAGTCCAAACAAGCGAGCATCCTCGATTCTCGCATTCTCGTGCCGGCGATTGCCGCCGCATTCAAAAAGCTCAATCCGCGCACGCTGGCGCGCAACCCGGTCATGTTCGTGGTCGCGACGGTGTCGGTGCTGACAACAGTGCTGTTCATCCGCGATCTCATCATGGGCGGCGCCAATCTCGGCTTTTCCTTCCAGATCAATCTCTGGCTCTGGTTTACCGTATTGTTCGCCAATTTCGCGGAAGCCGTCGCCGAAGGGCGCGGCAAGGCGCAGGCGGATTCGCTGCGTCGGACCCGCACCGAAACCCAGGCGAAACTGCTCACCGGCGATGATCGCAGCCAGTATAAGATGGTGGCGGGCACCAGCCTGAAGGTGAACGATGTCGTTCTCGTCGAGGCGGGTGATATCATCCCCTCCGACGGTGAGGTCATCGAAGGTGTCGCCTCTGTCAACGAGGCGGCAATCACCGGCGAATCCGCGCCCGTCATCCGGGAATCCGGCGGCGACCGCTCTGCCGTCACCGGCGGCACGCAGGTGCTGTCGGACTGGATCAGGGTTCGCATCACCGCCGCTGCCGGCTCCACCTTCCTCGACCGGATGATTTCGCTGGTCGAAGGTGCTGAACGCCAGAAAACGCCGAACGAGATCGCGCTCAACATTCTGCTCGCCGGCATGACGCTGATCTTCGTGCTGGCTACGGCGACCATTCCGAGCTTTGCATCCTATGCCGATGGTTCGATCCCGATCATCGTGCTGGTGGCTCTGTTCGTGACGCTTATCCCCACGACCATCGGCGCGCTTCTGTCCGCCATCGGCATTGCCGGCATGGACAGGCTGGTTCGTTTCAACGTACTCGCCATGTCCGGCCGCGCTGTCGAGGCGGCAGGCGATGTCGATACACTGCTGCTCGACAAGACCGGCACCATCACCCTCGGTAACCGGCAGGCGACCGAGTTTCGCCCCGTTGCCGGTGTTTCCGAGCAGGAACTGGCCGATGCGGCCCAGCTTGCCTCCCTTGCCGACGAAACGCCGGAAGGCCGTTCCATCGTGGTTCTCGCCAAGGAAAAATACGGCATCCGCGCGCGCGACATGCAGAAGCTGCATGCGAATTTCGTTCCCTTCACCGCCCAGACCCGCATGAGCGGTGTCGATTTCGAAGGTTCCTCCATTCGCAAGGGCGCTGTCGACGCCGTTCTTGCCTATGTTAATGGCGGCGCTTCGCAACAGGGCAATGTGGCGCTTGCCGTCAAAATCGAAACGGACGCCGCACGCGGCATCCGGACAATTGCGGAAGAGATCGCCAAGACCGGCGGCACGCCGCTCGCCGTCGTGCGGGATGGAAAACTGCTCGGCGTGGTGCAGCTGAAGGACATCGTCAAGGGCGGCATTCGCGAGCGTTTCGCAGAGCTTCGCCGCATGGGCATCCGCACCGTCATGATCACGGGCGACAACCCGATGACGGCGGCAGCGATTGCGGCCGAAGCCGGGGTCGATGATTTCCTCGCTCAGGCGACGCCGGAAAACAAGCTGGAGCTTATCCGCGAGGAACAGGCCAAGGGTAAGCTTGTCGCCATGTGCGGCGATGGCACCAACGACGCGCCGGCGCTGGCGCAGGCCGATGTCGGCGTTGCCATGAACACCGGCACTGTGGCGGCCCGCGAGGCCGGCAATATGGTCGATCTGGATAGCGATCCGACCAAGCTCATCGAGATCGTCGAAATCGGCAAGCAATTGCTGATGACACGCGGCGCGCTGACGACGTTCTCCATCGCCAACGATATCGCCAAATATTTCGCCATTATCCCCGCAATGTTCCTGGCGCTCTATCCGCAGCTTGGCGTTCTGAATGTGATGGGGCTTTCGACACCGCAGAGCGCCATCCTGTCGGCAATCATCTTCAACGCACTCATCATCATCGCGCTCATCCCGCTGTCGCTGAAGGGCGTCAAATATCGGCCGATCGGGGCGGGTGCATTGCTGTCGCGTAATCTGGTCATCTATGGCCTCGGCGGCATCATCGTTCCCTTCATCGGCATCAAGGCCATCGACCTCGCCGTCACGGCGCTCGGTCTCGCCTGAGGAGTAAAGACAATGTTCAAACAGCTTCGTCCCGCACTGATGCTCATCCTCGCCACCACCGCCATCACCGGCCTTGCGTACCCTCTGGGCATGACGGGTCTCGCACAGGCGATATTCCCCTTTCAGGCCAATGGCAGCCTCATCGAAAAGAGTGGTGCGGTTGTGGGTTCGCAATTGATCGGGCAGCCCTTTGCCAGTGAGAAATATTTCCATGGCAGGCCATCGGCTGCCGGCGATGGTTACAACGCCGCTTCGTCGTCCGGCTCCAATCTCGGGCCGACGAGCGCCAAGCTCATCGACCGGGTGAAACAGGATTACGAGGCCGCAAAAGCCGAAAATCCGGCGGCCGAGGTTCCGGCCGATCTGGTGACGGCCTCGGGCAGCGGGCTTGATCCGCATGTTTCGCCGGAGGCGGCCTATTTTCAGGTGCCGCGCGTCGCCAAAGCAAGGGGCATGGATGAGGCGTCCCTGCGCGCCATCGTCGAGCGCCATGTCGAAGGACCGGAACTCGGATTCATGGGAGAGCCGGTCGTGAATGTGCTTGCGCTGAACATGGCTCTTGACGCAGCCGGCTCATGAACTGAAATGGCTATGGCTTGTTCGCAAGCCATAGCCTCGACACTGGTGGGTTAAATGCCTGACGACAATCGCGATATGCCGAGCCGACCATCGCCCGATGCGCTGCTGGAAAACGCCCGGCGAGAGGCGCGGGGCCGGCTGAAGATATTTTTGGGGGCGGCACCCGGCGTCGGCAAGACCTATGAAATGCTGATGTCCGGCCGTGCGAAGCTCGCCGATGGGGTGGATGCCGTCATCGGCGTCGTGGAAACCCACGGCCGCCGGGAAACCGAAACGCTGGTGCAGGGTTTCGAGATCATCGCGCGGAGGCGTATCGATTATCGCGGTCAGGTGCTGGAAGAGATGGATCTCGATGCCATTCTCGCCCGCCGTCCCGCCCTGGTTCTGGTCGATGAACTGGCCCACACCAATGCCGCCGGCAGCCGCCACCCCAAGCGCTACATGGACGTTCAGGAAATCCTTGCGCAGGGTATCGACGTCTATACGACGCTGAACATCCAGCATGTCGAAAGCCTGAACGACATTGTTGCGCAGATCACCCGCATCCGCGTTCGCGAAACGGTGCCCGACAGCATCATCGACCGGGCCGACGATGTCGAAATCATCGATATTACGCCAGACGATCTGATCAAGCGCCTGCAGGATGGCAAGGTTTACCTGCCCCGCACCGCCCGGCGCGCCATCGAGAATTATTTCTCTCGCGGCAACCTGACGGCGCTGCGCGAACTCGCGCTTCGCCGCACCGCGCAACGGGTGGATGAGCAATTGCTCAACCACATGCAGTCCCATGCCATTTCCGGCCCATGGGCCGCTGGAGACCGGGTTCTGGTTTGCCTGGACCACGGCGGCAATGGCCCGGGTCTGGTACGTTATGCCCGCCGGCAGGCAGATCGTCTGCGCGCACCATGGACGGCGCTGCATCTCGATACGCCGCGTTCGCAACAATTGTCGGAGGCAGAAAAGGACCGGCTGGCCGGCACGATGCGGCTTGCCCAGCAGCTTGGCGGCGAGACGGTGACCCTGCCGGCGCTCGACCTGACGCGGGAGATCATCTCCTACGCCAACGCCAATAATTTCACCCACATCATCATCGGCCGCCCGCGAAAATCCTGGTGGCAGCGGATTTTTCAGCGTTCGCTGACGCATGATCTGATCGACCACGCTGGCGATATCAGCGTTCACGTCATTTCCGGCGATAAAAAAGAAGAGAAGCCGGGCCAGGCCGCAAAGCCGGCCTCGGCGCAATCGTATCGTTCCATACGGCCCTATCTTAACAGCACCCTGTTCGTCGGCCTGGCGATCGTGGCCGGCATCGTGCTCGACCAGACGCTCGATGTCAGAAATCTGGCGCTGGTGTTCCTGATGGCGGTTCTGGCCGCCGCCGTGCGCGGCGGGCTGGGGCCAGCGCTTTATGCTTCCCTGCTCGGCGCTTTTGCATTCAATTTTTTCTTCCTTGAGCCGCGTTACACCCTGACCGTTCGCGATCCGGAAAGTGTCGTGGCGCTGCTGTTTTATCTCGGCGTGGCGCTTGTCGCCTCCAATCTCACGGCGGCCGTACAACGGCAGGCCGCCGCCGCACGGGCAAGGGCGCGAACGACGGAAGATTTATATCTGTTCTCCAAGAAGCTTTCGGTGACAGGAACGCTGGACGATGTGCTGTGGGCGGCCGCTTTCCAGATGGCCTCGATGCTGAAGGTTCGGATCGTTCTGCTTCTGCCGGAAAACAATACGATCACGGTCAAGGCGGGGTATCCGCCGGACGATACGCTTGTCGATGCCGATATTGCCGCCGCGCAATGGGCCTGGGAACATAACAAGGCTGCGGGCAGGGGCGCGGATACGCTGCCCGGCGCCAAACGGCTTTATCTGCCCCTGCGCACCGGCAGCGGCGCCGTCGGCGTGGTGGGGCTGGACGATGACCGGCTTGGCCCGCTTCTGACACCGGAACAGCAGCGCCTGTTCGATGCCCTGGCCGATCAGGCGGCACTTGCCATCGAGCGAATCCAGCTCGTCTCGGATGTCGACCGGGCGAGGCTTGCGGCGGAAACCGACCGGCTGCGCACCGCGCTTCTGACATCCATTTCCCATGATCTCAAGACGCCGCTTGCGGCCATTCTGGGCTCGGCCGGAACGCTGAAGGATTTCGCCGAGGACATCCCGCCGGATGCGCGCGCCGAACTGCTTTCGACGATCGTCGAGGAATCCGAGCGGCTGAACCGGTTCATCTCCAATCTTCTTGATATGACGCGGATCGGGTCGGGCGCGATGGAGCCGAATTACGGTCTGCATTTCGTGGGCGATATGGTCGGAACCGCACTTTCGCGCGCCGCGAAAATCGTCGTCAGGCATGAGATCGTTCTGGATATCCCCTCCGACCTGCCGATGCTGAAGGTCGACCCCGTGCTTTTCGAACAGGTCCTGTTCAATCTCATCGACAATGCCGCCAAATACGCTCCCGAACATACCGCCATCGAGATTCGCGGCTGGCGGCAGGGAAAAAATATCTTCCTCTCGGTGGCAGACGCGGGGCCGGGTATTCCACCCGACGATGCGGAACGGGTCTTTGACAGTTTCTACCGGGTGCGCAAGGCGGATCATGTGCAGGCCGGAACGGGCCTGGGGCTGTCCATCTGCAAGGGGTTTATCGAGGCCATGGGCGGTTCGATCCGCGCGGAAAACAGGCCGGGCCGTGCCGGTGCGCAGTTTACCGTCAGCCTGCCGGTTCCCGCCGATGCGCCGGTGATAGACCATGATTAAGGCGCGATTGCCGGCGACAAGCCGCTATGCCGCTGAAGGAGATCGGGAATGACCAATTCCGCCGTTCGTATTCTGATCGTCGACGACGAACCGCCGATCCGCAAGCTTTTGCGCGTAGGCCTGTCGACCCAGGAATATGCGGTGAGCGAGGCGATGAATGCGAAGGTCGCCATGGAACTGGTCAGTGAGGACAAGCCCGATCTCGTCGTTCTCGATCTCGGCCTGCCAGATATGTCGGGGCATGATCTTCTGGCGAAATGGCGCGGCGAAGGGCTGGCGCTGCCGGTCATCATCCTCTCCAGCCGCACGGATGAGGCGGGTATCGTCAAGGCGCTGGAACTGGGGGCGGATGACTATATCACCAAGCCTTTCGGCATGAACGAACTCGTTGCCCGCATCCGCGTCGCCCTGCGCCATCGTCTGCAAAGTCAGGGGGAGAGGCCGGTGTTCCAGACCGGAGATCTTTCCGTCGATCTGGTCAGGCGCATCGTCAAGGTGGAGGACCGGGAGGTGAAGCTCTCGCCCAAGGAATATGACATCCTGCGGGTTCTGGTGCAGCATGCCGGCAAGGTGCTGACGCACCGTTTTCTGCTGGAGCATGTATGGGACGAACTGACCGATGTGCAATATTTGCGGGTCTATGTGCGCCAGCTTCGCCAGAAGATCGAAAAAACCCCGGATCAGCCGCGCTATATCCTGACAGAAACCGGGGTCGGTTACCGGCTGCAGGAGGTATGAGGGCGCCGCAAGGCGACGCCCTCCGATAGTTTAAACGGCGGCGCAGATCGACAGGAATTCATCCACATCGGCCTCGGTCGTCGCAAAGCTGGTGACCATGCGGATCAGCACTTCGTCCTTGCCGACCTTTTCCGGCATGTCGCGCGGCTCCAGCCAGTCATAGAACTTCGCACCCTTTGCCGTGGCGGCTTCTGCGGCGGCCTTTGGCAGAATGGCAAAAACTTCATTGGCCTGGGTCGGCCAGGCAAGGCGGGCGCTGTTCAGCGAAGCGAAACCGGCGCGCAGCCGGTTGGCCATGGCGTTGGCGTGGCTGGCGAGGCCAAGCCACAGGTCGTCCTGCAGATAGGCCTCGAACTGCGCGGCGATGAAGCGCGACTTGGAAAAAAGCTGGGCGGTGCGCTTGCGCAGGAAGGAAAAATCCCGGGCGAGCGAGGGATCGAAGAAGACGATGGCTTCCGCACACCAGCAGCCATTTTTCGTGCCGCCGAAAGACAGGACGTCGACGCCGCGTTTCCAGGTCATTTCGGCGGGCGTGGTGTCGAGGGCAGCCAGCGCGTTGGCGAAACGCGCGCCATCCATATGCAGCGGCAGGCCATTATCCTTGGCGATTTTGGCGATGGCGTCGATTTCATCGAGTGTGTAGACCGTGCCGGCCTCGGTCGCCTGCGTCATGGTGATGGCTGCGGCGCGGCCGTGATGCACGGCATCCTGCGGATAACGCGCAATGCGCTCGATCAGGTTCTCCGGCAGCATCTTGCCGTTCGGTCCCTCCACGGCGACCATGCGCATGCCGGAAAAGAAATCCGGTGCGCCGCATTCGTCCTCGATCACATGCGCTTCGGAGTGACAGAAGGTCAGGCCGCCGGCGCGGGCGATGCTGGCCAGCGAAAGCGAATTGGCTGCCGTGCCGGTGGCTACGAAAAACACTGCGACCTCGCGCTCGAAAATCTCGTTGAAGCGCTTTTCGATGGAGAGATCGAGTTCGCTGGTGCCGTAGGCGGCGGCAAAGCGCGTGGATTCCCGTGAAAGCCGTTCGTTGACGGCAGGGTGGGCGCCGGCCCAATTGTCTGAAGCAAAAAACATCTCTGAAGGCTTTCCGATGGCTGGGGTTCTGGTTTGGGAATGCGTGGCGCGATGAACGGCAAAGTTCTATGACCTAAGATCGCGATTGGCAAATCCGGCAATGAAAGCAATGGCTCTGCGGGTCTTGCGATAAGAAAGTTTCGCGCAATAGGTCAGTATCGAAACTTCGCTGCAAAATGGGGCTTTCACTAATTGGATTCGCACCCTTGCTAAATTCGCCTGTTTCTGCCAAAATCCTCGTGAATTGAGACAGCTTTGCTGTCCTAAATTTGATCGAGCCGGATTGAATGCGGATTTTGCGGGAAGCGAAAATTCGTGGTCGAGCCGGATCTTCGCATGAAACCATGCAAGTAATTTTGCAGGAGGGACAAAAATGACGAACAAGCCGCAGGCGGAAATCGCCGCCGCCACCCTGACCACAGACTGTCCCACCGCGGCTGCGGCCGCACCCGTTTCTGCGAAAGCGCGTTTCGCGGGCGGTTTGCCGGAAAGGCAGGGTCTTTACGATCCCGCCAATGAACATGACGCCTGCGGCGTCGGCTTCGTTGCCCATATGAAGGGCGCCAAGTCGCACCAGATCGTCAAGGACGGCCTGTTCATCCTTGAAAACCTGACGCATCGCGGCGCCGTCGGCGCCGATCCCCTGATGGGCGATGGCGCGGGCATTCTCGTGCAGATTCCCGACCGTTTCTTCCGCGAGGAAATGGCGGCGCAGGGCGTGACGTTGCCGAAGGCCGGTGAATATGCCGTCGGCCACATCTTCATGCCGCGCGATCCTTCCCGCATCGAGCATTACAAGAAGGTCATTGTCGACGTCATCGGCGAAGAGGGGCAGCAGTTCCTCGGCTTCCGCGATGTGCCGGTCGATAATTCCTCGCTCTCCAAGGCGCCGGATATCGCAGCGACCGAACCGCACCACGTGCAGGTCTTCATCGGTGCCGGCCGCGATGCCGCGAGCAATGCCGATTTCGAGCGCAAGCTGTTCCTGATCCGCAAGGTGCTCTCCAACCGCATCTATGACGAGGGCGGCGGCAAGGAAACGCAGGATTTCTACCCCGTTTCCCTCTCTTCCTCGACCATCGTCTACAAGGGCATGTTCCTCGCCTATCAGGTGGGCGCCTATTACAAGGATCTGGCCGATCCGCGCTTCGAATCCGCCGTCGCCCTCGTGCATCAGCGTTTTTCGACCAACACCTTCCCGTCCTGGAAGCTGGCGCACCCCTACCGCATGGTCGCCCATAACGGCGAAATCAACACGCTGCGCGGCAACGTCAACTGGATGGCGGCGCGTCAGGCGTCGGTTTCCTCCGTGCTGTTCGGCGACGATATCTCCAAGCTCTGGCCGATCTCCTATGAAGGCCAGTCGGACACCGCCTGCTTCGACAACGCGCTCGAATTCCTCGTGCGCGGCGGTTATTCCATGGCCCATGCCGTGATGATGCTGATCCCGGAAGCCTGGGCCGGCAACCAGTCGATGTCTGCTGAGCGCAAGGCATTCTACGAATATCATGCAGCGTTGATGGAGCCGTGGGATGGCCCGGCCGCCGTCGCCTTCACCGATGGCAAGCAGATCGGCGCGACGCTCGACCGCAACGGCCTGCGTCCGGCGCGCTATCTCGTCACCGATGACGACCGCATCATCATGGCGTCGGAAGCCGGCACGCTGCCGGTGCCGGAAGAGCGCATCGTCAAGAAGTGGCGTCTGCAGCCCGGCAAGATGCTGCTGATCGACATGGAAAAGGGCTCGATCATTTCCGACGAGGAAGTGAAGCACGAGCTTGCCGCCAAGCACCCCTATCGCACCTGGCTCGACCGCACGCAGCTCATCCTCGAAGAGCTGAAGCCGGTGGAACCGCGCGCGCTGCGCCGCGACGTGTCGCTGCTCGACCGCCAGCAGGCCTTCGGCTACACCAGCGAAGATACGAAGCTGCTGATGTCGCCGATGGCGACCACCGGTCAGGAAGCCATCGGCTCCATGGGCACCGATACGCCGATCTCGGCCATGTCGGAAAAGTCGAAGCTGCTTTACACCTATTTCAAGCAGAATTTCGCGCAGGTGACGAACCCGCCGATCGATCCGATCCGCGAAGAGCTTGTCATGAGCCTCGTGTCCTTCATCGGTCCGCGCCCGAACATTCTCGACCATGAAGGTGCCGCCCGCGCCAAGCGTCTGGAAGTGCGCCAGCCGATCCTGACCAATGGCGATCTGGAAAAGATCCGCTCCATCGGCCACACGGAAGACCGTTTCGACACCAAGACGCTCGACTTCACCTACGATGTGGAGCGTGGTGCCGAAGGCATGCCTGAAATGCTCGACCGCCTGTGCGAGCGTGCGGAATCGGCCGTTCGCGGCGGTTACAACATCATCGTTCTCTCCGACCGCCAGCTCGGCCCGGACCGTATCGCGATCCCCGCCCTTCTGGCGACGGCCGCCGTGCACCATCACCTGATCCGCAAGGGTCTGCGCACCTCGGTCGGCCTCGTCGTGGAAACCGGCGAGCCGCGCGAAATCCACCATTTCTGTCTGCTCGCCGGTTATGGTGCCGAGGCGATCAACCCCTATCTCGCCTTCGATACGCTGCTCGACATGCACAAGCACGGCGCCTTCCCGAAGGAAGTCTCCGACGATGAAGTGGTCTATCGCTACATCAAGGCGGTGGGTAAGGGCATCCTCAAGGTCATGTCCAAGATGGGCATTTCCACCTATCAGTCCTATTGCGGCGCGCAGATTTTCGACGCCATCGGCCTTTCCTCGGAATTCGTCGAGAAGTATTTCTTCGGCACTGCCACCTCCATCGAAGGTGTCGGCCTGACGGAGATTGCCGAAGAAACCGTAACGCGCCACACGGCTGCCTTCGGCAAGGACCCGATCCTTGCCAACACGCTCGATATCGGCGGCGAATACGCCTATCGCATGCGCGGCGAAAGCCACGCCTGGACGCCGGATGCGGTTGCCTCGCTGCAGCACGCCGTGCGCGGCAACAGCCAGGATCGTTACCGCGAATTCGCCGGCATGGTGAACGAGACGGCGCTGCGCATGAACACCATTCGCGGCCTGTTCAAGGTCAAGTCGGCGGAAGCGCTCGGCCGCAAGCCGGTTTCCATCGACGATGTCGAGCCGGCGGCTGATATCGTCAAGCGTTTCTCGACTGGCGCCATGTCCTTCGGCTCGATCAGCCGTGAGGCGCATACCACGCTTGCGATTGCCATGAACCGCATCGGCGGCAAGTCCAACACGGGTGAGGGCGGCGAAGAATCCGACCGTTACATGCCGCTGTTGAACGGCAAGCCGAACCCGGAACGCTCGGCCATCAAGCAGATCGCTTCCGGACGTTTCGGTGTGACGACGGAATATCTCGTCAATGCCGATATGCTGCAAATCAAGGTGGCGCAGGGCGCAAAGCCCGGCGAAGGCGGCCAGCTGCCCGGCCACAAGGTGGATGCGACGGTTGCCAAGACCCGTCACTCGACCCCGGGCGTCGGCCTCATCTCGCCGCCGCCGCATCACGATATCTACTCCATCGAAGATCTGGCGCAGCTGATCTACGACCTGAAGAACGTCAACCCGGAAGCCGATGTTTCGGTGAAGCTGGTGTCGGAAGTCGGCGTCGGCACGGTTGCGGCCGGTGTCGCCAAGGCGCGTGCCGACCATATCACCGTTGCCGGTTTCGATGGCGGCACGGGTGCTTCGCCGCTCACCTCGCTGAAGCACGCCGGTTCACCATGGGAAATCGGTCTTGCCGAAACCCAGCAGACGCTGGTGCTGAACGGCCTTCGCTCGCGCGTTGCCCTGCAGGTGGATGGCGGTCTGAAGACCGGCCGAGACGTCATCATCGGCGCGCTGCTCGGTGCGGATGAATTCGGCTTTGCCACTGCGCCGCTGATCGCGGCCGGCTGCATCATGATGCGCAAGTGCCATCTCAATACCTGCCCGGTGGGCGTGGCCACGCAGGACCCGGTTCTGCGCAAGCGCTTCAAGGGCACGCCGGAACATGTCATCAACTACTTCTTCTTCGTGGCCGAAGAAGTGCGCGAAATCCTCGCTTCGCTTGGCGTTACCAGGCTGGACGAGATCATCGGCGCTTCCGAGCTGCTCGAGAAGGACGAGATGCTGGCGCACTGGAAGGCCAAGGGGCTGGATTTCAGCCGCATCTTCCACAAGGTCGAAGCTCCGAAGGAAGCAACCTTCTGGACCGAGCGCCAGAAGCATCCGATCGACGATATTCTCGACCGCAAGCTGATCGAGAAGTCGCTGCCGTCGCTCGAAAACCGCGAACCTGTCGTGTTCGAAGTGCCGATCAAGAACGTCGACCGTTCCGCTGGCGCCATGCTGTCGGGTGCGCTTGCCAAGCGATGGGGTCACAAGGGCCTGAAGGACGACACGATCCACGTCACCCTCAAGGGGACGGCGGGCCAGTCCTTCGGCGCGTTCCTCGCCCGTGGCATCACCTTCGATCTGGTGGGTGACGGTAACGACTATGTCGGCAAGGGCCTTTCGGGTGGCCGCATCATCGTGCGCCCGCCGGAAAACACCCGTATCGTTGCGGAAAACTCGATCATCGTCGGCAATACCGTTCTTTACGGCGCGATCACCGGCGAGTGCTATTTCCGAGGCGTGGCTGGCGAGCGTTTCGCGGTGCGCAACTCCGGCGCGGTCGCGGTTGTCGAAGGTGTCGGCGACCACGGTTGCGAATATATGACCGGCGGCATCGTCGTTGTTCTCGGTGAAACGGGCCGCAACTTCGCGGCCGGCATGTCCGGCGGCGTGGCTTACGTTCTCGACGAAAAGGGAGATTTCGCCACCCGCTGCAACATGGCCATGGTCGAGCTGGAGCCGGTTCCGGAAGAAGACGACATGCTGGAGAAGTTGCACCATCACGGCGGCGACCTCATGCACAAGGGACGTGTGGACGTTTCCGAGGACATGACGCGCCACGACGAGGAGCGTCTCTACCAGCTGATCTCGAACCACTTCCATTACACGAACTCGTCGCGCGCCAAGGATATACTCGACCGCTGGAGCGAGTTCCGTCCGAAGTTCCGCAAGGTCATGCCGGTCGAATACCGTCGTGCGCTTGAGGAAATGGAGCGCATGCGCATGGGCGTGGCGGCGGAGTAATCCGCCGCGTGAGGAAAATACAGCAACTGGTCTCGCTGATGATCGCGGTCGCCGTTCCCACGGCGATCACCTGGACGAGTGGCGAGACCGGATTTGAGTTCATCGTGCTGGGGGCGGCTTTTGGTTTCGCTTACTGGTACTGGGGCCCGACAGGCGCTCCGCTTTGATGTGAGGACATAAACGTGGGCAAGGTTACAGGTTTTCTGGAGATCGACCGGCAGGTGGGCAAGTATCAGCCCGCATCGGATCGTATCCGCCATTTCCGCGAATTCACCATTCCGATGTCGGATGCCGAGGTGCAGAAGCAGGCGGCGCGCTGCATGGATTGCGGCATTCCCTACTGTCATGGCCCGACGGGCTGTCCCGTGCACAACCAGATCCCCGACTGGAACGATCTGGTCTATAACAACAACTGGGAAGAGGCGATCCGCAACCTCCATTCCACCAACAACTTCCCGGAATTTACCGGTCGCGTCTGTCCCGCGCCCTGTGAGGAGGCTTGCACGCTGAACCTCGAGGATGCGCCGGTCGCCATCAAGACCGTGGAACAGGCGATTGCCGACAAGGCCTATGAGCTGGGCTTCATCGTGCCGAAGCCGGCGACGATCCACACCGGCAGACGAGTCGCCATCATCGGTTCTGGTCCTTCGGGCATGGCGGCTGCGCAGCAGCTTGGCCGCGCCGGCCACGAGGTTCATGTCTATGAGCGCGAATCCAAGCCCGGCGGCCTGCTGCGTTACGGCATCCCGGACTTCAAGATGGAGAAGAACTTCATCGACCGCCGTGTCGAGCAGATCAAGGGTGAAGGCGTCACCTTCCATTGCGGCGTCAATGTCGGCGTCGACGTGACGGTCGAGGCGCTTCTGGCCGACCACGATGCCGTGCTTTATTGCGGCGGTTCGGAAACCCCGCGCCCGGCCGGTATCGGCGGCGCCGATCTGCATGGCGTCTACGATGCCATGCCCTATCTCGTGCAGCAGAACCGCCGCGTCGGTCGCGAAAATATCGATAGCGTCGGCTGGCCGGCCGATCCGATTCTTGCCGGCGGCAAGCATGTCGTCGTTGTCGGCGGCGGCGATACCGCATCTGACTGCGTCGGTACGGCTTTCCGTCAGGGTGCGGTGAAGGTCACACAGCTCGACATCCGCCCGATGCCGCCGGAAAAGGAAGACAAGCTGGCGGTCTGGCCCTTCTGGGCGACCAAGATGCGCACCTCGTCCTCGCAGGCCGAAGGCGCCATCCGCGAGTTCCAGGTGGCGACGCTCGAATTCGTTGGCGAAGACGGCGTGCTGACCGGCGTGAAGTGCTGCCAGGTGGATGACCGCCGCAAGCCGATTGCCGGCACGGAATTCATCATCAAGGCCGATCTCGCCTTCATCGCCATCGGCTTTTCCGGTCCCTTCACGGACAGCGTGCTGAAGGAAATGGACGGCAAGCTGACGCTCAACACTGACCGTCGCGGCTCCACCAATGTGATCGCCAACGAAACGGACTACAAGACCTCGGTCGACAAGCTGTGGGCGGCGGGCGACGTGCGCCGTGGCCAGTCGCTGGTGGTCTGGGCGATCCGCGAAGGCCGCCAGGCGGCGCGTGCGATCGATGAAGCGCTGATGGGTGCGACCGTTCTTCCGCGCTAAGCACCGACGGTAATACGAACCGGAAAGGCCTGTTGCAAACACAACAGGCCTTTTCTATTGGCTGCGAAAATGAGGGCTTCTTCTTCAGCAATAGGGAAGGGTGATACGGAAGCAGGCGCCACCGGTGGAAGCATCGCTGATGGTAATCTCTCCGCCGTGATAACGGACGATTTCCTGCACGAGGTTGAGCCCGAGCCCGGTGCCGCGATCTTTCGGTCGCAGGCGGTGGAAGGCATCGAAAACCAGTTCCCGGTCCTCCTCGGGAATACCATTGCCTTCATCGGCTATCTCAATCACCCGGTTTGTCGCCACCCTTATCGTGATCGTGCCGCGATTGCCGCCATGTTCGATGGCGTTTTGTACGATGTTCATCAGGGCGCGCTGCAACGAAGCGTCGTCGGCAAGGGCGAGGATAGGCTCTTCTTCCGGTTCGAAGGACAGCGCATATCCCTGTGATATGGCGAGCGGGGCCATATCGGCGACGACCGATCTGCACAGGGTGACAAGATCAAGGGGAACCAGAGGGGCCTTCTGCCCGCCAAGGCGCTGCAAATCGAGCAATTGTTCGGCCAGCACGGCGATACGGCTTGCATCCGCCAATATTCTGCTGCGGGCCGGGCCGTCCAGCAAGGTTTCCACCCGGGTCTGGAGGATGGCGACGGGGGTTCGCAATTCATGGGCGGCATCGAGAATGAAGCGCTTGTGGCGTTCGTAGCCATCGTCCAGCCGCTTCAACGCGCCGTTGACGGCATGGACGAGCGGCTGCACCTCCCGTGGAATATCGCCATCCGGCAATCGGTATCCGCGTCTGTCGATATCGATGGTTTCCGCCGTGCGGGCAATGGTGGAAAGGGCGCGAAATTCCCTGCGGATGATCCAGGGGATGGTCACGACCGTCACGATGGACATGAGAATGAGGACAGGCATGATCAATATGTTCGAGAACATCAGAACGGGGAAGGTCATGCTGAACGGCCCGCCTTTGCCGATCATGACGAATTCTCCCGCCGGTCCCGAAGCACGGCGAACGACGGCAATGCGCACCACGGCGAGGTAGGAATAGGACAGCGCCGCGTCGCGCACGTCGGAGACCCTGATGTCGCTCAGCTGCTGATCCATGTTGCTGAATGCCTCGGGCACCTGCCCACCCTGCACGATCTCACCTTTTTCGCTGACCGCGACGAACCAGAAATCGGAGGTATTGCTGCGCAGGTTGATGAATTCGGGCGTTTCTTGGAGAACCAGCCGATTGTCCTCATTCCGTATGATCGCGTTGGCGGTTATCTGGGCAGCCTCCGGGCTGAGCAGCGCGCTGCCTGCGCCACCGCTCGACATATAGGTGACAATGGCGGCGGTGACGAAGAACAGGCTGCCGATCTGGAACAGCAGCAGTTGAATGGTGAGCCGGCGCTTGAGCGATTTTCTTCTGGCCAGCCTCACGAGGTTGCCCTCAGCAGATAACCGACGCCGCGAATGCCGTGGACCTCAAGGCCCGCATCTGCTGCCGCCAATTTGCGGCGCAAGCGGGAAATATGGGAATCGAGTGCATTGGACTGGATCTCATCGTCGAAATTATAAACGGCTTCCTCGAGCAATGAGCGCAGCACCGTTCTGCCCTGTCGCCGCAACAGGGCTTCGAGGATCAGCAGTTCGCGTCTGGTCAGCGGAAGGAATTCACCCTTGATACGCACTTCGCGGGTTTCGAAGCAGAATTCCAGCCTGCCCAGTTTTGCCGTCATCGTCACGGCACCGGCCGGCCGGCGCATCAGGGCGCGGATGCGCGCAAGCAGTTCCTCGACCGCGAATGGCTTGGCCAGATAATCGTCCGCACCGAGGTTCAGGCCATTCACCCGATCCACAAGCGCCCCCTGCGCCGTCAGCACGATGACGGGCGGGGTGACAGGCAGGAGCCGCAAATCTTCGATAAGCTGGATGCCGTCACCATCTGGCAATTGCCGGTCGAGCACGACAAGGTCGTGGACGCCGTCCATGATGGCGTGACGGGCAAGGTCGAGCGTGCCGACCGTATCCACGATAATATCGAACCGGTGGAGCGCGGCGGACAGGGCTGCTGCCATTTCGCGTTCGTCTTCAACAAGCAGCAGGCGCATGAATTCATCTCGGTATTGTCCGGCGTACCTTCCGGAAAGGGGCGCGGCGAAAGGCAAAAAACGACGGCGCCGCTGACGCTACGAACAAACGAGGCGTCGCCGTCAAATAGATGTCGCCATGCAAAAAGGGGAGCGGGGGATGGTGGATGGCCAACCCTGCATTCCTGCAAAGCTGTACCTATCCTGTCATGTGGGGATTGCCTAAACATTACGCCCGCTGCGGGCCGTCAGGCCGCTGCGAAAGCGCTTATTGTTTTGCCTGTGTGGTATCGGGCGCCACACGATAGTCATCGATGCGGCCTGCCGGTGCATCGGCCATCTCGCCCCGCTTGGTCAACCTTTCGCGTGGCGATTCCACCACGGATACGCGTGTCGGTCCGGCGGCCAAAGGGGCATCGCCCAGCAGCTTGTCGCCGCCATCGAGATTGGGGTCAGTGAGACTGATAGGCTGCGTGCGTACCTGCCCGGCATCGATGCCAAGTGCGGGCAGGGAGGTGAGCGCCGGCAGATTGCTGCCGTCCAGTTTCACGAGGTCCGGCCCGGCACTATCGAGGTGCCGGCGCACGAATTTTTCGACGTAGAATGCAAGCTTGCGTTTGCCGGCCTGGGTCATGCCTATGCCATCAGCCTCGCGCAGGCGCGCCTGCTGGCCGTTCATGTCGTAACCGGTGATGACGAATTTTCCCGCCTCATCGACGAAACCGTCCCAGACGTCCACGAATTCGCCGCCATATTTCTCGACATGGCTGCGATAAAGCCGGTTGAAACCGACGAGATCGGCCGAGAGCGACGGCGACTGGAAGGCGGGCAGGCCAACCCACAAGAGCGGCACCTTTTGGCGTCCGGCAAGGGCCAGAAGCTCGTCGATCCGCCGCTCATACTCCTTGAACCAGACCTCTGTGCCGAATTTTTCCCTGATATCGCCGATCTGCATCTGCTGGCGATCGTTCGATCCCATCATGATGACGATGGTGGCCGGTTTGGTCTCGTTGATGAATTGCGGCAGGTTGGTGAACCAGTCGTAATAATCGGTACGGACGAGGCCGGAAGAACCATTGGCACGCACATCGACGGCGATTGCAGGCGAACTGGCGAAGGCATTGACCAGTTCTTCCCCCATGCCGCCGGCAAGAAAATCGCCGATAACCAGAACGCGCCGCGCATTTTCAAGCTTGGCGGCAGGCTCCGGCTTTGCGGTCCGCATCTGCACCACCGAGGGCGCTTTTCTGGCGGGTTGCGGGCGGGTGACCGATCTTTCACGGGGAGCAGACGGAAAGTCGCGGCGGTTGCGGGGCTGGTATTCGCGCCCGGATCCGCCTTCGCGGCCCACCGGCCTGCCAAAGAGCATTTCAAACAGGGTGCGCCGTTGCTCCTGGGCGAAGCTTTCGGAAGGAACGAGCGGCACGGCAAGGACAGCGGAAAGAAGGACGGCGCAGAAACGCCAGCCGGTTCTTCCGTTTTTTTCCGCAGGTTTCCTACTCATGACATCGACCCTTCCGGATATTTCGGCGGCGTTTCTTAACAGCCGCCGAATTCGCCGGCACATTATCAGTTGCGAAGGGCTCTCAGCAACCGCTGCGACGGCTGGCCGTCGGTTTCCATACCCATGCGCGACTGGATGGCGCTGATGGCGGCCTTCGAGCCGGAACCGAAATTCCCGTCGACTTCGCCGTCATAATAGCCGAGTTCTTTCATGCGGGTCTGCAGCTCGAATTTTTCACGAATGTCCAGCGTCCCATCGGGGCGCGGCCATTTCTGCTGCATGCCGCCATAACCGGCGATCTCATCCGCAAGCAGGCCGACGGCGAGCGCATAGCTGTCGGAGGCGTTGTATTTCTTGATGGTGAAGAAGTTTTTCATCATCAGGAAGCCGGGGCCGTTTGCTCCGCCCTGCAATTTCAGCATGGCGCGATCGGAGCCACGCGTGAAGTTCTTGCCGTTCGGGCGGGCGAAGCCGAGCTTCGTCCATTCCGCAATGGTCTTCGTCTGCCCTTCATAACGGGCGCCGCCGCGCGGAACGGCGGTTTCATAACCCCAGGTCCGGCCGGGCTCCCAGCCGTTCTTGGAAAGAAGATTGGCAGCAGTTGCCAGCGCGTCCGGAACGGAGTGCCAGATGTCGCGCTTGCCGTTGCCATCCGCATCCACCGCATAAAGCAGGTAGCTGGTGGGAATGAACTGGGTGTGACCCATCGCGCCCGCCCAGGAGCCTGTCAGCTGTTTCGGCGTGACATCGCCCGCCTGGAGAATCTTCAGAGCGGCGATCAATTGCGTGCGTGCGAATTTGGCGCGTTTGGGATCGGAATAGGCGAGCGTTGCCAGCGCCTGCGGGATATTGTGCAGCCGCTCCGGTTTTTCGAGAACCGCGCCGTAATTCGATTCCATCGACCAGATGGCGAGAATGATGTGCTTGTCGACATTGAAGTTACGCTCGATCCAGTTGAGGGTCGTCGCGTGTTTCATCTTCATCTCGCGGCCGATCCGCACCGTGTACGGATTGACGCGGGAATCGAGATAATCCCAGATCTGCGTGGTGAATTCCGGCTGGAAGGTGGCCTTGCGCAGCGCATCCGGATCCGGCTCGCTGACACCGGCAAAGGCCTTCTGATAAGTCGCCTTGCTAATGCCTTCTTTCGCGGCTGTTGCATAGAACTGGTTGATCCACTGACGGAATCCCTGATCGGCGCGGGCCGAAACGGGCGCCAGCGAGATTGCCAGGCCTGCAACCACCATGCAGCCGAATTTGCGGACATCTGAAAGGATCATCTTTGTCATCGTCTGTCTTTCGTTCTCTCGAATGTCATTTCGATTGCGAAAACGCATCGGGCGTCATCATGGATAACAAAAGAACGTCAACAAATTCTTTACCATTAATAGATGGTAGCGTCACCCTTTACAAAACGTTGTTATTTTTGAAATAACAACAGCGTGCGGGGATTGTGATCAAGTTTTATCTCTCAGGAGGGATATGTGGTAGAACAGAAGAAAATTCGGAAGGCCGTATTTCCGGTCGCAGGTCTCGGCACGCGTTTCCTGCCCGCAACCAAGGCGGTTCCGAAAGAAATGCTCACTGTCGTCGACAAGCCGGTCATTCAATACGTCGTCGATGAGGCGGCGGAAGCGGGCATCGAGCATTTTGTATTTGTCACCGGCCGCGGCAAGGCGGTGATCGAAGATTATTTTGATATTCAATTTGAACTTGAACAGATGCTGCGCGAGCGCAACAAGAATGCCGAGCTGACATTGCTGGCCGGCCTTCTGCCCAAGGCGGGCACCGCGAGCTTCACGCGCCAGCAGGTGCCGCTCGGTCTTGGCCATGCGGTCTGGTGCGCCCGTGATATCGTCGGCGACGAGCCTTTCGCGGTGCTCTTGCCCGATATGATCATGCATTCGCAGAAAAGCTGCCTGAAGGGCATGGTCGAACTTTACGACCAGACCCAGGGCAACGTCATCGCGGTGCAGGAATGCGCTCCCGACCAGACGCATAAATATGGCATCGTCGGTGTGGGTGATGCCGTGGGTGAAGGTTTCAAGATCACTGAAATGGTCGAAAAGCCTGCCAAGGGTACGGCGCCGTCGAATTTCTACATCAACGGCCGTTATATTCTTCAGCCCGAGATTTTCGACATTCTCGAAAATCAGGAGCGTGGCGCCGGCAACGAAATCCAGCTGACGGACGGCATGCTGACGCTTGCCAGGTCGCAGCAGTTCTCCGGCTATCATTTCCGTGGCCAGACCTTCGATTGCGGCGCCAAGGATGGTTTCATCCTTGCCAACGTCGCCTTTGCGCTGGAGCGTGGCGATATTCGCCCGGCGATCGAAGAACCGATCAAGTCGCTGATCGACGGGCTGAAGTAATCCAACAGAACAACAACGGAATCCCGGCCTCAGCGCCGGGATTTCTTTTTGGCCGAAGCCTATCGCTTGAGGACAAGTCCTGCGCCGACGCGCAGCTCGCTGCTGTCATAAACCGGTGTCCACTGGTAGCTGACGTCCGCCGTCAGGTCGAGATAGCGGTTCAGCCCCCAGGTCAGGCCGGCGCCTGCGGTATATTCAACGGCATTTTCCATGTCGGAAGAGGGGAATGTGCGATGCACGATCTGCCCCGTCAGGCGGGCAACGAGGTTGCTGCGCAATTCGTGGGTCAGGCCGGCATCCAGCCGATAGGAAATCCAGCCACCCTGCGGTCCGCCGGCAAAGTCCTCTATCGTCGTGCGCAGGCCGAGATTGACATTGGTGCCGCGCTGGGGTGACCAGTTGAGTTCGCCATCCAGCGTCAATGCGCCGATCGAGGCGAGGCGATCGTCGTCATATTGCTTGCGCAGATAACCGATGGCGGCCTCGCCGCGGGTCTTCTCGCCAAGATCGACTTCCGCGCCGACCTTTGCCCCATAGGCATTGGAGGAGCGGGCATAGCCCGAATTGTCGAGACGCCTGTCATATTTGGTCGTGCCGGCATTCAGTTCGAGGAAGGGGATAAGCGCCGGCGACAATTCATAGCCGATGCGCCCGCGCAGGTTCGCGCCGTTCTGATCGCGGTCACTGAGGCTGATCGGCTGGCCGTCGACGCCTTTCGCATCCGTATAGACCGTGCGCGACAGATCGAGCGCCGCCAGACCGCGCAACTTGCCGAAATCCCGCTCTATCGACGCGCTGCTGGTGAAGCGGTGTTCGCCGCCCTGCACGGCAGCGCCGGTGAGAGCATTGGGGTCCGTCGTGTCCTCGCGGCTGAATTCGTAACCGGCCTTGAGATTGGCCGTCGTTTCTTCGCCGAGATCAAGGCGCAGATCGGCCTCTATCCTGGCCCGGGGTTCTTCGCCGTCCTTGTCGCTGCCGAAATTTCTCTCCCAGGCGCCGTCGCCGGTCACCGTCAAAGCGTGACGGGACCAGTCGCTGGTGAGCGTACCGCGTATGCCCGTCGTCAGATAATTCCGCCTGGAAGGACCGCCGGTATTCGTCTGCTTTTCCGTATTGATCGTCTGGCTGATTGAAGGCCGTAGCAGGAATGTGCCGAGCCGGATGCCGGGCGTCTGCCCGGGTTCGGTCGCTATCCGGGGATTTTCGCCCCCGTCCACTGTCGGCTCATAGGGGTTTTCGGCCTCGGCATAGGGTTGGCCCGCTTCGTCCTGCTGTTCGTAAATCGGATCGCCGGGATTGTTGGAGGGACGCCACAGTTGCGGTGCGGGCGTGGGCGTAGCTGTGGCCGGGACAGTGCCAGTGCCAGTGCCAGTGCTCACCCTACTGTCCGTCGCCGGTATGGAGGAAGCTGCTCCGTCGACGGCAGAAGCGGCGCCCGGCAAGACGGGTATGGCTGTCGTTGCAGTCTGCGCGAAGGTGTTTCCCTGCGGGTAAAAAATCGTGCAGGCGAGCAGCAGGGTTGCTGCTTTCCGCGACGTCGGCAGACGTGTGGCGGTGCCCTTCACATTCATTCCTTTTCACCCGGCGAGTTTGGCCGATGCCGGATCGAAGGACCACCAAGACATCTCCTCAGGCCCGATGAGTGGCAGGCTGATGAAATGACATGAAGAAACCAGGGACCAGACAGGCGACGCAAGTTTTAACATCGCTTTAACAATAGGTTTTTATGGTTAACAGTTGATAAAGATCGCTGGGATTTCAGTGTTATGGCAGGCGAGGGAAAAGCAGCGACATCCATCGCTGAATCGGGCGGCTCGATTTCACTCACCTCGATTACTGGAGAAGAATAGTCATAAATGCAAAAAAATTCTAATATGAGAAGATTAAAACGTTTCAATTTGGCACGGAATCGCCCTATAGTTTATAGGGGCTGATCTTCTATTGCTCAGCAAGTGGTATTGAATTTTATTTTGTGTGACAGCGTCGTTTCATGAATCCCGTTTTGAACGCCAAGCAGGTCGGTTTTTATTGTTGGGATATTACCAATGACCGTTTCTATCTAGACGAAGTATGTGCTGAACTCTTCGGGATTCCACTGCGGCAGGCTATGCAGGGCATCAGCATTTTTCAGATGCTTGAAAAAGTCGACCTGGATCACCGAAACCGTGTGATCGAAACGGCATTGATTACCCTGAAGGCCGCGAGTTTTTATAATCAGGAATATGCCGTGCGCCGCAGCGACGGCTCGGTCTCATGGGTAAGGACGCTCGGCCGATATCTGGTCGACGAGGAAAACATCCCTTTCAAGCGGCTTGGAACGATGGAGGAGATTTCTCCGCCGGACCGGCGTCATTGATGACATGCCGTTGTACCCACACCGTTGAGCATTTTCGGGCGACATCTACTAAAACCCGGTGCCTGTCGGCTGGAGAGTGGACTTATTCCGGCTGAAAGAGTAACAGTCGGCCATGATTACGCGCGCCGTCAAACTGGTCGAAGACAATGCCATCGAATCCGCCGTGCGGACGATTTCGATGGAGCGGGCTGGCCTTGCCGCCCTTGAGGATGCTCTGAGGAACGGTCTTTCCGACCCCTTCTGCAAGGCGATCGAGACCATCGGCCAGTCGAATGGTCGCCTTATCATTACCGGGGTTGGGAAAAGCGGCCACATAGGCGCGAAGCTTGCCGCCACCTTCGCCTCCACGGGAACGCCTGCCTTTTTTGTGCATGCGGCGGAGGCCAATCACGGCGATCTGGGCATGATCGGCGGCGATGATGTGGTGCTGGCCATTTCCAAGGGCGGCGAAAGCGCGGAACTGCGCAGCATCATCAACTATTCGCGCCGTTTCTCCATTCCGCTGATCGCGCTCACCTGTTCGGAAAATTCATCGCTGGCACAGGCTTCCGACATCGTGCTGCTGGTTCCCAATGAACAGGAAGCCTGCCCGCTCGGCCTTGCGCCCACGACCTCTACGTTGATGCAGCTTGCGCTGGGCGATGCCCTTGCCGTTGCGCTGCTGGAGGCGCGCAATTTCACCGCGGGCGATTTCAAGGTGTTTCATCCCGGCGGCAAGCTGGGGGCGAGCCTGACGCTGGTCAGCGATATCATGCATACCGGCGATCGTGTGCCGCTGGTCAACAAGGGAACGGCCATGCCGGAAGCGGTCGGGGTTCTCTCCCGCAAGCATTTCGGCTGCGTCGGCATTCTGGACGAGGATGGCCGCCTGTGCGGCATCGTCACCGAGGGCGATATGGCGCGCAACCTGTCGCGCAACCTCGCCGAGATGACGGTCGACGATATCATGACGCGCACGCCGAAGACCGTCAAAAAATCGGTGCTGGCGACCAGCGCACTGGCGACGCTGGAAAAATTCCACATTGGCGCGCTGATTGTCATCGATGACGACAACCGGCCCATAGGGCTGGTGCATTTCCACGATCTCTTGAGAATTGGCGTGGCTTGAAGCCACCGCCGATCCTGACAAAGCTGATCCTAAAACCTATCGATCTAACGGCTCGATTGTCAGCGTTCGTCCGCGTGCGGAAGCGATCCTCACCCGGGTGCCGGCCGGCAGGTCTTCGCCGTTGACCGGCCACCAGGTATCGTCCAGTCTGATCCGGCCACGCCCTTCGACAATCGGTTCCTGAAGGGTCGCGGTGCGGCCGACAAGGCTTGCCTCACGCTGGTTGAGGAAGGGCTCGTCGCTCGCCGCCCGGTTCCTGCCGAAATATTTTCGGCCGAGCAGGGCGAAGACGACGGAAAGCACGGCAAACAGCACCAGCTGCAATTGCCAGGCCCAGAATGCCGCATCCCACAAAAGCAGCGAGACCGCGCCGACAACCAGCGCGGCGAGGCCGATCCAGATCAGGAACACGCCGGGAGCGATGAGTTCGGCGGCCAGAAGCACGAAGGCGACGATCCACCAGCTCCATGGTCCCAGCTCAGTGGCAAGCCGTTGCAGCATCATCACTTCTCCGACGAGGAACCGAAGGGATTGCCGGGGATCGTGACGTTGATGCTCTGGCCGGAAGGCCGCGTCGGCGGCACGGAGCGGGACGGTGTGGAGGCGGCAGGCGCAGTCGGCGCATCGCCCCTGTCGCCGAAAACCTCTTTCGCAATCGTCCCGATACCGCCGAGGGAGCCGATCAGCGCCGAAGCCTCCATCGGCATCAGCACGATCTTGGAATTCTTCGCCGTGCCGATCTCCGCCAGAGCCTCGGTATATTTCTGGGCGACGAAATAGTTGATGGCGTGGACATTGCCGGCGGCGATGGCTTCCGAGACCATGCGGGTTGCGTTGGCCTCGGCCTCGGCCAGACGCTCACGCGCCTCGGCATCGCGGAATGCAGCTTCGCGCTGGCCTTCCGCCTCCAGAATGGCGGATTGCTTTGCGCCTTCCGCGCGCAGAATCTGGGCATTGCGGGCGCCTTCGGCTTCCAGCACCTGCGCGCGTTTTTCGCGCTCGGCCTTCATCTGCCGCGCCATGGAATCGACGAGATCCTTCGGCGGCGCGATGTCCTTGATTTCGATGCGGGTGACCTTGATGCCCCATGGTCCCACCGCCTCGTCCACCACGCGCAGCAGGCGGTCGTTGATGGCGTCGCGGTTCGACAGCAATTCATCGAGGTCCATCGAGCCCATCACCGAACGGATATTGGTCATGGTGAGGTTTTCGATGGCCATTTCCAGATTGGCGATCTGGTAAGCGGCCTGCGCGGCATTGAGGACCTGATAGAAGGTGACGGCGTCGGCGGAGACGCTGGCATTGTCGCGGGTGATGACTTCCTGTGTCGGTATATGAAGGACCTGCTCCATCACGTTCATTTTCGAACCGATGGTTTCAAAGAACGGCACGATGAGGTTCAGGCCCGGCTCGAGCGTGCGGGTGTAGCGCCCGAACCGTTCAACCGTGTAGCGATGCCCCTGCGGCACGGTCTTGATGCCGGCAAACAGCACCAGAATAACGAGAACCACCGCTGCTATGACGACGATGTCGAAACCGCCCAATGCAATCATCACTTTCCTCCTGATCAGAACCGTCCGGGTTTTACCCCGGCATCGTTATGGCAAGATTACACCCATCCTTGCAACTCCCGCCGCACAACCTTTTCGAGAACATTCATGCCCTCGGCGCTGTCGTTCAGGCAGGGAATATGGGTAAATTTCTCTCCGCCATTATGCAGGAAAATCTCGCCCGCTTCACCGGCGATTTCTTCCAGTGTCTCAAGACAATCCGAGACGAAGCCGGGATTCATCACGGCGATGCGCTTGATGCCTTCCAACGCCAGCTTTTCCACGGTCTTGTCGGTATAGGGCTGCAACCATTCTTCCGGCCCGAAACGGGACTGGAAGGTGATCATGAAATTTTTCCCTGTCCGTCCCAGCGCCTCGTGCAGCAGACGGGCGGTTTTCTGGCAGTGGCAATAATAGGGATCGCCCTTTTTGAAATAGGATTGCGGAATGCCGTGGAAAGAGGTGATCAGCATCTCCGGTTCCCAGTCCAGCGTCGCCAGATGGTTTTTGACGGAGGCGGCGAGCGCCTCAATATAGGCCGGATCGTCGTGATAGGGCGGTACGGTGCGGATGGCGGGCTGCCAGCGCAGCTTCATCAGATGCTCGAAAGCCTTGTCGTTCACGGTTGCCGTGGTCGATGCGGCATATTGCGGGTAAAGCGGGAAAAGCAGGATTTTTTCGCAACCCTGTTCCTTCAGCGCGTCGATCTTCGAGGCGATGGAGGGCTGGCCGTAACGCATGCCCCAGTCGACAGCGACATTGGGCAGGTCCTTCAGCGCTTCCGCCAGCAGTTCGCCCTGGCTGCGAGTATAGGTGCGCAGATAGCTTTCATTGCGCTCGTGGTTCCAGATTTCCTCATAGGCCTTACCGACTTTCTGCGGGCGCTTGTTGAGGACAATGCCGTAAAGGATCGGATACCAGTAGAGACGCGACCATTCGATTACCCGCTTGTCGCTCAAGAATTCCGCCAGATAACGGCGCATCGGCCAATAGTCCGTACCGTCAGGCGTGCCGAGGTTGACGAGCAGGACGCCGACCTTGCCAAATGCCGTGCGGGGATGGTTTGCGGGGAGTGCGGATAGTTCTGTCGCCATGAATGACACCCTGAAACTCGGACTGGTTGTGTGAGGAGCGGTTCCGTTTCGGACAAGGGCGGAAACGCTCCATCTTCTGTTTATGCGCGCCGAACGCAAACCGCGACGGGGTTGGGCCGGCAATGCCCGAGCTATACGCTCGTGCCGTCAATTTGTTCACGTGTTCTAGACGAAATTTTTCAGGATTAAACCACCGGCGGAGGCTATTTCCGGGGCGGAGGGAGCCGCAGGATGCCCTTTGCCAAAATTTGATCTGTAAGGATTTGTTTTCAAAAGGAAAATAAGAAGCCGGCCCCGATCTCCGAAGGCCGGCTTCCTGTCTGCGGCAAATTGCCCTGTCTGCTCCCGTCCGGCTTATTGAGCCGGCAGTTCCAGCTCCTCGCCAATCTCGATGTGGTTCGGATGCTTCAGCGTGTTTGCCTTGGCAATCCTGCTCCAGAGAGCGCCGTCGCCATATTTCTCTGCTGCGATCTTCCAGAGAGAGTCGCCCTTTTCAACGACATATTTGCTGGCGGCAGCAGCGGCTGCGGCAGGCGTCGTCGTGGCCGGAGCCGTGGCGGCCGGTGCTGTGGCAGCAGGTGCTGCGGGAGCAGGGGCCGGTGCGGCGGCCGGCGCAGGTGCGGTTGCGGCCGGCGCGGGTGCCGCAGGCTTTGCAGGAGCGACATAACCGGCAGGCGTCACTTCGCTGATGCGGCCATCCGTGTAGGGCTTATAGGGGCTGTTGGCGGTGATATAGGCCGCAACGGCTTCCTCGAGGTTGGGGCCGAAGTCATAGGCGTTGATGGCCTTGGTCGCAAAGACCTTGAAGCCGTCGCCGCCGGTACGAACGTAATTATTGGCCGCGACAATATAGGTCTTGGCGGGATCGACAGGCACGAAGGCGTCGCCTTCCTTGACCTCGACCGAAACGACACGGCCGCCGGCCGGCTTCGAGCGGTCGAAGGAATATTTCAGGCCGGAGACCTGCATGAAACGACCTGCGCCGTCGTCGATCTGGCTGACGCCGTTTTCGAGGGCGGCGCGAATATCCTCGCCCTTCAGCTGGAAGGTCGCGACGGTGTTCTGGAACGGCAGAACCGTCAGCACTTCACCCATTGAGACATCGCCGGCATCGATGGAGGAACGCAGGCCGCCGCTATTGGCGAAAGCGATGGTCACGCCCTGATCCTTGACGCGCGCCAGTGTCGCATCGGCCACCAGATTGCCCATGGAGCATTCCTTCACGCGGCAAACCTTGCGGTCTCCCTCGATCGGGCCTTCCGACGAGCCGACGACCTTCGATTTCAGAGCCTCGATCGGCGCCTTCAGCTCATCGATGCGTTTCAGCGTGGCTTCATCCGGTTTGAAAGAGGAGTCGATCAGGATGGGATCGCCCTTGCTTTCCTTGACCACGCCATTGTCGTCGAAGACCACTTTGAGGTCGCCCAGATATTTGCTGTACTGCCCGGCCTGAACGACCGGAACCTTGTAGCCGCCGGGATTGTCGACGAGGGTCGGATAGGGGCCTTCGGCCTTCTGGTCGGTGTTGGAAAGCAGCGTATGTGTGTGGCCGCCGACCACGACGTCGACGTCAGGGATTTTGGCGATGAATTCGAGATCGCGCGGATAGCCGACATGGGTCAGCGCAATGATCTTGTCGACGCCGTCCTGCTTCAGCTTCTGCACCTGCTCGCTGATTTTCGCGACATCTTCGGCGATGGTGATATTGGGACCGGGCGTTGCCAGTTCCGCCGTATCGTTCGCGACCGCGCCGACGATACCGATTTTCTGTCCGCCGACTTCAAGCACGATGGACGGCTTGACGCGGTCGCCGATTTTCGAGGCAGCGGTGGCCACCACATTGGCGGTCACGACGGGGAACTGCACCTTGTCGAGGAAGCCGGCAAGCCCGTCTTCGCTGTCGTCGAACTCATGATTGCCGACGGTCATGGCGTCGAACTTCATGGCGTTCAGCACTTCCGCTTCCACCGTGCCCTTGTAGGTGGTGTAGAACAGCGATCCCTGGAAATTGTCGCCGGCATTGAGCAGCAGAACGTTCTTGTCTTCAGCCTTCAGGGCATCACGGGTCTGATTGATTGCGGTCAGAAGACGGGCGGCGCCGCCGAAGCACTCGTTTTTGCCTTCTTCTTCCGCCGAGCAGGTCGAGTCGAACTTGTTGATCGATTCGATACGGGAGTGGAAATCGTTGATGTGAAGAATGTTGAGCTCGTAATCGGCCAGAGCCGCTCCGGCGGAAAGCGTTATCGCCGAAACGCTCAGCATGCCCAGTCCCAAAATTTTCTTCATGGTCCCTCTCTCCTGTTCAAAGCGGAAGCCCGGGCGGGTCGATCATCCTCCGGCCGTGCTCATTTTCTAATCTGAAATCATGTCAGTCTTTCAAAGCACGATGTTTCCATTTAGCGGCAATCGCCGCAAGCGAAATTATGACAGGCGCACAATAAACAAAAACGCACGCCTGAGGCGTGCGTTCCAGAAGATCATCCCCTTGAAAAGGTGACGTTATCAGCCTTGGCGCGTCAGCGAGAACTGACTGTTCGTGTCTGTCGTGCAGTTCAATTGTGACGGGGAGACGAGGGCGCAGTTGACGCGCGACTGCGTGTTGCGCACCAGCGAGGTCATGTTGATTTCGTAAAGCGTCGGTGAAATCGTCACATAGGTGCCGGAGGCCAGAAGCGTGTTGGTATCGGTGGAACGGGTGGAGAAGGCGCCGTTCTGGAATGTCGATACGATGCCGTTGCGGTCGATCCAGCGACCGTCGACGGCCGGGCCGCGGGCAAGCGAAGGCGCCATCGAGGTCTGCTGGGAGGGACCCGGCGCGACGCATGAAGACACCGCGATGGCGGCTGAAAGCAAAGCAGCGCTTGTCTTGAAGTTCATGAGCCTGTTCTCCTGCGATTCGATGAAACCTTTTGTGCTTCGACCATGCCGCGAAGCGTTGCTTATTTCAAGGCAACGTTGTTCGCTCTCCCCGGTTCCTGATGTCGTGCAGGAAAGCCCCGGCGTGACAAATATGAGACTCCGTCCCGTCAGCGCACGAGGATGTTGCGAAACTGCCAGGGATCGGACGTATCGATATTGTCGGGAAACAGGCCGGGGCGGCCATCGGTCGGCTTCCAGTCGGTGTAATGTCCCTCGACGGGTCCGAGATAGGGGCGCTGCACCTCGAGGCAACGGCGGTAATCCATTTCATCCGCCTCGACGATGCCGGCCTGCGGATTCTCAATCGCCCAGACCATGCCCGCGAGCACAGCGGAGCTGACCTGCAATCCGGTCGCATTCTGGCTGGGGGCAAGCGAACGCGCCTCCTGCAGGGTGAGCCGCGAACCAAACCAATAGGCGTTCTTATCATGACCGTAGAGCAGGACACCCAGCTCGTCGGCGCCGTCGACAAGTTCGTCTTCGCCAAGCACATGCTGGATCGGCTGCGGGTTACCGCCATTGCCGAACAGCTCATGCAGGGACAAGATGGCGTCGTTGCAGGGGTGATAGGCATAATGGCAGGTGGGCCGATAGGTCACATCGCCATCATCGTTTCGGACAGTGAAATAGTCAGAAATCGAAATCGCTTCATTATGGGTGACAAGAAACCCATATTGCGGCCCGAGCCCCGGGCACCAGGTGCGCACCCGCGTATTGGCGCCGGGCTGGTCGAGATAGATCGCCGCCTTGCTTCCCTTTTTCTGCTTTTTCGCGTTTTTCGGCATCCAGTTTTCATGCGTTCCCCAGCCGAGTTCGGCAGGCTGAAAACCTTCCGCGATAAAACCTTCGACCGACCATGTGTTCCAGAAAGCGCCGAAGGGTTTCGGCTCTTTCGCCCGTTGGGTATCGCGCTCGGCCACATGCACGCCCTTGACGCCAAGCCGCTTCATCAAGTTTGCCCAGCCCTCCCGGTCATGTGGCTGCGGCTCCTCGATGTCGAGGCCGGTATCCTTGGCGAGATTGACGAGTGCCTGTTTCACGAACCAGGACACCATGCCCGGATTGGCGCCGCAGGTGGAAACCGCCGTCGTGCCGCCGGGCTTTCGCGCCCTTTCCTTCAACATGGTCTCGCGCAGCGAATAGTTGGTTCGGGCCGCATTGTCGGCATCGGCGTCGAAATAAAAACCGGGCCAGGGTTCGACGACGGTGTCGATGTAAAGCATGCCATGCTTGCGACAGATCCGCATCAGATCGACGGAGGCCGCATCGACCGAAAGATTGACGCAGAAGCCCTGCCCTTGCACGCCCTTGAGGAGCGGCTTGAGAATCTCGCGGTAATTTTCCTTGGTCAGATGCGTCTGGATATGGCGGATGTTCCTCTCGGCCAGAAAGGCGGCGATGTCTTCGCGCGGGTCGATGACGACGAGCCGGGTCCTGTCGAAATTGAAATGACGTTCGATCAACGGAAGAGTACCGCGCCCGATGGAGCCGAAGCCGATCATGATGATGGGGCCGTCAATATCGCCGTAAATCGGGTGGTTTGCGTCCGTCATTCGTCAATTTTCCTTTTTCAGCCAATAAGTAAGCTAGATCACAAAAGCGTGCCACAATAAAGGGCAGGTGGATGACGGACATATGACGATAGCGATGGCGCGACGGTCGCGCGCACCCTTTCCACCGCATTCTGCCTCTTCGCATTTTAGAGAGTGCGTTTATAATTAAGTTCTTCTTTTCCTCTGTATGTCCAAAGGCTTGGGGGCTTTGGCCGGATGACGACGGGGGAATTTTCGCCATCACGGGGGAGTTGCCTGTTGAATAATCTTATCGAGCGTGTCGCAGCGCTTCAGAGTACCACCCCCGTTCTTATTGCTCTTTACGATTCCGAGGACCGGTTGCGCCATGCCAATCCGTCGTTTCGGGAAAGCTTTCAGCTCGCCGCCGGCGATTTCCCGACCTGGGCGGATATCATGCGGCTGAACCACCGGTTGCGCACCGGTGTCGTCGTCCGCAACAATGATTTCGAGGGATGGCTGCTGTCGGCGCAGTCCCGGCGCGGCAAGCTGCCTTACCGCGCCTTTGAGATGGATATGCATGACGGCCGCTGGTTCTGGATGACGGAAACGGTGCAGCAGGATGGCTGGATGCTGTGCGTTGCAAGCGACGTCACCGAATTGCGCCAGAGTTACAGAACGCTGCGGCAGGACCGGGATCTGGCAGTCCGCGCCTCGCAGACGGATGAATTGACGGGAACGGCAAATCGCCGTTTCGTCTTCGCCAAGCTGGCTTTGCAGGTGGAACGGGTTGCCAGGGAGCTTGAGGCGCCCTTTTGCCTGTGCACGCTCGATATCGATTTCTTCAAGCAGATCAACGATCGTTTCGGTCATAAATGCGGGGATGCGGTGCTTCGCGATTTCGTCGGCATCGCCCATTCCGTCATCCGGCGGGTGGATTGTTTCGGCAGGATCGGCGGCGAGGAATTCATGCTCATCCTGCCGCGCAGCACGGTGGCCGAGGGCCGGGAGATCGTCGAACGACTGCTGCAGAAGGTACGTCTTTCGAGGCCGCTCTCCGAGTTCCCGGATTTTTCCTATAGCTGCTCGGCCGGGCTGACGGTCTATCGCGCGCCAGAAAGCGCCGACGATGTTTTCATGCGGGCCGATCAGGCCCTTTATGCGGCCAAGGAAAAAGGCCGCGACCGGCTTCTGGCGGTGACTGTTTAGACGAGTTCCGCCGCAATCAACCCATGCAGCGAATTGCCGACGAAGAGTTTCCGACCGGCAATGTCTTCCGGTTTCAGCGCCTGTCCGCGTGCCCTGCGTTCGCGGATCAGATCGGCGCGCAGCACACCCGGCAGAATGCCGCTGTCGAGCGGCGGCGTCAGCAATTGCCCATCCGGCATTTCGACGAAAATGCTGGTCGACGATCCCTCGCACAACTCGCCGCGCTCGTTGAGCAGCAGCACCTCGTCGGCTTCCCCGGCTGAAAACTCGGCCCGCGCGGCATCATAGGGCTCGCGGCGTGAGGACTTGTGGCGATAGAAGGTATCGGAGGAGTCAAGCGTGGTTTGCCGGGCGATGCGAACCCGCCAGACGGCATCCTGCCGCAAGGGCTGGAAGTCGGCGGTTTCGATATCGAGTTCGCCCTTGTAGTTCATCACCAGCCTGACGCAGAGCGGCTTTTCGCCGCCCACCTTCTTTTCCAGTACCTGAACCGCATTGACCGGCGCGCGAAAACCGAGCGCGTCGGCGGAGCGCAGCAATCGGCGCATATGCTGGTCGATGCGCTGAAAGCCGGTCTGCGGCTCCCAGCGCAGGGTTTCCCTCAAGGTCAGATCGGCGGGTTTGCGTTTCATTGCCTGTGCTCGTCGCCTGAATTGTTGCCGGTGTCTTCTGCCGGCAATATCAACCGGCAAAGCTTGTCCGAAATAGGATAGCCCTGCCGGTGGAAGAGATTAAGCCTGTTTGTTATCCAGCGCTTCCAGCTCGTCGATCAGCCCCTCGATCATCGAAAGCCCCTTGTCCCAGAAGGAGGGATCGGTCGCATCGAGGCCGAAGGGTTTCAGAAGCTCCGAATGATGCTTGGTGCCGCCCGCCTTCAGAAGCTCGAAATATTTCTCCTGAAAACCGGTCTCTGCCTTCTGGTAAACCGCATAGAGCGAGTTCACCAGGCAGTCGCCGAAGGCATAGGCATAAACATAAAAGGGCGAGTGAATGAAATGGGGGATGTAGGTCCACCATGTCTCGTAGCCTTCGGAAATCCGGATTGCCGGACCCAGGCTCTCGGCCTGAACGGACAGCCACAAGTCGCCGATCTGCTCGGAGGTCAGTTCGCCCTGTTTGCGGGCGGTGTGCAGTTTGCGCTCGAATTCATAAAAAGCGATCTGGCGCACGACCGTGTTGATCATGTCCTCGACCTTGCGGGCGAGCATGGCCTTGCGTTCCCGGATATCTTTCGTGTCGTCGAGCAGCTTGCGGAAGGTAAGCATTTCCCCGAAGACGGAGGCGGTCTCGGCAAGCGTCAGCGGCGTCGCGCACATCAAGGCGCCCTGTTCGCCGGCCAGAACCTGATGAACGCCGTGGCCGAGTTCGTGGGCAAGCGTCATCACGTCACGCGGTTTGCCGAGATAGTTGACCAGCACATACGGATGGGCCGAGGGAACGGTCGGATGCGCGAAGGCGCCCGGCGCCTTGCCGGGGCGGGCCGGCGCGTCGATCCATTCTTCATCGAAGAAACGGCGGGCAATATCGGCCATCTCGGGGGCGAAATTGCCATAGGCGGAAAGCACGGTATCCTTTGCCTCGTCCCAGGGAATGATCGTGTTCGATGTATCGGGAAGCGGCGCGTTACGGTCCCAATAATTCATCTGCTCCATGCCGAGCCATTTCGCCTTCATGGCGTAATAACGATGCGAGAGGCGCGGATAGGCCTTCTTGACCGCCGCCGCCAAGGCATCGACCACCTCGCGCTCGACGCGGTTGGCGAGATGACGGCTATCGGCAATATCCTCGAATTTGCGCCAGCGGTCGGAAATATCCTTGTCCTTGGCGAGCGTGTTGGTGATGAGCGTGAAGACCCGCAGATTGTCCTTGAAGGTGGCGCTCAGCGCCTGAGCCGCTTTCTTTCGGGTTTCCGGTTCCGGCTCCTGCAGCATGTTGAGCGTCACTTCCAGCGGCAGGCTCGCGCCGTCAATGTCGAAACGCAGATCGGCCATCGTCTCGTCGAACAGGCGGTTGAAGGCCGCCGCGCTGGTCATCGATTTTTCGAGGAACAGCTGCTCCAGCTGGTCGTCGAGCTGGTGCGGCTTGTCCTTGCGCAAATCCACCAGCCAAGGGCGGTAGTGACCCGCCGCGGCGTCATTCGCCATGGAGGCGTCCATCGTGGCGTCATCGATGCGGTTGAGCTCAAGGGTGAAGAACAGGAGGTGGGAGGAAATATCCGTCAGCTTCGCCTGGGCATCGCCGTAGAGCTTGCCGTTTGCCGGGTTCGACGTATCGGAAAAATAAGTGAGCCCGGCAAAGGAGCCGATGCGGCCGATGAGATCGTCCAGCGCTTCATATTTCTTGAGCGCAGCGCCGATGCCGTTTTCGCCCGTTGCCTTCGCAGCAGCTTCAAGCTTGCCCTTCCATTTCTTCTCGAAAGCCGCCGCCATTGACGCGGCCTTCTCAAGATCGCCCTTGTATTCCGGCGAATCGCCCGACGGATAGAGGTCCGAGAGCTTCCAGCCCGGCAGGTCGCCAAGCGCCGGACCGGCGGTTTCGGCAAGGGAGAAGACGGGTTGCGGGGTAGGGCGGTTGAGGGTCATCGAACGTGTCCTTCTGATTATGCGTGCGAAGCATATGGGGACCTTGTTTCTCGCGGCAATGGATAAAATGCAAGCAATTCTCAAAACTGGATGTTCAAGTCTCCCATGCCAGAGTGCGGAATAAGGGACCGCATGAAGCAGGTCCATAAACCGGAAACCGGAGCTAAAAATGACCGCGCATGTTCTCGTGATAGACGATGATCCCGTCCAGCGCCGCCTGCTCAAAAATGCGGTGGAACGTTATGGGCATCTCGCCTTGCTCGCCGAAAACGGCAAGGCGGGGCTGGAACTGCTCAAGCAATATAGCGGCGAGATCAATGTCATCGTCCTCGACCTCATGATGCCTGAAATGGACGGGCTTACCTTTCTCAAAGCTATCGGCGAACTCGGCACCGATGTTCCCGTCATTGTCCAGACGGGGCAGGGCGGCATCGATACCGTTGTGCAGGCCATGCGCGCCGGCGCTTTCGACTTTGTCGTCAAGCCGGTTTCGCCGGAAAGGATCGGCGCTGCCATCTCCAATGCGCTCAAGCTCGACAGGAGAGAGGCAAAGGCCCGCACGGGCCGGCGCGGACGGAGCAATGCAGTGAATTTTACCGATATCGTTTCCGCAAGCCCTGCAATGCTGAGGGTCATTGAACTCGCGCAGCGCGCCGCCCAGTCCAGCATTCCCGTGGTGCTGGAAGGCGAATCCGGTGTGGGCAAGGAAATGGTCGCCCGCGCCATCCAGTCGGCCGGCGACAGGGCGAGCAAGCCGTTCATCACCGTCAATTGCGGCGCCATTCCCCACAATCTCGTGGAAAGCATTCTCTTCGGCCACGAAAAGGGAGCCTTCACAGGCGCGACGGAAAAACATGTCGGCAAATTCATGGAGGCGGATGGCGGCACGCTGTTCCTCGATGAAATCGGCGATCTGCCGCTGGACGTGCAGGTGAAGCTGCTCCGCGCGGTCCAGCAGGGCGAAATCGAAACCGTCGGCTCCGCACGGGTGCAGAAGGTGAATGTGCGGCTGATTTCCGCCACCAACAAGAACCTTATCGAAGAGGTGAAGGAAGGCCGCTTCCGCGAAGACCTTTATTATCGCCTCAACGTCTTCCCGATCACCATTCCGGCGCTGCGTCGCCGCAAGGAAGATATTCCCCATCTGGCGCGGGTTTTCGCCGAGCGCTTTTCGGCGGAACAGAAATTGCCCAATCCCGTCGGCCTCAACGCCAGCGCGCTGGCGCTGCTGACGGCCTATGATTGGCCCGGTAATATCCGCCAGCTCGAAAACGCCGTCTTCCGCGCCGTGGTGCTCTCCCAGGGCGAGGAACTGTCGGATTCCGATTTTCCGCAGATCGCGCTTCAGTTGCCGGAATTTTCGACCGGCGACGATGCGGACGATGTCATTCGCTCGCCGTCCGGGGCGTCGCTGAAGCTTGCGGCCTATTCGCCGGCCCCGCCGCCGGCCGCTGAAAACCACGCTGTGATCGAGGAACCGTCGGATATTTCCACCACCATCTACCGGGGCGGAAACCTGATATCCAGCATGGACGAGTCGGGCAATATCCGCAAACTGGCCGAGATCGAGGAGGAGCTCATCCGCTTCGCCCTGCGCTTCTATCGCGGGCAGATGAGTCAGGTCGCCAGAAAGCTCGGTATCGGCCGTTCGACTCTTTACCGAAAGCTGAAGGATTATGGCATCGATCCCGACGATCCCCTTCGAGATGCAGCCTGAACGCACAAACCCCGTATTCGAAGGCAGATCGTAAATTCGTTAACTTCTGAGCAAGGATATCCGCTTACCGTCTATAAACCTCTTGTTAGTGGCTGATTCACTATGTAGAGGAAGGTTGTATGTGTGTGGCAATTTTGCCATCGTGTCACCGTATTTGACGTTCATTTGAGGCAATGTGACAGAAATTGTCTTCCAGGCGGGGATCGAATTGCCATATCTGCATCGGAATAACGCGCTTTCGACCAAGATCGCGCGCGGCTTGATCAAGGATATATGCACGAAGCTGTCGGCACGCGCTGTCACCTTTGCCTGCCTGATGCTCGCCGCAATGCCTTTCGTAGGTGTTTCGGCGACGGAAGCCGCCGCCGAGACGCGCAGCCTCAAACTGTATTATATCCATACACGCGAGAAGGCGGTCATCACCTTCAAGCGCAATGGAAAATATGACCAGAAAGGTCTGCAGGAACTGAACCGGTTCCTGCGCGACTGGCGTCGTAACCAGCCGACACGCATGGACCCGCGCCTTTTCGATCTCGTCTGGGAAGTTTATCGCCGCAGCGGCGCGACCGACTATATCAACGTCGTTTCGGCCTTCCGCTCGCCGGAGACCAACGGTCTGCTGCGGACGCGCACCAAGGGTGTCGCGGAAAAAAGCCAGCACATGCTCGGTAAGGCCATGGATTTTTATATCCCCGGGGTGAAGCTTGCCCGCCTTCGTGAAATCGGTATGCAGATGCAGATCGGTGGCGTCGGTTTCTATCCGACGTCGGGCTCTCCCTTCGTGCACATGGATGTCGGCGGCGTTCGCGCCTGGCCGCGCATGAGCCGTCAGGAACTCGTCCGCATCTTCCCGAACGGCAATACGCTGCATCTTCCTTCCGACGGCAAGCCGCTTCCCGGTTATGAGCAGGCGCTTGCCGATTACAAGAAGCGCGTCAGCTCCTCCTCCATTCAGGTTGCTTCCAGTGCCGGTGCCGGCCCTGCCTCATCTGGCGGCGGCAAGCGCAAGACCCTGTTGCAGGCGCTCTTTGGCGGTGGCGGTGACGAGGATGAAGATCCCGATAGCATCGCAGCGCCGGAGCCCGCGGAACGCCCGGCCGTCGCCCGTCCGGCGGCGCCGCAGCAGGCGGCTCCCGAGCCTGAACCCACCATTGCAGTTGCTTCGGCACAGGCGCTTCCCGGCGTGAACGATGCGCCGCTGCCGACGGCTCGTCCCGCCTTCGGTAACCAGCCTCCGGCCAATACAGGCCTTGCGACCGCGCTTTATTCGCCGGCCCGCAATGCCGCACAGGATGCCCTGCAGGCAGCGACCACGCCAACCCCGGCTTCCGCGCCGGCCGAGCGCCAGCAATTTGCCGATCTGGCTGAAGTATCCGTGCCGGTGCCTACACTTCTCGGGCCGCGTGGCATGAGAGGTGATGCGGAAGGATCGATCCTGACGGCTTCCGCAGATGGTGCGACACCGGCTGCGAGCGGTGAACTTGCCTCTGTTCCGGTTCCCGCCAATCGGCCGGCCGTGGCGGAAGCCCTGCTGGCGGCGGCCAATGCCGACCCTGAAGGTGAGGACGATCTCGCCGAGGCGCAGGAGGATACGCTTTCGCCGACGGTGGTTGCCGCTCTTGAACAGAGCGGCCAGGCTGCCCGCTCGCAGGTCCAGTCGGCTGCCATGCCGACAGCCGCGCCATTCCCGGCCGCCGTCAACCACAAGGTTACCGTCGCACCCGCCGAAACGGCCAAGGCCGAACCGCAGGCTGGCTTCGGTGATGCTTTCGACCTGAAGCCCGCCATCAATGGCGGCCTCAGCGCCGGCATGCCGACCAAGGGTTCGCGCCCGAGCAGGCAGGATGCCGCCGTTTCCCAGCAGGCCATGGTGGGCGGTGGACGCCTGACGCAGGATCTGATTTCGGATTGGGCGCTTAACCAGAACAAGGGTACGACCGGACGCTCGGTAAAGGCGCCGCGTGTTGTCGCCAACCGCATGCTCAGCAACGACATGTCGGCTTCCGCGACCTCGGCGAGCTTCAAGCCCGGTGCAGTGGCCATCGAATCCAGCCGCTTCAGCACACCGGTGAAGATGCACTGAGCCTGTTTTCATAAGACGGCCGAGAGGCCAACAAAAAACCCGCCGTTACCGGCGGGTTTTTTTATGCGGGATATTGAAGCTTTAGACGCCGCTCTGGCCGTCCGAGCCGATATAGGCGATGCGGACCATATTGGTTGCGCCGGGGGTGCCGAGCGGCACACCTGCGGAGATGATGATACGATCACCCGGCTTGCCGAAGCCTTCGGAAACCACGATGCGACAAGCGCGGTTCACCATGTCGTCGAGGTCGCTTGCATCGCCGGTGACGACGCAGTGCAGGCCCCAGACGACCGACAGCCGGCGGGCGGTCTGGATGATCGGCGACAGCGCGATGATCGGAACCTGCGGCCGTTCGCGCGCGGCGCGCAGGCCGGTCGTGCCCGAGGACGTATAGGTGACGATTGCCGCAAGCTTCAGCGTTTCGGCGATCTGGCGCGCGGCAAGCGAAATGGCGTCGGCGCCGGTCGGTTCCGGCTGGGCGCGCTGCGCATAGATGATATTGGAATAATAGGGGTCCTGCTCCACGGTGCTCGCAATGGAGGCCATGGTGGAAACCGCTTCGACCGGGTAGTCGCCGGAGGCGGATTCAGCAGAAAGCATGATGGCGTCCGCGCCTTCGAAGACGGCGGTGGCGACGTCTGAGACTTCGGCGCGGGTCGGCACAGGCGCGGTGATCATCGATTCCAGCATCTGCGTGGCGACCACGACCGGTTTGCCGGCGCGGCGGCAGGCGCGGGTCAGCTGCTTCTGGATGCCCGGAACGGCTTCCAGCGGCATTTCGACGCCGAGATCGCCACGGGCGACCATCAGCGCGTCGGAAAGCTCGATGATTTCCTCGATGCGCTCGACAGCCTGCGGCTTTTCGATCTTGGACATCAGGCCGACGCGGCCACGTGCGATCTTGCGAACTTCCGCAAGGTCTTCCGGGCGCTGGACGAAGGAAAGCGCCACCCAGTCGACTTCACCGGTGGCGAGAACGGCGTCGAGATCGACGCGGTCCTTGTCGGTCAGAACGCCGACGCCGAGCAGCGTATCCGGCAGGCTGATGCCCTTGCGGTCGGAAATGCGGGTGCCGGAAATGACGGTGGTGACGATGCTCTTGCCGTCGCTCTTTTCAGCGCGCAGATGCAGCTTGCCGTCGTCGATCAGCAGGCGATGGCCGGGCTTGACCGCTTCGAGAATTTCCGGATGGGGAAGGAAAACGCGGGTGTTGTCACCGGGCGTCTCGTTATTGTCCAGCGTGAAGGTCTGGCCTGGAACGAGTTCGACCTTGCTTTCGGCGAATTTTCCGACGCGCAGCTTGGGACCCTGCAGGTCGGCCAGAATGCCGATGGGACGGCCGGTACGACTCTCGACGGAACGGATACGCTGAATGAGCGTCCGCATCACGTCGTGGCTCGCATGGCTCATGTTGATCCGGAAAAGATCTGCGCCAGCAAGATGCAGCTTCTCGATCATCGCCTCTTCGGAAGAGGCCGGGCCGAGAGTTGCAAGAATTTTGACTTTGCGGTTACGCTTCATCAGTTTTGATTTCCCTGTGTGCCTGGCGTATCGGAGAGCTGGACCATCCAGCTGCCCTGTCTGCCCGTGTCATATTCCTTGAAACCCATTCTCTGGAAGCTGCGGGCAAAACAATCGTCCACGCCGTTGATCTTGAACTCGTTTTCCGCCACGCACATGTTGACGTCACCGGTCCAGCGGCCGCCATGGGCGGCGTCTTCGGCATAGAGATAATAATAACGTGACTGCAGCTCACCCTCGATCAGCGTCGCGCAGGTCGAGGAGGGGACCTGCCACCAGCCTTCGCTGACCCAGCCCTCCTGTGCCCGGTAGCCGATTGCGACCCCCACGAGGTTCTGCGTGCTGTTGCACACGCGAAAATCCGCATGCGCGGGTGCCGCGATCATGAACGGGGTCAGAAACAATGCCGCTGCGGAAAAAAGACGGGCGATATGCCGAAAGTGGCGAGGAAGAGCGAGAGATGACTGAGTCACGGCTTCCATCCGGATTCCATGGTTATAATGAACACACTTCTTGGCGTGGCCGCCCAAGAAAGTCAACGCGATTTTAATCGATTATATTGTTCGTGGGATCGTGAGTGCGATAAGGTAGATGGCTGTTCTTTCGCCGCAACTTGCGCCCGGCCTCAAGCCATGCCATCAAGCTTCTCTCCTCAATCCTGCCCCAGAAAATCATCGATGAACGACTTCATACCCTATGAAATCATAGAAGGCGATTATGACAAAGGCATGGTTCTTCTGGCGGACCATGCCATGAACCTCCTGCCGGCACACTACGGCAAACTTGGCCTTCCGCAAACCGCTTTTCATCGCCATATCGCATTTGATATCGGTATAGAGGGGCTGACGCGCTCACTTGCCGCGCGCCTGGGCGTGCCGGCAGTGCTTGGGCGGTTTTCCCGGCTGCTGATCGATCCGAATCGCGGCGAGGATGATCCCACTCTCATCATGAAGATTTCGGACGGGGCGATCATCCCCGGCAACCATCCGATTTCGGACGAGGAATGGCAGAGGCGGATCGAGATTTTTCACCGGCCCTATCACAATGCCGTGGACCGTGTGCTGACCGGCGTGGCCGAGGCCTCGGAAGAAGCGCCGCTGGTTCTGTCGCTGCATTCCTATACGCCGTTCTGGAAGGAAACGCCGCGGCCGTGGCATGCGGCGGTTCTGTGGGATACGGATCATCGCGCGGTCGATCCGCTTCTGGCGCATCTGCGGGCCACGGGCGACATCCTCGTCGGTGACAACGAACCCTATGACGGAGCACTCAAGGGCGACACCATGTATCGCCATTGCATGATGAAGGGCATACCGCATGCGCTTCTCGAGGTTCGGCAGGATCTGATCGCGAATGAAGAGGGAATCGCCGAATGGTCGGACCGGCTCGCTCCCATTTTCGCCGCAATGAACGACGATCCCGTCCTGCATGAATATCAGCTGTTCGCCTCCCGCACCGGCCCCTATTGAGCCTGGAGTTTTGCCATGACGAATGAAAACGACAATCGGCAGGTCGAATTCGAGGCGGCGGCATTTCGCCGTCTCGTGCAGCACCTTCGCGAACGTCACGACGTGCAGAACATCGACCTGATGAATCTCGCCGGCTTTTGCCGCAACTGCCTGTCCAACTGGTACCGGGAGGCAGCCGAGGAGGCCGGTGTTCCGCTCAGCAAGGAAGAGTCCCGGGAAATCGTCTACGGCATGCCCTATGAGGACTGGAAGGAAAAATATCAGGCGGAGGCGAGTGATGCCCAGAAAGCCGCCTTTGAGCAGAACAGGCCCAGGGAATAACCCCGATCGACGGAAACGACTTGACGCGACGCCTTTCAGTGGGCAGTTCACAGGCCGGAATTCTGCTGCCCGCCGGCAGCGACCGGCGAAGGCTTCGCCCGGATATAATGAACAAGGCTCGCATGCGGGCCGCCAATGAAGGATGATATGATGGACGATACCAGCACCACCGAAACCGTCGCCGCCGCAGAACTGCGCCAGATTATTGAACGGATTGAACGTCTGGAAGAAGAAAAGGCTGCCATTCAGGGCGATATCAAGGACGTAATCGGTGAGGCCAAAGGCCGTGGTTACGATACCAAGGCGATCCGCACCATTATCCGCTTGCGCAAGAAGGACGCCAACGAGCGTATCGAGGAGGAAACCATTCTTCAGACGTATATGGCTGCGCTTGGCATGGAATAATCAACGGCAAGCTGTGGGGCGCCTTCCGGGTGCGCCCTGCAGCTAAATCTTATTGTCCAAAACGTCCTTGTTGGCGATAAGAAGCTCCAGGATTTTTTCACTTACGAATTTGTGCTCTTTTGACAATTCGGCTTGGCGCTCTTCCGCGGATCGCGAAATCTCTGCAAACATAACGACTGTAAACAGAAACTCCTCGAAACCGCCTGACCGGGTCACTTCGGATGTGGCGCGTTCCGTCGTGAGAGTACGAAACAAATTGCGCTTCTCTTCGTCCGAAACGTGGAATACCAGTTTGTGTGCAAACCTGTTCCGTAAGTTATTGACTGCCCTTAGAACATTGCCGAATTCATCACGAAAATATCCCAGCGCCTGACATAGGCTGAGTTTCTCAGCGAATGATCTGTGGCCGTTGAAATATGAGGCGGGATGATCGAGATGCGTGTTCAAAACTTCAGTGACTATGTGATCCAGATAGATATGGGCGACGATGAGTTTCCCCCAATCCTCAGTCACGGAAATTCGATCTATGAACTCGCTTATATCGAAACTTGGATTGTCTCCGATGGAGTTTAAAAGACTTTCGGCTGCTTTAAATTCATTCTGCTCTGCCAAAATAAAGCCCTGCTAAATCCAATAAATAAAATCACTGGTATCGATATCAGCCGCGCGTGCCGGCCAGCTTTTCCGAAAGGTCGACGGCTTCCTTGCGGGCGTCCTTGTCGGCGGGGTAAAGCGCCAGATAACGTTCCCAGGCCTTCAGTGCCAGCTCCTCGCGGCCCGAGGCTTCGAGGATGTTGGCGAGGCTTGCCAGCGCTGGGAAATAGCGCGGTTCCCTTTCCAGTGTCAGGTTGATATCCGCCATCGCTTTGCGGGTGTCGCCATCGGCAAAATGCACCATGGCGCGGCGATAGGGCGCCTGCACATAGTCCGGATCGAGCAGAATGACCTGGTCGAGAAAATCGTAAGCGGCGGCGTTGCGCTTTTCGTCTGCGGCTTCGCCCGCCCATTGCATCAGCAGGTTGACCGTCGCGCTGCCGGAATCATTCCATTCCGAGGCGATCTGGTTGGCGATGCTGCGCGCCTTGACCGCATTCCGTTCTTTTTTCAGCGATGCGAAAAGCGTGTCGATCGTCTTGGCGGGTGAAGGCGCGGCGTCCGCAACAGCAGGCGGTTGCCCGTCCGCCGCATGGGCAATGGCAGCCATTCCCGGAAGCGGGAGGCTTGAAAACAGGAAGCCCTGGGCGAGGATGATAGCCGTGCAAAAACGATTTGGGCGCATGGGTTAAAGCTTAACCCGACTGCGCCCAATATCAAATGCAAACTTCTACTCTGTCAACAAAGTGATCCGCGAGCTTGATCGCGAACCGCAGTCGCAGTCAATCAGCCCTGACGAGCCTTGAAGCGCGGGTTCTGCTTGTTGATGATGTAGACGCGGCCCTTGCGGCGAACCAGGCGGTTATCGCGATGACGGGCCTTAAGCGCTTTAAGCGAATTCTTGATCTTCATTTTACTGGTCCGCAGTTTTGCACGGTTTCTGCCGTGCTTATTCAAACAATCAAAAGCGCGCAACGGGGCGCGCTCTTTTCGGTTGGCAGGCAGATACCCGTTTGAGCCCTGCCTGTCAACACTTGCCCGTGTCTTTGCCTTAAAAGACTAGGCTTTTCCTGTGCGCAAAAGCTCGGTCACATGGCCCATCTTGCGGCCCGGCCGTGCTTCCGTCTTGCCGTAGAGATGCACGAGACAGTCTTTTTTCGACAGCCATGCCGGCACATCATCGATGTCGTCGCCGATCAGGTTGGTCATGACGCAATCCGAATGGCGATCCGTGCTGCCGGGCGTGAGGCCCGATACGGCCCGTATATGCTGCTCGAATTGCGAGATCACGCAGGCCGCTTCCGTCCAGTGGCCCGTATTGTGAACGCGCGGCGCCATTTCATTGGCGACCAGCGAACCATCCGGCAGGACAAAGAATTCTATGCCGATGACGCCGACGTAATCGAGCGCCGCCAGAAGCTTCTCTGCCGACTCCACGGCGACCGCTTTCGCGGCATTGGAGAGCGCTGCCGGAACGGTTGATGTGTGCAGAGTGCCGTTCAGATGGACATTCTCGGCGGGATCGTAACAGGTGACGGTCCCATCCAGGAAACGGGCGGCAATGATCGAAATTTCCCGCTCGAAGGAGATGAAGCTCTCGAGAATCAGCGGCACGCCGCCGAGCGCCGCAAAAGCGCCTGCGAGGTCTTCCCCACCGCGGAAAAGACGCTGGCCCTTGCCGTCATAACCCATGCGGCGGGTTTTCAGCACGCCCTTGCCACTGAAGGCGGCCAATGCGGCCTCCAGCTCTTCCTCGCTGTCCACGGCGCGGAAATCGGCAGTTGGGATGCCACAGCCGTTGAGGAAGCGTTTTTCCGTCAACCGGTCCTGTGAGGCGCTGAGCGCTTTCGGAGGCGGATAGACGGGAACGGAGAGGCTGAGCTTTTCGGCGGCCGCGACAGGTACGTTCTCGAATTCGTAGGTTACGACATCGCAACGGCTTGCGAGTTCCGCAAGCGCGTTTTCATCGTCATATTCCGCCACGATCTGCTCGTTGCAGGCCTGCGCAGCCGGACAATCGGCCTGCGGTTCCAGTACGATGGTACGGTGGTTGAGACGGGCTGCGGCCATCGCCAGCATACGCCCAAGCTGCCCGCCACCGATGATGCCGATGGTCAGGTCGGTCGTCTTTGCCATCACTTCTGTCGTCACTGGGCGCTGTCCATGGGATATTCCGCGACAGCCGCCGACTGGCGCGCACGCCAGGCATCCAGCCGGTCGGCGAGGTCCTCGTCGATCAGCGCCAGCACCGCGGCGGCAAGAAGGGCCGCATTGATCGCGCCAGCCTTGCCGATGGCGAGCGTGCCGACCGGAATGCCGGCGGGCATCTGCACGATGGAATAGAGGCTGTCCTGACCGGACATCGTCTTCGATTGAACCGGAACGCCAAACACCGGAAGCGGTGTCATGGCGGCCGTCATGCCCGGCAGATGGGCGGCGCCGCCCGCACCGGCGATGATGACCTTGAAGCCTTCGTCCTTCGCGCCATTGGCGAAGTCATAAAGCCGGTCCGGGGTGCGGTGGGCGGAAATGATGCGGGCTTCGTATTCGATGTCGAGCGCATCCAGCGTATCGGCGGCGTTCTTCATGGTCTCCCAGTCGGACTGGCTGCCCATGATGATGGCGACGGGGGGCGTTTCTGCTGTCACGTAATGTCTCCGGGCTCAGGCGATGATATCGGGAATGACCTGGTCTTCGAGCTGGGTCATCTTGTCCTTGACGGCCAGCTTCTTCTTTTTCATGCGCTGTATTCTCAGCGCATCGCAGCTGGTCTGGATCATCGCGTTGATCGCCGCGTCATAATCCTCATGCTCCTGGCGCAGCCGCGCCAGCGTGAGCCTGATGTCCGCCTGGTCCTGATCGGGCATCTCGTCATCCCCATTTTATGCCAGCCGGAGAGTGTCCGGCGCGTATGTCATCCGTTCTGGAGGCTCTATCATCAAATCGCGGTAACGGGAAGTTATCCCTTGCGACCAAATTGCCCACTTATTGCCTTCATTTCGCCTTCGACAAGCCGGTCGATCCGTGTCACATTGTCGTCGCAAACCTGAAACTCCAGCGATGGAGAGCTGGAGGTAGGTTCAAAAAGGAAGGACGTGCCGCATGACCATTCAGGCTCATATTGCATCGCTCGAAAAGAAACACGGTGCTCTGGAGGAGGAGCTCGAAAGTATTCTTGCTTCCCCGTCGTCTGACGATAGAGAGATCGCGGACCTTAAACGTCGAAAACTGCGCCTGAAGGATGAACTGCAGAGGCTCAAGGCCTCGACAAGACATTGATTTATGCCAGATCGCGACCCTCGATGAATGAGGGGTCGACGGTCTGAGCCTTTCGAGCTCTGGCGGCGAAAACCTGCTGCCAGAGCTTTTTTATTGTCGGATTTAGAACGGTAGTCCATCCCACAGCAGTTTAAGTGCCGCAATCAGCGCCATGGCATACATGAGTGGGTAAAACACCGCCGGTTTCAGATATTTCACCACCCTGGCGCCGGCAAGCGTCGCCAGCATCGCCACCGGCAGCAGGCTTGCCGATGTCTTGAGGTTGGTGGCGTCCAGCGCGCCGAGCGCGAAATAGGGAATGAGCTTGATCGCATTCATGATGGCGAAGAAGCGCACGCTCATGCCGGTATAGGTCTTTGGATCGAGCTTCAGCGGCAGAACATAGATCTGGAAGGGCGGACCGCCCGCATGTGCCACGAAACTGGCATAACCCGACAGGCTGGACCAGAGGGTCGCAGCCGCCGGTCTTTGCGGCTTGGCCGGAATTTCCTGGCCTTTGCGGCTTTTGAAGCTCTCATGGAAATAACGGAGCACGAACAGGATCGTGACAGAGGCGACGACGAGGCGCATGGCGTCCGCGGAAATGAGGCTCGAGGTCGCCCAGCCGAGCGCGATACCGGCGATTGCGCCCGGCAGCATGATGAGGAGCGTTTCCCGGTGGTTGTGATGCCGCCAGGCAAAAAGCGCCACGATATCCATGACGATCAGGATCGGCAGGAAGATGGCCGCCGCCTGCACCGGCGATACCGCAAGCGCCATCAACGGCACGCCCATAAGGGCGAGAGCACCGCCCAGCCCGCCCTTGGAAAGGCCGACGAGCACGACTGCGGGGATGGCGACGAGATAAAAATGAAAATCGGTGAGCATGGATGGACGGTTGATCCTTTCGCCGGTCCGGTTTATCGGATTTGTCATATGAAAACGAGTGCAGATTGCGCGGTAAGCGTCTTCTGTCTGAAATGGACGAACCGATGACCCTAGTTGAAGATCGTTGCCGCCTTGTCCTGATCGTTCCGCAATCGGACGACGCGCAAAAGCAGGCGACAGAGGTGGAAGACGCATTGCGGGGCGGCGATGTCGCTTCCGTCATCATTCCGCAATATGGTCTGGATGACGCCGCTTTCCAGAAACGCGCCGAGCTGATCGTGCCGGTTGTCCAGAAGGCAGGTGCGGCAGCGCTCATCGCCGGTGACAGCCGCGTTGCCGGTCGCGTGAAGGCGGACGGTCTGCATGTGGCTGGCAATGCCGAGGCGCTTGCCGAGGCCGTGGAAAAATTCACGCCGAAGCTCATCGTCGGCGGCGGCAATGCGGATGACCGTCACAAGGCGCTGGAGCAGGGCGAGGCCAATCCGGATTATGTGTTTTTCGGAAAGCTCGAAGGCGACATCAAGCCGGAAGCGCACCCCAAAAACCTGGCGCTTGGCGAGTGGTGGGCCTCGATGATCGAAATCCCGGCGATCGTCATGGGTGGTACGGATATTTCCTCGGTGGTTGCCGTGGCGGAAACCGGTGTGGAGTTCGTGGCGATGCGCAGCGGTGTTTTCGATAATGCTACTGGCGCTGCCCAGGCCGTTTCTGAAATCAACGCCCTGCTTGACGAAAAAGCGCCACGGTTTGACGGTTGATACAGGCGATGATCATGCGCTCGGTTCACCTCTGCCTTTCCGTTTCGCTGCTGGCGCTCGCTTTCGGCGCGCCGGTGGGTGTCGCTTTAGCCCAGTCCGGGCCGCAGAGCGAAAGCAATGCGCTGTCCCGCCAGCTGGAAAATGAGGCTCAGCCTACCCGTCAGGGCAGGGTGCAATCCGAAGAGCAGAAGGACTTGCAGCCATCGGCAGGCGTGAATGTCTATCAGCGCATGGGCGCGGAATTGCCGGCGCTGCCGCCTGAAAAGGAATTCAAGGGCCGGGTGGACGAAGCTTACGGGCATTTCCAGCGCGGCGAATATGTGCAGGCGCTCGACAAGGCGCTGAATCGCGCGCAGAACGGTGACGCAGCCGCCCAGACGCTGGTGGCGGAAATGATGTCGCGTGGTCTGGGCATCGCCCGTGACGAGAAGACCGCCGCTTTCTGGTACCAGCAGGCGGCTCAGGGTGGCGATCCCGTCGCCATGTTCAAATTCGCCCTGATCCTGATGGAAGGCAAATTCGTCACCCGCGACAAGGCGAAGGCCGACGACTTCATGCGCCGTGCGGCGGAAGCCGGCAACGCCTCTGCCCAGTTCAACTGGGGTCAGATACTGGTTTCGGAAAATCCCGGCGCCAAGGGCCTGTTGATGGCTTTGCCGTTCTATGAGAAATCCGCGGAACAGGGCATTGCCGATGCGCAATATGCGGTGTCGCAGATTTACTGGTCGCTCAAGGATGTGCCGGCCGAGAAGAAGGCAAAGGCGCGGGACTGGCTGACACGGGCCGCAAAGGCTGGATACGATACCGCGCAGGTCGATCTCGGCATCTGGCTGGTCAATGGTTTCGGCGGCGAGCGCAATCTGGATGAAGGCTTCCGCTGGCTCTACGGCGCGGCCCAGCGCGGCAATGTCGTGGCGCAGAACAAGGTGGCGCATCTTTACATTCAGGCGCTCGGCACCCGGCCCGATCCGGTCGAAGCGGCCAAATGGTATGTGCTTTCCCGCCGCGCCGGGCTGAAGGATCCGTCTCTCGAGGACTTTTATCTCGGCATCACCGACGAGCAGCAGAAGAAGGCGATTGAGGCGGCAAATCGTTTCCGCCCGACGTGATGGAAGGGTGGCCTTGCCACGCTGACGCTGACCCATGGGCTTTTTGCCTTGAATTTCCGCGCGTTTTGTGGTCTTGAACCGCAAACTTTCAATTCAAGAAAATAATGACGTGCCTGCCCGGTGAGCTTCCGGGCGGTTCGCAAGCTTTCCAGGAAACAACATCGATGGCCCGTTCAGCCCTTCTCAATGTCATGGTTCAGGCCGCCATCAAGGCGGGTAAGTCTTTGTCGCGTGACTTCGGTGAAGTGCAGAACCTTCAGGTCTCGGTCAAGGGACCGAGCGATTTCGTCTCGCAGGCGGACCTGAAAGCAGAGAAGATCGTGCGCGATGAGCTGATGAAGGCCCGCCCGACCTATGACTTCCTGGGTGAAGAAGGCGGCGAGGAAAAGGGCACGGACGGCGCACATCGCTGGATCGTCGATCCGCTGGATGGCACCACCAACTTCCTGCACGGCATTCCGCATTTCGCGGTTTCCATCGCGCTCGAGCGTAACGGTGAAGTCGTCGCCGGCGTGATCTTCAATCCGGCCACCGACGAACTCTACACTGCCGAGCGCGGCGGCGGTGCGTTCCTCAACGATCGCCGCATCCGCGTCGCTGCGCGCAAGGCGCTGACCGATTGCGTCATCGGCTGCGGGGTGCCGCATCTCGGCCGGGGCAATCATGGCAAGTTCCTGGTCGAACTTCGCCACGTCATGGGTGAGGCAGCCGGCATCCGCCGCATGGGTGCGGCTTCGCTCGACCTCGCTTATGTCGCCGCTGGTCGTCTCGACGGTTTCTGGGAAGCCGATCTTTCGCCCTGGGACATGGCGGCAGGTCTGGTGCTGATTCGTGAAGCCGGCGGTTTCGCCTCCGACATCAAGGGCGGCACGGATATCTTCGGCAGCAGCTCCGTCGCTGCCGGCAATGAATATATCCACAAGGCGCTCGTTGAGGTCGCCAACCGTCCCATTCCGGGCCGCTGATTGGTTTTCGGCGGAAAACCTGCCGTTTTCTGCAAGTTTTAGACGCCCGGCGAATATTCGCCGGGTGTTTTTCTTTTCCGTCACCCGGTTCAAGGCTGTTTTCGTGAAACGCCTGTGACGAAAGACCGGCTTTTCGCTTCAAATCGTCGCAATTTTCAAATAGCTTCCGCTGGATAGCTGACCAGAGGGAATGCGAACGTTATGGCGGATTCGGAGCTGCTCGATCTTGGCGTCGAGAAACCGGTGACCACACGGCAATACAGTCACAAGCTGTCCAGCCCGACACCGTTTCTCTGGACGATGGTTCTGTTTCTGATCCTCGTGGGCTTCCTGGCGGCCATTCTTTACCGGCAGGCCCACACCGCCTTCATGACCAATCCGGGGCTCAACGGCTTCATTCTCGGCGTGCTGGCCATCGGCATCATTCTGGTGTTCACGCAGACGATGAGCCTGCGTTCCGAAGTTCGCTGGTTCAATGCCTTTCGCGCTGCCGGCAGCGTCGAAAAGGTCGGCCGTGCGCCCAAGCTGCTTGCGCCGATGAGCACGCTGATCGGCAAGCGCGGCGAAGTCCGGCTTTCTGCCGTTACGCAGCGGACGATCCTCGATTCCATCGCGACGCGCCTCGATGAGACGCGTGACACATCGCGTTATCTCGTCGGTCTGCTGGTGTTTCTCGGCCTGCTCGGCACCTTCTGGGGCCTGATCGGCACCATTGGCGCCATCAGCAATGTCATCCAGTCGCTCGATCCGAGCGCCGGCGACAGCAACGATATTCTCGGCTCCCTCAAGGCCGGCCTGACCGCGCCGCTGGCGGGCATGGGAACGGCCTTTTCCTCGTCGCTGCTCGGTCTTTCGGGTTCGCTGATTCTCGGCTTCCTCGATCTTCAGGCCGGTCGCGCCCAGAACCGTTTCTATACCCAGCTTGAAAACTGGCTTTCCTCGGTGACGGATACGACGGAAGGGCCGAGGGAGTTCAAGGGCGAACCCGGCGCCGTGGTCAGCACCGAGCGTTCGCTTGCGGCCATGACCAGCCTTGCCGAAGGCATTCAGGGTCTGGTCAAGAACATGCGCAGCGAACAGCAGATGTTGCGAGACTGGATCGAAGCGCAGCAGGAAGAATCGAAATCGCTCCGCCGCACGCTCGACCGGCTGTCGGCGCGGATCGACAGCGACACGAAATCTTCCGGACGCACCCGGCACGATAACGGGAGCGAGTAGCCATGGCGCTTGCGCGCAACCGCCGCCGCGACAGGGGTGTGGATTATTGGCCGGGTTTCGTCGATGCGCTGTCGACGCTGCTCATGGCCATCATGTTTCTGCTCACGGTCTTCGTGCTGGCGCAATTCGTGCTGTCGCGGGAAATCACCGGCAAGGACGAGGTGCTGACACGCCTCAACAGCCAGATCGCCGAGCTGACCGAACTTCTGGCCATGGAAAAAGGCAACAAGCAGGATATTGAGGACGCGCTCGCGAGCCTGCAATCCACCCTTGCCGCATCCGAAAACGAGCGTTCCCGGCTGCAGGCGCTTCTCGATGCGGGATCTGGCAGCAATGCGAATGCCAATGCCCGGATCGGCAGCCTGACCGGTGAGCTGGACGAGCAGCGGCAGGCCAATTCCCGCGCCTCCGCACAGATCGAATTGCTCAACCAGCAGATTGCGGCGCTGAGAGCGCAGATCGCTTCCGTGGAGGCCGCGCTTCAGGCCTCGGAAGCCAAGGATGCTTCTTCTCAGGTCAAGATCGCCGATCTTGGCCGCCGCCTCAATGTCGCGCTGGCGCAGCGGGTGCAGGAACTGAACCGCTATCGCTCCGACTTCTTCGGGCGGCTGCGCGAAATCCTGTCGGACCGCGAAAACATCCGCATCGTCGGCGACCGGTTTGTCTTCCAGTCCGAAGTGCTCTTCCCTTCCGGCGGCAATGAACTCAACCCGGAAGGGCAGGCGGAGATGGAGAAGCTGGCCGTCGCGCTGCTCGATCTCGCCAAGGAAATTCCGGCGGAGATCAACTGGGTGCTGCGCGTGGATGGCCATACGGATAATGTCCAGCTTTCCGGTTCCGGGCGTTACCGGGACAATTGGGAGCTTTCCTCGGCCCGCGCCACCTCGGTGGTGAAATTCCTGATCTCCAAGGGCGTGCCGGCAAACCGGCTGGTCGCCGCCGGTTTCGGCGAATATCAGCCGATTGCCGAAGGCGATACGCCGGAAGCACGGCAGCAGAACCGCCGTATCGAACTCAAGCTTACCGAGCGCTAGCACTTATGGAGAATGCATGACGTTTCCAAATGAGCCTTACGCCATTGCTCAACTGGCAATGTCGCAGTTGAAGTCGGCCATTTATCTCCTGCTGAAGGACGCCAAAAGCGACGGGCTGAAGAATTCTGAAATCGGTCGTGCGCTTGGAATCTACACGGGCCATGTGGAACACGAAGGCCATATTTCACGGACTTTGTTGTCGATTATGGAGGCAGAGGGCGTGGTAGAGCAGAATAAGGAAACAAAGCTTTGGTCACTTAAAAAATTTTAGCCACTTCAAGAATTTTATCTCCAACATTCGGGGCGCCTGCGATAGTTTCTAAATTTACGTTCGCGTAAAAGTAATTCCGTCATATCTGGGAGGGGCTGATGGAAGGCTATGATGTGATCGTTGTCGGCGCGGGGCTTGCCGGTCTGGTGGCGGCAACCGAGGCGGCTGAGCGGGGTTTAAGCGTCTGCGTCGTGGATCAGGAGGGTGAGCAGAACCTTGGCGGGCAGGCCTTCTGGTCGCTGGGCGGTCTGTTTTTCGTCGATAGTCCCGAACAGCGCCGGATGCGGGTGCGAGACAGTCTCGATCTTGCAAGACAGGACTGGTTCGGTTCGGCCGGTTTCGACCGTCCGGAGGATTATTGGCCGCGCCGCTGGGCGCAGGCCTATCTCGATTTTGCTGCCGGTGAGAAACGCGAATGGCTGCACCGCATGGGCATGCGCTGGTTTCCCGTTGTCGGCTGGGCCGAGCGCGGCGGCAGCCTTGCCCACGGCCATGGCAATTCCGTTCCACGTTTCCATGTAACCTGGGGCACGGGTCCGGGCGTACTTGCACCTTTCATCCAAAAGGCGAAGGCCATGGCGGCAACCGGCCGGCTGACTTTTCGCTTTCGCCACCGGGTTGATCGTCTGGAGATCGCCGACGGCCGGGTGACCGGCGTTTCGGGTGCTGTTCTTGCAACCGACCCCGTGCAACGCGGACAGGAGAGCAGCCGGGAAGAGCGGGGCGATTTTATCTTCGCCGCTGCGGCGGTTATCGTCAGTTCCGGCGGTATTGGCGGCAATCAGGAACTGGTGCGGCGCAACTGGCCGGTGGAACGGCTGGGCCAGCCTCCTGCCAGTATGGTCTGCGGTGTTCCCGCGCATGTGGATGGCCGCATGATCGCCATTACGGAAACGGCCGGCGGAGCCGTCATCAATCGTGACCGCATGTGGCATTATACCGAGGGCGTGAAGAACCACGATCCGATCTGGCCGGGTCACGGTATCCGGATCCTGCCCGGCCCCTCGTCCTTCTGGTGCGATGCGGATGGAAACCGCCTCGCCGCCCCCGCCATGCCGGGTTTCGATACGCTCGGCACGCTAAAAATGCTGGGCGAACGCGGCAGCGGCTATAGCTGGTTCATTCTGACCAAGGCGATTATCAAGAAGGAATTTGCGCTTTCAGGCTCGGAGCAGAATCCGGATCTGACCGGCAAGGATATAAGGCTGCTGCTCAAACGGCTGGGCAAAGAACCGCCGGGACCGGTGCGTGCCTTCATGGAGCGCGGCGAAGATTTCGCCGTTCGGGATACGCTCGAAGAACTCGTGACAGCGATGAATGCCATCAGCGGCGACGACCGGCTGCATATAGACCATATCCGCCGGCAGATAGAAGCGCGCGACCGCGAAATCGAAAACGGTTTCAGCAAGGATGCGCAGGTAACGGCCATCCACGGCGCGCGACGTTATCTCGGCGACCGGCTGATGCGGACGGCAAAACCGCACCGGTTGCTCGATCCGGCAATGGGGCCGTTGATTGCCGTGCGACTGCATGTGCTGACGCGCAAGACGCTTGGCGGCCTTCACACCGATCTTGAAGCAAGGGTGCTGGATGCTGCCGGCGCGCCGGTTCCGGGCCTTTATGCCGCCGGCGAAGTGGCGGGTTTCGGTGGCGGCGGCATGCATGGCTATAATGCGCTGGAGGGCACATTCCTTGGCGGCTGCCTGTTTTCCGGCCGCGTTGCGGGGCGCAAAGTGCTGGCGTGATCTAGGCCTGGGCGCGCAATTCGTCCGGCCCGGTCTGGAATTGCAGCCGGGCGAGCCGCGCATAAAGGCCGTTCTGGCGAATGAGGCTCTGATGTGTGCCTTCTTCGATGATGCGGCCTTCATCCATCACCAGAATACGGTCAGCCTTCAGCACGGTGGCGAGGCGGTGAGCGATGACGATGGTGGTGCGAGTTTTCATCAGCTCGTCGAGCGCCTTCTGAACCAGCGTTTCGCTTTCCGCATCCAGCGCCGAGGTGGCTTCGTCCAGCAGCAGGATTGGCGCATCGCGCAGAATGGCCCGGGCAATGGCGATGCGCTGGCGCTGGCCGCCGGAAAGCGTCACGCCACGTTCACCCACCTGCGTATCATATCCGTCGGTGAGACGTTCGATGAAGCTGTCGGCCTGTGCGGCGATGGCGGCGGCGCGCACTTCCTCGCGTGTCGCGTCAGGTCGGCCAAAGGCGATATTGTCGTGGATGGAGGAGGCGAATATCGCCACATCCTGCGGAACGATGGACAGGCGCGCGCGCAGATCGGCAAGGGTGACCTCGCGAATATCCGTGCCATCGACGGTGATGCGGCCCTGCTGCGGATCGTAAAAGCGCATCAGCAGCGAAAAGACCGTGCTCTTGCCGGCACCGGAAGGTCCGACGATGGCGACGGTTTCGCCGGCGCTGACCTTGAAGGAGAGGCCGGAAACGATCGGCCGTCCTGTCGCGAGCGGATAGACGAAATCGACATTCTCGAATTCCGCCTCGCCGCGCGGCGGCTGCGGCATGGCGACGGGCGATGTGGGTTCTGCGACGGGCGAGTGCTCGTTCAGCAGTTCGGAAAGCCGTTCCGCCGCGCCACCCGCCTGCGCCAGTTCACCCCAGACTTCCGAGAGCTGACCGAGACCGCTTGCCGCGATGACCGAATAAAGCACGAACTGGCCGAGCGTACCGGCCGTCATAGTGCCCGACAGCACGCTTTGCGCGCCATACCAGAGAATGCCGACGACGCTGCCGAAGACCAGCGCAATGGCGACGGCGGTGAGGATGGAGCGGGCGCCGATGGCGGCGCGTGCGCCCTGATAGGCGGCTTCCACGGAGGCGCCATAACGGGCATTTGCCAGCACCTCGGCATTAAAGGACTGCACGGTGCGGCTCGCCGCAATCGTCTCGGAAGCATAAGCGGCGGAATTGGCCAATGTGTCCTGCGTGGTGCGGGAGCGGGCGCGAACCGAGCGCCCGAAGGCGATCAGCGGAAAAACGATGAAGGGAATGGCAAGCAGCGCAAGGCCGGAAAGGCCGGGGCTGGTATAGATCATCATTGCCACCGCGCCGCAGCACATGATGATGTTGCGCAGCGCCACCGAGGCGGACGAGCCAAAAGCCGAGCGAATCTGCACGGTATCGGCGGTTAGCCGCGAGGTGAGTTCGCCTGATCGATTGCTATCGAAAAACTGCTGCGACAGGGTGGTGAGATGGGCAAAGACATCGCGGCGCAGATCGGCGACGACCCTTTCGCCGATGGTCATGACGTAATAGTAACGCATGGCGCTGGCGAGCGCGAGGACAACGGCAATCGCCAGAAGCATGGCGAAATAGCTGTTGATCATGCCGCCATCCGGCGTCTGGAAACCGTGATCGATAATGCGGCGAACGGCAAGCGGCAAGGCAAGTGTCGTGGCGGAAGAAAGCACGAGAGCGAAAAGGGCGGCCGCCATCAGGCCGCGATAACGCCGGAGATAGGGAAACAGGCCAAGAAGCGGCTTCAGGCTTCTTTGTTTCGCCGCTTTCTGCTCGTCAATGTCTGCCACGTCCTCTATGCTCCTCATTCCCTGCCGTTTTGGGCCTTTTGTGGGTGAATTTCCGGTGTGCGGTAAAATTCCCGCCTCTTTGGCCATCTCCTTTCACAAGGGGATAGCAGGCTCTTGTTATCTGGGCGACCTTCATGTATAGGCTCCGCATCGAATTGGGAAGCCATAGCCCATCTGGTCTATGGCTTCATTTATTGAAATGGCTCAGTTGACGCAATTGCGGCAAATGGACCGCACGTCACTTAACCAGGAAGATTGTCATGAAGGCTGATATCCATCCCGATTATCACACGATCAAGGTGGTCATGACCGATGGCACCGAATACGAAACCCGCTCCACCTGGGGTTCGGAAGGCGCCGTCATGAACCTTGAAATCGACCCCAAGTCCCATCCGGCATGGACGGGCGGCAACCAGCAGCTTATGGACCGCGGTGGTCGCGTTTCCAAGTTCAACAAGCGTTTCGGCGGCCTCGGCCTCTGATCCTCTTGCGGACGGATCGTTTAAAAAAGCCCGGTTTTTCCGGGCTTTTTTGTTGCCATTTTTCGACCGGATTTGCTTCAGTGTGATGCAACAGCTTTGTTGATAGCGGCCAGAGACCTTAAATTTTACGGGTGCATGGTTTGATCAATCGCAGGCAGCGGCTCTCGCAGCGTCATCATGGATGTATGCCGGAGAGTAGTCATCAAAGCACCGGTCAATCTTTTCGTTTATATCCCAGAATTCTTTGCCGATAATAAAAGTGACAATTAGTAGGGCGCATCCGGACGTAGCCATAATATACTTAAGGATACGCATTTTCACTCCCATTATTGTACTGTAGATGTGTACTAAAATATGAAATGTGGCGTGACGATGAAACTTATTGTTTCATGCCTCGATATTTCTGCTTTCTCCCAAAAACAAAAAAGCAGGCCGGTGAGCCTGCTTTTCAAATTGTCCGGATAAGGTCGTCTTTTCTCAGTTGATCGAGAAAGCCGTGCGCAGGAGGTTTAGCTGCGCCTGGACGCTGTTTTCATTGTCCGGCACCTTGGCGGCTTCGGACGGGCGATAGATTTCGCGGTCGAGCAGGGCGATGCGGTTCTGGAGACGCAGCGAGCGCTCGATAAGATCGCGGAAGGACTCCGGCAGGTCGTTCCAGCCGGGTGCGTTGCGGTCGACGTTGAAGCTGTCGAGTCGCACCTTGTTCTTTTCGTTCAGAACCTGATCGCGCGTCATTTCACCGTTGTTGACGGCGCGCTGCAGAAGCAGCCAGGAGGCCATCTGCATCAGGCGGGTGGTGAGGCGCATCGATTCCGCCGCATAAAGCACCGACGCCATGCGCGGCAGCACCTTGGAGGCGGCGCGGCCGGCGCCGTCGAGATAACTTGCCGTTTCCTCAACCAAGGTCATGCCTTCGGTATAGAGGGTCTTGAACTGGTTGGAAGCAGCCGCGCGACCCGCAAAGCTTATGGTATTTAAAACCTGTTCCGACATTTTCTTTAAATCCCTGCTCACGCACCACACTGTCAGGCAACGACGACCCGGATATTTTGTTCCGGCCTTTAGTGTTTTCAGGATGGTATCTTTACCTGAAATGCGCAAGGCAATTATTAAAGAAGGGTTAATACCCACAGTTTTACGGAAACCGGCCAGCGGCAAAAAAAGAGCCGCGAAAGCGGCTCTCAAGGTAAAACAGGGAGAAAAATCAGACCAATTCGCCGTATGGAGAAGATGCCTGAGGTCCAGAAGAACTGGACATGTATAGTAATCTCTCAGAAAGCTTAATTTTTGGTTAATGGTAAACGAAAGACTGCCCCGTAATATTCATTTTCGGGCGCTGGCTGAGCAGTAGCTTACGGCAGCGGAAGTGCAGTCGTGTGTCTATTCTGCAGTGCGCATCAGGATCGGAAGAGATTTTCCGCCGCCTGCCTTCCGGCGGATTTCCGTGTCCTCTCCTCTTCGAGTCGGGTGATTTCGGTTTGCAGAAGATCGATACGGCTGCTCAGCTCGTCCACGGAAAGAAGGCTGAGATCGCCACCGATCTCATGCACTGCCGGTTTTTGCGGACGGTCATCGTCAAAGAGGCTCATATGCCTGCTCCTTTTTCCACATAGTCGCCATCGTCGCCTGGATATTGCGGCGCGCGCGGGTCAAGCGCAATACTTTCCGGCGTGACGAGCGGTGAGGGCGTCGTTGGCATCATCGTCGAGAAATTGTCTTTTTCCTCGGTCGAAAGTGCTGCGCGCCGGCGGCTTCTGATGATGGCATAGGCGGTGATGAGCAGATGCGCCACAGCCGTCACCAGAAACAGCGCATAGGGGCCGAAATGGGTCATGATCGCGCCGCCGAGCGTCGGGCCGATGATGGTGCCGATGCCGTAAAGCAGTAGCAGACCACCGGAAACCTTGACGAAGTCTTCCGACGCGGCGAAGTCGTTGGCATGGGCCACGGCGATGGGATAGAGCGCATTGGCGGCGGCGCCATAAATGGCGATCATGGAAATTAGCACATAGACATCATGCGGCTGGACCACCGCGACAGCCAGGCCGGCGACAGCGCCAAGCCCGGCCAGCCCGGCCAGCACATAGCGGCGGTCTATCCGGTCTGAAAGCCGGCCTGCCGGAAATTGCGCCAGCGCACCGACGAAAATCGTGACGGACACCATGATGGCGATCATGGTCGGGTCCAGCCCTGCCCGCGCACCGAAGACGGCGCCGAGCGTACCGTAAGCGCCGTTGGCAATGCCGATCATCAGAATGCCGATGAAGGAGACCGGTGAGTTGCGGTAAAGGGCAGGCAGATCCAGCTTCACCTTCTGCAACGGCTGTGGGCTCGCCGCTTTCGAAAGCGTGGCCGGCAGAATGGCGATGCAATAGATGATGCCGCAGATCATGAACAGCGAGGTATTGCTGATATCGCCCATCGGCACGATCATCTGCCCCGCCACGACGCCGAGCAGCGTAATGGCGATATAAAGCGAGAAGATCATGCCACGACTTTCATTGGTGGCGCGCTCGTTCAGCCAGCTTTCGATGATCATCGAGGTTCCGGCCGTGCAGAAACCGGTAAGCGCACGCAGCGCGATCCATGAGGTATCATCGATAATAAGGCCGGTCATCAGCACCGTCAGGCACACCAGCGCCACGAAGGACCCGAATGCCCGCACATGACCGGCGCGGCGCACGATGGCAGGCGCGACAAAGCAGCCGACGACGAATCCCGCCGCCCAGGAGGTGCCCAGAAAGCCGAGAATTTCATTGGAGTAACCTTCCGCCGAACCACGCACCGGCAGCACGAGGCCCTGAAGGCCGTTGCCGAGAAAAAGAAACAGAGTGCTGGATAAAAGAGCGAATACGGGTAGAAGATTTCTGCTCATGAAAACACTCTCATGCGTTCGGACGGACGGACGGACAGGTCATAGGACGGGCGTTACCCGAATGAGTTGCACTCTTCTGGTGAACGGTAAAAATGTCCAGCCTGTGACGATGCAGAAATAAAGAAAAGGCTCAATAAATGACGAAGGCGATCGGCCTTTTTTTACTGCTGGCCATGGTGGTCCAGATCATCCGGCCGCTTGGTCTGCCGGGCCTGAAAAAAAGAGGCGATTGCTGGAAGATCGCGGTTGCCGCCTTTGTCATCTGGTCGGTGACGCTGCTTCTGCGCCCGTAACGAAAAAGCCGCCCGTCGGAATGGTTTCAAAGGCTGGCAAAGTGCAAAAACCTCTCCACCGTACCATTCCTGTCCCCGGTCAGACCCATTCAGCCAGATGGAGGCTCGGCATCGGGCACGACTGACAATGTGTGCTTGAGGCACTTAAGTGCGAAACAGGAGCGGGAATGGCGCACACCCTCGATTTTGTAAAGCTTGCGGCGCAGAAATTGCTCGTAGCCTGCGGTTCCCGCCACCGCCACCTTGATGAGATAATCATATTCGCCGGTTGTCAGATAGGCTTCCAGCACTTCGGGAAGAGCGGCCATGGCTTTACCGAAACGTTCCAGAACCTCATCGTCGTGACGTTCCAGCATGACCTCGATGATCACCGTCTCGGTCAGTCCCAGATGGGCTTGATCGAGAATGGCGGTATAGCCGCGAATGACCCCTTCGTCTTCCAGCCGCTTGACGCGCTGCCAGCAAGGGCTGGGCGACAGCCCCACCTTTTCCGATAGTTCCGTATTGCTCAGCCTGCCGTTCTCCAGCAGGGCCCGCAATATTTTGCGGTCAATTCTGTCCAGCGGCTTCGTCATGCCGGCCTCCCTGAAATATATCGCAAAAAAATCTGCCGTCCGTGGGGCCGCTCGCGAAAGAAGTGTTTTCCGAAGAGCACTTTGGCGGCGCCATTCGAAAGCACCTTTGGCTGGTCTTTGAGTACCGTACTGCAAGGTACAGGCAGCAGGGAGGAGCAGGCATGGCACCCACACGGCAACAGCATTTTCCAAGGCCGAGAACGCTGATACACCCCGGTATTTCTTCGCCGGTGCGTATCAACAGCCTGCGCTCGCCATCTGCGCGCCATATGCGGCTGTTCATCGCGCCGGGGTGCAGCCTCTACGATGGGATCGTGCGGTCTTTGGCCGAAAACGGCATCGAAAATGCCTCGTTGACCATTCTCGGCGGTTATTTCGACATCCTGTCCTATTGCGTGGCTCCACCCGATCCCTCCGGCAGGGCGGTCATCGCCTATACGAAACCCATCGATGCCGGGGCGGCCTGGCTGGTTTTCGGCAACGCCACGCTGGGGCGGAGCATGAACGGCGAGCCGATCGTGCACTGCCATGCCGCCATGCGGACCGCGGCGGGTGTGGTCAAAGGCGGCCATTTGCTGACGGAATCCTGTATCGTCGGAGAAGGCGGCATTTCCGCACTTGTGACCTCGCTCGACAGTTTCGTGCTGCAGCAGTCCTTCGATCCCGAAACCAATATTCCCCTTCTTCAACCCAGAAACCGCACGGAGCGCGCCGATGAACACGCATAACACTGTCGAATCCGGCTCCATGGGCCGCGTGGCCTATGCCCGCATCGCGCCCAATGAAGACCTCGTGCTCGGCGTCGAGAAACTGTGTCTGGCGGAAGGTTTCCGCAACGCCTTCGTGCGCGGCGCGTTGGGCAGTCTGGTGGATGCGTGCCTCGGCACCCGCAGCGGCGCGTTTTTGCAGATAAGCGGTCCTGCCGTTGAGATAGTTTCGATTGCCGGTGAGGTACGCGCCCAGCCCGATGGTTCCCTGCGCGCCGCGCTGACCGGCGTTGTTGCCGATACCGATGGCGCGATTTACGGCGGTCCCTTCATCGCCGGCGCCAACCCCGTGTGCATGACCTTCGAGGTGACGCTGGAAGAATGGTTGCCTGCGGAAAAGCCGCAGGCGGCGTGAGGTACGGTAAGGCGGGCGGTGGAGTTGCACGGCGCAACTCATGCGGCCGCCCCCTGTCTTTCGGTCAAAAGCAGTTCGAAAGTGACGCAGACCGGGTTTTTGCCGCGCACCAGCCGCCCGCCGCTGATCTGCGTGGTAAGATCGACCATCGCAATATCCAGCATTGCCCGTTCGCCACCTGTGGCGGAGGGGTGGATGTGGCCATTGCGGATGAGGATTTCGCTGGCATAGGCGGTGAGGCTTGTTCCGTCTTCATAATCCGCACCGATCAGGCTGCCGATGCCATTGACCTCGGCCTCACGCAGGTCGAATTGTCTGCAGGCGGCTTCAAGCGCCGTGCAGATATCGGTATTGGGCCGCACTGTGCATAGCAGCGCCCGGAGCCCTGCATCTTTTCGGCTGCGCGGTTGCGCGATGGGCGTGAAGAGGGGGAAATTGGTTTCCTCATCCTTTTGCACGTCCAGAATTGCACCATCCAGCGCCAGCGCCTCAAGCGGCGTTTCCCCGGCAAATTCGGACTCCAAAGGCAGCAGGTGCCCCATGGATAGAACGCCTTCGGCACTTTTCCACGAACCATGACAGTGCAGGAACGGCCGACCGTCGCGTCGCCCCATATGCAGGCCGGCATCGATGATCGTGCCCCCCGGCATGGAGAATGTTTCGCTATACCAGGCGGCATGGGCGTCATCGGGTGCGGCTGCGGGCATCACATAGTGCAACCGCTTCATCGGCACGTTTTTCAGTCTGACATAACCGCCATCGAAACCCTGTTCGACAAAGGCCTCGGCAATCGCCTCGTTGACGCAGACGCCGGGTTTGGCATTCAGCGTGACAGGGTGGGCGTGGCAGCCGACGACGCGGAAGCGTTCGGGTGTTGCCGGCCCCGGATGGACGATGCTGCGCGGAAGCCCCTCCGGGGGCATTATCGTCATACCGCAAGCCCTGCGGTAATGAAGCCTCCATCCACGGCCAGCACCTGTCCGTTGATGTAGCTCGCGTCGTCCGACACAAGGAAAGCCACGGCAGAGGCGATTTCGTCCGTCCTGCCATAGCGGTGCATGGGAACGCGGCTGTGCCACTGGCTGCGAACATTCTCCGTATGAACCGCCTGGGTGAGGGGGGTATCGACGGGGCCGGGCGCAATCGCATTGACGCGAATGCCCGATTGCCCCAGCTCGTTTGCCATAACCATCGTCAGAAGATTGACGCCGCCCTTTGAAGCGCCATAGGCGCTGCGGCCACGATTGCCGCACATGCCGGAAACCGAGCTGATATTGACGATCGAACCGGAAATTGCGCGATCCAGCCAGTAACGCGCGGCGGCGCGGGCCACGGCGAAACTGCCGACGAGATTAACGTCAACGATACGACGGAACTCTTCCACGCTGGTATCGACGGAAAGCTTGTCGATACCGATGCCGGCACTGTTGACGACGGCCACCAGATCAACGGCATGATCGGTGCCGCCTGCCGTCAAGGCGGCGAAAGCTTCCTCTATCGACGCTTCATCCGCCACGTTGCAGACGATGCCGCGCGAAGCATCGATGCCAAGTTTTTCGCAGGCGGCATCCAGCGCCTCACGCTTGAGATCCAGTAGCCATGGCTGCCAGCCGCGCGCCATCAACAGCTGCGCCGTGGAAAAGCCGATGCCGGATGCGCCGCCGGTGATGGCGACAGCGCCTTTCATCTCTCTCTGTGTCATACCGTCTCCTCCCGGTTATGCGTTACGGCCTTCAGCCGGTCAGTTTTTCCTCGAAAACGGGCATCTGGCCGCGCTTTTCCAGCTCCTCGCGGATCATCTTCTTGGTGATCTTGCCATAGGCGGATTTCGGCATCGCATCCCAGAACACAACGGCTTTCGGCAGCTTGTAACGGGCCATCTTGCCGTCGAGATAGGCTTTCAGGTCGATGCCGGCGATATCCGCGCCCTCCCGCGCCACGCAGACGGCGACGCCGACCTCGCCCCAAACCGCGTCCGGCACGCCCAGAACCGCTGTCTCGCTGATATCCGGGTGCATGAGGATTTTTTCCTCGATCTCACGCGGATAGATGTTCGAGCCGCCGGAAATATACATGTCGGAGGCGCGGCCGGTGATGTAGACGAAACCGTTCTCATCGCGGTGGCCAAGATCGCCGGTGCGGAACCAGCCGTTGCGGAAGGCTTTGGCATTGGCGTCGGGATTATCGTAATAACCCGCGAAAACAGCAGGGCCGATCACGCAGATTTCGCCGGTTTCACCGGCCTGAAGCTCCTCGCCCGCATCGTTCTGGATTTGCACTTCCATGCCGGTGCGATCGAAGCCGCAGGTGCCGATCCGCGCCTCCGGGCCGTCCTCGGCGGCGTGGAAGGAGGGCGGCAGCACGGTGATGTTGCCGGTCACTTCGCCGAGGCCGAAATATTGCACCAGCACCGGGCCGAGCTTGGCAAGCGCCCGTTTCTGATCGGCGCGATACATGGGCGCACCGGCATAGATGACGTAGCGCAGCGAAGAATGATCGAAACGATCCACGGAAGGGTCTTCGATCAGCATTTTCAGAATGGTCGGCACGGTAAAGGCATTGGTGATGCGCCATTTCTCGATCAGCGCCCACACCGCAGGCACATCGAGTTTTTCCGCAGCCGGAAGCACCGTTTTTGCCCCATGCGCCACCTGCACCAGCTGGTGAATGCCCGCGCCATGCGAAAGCGGCGCAACGACGATGGAAGCGTCGCCCGGTCCGGTGCCGGGCATCAGATCACAAAGATGGTTGGTGATGACGAAGGCCATCTGGCCATGGGTCAGTACCGCCGCCTTCGGTCGACCCGTCGTGCCGGAGGTGAAGAAGAACCAGCAGGGATCGTCCCGATCCACCGCCTGGCTTTTGACTTTCTGGCCCAGATGACGGGCCACGATGGTATCGTAGTCCTCGCCGAATTCGGCCGTGCCAATGGCGATGGTGAAATCGATCGCGGTCGCCTCACGGCTGGCCTTCGCATGCTCGGGAAAAGCGCTGGCGCAGATCATGCCGCGTGCGCCGCTGGCTTTTGCGAGATAGGCCACCTCATCGGGCGACTGGCGATAATTGGTCGGCACCCACACCGCGCCCACGCGGAAGCAGGCGAACATGGATTCGAACATCTGGTTGTTGTTGGAAGACTGCACCAGAATGCGGTCACCTTTCCGGACACCGAATTCGGTTACCAGCGCCAGCGCCATGGCATCGACGCGGGCGTCCATTTCAGCCCATGTCCAGGTCTTGTCACCCCATACGAAGCCGATGTCGGCTGGGTTTCGGCGCGCTGCCTGGGTCAGGAAATGCGCAAGATTCATGACCCGCGTGGTCGAAGGCGCAACCCCGCCCGGAGGATGTATCGTCATTTCACGCGCTCCATGATCGAGACATAGTTGGCAACCGCAGTTCCCCCCATGTTGAAAACACCGGCGAGCGAGGCGCCGGGGATCTGCATGTCACCCGCTTCACCCATCAATTGCATCGCCGCCATGACGTGCATGGAGACCCCGGTTGCCCCGACCGGATGCCCCTTGGATTTCAGCCCGCCGGAGGGGTTGATCGGCAGGCGACCGGTTTTCAGGGCCGTGCCTTCGCGCACCACCCGGTGGCCTTCACCGGGCTTCGCCAATCCCATCGCCTCATATTCAATGAGTTCGGCAATGGTGAAGCAATCATGGGTTTCGACGAAGGAGAGGTCGTCGAGCGTTGCGCCTGCGAGTTCCAGCGAACCTGCCCAGGCGCGGCGCGCGCCCTCGAAGGCCAGCGGATCGCGGCGGCTGAGCGCCAGAATGTCATTGACATGCTTGCGGCCCCTGAAACCGATGGCCCGGTTGAGTGTCGCCGCGGTTTCCTCGTCGGCCAGAACGATGGCGGCAGCGCCATCGGAAATCAACGAGCAGTCGGTGCGGCGCAGGGGGCCAGCGACATAAGGGTTCTTCTCCGATACCGTATTGCAGAAATCGAAGCCGAAATCCTTGCGCATATGGGCATAGGGATTGACCGCGCCATTGGCGTGGTTCTTGGCGGCGATCATCGCCAGTTCTTCCGAGCGATCGCCATAGCGCTGGAAATAGGCCTCAGCGATGCGTCCGAACTGGCCGGCAAAGCCGCCGGAAATATCGGCTTCCTCAGCGCGGTAGCAGGCGGATAGCAGGATTTCACCCACCTCGGCGGTTGGCAGCGCCGTCATTTTTTCGGCGCCGACAACGAGCGCGATGCGTCCACGCCCGGCCTCGATGAAATCCATGGCGCTGTAAAGGGCGGCCGATCCCGTCGAGCAGGCATTCTCGAAACGCACTGCGGGCGTATAGGCGAGGCGCTCATCGCCCATGGCCACCAGCGCGCCCTGAAAATCCTGTTTCGAGAAACCGTTATTCATGACGCCGACGAAAATGCCGTCTATATCGCCGACATCGACGCCGGCATGGTCTATGGCTGGCACCACGACCGAAGCCATCAGTTGCTCGGTATTTTCAAGGGTCGATTTGCCGAAAGGCGAATGCGCCCAGCCGACGATCTGCGCTTTGCTCATTTGCTCGTTCTCCTTGTTTGCCGTTTTGCATCGCCTTCGCCGCGCGTGCGGGCGCGGCTGGCCATCATTTCCGCAATGCGTGTTTCGATGCGCGTCACTTCCTCGCGCAGCAGGGCCGCCAGTTCCGGCTGGCGCTCCGGTCGCATGCGGCTGTCGACGGCGGCAATGCTCAACGCCCCCGCCACAGCGCCATCCGGTGTTCGGATGGCAACGCCGATACCCCAGGAATTGGAGAGGATCAGACCCGGATTGAGCGAATAACCATTGGTTCTCGTCAATTCGACATCGCGGCGCAGCCCGTCCAGCGTGATGCCGGGATAGTTCGCGGCAATCAGCCCGCTATTGGCGGCAATGACGCTTTCCACCTCGGCATCGGGCAGCGCCGCCAGCATGGCGAGCGATCCCGCGCCAATGCCCAGCGGGTGCTCGAAACCGGCCTGAAGCGCGTGGGTGCGCACCGGCCAGGTGCCTTCTTCGCGATAGAGGCACAATGCAAATGTATCGCGGCGAACGGAAAGGAAGCTCGAATCCTCTGTCCGGCGGGAAATGCGCGTCAGACTGTCCTGGGCCATCTGCAGCAAGCCGAAACGGCGCGATGACAGACTGCCCAGCACATAGGCTTCCTCGCCCAGATAATAACGCCGCGTTTCCTCATCCTGCTCCACCAGGCCGGCGCGGATCAGCGCCAGCAGCAGGCGGCGGGCCGTGGGCTTGTTCAGCCCGCTTTCGGTGACGATGACCGAAAGCGCCACACCGCGTTCGGCATGACGCCCCACCATGGATAGAAGTCCCAGCGCCCGGTCTACCGCGCGCGCGCCTGTCAGGTCGCTTTCTGTCGGGATCATCGTGGCCATATCAGGAAAACGCTCCCACCGCACAGCTTTGCCCGCCATCGACCGGCAGGCAGATGCCGGTGATGAACTTGGCTTCATCGGATGCCAGAAAGACTGCCGCGCGGGCGATATCGAAGGCATCGCCCATGCGGCCGACCGGGACCGCGGCATTGCGCGCCGCCACCATATCCTCGACGGAGGCATATTGATTGCTGATCTGCTTGTAGATCAGCGGCGTATCGATCATTCCGGGCAGAACGCAATTGGCGCGAATGCCCTGACGGGCATATTGCATGGCCAGCGCCACGGTTGCCTGGTTTACGGCGGCTTTCATGGCGTAATAGGCAAAATAGGGATAGCCGGTCCAGCGAATGGAGGCGAGCGAGGAGATGTTGACGATGGCCCCGCCGCCCTGCGCCAGCATCACCGGCAACACTGCCTTTGCGGTGCGATAAACGGAGCCGATATTGAGATCGACCGAGGCGCGAAAGCGTTCCTCATCCAGCTCGACCGGGCCGCCCATATGGGTCACGCCGACATTGTTGTGCAGAATATCGATGCCGCCGAAGACCTCGCAGGTCCGCGCAACCGTGGCTGATACGGAATAGAGTTCCGTGACATCGGCCGCAACCGCAATCGCCTCGAAACCTTCGGCGCGAATAATCTGCGCGGTTTCCTCTGCCGCGTCGGCGGAGAGGTCGACACAGGACACGCGCGCGCCTTCGCGGGCAAATTGCACGGCCGCAGCCTTGCCATTGCCGAAACCAGGACCAGATGATCCTGCGCCAAAAACAATGGCGCGTTTTCCCGTCAGGCGACCTGTCAAAACAGTCTCCATTACAATCGTCAAAAATAGTCGGGTCGGCCCCGCCTGACGCGGGGCCAGCTATTCAGCGGACCGATCAGGTCAGGCTGGCGCCAACGGCCTTTTCGAGAATGGCCCAGGCTTCATCGCCATATTTGCCCTTCCATTCGGAATAGAAGCCGGCTTCCTTGAGGGTTGCACGGAAGAGTGAGGCGTCGGTGTCGTTGAAGGTCATGCCCTTGGCAATCAGGTCTTCCTTCACCGAGGCATTGAGTTTCGCCACATCGGCCCGCTCGTCCTTGCCTGCCTGATTGAGGTTTTTGGCAACGATGGCGCGCAGGTCATCCGGCAGGCGCTCCCAGGCGCGCTTGTTGGCCAGGAACCAGAAGCCGTCCCACATATGGTTGGTGACCGAGCAGAATTTCTGCACTTCGAACAGCTTGGCGGTGGAAATGATCGCCAGCGGGTTTTCCTGGCCATCGACAACGCCGGTCTGCAAGGCGGTGTAGACTTCAGCGAAATTGATCGAGGCAGGGGCCGACTTGAAGGCCTTGAACATCGAGGTCCAGAGCGGGCTTACCGGCACGCGGATCTTGAAGCTTTCGAGATCGGCCGGCGTGGCGATGGGCTTGGACGCGCTGGTGATCTGGCGGAAGCCGTTATCCCAGATGGTGTCCATGGCAACGAGGTTCTGCTTGGCGATTTCGCTGCGGACATATTTGCCGAGATCGCCATCCATGGCCGCCCAAACCGAATCGTAGTTCGGGAAGGCGAAGCCGATGCCGCTGATGGATGCATTCGGCACTAGCGTCGACAGGATCAGTGGCGAAAGCGTAAAGAATTCAACGCCGCCCGAGCGTACCTGGCTCAACACATCCGTATCAGCGCCCAACTGGCTGCTGGGGAAGATATTGATCATCACCTGGCCGTCGGTTTCCTTGGCGATACGGTCGGCCGCTTCCTTGGCGCGGATGTTCATGGGGTGCGCTGCAGGCAGGTTGTTGGCGTATTTATAATTGAATTGCGCAGCGCGGGCGCGCGACACAAAAGCGGTGGCAAGAACGGCAGAACCGGCGCCGGCCAACACGGTACGTCTGTTGATATTCATTGCTTTCTCCTCCCAAAATAAAAGCATGTGTCATTCATCGGCGTGGCGGGTGGACCCGCCACGGTCTCAGAGCAGAATTGTCGAGAAGCCCGGAATTGCCGCAATCAGCAGCAGACCGATGACCATGGCTGCGAGATAGGGCCAGATGGCGCCCATGGCCTCATCAGGCGAAACATTGCCTATCTTGCAGGCGATATAGAAACCGATGCCGATGGGCGGCGCCATCAGGCCGATATTCATGGCGACAACCACCACCATCGAATAATGGATGTCGTTGATGCCAAGCGTGCGGGCGATGGGGAACATGATCGGTGCGAGCAATACGATTGCCGGCAGGCCTTCCAGCACGCAGCCGAGGATCATGAAAATCAGGATCGATACGACCATATAGGTCATCCATCCGCCCGGCAGATCGGTGATCATCGCGGTCAGCTGGAAGGCAAAGCCGCTCTGGGTCAACCCCCACGCCATGGCCGAGGCGCAGCCGAGGATCAGCAGGATCGCCCCGGAAAGGGCGGCCGTCTCCACCAGCATGGAATAGAGCTTTTTGAGGCTGATGCCGCCATAAAGCACCGCACCGATAATCATCGCATAGAGCACGGCAATGGTGGAAACCTCGGTGGCCGTCGCCACGCCGCCGCCGACGAGGCTGCGGATGAGGAAGGGCAGAACCAGCGCCGGTGCGGCAACGAGGGCCGCCTTGCCGACCAGCGGCCACGGGGTGCGTTTTGCGCCTTCCATGTTTTCATGCCGCGCCTTCCAGCGGGCCAGAACGGCCAGCACCAGAAGCAGCACCATGGCGATCATGAAGCCGGACGTGAACAGACCGGCAATCGACACACCCGCCGCCGAACCGAGAACGATCAGCACGATGGAGGGCGGAACGGTATCGGCCATGGCGGCGCCGGTGGCGAGCAGCGCAATCATTTCCTTGGGCTTGTGGCCACGGCGCTTCATTTCCGGAAACAGCGCCGGTGCAACCGTCGCCATATCCGAAACCTTGGAGCCGGAAATGCCCGAGACCAGAAACAGCGAGCCGAGCAGCACATAGGACATGCCGGCGCGAATATGGCCGAACATCGAGGATAGCAGCTCGACAATCGCCTTGCCCATGCCGGTGGCATCGAGCACACAGCCCAGCAGCACGAAAACCGGAACCGACAGCAGAATGATGCCCGACATGCCCTCGTCAATGCGCCCGATCATCACGATGGTCGGAACCCAGGTGGTAAAGGTCAGGTAGGCGAGGGTTCCAAGGCCAAAACAGAAGGCGATCGGTACGCCCAGCACCAGAAACACCGCCACGAACAGGCCGAGGAAGATCGCCAGATTGAAATTGCCGAAAGTTTCGAGCGTCGGCGATGCCAGATAGAGCAGGCCGGAGGCGACCGCGACGGTGACAATGGCTGCGATGATGTCCCGCAGATTTTCCCTGCGGAAGAGATTGTTGAGGACCAGCAGCAGCATCAGACAGGCGCCGACCGGCAATGCCGCGGCGCGGAAGGACATCGGAATATTCAGCGCCGCCGAGGTGACGACCCATTCCTCAATGGCATATTCTATCGCCGGCTTGATAATCGCCGCAAGAAATGTCGCCACCAGCACGAGCGCGAGCGAGTTGACATAGCCCAGAATGCGCTGCGGAAACATGTTGAGGAACAGCGTCAGTCGCAGGTGTTCGCTGCGGTCGATGGCAATTGCCGCACCCAGCATGGCAAACCACAGGAAGCTCAACGACGCCGTTTCATCGATCCAGACGATTGGCAAATGCAGGGCATAACGCGATGTCACGCCCAGCAGAAGCAGGCCGATCATCACCGCCAGCAGCACCGCCGCCACGGCCTCGACGGGTCGCATGAACCACGAGCCTGTTACCGGCCCCGTATGCAACAGCTCTCCGTCGAGTACAAATACGTCGTCATTCGCGTTTGCGGTCATGGTCATCGGGGCCTCCTCTCCCACAGAACAACCTTCGCAACGGACTGCGGCAGACAAAGAGGATTATCCGCGTCCAGGCCAATATCATGACTGACGCATCAGGATATATCTGTCATTGCCAGACCGGCCAGACCCCTCCAAAAGCCTGAAACTAGCGGTATATTGCCTCCACAATATGGACCGTTAAAAAACTATGCATTCGGGATACACAGGAAAAGTGCCGAAATCAACTGTATAAATGCAGTATTGCGTGGTTTTCATAGCATGTTTATAGGTCCACATAGTGGATCATACTATAATTGATTGAAATTTATCTGTGATGTAACGAGCGCGCAGCAATTTCCGGGGCTTTTCGAGAGCCCTTCGACGAAAGCGCTTGTGGTGCCGGGCGATCCGGATGGTCTGGCGTTATGCGCTGGAGAAAGCCGGGGAGGGCATCCGCTGTCTATTGCGGCAATGACGGTCATAAAGTCGTCAGGTCGCATGACTTGAGCGGATAAGGCTGTCCATGGTGGATATGCTTCCACGCTGGTAGCGATGCACAATCAAAACGGTTGAGAATTATCAGTCAGGTAAAATGAAAGACGATTGGTCCGGGTGACGGAATATGGATGATCTTGCTTTATCAAACACAGCAGCCGCCCGTTGGGGCGGCTGCTGTTTATCGGATGTTCTCTGTCAGCCTCAGGCTGCCTTTTCGAGTTCCTGCTTCCAGTTGCCCTTGGCGGCGAGGCTGTTCATCGCGGCGCGGTGTGTGAAGGCGCGCTGGCCGGCGGCGACATTTTCCTGCTTGCCGCCCCATGTCTTGAGGGCCGTATCCTGAAGCGCGCGGCCGTAGGAATAGGTCAGAGACCAGGGCAGGTCGTAGCCGGCATTCATGGCGGAGAGATGCGCCGTCGCCTCTTCGGAGGACTGGCCGCCGGAAAGGAAGGCGATGCCCGGAACGGCGGAAGGCACGGTTGCCTTCAGAACCTTCACGGTCTTTTCCGCCACTTCTTCGACGGAAGCCTTGCGGGCCTTCTTGCCGTCGATGATCATGTTCGGCTTGAGGATCATGCCTTCAAGATTCACGCGGGCGTCGAACAGGTCCGCGAAGACGGTCTGGAGAACCCATTGCGTGACTTCCGCACAGCGGTCGATGTCATGCGTGCCCGGCTCGCCGTCCATCAGCACTTCGGGTTCCACGATCGGCACGATATCCGCCTGCTGGCAGAGGGCGGCGTAACGGGCGAGTGACTGGGAGTTTGCCTTGATCGAACCCCAGCTCGGACGCTGCTCACCGATGGTGATGACGCCGCGCCACTTGGCGAAACGCGCGCCGGCCTCATGATACTTGCGCAGGCGCTCGTAAAGACCGTCGAGACCTTCGGTGATGAATTCATGCGGGTGGAAAGCCATCGGCTTGGCGCCGATATCCACCTTGATGCCCGGCAGGCTGCCGGCCGCCTTGATGATATCCACGAAAGGCGTGCCGTCGGCGGCCTTCTGGAACAGGGTCTCTTCATAAAGGATGACGCCGGAGATGTATTTCTTCATGGCGTCGTCGGAACGGAACAGCATCTCGCGATAATCGCGGCGGGCGGTCTCGGTGGACTCCAGATTGATGCTGTCGAAACGCTTTTTGATCGTTCCCGTGGATTCGTCGGCGGCGAGCAGGCCCTTGCCGTCGGCGACCATTTTGATTGCGATGTCTTCGAGACGTTCGGTCATTTGCTATTCTCCCAAGGCACAATAAATTTCCGATAACAGAAGTTCCAGGGCAGGGAAATGGCACGCTAACTCATTGAAACGATTGAAATGATTTCAATCGTTTGAAACTTTTCCTCCCGGTGCCGCTTACCAAAAAGCAAGGCCGGACAAGCATGGCTTGTCCGGCCTCGTGTCAGGCAAGTAGGGTGAGTTTACTTGGCGGCGGTCAGGATGGCAACGCCCGGCAGTTCCTTGCCTTCCATCCATTCGAGGAAGGCGCCGCCGGCCGTCGAAACATAGGAGAAATCCTCGGAAACGCCGGCGTGGTTGAGGGCGGCAACGGTATCGCCGCCGCCAGCGACGGAGACGAGCTTGCCGGCCTTGGTGCATTCCGCCGCGTGTTTTGCGGCAGCCACGGTCGCCGCGTCGAAGGGCTCGATTTCGAAGGCGCCGAGCGGGCCGTTCCAGACCAGTGTTTCGGCGCGGGAAATCCAGGCCTTGATGCTTTCAACCGATTTTGGGCCGACATCGAGAACCATGGCATCAGTGGGAATGGCGTTGATGTCGACGATTTCATTGGCCGCGCCGGCCTTGAATTCGCGGGCGACGACGCCGTCCTCCGGCAGCACGATGGCGCAGCCGGATGTCGCAGCCTCGATCATGATCTGCTTTGCGGTCTCGGCGAGATCATGCTCGCAAAGCGATTTGCCGACCTGCGCGCCGCGGGCGGCGAGGAAGGTGTTGGCCATGCCGCCGCCGATGACGAGGGCGTCGACCTTCTTGACGAGGTTCATCAGCAGATCGATCTTGCTCGAAACCTTGGCGCCGCCGACGATGGCGACGACCGGACGGACTGGCTGGCCGAGGCCTTTTTCCAGGGCCTCAAGCTCGGCCTGCATGGTGCGGCCGGCATAGGCGGGCAGGTGGCGTGCAAGGCCTTCGGTGGAAGCGTGGGCGCGGTGGGCGGCGGAGAAGGCGTCGTTCACATAGATATCGCCATTGGCTGCCAGAGCTTCGACGAAGGCCGGATCGTTCTTTTCTTCGCCCTTGTGGAAACGGGTGTTTTCCAGAAGCAGGATATCGCCATCGTTCAGTTTCGCGACGGCGTCCGCGGCCGGTGCGCCGATGCAATCGGTCGCGAAGGAAACGGCATGATCCAGCACTTCCTCGACGGCAGGCACGATCTGGGAAAGCGACATATCGGTCACCGGTTCGCCCTTCGGACGGCCGAAATGGGCAAGCAGAATGACTTTCGCGCCCTTGGAGGACAGTTCCAGAATGGTCGGCGCAACGCGTTCGATACGGGTTGCGTCCGTTACCTTGCCATCCGCGACCGGCACGTTGAGATCAACGCGGACGAGAACGCGCTTTCCGGCAATGTCGTTGAGGTCGTCGAGGGTCTTGAAAGCGGGCATAGGTCGATCCTGATTTGTTGCGAGTTCGGCACGGACCATACTATGCCTGATTGACGACGCAAGCGGGTCACGCCTCATTTTCTCTCACTGTATTCGGAGCGGCGGGGGCGCTTTCTTCAACGCTGGCGGCGCGCGGCTGGCGCTTCTCTGCCACATGGTTGCGTACACGGTTGAGGATTTCCGAAAAGCTGATGAAGATCGGCAGGCTGGTCGCCGGTTCCACCGGTTCGAGGGAGATGCCCACACCGGTTATCGCCTCGTGTTCGTCCAGTGTGCGAACGATCAGCACGATGGAGCCGAGGCGCACGCGGTCGGCATAGTCGGCCTTTCCGGCAAGGCGGGCCTCGATGAGTTCCGCGACGCTCATCGCCTGTTCGGCGGACGAAAGCAGGCCCGGACCATAGGCTGCGTCCAGCTCCTTCGCCGGGCGGGTGGGCGAGATCGCGAAGGTGCCGAAGAAATCGGCGTCGTCATCGGCAACCGGCAGGGCGCTGGCGAAAAGCCGGTCGATCAGGCGGGAATAGCCGGGTGCGATGAAGAGGTAGACGAGATCGTTCTCCCGCAACCGTCCGGCATATTGGTAGCGGATCGATTTGCCGTCGCGCACCACCAGCGAAGGCATGGCCCAGCGCGGAATGCGCTCGCCCTGCATGATGGCGCTGCCTTTCGCGACCCGGTAGGAGATCAGCTCATGATTGGCGGTGCCGGGAAGGTCCACCTCCAGCTTGTCGACTTCGCCCATGCGCGGCGGCACGATCAGCCCGAGCCTTGTCGCCACCGGCTTGATGGTCCAGCCCTGCACGAGGAGTGACACCAGCACGATGATGAAGGCGGCGTTGAAATAGACCTGCGCATCGTCAAGCCCGCCGAGAATGGGCATGATGGCGAGCAGGATGGAGACGGCGCCGCGCAGGCCTACCCAGGCGACGAAGGAGGTTTCCTGCTGGGTATAGTTGAAGGGCATCAGGCTGAGCCACACCGCGAGCGGGCGGGCGACGAAGATCAGAAAAAGCGCGAGCAGCACGGCGGGAATGGCGATTGCCGGAAACTGCGACGGGGTGGCGAGCAGGCCGAGCATCAGGAACATGATGATCTGGGCAAGCCAGGTCAGCCCCTCATGGAAACGGCGGATGGTTTCCTTGGCGAAGATCCGGCGGTTGCCGGCGACGATGCCGGCCACATAGACCGCCAGAAAACCGCTGCCGCCAATTGTGCCGGTGAAGGAAAAGACCAGCAGCGCCAGCGCCAGCACAAAGATCGGCGCAAGCCCGCGGTCGGCGGCGAACCGATTGACGACGGTGGCAATCATGACGCCGCCGAGCAGGCCGAAAATCACGCCAAGCCCCATCTGCTCAATGAAAAGCAGCAGAAAGCCGCTGTCGATGCCGGCCAGCCCCTCGCCCTTGGCGATGATTTCGACCAGGGCGATGGTGAGGAAGATCGCCATCGGATCGTTGGTGCCGGATTCGACTTCCAGCGTCGAACGCACCTGATCGCGGATATGAATGCCGCCGATGCGCAGCAGGAAGAACACGGCTGCCGCATCCGTGGAGGCGACGATGGCGCCGAGCAGCAGGCCTTCCAGCCAGGAAAGCCCGAGTAGCAGAGCCGCCGCGCCGGCAAAAAAGACGGATGTGAGGATGACGCCGACTGTAGCGAGAGCGACGGCGGGTGCCGCCGAAAGCCGGAAGGACTGGATGGATGTGCCGAAGCCGGAATCGAAGAGGATAACGGCAAGCACCAGCGAGCCGAGCATATAGGCCAGCGGATTGTTGGTGAATTCGATGCCGAGGCCATCCACACCAGCCACAAGGCCGATCATCAGGAAAAGCAGGAGGAGTGGCGCGCCGAAGCGGAAGGCGATGAGGCTGGAAAAGGCGGCGACGAGAACGAGAACGGTTGCGACCAGCAACAGAAGATAAAATGATTCCACGTCCACCGCCTCATTCAAACCGCGTTGATGGACCGCAGTCCGTGGCGCAATGAATGCTCTGCGCGTCTGCAGTCAATGCGCCACGGGTTGCGGTCTGTCAGCGCTGTTTCGGGTGGCGTTGAAAGGCGACGCAAGGCGGGGTGTATCGAATGATACGGCAGGGCCGAAGTGCATTGCGCACGACCGTTATCCCTGTGTTTCTTGTCCGTCCCAAAGTGGACCAGACAAAGGCAGGAAATGGGAATTTTTTCGGCTCGCGGGCGAAAAAATGGATGGCAAGGAGAGCGGCAGATACTCCCGCAGAAACAATTCCTTTTTCAGCGTTTCAACGTAACATAGAGACAATGCAGCTGCGTTAGTTCTTTCGTCCGAATTGCTTTTCAACATTACCGGAGCGATCGGATGAAACAGATAAATATTACTGGACTTATTATAGTATTGGCGGCGGGCGCGATTGTTTCTGGCTGCTCCAGCACGGAACAGACAGCTGAAAACATGGCGGCGCAACGCGAGCGCTGCCGGTCCTTCGGTTATCCCGAAGGCTCGCGAGATGCTGCCGACTGCATGATGAAGCTTTCCATGCAGCAAAGTGAGTTGAGGCAGCAGACTTTCGACACGATCTGGAGCAATGCCGGCTCGCGCGATCCAATCATCATCAACAACAGAAGGTGACGGTTGGGCCGGCAGGCTGGCAGCGGGCTAGTCCCCCTTGCCCCCAGCGATGTTTTCGATCCGAAGCGCCCCGCCTTGCTTCCGGATCGACGCCGACGGGTTTCCTCGTTCCCGTCGGCATTTTTTATAAATAAAAAGCCGGCAGGATTGCTCCTGCCGGCTTTTTGATTGGAGTAATTCCGCTTAGATGGTCTTCGCGAAGGCGACGGCCGTGTCCGACATGCGGTTGGAGAAGCCCCACTCGTTGTCGTACCAGGACAGGATGCGTACGAACTTGCCTTCCATGACCTTGGTCTGGTCGATCGCGAAAATCGAGGAATGGCTGTCGTGGTTGAAGTCGCGGGAAACCAGCGGCTCGTCGGTATAGCCGAGAATGCCCTTGAGCTGGCCATTGGCGGCAGACTTGATCGCTTCGTTGATTTCCTCAACCGTCGTGTCGCGCTTGGCGAGGAACTTGAAGTCGACGACCGAAACATTCGGGGTCGGAACGCGGATCGACGTGCCGTCCAGCTTGCCCTTGAGGTGCGGCAGAACGAGGCCAACGGCCTTGGCGGCGCCCGTCGAGGTCGGGATCATGGAAAGGGCTGCGGCGCGGGCGCGGTACAGATCCTTGTGCATGGTGTCGAGCGTCGGCTGGTCGCCCGTGTAGGAGTGGATCGTGGTCATGAAGCCATGGTCGATGCCAACGACGTCATCGAGAACCTTCACGACCGGCACGAGGCAGTTGGTGGTGCAGGACGCGTTGGAAATGACCAGATGGTCCTTCGTCAGCTGGTCGTCATTGACGCCGAAGACGACCGTGAGGTCTGCGCCGTCAGCCGGAGCAGACACGATGACGCGCTTTGCGCCGGCCGTCAGGTGAGCGGCAGCCTTGTCGCGCGCAGTGAAGATGCCCGTGCATTCCAGCGCGATGTCGACGCCGAGTTCCTTGTGCGGCAGCGTTGCCGGATCGCGAACGGCCGTAACCTTGATCGGCTTGCCGCCGCCAACGATGATGGTGTCGCCTTCGACCTTCACATCGGCCGGGAACTTGCCGTGGATCGAATCGTAGCGCAGCAGGTGTGCGTTGGTCTCCACCGGGCCGAGGTCGTTGATGGCAACGACTTCGATATCGGTGCGGCCAGATTCGACGATGGCGCGCAGGACGTTGCGGCCGATGCGGCCGAAGCCGTTAATGGCAACTTTTACAGTCATTTACAGTCTCCCGAACAAGATATGTGCTTGGTCTATGCGGAATGTGAGGGCCTTGGGAGCCCTCATGCAAGTTTTGCCTCGACTGCGGCGACGACGGCTTCCGCCGTGATGCCGAAGTGCTTGAAGAGATCTTTCGCCGGCGCGGACGCTCCAAAGGAGTGCATGCCGACGAAAGCGCCGTCGTTACCGATGAAATAATCCCAGCCCTGGCGAATGGCGGCTTCGACCGCTATTCTGACCGGAGCCTTGCCGATGATGGCGTTGCGATAGGTTTCCGGCTGTTCCTTGAAAAGCTCGAAGCAGGGAACGGAAACGACACGGACGGAAACGCCGTTGTCCTTCAACGTTGCGGCGGCCTTCAGCGCCACTTCGACTTCCGAACCGGATGCGAAGATCGAAACCTTGGCGTCGCTGGCGGAGACGAGTTCGTAAGCGCCGTAAGCAGACAGGTTCTTCTCTTCATATTCCTTGCGCGAGGGCGCAAGGTTCTGGCGGGTGAGTGCCAGCGCGGAAGGACGATGCTTCTGCTCGAGAGCCAGCTGCCAGCATTCCGCCGTCTCGGTTTCATCCGCCGGGCGGAAGACGAGCAGGTTCGGAATGGCGCGCAGGGCTGCGATCTGCTCCACCGGCTGGTGGGTCGGGCCGTCTTCGCCGACGCCGATGGAATCATGCGTCAGAACGTGGACGACACGGATGCCCATAAGCGCCGCAAGGCGGATCGACGGACGGCAATAGTCCGAGAAGATCAGGAAGCCGCCGGCATAGGGGATGAGGCCGCCATGGAGCGCGATGCCGTTCATCGCCGCCGCCATGCCATGCTCGCGGATGCCGTAATGCAGGTAACGGCCGGAGAAATCCGTCGGCGTGATGGACTTCATCTGGCTGGTCTTGGTGTTGTTGGACGGCGTCAGGTCAGCCGAACCGCCGACCATCTCCGGCAGGACGCCGTTGATGACTTCGAGCGAATCTTCCGACGCCTTGCGGGTGGCGACCGTCGGGTTGTTCTCGATGATCTTCTTCTTGAAGGCATCGATGGCGCTGTTGAAGTTGCCGGGCAGGTCGCCGGCGAAGCGGCGCTTGAATTCGGCTTTCTTGCCGGCTTCAGCAACTTCAAGGCGGGCTTCCCAGTCCTGGCGGGTCTTGGTGGAGCGCAGGCCGGCAAGACGCCATGCATCCAGCACGTCTTCCGGAACGACGAAGGCTTCCGCTTCCCAGTTCAGGTGCTTGCGGGTGGCGGCGATTTCTTCGGCGCCGAGCGGATTGCCGTGAACCTTGTGGGTGCCCTGCTTGTTGGGTGCGCCGAAGCCGATGACGGTCTTGCAGGCGATGAAGGTCGGGCGGTCGGATTTCTGCGCGGCTTCGATGGCGGCGGCAATCGCGTCCGGATCGTGGCCATCGACGCGGATGGTGTTCCAGTGAACGGCCTGGAAGCGGGCGATCTGGTCGGTGCTGTCGGAGAGGCCGACTTCGCCGTCGATGGTGATGTTGTTGTCATCCCAGAACAGAACGAGCTTGTTGAGCTTCAGGTGGCCGGCAAGCGCGATGGCTTCGTGGCTGATGCCTTCCATGAGGCAGCCGTCGCCGCACAGGACATAGGTGAAGTGGCTCTGCAGGTCGGAGCCGAATTCCTCTTCCAGCTTGCGTTCGGCGATTGCCATGCCCACGGCGTTGGCGATGCCCTGGCCGAGCGGGCCGGTGGTGGTTTCGATGCCGGTCGCATGGCCATATTCGGGGTGGCCGGCGGTCTTGGAACCGAACTGACGGAAACGCTTGATCTCGTCGATCGTCATGTCCTCGTAGCCCGTCAGATAGAGCAGCGAGTAAAGAAGCATCGAGCCATGACCTGCCGACAGCACGAAGCGGTCACGATCCGCCCAGAGCGGAGCCTTGGGATCGAATTTCAGGTAACGGGTGAAGAGAACGGTGGCGACATCGGCGGCGCCCATCGGCAGACCGGGATGGCCGGAATTGGCCTTCTCCACTGCATCCATGGCAAGAAATCGGATCGCATTTGCCATCCGGTTGTGTTTGTCGCGAGAAATCATGGCTTTTCCGTCTGTTTCCGGGTGAAAGGAGATAGTTTTACGCAACTATCCAAAAAGCGGGTTGATCCATAGCAGGTGAGGCCGGCAAGTCAATAAATCCACGGGCGTTTGCGGTTCGCTGAGGGAGAAAAAATCGTTTAGAAAATCGGGCATCCTGACAAAATCCGTGCGATGGGCGCTGCCGCCTCTTCGTTCATCCACAGAGCAAAACGTCTCAATGCACTGGTTTGATTGACGGGATGGTAAATCGGGTAATAACCTCGTGATTGTTGAAAAGGCCTGAAACCGGACGATTCGGCCGGTGGCGTGCGAGTTGGAAAAAACGATGTCGGCTGACAAGACCGTACAATCTGCGCTGACGGAGCTGAATGCTGCCATCACAAATCTCGAAAATGCCATCGATATGCGTATCGAGCGGCAAAGGGAGACGGGCGAGATCGATAATGAGGTCAAGCGTGTCCATGTCGACCGCGCAAGGCTCGCGCATGAGCTGGATCAGGCCGAGTTTCGCGCCAATCGTCTTGAAGAAGTCAACCGCGAGGTTTCCCGCCGGCTGGTGACGGCGATGGAGACGATCCGCGCGGTGCTGGATCGATAGGAGCGGGCTCATGGCGCAAGTCACAGTTATGATCGACGGCAAGGCCTATCGCATGGCATGCGAGGCGGGGCAGGAAGACCATCTTACCGATCTCGCAACGAGGTTCGACCGGTATGTCGGGCACCTCAAGAGCCAGTTCGGTGAAATCGGCGATCTTCGCCTGACCGTCATGGCGGGCATCATGGTGATGGACGAGCTTTCCGAACTCAATCGCAAGATAGAGAAGCTGGAAGGGGAGGTCGCATCCCTTTCCCGCAACCGCGACGGCATGGCGGAGCACCGGGCGAAATCGGACGAGATGGTGGCGCTTGCCATCGGCGATCTGGCCGACCGCCTGAACGGGATTACCGAAAAACTCCTGGCGCGGCCGAAGCCCGCCGCGCATTGACCGAGTGAAGGGTTCTGAGGCGGCAAAATTTCGCGCGGTGCCCTCTGGCGGTTTTCTCCGATCCGTCCTATATCTTCTATGCGTTCTGCGCTTCCCGACAGGAACCACAATCCCTGGGGCCATACTCGATCCAAAGGGAGCTGTCCCTGGCCAGTCCCGTGGGGCTGGACACACGGTGCCCACCTACTTTTGTAGGCGCCCAGGATCGTAAATCTCCATCGGTCGCCGTGGATCGCGCTTGAAGTTTCGGATCAACCCCCGGGGCTTCCCTGTACCCTTGATATATTCGACAGTCATTTTTCATAACTGCCGGACACGGCTTTTTTATATTGCCGTCATTGCAATGGCGGAACAATTCCCTATTATCCGGATTGGTATGTCTGTCATGCCCTTTAAAAAAGGGCGCTGCGGTCAAAACCGCGACGTGCCGTTCAACAGCCCAAAGAGCTAAACTTGTTTACTGAAATTATGATCGTGGTCCTGCTCACCGTATTGAACGGTGTGCTTGCCATGTCCGAGCTTGCCGTTGTCTCCTCCAGACCGGCGAGGCTCAAGGTGCTTGCCACACAAGGCAGCAAGGGCGCCACACTGGCGCTCAGCCTTTCCGAAAATCCCGGACGCTTTCTTTCCACGGTGCAGATCGGCATCACGCTGGTCGGCGTCCTTTCCGGCGCTTTTTCCGGCGCCACGCTCGGCGCGCGCTTCACGGCGTGGCTTCTGGAGCAGGGCGTTCCCGACCGTGCCGCCGATGCGCTCGGCGTCGGCTCGGTGGTCGTCGCCATCACCTATCTGTCGCTGATCGTCGGCGAACTGGTGCCCAAGCAGATTGCGCTGCGCGATCCCGAAAAGGTCGCTGCCCGCGTCGCCCCCACCATGATGCTGCTGTCCAAGGTCGGCGCGCCGCTGGTGTGGCTGCTCGACCGGTCGGGCAAGGCCGTTCTGGCGCTTCTCGGCCATAGCGGTGAATCCAACGCTTCGGTCACCGACGATGAAATCCGCACGGTTCTGGCCGAAGCTCACAGCGCCGGTGTGATCGAGACCGAGGAATCGGCGATGATCACCAGCGTCATGCGCCTTGCCGACCGCAATGCGCGCGGCCTGATGACGCCGCGTCGCGATGTGGAAGTGGTCGATATCGAAGACAGCGCCGAAGAAATCCGCGAGCAGCTTCGCCAGACGCAGCGTTCGCGCCTGCCGGTGCGCAACGGCGCCTCGGATGAAATTCTCGGCGTGCTTTTCGCCAAGGACGCTTTCGATGCGCTGGCTTCCGGCAAGGAACTCAACATTCGCGAGCTTCTGCGGGAAGTTCCGGTCGTATCGGATCTGACGAGTGCGGTGGACGTCATCCAGTCGCTGCGCCGTTCCACCGTGCATATGGTGCTGGTCTATGACGAATACGGCCATTTCGAAGGTATCATCAGCTCCGGCGACGTGCTGGAAGCCATCACCGGCGCGTTTCAGGAAGATGATGACGAGGAGCCGGCCATGGTCGAGCGCGAGGACGGTTCGTTCCTCGTCGCCGGCTGGATGCCCGCCGATGAGTTCGCTTATCGCATGGGTTTCCAGATCGACGAGGATGCCGAGTTCGAAACCGTTGCCGGTCTGGTTCTGGACGAGTTCCGCCGCCTGCCGGAACTGGGCGAACATGTCACTCGCAATGGCTGGCGTTTCGAGGTCATCGATCTCGATGGCCACCGTATCGACAAGGTTCTCGTGAGCCGGGCCGCCTGATGCCCGGTGACGTTGCCGAAAAAGCAAGGCTGCGCGGCGAAAGGCTCGCCGCGCGCGATGCGCTGACGCTGGCGGAGCGCCAGCAGAAGAGCCAGTCCATTATGGCGCATGGCGCCTCCGGCATCCCCTTTGCACCGGGCACCGTAATTTCCGGCTTCATGCCGATCCGCTCCGAGGCCGATACCCGGCCGCTGATGGAAGCGTTGCGGACAAAGGGCGGGCGTCTTGTCCTGCCCGTTGTGCTGGATCGTGAAACCATTGTCTTCCGCGCCTTTGAAACGGATACGCCGCTGGTGAAGACCGGCTTCGGCACGACCGGCCCGGGTGAGGATGCGGAGGTTCTCGATCCGGATATTCTGCTCGTGCCTCTCTCCGTTTTCGATGGCAAAGGGCAGCGGGTCGGTTATGGCGCGGGCCATTATGACCGCGCCATTGCGCGTTTGCACGCTAGGGGCCGTCAGCCTGTGCTCATCGGCGTCGCCTTCGATTGTCAGGAAGTGCCGTCCGTACCGGCGGAGCCGCATGATGTGTCGCTTCACGCCATTCTGACGGAAAGCGGACTGCGCTGGTTTTCCGCCCCGTTGTCGATCTCCGATAGTGGGCAAAAGGCGCTTTAGCACTTTTTAAAAGATGGATTACCCGCTGGAGGGGCTCCACTTTCTTTGAATGGCGAAGACCCTCTAACTCTTTGTTTCGTCGCATTTCCGGACGGAAAACCGGGTTCCACTTTCCCTGGAAATGCACTAGAGGGGACGAAATATAGAAACATGCGCAAGATCGGGGCGGGTGAATGAGGCTTCTTTTTCTCGGAGATATGGTTGGCAAGACCGGACGCACGGCTGTCTGGGAACGATTGCCGGGGCTGATTTCCGACCTGAAGCTGGATTTCGTCATCGTCAATGGTGAAAACGCTGCAGGCGGTTTCGGTATCACCGAGGATATCTATCTTGAGACCATCAATGCCGGCGCCGATGTGGTGACGACCGGCAACCATGTCTGGGACCAGAAGGAAGCGGTTTCCTTCTGTGAGCGCCACGACCAGTTCCTGCGGCCCGCCAACTATCCGGATGGTACGCCGGGCAAGGGCTCGGGCATTTTTTATGCCCGCAACGGCGCGCGCATATTGGTTGCCAACATCATGGGCCGGGTCTTCATGCATCCGGAACTGGACGATCCCTTCAAGTCGGCGGAAAACATTCTTGCCGCCTGCCCCCTGAAGGAACAGGCCGACGCCATTATTTTCGATTTCCACGCGGAAGCGACCAGCGAAAAACAGTGTTTCGGCCATTTCGTCGACGGGCGCGCCAGCTTCGTTGTCGGCACCCACACCCATGTTCCGACCGCCGATGCCCAGATATTGAACGGCGGAACCGCTTACATGTCGGATGCCGGCATGTGCGGCGATTATGACAGCTCGCTTGGCATGGAGAAAGAAGAGCCGATCAACCGCTTCATTTCCAAAATGCCGAAGGGCCGTTTCGAGGCTGCGAGCGGACCTGCGACGATCTGCGGTGTCGGCGTGGAGATTTCCGACCGAACCGGACTGGCGGAAAAGATTGCGCCGCTGCGCATCGGGCCGCGGCTTTCGGAAACCCTGCCGTCCTTCTGGGTTTAATCTTCCCCCGAAGCGTTCACAATGACGAGAGTGTGAGCCTTCCGTTGCTCTTGTAACTGGACGCTCGCCAAAACCTGTCCCATCCTCTCAGCTTCGCAAGTTCAGGGGAGTGGCATGATGCTGCGCGTGCTAATGCTTGCAATAACCGGGCTGATCGCCTGTTCGGGAGCGGCCTTTGCCCAGACGGCGAGCCGTCCTCCCGTCAGCCAGTGCCAGGCGATCGCCAGCAACATTCCGGGCGTCATGTTCGCGAGCTTCAATCCGCCGGGTGTTCAGCTGGCGCAGGCGACGGCGAAGGAAGAGGTGAAGATCAGCTTCATCGGCCATTCCACCTATCTCATCGAAAGCCCCGGCGGTGTGACCATCGCCACCGATTATAACGGCATCTATCGTCCGCCCGTCACGCCGACTGTCGTGACGATGAACCGGGCGCATTCGACGCACTTCACCCTCAGTCCGGACCCGGCCATTCAATATGTGCTGCATGGCTGGAGCGATACGCCGGGAGAAAAGGCCGAGCACAAGGTTCTGGTGGGCGATGTCTATATCCGCAATGTCGCAACCGATATCCGCAACCGCTGGGGCGATTACGAGTCCTTCCAGGAGAACGGCAATTCCATCTTCATCTTCGAGGTTGCCGGGCTGTGCATCGGCCATCTCGGGCATCTGCATCATGAGTTGACGGATACACATTATGCCGAAATTGGTCGTCTGGATGTGCTGATGGTGCCGGTGGATGGCGGTCTGACCATGGGTGCCGACAGTATGAGCCGGGTGGTCAAGCGCCTGCGCTCCGCGCTTATCCTGCCGATGCACCGCACCGGCCCGCCGCTGGAGCAGTTTCTGACGATGTTCGGCGAAAGTTTCCGCATTGCCTATGCGGCCGATCCGGTGATCCGGGTTTCGATGAGAAACCTTCCCCGCCAGCCGCAGATACTGGTGCCGAAAGGCATGTAAAATGGCGACGGGCGGGGAAGACCGGGGGGAGTGGTTTATCAGGCAAAGGTGAGGTGCTGACGGACGCCGACGTCAGGCGTCTTGTCATCCGACATGTTCGCCTTGGCGATTTCCCAGCCGAATTTCAGCGTGCTGTCCGTCGAAGCCCAGATATCGGCATCGTCGACATGTAACGCCAGCATGGTCAGTTGCGGGTCGCTTTTGCCGTGTTCGTACCAGGCCGCCGTGACAGAGTTCCAATATTCGTCGATCTTGGTTTTGTCGTCGCGGGCTTCGAGGATGCCTGAAAGGCAGGCGTGGTAGTCATGGTCCTTGCCCACCACGCAGAAATGCGCCCGGGAGCCGGATTTCAGCGATTTCACCAGATCGGTGTCTTTTTTGGAGAAAAACCAGATGGTGTTGGTCTTGGGGTCAGCATGAGGCGCCATGGGCTGCATGTGGTTGTGCAGTCCTTCGAGACCGAGCATGCCGGCATGGACGGAATTGATCTCGTCCCAGAGCTGGCGGGCCGGTGCTTCTCGTGCTTCAGTCAGGCTGACCATATGTTTTCTCCTTCGGGTCTCATGCTGCGACGGAGGAAAAATGCCCTGTTCCGCCGCGTTCATGATCAGAACGAAGAGCGGATAAATCAGTTCCTTCCGTTGTTGCGGCAAGAGAAAGCGCTTGCGGGGTTGAATGGCGCGGCTATCGCACTTATAAGGCCCGCAATCTCCAAATTACGACAATCAGGTTTTCCATGGCTGGTCATTCACAGTTCAAGAACATCATGCACCGCAAGGGCAAGCAGGACTCCGTGCGGTCCAAAATGTTTTCCAAGCTTGCGCGCGAAATCACCGTTGCGGCAAAGACGGGCATGCCCGACCCGAACATGAACCCGCGCCTGCGTCTGGCAATCCAGAACGCCAAGGCCCAGTCCATGCCGAAGGACAATATCGAGCGCGCGATCAAGAAGGCCTCCGGTGCGGATGGCGAAAACTATGACGAAGTCCGCTACGAGGGTTACGGCCCGGGCGGCGTCGCCGTCATCGTCGAGGCCCTGACCGACAACCGCAACCGCACCGCCTCCAACGTTCGCTCCATCTTCACCAAGGCCGGCGGCGCTCTCGGCGAAACCGGCTCGGTCTCCTTCTCCTTCGACCGCGTCGGCGAAATCTCCTACAAGGCTGAAGTCGGCGATGCCGACAAGGTCATGGAAGCCGCCATCGAGGCCGGTGCCGACGACGTCGAATCTTCCGAAGACGGTCACACCATCATCTGCGGTTTCGAAGCGATGAACGAGGTTTCCAAGGCGCTGGAAGGCGTGCTGGGCGAAGCCGAAAGCGTCAAGGCCATCTGGAAGCCGCAGAACACGGTGCCGGTGGATGAAGAAAAGGCGCAGTCGCTGATGAAGTTCATCGACAATCTCGAAGACGATGACGACGTACAGAACGTCTATTCCAACTTCGAAGTGTCCGAAGAAATTCTCGCCAAGCTTTCCGCCTGACGTCTCATGTTTCAAAAAAAGCCCCGGTAGCGATCCGCTCCGGGGCTTTTTGTTTAGGCGGCCTTCTTTATGGAGGTTCGCACGTCGGCAAAAATCTCCACGGATCGCAGCCGTTTTTCGATGTCATGGATCGGCATGGAAACGATCAGCTCATCCGCCTGCGTTTCCGCCAGGAAACCGTCGAGATGGCGCTGGATCGTCTCAGGTGAGCCCACGGCCGCGAAACGCAGTGTGTGTTCGACAGAGAAACGCTCCATCTCGTTCCAGTAATCGTCCATGCTGTGCACCGGCTTCGGAAACTGCGTGCGCACGTTGCGGCGCAGGTTGACGAATTGCTGCTGCGACGAGGTGAAGAGATGCTGCGCCTCCTCGTCCGTATCGGCGCCGACGCCCATCACACCCACCATCACATAGGGCTTGTCCAGCACTTCTGAGGGCTGGAAGCGCTCGCGATAGATATGGATCGCTTCCATCAGCATGTCAGGCGCGAAATGCGAGGCGAAGGAATAGGGCAGGCCGAGGGCTGCGGCGAGATGCGCGCTATAGGTGCTGGAACCGAGCAGCCAGATCGGCACATTCGAATTCATGCCGGGCACGGCGAGAATAGCCTGATCCTGCTGCGGCGGGCCGAGGTAACGCTGGAGTTCGACGATATCGTGCGGGAAATTCTCCGCGCCGGCATCGAGATTGCGGCGCAGCGCCCGTGCCGTGCGCATGTCGGTTCCGGGCGCACGGCCGAGACCGAGATCGACGCGGCCGGGAAGCAGCGCCGCAAGTGTGCCGAACTGCTCGGCGATGACGAGCGGGGAGTGGTTGGGCAACATGATGCCGCCGGAGCCGACGCGGATATGTTTCGTGGCCGCGCCCACATGGGCGATGACCAGCGATGTTGCAGCACTGGCAATGCCCGGCATGCCGTGGTGCTCCGCCAGCCAGATGCGGTTATAGCCGTGTTCTTCGGCCTTGATCGCCATTCGGCGGGAATTTTCAAGCGCCTCGCTGACGCTCTCGCCTTCGCCGATGGGCGAAAGGTCGAGAATGGAAAAGGGGATCATCCGACGCTCCTGCGAAATTTAAATCTTTGCTGCGGATGTAAGACGCGTGTCCCGATTTACCAGTGAAGTCGCGCAGAATTGAAGGATGGTTCAAAAAAATTGGGCCTCCGAAGAGGCCCATTTCTTTCTCAGCCTGCCCGCCGAATTTGTCGGGCGTTGTGATGGCCTGCCGCATTCCGGTCGGAAGCCAGTGCGAATTGTCCAAGCCTGCCATCCATTTCACCCGCTTCGGAGGCGAGATTGTGAATGGCGGCCGTCGTTTCTTCCACCATGGCGGCATTCTGCTGGGTCATGGTGTCGAGGCTGGCGACGGTGCTGTTGATTTCCGAGAGCGTGTGCGCTTCCTCGCGGGTGGAGTCCATGATCTCCTCGATGCGCGCGCTGATGGTCTGCACATGCTTGCCGATGCCGGAAAGCGACGTGCCGGCTTTTTCCACCAGCGCCACGCCGGCGGAAACCTCGTCCGTGGAGCGTTTCAGCAGGCTGGTGATTTCTTTTGCGGCCGCTGCCGAACGCTGCGCCAGTTCGCGCACCTCCTGCGCCACGACCGCAAAGCCCTTGCCGGCTTCGCCCGCACGGGCTGCCTCCACGCCGGCATTGAGGGCGAGAAGGTTGGTCTGGAAGGCGATTTCATCGATGACGCCGATGATCTGGTTGATCTGGCGCGACGAGGTCTGGATTGCCTCCATGGCGGCGATGGTCTGCTCCATGACGCGGCTGGATGCCGTGGCCTCCGCGCTGGCGTCGCGGGCGATCCGCGTTGCCTGTTCGGCGCGTTCGATCTGGTCGCGGACGGCCTCCGTGATCGCCTTGATGGCGCTTGCCGTTTCGGTGATGGAGGCTGCCTGCCGCTCGGTCCGTTCGGCGAGCTGATCGGCGCCCACCCGCATCTCCTCGGAACCGCCACGAACCGCGGCGGAGTTGCGGCCGATGGCCTGCATGGTTTCGCTGAGCCGGGAAAGCGCCGTGTTGAAGTTATGACGCAGGCTTTCGAGATCGTCGGGGAAGACGGTTTCGATACGATAGGCGAGGTCGCCGTTCGCCAGCCGGTCCAGACCTTCATCCAGGGAATGCACGACCATCTGCAGGGTGCCGGCCTCGGCCTCCCGTTCCGCAAGATGCGCGCGGCGGGCCGTTTCGGCTTCCTCCCGCGTGCGCGATGCGGTTTCTTCCATCTCCCGCTGCAGGATGAGCTTTTCGCGGAAACTGCCGAGCGCCTGCGCCATGCGGCCGATCTCGTCCTTTCGGTCCTGATTGCCGATCTCCGCATCGAGACGGCCTGCGGCCACTTCGCCGGTCAATCCTGCAAGCTTTTCCAGCGGTGCAAAGAGACGCCGCGCGAAAAAGGCCGTGGCCGCGCACATGGCCGCCAGAACGCAAAGGCCAATCACGGCAAGCGTGCCGGCAATCGAAACCGAGCCCGCATTTAATTCGCTGCGCAGCATGCTTTCCACCGCGAGATATTTTTCCCCGGCAAAGGAGAAGGGGCGGGCATAGGCATTGGCCTCGCCATCCGCACGGTCGATCTTGGCAATCGTCATGCCCGTCGTATTCAGCGCTTGTCCATGGAAACCATAGATTGCCGGATCGAGGCCGACCAGCCTGTTGCCCTCCACGCCGATAACCTTGCCATCGGCGGAAACGATTGCCGACTGTTCGGAACTGCCGGCCGTCACACCCTTTGTGAGGATTTGGCTGAAGACCTCTTCCTTGACCCGGAAGAGGACGATGCCCTTGAACGCGCCGAACTTGACGACCGGAACGCCGAAATAAATGCCGGCTTCTTTCGTGGCGGCATCGATGCGCAGGCCGGAGAAGCTGGTCTGCGCCACGTCGTTCACGGCCTTTTCGCCGTTCGCAGCGCCGCGTGCGAAGGCCGCGCCGAGGCCGCTTTCCGTCCAGGCACCGCCGGTGACGGTTTCCCCGAAAGCCGATCCTTTCAGGTAAGAGTAATAGACCGTGCCTGCGGGATCGATGAAGAGAACGTCGCTGAACGGCGTTCCCTGCAGATAACCGCCAATATCCGTCTGGGTCTTCTCATGGGTTGAATAATAAAAGCCGCTCGGGCTTTCCGGCTTGATCAGCTTTTCCTTTTCGCCAAAGGGGTTTTCCTTGACGAAGACGCGCTGCAGTTCCGCCTTCGCATCACCGGAATTCTTCTGCACGGTCGCCCAGCCGCTGCGCATGGAGACGACAGCCATTTGCAGGGATTCGATCTTGGCAATGGAATCCGCCTGCGTTTTCAGCTGCTCAAGACGCTCCTGAAGCATGTCGCCGCGAAAGACGAGAATGCTCTCCATGGATTTCGACGCCTGTTCTTCGAGAACGCCGCTGCTGCTTTGATAGCCGAGAAGCGTCAGAGCCCCGGTCGAGATCGCCATCAGCGCCAGGAAAATCGCCAGCACTTTGGTGGATATGGAATGAAAACGGTTCAGCATGGCCGATGCAGCCCCCAATGCCGGATCAGTTCCCGCGCCAAGCATGTGGCGCCACCGGATGGCTGATATGGCTCAAATATTATGCTGCGGATCATCATGTCCGCAGCTCCCCTTTTTTGTTTTTGTGAGGGAACAATGCGGTACGCGGTTTAAGCAGAGGTAAATGCTGCACCGCAAATTTGATGAATGTTGTCGTTTTGTTCACTTATCGCTGGCAGGGTCGCAGCCGGAAAGATAAGGTGCCTCATGCAAAAGACGATTCGAATCATCGGCATTGACCCCGGATTAAGGCGCACCGGCTGGGGGGTGATCGACACCCTCGGCAACAGCCTGCGGTTTGTCGCCTCCGGCACGGTGACGTCGGACGGTGATATGGATCTGGCCTCGCGGCTCTGCCAGCTGCATGACGGGCTGGCGGATATCGTGCACAGCCACCAGCCCGATGAAGCGGCGGTGGAGCAGACTTTCGTGAACAAGGATGCGGTTGCGACCCTGAAACTCGGCCAGGCACGCGGCATCGCCATGCTGGTTCCGGCGCGCGCAGGGTTGCCGGTCTTCGAATATGCGCCGAACGCGGTCAAGAAGGCCGTGATCGGTGTAGGGCACGGCGAAAAGCAGCAAATTCACATGATGCTGAAAATCCTGATGCCGAAGGCCGAATTCAAGGGTAACGATGCGGCGGACGCGCTCGCCATCGCAATCTGCCACGCCCATAATCGCGGCGGTGACAGGATGCGGCGACTGCTGGCGGCCGGTTGAATATTTAGAGTCTCATTGCAGCGGGCGGCATCATGATCGGAAAACTGAAGGGCAGCATCGAGGAAATCGGCGCGGACTATGTGCTGGTGGATGTGCACGGCGTCTGTTACGTCGCCTATTGTTCGGCGCGCACGCTGTCGAAAATCGGCTCCGTCGGGGAGGCGGTGGTGCTGTTCATCGAAACCTATGTGCGTGAGGACCAGCTGAAGCTCTTCGGTTTTCTCTCGGCGCTGGAGCGGGAATGGTTCAACCTGCTGCAGAGCGTGCAGGGTGTTGGCTCGAAAGTGGCCTTGGCCGTTCTTTCCACGCTGTCACCCTCCGAACTGGCCAATGCCATTGCGCTACAGGACAAAACGATGATCTCGCGCGCGCCGGGCGTCGGGCCAAAGGTGGCGGTGCGTCTTGTGACCGAGCTTCGCAACAAGGCTCCGGCCTTTGCGGGAGAGGCTTCCGCCTCAATCGGCCTCAAGCAGGAGCTTGGCGAAGGCGTCGCGTCCGCGCCGGTAGCGGATGCCGTTTCCGCGCTCACCAATCTCGGCTACTCGCGCGACCAGGCCGCCAATGCGGTTGCCGCCGCGCTGAAGAACGGCGGGGAGGGCGGCGACAGCGCCAAGCTGATCCGGCTCGGGCTGAAAGAGCTTTCGCGGTAGGCCGGGCGCGGTACACATGGTGTTCGGGCGCGATGTTGAATTTCGTGAAGCGCCTTGGCGTGACAGTCATGATATAGCGGCGAAGACCACCTCATGAATTCGTTTAGAACAATGGAATGCCCTGAATGAGCGATGCGGACAGACTGATTTCGGCGGACAAGCGCGGTGAGGACATCGACACCACCCTGCGTCCGCAATCGCTGGACGATTTTACCGGCCAGGCGGAGGCCCGCGCCAATCTCAAGGTATTTATCGAGGCGGCCAAGAACCGTGGTGAAGCGCTGGATCACGTGTTGTTCGTCGGCCCGCCCGGTCTCGGCAAGACCACGCTGGCGCAGATCATGGCCAAGGAGCTTGGCGTCAACTTCAAATCCACCTCCGGCCCCGTCATCGCCAAGGCGGGCGATCTTGCAGCGCTTCTGACCAATCTCGAGGAGCGCGACGTACTCTTCATCGATGAAATCCACCGTCTCAACCCGGCGGTGGAGGAAATACTCTATCCGGCAATGGAGGATTTCCAGCTCGACCTCATCATCGGCGAAGGACCGGCGGCGCGCTCGGTGAAGATTGATCTTTCCAAATTCACCCTTGTCGCTGCGACGACCCGTCTGGGGCTTTTGACGACGCCGCTGCGCGACCGTTTCGGCATTCCCGTCCGGCTGGCTTTCTACACTGTCGACGAACTGGAACTGATCGTACGGCGCGGCGCGCGGCTGATGGGGCTGAACATGACCGACGAGGGGGCGCGCGAGGTGGCAAGGCGCGCGCGCGGTACGCCGCGCATCGCCGGCCGGCTATTGCGCCGCGTGCGCGATTTCGCCGAGGTGGCGCGGGCGGAAGCCGTTACCCGCGAGATCGCCGATGAGGCTTTGACCCGGCTGCTGGTCGACAAAATGGGCCTCGACCAGCTCGACATGCGGTATCTCACCATGATCGCGGTCAATTTCGGCGGAGGCCCGGTTGGCATCGAAACCATCGCCGCCGGCCTTTCGGAGCCGCGCGATGCCATCGAGGATATTATCGAACCCTATATGATCCAGCAGGGTTTCATCCAGCGCACGCCACGTGGCCGCATTCTGACCGGCACGGCCTGGAAACATCTGGGAATGCAGCCGCCAAAGGATCTCGAGGCGGCACAGTTCCGGCTGACGCTGGAGGAGGATTGAGGGAACAAGCCCGGCGTGCCGGCATTTGATCGTCTTTGGCACGGAGATGATCATGTCGGTGTATCGCAAGGGCACGAAGGTCCGGTGGAACTGGAGCAGTGGCACCGGTGAAGGTAAAATCGTCGAGACTTTCACGGATGATGTCGAACGCACCATCGCCGGCTCCAGAATAAAGCGGAAGGCAAGCAGGCAGGAGCCTGCCTATCTGATCGAGCAGGAAGACGGCGCCAGGGTTCTGAAAAGCAGATCGGAGCTTGAGCGCGTCGATTGAACGACGCCGTTCTTCGGCGGCAATGGAGGAGCCTTCATGTCTTACGATTCGCTGCGGGTCTTCCGCAAACTCGCGCGCAATAACCGGCTGGCCAATTTTCGGCTGCATCGGGCCTGTCTTCAGCTTTCGCAGGAAGCGTTTGTGGCTTCCCGCGTCAGTTTCTTTCCAACGCTGCGCGCGACGCTGAACCACATCTACACCGTCGACCGCTTTTATATCGATGCCCTGCAAGGCGGCACGCTCGGCCTTGCGGCCTTTGCTGAAGAAGAGCCTTTCGCCACCATGGCGGATCTGCGTGTCGCCCAGACGGAGTTGGACGAGGTGCTGATCGCATTTGTCGACAGCCTCGATGAAGACGGCCTTGCCGCTAACGTCAATATCCATCGCGGCGCGCGTATACAGCACGATCGCTGCGACGATATCCTGTCCCATCTCTTCCAGCACCAGACGCATCATCGGGGGCAGGCGCATGCCATGTTGTCCGGCACCGTGGTCAAGCCGCCGCAACTGGATGAATTCATTGTGGGCGATGATGCAAAGGCAAGAAAAGAAGAGATGGATGCGTTAGGGTGGACGGAAACCGATTTGATGTTTCCAGCCCGCAGGTCAGCGCCATGACACACGATACCAAGCAGGACACCCGCATCCGCATGAAGTTCAAGCCGAAGCGCATTTTCCAGATGCGGGTGGCGGGACTGGCGTTTCGCGATGGCCACGTGCTGGTGCACCGGGCGTCGCATGAAAAATTCTGGACCTTTCCGGGCGGTCGCGCCGAAATGGGCGAGCGCTCCGAAGAAACGCTGGCGCGCGAAATGGTGGAAGAGCTTGGCGTCGAGGCCAAGATCGGGCGGCTTCTCTGGGCAGTCGAAAATTTCTTCCACTACGAGGGCAAGGACTGGCACGAACTCGGATTTTATTACCTGATGGACCTGCCGGAGACGCTGGCCTTTCATCCGACCGATATCATTCACCGCGTTCAGGACGGCGACAACGAACTGGAGTTCCGCTGGGTCGCCGCAACCCGTCAGGCATTGACGGAGCTTGATATTCCGCCCTATTTCATCGCCGACGAAATAGAGCACCTGCCGAAGGCCACGAGACACCTCGTCTGGCATGACGGCGATCTGGACGATAAATGACCTCTGCCCCCGAACGCCACATGATCCGGCTGGACCGGAAACCGCAGCTTTTCAGCATGCGCGTGGCGGCGCTGATCTTTCAGAACGGCCATGTTCTCGTCCAGCGCGGCGCGAAGGACAGCTACTGGGCCTTGCCCGGCGGGCGGGCCGAAATCGGCGAAAGCTCGCAGGAAACCATCATCCGCGAGATCGGCGAGGAGCTTGACCGGGATTGCTCGGTCGAGCGTCTTCTCTGGTCGGCCGAGAGTTTTTTCGCCTATGACGGCTTTGCGGCGCATGAGCTGGGATTTTATTATCTCGTTTCGCTTCAACAGCCTCTGCCGTTCCATGAAAGCGATATCGTGCATCGGGTGCTGGATGGCGTCGAGGTGGAGTTCCGCTGGCTGCCCGCGCAGCCTTCAGCACTTCTGAAGAGCGATCTGAGGCCCCGTTTCATCGCGGAGCGTATTGAGGCGCTGCCGCAACGGCATGAGCATCTTATCGTCCGCGAAGGACGTTCTGATGCAGTCGAAATAAGGAGATAGTATGAGCGAGCTTGTGGTTTCGCTTTCGGGTGAGCTTATCGAACATGGCCACCGCCTGATGCAGCGTGTCTATTACGAAGATACGGATTTCTCCGGCCTCGTTTATCACGCCCGCTATCTGCATTTTCTCGAGCGCGGGCGCACCGATTACCTGCGTTGCCTCGGCTGCGAACAAAGCGCGCTTCTGACCGCTGACGAAGAAGGTCTGGTCTTCGTCGTTCATCGCATGGAGATCGATTTCAAAAGCCCGGCGCGAATGGATGACGTGTTGACGATCACGACCATCACCGAGAAGGCCGGTGGCGCGAAAATGGTGCTCAATCAGGAAATCCGGCGTGGCGAAACACTGTTGGTCGCCGCCAAGGTCATCATCGCCGTCATCAATGCCAATGGTCGCCCGAGGCGTCTTCCGGAGACCGTGGCGGAAAAATTCCTGAAGTAATTGGCGGCCGCATCCAGTAAATCCATCCCGCGTGGCCTGGCTGTAACACTCCTTTAACCATAATGGTGTCTTACTTTAGCAACTGGCATTTGTGCGGCGCACGCCTTCCTTTCACCAAATTTATTGGCAAGTAAGGCTTACTGGCAAGTATCGGGGTATGGCTAAGGGGTTGGCGGCTGTTGCCGCAGGACTTCGAGCGTTAACACGCGTTTGAATCGCCCGGTCCCGTACCGGGCGTTTGGATTCGGGGATTGGATATTTATGGAACAGGCAGGTTTGGCAGCGGCGACGCACGATGTAAGTCTCTGGGCACTGTTTATGCAGGCGGGCCTCATCGTGAAGCTCGTGATGATCGGACTTATCGCCGCCTCGGTCTGGACGTGGGCGATCGTCTTTGACAAATATGTGAGCTTCGGCAAGGCAAGACGCCAGTTCGACCAATTCGAACAGGTCTTCTGGTCGGGTCAGTCGCTCGAAGAGCTTTATCGCACGCTGGCGGAACGCCAGAACGGCGGTCTTGCGGCGATTTTCGTTTCCGCCATGCGCGAATGGAAGAAATCCTTCGAGCGCGGCGCACGTTCGCCCATCGGTCTGCAGATGCGTATCGACCGGGCGATGGACGTGACCATGGCGCGTGAAAGCGAACAGTACGAGGCGCGCCTCGGTTCGCTCGCCACCATCGGTTCGGCCGGTCCCTTCATCGGTCTCTTCGGTACGGTTGTGGGTATCATGACCTCGTTCCAGGCGATTGCCGGTTCGAAGTCGACCAACCTTGCGGTCGTGGCGCCGGGTATCGCCGAAGCGCTTCTGGCGACGGCCATCGGCCTTGTCGCGGCTATTCCCGCGGTTATCGCCTACAACAAGTTCACGGCCGACGCGCACAAGCTTTCCGCCCGCATGGAAGGTTTCGCCGACGAGTTCTCCGCGATCCTGTCGCGCCAGATCGATGAAAAACTTCAGACGCGGCAGGCCGCCCAGTAAGCGGCCGCATGCTGTGCAGTAATTTGCCGCAAGGCAAAATGGAGTAGATGATATGGGTATGTCAGCAGGTGGCAGCGGCGGCGGTTCCGGTGGACGCCGGGGGCGCGGCGGACGACGCAGGGGCGGCGCGATCAGCGAGATCAACGTGACGCCGCTGGTCGACGTCATGCTCGTGCTGCTCATCATCTTCATGGTGGCAGCGCCGATGATGACGGTCGGCGTGCCGATCGATCTGCCGCAGACATCCGCCAATGCGCTGAACTCGGACACGCAGCCGATCACCATTTCCGTCAATGCCAATGGCCAGATCCATCTGCAGGAAACGGAAATTCAGGCGGCCGAAGTGGCCGACAAGCTGCAGGCGATCGCCACGACAGGTTATAACGAGCGCATCTTCGTGCGCGCGGATTCCGTTGCCGCTTACGGCGTCGTTGCCGATGTGATGGCGCGTATTCAGGCGGCGGGCTTCAAGAATATCGGCCTTGTGACCCAGCAGAAACAGGACAATTGACGTAAAACGATGAAGGGCAGCCTTACCACATCCGCGATCGTGCATGCGTCGCTTCTGGCTTTCGCCCTCGTATCCCTGGGCTCGCCGGAGCCGCTTGACGTTTCGCAGGCCGAGGCTCTGCCGGTGGAACTGGTGCCCATCGAGGAGCTGAGCCAGATCCAGCAGGGCGACAAGAACGCGCCGAAAGCAGAGAAGTCGGCCCCCGTTCCGACCACGCGTCCGGATATCGTCGAGAACGCCCAGAATGTCGGCAACAACACGGTCGATCTTGACGCACCGCCGACGCCGACCACCAAGCCTAACGACAATATCAGCGCTGCTGCCCCGCCGAAGCAGGAAAAGCCGCAACCCGTCGTCGACACCAAGGCGAACGAGGTAAAGGAAATCGTCAAGGAAGAAACCTCGGCTCCGAAGCCGCAGGAAATGGCTGCCTTGCCGCAGACCAAGCCCGAGATCGCGCCGCAGCCGAAGACGGAGCCGCCGCCGCAGGAAACCAAGGCCGAGGAGCCGCCGCCCGCGCAGCAGGAACCGGCCGAAATCCCCGTGCCGCAGAACGTGCCGCGCCCGAATTCCCGTCCCGAGCCGCCGAAGCCGGAAGAGCCGAAGCAGGCCGAGACCAAGCCTGCCGAGCAGAAGCCCGCGGAAAAACCGGCCGAGACCAAGCCCGATCAGGCGAAGTCCACCGACAAGCCTTCCGACAAGAAGCCCGGCGAGAAGAAGCAGGAGACTGCGAAATCGGCTTCCTCGAAGGAAAGCGATTTTAACGCTGACGATATCGCCGCGCTTTTGAACAAACAGGCCCCCTCGGGCGGCGGCGCCAAGCGCTCCACCCAGCAGGCCTCTCTCGGCGGCAAGAAGACGACGGGCGGTTCGACGCTCAGCCAGACGGAAATGGATGCGCTGCGTGGCGCGATCCAGAAGAACTGGCAAATCATTCCCGGCATGGCGGATGCCTCGGACGTTCGCGTCCGGGTCACCATGAAGCTCGACCGTGATGGAACCATCATCGGTCGGCCCGAGATCGAGGCGACCGGCGGTTCCGAAGGGACGCGCCGTGCTCTTTCCGGCGGAGCCTATCGCGCCATCATGCGTTCTGCTCCGTTCACCAACCTTCCTGCCGACAAATATGACGCATGGAACGAAGTTGTCGTGAACTTCGATCCCAGTGAATTGCTATGAATGCTGAAAGGCCTGGCAACATGAAGATATTTTCGCCGATCCGGCTGGTGCTCGCTGTCGCGGCCCTCATGTCGGTTTTCTCCGCACCGGCTTTTGCGCGGGTGGAAATCAACATCAACAAGGGCAATGTCGAGCCGCTGCCCATCGCCATCACCGACTTCATGTCGAGCGACGGCATCGGCGCGCAGGTTTCCGCGGTCATTGCCGCCGACCTGCAGCGTTCCGGCCTTTTTGCGCCGGTCAACAAGAACGCCTTTATCGAAAAGATCAGCAATCCGGATCAGCAGCCGCGTTTCGAGGACTGGAAGGTCATCAACGCGCAGGCGCTCGTGACTGGCCGTGTGACGCGCGAAAGCGATGGCCGCCTGCGCGCCGAGTTCCGCCTGTGGGATACGTTCGCCAACCAGCAGATGACTGGCCAGCAGTTCTTTACCCAGCCTGAAAACTGGCGCCGCGTCGCCCACATCATCGCCGACGCCATCTATGAGCGCATCACCGGTGAAAAGGGCTATTTCGACACCCGCGTCGTTTTCGTCTCTGAAAGCGGCCCGAAGACGGCCCGCAAGCGCCAGCTGTCGATCATGGACCAGGATGGCTTCAACGTCCGTAACCTCACCAACTCGAACGACATCGTCCTGACGCCGCGTTTCTCGCCGAACCGTCAGGAAGTGACCTACATGTCCTTCGAAGGCCAGCAGCCGCGCGTTTATCTGCTGCAACTGGAAACCGGGCAGCGCGAAGTTGTCGGCAATTTCCCCGGTATGACCTTCTCGCCGCGCTTCTCTCCGGATGGCCAAAAGGTCATCATGAGCCTGCAGCAGGATGGCAACGCCAATATCTATACGATGGACCTGCGCTCTCGCACCACGACGCGGCTGACGAATACGTCGGCGATCGATACGGCGCCGTCCTATTCGCCGGATGGGCAGCGCGTTGCCTTCGAAAGCGACCGTGGCGGCCGCCAGCAGATTTACGTCATGAATGCCGATGGTTCCGGCCAGCAGCGCGTTTCCTTCGGCGATGGCTCCTATTCCACGCCGGTCTGGTCGCCGCGCGGCGATCTGATCGCCTTCACCAAGCAGTCGGGTGGCAAGTTCTCGATCGGCGTGATGAAGACCGACGGTTCGGGCGAGCGCATCCTGACCAGCGGTTTCCACAATGAAGGCCCGACCTGGGCGCCCAACGGCCGCGTGCTGATGTTCTTCCGTCAGAACGCCGGTGCGGGCGGTCCGCAGCTCTATTCGATCGACCTGACGGGCTACAACGAACAGCTCATCAAGACGCCGACTTTCGCTTCGGATCCGGCATGGTCGCCGCTTCTGGACTGATATGACTGCCATGACGGCGCCGGCATGAACCGGCGCCGTCATGTTTTATTTGATACCATGGGGAAGTGCGCCTCTTTCTTGCCGCAAACTGTTGTGAGGGAGCAAAAAATGGGACATTTCCTTTCTGTTAACCATAAGCGTTTGCCGGCTATTAACCGCGATCAGTTAGTGTCCGGCAACGTTATTGAAATCCTAAGGAGAGACCGGCGATGAGCCGTACACACATTTCGGCACTCAGCCCCATGCAGAAACTGGCCCGTAACCCGGCTGTCATCGCCATGACGCTCGCGCTTGCCCTCGCAGGTTGCGCGAACAAGAAGAACATGCCGAACAGCGCCGGTGAACTTGGCCTTGGTGGCGCGGGCTCCGCAACGCCGGGCTCCCAGCAGGACTTCACGGTGAACGTCGGCGACCGCATCTTCTTCGACACTGACTCCACCTCGATCCGCGCCGACGCCCAGCAGACCCTGCAGCGCCAGGCTCAGTGGCTCGCCCGTTATCCGAACTACGCCATCACCGTTGAAGGCCATGCCGACGAACGCGGCACGCGCGAATACAACCTGGCGCTCGGCGCCCGTCGTGCGGCTGCAACCCGCGACTTCCTGGCTTCCCAGGGTGTTCCGGCAAACCGCATGAAGACGATCTCCTACGGCAAGGAAAAGCCGGTCGCCGTTTGCGACGACATCTCCTGCTGGTCGCAGAACCGCCGCGCCGTGACGGTTCTCGGTGGCGCGGGCATGTGATTGCCTGACGTTATTGTGATCTTGAATGAAAGGCGGTCTTTGGGCCGCCTTTTGTTTTTTTCATAGTTTGGCCGAAGTTAAGTTGCTTTTTCGGTTGATATGGAAAAAATCCGGCTTGCGCCATTCCGGTGCAAATCAGTTAAGGCAGGACGAATGAGATGAAGAAACTTGTCGTGGCGGGAATGCTGGGGCTTGCAGCCTGCACCGGCTTGAGCGGCATCGCCGTTTCGGGTCCGCTGTTCGGTGCGGGGGGTAGCTTCGGCACGATCAACTCTCAGCAGCCCCCGGTCGTCCGGGTTCAGGCCAATGAAGCCTATCGGGTTCAGCAGCTTGAAGAACAGATCCGGCAGCTCAACGGCCGTATCGAGGAAATGAGCTTCCAGCTTCTGCAGATGCAGGAAACGATCCGCAAGGCGCAGGAAGACAATGAGTTCCGCTTCCAGGAACTGGAGAGCGGCAATGCCGGCGGCAAGGGTGCAAGCCCGACCGCTGCGCCGAAAAAGAAGGCGGAAGCCAGTCCGGTCAATCCGGCCTCACCGCCGACCGACGACGTTGCAACGATCATCGAAACGCCACCCGAGGGTGGCGCTTCCGTTTCTCCGTCTGCTCCCTCCACCGCCCCGACAGGCGCACCGGGAGAGACGACGCTCGGCTCCATCGAGCTCGATTCCAAGGGAATGCCGGTTGGCGGCACGTTGAATCAGGGCGCTAATAATTCTTCCGGCAGCCTTCCGGGCGTCAGCACGGGCAATAGCCAGCGCAAGACGGATCCGGTGAATACGGCGGCGCTTACCAGCGAAGGCGATATTTATCAGGCCGCTTACGGCCATGTTCTTTCCGGTGACTACAAGCTGGCGGAACAGGGGTTCCAGCAATATCTGCAGGGTTATCCCAAGGGCACGAAGGCCGCGGATGCGAGCTTCTGGCTGGGCGAGGCGCAATATTCCCAGGGCAAGTTCAATGAGGCCGCAAAAACCTTCCTGAACGGCCATCAGGCCTATGGCAAATCTCCGAAGGCGCCGGAAATGCTGATGAAGCTCGGCATGTCGCTTGCCGCTCTCGACAATACCGAAACCGCCTGCGCCACGCTGCGCGAGGTGCCGAAGCGTTATCCCAATGCTTCCAAGACCGTGCTGAGCAAGGTTGCCAGCGAACAGAAACGGCTGAGCTGCTGATTTTTCCCTGCGATCGCGGGTATTTCCATGCCGGTTGATGCCCGCATTCTGAACGAAAAGACTGTTGCGCCGCTCGCGGCGGCAAGGTCTTTTGTCAAAAATCTCCACACACCCGCCCATATCCTCGTCGCAATCTCCGGAGGCAGTGATTCCACCGGTCTGTTGCTGGCCGTGCATGAGGCAATGGCGGAGATGGGTCGGGACGGCTTGCGCCTTTCGGCTGTCACCGTAGACCACGCGCTGAGAGCGGAATCCGCCGATGAGGCGCGCAAGGTGGCGGCGCTCTGCGCCGAACTCGGCATCACCCACGTTACCCGCCGATGGGACGGCGTCAAACCGGCCTCCGGCCTTTCCGAAGCCTCCCGGCTTGCCCGCTACCGCCTGATTGCCGAGGTCGCCCGCGAGACCGGCGCTGATCTTGTCGTGACGGGGCATACAATCGGCGACCAGCGTGAAACCGTGGCGATGCGCGCCGCCCGCAGCGGCGGCTCTGACAATCTCGGTCTCTCCGGCATGGCGGATGCGGTCTTATACGATGGCCGCCACTGGATCATGCGGCCGTTCCTGACGTGTGAGAGGCAGGCGATCCGTGACTATGTGTCCTCCCGCTCCCGCGGCTGGTTTGAGGATCCAAGCAATGAAAACACCCGATATGAGAGAGTGCGTGTACGGCAGGCGCTTCCCGTCTCTCCCGTTCGGATCGATGCGGAAACCTCTCTCAAAAGACGGGCGCTTTCCGAAACAACGGCGGCTTTCCTGCGCGGTCACACACAGGTTTTCCATGCTGCGCTCGCCAGATTGGCCGGCGATGGCGTCAATCCCGATCTTCCCGAGTTCCGGCATGGGCTGGCGGCGCTGATCGCCACCCTTGGCGGAAGGGCATATTTTCCAGCCGCAAGCAGCATGGAGCGCGTTCTGCGGTTTCTTAAAGCGGCTGAAAACGGGCGACTGACGGTCGGTCGCGTCCTGCTCGATCGCCGGCGGGACGGGCTCTATATGTTCCGCGAGCAGCGAAACCTGCCGGAGCTTGATATTGGCGCAAATGACCAAGGGCTGTGGGACGATCGTTTCCTCGTGAAGAACGGATCGGCTTTTCCAGTGCACGTCAAAGCGCGCAGGGCCAGCGATGCTGCGGAAGCGGCCGCGCTTTTTTCGTCGGTACAGGCCGGCGTGGCGAAACAGGCAATGGCGGGGCTGCCGCAAATTGCCGCAGCGGCCGATGAGCCGGGTTCGAGGGCGGAGGCCGTCACCATCACGCCGAGGCTCGCACCTTTCGATCTGTTCCTGTCGCGTTTCGACCTTGAGTTGGCGAATGCAATCGCCAATTTATTCGGGCGGACGGCATATCCACAGCCCCCGGTTTAAATCCGGCCTCTTTTTCGTGAATTGCCTTGGAATAGTTTTTACACCAAAACGCATCAGATAATGCGCTTTGCCTTGGCAACGGCAGATGTCGTCCTTATGTTAGGGGCACGTAAGAGCGGGCAGCAGATATGCCCGTGTGAGTTCGGGGAGTTCGATGAACCCAAATTTCAGAAATTTCGCCTTGTGGGCCGTGATTGCCCTCTTGCTGATCGCGTTGTTCAGCATGTTCCAGACGTCGCCGACGCAAACGGGTTCGCGGGAAATTCCGTATTCCCAGTTTCTTCGCGATGTGGATTCCGGGCGAGTTCGCGACGTGACCGTCACCGGTAACCGGGTTCTCGGAACCTACACCGAAAACGGCACGGCCTTTCAGACCTATTCCCCCGTCATCGACGACAGCCTGATGGAGCGCTTGCAGAGCAAGAACGTGACCATCGTGGCGCGTCCTGAAAGCGACGGTTCCTCCGGTTTCCTGAGCTATCTCGGCACGCTTCTGCCGATGTTCCTCATTCTCGGCGTCTGGCTGTTCTTCATGCGGCAGATGCAGGGCGGCTCGCGTGGTGCGATGGGCTTTGGCAAATCCAAGGCCAAGCTTTTGACGGAAGCCCATGGCCGCGTGACGTTCGATGACGTTGCAGGCGTGGACGAAGCCAAGCAGGACCTCGAGGAAATCGTCGAATTCCTGCGCGATCCGCAGAAGTTCCAGCGCCTCGGCGGCAAAATTCCGCGTGGCGTGCTGCTCGTCGGCCCGCCCGGTACGGGTAAGACGCTTCTGGCGCGTTCCGTCGCGGGCGAGGCCAATGTACCCTTCTTCACGATTTCCGGTTCGGATTTCGTGGAAATGTTCGTCGGCGTCGGCGCAAGCCGTGTGCGTGACATGTTCGAGCAGGCCAAGAAGAACGCACCCTGCATCATCTTCATCGACGAAATCGACGCCGTCGGCCGCCATCGCGGCGCCGGTCTTGGCGGCGGTAACGACGAGCGCGAGCAGACGCTGAACCAGCTGCTGGTCGAGATGGACGGTTTCGAGGCGAATGAGGGCATCATCCTCATCGCCGCCACCAACCGTCCTGATGTTCTCGACCCCGCACTTCTGCGTCCCGGCCGTTTCGACCGTCAGGTCGTCGTGCCGAACCCGGATATTGTCGGCCGCGAGCGCATTCTCAAGGTGCATATCCGCAACGTGCCGCTGGCGCCGAATGTCGACCTTAAGGTTCTGGCCCGTGGTACCCCCGGTTTCTCGGGTGCGGACCTGATGAACCTCGTCAACGAAGCCGCCCTGATGGCTGCCCGCCGCAACAAGCGCGTCGTCACCATGCAGGAATTCGAAGACGCCAAGGACAAGATCATGATGGGTGCGGAACGCCGCTCCTCCGCCATGACCGAGGCCGAAAAGAAGCTGACCGCCTATCACGAAGCCGGACACGCCATCACCGCGCTGAAGGTTGCCGTGGCCGATCCGTTGCACAAGGCGACAATCATTCCGCGTGGCCGCGCGCTCGGCATGGTCATGCAGCTGCCGGAAGGCGACCGCTACTCCATGAGCTACAAGTGGATGGTGTCGCGTCTCGTCATCATGATGGGTGGCCGCGTTGCCGAGGAACTGACCTTCGGCAAGGAAAACATCACCTCCGGCGCCTCTTCGGATATCGAGCAGGCCACCAAGCTTGCCCGTGCCATGGTCACGCAATGGGGCTTCTCCGATGCTCTCGGCCAGGTGTCCTATGGTGAAAACCAGCAGGAAGTCTTCCTCGGCCATTCCGTCTCGCAGTCGAAGAACGTCTCCGAGGCGACGGCCCAGACCATCGACACGGAAGTTCGCCGCCTGATCGACGAGGCTTATGGCGAGGCGCGCCGTATCCTGACGGAAAACCACGATGGTTTCGTTGCGATTGCCGAAGGTCTTCTCGAATACGAAACCCTGACGGGCGACGAGATCAAGGCCCTGCTGAAGGGCGAGAAGCCCGCCCGCGACCTGGGTGACGATTCTCCGGGCAGCCGTGGTTCGGCAGTGCCGAAGGCAGGCACCAAGAAGGACGGCCCCAGTGAAGTAAAGGGTGACGGCGAAGCAAAGGGCGACGGTGAGGCCGAAGGCGGCATGGAGCCGCAGCCGCATTGATCGTTCGCGCAAGCTAAGAATTGTAAAAGGCCATCCGGGTTTCCGGGTGGCCTTTTCATTTTGGTAACAAGATATAAGCCATTTTTGCGCTAATTTACGTGCTGTTTATCGTGGTTTGTGGCATCTAGCCAAAAACGCTTCCGGCTGTTTTCACCTTTGCCGGAATGCTGGAAAAGATTTGGAGTTCAAATGGCACGCCGTTATTTCGGAACCGATGGTATCCGTGGACAATCGAACGTATTCCCCATGACGCCTGATCTGGCGATGCGCGTGGGCATTGCGGTCGGGACGATCTTCCGCCGTGGCCATCATCGCCATCGCGTGGTCATTGGCAAGGATACGCGCCTTTCCGGTTATATGCTGGAGAACGCACTGGTCGCCGGCTTCACCGCCGCCGGCCTCGATGTCTTTCTGCTCGGCCCCATTCCGACGCCCGCCGTCGCCATGCTGACCCGCTCGCTGCGCGCCGATATCGGTGTGATGATCTCGGCCTCGCACAACCCCTTCTCCGATAACGGCATCAAGCTTTTCGGACCGGATGGTTACAAGCTTTCCGACGAGCTGGAGCTGGAGATCGAGGACCTTCTCGACAAGGATATCTATGCGCAGCTGGCCAAGCCGAGCGAGATCGGCCGCGCCAAGCGCGTGGATGGCGACATCTATCGTTATATCGAATTCGTCAAGCGCACCCTGCCGCGCGATGTGACGCTGAGCGGACTGCGGATCGCCATCGACTGCGCCAATGGCGCGGCTTACAAGGTGGCGCCTGCTGCGCTCTGGGAACTCGGCGCGGAAGTCGTCACCATCGGCAATGAGCCGAACGGCATCAACATCAATCTGGAATGCGGCTCCACCCACCCGGAAGCGCTGCAGAAGAAGGTGCATGAAGTACGGGCCGATATCGGCATCGCGCTCGATGGCGATGCGGACCGCGTCATCATCGTTGACGAGCGCGGCGAGATCGTTGATGGCGACCAGCTGATGGCCGTCATCGCCGATAGCTGGGCTGCCGACAACACGCTGCGCGGCGGCGGTATCGTGGCGACCGTCATGTCGAATCTCGGTCTTGAACGTTTCCTGGGCGACAAGGGCCTCACCCTTGCCCGCACCAAGGTGGGCGACCGCTATGTCGTTGAGCATATGCGTAACCACAATTTCAACGTCGGCGGCGAGCAGTCCGGCCATATCGTGCTGTCGGATTATGGCACGACGGGCGATGGCCTTGTTGCGGCCTTGCAGGTTCTCGCCAAGGTCAAGCGCTCCGGCCTCACGGTCAGCGAAGTCTGCCGCAAGTTCGAGCCGGTGCCGCAGCTTTTGAAGAATGTCCGTATTTCCGGCGGCAAGCCGCTGGAAAACCCTGTCGTGCAGCAGGCGATTGCGGATGCGGAAAGCGCATTGGCCAATAATGGCCGCCTCGTCATCCGCCCCTCGGGCACGGAACCGCTGATCCGCGTCATGGCGGAAGGCGACGACAGCGCGAAGGTGGAGCAGATCGTCAACGATCTCGTCGGCGTCATCGCCAATGCCCGCTCGGCGGCGTGAGCTTCCACGACAGTAACGCCTGAAAAAGCCGGCTCTGCAGCCGGCTTTTTCTTTGAGTATTTCCTAATAAATATAGTGAATGATCGTGGTTAATCGGGACTTAACCATTTTACGTCAATCTCCATGACTGAACAGTTCACTGGCATCTGCTGCCGAAACCGCACGTGCCTCTTCTGGAGTGGAAGTCATGAAAAACGTCCTGGCCGGATTTCTGGCCGTCCTGCTGACCGGTACCAGCGCCATCGCTGCCGATCTTTATCAAGCCGAGCCCGCACCGGCCTATGTCGAGGCCCCCGAAGTCGAGATCACCCAGGCAAGCGGCTGGTATCTGCGCGGCGATGTCGGTTATTCCTTCAACAAGCTGCGCGGCGCCCATTATTATCAGGGCGGCCCCGGCGGCTACCTCGCGGATTTTGATACCGCGACGATCAAGGACAGCTATGTCATCGGCGCCGGTGTCGGTTATCAGTTCAACAACTATTTCCGCAGTGACGTGACCTTCGACTATATGGGTAAGTCGGATTTTCGTGGCTCCACGAGCGGTTTCTGCGGTTCCGTTCCCGGTCGCTGCGTCTCGGAGGACCTTAGCTCGGTTCGCGCCTATACTCTGATGGCGAATGCCTATGTCGATCTGGGCACCTATGGCCGTGTCACGCCTTATGTCGGTGGCGGTATCGGCGGTTCCTACGTCAAGTGGGACAAGCTGCGCAACACATCCTGCAGCGTCAATGGCCTAGGCTGCGACCCGACCACGGAACATGGCGGCAAGGGCAAGTGGCGTTTCGCCTACGCTCTGATGGCCGGCGCATCCATCGACGTTACCTGTAACCTGAAGGCCGATATCGGCTATCGTTTCCGCCATATCAACAAGGGCGATATGTTCGCTTATGAGAATGGCGGCGGTCCGGGTCGTGACAAGGGCCTTTATTCGCATGAAGTGCGCGTCGGCGGCCGTTATGTCTTCAACGGCTGCGATACCGCGCAATACATGCCGCCCGCCGATATTCCGCTGCAGCCCGCCGTTTATAAATAAACGTCACGCCCAGCTGGTAGTTTCAGACCGTCCGCATCCTCCGGGTGCGGGCGGTTTTGTTTTATCGGCATCTGACACGGGGCATGACGCATATGGGCCAAAATTCTTCTGCGTAGCGACATATTCCGCTTGACTGGGATCGGCGAGAGGAATAGCAACGGCGTCAGGACACTCCACCCTAACGTGGAGCGCCTATCTGGAAGGGTAGTCAAATGACAGATATCGTGAAGCCGGACGTCCGTCCGGGCAATACGCATTTTTCCTCTGGTCCCTGCTCGAAGCGCCCCGGTTGGTCGCTAGATGCTCTCTCCGATGCGCCGCTCGGTCGCTCGCATCGCGCCAAGGTTGGCAAAGCCAAGCTGAAGCAGGCCATCGATCTCACCCGTGAAGTCCTGAACGTTCCTGCCGATTATCGCATCGGTATCGTTCCCGCATCCGACACCGGCGCCGTTGAAATGGCGCTCTGGTCGCTGCTCGGTGAACGCGGCGTCGATATGCTCGCCTGGGAAAGCTTCGGCGCCGGCTGGGTCACTGACGTCGTCAAGCAGCTGAAGCTGAAGGACGTCCGCAAATTCGAGGCCGATTACGGCCTGCTGCCGAACCTTGCCGAAGTCGATTTCGATCGCGACGTGGTTTTCACCTGGAACGGCACCACCTCTGGCGTTCGCGTTCCCAATGCCGATTTCATCCCGGCTGACCGCAAGGGTCTGACCATCTGCGACGCCACTTCGGCGGCCTTCGCACAGGACATGGATTTTACGAAACTCGACGTCGTCACCTTCTCCTGGCAGAAGGTTCTGGGCGGTGAGGGCGGCCATGGCGTCATCATCCTTTCGCCACGCGCTGTCGAGCGTCTCTTGAGCTACGCGCCGGCTTGGCCTCTGCCGAAAATCTTCCGCATGGTTTCCGGCGGCAAGCTGATCGAAGGCATCTTCACCGGCGAAACCATCAACACGCCGTCCATGCTCTGCGTTGAAGATTACATCGACGCGCTGCTGTGGGCGAAGAATCTCGGTGGCCTCAAGGCGCTGATCGGCCGTGCCGATGCCAATGCCAAGGTCATTTACGACTTCATCGAAAAGAACGACTGGATCGCCAACCTGGCCGTCAAGCCGGAAACCCGCTCCAACACCTCCGTCTGCCTGAAGATCGTCGATCCCGAGGTGCAGGCGCTGGATGCCGCCGCACAGGCTGATTTCGCCAAGGGCGTTGTCTCCCTGCTCGAAAAGGAAAATGTCGCCCTCGATATCGGCGCTTACCGCGACGCCCCGTCCGGCCTGCGCATCTGGGCCGGCGCGACCATCGAGACGGCGGATATGGAAGCCGTCATGCCCTGGCTTGCCTGGGCCTACCAGACGCAGAAGGCAGCACTTTCCAAGGCTGCCGCCTGATTTTGATACCGGCCCTGCGCTGATGCGGGGCCGCATATTCCCCGCTTTCAAAACTGCACCGCTTTCAAGGAGCCCGTGAACCATGGCACCTCGCGTACTCGTATCCGACGAACTGTCGGAAACCGCCGTCCAGATCTTCCGCGATCGTGGCGTCGAAGTCGATTTCCAGCCGAAGCTCGGCAAGGACAAGGATAAGCTTGCCGAAATCATCGGTAACTACGATGGTCTCGCCATCCGCTCCGCCACCAAGGCAACGGAAAAGCTGATCGAGGCGGCGACCAACCTCAAGGTCATCGGCCGCGCCGGCATCGGTGTGGACAATGTCGATATCCCGGCCGCCTCGCGCCGCGGCATCATCGTCATGAACACGCCCTTCGGCAACTCCATCACCACAGCCGAACATGCGATTGCGCTGATGTTCGCCGTCGCGCGCCAGCTTCCGGCCGCTGACAGCTCCACGCAGGCCGGCAAGTGGGAAAAATCGAAATTCATGGGTGTCGAAATCACCGGCAAGACGCTCGGCGTCATCGGTGCCGGCAATATCGGCGGCATCGTCTGCTCGCGAGCCCTGGGCTTGAAGATGCATGTTCTGGCCTACGACCCCTTCCTCTCGCCGGAGCGCGCGCAGGAAATGGGCGTCACCAAGGTCGAGCTGGACGAGCTTCTGGCGCAGGCCGACTTCATCACCCTGCACGTGCCGATGACCGACAAGACGCGCGGCATCCTCAATGCCGAAAACCTTGCCAAGACCAAGAAGGGCGTTCGTATCGTCAACTGCGCCCGTGGCGGTCTGGTGGATGAAGCGGCCCTTGCCGAAGCCATCAAGTCCGGCCATGTCGCCGGCGCCGGTTTCGACGTGTTCGAAGTCGAGCCCGCCACCGAGAGCCCGCTTTTCGGCCTGCCGAACGTCGTCTGCACGCCGCATCTTGGCGCTTCGACCACGGAAGCGCAGGAAAACGTCGCGCTTCAGGTTGCCGAGCAGATGTCGGATTATCTGGTCAAGGGTGCGGTTTCCAACGCCATCAACATGCCGTCGATCACGGCTGAGGAAGCGCCGCGCCTGCAGCCCTTCATCCGTCTGGCGGATGTTCTCGGCTCCTTCGTCGGTCAGGTGCAGGAAAGCGCCACCAAGGAAATCGAAATCCTTTATGACGGCGCAACCGCCAGCATGAACACCAAGGCATTGACCAGTGCATTGCTGGCCGGCCTTATCCGCAGCCAGGTTGCGGATGTGAACATGGTTTCGGCCCCGGTCATGATCAAGGAAAAGGGCATCATCCTCTCCGAGGTCAAGCGCGACAAGACCGGCGTTTACGACGGCTACATCAAGCTGACGGTCAAGACGGAAAACCAGATCCGCTCGGTTGCCGGCACGGTGTTCTCGGATGGCAAGCCGCGCTTCATCCAGATCAAGAACATCAACATGGATGCGGATGTCGGATCGCACATGATCTACATCACCAACACCGACGTTCCCGGCATGATCGGCTTCATGGGCACCACGCTCGGCGAGGCTGGCGTCAACATCGCCAACTTCCAGCTCGGCCGTGAAAAGGAAGGCGGCGACGCCATCGCGCTGCTTTATGTCGACGGCCCGGTTTCCGAAGCCGTGCTCGACAAGCTGCGCGCCAACCCGGCGATCCGCCAGGTGAAGCCGCTGACCTTCAACGTCGACTGATCTTATCGTTCCTCCCAAGGGGACAATAAGGCCCGGCGCAGGGGAGACCCTGTGCCGGGTTTTTCGTTTTTCCAGTGTCTGTTTCGTCGCAAAATACGGGCGACTATCGCATTGGTTGCATATCACAAAAAATTTAAGCCAAGTGCTCTAAAAATGATGATCATGAGTTGCTATATCGCCTGCTGACATGCCGCTCATGGGAGGGCGGCCAACAGGAGATAACGATGTTTGCTGCCTTTCGGCGCTTCAAGGGTTTGTTCGCAGTCGCCGCGCTTGGTATCGCGGTGTCTTTTGTGGCGGTTGATATGGCAGAAGCGCGTCGCGCCAGCGGCGGTTTCGGCAGCCGCGGCACGCGGACCTATTCCGCTCCGCCTTCGACCAGCACTGCACCTGGCCAGACCGCGCCGATTAACCGCAGCATGACGCCCAACACCAATCAGGGAGCGCCGAACGCTGCTCAGCCGGCCCGTCCGGGCGCGCAGGCACCGCAGCAGAGCCGCGGCCTGTTCGGCGGCATGATGGGTGGTTTGATGGGCGGCCTCTTGATGGGCGGTCTGTTCGGCATGCTGCTGGGTGGCGGTTTTGGCGGCATGGCCGGTTTCATCGGCATGCTGTTGCAGGTGGCGTTGATCGGTCTTCTGGTCATGCTCGCCATGCGTTTCTTCGCCTCGCGTCGTCAGGGCCAACCCGCTTATGGCTCGGCCGGCGGGTCTCAGCGCACGGATCATTCCGGTTCTTCCTATAATGGCGCTTCGCAGGCGGGTTCTGCCGCTTCCTCGTTCAAGATTCCGAAGATCGGCGCGCTGGCCGGCACTGCGGGCGGTGTGGCCGCCGCTGCCGCAACGGCAAAGCCTGCGCCTCATGCCAACGCCATGTCGGAAGGCGATGAAATCGGCATTACCCAGGGCGATCTCGAAACTTTCCAGAAAATGCTGGAAGACGTGCAGGCCGCCTATGCCGCCGAGGATTATGGCACATTGCGCAAGCTGACGACGCCGGAAGCCATGTCTTACCTCGCAGAAGAACTGAGCGACAACGCCACGAGCGGCGTAAAAAACGACGTCCGCGATGTGACGCTGCTACAGGGCGACGTCGCCGAAGCATGGCACGAAGAGGGCCAGGATTATGCAACGGTGGCGATGCGTTACTCCGCCATCGACGTGATGCGCGACCGTACCTCCGGCAAGGTGATCGAAGGTGACGAGCACCAGCCTTCTGAAGCGGTGGAAATGTGGACCTTCGTTCGCCGCCCCGGAAACGACAACTGGCAGGTGGCCGCCATTCAGGCTGCTGCCTGACGAATCGAAGCGTGTTTAACGGATAAAGGCCCGGCGGTTTGGTGACCGCCGGGCCTTTGCTCGTCTCGCTCCCGGAAAGCATGGTTGCGCCGACGCTCGCTTGGCGAAAGAGGCGGCAAGGCGCGGCTAAAAAACGACTGATAAATCTAATGGGTGATATCTCCCCCGCTCATCGGCGGTGAATTCCGCTTCGCCCTGCCATGCAAGGCTTTGAGCCCTGCCTCTCGCGGCATGTTGCCCGCGCATGGCTCATCCGCTTCACGGAATTGCCTTTTTTTATTCATCCGGCATTCAGTCCCTGCATCCTAACCAGAACGCATACACGTCAATGTGACTTTTCGTGCCGGTTCTAAACCGCTTTGGAAAGGGAACCTCAGGCGCAAAACAGCGTTGACAATCCAATCCCCGGCCCCTCCCAAGCCGGGCTGGGTGGCCGGGCAATGCAGGCCCTGCGAGAACGGAGAGCTATCGAGATGAAACGCTTTGACCTGATCGACGGGATGCGTGGTTACTTCCTCGTCTTCATGCTGATCAACCATCTGGTGTTTGCCGGCGGCTTCTGGCTGGTGGAAATCAATCACCGGCAGTTTGCCTTTGTCGAGGACGCCCAGGGCTTCGTGTTCCTGTCCGGCCTGCTGATCGGCATGGTCTATGCGCGCAAGATGATGAAATACGGCTATGACGCCGGCAAGCAGATGATCTGGAACCGCGCGCTGGAACTTTATCGTTACGCGATGGGTCTCGTCATCGCCGTGCTGTTCTTCCGCATGGTCATCCCGCACGCACCCTATATCTGGTACAACTGGCTTGGCATGACGTCATTCGACGATCCGCTGCGACTGGCGGCGATTGCGACATTCCTGTTCCAGCCGACCTTCATGGATATTCTGCCGCAATATATCGTCTACATGATCTTTGCGCCGGTGCTGGTGAAGCTCTGCCTCGACGGCAAGTGGGCCTATGTCATGGCCGGCTCCCTGCTGGTCTGGATGGCCGGCCAGCTTGGCCTCCAGCAGATCGTGACGACCCCCCTCAACGAACTCGTGAAGGGTGCGGACGAGCAGGGCATTCGCGTCAGCTTCAACCTGCTCGGCTGGCAGCTCGTATTCTATTCGGCGCTGGTGATGGGCGCGATGACGGCGCAGAATCGCATTCCGTGGAAGGCGATCTTCTCGCCTGAGCATACGTGGCTGCCGAAGGCGGCACTCGTCATCTGCCTGTTCTTCATGCCGCTGCGCATCGCCACCGCCTGGGGCCTGATGCCGGAATTCATGATGGGCAAATTTTCCACGATGGAAATCCGCGCCGATTTCGGCCCGGTCTATCTCATCAACTTCCTCGCCGTCGGCGTCGGCCTGACCTGGCTGGTGATCGCAGGTCCGAAACACCACCGTCCGCTCGTGCGCTCCATCGCCGAGGGCGTCATCTGGGTGCTGTCGCTGAAGTTCCTGCAATTGCTCGGCCGCCATTCGCTGCAGGTCTATGTCTGGCACGTGGCGATCGTTTATGGCGTCTATTATCTGGATGGCCGCACGGCGGAACTGTCGCAACTCAACAAGACGCTGATCGCCTTCACGGCTATCGGATTGCTGGCTCTGCCAGCCCTGTGGCGGGAGCGTGACAAGTGGTTCGGCAGCAGCGGCCAGAAGACGGCCGGCGCCTGACGGCCGGTCCCAGCCTGAATCTGGCGGCTTTGCGGGGCGGTTTTCCGCCCCGTACTTGCGTGCGCGGCCATTCCTTTCTATATGCAGCCCTTAAATCCGCAGGATAGCGAGACAGGACGGCCCCATTGATGGCCAGGTTTCTCGCAGCGGATGACCGACAGGCGGCGGGGCCTTTACCCCCGTTATGACTGACGATGGGAAAAAACGTGAATACGCTCGATTTTGACAAGAGGCCGGAAGATACCCGGATCGTTGTCGCCATGTCCGGTGGCGTCGATTCTTCGGTGGTGGCCGGTATCCTCAAGCGCGAGGGTTATGATGTCCTCGGCATTACCCTCCAGCTCTATGACCACGGTGCTGCCGTGCACCGCGCGGGCTCCTGTTGCGCGGGGCAGGATATCGACGATGCGCGCCGGGTCTGCGAAACGCTCGGCATTCCCCACTATGTGCTGGATTACGAAGCGCGGTTCCGCGAAACCGTCATCAACCCCTTTGCCGAAGCCTATGCGATGGGTGAAACGCCGATCCCCTGCGTGGCCTGCAACCAGACGGTAAAGTTCGCCGATCTGCTCGCCACGGCGCAGGAACTCGGCGCCGATGCGCTGGCGACCGGCCACTACATCCGCTCGCGTCCCAATCCCGTTTCCGGTCAGTTGGGGCGGCGTGCGCTTTATCGGCCGATCGACAGCGACCGTGACCAGAGCTGGTTCCTGTTCGCCACGACGCAGGAACAGATCGATTATCTGCGCTTTCCGCTCGGCGGCCTCTCCAAGGCCGAGACGCGCGCTCTGGCGGAAGATATGGGGCTGGTCGTCGCCAAGAAGGCTGACAGCCAGGACATCTGTTTCGTGCCGCAGGGCAAATATACCGATATCATCAACAAGCTGAAGCCGAATGCGGCATTGGCGGGCGATATCGTCCATCTCGACGGGCGCGTGCTCGGCCGCCACGATGGCATCGTGCATTACACGATCGGCCAGCGCCGCGGCATTGGTGTCGCGACGGGGGAGCCGCTTTATGTCGTGCATCTCGATGCACGCGGCCGCCGGGTCATCGTTGGCCCGCGCGAGGCGCTGGAAACCCGCCGGGTCTATCTGCGTGACATGAACTGGCTGGGCGACGGCGAGTTGGCGAGCGATGCCGGGCAGGGCTTTGCCTGTTTCGCCAAGGTGCGCTCCACCCGCCCGCCGACGGAAGCGGTGCTGCATGCGGATGAAAACGGTATTTATGTGGACCTGATGACCGGGGAGGCCGGTGTCGCTCCCGGTCAGGCCTGCGTGCTTTATTCCGCGCCGGGTGCGGATGCCCGCGTTTACGGCGGCGGTTTCATCGAACGGTCGGAACGCTCGGCCGAAGCCGAGGCGTCGCTAAAGGCGCTTCTGGAAAAGCCGGTTGCCGCCTGAAACCACTCGCTTTTTGCAGCGATGCGGAAAGCGAATTTTTTGCGCATCTTGCGCTTGACACTTTGGGGAGCGGCACCTTATAAGCCGCTCATCCTGATGGAACGGCCGGTCACATGACTGTCACGTTTCCCCTGTGGCGGGGTAGCTCAGGTGGTTAGAGCAGCGGAATCATAATCCGCGTGTCGGGGGTTCAAGTCCCTCTCCCGCTACCACTTTCCTTCATACGAAAAATCCAAACCGCACGATTCTGCGCCCATGTTTCATTGATTTTCCGAGCCGGAGAAACGATGGATCCGATGGTGCCTGCCGGTAAGTCATGCCCAAAAAAAGGGAAACCCGCTTACTGCCAAAATGCAGCCAGCGGGTCTCGACCTCTACCCCCTCCCACAAGGGCGGCTGCACAAAAGCACATTGAATGAATTATGGCAAGATCAAGGCGACCATATTGTTGCTGTTGATGGCCCTGTTCGCCAGTTTAGTGGAGGATGGCAGAGCGTGACCTGTTCCGTCTGCCGCTCGTAAGGGGAGCGATAGGACACGATATTTTCGGTGCAGCGCATTTCTGCGGGATTGGAATAGGTATTTTCGATGCGCTGCGGTTGAGGATGTGTTCTGTGCGGCAAAACCCGTTCCTCACGATAAACTGTCATATCTGCGGCAAAGGATGTGCCTGATATTGACAAGGTGGCGAATGCGGCAATCAAGAGAATTCTTCCAGGATGTGCGGACATGGCTCTTCCCCGCGTTGAACAACGCAGGAGAACGTGCTGTGCACATAAGCTGTTCCAGGGGCACCGGCAAAAAAATGCCCGCTCATGGCGGGCAATCAGAGGGGAACTGAGGTTAGGAGCCTCGGGTCTGAAACGGACATCTTCCGCATAAGTTCCGCTTGCGGAATAATTTCCGTCACGCTTTACCGACAGGGGGCTGGGCAGGCCGAGTTTCAAGCCGCACGACACGGAACGATGCGACGCGCGCGCACAGGAATGCTTCGATAAATATTCTATCTTTAGGAAAATTTGGAGCGGGCGAAGGGATTTGAACCCTCGACCCCAACCTTGGCAAGGTTGTGCTCTACCCCTGAGCTACACCCGCTCAAATCCACCGGTCCGGGGTAGTTCGCTGAACCGTGGGCCACCAAGCGGCGACGGGCGCTATATCGCTCAATCGATTTTGGAATGCAACAGGGAAATGACAAAAACGCGAAAATTTCTTTGAGAAATGCGACAAGCGGCGGAAATGATTGAGAATTTTTCATGCCGCTGTTTTTTCCTGCGTTGCCAAGCGTCGGTTGCCCGCTTAATCAGGAAACAAGCATAGTGGAATCGGTAGAGGCAGGCGGCAGGATATGGCGGAAAATTCCCGGAAGACGGCATCGGAGCTGTTCGAGTTTCTCGACGGACTCGGCATTTCCCACACCACGAAGCAGCACGAACCGGTGTTTACCGTCGCCGAATCCCAGTCGCTGCGCGACCTCATTCCCGGCGGCCATACAAAGAACCTCTTTGTAAAGGACAAGAAGGATCAGTATTTCGTTCTGACCGTTGAGGAAAATGCGGTCGTCGATCTGAAAAGCGTTCACAAGACCATCGGTGCGGCAAGCCGCGTGTCCTTTGGCAGACCGGAAAAGATGCTTGAATATCTGGGCGTCGTGCCGGGCTCGGTAACGGTGTTCGGAGCCATCAACGACACCGACAGGCAGGTCACCTTCGTGCTCGACAGCGGGCTTCTGGAAAATGAGCTGGTCAATGGCCATCCGCTTTCCAACGACCAGACGACAACGATCGCGTCCACGGATCTCATTCGCTTTCTCGAGGCAACCGGACATGCGCCGCTTGTCTTGAAAGTCAGCGAGTGAGATACGATCTTTGCTTCAAATAAGACATATGACAGAGGTTACGGGAGACCGGCATGAGCGGCGAAAATAATCCTTACGGCGGTTCCTATAGCGGGCAGATGACCGCAAGCGCCCATCATAATGGCGAACTGAACGGCGCGGCCTCCGGCCACATCAAGGACACCACGACGGCGGGTTTCTCCAGGGACGTTCTTGAGGAATCGCGTCGCCAGCCGGTTCTGGTGGATTTCTGGGCGCCCTGGTGCGGCCCGTGCAAGCAGCTGACGCCGGTGCTCGAGAAGGTCATCAACGAGGCGAATGGCCGCGTGAAGCTTGTGAAGCTGAACATTGACGACCACCCGTCGATTCCCGGCCAGCTCGGTATCCAGTCCATTCCGGCAATCGTCGCCTTTGCCGACGGCCGGCCGGTGGATGGCTTCATGGGTGCCGTGCCGGAAAGCCAGATCAAGCAGTTCATCGAGAAGATCGCCGGGCCTGATGCGGGCGATCCCAAGGCCGAGATCGAGGCTGTTCTGACGGAGGCGAAGCAGCTTCTGGCGGATGGCGATTTCAACGGCGCGGCGCAGCTTTTCGGCGCCGTCATGCAGGCCGATCCGGAAAATCCGGCCGCGATTGCCGGTATCGCCGAATGCATGATCGCCGCCGGCCAATATGAGCGGGCAAGCGAACTGCTCTCTTCGCTGCCTGCGGAACTCAACGAAGATGCGGGCATTCAACTCGTTTCGAAAAAGATCGCGCAATATGAGGAAGCCCGCAAGATCGGCGACCCGGTCGCGCTGGAGCGCGAGCTGGCGCTCGATCCCGATCGTCACGAGGCGCGGGTGAAGCTTGCCAAGGTGCTGAATGCTCAAGGCCGGCGCGACGAGGCCGCGGACCATCTGCTTTACGTCATGCGCAAGGACCGGACCTTCGACGATGACGGCGCGCGCCGCCAGCTTCTGGAGTTTTTCGAGGCCTGGGGCTTCAAGGACCCGGCAACCGTTGCCGGCCGCAGGAAGCTTTCGGCGATACTGTTTTCGTAATGCGGGCATATCCCGGCCGCGGCGGTTGATCCGCCGGCCGGGCACCAGTGAACAGGGGGCTTGATTCCCATGCATGTCGGAAATGCGAGATATGTGAAGAACGACGATCTGCCGGAAACCGTGCCGGTCTTTCCATTGCCGGGCGCGCTGCTTCTACCGGAAGGCCATCTTCCACTCAATATTTTCGAGCCTCGATATCTCGCCATGATCGACTGGGCATTGGCCGGCCACCGCATCATCGGCATGGTGCAGCCCGCCCTGCATGTCATCGAGGCGGGGCTTGAGGGCGGTCCGCTAAGCGCCGTCGGCTGCCTCGGCCGCATCACGTCCTTTTCCGAAACCGGCGATGGCCGTTATATCATCTCGCTCACCGGCGTGTGCCGCTTCCGCCTGCTGGAAGAGGTGGAGGCGGGCAAACCCTATCGCAGCTTCCGGCATGCGCCCTTCATCGCCGATCTTTCCGGCGAGTATGACGAGGATGCGGTGGACCGCGAAAACCTGCTCCGGGTATTCCGCTCGTTTCTGGATGCCAACCAGCTGGAAGCCGATTGGGAAAGCGTGGAAAGGGCGGGCAATCGCGTTCTCGTCAATTCGCTTTCCATGATGTCTCCCTTCGGACCGGCGGAAAAACAGGCGCTTCTGGAAGCGCCGGACCTGAAGACGCGGGCCGAAACATTGATCGCCATCACCGAGATCGTTCTTGCCCAGGGATCGGGCGAGGGCGGCAACGTGCTGCAATAGGATCGCCGCCATGGACGACAGGATGAGCAATGTCGATCCCAAGCTGCTGGAGCTGCTGGTCTGCCCTTTGACGAAAGGGCGCCTTGCCTATGACCGCGCCCGCAATGAACTCATCTCCGAGAGCGCCAGGCTTGCTTATCCGATCCGCGATGGCGTGCCGATCATGCTGATTTCGGAAGCGCGAAAAATAGAAGACTGACCTTCGCGCTTGCCCGTCTTTACACATTGCGTGTCGCCAATTGACGAAGATGCGTTGACAACCATGCGTGGATTTGACCAGAGTCCCGCCCGACATGTCTGTTGCGGGGAGAAAACTGATGTCGTTGCGCGCGCTCGTCCGGATTTCGCTGGTTGCGGTCTCAACCGCCCTGTTTTTTCCGCCAGCCATGGCGGCGGAACCCTCCCGCAAGGTCGTTACGACCCAAAATGGCGATTATTTCGGCTTCGATCTCAGGACGGAGCAGAATGTCTCGCTGGAGCAATGCGGCGAGATTTGCGTCGGCGATACCGCCTGCAAGGCCTTTACCTACAATCCCAAGGTGAAATGGTGCTTCCTCAAATCGGATTTCAATCAGCTGAACGCCTTCCCCGGCGCGGTTGCCGGCAAGATCGTGGAAGTGGCCGCGGAAGCCGATATCGGTGCGCCGCAGCGCCTGTCCTTCGTGACCGACAGCCTGCAGCAGGAAGCGCGCCGGCTGAAATCCGGCCTTGCGGCAAATGACGGTGAGGGCGAACAGGGTCTGGAAGCCCTCGTGGAGACGGCGCGGCAGCAGGCAGCCGCAGGCAATATTCCCGATGCGGTCACGACCTATAAACAGGCCCTTGCGATCACACCTGACGATGGTGCGCTCTGGGCGGAATTGTCGGAAAAGGCCGCGCAGGTCACCGATAATTATTCGATAGCGGGACAGGCCGCTTCCGCCGCCATCAACGCTTACCAGCTGAGCCGCACGGTCAGCGCCCGCACCGAGGCCCTGAACCGGCTGGCGAAGGCCTTTGAGCGAACCCAGAATTATCGCGCGGCACTCAATGCCTATAAGGAAAGCCTCGCGCTTACCGACAATGCACAGACCAGGGCGGCCTATGCCGATCTGCGCACGCGTCAGGGTTTCCGCGTCATCAACAATACCGTGGATACGGATAGCGTCAGCCCGCGCGCCTGCGTGCAGTTTTCCGAGCCGCTGGTAAAGAACGGCGTAGACTATTCCTCGTTCATCACGCTGGATGGGGCAGCGCCCAAGGCCATCGAGGCGAAGGGCAGCGAGATTTGCGTGGAAGGCCTGACCCATGGCCAGCGTTACAAGATCGCGTTTCGCGCCGGCCTGCCGTCTTCGGTGGAAGAGCCTCTGGAAAAGCAGGTCGATCTCGATATCTATGTGCGTGACCGCGCCGCCAGCGTGCGCTTCACCGGCGAGAATTTCGTGCTGCCGGGCACGGCGCGCCGCGGCATTCCAATTGTCTCTGTCAATGCCGACAAGGCCGACCTGAAGCTCTATCGCGTCGGCGACCGCAACATCACCTCGCTTCTTTCAAACTCGCAGTTTCTGACGCAGATGGACGGCTACAATGCCGACCGTATCGAAAACGAAATTGGCGAGCTTGTCTGGCAGGGCTCGATCGATATCCAGCCCGATCTCAACAAGGATGTGGTGACGAGCTTCCCGGTGGATGAGGCCCTGCCGGAGCGCAAGCCCGGCATCTATGTGCTGACCGCCGTGCCGCCGGGCACCGCGCCGGAAACATGGGATTCGCGCGCCACGCAATGGTTCCTGGTGTCGGATACCGGTATCACCACCTATGCCGGAACCGATGGCCTGAATGTCTTTGTCCGTGCACTTGGCAGTGCCAAGCCGCTTGCAGATGTGGATTTGCAGCTGCTCGCCAAGAATAATGAGGTGCTGGGCACCGCGAAGACCGATGCGGACGGCCGCGCGGTGTTCTCGGCCGGCCTGATGCGCGGCACGGCGGCGCAGGCGCCTGCGATCCTGACCGCGCGCAACGGCGACAAGGACTACGTTTTCCTCGACATGACCCGCGCCGGCTTCGATCTTTCGGATCGCGGCGTGACGGGACGTGCAGCCCCCGGTGCCATCGACGTGTTCAGCTGGACGGAACGCGGCATCTACCGCGCCGGCGAGACTGTGCATGCCGCAGCGCTTGCCCGCGATGTCGACGGCAAGGCAATCGAGGATCTTCCGCTCACTTTCATCTTCTCGCGCCCTGACGGTGTCGAGGACCGGCGCTTCGTCAGCGACGGCAAGGCGCTGGGCGGCCATGCGGTCGATCTGCCGTTGCAGGCAAATGCGATGCGCGGCACCTGGACATTGCGCATCCATACCGATCCGAAAACGCCTGCGATCAGCGAAAAGAGCTTCCTCGTCGATGATTTCGTGCCTGACCGCACCGAGTTCGATCTTTCCAGCAAGGCAAAGCAGATCGACCCCGGCGCGGAAACGGCAATCGACGTCGATGGCCGTTATCTCTATGGCGCGCCCGCTGCCGGCCTGACGCTGGAAGGCGAGGTCGCGATCAAGCCGACGCGCACCAGCGCCGATTTCGAAGGTTATTTCTTCGGTCTGGCCGATGAGGAGAGCGAAGAGGAAAACCGCACCACGCTTGCCGATCTGCCGGTTCTGGACGAAGAGGGCAAGGCGAGCTTCAATGTCGATCTGACCGACCTGCCATCCACAACGCAGCTTCTTTCCGCCAACATCACCGTGCGCATGCAGGAGGCCGGCGGCCGTGCCGTGGAGCGCTCCCTGACGCTGCCCATCAAGGCTGAAGCGCCGGTCATCGGTATCAAACCGCAATTTTCCGGCGATCTCGCCCAGAATTCCGTGGGTCGTTTCCACATCATCGGCGTCAATGCTGACGGTGCCAAACAGGCGATGAATGGCCTGACCTGGAAGCTCATCAAGGTCGAGCGGAACTATCAGTGGTACCGACAGGGCAATTCCTGGCGTTACGAGCCGGTGGAATATACCAAGCAGCAGGAAGCCGGCAGCTTGTCTGTCGATGCCAATGGCGGTGAGATTTCCGTGCCCGTCACCTGGGGCCGTTACCGGCTGGAAGTGGAGGGCGCCGGCAATGGCGCGCCTGTCTCCAGCGTTGAGTTCGATGCCGGTTTTTATGTCGAGGCAAGCTCGACGGAAACGCCGGATGCGCTGGAAATCGCTCTCGACAAACAGAGCTACAAGATCGGCGATACGGCCAAACTCAAGGTTTCGTCGCGTTTTGCCGGTGAGTTGATGGTGACTTCCGGTTCGGAAAAGCTGATTGCCGTTCAGAATGCCGAGATCGGCGAGGATGGCGGCGAGATCGACATTCCCGTCACCGAGGAATGGGGTGCGGGCGCTTATGTGACGGCCACGCTGTTCCGCCCCGGCGATGCGCAGGAAAGCCGTATGCCGATGCGCGCCATCGGCATCAAATGGCTCGCCGTCGATCCGGCCGAGCGCAAACTTGCCGTCACGCTCGGCGCGCCGCAGAAGACGCTGCCGCGCCAGCCGCTTGAAATTCCGATCACCGTTGCCGGTGCCGGCGTTGGCGAAAAGGCCTATGCCATCGTTGCGGCCGTCGATGTCGGCATATTGAACCTTACCCGCTATGAGCCGCCGAAGCCGGATGAATGGTATTTCGGCCAGCGCCGGCTGGGGCTGGAAATCCGCGACCTCTATGGCCGCCTGATCGCCGGTTCGCTCGGCGCCACCGGCCGGCTGCGCACCGGCGGCGACGGCGGGCAGGCAGCCCTTCAGGGCAGCCCGCCCACGGAAAAGCTCGTGGCCTTCTTTGCCGGTCCGGTCGAACTCGACGCAGACGGCAAGGCGACGGTCAGCTTCGATATTCCGCAGTTCAACGGTACTGCCCGCATCATGGCGGTGGCCTGGACGAAGACAGGCGTGGGACACGCCGTCTCCGACGCCATCATTCGCGATCCCGTGGTAGTCACGGCCAGCGCGCCGAAATTCCTCGCACCCGGCGATGTCTCGCAATTGCGGCTCGATATCGCCAATACGGATGGCGAGGCCGGCGACTATCGGCTGGATGTGACCAGCAATACGGCGCTGACCGTCGATCAGGGCGAGATGTCGCAAACTCTCGCGCTTCAGAAAGGCGGCAAGTCTTCGCTGACGGTGCCGCTGACGGGCGAACAGCCCGGCAATGGCGCGATCACCATCAAGGTTTCCAATGCCGCCGGTCTTTCACTGGAGCAGGTTCTGAACGTTCCGGTGCGTCCGGCCGTTCTGCCGGTGACGACGCGGCGCGAAATCAAGATCGCTCCGAACAGCAGCCTGACGATCAACGGCGATCTTCTGGCAGACAGCATGCTTCTCGGCTCTTCCGTCGCCGTCAATGTCACGCGTTCGCCCGCCTTCGATATTCCGGCGCTGGTGATGATGCTGGACAAATATCCTTACGGCTGCGCCGAACAGACGACGAGCCGCGCTTTGCCGCTGCTTTACGTTTCGGAACTGACGAAGGATAGCGGCCTTGCAGAAGACCCCGACACCCGCAAGCGCGTGCAGGAGGCGATCTACCGGGTGCTGTCCTTCCAGTCCAGTTCCGGCAGCTTCGGCCTCTGGTCGCCGGGTTATGGCGATCTGTGGCTCGATGCCTATATCAGCGACTTCCTGACAAGGGCGCGTGAGCAGAATTACGATGTGCCCGAACAGGCCATGGTGCAGGCGCTGAACAACCTGCAAAACGGTCTTTCCTATGACAGCAATGTCAAGGATCGCGGCAACGAGATCGCCTATTCGCTTTATGTGCTGGCGCGCAACCGCAAGGCGGCGATCAACGATCTGCGTTATTACGCGGATACGGCGCTTGCCGATTTCCCGACACCGCTCGCCAAGGCGCAGGTTGCCGCCGCCCTCTCGCTTTATGGCGATCAGGCCCGTTCGAAGGCCGTGTTCGGCGCTTCGCTCGACATGGCAAGCCGCACCACCAATGTCAGCTTCTCGCGCGCGGATTACGGCTCCGCCCTGCGTGACGGCGCGGCGACGCTGGCGCTTGCGGCGGAAAGCCGGCCGGTTCCGGCCGTCGTGCCGCAGCTTGCCGGTGCGGTGGCCAAGGAATGGGAAAAGAAGCCCTATACCAGCACCCAGGAACAGGCATGGATGCTGCTTGCCGCCCGCGCCGTCAAAGGCGAGGACAAGGATATCCGTCTCGATGTGAACGGCGATCTGCAGACCGGCGGTTTCGGCAAACGGATGAGCGGCGATGAATTGCTGGCCGCACCCTTGAAGATCGCCAATGCCTCGGCCGATCCGGTCACGGCCGTCGTCACCACGGTGGCGCCGCCGGCGCAGCCGCTTGCGGCGGGCGGCGAAGGCTTCACCATTACCCGCACCTATTATTCCATGGATGGTGAGGAGGTGAACCCGAGCGAGGTGATCCAGAACGAGCGTTATGTCGTGGTGCTGAATGTGGTGCCGCAAAATAACTGGCAGTCGCGTATTCTGGTAACAGACCTGTTGCCCTCCGGTTTCGAAATCGACAATCCGAGCCTCGTCAATTCGGCAGCGCTTTCGAATTTCGACTGGCTGCCGGAAACGGAAGCGGCGCATACGGAATTCCGCTACGACCGTTTCGTGGCGGCCTTCGACCGCTCCGCCGGCGACAGTTCGGAAATTGCGCTTGCCTATGTGGTCCGCGCCGTTACCCCTGGCACCTACGATCATCCGGCAGCTTCGGTTGAGGATATGTACCGGCCGCAATTTGCTGCCCGCACGGCAACCGGCCGCATGGAGGTGCGCTCGGCAAACCCATGAGGCGGAAGAAGGCGATCATTGTCGGCATCATGACGGCCGCGCTGCTTATGGGCGGCGCGGCCTTTGGTCTTGATGCGCTGGACAAGGCCTATCCGCCGCCGCTGGACGCTGCGCAGCAACGATCCTTCGAGGTTCTGGATCGTGACGGCAGGCTTTTGCGCGCTTTCGCGACACCCGATGGCCGTTGGCGGCTGAAAACCTCGGCCGCCGAAGTCGACCCACAATTCCTGCGCATGCTGGTGGCCTATGAAGACCAGCGTTTCTATGAGCATCACGGGGTCGATCCTTGGGCGCTTTTGCGCTCCGCCTGGCAATTGGCCAGCAACGGCCGGATCGTTTCCGGCGCATCGACGCTTTCCATGCAGGTGGCGCGGTTGATCGAGCCGCGCGCCGACCGGTCGTTTTCGGCGAAATTCCTGCAGGCCGCGCGCGCGCTTCAGATCGAGAGACGGCTGAGCAAAGCGGAGATCCTCGATCTCTATCTGAATATCGCGCCTTATGGCGGCAATCTTGAAGGCATTCGCGCCGCAAGCCTCGCCTGGTTCGGCAAGGAACCGGGCCGGCTCGATACGGCGGAAGCAGCCCTTTTGGTGGCGCTGCCGCAATTGCCGGAAAAGCGACGTCCGGATCGTTTTCCGGAGGCGGCGAAGCAGGCGCGGGAGCGGGTGCTGCAACGGCTTGCCGTCGAACGCGTGGTGGGTGAGGGGGAGGCGGAACGGTCGGCGCTTGCGAATGTGCCCGCCAACCGGCAGGACCTGCCGGCCTATGCGCCGCATATGGCCGTCGCCGCAAGGGTGAAATTCCCGAATACTGCCGAGGTGCGCTCCACGCTGAAGCTGCAGATCCAGCGGGAGCTGGAGGGTGTCGCCCGCCATGCGGCGGAAAAGCTCGGCGACAGGGTCTCCGTCGCCATCGTCATGGCCGATGCGCAGAGCGGCGATATTCTGGCGGAAGTGGGCTCGGCGGATTATCTCGATACGGCAAGACGCGGTTTCGTGGAGATGAGCCGGGCCGTTCGCTCGCCGGGCTCCACCCTCAAGCCGTTTATCTACGGCCTTGCCTTCGAAGACGGTCTTGTTGGGCAGGAAACCATCATCGAGGATCGCCCGGCCGACTTTTCCGGTTATAGACCGCGCAATTTCGACATGCATTATCAGGGCGATGTCAGCATCCGGCAGGCGCTGCAACTGTCGCTCAACGTGCCTGCCGTCAAGCTGCTCGATGCCGTCAGCCCCTCGGCGCTGATGGTGCGGTTCCGGCGGGTGGGCGTCAAACTCGTGCTTCCCGCCAATGAAGCGCCCGGGCTTGCCATAGCCCTTGGCGGCGCGGGTATTTCGCTGGTCGATCTGGTGCAGCTCTATGCGGGGCTGGCCGGCGGCGATCCCGTGCGGCTTGGAGACGGCGTCCGCTCGGACCCGGAACGGCTGGAGGGCGACCGTTTGTTCTCCGATGCCGCGATCTGGAATGTCTCCGACATCCTCTCCGGCGTGCTGCCGCCGCTCGGCATGAAACAGCGCGGCATCGCCTACAAGACCGGCACCAGCTATGGCTATCGCGATGCCTGGTCGGTGGGGTATGACGGGCGGCATGTGGTCGGCGTTTGGGTCGGTCGGGCCGACAATGGCGCGGTGCCGGGCATTGCCGGTTATGCGACGGCCGCCCCGATCCTGTTCGAGGCTTTCGAAAAATCCGGCGTGGCGATCACGCCGATGCCTGCCGCGCCTTCCGGCGTCGCGCGGGTCGCGGTCAATGACCTCCCCGCCAACCAGCGGCGTTTCACCACGACGGCCAGCGGCCTGCTTTCTGCTTCAAGACGTGAAAGCGCCCCGCGCATCGTTTATCCGCCGGAAGGCGCGCGCGTGGAGCTTTCCGGCCAGTCGGGCATCTCGCCGCTGGTACTGAAGCTGCAGGGCGGGCGCGCACCTTTCCGCTGGCTTGCCAATGGTTTGCCCTTGCCGAACGCGTCCCACCGCCGCAACAGCGAATGGCGGCCGGAAGGCCAGGGATTTTCCACGCTTACAGTGATCGATGCCGACGGCCGCGCCTCGAGCGTGCGGGTTTTCGTCGAGTGAATTTCTGCGGCCTGACGGTGCCGCTTTCATCTGGTCTTGTTCAAAAGGAACATAGTCGCGCGGTTTCGGCCCGCGAAGCCGTGGCACCGGGTACTGGCGCCCCTCATGGCCTTGGGTCTGCGAGTGAAATTCTGGAAATTTTATTGCCGTATAAAAATTCTGCAATTTTTGTTGCGAATCCAGTTCCATCCCGTTATGTTGAAACTGCAGCCGGAAAATGCCGGCCGCATGGGAGAGACGGGCGCAGCATTGAAGCTGCGCGCAAACGGTGCTGCCGTTTCGGCTGATCGAAAGGACATGACCTCGCTCGAGGCGGATTGTGCTGCTGCATCCGTCAAGGCGAAGTCATGCCCTGGAGATGGCCGGGAAGCGCCGGTTTGGATGGTCGCACACATTCGTCACGTGCGGGAAAAAGAGGAGGAGAAAATCTCGTGATCAAAAAAATCGCAATCACAACCGCATTCTGCGCCCTGATGGCAAGTGCCGCCCATGCCGAAAAAATTGGCGTGGCGATGTCGCTGTTCGACGATAATTATCTCACCGTATTGCGTCACAATATCCAGCGCCACGCCAAGGACCTCGGCGTTGAAGTCCAGATGGAAGATGCGCAGGGCGATATCGCCCGCCAGCAGTCGCAGATCGAAAACTTCGTGGCGGCCGGGGTCGATGGCATCATCACCATGCTGGTGGATGCGGATTCCGGCAAGGCCATGTCGAAGATCGCCGATCAGGCGGGCATTCCGCTGGTCTTCGTGAACATGCTTCCGGCCAATATGGAAAAATTCCCGGAAAAGCAGGCATGGGTCGGCTCCAATGAGGAACAGGCCGGTGAATTGCAGGCGACCGAGGTTTGCAAGCTTGCCGGCGGCAAGGGCGAGGCCGTCATTCTGATGGGCCAGCTCGGCACCACGGGCCAGCGCGGCCGTACTGCTGCCGCGGAACGCGTCCTCAAAAGCGATGCCTGCAAGGGCATCAAGGTGCTGGACGCACAGACCGCGAACTGGATGCGCACTCCGGCCATGGATTTGATGGCGAACTGGATCACATCCGGAATGAAGCCCAGCATCGTGCTCGGCAATAATGACGAGATGGCGCTCGGCGCAATCCAGGCGCTGAAATCCTCCGGCATCAGCATGAAAGACGTCGTCGTTGCCGGTGTCGATGCGACGCAGGATGCGCTGGCGGCCATGGAAGCGGGTGATCTCGACGTCACGGTCTATCAGTCCGCCAAGGGCCAGGGCGAAGGGTCGCTCGAGACCGTACTGAAAATCGCGCGCGGCGAAAAATTCGAGCAGAAGGTGGATGTGCCCTTCGAACTCGTCACCCCCGCCAATGTCGCTCAATACAAGTCCAGCAACTGATTTGCAGCCGGCGGCCGGGCGTTTCCCCCGGTCGCCGGCACGGCAAATCATGGCCCGGCCGATGGCCGGATGAAGGACGGGTGAGATATGATTTCCACGACCACCTTAGAGGCGATCGAACGCTTCAAGCAGACTATTGGACCTTATCTTCTCGAAATCGAGGGGGTGCGGAAGGAGTTTCCGGGCGTCGTTGCACTGGATGACGTCCAGTTCCGGCTGCGTCCCGGTTCCGTGCATGCGCTGATGGGCGAAAACGGCGCGGGCAAGTCGACGCTCATGAAGATCATCGCCGGAATTTACAGCCCGGATGCCGGCACCGTTCGGCTGCGGGGGGAAGAGGTTCGCCTCAAAAGTCCGCGCGATGCGCTGGAGCGCGGCATCGCCATGATCCATCAGGAACTGGCCCTGATGGACTGGATGACGGTGGCGGAAAATATCTGGATCCGCCGCGAACCGAAAAACCGTCTTGGCCTCATAGATCATGCGCAAATGTTTGCTGAGACAAAGGCGCTGTTTAACCAGCTGAAGATCAATATCGATCCGGCGGCGGAGGTCAGCACGCTGACGGTGGCGCAGCGGCAGATGGTCGAAATCGCCAAGGCCGTCAGCTACCAGTCCAGCGTGCTCATCATGGACGAGCCGACATCGGCGCTGACGGAGTCCGAGGTCGCGCATCTTTTCGATATCATCCGCGACCTGCGGGCGCGCAATATCGGCATCGTCTACATCACCCACAAGATGAATGAACTGTTCGAGATCGCCGACGAGTTTTCGGTGTTCCGCGACGGGCGATATGTCGGAACCCATGCGAGCACCGATGTCACGCGCGACGACATCATAAAAATGATGGTCGGCCGCGAGATCACCAACATGTTTCCCAAGCAGGAGGCATCGATCGGCGACGTGGTTCTCGAGGTCCGCGATCTCGGCTTGTCCGGCGTTTTCCGTGGTATTTCCTTCGATCTGCATCGTGGCGAAATCCTCGGCGTGGCGGGGCTGGTGGGATCCGGCCGTTCCAACGTCGCCGAAGCGATTTTCGGGGTGGTGCCGGCGAGCGAAGGGACCATCCGCATCAACGGCGCCCCAGTCACGATCCACTCGCCGGGGGATGCGATGCGCAGGGGCATGGCGCTGCTGACGGAAGACCGCAAGGCAACCGGCTGTTTTCTACCGCTCTCGATCCTCGAAAACATGCAGATCGCGGCCCTCCAGAATGGCCATGCCGCGATGGGTTATGTCGATGAACGCGGTTTGACGGTGCTGTGCAACGACATGAAGAAGGCACTGCGCATCAAGACGCCCGATCTCGACGAGCGGATCGAAAACCTGTCCGGCGGCAACCAGCAGAAGGTGCTGATCGCCCGCTGGCTTCTGACGAAACCGGCAATCCTCATCCTCGACGAACCGACGCGCGGCATCGATGTCGGCGCCAAGGCGGAAATCCATCGCCTGATTTCCAGTCTGGCGAAGGAAGGTGTCGCCGTCATCATGATCTCGTCGGAACTGCCGGAGGTTCTCGGCATGTCCGACCGGATTGTCGTGATGCATGAGGGGCATATGACCGGGATTCTCGATCGCGCCGAAGCGGACCAAGTCAAAATCATGGAACTGGCGGCCCGCTGAGGCTGCGACGGCGGTAACGCCGGGGAGGAAAAATCATGGATAGCGTACAGACCGAACCGGTCGAACGGAAAAGGCGCAAGCTGCCGCAGGAACTGAATATTCTGACCGTGCTGATCGGCGTCGCACTTGTGTTTGAGTTGCTCGGCTGGTTCGTGCAGGGGCAGAGCTTTCTCGGCAGCCCGCAGCGCCTGACGATCATGATCCTGCAGGTCTCCGTCGTCGGCATCATCGCCGTCGGGGTCACTCAGGTCATCATCACCGGCGGCATTGACCTCAGTTCGGGCTCGGTGGTGGCGATGACGGCCATGATCGCCATGAGTTTTGCGCAAAGCAGCGATTTCGCCCGGGCGATCTATCCGGCGCTCACCGATATGCCCGTGGTGGTGCCGCTGGCCGTCGGCCTCGGTCTCGGCCTGATTGCCGGCATCGTTAACGGCATGCTCATCGCGGTGACGGGAATACCGCCCTTCATCGCCACGCTGGGCATGATGGTGACTGCGCGCGGCATCGCCAAGTGGTATACGAAGGGGCAACCGATCTCCTTCCCGACCGAGAGCTTCGCGTCGATCGGCTCGGGCGCATGGCCTGTCGTCATCTTCCTGCTCGTCGCCGTCACCTTCCACATTGCCCTGCGCTATACGCGTTATGGCAAGTTCACTTATGCGATCGGCGCGAACATGCAGGCGGCCCGCGTGTCGGGCATCAATGTCCAGCTGCATCTGGTCAAGGTCTATGCCATTGCCGGCCTGCTCGCTGGCCTCGCCGGCATCGTCACCGCTGCCCGTGCGGAAACGGCGCAGGCCGGTATGGGCATGATGTATGAACTCGACGCCATCGCTGCGGCGGTCATCGGCGGCACATCCCTTTCCGGCGGGCGGGGGCGCATTTTCGGCACCGTTATCGGAACGGTGATCCTCGGTCTGATGATGTCGGGCTTCACATTCCTGCGTGTGGATGCTTACTATCAGGAGATCGTCAAGGGACTGATCATCGTCAGCGCGGTCGTCGCTGATGTCTACCGTCAAAAAGCCCGGCTCAGGAAGGGCTGATATCCATGCGCGCGGTGCCCCGGCAGGGGTGCCGGCGGCAATGCTGAGGAGATGCACTTGAACCTTTTCAACTCTCCTCTGGAACTGGGCGTCACCGTGCTTGCCGTCGTGCTGGTCGGGCTTTCCAAGGGCGGGCTCGGCGGCATGAGCCTGCTTGGCGTGCCGCTGATGGCGCTGGTGATGTCGCCGGTCACGGCGGCGGCCATCCTGCTGCCCATTCTGGTGGTCATGGACATGGTCGGCGTGGCCGCCTGGCGCAAATGGGTCGACTGGCGGATCATGCGCCAGCTTCTGCCGGCAGCCGTTTTCGGCATCGGGCTTGGATGGATGACCGCCGAGATCACCTCGGATGCCGTGGTGCGCCTGATCGTCGGCCTTGTCTCGGCCGTGTTCGTGCTGCGCGTCGTGCTTTCAAGGGGCGTCCTGGTGACGGTTGCGAAGGAGCGGCCGATGGCGGGACGCTTCTGGAGCCTGCTTGCGGGTTACACCAGTTTCGTCGCCCATGCGGGTTCGCCGCCGCTGCAGGTCTACCTGCTGCCGCTTCGCATGGACCCGAAGGTTTTCACCGGCACCAATGTGATGTTCTTTGCCATTACCAATGTGTTGAAGCTCGTGCCTTATGCGGCTCTTGGCGGCTTCGGCGCGCAAAATCTCGGCCGCGCCGCCCTGATGGTGCCGCTGGCGATCGTCTCCACATGGCTTGGCGCCTGGACGGTGCGCCACATGCGCGCCTCGATCTTTTATCCACTGACCTATGTGTCCGTGGCGCTGGTGGCGGTGAAGCTGATCTGGGACGGCGTCACAGGGCTTTGAGTGTGAGTGCCTAGAGGCCGGTCACCGTCGGAATGCGCGGCGCTGTTTCGTTCTTCTGAACCCGTGCGGCAACGGCGACGGCCAGAGCCTGCGCAAGGCACATCGGCGCGGCCAGAGACCGGGAAAAGCTGTAATCATGCTCGGGGACCGAGAACAGGACCTTTGCCGATTTTGCCAGCGGCGACAGGGTACTGTCGGAAATCGCCACGGTCGGCACACCGATCTTTTCCGCCTCCTCGACGATATTCACCACTTCCGTCGCGTAAAATCGGAAGGACACAGCGATCAGCACGTCACCGGTCTTCATCGTTCGCGCCATATGGGTGGCGAGCCCGCCGCCGGGATCGAGAAGGATACATTGCTTGCCGAGCATGGTGAGGATGTAACGCAGCAGTTCCGCCACCGGTGCGGAGCGCAGCTGGCCGACGAGATAGACTGTACCGGCGGCCTCGATCAGATCGGCGGCGGTGCCGAGCTGCTCGGCGCTGATGCGTTCGAGCAGGTCCTGAAGGGAGGCGATATCCCTGACGACAAGATCGTGAAGGAAACCGTATTCCGAACGGTCCTCGCGGCTTTGCAATTCATCGTCGAGCGCGCGCACGCGTGCCTCGAAACCCGGAGCCGCCGTCGCCAGCCGTTTCTGGAACAGCGCCTGCAGCTCCTTGAACCCCTTGTAGCCCAGCGACTGCGCAAACCGCACGAAGCTGGAGGCGTGGATGTTGTGCCGCTCTGCAATGGTATTGACCGAATGCACGGCGACTTCATTGGGGTTCTGCGTCAGATAAACGGAGATCCGCTGATAGGTCTTGCTCATCTGATCATGACGATCATGGATGAGGCGGATCAGTTCTTCGTAATCTTTCGGAGGGTCGACGGGCTGCGGTTGTTGCTTCATGGCATGATCTTGCAATATTTATTGCGGTTTTCCAAGAGGCATGAGGGTCCGCAGCCCGCCGTTTAATCCGGGATTTCAGGCAGCGACATCCATCCATTGCCGGGCGGATGACGAGCGCTGGATCGTCTCGACCAGCCGCTGGATGCGCAGGCCGGCAGCGAAGCCGAAAGGCTCTGGTGCCTGTCCCGCGATCGCCCGGAGATAACCCTCGATTTCGATGGCTTTCAGGTCGTTGAAGCCGAGTTGATGGCCGGGCGCGACGCAAAAGCGGCCATAGGGCGTGTGGTCAGGAGAGGCCTCTATTTTGCGGAAGCCACGGCGGCCGGCTGGATCGGCGGCGGAATAGAAATGTAGCTCGTTGAACCGCTCCTGTGTGAAGTAAAGCGCACCCTTGTCGCCGTAGATCTCGAAATCATGCTGCATCTTGCGGCCGGTGGCGATCCAGTTGCCTTCGACCGAGCCCTGCGCACCATTGGCAAAACGCAGGAAGGCGCGCCCCACATCGTCCACTTCCACCTTGCGTGTGCCGCCCTTGCCATCCGGCCGCTCGGCAATCAGCGTCACGCAATCCCCCATCACTTCGGTTATCGGGCCGAGCAGGAATTCGGCTGTGGCAAGTGCGTGAGAGCCGATATCCGCAAGTGCACCGCCGCCGGCCGGGTCGTGGCGGAAGGTGAAGGCGCCGGAGGCGTCGGCCATATAATCTTCTGCGTGCAGACCACGATAACCGCGTATCTTGCCGAGTTCGCCTGCCGCCACCATTTCCCGCGCCAGCCGCAGCATGGGATTGCAGAGATAGTTGAAGCCCACTTGTGTTTTGACGCCACGCGCAGCCGCGGCAGCGGCCATCTCGCCGGCATCCGCAGCAAGCGGCGCCAGCGGTTTTTCGCAATAGACATGTTTGCCGGCGGCAATCGCGGCAATCGCCATTTCCTTGTGCAGGGCGTTCGGCGCGGTGATGTCGACGAGGTCGACATCCGGATCGGTGATGATGCTGCGCCAGTCCGCCGTGGAATGGGCAAAGCCGAAATCCGCAGCTGCCCGTAAAGCCGCATCTTCGGTGATGTCGGCAACGGTGTGCAATTCGATCCGGTAGGGGAGGTCGAAGACCTTCTGGGCAGAGGCGAAACCGAAGACGTGGGCTTTGCCCATGAAGCCGGTGCCGATGAGGCCGACGCGTAGAGCGGGTTTTTCAGACATGGGCAAATTCCGGATTGACGATGAGGCCGGGATCGATCGTCCCTTTCAGATAATTGACGGCGTTCTGGATGGACGCGATGGCCATCCTCTCCCCGCATTCCGTCGTAAGCCCGGCAATATGCGGCGACAGGACAGTGTTGAACTGCGATAGCAGCGGGGAGGAGCCTTCCGGCGGCTCGTCGTCGAAGACATCCAGCCCGGCCGCGCCGACATGACCCGAGGCAAGCGCTTCGCTGAGCGCCTTTTCACAAACGACACCGCCACGGGCCGTGTTTGACAGGACGACACCGGGTTTCATCAGCGCGATTTCCGCGGCCCCGATTGCCGGGCTTGGCCCTTTGGGAATATGCACGGAAATATAGTCGGCCCAGGGCAGGCCCTCTTCCAGCGATACGGGTCTTGTTGGCCCTTCGGGCCATCCTGATTGCAGCAGGTAGGGGTCGTAGGCGCGGATATGCATGCCGAAACCCGAAGCCATTCTGGCAAGATGCCGCCCGATCCGGCCATAACCGAGGATGAGCAGGTTCTTGCCGGATATTTCCTGCTGCTCCAGCCTGTTGCGCCAACTCCACTGTCCGGCCTCCCGGACAGCGCGGTCGGCGAGTATGGCCCGCTTTGCCGCCGCCAGCAGCAGCATCATCGCATGTTCGGCGACGGACACGGAATTGACATCGCCGACGATGGTGAGTGCGATGTTGCGGCGGTTGAGTTCGGCAAGATCGACGCTATCGTAACCCACCCCATGGCGGGACACCACTTTCAGCCGTCCGGCCCTGGCAATGGTGGCTGCCGAAAGCGGCTGTGTGCGAATGACGATGGCATCCGCTTCTTCGATGAAGGGAGCATAGGAGGCTTCGGAAACGTCTTCGATATAGCGGACGGAGAAGCCGAGGGCCGGCAGGTCACGCAGCATGGCCTCGCCGGAAGGATGAAGTTTTCCGGCCACGAGAAGGTTCGGCATTCAATACCCCCCTTTGCCATCGGTTTTTTTGGCGGTCTTTTCCACCAGCCTGCGCCAGGTCGCGGTCGATTCCGTCGCTGCAGCGGCCAGCAGGCGGGAATCGCCTGATACGGTGGTCATGTCGAAACCCCATTCCACCGCGCGTGCCGCGTAATCCGCTGTGCCGCAATGGAGGGCGGCCTTGATGCCGTTGCGGTGGCAGGCATCGAGGATGCGTTTGATGGCGTCGATGACCTCGGGCTCCTCGCGGTCAAAGGCAGGTGTCAGTTGCCCTTTCGAAAGCGAGAAACTCAGGTCGGCGGGGCCGACATAAATCCCGTCGAGGCCGGGGGTGGAAGCGATCTCTTCGAGATTGTCCATCGCTTCTGCCGTTTCGATCATTGCAAATGCGAGGATTTCGTCATTGGCTTCCGCGGCATAATTGCCGCCGGCGGCGTAAACGGCGCGGGTGGGGCCGAAGCTGCGTTCCCCGAGCGGCGGGTAGCGCATGTAACGGACGAATTGCTCGGCCTGCGCCCGGTTGTTGATCATCGGGCAGATGATGCCATAAGCCCCGGCATCCAGAACCTTGGATATCCACGCCGGGTCGAGCCAGGGCACCCGCGCCATCAGCACCTTGTCGGAGGCGCGCATCGCCTGGAACATGCCGAGCACGTCCTTGTAGTCGACCGCGCCGTGCTGGATGTCGATGGAGATGGCGTCATAATCCTGCGCCGCCATGATTTCGGCGCTGAACGGGCTGGCAATCGACAGCCAGCCATGCAGCACCGGACGTCCCTCGGCCCAGATTTCCTTCAATTTGTTTTTCCGCATGATTTTCTCCTGAAAGAATATTCGTCTTCAAAAGACGATCTGGGCGAGTTTGGTTTCGAGATAATCGCTTATCCCCTCGATACCCCCCTCACGCCCCATGCCGGAATGGTTGGTGCCGCCGAAAGGCGCTTCGGATGCGGCGAGCGCGAAGCTGTTGATGCCGACCATGCCGGATTTCAGTGCCGCTACCGTTCGCCGTGCCCTGTCCGGAGAACGGGTGAAGGCATAGGCGGAAAGGCCCATGTCGGAGGCGTTGGCCCGCTCCAGAACCTCGTCCTCGGTGCTGAAGCGGGTGATTGCGGCAATCGGACCGAAATTTTCTTCGGCAAAAACCTTCATCGTGTCCGTCACGCCGGTCAGCACGGTGGGCTCGAAAAAGAAACCGTGGTTCAGGTGTGAGGGGCGTTTGCCGCCATGGGCGATTTTTGCGCCGGCGCGCACGGCTTCGGCTACTACCGCCTCGATGTCCTCAAGGCGACCGGCATTGATGAGCGGACCCATTCCTGTATCGGCATCAAGCCCGTCGCCAAGCCTGATCTTCGCTGCGCGGGCCACGAAACCATCGACAAAGGCGTCGTGCAGGCTCTCGTGGACGAAGATGCGATCCGGCGTGACGCAGACCTGGCCGCAATTGGCGAATTTGGTGGGCACCGCAAGATCGAGCGCGTTGTCGAGATCCGCATCGTCATAAATGATGAGGGGCGCATTGCCGCCCAGTTCCATAGAGACCTTCTTCACAGTCTCAGCGGCGTCACGGATCATTTGCTGGCCGACCCGGGTGGAGCCGGTCAGCGACACCTTGCGCACGCGCTTGTCCGCCATGATCGGGCCATAGGTATCGGCGGTCGAACCGACAACCAGATTGACGGCGCCATCGGGAAAGCCGGCGGCCCTCAGGCAATCGACCATCACCACGGCGACACCCGGCGTCTGGGATGAGGGGCGCAGCACGACGGGGCATCCGGCGGCGAGCGCCGGGGCAAGCTTGCGGGCCGGAAGGGCGGCCGGAAAATTCCAGGCGGTGAAAGCGCCGACGATGCCGACTGCTTCGCGGGTCACCTCAAATCGACCACCGGGCACCCGGCTGTCGACGATGCGGCCATAGACACGGCGCGCTTCTTCGGCGAACCAGCGGAACTGGTCGCAGGAAAGCGCCCATTCACGGCCCGCCTGGGCAATCGGTTTGCCGGTCTCCAGCGAGATCATCTTCGCGCCCTCATCGGCACGGCGCAACATTTCGTCGGCTGCCCGGTGCAGCGCTTCGGCACGTGCGAAGCCGCCCATGGCGCGCAGTTTCGGAAGGGCCGCGGCCGCCGCGTCGATCGCATCGCGAGTTTGATCGGCGCTGGCAAGCATCACTTCGCCGAGCACAGCGCCGGTGACCGGAGAGACGACCTCTCCCGTTGCGGCACCGGCAAGCCAGTGGCCATTGATGAAAAGTCCAAAATTTGCGTACATGGCTTACCCGATCTCGCTTGTGTTGACGGTGCGCCCCTCGGCGACAGAGCGGATCGCCGCTTCGGCCAGAAGCAATGCCAGCCGGCCGTCTTCGAAGCCGACCTCCGGTGCCTTGCCCTGTTCCACCGCATCGACGAAGGCGCTGATTTCCGCTGCGAAGGCTTCGGCATAACGGTCGATGAAGAAGTTCATCAGCGGTGCTGCCCGGTCGGTGCCGGTTTCGGTGTGGAGGCGCAGGTGATTGAGCGTCCGGTTTTCGGAAATCGCCATGCCGGCACTTCCGAAGGCTTCCACCCGCTGATCGTAGCCATAAACCGCACGCCGCGAATTGCTGATCGTGCATTGTTTGCCCGAAGCGGTTTTCAGCACCACGGTTACGGTGTCGTAGTCGTCGCATTTTTCCATCAGCGCCGGGTCGACCAGCCGCGAACCGGTGGCGGAGACTTGGGCGATCTCTTCACCCAGAATGAAGCGGGCCATGTCGAAATCATGGATCGTCATGTCGCGGAAAATGCCGCCCGACATTTCGATATAGGCGGCAGGCGCCATGCCGGGGTCGCGTGAGGTGATGACGACCTGATGCAGGTCGCCGATCGTTCCGTTTTCGATGGCCTCCCGCACGGCGCGGTGTCCGCTGTCAAAACGCCGGACGAAGCCGAGCATGATCGGTACATCGCTGCCGGCAATTTTTGTTGCACAGGCGTTGACGCGGTCGAGGGAGAGATCGATGGGCTTTTCGCAAAGCACCGGTTTTCTGGCGGCAACCGCCTTTTCCAGCAGATCCGCATGGGTGGGCGTTGAGGTCGCGATCAGCACGGCGTCGACCTCAGGCGAGGCAAAAACCGCCTCGGCCGACTCAAATCGTGTCACATCAAGCTTTTCGGCAATTTCTTTCGCCGAGGGCTCGTATACATCAAAGATACCAGCCAATGTCGCGCGTGGATGAGCGACGATGTTTTCCGCATGCATGCGGCCGATACGGCCCACGCCAAGCACTGCAATTCTCAACATTGAAATTTTCCTCCCGAGGTATTTGGCAATAATCATTGCAAAGTACAGAATTTGTCAATATGTATTCCAAAAACGTATCAACAACCATCCGCAGGAGGAGGCGAGATGACCGCGAAGACCTTACGCCTGACCATGGCCCAGGCGCTAATACGTTACCTGTGCAACCAGTTTACCGAGATCGACGGAGAGCGCGTTCCCCTGTTTGCAGGCGTGTTCGCCATTTTCGGGCACGGCAATGTCACATGCCTTTCCGAAGCTCTGGAGACGGTGCAGGACCAGTTGCCGACCTGGCGCGGGCAGAATGAACAATCCATGGCGCTTGCCGCAATCGGCTTTGCCAAGGCAAAGCGGCGCAGGCAGATCATGGTCGCTGCGACTTCGATCGGGCCGGGGGCGTTGAACATGGTGACCGCCGCCGGCGTCGCCATGGCCAACCGGCTGCCCGTTCTCCTCATTGCAGGCGATACCTTCGCAAGCCGCCTGCCGGACCCGGTTCTGCAGCAGGTCGAGCATTTCGGCGATCCGACCCTCACCGTCAATGACGCGTTCAAATCCGTGGTGCGTTACTGGGACAGGATCGTGCTGCCGGAACAATTGCTGCAATCGCTGCCGCAGGCGGTCGCCACCATGCTCGATCCGGCCGATTGCGGCCCGGCCTTTATCGGTCTTGCGCAGGATACGCAGGAAATCGCTTTCGATTATCCGGCAGTCTTCTTTGAACCGAAGGTCTGGAAAATTCCTCGGCCGCGTCCTGACCGTGACGCCGTGGCGACTGCCGCCCGGCTGCTGGCGCAGGCGAAACGTCCACTCATCATTTCCGGCGGTGGCGTGCGTTATTCGCTGGCGGAAGAACGTCTTGCCGATTTCGCTTTAAAGCGCGGCATTCCCGTGGTCGAAACCATCGCCGGCAAGGGCGCGCTCACCCATCACCATCCGGTCCATGCCGGGCCGATCGGCATCGTCGGATCAACCTCGGCGAATGCGCTGGCCAAGGATGCGGATGTCGTGCTGGCGATCGGTACCCGGCTTCAGGATTTCACCACGGGTTCCTGGACGGCTTTCTCCCGCGAGGCGCAGTTCATTTCCATCAATGCCGCCCGCTTCGATGCGGTCAAGCACCGGGCGCTTTCCGTGGTCGGCGATGCGCTCGAGACCATTGACGAGCTGGACCAGGCGCTTGGACCCTATAAGGCCGATGTCGCCCATATGCAGCGGGCCAAAACACTGTTCGCCGAATGGGACAAGCTGCTGGACGAGCACCAGCGTGTCTCCAATGCGCCGGTTCCTTCCTATGCGCAGGTGGTCGGCGTCCTGAACCGGGTCGCCCGTCCGGAAGATACGCTGATTGCTGCGGCGGGCGGAACGCCGGGCGAGGTGACCAAGGGCTGGCGGGTCAAGAACCCCAATACATTCGATTGCGAATTCGGGTTTTCCTGCATGGGTTATGAAATCGCCGCCGGCTGGGGCTGCTCCATGGCGCAGGAAGGGCCGGGCGGTACCGGCGGCGTTCCAATCGTCATGCTGGGGGACGGCACCTATATGATGATGAACTCGGATATCTATTCAGCCGCGCTTACCGGGCACCGGATGATCGTGGTGGTCTGCGATAATGGCGGCTATGCCGTCATCAACCGTCTGCAGCAGGCCAAGGGCGTTCCCGGCTTCAACAATCTGCTGGCAGATTGCCGCGTCAGGGACAGGGAAAATCCGCTGCATGTCGATTTCGTCAAACATGCGGAAGCCATGGGCGCCCATGCGCGCAGGGCCGAAAGCCTTGCCGATCTTGAAGACGCGATGATCTGGGCGCAGGGCAATGATGGCGTGACTGTCATCTCCATCGTTTCCGATGCCTGGAAATGGGTGCCGGGCGATGCCGACTGGGATGTCGGTGTTCCCTCCGTCTCCAGTTTCGAGACAGTGCGTGCCGCCCGCGCCGCGCAGGAAAACATCCGCCAGGCGCAGCGAGTGGGGGTCTGAGATGAAAGCAAGACTTGGTATCGCGCCGATCGCCTGGTGGAATGACGATCTTGCCGAGCTTTCCGATGATGTGAGCCTTCAGGAATGCCTGCGGCAGGCAAGCGAAGCCGGCTTTACCGGAATGGAGACCGGGCGCCGGTTTCCGATGGATATGGCGGAGCTCGGGCCGATCCTCGACCGTTACGGCATATCGGTATGTGGCGGCTGGTTTTCCGGCCTGCTGCTGGATGGTGATATCGAGGCGGAGAAAGACCGCATCGCGCAGCAGATGGAATTCTTCATCGCCGCCGGTGCGCCCTGCATGGTTTATGGTGAAACGGCGCGCTCCATTCAGGGCGTGCGCTCCGCACCGCTTGCCACGAAGCCCCGGCTCGACGAGGCCGGCATGGCGGCCTATGGCCGCAAGATGTCCGACTTTGCCGACTGGTGTGCGGCGAAGGGCATGCCGATTTCCTACCATCACCATATGGCGGCGGTGGTGGAGGCCGAGCCGGAACTTGATCTCTTCATGAAGCACTCCTCCGTGCCCCTGCTGTTCGATGCCGGGCACATGGCCTTTGCGGGCGGCGATGTCATGCGTGTCATCGAAAACCACCATGCGCGCATTACCCATGTCCACACCAAGGATATCCGGCGTGAGGTTGTCGATGGGCTGGACAGGAGCCGGGAGAGTTTCCTCGATGCCGTCATCAAGGGCGCCTTTACCGTGCCGGGTGATGGCAGCCTGGATTTCGGGGCAATCGTCAAGGCGCTGGCGTCGAAAGGTTACGAGGGCTGGTTCGTGGTCGAGGCGGAGCAGGACCCGATCAGGAACCCGCCGCTGGACATGGCCCGCAAGGGGCACAGGGAATTGCTGCGCGTGATGGACGCCGTTGGATATGAGGTCGTGAAATGAACCGTATTGAAGGAAAGATCGCCGTTATTACCGGCGGAACCCAGGGTCTGGGTGCAGCGGTTGCGCAGGTGTTTGCGCAGGCGGGCGCGGCGGGGATCGTCATCGTCGGGCGCGGTGTGGAAAAAGGACAGGCTGTCGCGGATGCCATCACGCAGAAATCCGGCGTGCCGGTTGAGATGGTGGCGGCCGATCTCGGCGATATCGATGATGTCCGCAGCATCATTCCGGCGACGGACAAACGCTTTGGTCGGGTCGATATCCTCGTTAACGCGGCGGGCCTGACGGATCGCGGCAATATGCTCAACACGACGCCCGAGCTTTTCGACCGGATGTTTGCGGTCAATACGCGTGCGCCATTCTTTCTCATTCAGGATGCGGCAAAGGTGATGATCCGCGAGGGTATCGAGGGTCGTGTCGTTAATGTCGGATCAATGTCGGGTCTGACAGGCCAGCCTTTCCTTGCGCCCTATGCGGCGTCCAAGGGTGCGCTTGCCACCGTCACCCGCCATGCCGGCTTTTCGCTGATGCGTCATCGTATCCATGTGAACCAGCTCGACATCGGCTGGATGAATTCCGATCACGAGCGCAAGCTTGTCCTTTCCGAGACCGGCGATCCCGATTTCATCGACCGCGCGGCGGCGGCCAAGCCGTTCGGGCGCATCCTCGATCCGCTCGAAGTGGCCCGCGCCATCCTTTGGATGTCCTCCGACGACAGTGGCATGATGACGGGCGCCGTGATCCCCTTCGATCAGTCGGTCTATGGCGGTTACGACGACGCGCCTGTGCCGGCGAAAAAGCTGGAGGAATAAGATAATGCGGACCATCAAGGGGCCAGGTGTCTTTCTGGCGCAGTTCGCGGCCGATGATGCGCCCTATAATTCGCTTGCCTCGCTGGCGGCGTGGGCCTCGGCCAAGGGCTTCAAGGGCGTGCAGATTCCCACCTGGGATACGCGTCTGATCGACATGAAACAGGCAGCGGAAAGCGATGCCTATTGTGATGATCTGAAGGGCATGCTCGGCGAGCATGGGCTGGAGATCACCGAACTTGCCTCCCACATTACCGGGCAGCTTGTGGCGGTGCACCCTGCCCATGACGCGATCATGGACAGTTTTGCGCCGGAGCATGTGCGCGGCAATCCCGCAAAGCGTCGGGCATGGGCCGAGGAACAACTGCGCTTTGCCGCCCGCGCCTCAAAGCGCCTCGGCATCGACCGCCATGTGACCTTCCCCGGGGCACTTTTATGGCCCTATCTTTATCCCTATCCGCAATGGCCGGAAGGGCTGGTGGAAGAAGGCTTTGACGAGCTTGCGCGCCGCTGGACACCGATCCTCGACGACTTCGACGCCCATGGCGTGGATGTCTGCTATGAAATCCATCCCAGCGAAGACCTGCATGACGGCCACAGCTGGGAGATGTTTCTCGACAAGGTCAAGGAACATCCCCGGGCGAACCTGATGTATGATCCCTCGCATCTCGTTCTGCAGGGAATGGATTATCTCGCCTTCATCGACCATTACCACGAGCGGATAAAAACCTTCCACGTCAAGGATGCCGAGTTTCGTCCAGACGGAAAATCAGGCGCCTATGGCGGTTATCAGCCATGGTCCAAAAGGGCCGGCCGCTTCCGCAGCCCCGGCGACGGGCAGGTTGATTTCGGGGCGATCTTCACCAAGCTCACCACCTACGGCTTTGATGGCTGGGCGGTGCTGGAGTGGGAATGTTTCGTCAAGAACCCCGAGGACGGGGCGTCTGAAGGCGCGCGTTTCATCGCCGATCACATCATCCGTGTTTCGGACCGCGCCTTTGACGATTTCGTCAAATCCGGCGCGAACCGCAATGCCAACCGCGCCATGCTGGGGCTGGAGGAACAATGACTATCGAAAGACCACTTCGTCTGGGCATGATCGGCGGCGGCCAGGGAGCCTATATCGGCAATATCCACCGTCTTGCCGCACGCCTTGACGGCAAATGGGTGCTTGTGGCCGGTGCCTTCGATGCCGATCCCGAAAGGGGCCGCGCCTTTGCGATCAATGAAGGGCTTGACCCGGCCCGCAGCTATGGCAGCTATCAGGAGCTGATTACCGGCGAAGCTGCCCGTGAGGATCGTGTCGATGCGGTTGCAATCTGCACACCGAATTTCACCCACTATCCGATCGCGAAGGCGCTGATCGAGGCAGGTTTCGACGTGATCTGCGAAAAACCCCTGACCGCGACGCTGGAAGACGCCATCGCGCTGGAAAAACTGTCGCGGGAAAGCGGCCGCTTCGTTGGGGTGACCTACACCTATTCCGGCTATCCGATGGTGCACGAAGCGCGTGCGCGCGTCGCGGCGGGTGAGATCGGCGAGGTTCGCACCGTGCAGGTGGAATATCCGCTGGAATGGATGGCGACGGCCATCGAACAGCAGGGCAATGCCCAGGCGGCATGGCGCACCGACCCGAAGAAGAACGGCCGCGGCGGCTCCATCGGCGATATCGGCACCCATGCCTATCATCTGGCTGGCTTCGTGACCGGGCTGAAACTACAGTCGCTCACCGCCGATCTCGCCACTTTCGTGGCGGGGCGGGCGCTGGATGACAATGCCCATGTGATGATGCGTTATGAGGGCGGCGCGCGGGGGCTCCTGTGGTCGTCGCAGGTGGCGCTCGGCAATTCCAACGGCGTGCGTCTGCGGGTTTTCGGCGCGACCGGTTCGCTGCAATGGTTTCAGGAACAGCCGAACGAACTCGTCTATACGCCGCTTAACGGGCGTGTGCAGACCATCAAGCGGGGCGCGGACGATCTTTCCGAAGATGCGAAGGTTCGAACCCGTACTCCGCCCGGCCACCCGGAGGGATATCTGGAGGCCTTCGCCAACCTCTATGTCGGTTTCGCGGAAGCCATCCGTGCCCGCAAGGCTGGGCGCGAACCGGGTGCGATTGGCCGCAACATTCCGCTTGCCTATGACGGTCTGAAGGGCGTGGCCTTCGTGGAGGCGGTGGTGGACAGCGCCGAGAGCACCGATCCGCGCTGGATTACCCCGGTGGCGGTATAGGCTTGCAGCCAAGGGGATTATACAGCAAATCGACCTTCCGGAGAGGCCATGCCGGTCCGGAAGGTCGTGTGAATTTCTCTGCCAGGCCCTCCACCGAACCGAGAATGACGAAAGGAGGGGCGGTGTTGCTTTCATAACGGGATGGGGGCAGGGTGCGGCACGGCGCTGGAGGGGTTCGCGTGTCGATCATCATAAGGACCAGACGATTACATCTGCGGAAAGTCGAGAGTGCTGATCTGGCCGCATTGAGCCGGATTTACGCTGACCCGGACTGCATGCAGTTTTATCCCAGCACCAAGTCACCTGCGCAAACCCTCGCCTGGTTTCAGGAACTGGCTTTCGATAGTTATAGCCGGCATGGCTTCGGTCTTTGGGCTGTCGTCGATCCGGTCTCGGAAGAGGTCATCGGCGATTGTGGAATTACGCTGCAGAGGACCCCTGCGGGCCTTGAAGCGGAAATAGGGTATCATCTCTGGCGCGGTTTCTGGGGCAAGGGTCTGGCAACCGAAGCGGCCATCGCCTGCCGCGACTATGCCTTTCACAACCTTGGTTTGCGCAGAGTGGTCAGCATCACCAGGCCCGAAAACATCCCTTCGCAAAGGGTTGCGGAACGGGTGCATGACAGAAAGGAAATTTATCAGAAACGGCTTGGGGAAAGCGAAATTGTCGTAGATCGTTATCTGTATATCAGCGAGAAACGATGATCGGTCACGGTTTCAGGCAGACGATGATTTGGTTCATCTTGCGCCGAAGCTGGTCATGATGCCATGTAAGCGGAGGTTTACATTTGAAACTACTGCTGGTCGAAGACGATGCGGAGCTGGCACAGTGGCTGATAAAGGCGCTGAAGCAGCGCTACGAGTTCATGATCGACTGGGCAGATGACGGAACGGCTGCCGACCAGCGGCTTCGCCAGGAGGAGTTCGACGCCGTCATTCTGGACCTGGGGCTGCCGAAGATGGGCGGACGCGCCGTTCTCTCCGCTATGAGAGTACGCGGCGACAATACTCCGGCTCTCATCCTGACCGCTCAAGATACCCTCAGCGAACGAATAGGCACGCTTCACGAAGGCGCGGATGATTTTCTGGCCAAGCCGTTCGCGATCGAGGAACTGGAGGCTCGGCTGGTAGCGCTGGTGCGCCGAGCCCATGGGCGCAATGTGGGCACCTTTTCCTGCGGTGGCCTTACCTATTATTCGGCCGAGCAGCGCTTCACCCTGTGTGGCGATCCGCTCGACCTGACGCCTCGTGAGCACTCGCTCCTTCGTATCCTCGTGCAACATGCGGGCGAACCCATGTCGAAGCAGAAGATTGTCGACCGGATGTTCTCCTATGATGCCGATATCCAACTGGAGGCAATCGAGGTCATCGCGCATCGATTGCGGAAGAAGCTTTCGAACTCGGTTCAGATCAGAACAGTGCGCGGACTGGGATACGTGCTCGAAGCGGGCGCGGCATGAGCAGCGCTGGAAGGTCCGGCAAGCCCGGACGTCCGCTCGCCCTCACGCTCGGTCTCTGGATTGTGCCGGCAATCATTCTGGCAATGGCGTCCACGCTTTGGTTCAGTGCGACGACCGTTCAGGAAATGGCCGATAGCGCCTATGATCGATCGCTTGCGGGGGCAGTCAGGGCGATCGATGCAAACATTTCCACGGAAAGCGGGGGTATCGGGGTTGAGCTTCCTTACAATCTCTTCGAGTTCTTCCAGCTGACGGCGCAGGGGAAGGTCTATTTCAACGTGTCCACGAGCGACGGCCTCGTCCAGATCGGCGATGTCCTCCTGCCAGAAACCCCGAACCTCCTGCCGGGGGAGCTTCGCTTCCATGACGGCGACTATTTCGGCGAGGCAATACGCGTCGGAGCACTCAGCCGGCCGCTCGATCCCGTTAAGCCGGACGGGACACAGATCACCATTCAGGTGGCCGAGACGAAACTGTCGCGCACCATGTTCCAGAATGAGTTGATCTTCCGTGCCATCCTTCGTGACGTTCTCGTCGTGGTGGTTCTGGGAATGCTTATCGGCATCGGCGTCTTCATGGCGCTGAAACCGCTCAACAGGCTGCGGGAGGCGATCGATGCCCGCGAACCCGACGATCTAAGGCCGCTCGAGATCGCCGATCTACCAAAGGAGGTTCGCCCGGCCGTGGAGGCGATGAATCGGCTGATGGAGAGGAATGTCGAGCAGGCGGAACAGCAACGGCGGTTCCTGGACGATGCCTCGCACCAGCTCAGGACCCCGATGACGATCTTGCGAACCCAGATCGACTACGCGCTGCACCAGGCAAACCCCGATGAAATCCGCATGACGTTGAAGTCGTCGAAGGACGTCCTGGATCGTTCGATCCGAACGACGAACCAGCTTCTCGCGCTCGCCAAGGCCCGGACCTCCCAGGGTACGGAAACATATCCGCAGGTTTCCCTGAACGTTGCCGAGACGGTAGCCGAGAGCGTCAGGATGCTGTGGCCCCGAATCCGCAGCCGTCGCATGGACTGCGCGATAGACGCCCACGACGATGGACTGGTCATCCGCGCCAATGAGGGGCTTCTTCAGGAAGCGATGATGAACGTTCTCGACAATGCGGTCAAATATTCGCCCGAGGGCAGCCTGGTGACGATGAAGCTCCTGCGCGACGATGGATGGGTTGTTGTGGACATCATGGACGAAGGTCCGGGCATGGAGGAGGACGAACTGGCCCATGCGGGAACACGCTTCCGCAGCGGACATCGGGCAGCAAGCGGCAGCGGGTTGGGGCTGGCCATTGCGCTGACCGTCGCCCGCGCCAGCGGTGGTTCGCTGCAGGTCCGGAATAGAAAGGACCGGACTGGCCTTGTGGTTTCCATTCACCTGCCTCTGGCGACTGAAAGCCAGTTGAAAGCTTGAGAGCGATATACGGGGTGCTTCGCAGATAGGAGGTCTGCGTTACTTTCTGGAGGAACATCAATGACGTTCGCATTTCGCGCCGCTCTCGGCGCCGCCCTTTCCCTTACAGCATTTTCGATTTCTTCGACGATTGCTCATGCCGACCCCAAGAATCCCGAATGCATCGCTCCTGCCCAGCCCGGCGCCGGCTTTGACATTACCTGCAAGCTTGCGCAGGCGACGCTTCAGCAATCGGGTGCGGTGAAGTCCCCCATACGCGTTTCCTATATGCCTGGCGGTATCGGTGCGGTCGCCTATAACGCCATCGTCGGACAGCGCCGTGCGGAGCCGAATGTCATCGTGGCCTTTTCCGCCGGATCGCTTCTGAATCTCGCCCAGGGCAAATTTGGCGCATATTCCGAAAAAGACGTCCGCTGGGTTGCAAGCGTCGGCACCGACTACGGTGCGGTCGTCGTCCAGGAAAGCAGCGAGTACAAGTCGCTGACGGACCTGATGGCAGCGATCAAGAAGGATCCGAAGTCCGTCATCATTGGAGCCGGCGGCACCATCGGCAGCCAGGACTGGATGAAAGCCGCGATGGCCGCCCGCGCGGCAGGTATCGATTACAAAGCCATGCGTTTTGTTGCTTTCGAGGGCGGCGGAGACTGTGCGACCGCCCTTCAGGGTGGACATGTCCATATCTGCATGAACGACGTCGGCGACAGCCAGGCGGCAATCGATGGCGGCGCGCCGCTGAAGTTGCTCGCAATCTTCTCGGAGCAGCGCCTTCCCGGCAAGCTTTCGCCGGTGCCCACTGCCATCGAGCAGGGATTCGACATCAAGTGGCCGATCGTGCGCGGCTTCTATGTCGGCCCTGAGGTCACCGAGGCGGACTACCGGTGGTGGGCCGATGCCTTCGCCAAGGCCATGCAGTCTCCCGATTACGCCGCCGAGCTTCAGAAGCGCAACCTGTTTCCTCTTCCGATGACGGGCGAAGCAACGAAGACTTTCGTTGAGAAGCAGGTGGCTGCCTACAAGGAGCTTGCCGCCGACTTCGGCCTCGCGACGACCAAATAAGGGCCTGAACAATGATGACCGACCGTCTTCTGGGAGCGACCGCAATTGCGGTCGCAGCGATCATGCTCATGTTCGGATACGGGTTGCAGGCACCCTTTGCTTATGAACCGGTTGGACCCCGCGCATTTCCGATCATCGCGGCAGCGATGATCGGGCTCTGTGGTGTCATCCTGCTTCTGAAGCCGGGTAAATCCGCCGCCGAGCCGGCGGGACCCATCGCTGCCATCGCCGCCCTGTCTGGCTGTCTTGCCGGATATGCCCTTCTCTTCCAATCGCTTGGTTTCGTGATCGCGACCACGATCTTCATGATCCCGATTGCGATGATCTTCGGAGCCAAATGGTGGCAGGGCGCGCTGACGGGCGTTGTGCTGGCCGTTTCGTCGTATTTGCTCTTCGACCAGCTTCTGGAGGTTGTTCTTCCTGCTGGTCCATTCGGAGGCATCGTCTGATGGATACTTTCAACTATCTCATGCATGGATTTGGGGTTGCTCTTTCGCCTGCCAACCTCCTTCTTGCCGCCCTTGGCGCCGTCGTCGGGACGATGGTTGGCGTTCTTCCCGGCTTGGGTCCAATCAACGCTGTCGCGATGCTTGTGCCGGTGGTATTTGCCCTCGGATTGCCTCCGGAGGGGTCGCTGATCCTGATGGCGGCGATCTATATCGGCTCGGAATATGGAGGCCGGATCAGCGCCATCCTGTTGAACGTGCCCGGCGAAGCTTCGGCGGTGATGACTGCTCTGGAGGGGTATCCGCTTGCGCGCCAGGGGAAAGCCGGGATCGCGCTCTCCCTCTCGGCCTGGACCTCCTTTGTCGGCTCGGCAATCGCGACTTTGGGCATCGTGGTTGCCGCTCCAATTCTTGCGACATGGGCACTGGCATTCGGACCGGTCGAATATGTCGCCCTCATGGTATTCGCTTTCGCCTGCCTGACGGGCCTTCTTACCGATCAGCCGGTGAAGGCGATGCTTGCGATTGGGCTGGGCCTCGCGATCTCCACGATCGGCATCGATGCCAACTCCGGGGTCTATCGCTACACCTTCGGCTCGCCAAATCTGGTCGATGGTGTCCAGTTCGCCACTGTCGTCATTGGTCTGTTCGCGATCAGTGAGTTGCTGATCATGCTCGACACCATGCACGGGGGCATGACCGTTCGTATCGAGCAATTGGGTCGCTCGCTCTTCAATCGGGCCGAGATGCGTTTCACCAATATGGCTGCGCTTCGCGGATCGCTGATCGGGTTCTTCGTGGGCATTCTGCCGGGTGCCGGAGGTACGGTCGCTTCCGCACTTGCCTATACGACAGAAAAGCGCGTGGTTGAAAAGAACGATCCCGAGGGCAGCCGTTTCGGTCAGGGCGACATGCGCGGCCTCGCATCCGTTGAGGCAGCCAACAACAGCGCTTCCAATTCCAATTTCATTCCCATGCTCACGCTTGGCATCCCCAGTTCCGGTACGACGGCGATCATGCTTGGCGTTCTGACGCTTTATAACCTGACACCGGGCCCGGCGCTTTTCCGTTCGCAGCCTGACCTGGTCTGGGGCCTTATCGCTTCGCTCTTCATCGGCAACTTCATCCTTCTGGCGATCAACATTCCGCTCGTCGGTGTTTTCGCCAGGATGCTTTCGGTTCCGGCCTGGGTACTCGTGCCGTTCATCGTCGTCGTCAGCGCGATTGGTGTCTATTCGGGCAAGTCCACGACTTTTGACCTTGTGCTGATGGTGGCCCTCGGGGTTGGTGGGTATGTTCTGCGCCGTCTCGGCGTGCCGATGGCGCCGCTCATCCTCGGTCTCGTGCTCGGCAAGATACTGGAGCAAAGCCTGCGGCGGGCCCTGTCTCTTTCTGCCGGAGACGTCGCCATCCTCTGGTCGAGCCCGATTTCCGTCACCCTGTGGGGGATGGCCGCCGCTGTTCTTCTCGTTCCGCTGCTTTTGCCCAGACTCGCGAAGTGGCGGCAGAAAACATCTCTCCAGATGGATTGATCAGAATGAATTATCTCGTGCCTACGGATCAGGATCTAACGTCGGCAGGCGAAAGGTTGCGCCTCCTTTTGCGCGCGCCTGACATCGTCAGAATGCCAGGCGCGCACAATGGCCTTGCGGCTCTCCAGGCAAAAAAGGCGGGCTTCAAGGCGCTGTATCTGTCTGGAGCGGCGATGAGCGCCTCCATGGGGCTCCCCGATCTTGGCATCCTTACGCTGGAGGACGTGCTGTTCTTCACACGCCAGATCGTCAGGGCTTCGGGTCTTCCGCTGCTGGTCGACGGCGATACCGGCTTTGGTGAGGTCCTGAATGTCATGAACACGATGCATCGTCTCGAAGAGGTCGGCGCGGCGGCCATCCAGATCGAAGATCAGGTGCTGCCGAAGAAATGCGGTCACCTGAACGACAAGAAGCTCGCCACCCCTGCGGACATGGCCGCAAAGATTGCGGCGGCGGCCCGGGCCCGACGGTCTCTCGTGATCGTCGCACGGACGGACGCAGTGGCCGATGAAGGAATGGAACGGGCGATCGACCGCGCTCGTCTATATGTGAAGGCCGGAGCGGACGCCATCTTTCCTGAGGCTCTGACGACCGAAGCCATGTTCGCCGAGTTCGCAGCCGCTATGGACGGCGTTCCTCTTCTGGCCAATATGACGGAATTCGGTCGCTCTCCCCCCATGACGGCCGAAGCGCTGCAGGCGCTCGGCTACCGAATGGTTATCTGGCCAGTCTCGTCGCTCCGGGTCGCCAACAAGGCGCAGCAGGAACTTTATGCCGAGCTTGCCCGCCAGGGAGCCGTGACGGATGCCATCCACAGGATGCAGACCCGCGCCGAACTCTACGATCTGATCGACCTTGCAGGTTATGAAGCGCTTGACGCCAGCATCGTTGCAAGCAGCCTTCCGCAGGCGCAGTAGGCTCAGAAGCGTCACGCGGGCGCCAGATAAGCAAGCATCGAAACAAGCGGGCAAGGAAATGAGCCGTGACTGACCTTTCGCGCGGACCCAGTCGGCTGCGATCGATCGCTTCACAAAGAAGCACGCAATACCCATTTACTTTTATAATTATATAATGCAGTTTCTCCACGTCATACCCATGGAGGTGGGTTCACGCGATAAGGAGGATCGTCGCAATGCTTCATCTCAGAAAATTTCTCGTGGCTGCAACGGTCGCCGCCACTGCCGCGATGTCGGGAACGAGTGCCACAATGGCTGAGGGCCTCGAGTTCACCATCACCGCTCCGGCCGGCGCCGGCGGCGGGTGGGACTCGGCATCCCGCTCACTCCAGGAAGTCATGATGGCCACGGGGGCCGCAAAGAGCGTGCAGGTCGTCAACGTTCCGGGAGCCGGCGGCACGGTCGGGCTGGCGCAGTTCGTGGGGTCGGCAAAGGGCAGTCCCAAGCAGCTCCTCGTCGCGGGCATTACCCTTGTCGGCGCCAGCATATCGAACAAGTCGCCCGTGGACCTTACGCAGGTCACGCCGGTCGCCCGCTTGACAGGCGATCCGCTCGTCATCGTCGTTCCCAAGGACTCCCCGATCCAAACCATGGATGACCTGCTCAAGGCCATCAAGACTGACGTTGCCAAGGCCATCTGGGTCGGTGGGTCCGCCGGGGGCGCGGACCACATCCTTGCTGCGCTGGTCACGAAAGCCGCTGGCGAAGATCCTGCGAAGATCAACTACGTTGCTTATTCCGGTGGCGGTGAATCTCTGGCGGCCATGCTTGGCGGGCAGGCGACGGCAGGCGTTTCCGGTTACGGGGAATGGGAAGGCCAGATCAAATCCGGCGATCTCCGCGCTCTGGCTATCTCCTATCCCGAGCCTATTGAAGGAATCGAGGCCAAGCCGCTGAAAGCGCAGGGCCTTGATATCGAACTCGTCAACTGGCGCGGAGTTTTCGCCGGTCCCGGGGTCGAGGGCGCTGACCTTGAGGCTATCAAGACTGCCGTAGAGAAGACGGTGAAATCCGAACAGTGGCAGGCCGTTCTCAAGACGCGCGGCTGGACCGACTATTACGCGTCATCAGACGAATTCAAGACGTTCATCGGCTCGGAGACCGAGCGAGTGCACGGCATTCTGAAGTCTATCGGCCTCGCCGACTGATTTCTCCCAAGACCGGGATGCCCCGTCTGCGGCATCCCGGCGACGAGGAAACAATGACCAGCAAATCAGCTTTTATCCACAACCGCCCCGCGGCGGTCATCGCCATCGTGCTTTTCGCTATCGCCGCCGTGACTTACTGGGACGCAAGCCGAATGGTCGTACGGGCCACATACGGAATGAGCGCCACCGCGGCTTCATATTTCGTTGCGATCCTGTTTGCAATTCTGGCGGCCGGCCATTTGATCAGCGCGTTCAAACCGAATGATGTTGAGAACGAGGAAGTCGACTGGCAGGCCGTCGGTTGGATCGGTCTTGCCCTGTCGGGACTGATCGCGTCCATCTGGGCAGGGGGCGGGTTCATTCTGGGATCGACGCTGCTTTTCGCCTTCACGGCGCGCGCCTTCGGCCGCAAGGCATTCGTCACCGATATTTGTCTTGGGGCGATCCTCGGCATCATCATCTTCCTTCTTTTCAACAAGCTTCTGACGCTCGCGTTGCCCATGGGGCCGCTTGAGCGGCTGCTCTGAGGTCGCCATGGACACCCTCATCTATCTTTTTCAGGGCTTCGCCATTGCCATCGATCCCGCGAACCTCATCTACGCGGCAATCGGGGTCATCATAGGCACGGCGGTCGGCGTGCTTCCCGGTATAGGCCCGGCGCTGACGGTTGCGCTTCTGCTTCCCGTCACTTTCAAACTCGATCCCGGCGGCTCCATCATTATGTTTGCGGGCATCTATTATGGCGGGATGTACGGTGGTTCGACGACCGCGATCCTTCTGAATACGCCCGGGGAAAGCGCGTCAGTGGTGACCGCGCTCGAAGGCAACCAGATGGCGCGCAGGGGAAGGGGCGGTCCGGCGCTCGCCACGGCTGCAATCGGATCCTTCGTCGCGGCCCTGATCGCAACGGTCGGCCTCGCATTCCTTGCGCCCGTCCTCGTTAAAGTCGCGGTCAAGTTTGGCCCGTGGGACTATTTCGGCCTCATGCTGATTGCGTTCGTCACTGTTTCGGCGACGTTCGGATCGTCGCCGCTACGTGGTCTGACGAGCTTGGCGTTTGGCCTCTGGCTCGGTCTTATGGGCATCGACCAGCTTACGGGCCAGGCACGTCTGACCTTCGGCGTTCCTGAACTTCTCGACGGGGTTGAGGTAACGACGCTCGCGGTCGGTTTGTTCGCCATAGGCGAAGCCCTGATCGTGGCTTCCCGGCATCTCTACAAGCCGGAAAAACCGATCCCGGTGAAGGGATCGATCTGGATGACGAAGGAGGACTGGAGCCGGTCGTGGAAGCCCTGGCTGCGCGGAACCTTCATCGGTTTCCCCATCGGCGCGCTGCCGGCAGGCGGCGCAGAAATCCCGACATTCCTCAGCTACAACATCGAAAGGAAGCTATCCCGCAAACCCGAGGAATTCGGCGAAGGCGCGATTGAGGGCGTTGCGGGGCCCGAAGCGGCGAACAATGCCTCCGCGGCAGGAACGCTCGTGCCGTTGCTCACGCTTGGCCTGCCTACGTCCGCGACGGCGGCCGTGATGCTTGCGGGATTCCAGCAATATAACATTCAACCAGGACCGCTCCTTTTCGCTCAGCACGCCGATCTCGTGTGGGGTCTCGTTGCGAGCCTGTTCATCGCCAACGTGATGCTGCTGGTGCTTAATTTACCGCTGGTTGGCCTTTGGGTCAGACTGCTGAAAATCCCGCTTCCATGGCTTTACGCCGGAATTCTGGTCTTCGCGTCAATGGGAACGATTGCGGCGAATCCATCCGTTGTCGAACTGCTCCTGCTGACCGGATTCGGTGTCGTCGGATTCCTCATGCGGCGTTTCGACTATCCGATCGCCCCTGCCGTCGTTGGCCTTATCCTTGGCCCTCTTGCCGACAGTGCATTGCGTCGCTCGCTTCAGATGAGCCTCGGTGATCCGATTGTCTTCTTACAACATCCGAGTTCGGCCATCATGATCGGGATCGCGGTCGTTGCTCTTGTCGCACCCTTCATCTTCCGCGGACTGTCACGTTTCCAGCAGGACGAGGATTGATTGGTGACCGGCGACCCATCGCGCTATGGTAACATGGCGCGATGTTCCGTAAGAGGACATCGCGACCATGCGATGAACAGGACAGGGCGGCGGATGGCTAGGAAAAGCCTGGTACCACAGATCAGCAGCAACATCGTCGAGTATGTGCAGACGAACCGCATGCAACAGGGCCAGCACCTGCCATTGCAGCTGCTGGCTGATACGTTCCGGGTTTCGCGTGCGCCGATCCTGAGCGCTCTCCAGAAACTCGAAGGAGATGGTATCGTCCGGGCCGAGCCAAACAGGGGCTACTTCCTTGCCGTCGACGCTGAAAATATCGCGCTTGAAACCGCCAACGACGACGCGGCGGGCGACGAGGCAATCTACTTCCGTATGGCCGAAGACCGTCTGTCGGGCAAGCTTGAAGAGCGCGTCAGCGAAAACGAGTTGATGCGCTTCTACGATGTCCCCAGAACCCGTCTCCTGAAAGTTCTGCACCGCATCGCTGACGAAGGCTGGATCGAGCGACTGCCGGGGAATGGGTGGGCGTTCCGTCAGGCTCTGACGTCCAGACAGAGTTACGAGGATGGATATGCGTTCCGGGCCGTGATCGAGCAGCAGGCGATGCTGTTGCCGACGTTCGAGCCCGACGTCGAGGGCTTGAAGCGCGCCCGCGAGGTCCAGACCGCCTTGCGCGACGGCGGCTTCGAGACCTGGTCGCGTGCCGATATCTTCAAGGCCAACAACGAGTTCCATGAGATGCTCGTCGCATGCTCCCGCAACGAGTTCTTCCTCGACTCCATCAAGCGGATCAACAGGCTTCGCCGCCTCATCGAATATCACATCACCATCGACCGCAGCCGCCTGCCGAAGCAGACGGCGGAACATCTCCATATCCTCGATCTCGTCGAGGACGGGCGACGAAACGAGGCTGCGGCGTTTCTATTCACCCACATCATGGGCGCGAGCCGCATCAAGACTCCGAAGGTCTGACGTCCATCAGTCCAGCGCCTTGAAGACGATGCAGACAGGGCTCCCGACCGAGAGCACCTCATCCCTCGCAGACAGGCGACCGGTCATTGCGTCTATGTCGAACGCGGTCACGGTGTCCGAATCCTCGTTTGCCGCGAGGAGGACGCCGTTTGGAAGGATTGTGAAAAATCTCGGTGTCTTTCCGCCGGTCGCCCAATGTCCGGCAAGACGCATGTGGCCGGAGCGGTCCAGTTCGAAGACCACGATGGTGTCGCTGCCGCGATTGCTGGCATAGACGAACCGTCCGTCGCCCGATACCGCGATTTCGGCAGCGCGGCTGTTTCCGGTGAAGGTGTCGGGAAGGGTCGAGAGTATCTGGAAGGGCGAGAGGCGTCCGTTGTCGGGATCGAAACGGTACGCGGTGACAGTTGAGTCGAGCTCGTTGACAACATAGGCGAGGCGGCCGTTGGAGTGGAACGCGATGTGTCTGGGACCCGAGGTTTCCCGCGTGGCGCAGGCGCTCGCTTTCCGCAAGGTTCCGCTCACCGCGTCGATCTCGTAGATGAGGACGGTGTCGGCACCCTTGTCCGGCACCGCGATCCACCGGCCACTCGGATCGAATTTCACCTGATGAGGCTTGGGCATGGCCTGCTCGACGCGATGCGGGCCGATTTCCCCGGTAACTGCGGCAAGGTCACAGACCTCGCCCAGAGATCCGTTCTCAAGGCGCGGAAGAAGGACGATGGACGACGTAACGTGATTTGCGATGACGAGGTATCGGTTCGTCGGGTCAAAGGAGAGATCGACCGGATTGCGTCCCCGTGTCGATTGCGTTCCCAGTGGCGTCAGCTTGCCCGTCGACCGTTCGATCGCGAATGACGTCACCCGATCCGAGTCGCCGTGGACGGTGTGCAGGAACTGGCCGGTTCGATCGAATGCTAGGAAGGACGGGTTTTCCATCTCGAGGAGCTGAAGGTGTTCCCACTGCATGCCGTTGCGAAGACGGTACACATTGAGGCCGTTGCCGCGCGCGTTGCGTTGCCGCGTTGTTCGCGCGCCGACATAAACGACCAGGTCGCCGCGATTTTCCATTTCTCAGGTCTCCTCCGTATGGCCCAGCACTTGTGATAAACCGGTCCTTTAAAAATCTCAATTGCATTTTATAATTATAATATGTAAACAAGGGTCATGCCTTGGGAGGCAAGCGACATAAATACCTTTGGGAGGGAGCCATGACGCTCACCGATACGAGCACGCTCGAGAAGACGACCACGCGTAAAGTCTTCTGGAGAATCGTGCCCTACTGTTTCATCCTCTATGTCATTTCCTATCTGGATCGCGCCAATCTCGGATACGCGGCCCTCGAGATGAACAAGGACCTTGCCCTTTCCGCCGAAGCTTTCGGCTTTGCAGGGGGAATCTTCTTCATCGGCTATTTCCTGTTCGAGGTTCCGAGCAACGTCGCGCTCCAGAAATACGGTTCGCGCATCTGGATTTCGCGTATTCTGCTCACCTGGGGTGCGGTTGCGGTCCTGACGGGCTTCGTTCAGGAGGCCTGGCAGCTCTATACACTCCGCTTCCTCCTCGGCGTCGCGGAAGCAGGCTTCTTCCCCGGTATCATCATCTATCTCACCTACTGGTTCCGCGCCAAGGAACAGGCAACGACGGTGGCTTTCTTCACCGCCGCTATCCCGGCTTCCTATCTGTTCGGCGCGCCGCTCAGCACCTGGATCATGGACAACGTGAACTGGTTCGGACATGCGGGCTGGCGCTGGATGCTGGTGCTCGAAGGGTTGCCCGCGATCCTGGCCGGCGTCTTCAACTACTTTTACATGACAGATCGCCCGGAGAAGGCGAAGTGGTTGACCGAGGACGAGCGCAACTGGCTGGTCGGTGAGCTTGCCCAAGACCATAACAAACGCAAGAACGTCCAGCATCTTGGGCTGTGGGCGGCGATCTCCAACCCGAAAGTGCTTTTTCTGTCAGCGATCTATTTCATCTATCAGGTCGGCAATCTTGGGATCGGTCTCTGGATGCCCCAGATCATCCAGAGCTTCGGCAAGTCCCTAACGCACACCCAGATCGGCCTCGTCGCCATGATTCCTTATGCGATCGCCACGATCGCGATGGTCCTGTGGTCCAGGAGTTCCGACCGCATGGGCGAACGACAAAAGCACAGTGCCGTACCGCTCCTGATCGGCGGATTCGCGCTGGCCGCTACAGGCCTGACACACGATCCCTATGTCGCGATTGGCCTGATCTCGGTGGCTCTCGCAGGCATCTATGCGTTCAAATCGCCGTTCTGGTCGTTGCCGGGCCTCTTCCTGTCACGTTCGACGGCGGCGGTGTCGATTGCGGCGATCAACTCGATCGGCAACCTCGGTGGGTTCGTCGGACCCTACGCGATGGGTTGGGCTAAAACGGCGACAGGCAGCCCCCTCGGCGGCCTTTTGTTTCTGGCGGTGCTTCTCGTGATCTCGTTCTTCATGACATGGTTCATGCGCTTCCCGGCTCCCGACGCCGATGACAGTCCGACCGGACAGTTCCACGCCGGCCGCACGTCCTCCCGCAAAGCCTGAATGGAAAAACAGCATGCGCACCACATTCGACATCAACGGCGTCAGCCACGACATCATCGATCTTCCGGCCGAGGCTGGCGATTGTCTGGTGCGCATGCCTTATATCCATCGCATCCTGCTGGAGAACGTTCTCCGTACGGCAGGTGACGACGCCTTTCGTGCCAAGGACGCTATGCTCGCCTGGCTCGAAACGGGCCAGAGCGATGTCGAAATTCCCTTTCTGCCGAACCGGGTGCTGATGCACGACACGACATGCGGGCCCGCGCTCGTGGATATCGCTGGCATGCGCTCGGCGCTCGCCGAGGCAGGCGGCGATCCGGCCCTGCTCAACCCCGTCGTTCCCGTCGATGTCTCCACCGATCACTCGGTCGCCGTCGATGCTTTCGGGACTTCGGCGGCACTCGCACGCAACATGGAGCGGGAGTACGAGCGCAATGCCGAGCGCTATAGTTTCATGAAATGGGCGACAAACAGCCTTGCCGACTTCCGGGCGCATCCGCCGGGAACCGGGATCATGCACACGCTCAATCTCGAACGGCTTGCGACGGTCGCGACGTCGGTGCAGCGCGACGGCAGGCTGTGGGCCATGCCGGACACGCTGATCGGGACGGACAGTCATACGCCAATGATCAATGGCATTGGCGTGCTGGCCTGGGGTGTCGGCGGGCTGGAGGCGGAAAGCGTTTTCTTCGGCATGCCTGTCGCCCTCCGCGTTCCCGATGTTGTCGGTGTCCGCCTGACGGGCGCGCTGAGGGAGGGCGTTCTTGCGACCGATCTGGCGCTTGTCGTTACCCATCTGCTCCGCCAGATCGACTTGCAGGATAAGTTCGTCGAGTTCTACGGCCCGGGCGTCTCGAACCTCACGGCGGGCGACCGTGCGGTCGTCGCCAACATGACGCCCGAGTTTGGGGCGAATAGCGGCTATTTCCCGATCGACCGCCAGTCGATCGATTACCTTCTCGCCACCGGGCGCAGGTCGGTACACGCTGCTTTCGTCGAGGCTTATGCGAAACGGGTCGGTATCTGGTTCGATCCGAACGCTAGTCCGCGCTACACGTCCACGCTCGATCTTGACCTGTCCAGCGTCGAACCCAGCCTCGCAGGCCCCCGTCGCCCGCAGGACCGGATTGCAGTCAGCGAAACCCGTAGCGCAGTCGCGGGAATGAAAAAGAACGGCGGCGCGCCTTCCGTCGAGGGCGAACCGAACGACGGTTCGGTCGCGATAGCGGCCATTACAAGCTGTACCAATACGTCCGATCCGCGCCTGTTGATCGCTGCCGGACTTCTGGCCCGCAAGGCGAAGGCCTACGGACTTCGCCCTCCGCACTGGGTCAAGACGTCCACCGCTCCCGGCTCGCCGACGGCGGAGCGTTATCTCGTGCGGGCAGGGCTTTTGTCCGATCTCGAATCCGTCGGCTTCGGTATCGTGGGTTACGGCTGTACGACATGTATCGGCAATTCCGGCCCGCTGACCGAGTCGGTCGCGGATGCGATGGCCAAACGTGGCATCCTTCCGGTCGCCGTGCTTTCGGGAAACCGAAACTTCCCCGGGCGCATCCATCCCCAGCTTGAGGCCGGGTTCCTCGCCTCGCCACCAATGGTCGTGGCCTTCGCGCTCGCCGGGACCGTCGAACTCGATATCATGAACGATCCGATCGGAGTTTCGCAGGACGGCACGCCGGTGACGCTCTCCATGCTGTGGCCGAGTGCTGCGGAGATCGACGAAGCCCTGGCTGCCGCATCGAAGATAGAGGACTTCGCGCCCACCTACGATGCCGCCGAAGCGAGCAAGGCGTGGAAGGAGCTTCCGGCTCCAACGACGACGCTGTTTCCCTGGGACGAGACATCCACCTACATCCGCCGTCCGCCATTTGCGAGTTTCGGCAAGGGCACCAAGCTCGGAACCTATGAGGCGCATCCGATCCTCGTTGTTGGCGATGACATCACGACCGACCATATTTCACCGGCCGGCGCGATCCCTGCAAAGGGCGATGCCGGCCGCCATCTGATCGAACGCGGGGAAAATCCCTTCGACCTCAACGTCTTCTCGTCGCGGCGCGGCAACTGGGAAGTGATGATTCGTGGCCTGTTCACCAACAAAACGGTGTGCAATCTTCTCGGCCACGACATTCCCCCCGGTTCCACCATCCACGCCGGATCGGGTGATGTCCTGTCACTCTGGGACGCGGCGCAACGATACCAAGCCGAGGGCAGGTCCGTGGTCGTGGTGGCAGGCGAGCGTTATGGAATGGGTTCTTCTCGTGACTGGGCAGCCAAGGGCGTGGCGCTTCTCGGTGTCCGCGCCGTGCTCGCAACCAGCTTTGAGCGTATTCACCGCTGGAACCTGATCGGCATGGGCGTGCTGCCCCTACGGTTACCGCAAGGCGTCAAGCCCGCTGACCTCGGCATCTCGGCCGACGATGTCATCGTGATTGACGCCGATCCACAGACCATGACACCACGTTGCGATGTGACCGTGACAATACGGAAGGCCGATGGCACTTCGACGACCCTGGATGCCGCGGCGGCAATCGAAACCAGCGCGGAGGTCGGCATTCTTCGGGCAGGCGGCGTGCTGCCGCTCATCCTCAAGCAATTGCTGAACAGGACGGGTCGGAAGGCATCCGGGTGGGAAGCGTGATCGGAGACGCGAAATGACAGACATCGACATCGCCAAAGTGCGACGCGCAATTGCTCCCTCGGGAACGTTGCGGACGACGATAAACGTCGGGAATCCGATTCTCGCAAGCCGGAAAGACGTGCCGGGAGGCGTTTCCGTCGATCTCGCCCGGACGCTGGCCGAGCGTCTGGACGTAGCGCTCGAACTTGTCGTTCTTGAGTCAGCGGGTGAGGCAGTCACCGCCGTTGAGGAAGGCCGTGCCGATATCGGCTTTTTCGCTCGCGATCCCACACGCGCGCAGCTGATTGCGTTCACTGCCCCCTACGTGCTGATCGAAGGCTGTTATCTTGTCCGAGACGGCTCGCCGGTCTCCGAAATGAAAGATATTGATGTTGCGGGCCGTAGGGTGGTTGTGGGCAAGGGCAGCGCCTACGACCTGTATCTTACACGAGAACTTCTACACGCCACGATCGAGCGCGCCGCGACGTCCCCCACCGTCGTCCAGCATTTCCTGGAAACGTCAGCCGACGTCGCGGCGGGCGTTCGTCAGCAACTTCAGCAGGACGCGGACCGGTTCGGTGGACTGCGGCTTCTGGCCGGCCGCTTCATGGTGATCGAGCAGGCGATGGGAGTGGCACGGACGCATGGCCCGGTGGCGGAGAGCTATCTGACCGCGTTTGTGGAAAGCGCCAAAGCCGAAGGCCTGGTTACCGACTTCCTGAAAGCGAATGGCGTGGATGCGGTCTCGGTGGCTCCGCTGACAGTTGATGTCATATCATCCTGATCCGCATAAACGCGCCTTGCATTTTCGATAGCAAATAAAACAGGAAAATGGCGTCCACGAGAGGATTCGAACCTCCGACCCCAGGATTCATACCGCTTCGGCTTTCGCCGCCGTCCCGCCGTTTGCCGGCAAGACGTTCGTGGTCTGGACTGTCCCTTCACCATGGGCCTTGCGGCCTTTAGGTGCTGCCCATCCAGTCTCTACACCTTCACCGGATTTCTCCGGAGCTTGGCTCGGGATTGGCATGCTGGAAGACCAGCGAAGCTTTCCCCGACTTTGAGCAGATCGATTGCGTCGTTTCCGGGCGCAACCCCCAATTTGTCTTAGGAATCCTGTGCTCTATCCTGCTGAGCTACGTGGACACTGAATTGCTCTTTAACCTGACGATGCCTGCGGATCAACCGAGTTCTTCATCGCGGTCGATCTCTTCCTCGGCTTTCTTCTTTTCAGTCGGCAATCAGCTCGTCAGGCGCTGTTCGGCCAGTTTCACCCAATAGGAAATGCCGTAAGCGATGGCCTCGTCGTTAAAATCATAGCCCGGATTGTGAAGCCCGGCCGAATCGCCGTTGCCGATGAAGATGAAGCAGCCCGGTCTTTCCTTCAGCATGAAAGAGAAATCCTCTCCCGCCATGGAAGGATCGACATCGGGGTCGACATTCGGTTCGCCTGCCACATCGCGCGCCACACGGATGGCGTGGTCGGTCTCGGCGGCGTGGTTGAAGGTCACCGGGCAATAACGCTCATAGACGACTTCCGCTTCCGCGCCGTTGGCAAGGGCAATACCTTCCGCCATCTGCTTGATGCGATCCTGCGCCAGATCGCGCACCGTTTCATCGAGGCTGCGCACCGTGCCGGCGATCAATGCCTCGTTGGGGATGATGTTGTGGCTGGAGCCGGCCTGAAAGCGGGTGACGGAGACGACCACCGAGCGGATGGGGTCGGCATTGCGCGAGGCGATCATCTGCAGATTGCCGACGATCTGCGCGCCGATGGTGATGGGATCGACGGTGCGGTGCGGCTGTGCCGCGTGGCCGCCACGGCCCTTGACGGTGATCGAGAATTTGTCCGGTGCCGCCATGATGCCGCCCTTGCGAATGGCGAAGGCACCAAGCGGAATGCCCGGCATGTTGTGCATGCCATAGACCTCGTTGATGCCGAAACGCTCCATCAGCCCGTCCTCCACCATGGCGAGCGCGCCGGCACCCCCTTCTTCCGCCGGCTGGAAGATGACGGCGATGGAGCCGGCGAAGTTGCGGGTCTCGGTGAGATATTTCGCTGCGCCGAGCAGCATGGCGGTGTGGCCGTCATGGCCGCAGGCATGCATGGCGCCCGCGGTTTTGGAGGCCCAGGGTTTGCCGGTTTCCTCCAGAATGGGGAGAGCGTCCATATCCGCGCGAAAGCCGATGGTGCGATTGCCCGGAAGATTGCCCTTGATGATGCCGACCACACCCGTGCGGCCGAGACCGGTCACGATTTCGTCAACGCCGAAAGATTTCAGCTTCTCCGCAACGAAGGCCGCAGTGTTGTCGACATCATACAAAATCTCGGGATTTTCATGCAGGTGACGCCGCCATTCGCTGACTTCCTGCTGGAGTTCGGCGGCTCTGTTCAAAATCGGCATTCGTTCATTCCTGGGTTCATCGGTGCGGCGTGTCGTAAAATCCTATCCTCCGGGGTGGATAGTGCGCCGCATAATTGACGTAATCAATGTACTTTGCCATTGCTAGGACATATATGGTGAATATTGCCATTCCCCGACCGAAGACGGGAATTCGAGGACAAGCCTTGCCACAGACTTTTAAATCGCCAAACGCCGCCAGACGGCTCTCCGCAGCCGTTGCCATCATGACCGCAGGCCTCGTTGCCGCAGCGCCCGTGGCAAATGCCAATCCGAAAATGGTGGTCGATGTCAAAACCGGCAAGGTGATTTCCCATCAGGAAGCCTTCCGCAAGTGGTATCCCGCTTCGCTCACCAAGCTGATGACCGCCTATATCGCCTTTTCGCAGATGAAGGCCGGCAAGATCAGCCCGCAGACGGAAGTGGTGATGAGCAAGAAGGCCGCCGATCAGCCGGCCTCGAAAATGTATTTCAAGCCCGGCCAGAAGCTGACGATGGATAGCGCTTTGAAGCTGCTGCTCATCAAATCCGCCAATGACATCGCCGTGGCGATTGCCGAGACCATCGGCGGCACCAGCGACAATTTCGTGGCGCAGATGAATGCGCAGGCGCAGCGGCTGGGCATGAGCTCCACCCGTTACATCAATGCCAATGGCCTGCCCGGCAAAGGACAATATACGACCGCCCGGGATCTGGCGCTGCTGGCGCTGATCATCAAGCGCGAGTTTCCGGAATATGCCCATTATTTCTCGCTGGAAGGCGTCAGCACCGGCAAGAAGAACTACGCCAATTTTAACATGCTGGTTGGCCGTTTCGATGGCGCGGATGGCATGAAGACCGGCTTCATCTGTGCCTCCGGCTTCAACCAGGTGTCGTCGGCCGTGCGCAATGGCCGCTCCGTCATCACGGTCGTGCTGGGTGCTGACAGCCTTGCCGGGCGCACCGACCAATCGGCCGATCTGTTGCAGATGGGGCTGACGGCGCCCTCGGGGCAAGGCGTCTCGCTCGCCGCGCTGGCGCCCTATGGCGATACCGGCGATGTGAACGATGTCAGCGCCGAAATCTGCAACCCGAAGGCCGCCAAGGTGCGCAGCGAAAGCCGCGATGAGGCTGGCCGCATGGTCATCCATTCGCCTTATGTGCAGGAAATGACCCGCCCGCCGGAATATTCCTTCGCCGGTCTCATTCCGGGCAGTGAGACGGTGGCGGTGAATGCCGCCAAGGGAGCCGGCAAGGGCGAACTCGCGAACGTGCCGATCCCGATCCCGCGCCCGACATTCTGATGATCGATGGCTGCCTTGAGGCTGAGCCTCGCGGTTGCAATGCGCTTTGTGTATTCGCAGGTCGATGATGTTATGATATTACAGTGTCGCTCGCGGCTTCCAGGCGCGGGCGATTTCTTTTAGCTCCATGCGGCTCCGGGTTTCGTGTCGTCCAGTGACCTGCCGGAGCGGCCATCAACACACAGGCAAGTCATGTCTCGCGATCGCATCCCGGTTTCCATCATCACCGGATTTCTCGGCGCCGGAAAATCGACGTTGCTCAACCGGCTCCTCAAGGATCCGGCGATGAGCGACGCGGCGATCATCATCAATGAATTCGGCGATGTCAGCATCGATCACATGCTGGTTGAAAGTGCTGGCGAGGGCATCATCGAGCTGGCGGAGGGCTGCCTCTGCTGCACGGTGCGCGGCGAGCTGGTGGATACGCTGGCGGAACTGATGGACGGCATCCAGACAGGCAAGCTGAAGCCGGTAAAACGGGTGGTGATCGAGACCACGGGCCTTGCCGATCCTGCCCCCGTCATGCAGTCGGTCATGGGCAACCCGGTCATCGCGCAGAATTTCGTGCTGAACGGCATGATTACGGTGGTGGATGCCGTGAACGGCCTTTCCACGCTCGACAATCATCAGGAGGCGGTGAAACAGGCCGCCGTGGCTGACCGCCTGGCGATGACCAAGCGCGCACTTGCCGATGCCGCCACGATTTCCACGCTGACAGCCCGTCTTCAGGCGCTCAATCCGCGTGCGACCATCGAGGATGGCGACAAAACTGAGTGGAGCGCCGCGGGGCTTCTCGACAACGGCCTTTACGATGCCGGCAGCAAGAATGCCGATGTCGGCCGCTGGCTGGGCGAAGAGGCGGTACACGATCACCACGATCATGATCACGGTCACGACCATCACCACCATCATGGCGATCACGACGACCACCACCATCATCACGATGTGAACCGGCACGATGCGTCTATCCGTTCCTTCTCGATCATTCACGATCAGCCGGTCAGCCCGATGGCGATCGACATGTTCGTGGATCTGCTGCGCTCGGCACATGGTGAAAAGCTCCTGCGCATGAAGGCCATCGTCAAGCTGTCGGATAATCCGGCCCGGCCGCTGGTGCTGCATGGAGTGCAGAATATTTTCCATACGCCTGAGCGCCTTGCAGCCTGGCCGGACCTGGCTGATCAGCGTACGCGCATGGTGCTGATTACGAAGGATTTGCCGGAAGCCTTCGTGCAGGACCTGTTCGCGGCCTTTACAAGCGCACCGGGCATCGACCGGCCGGACAGGCAGGCGATGACGGATAATCCGCTGGCGGTTTCGGGGTTGCGGTTTTAGGGCGTGTCGTGATGGTCTAGGTCGGCGGGTGTGGTTCACCCCCCTCTGTCCTGCCGGACATCTCCCCCTCAAGGGGGGAGATCGACAAGCGGCTTGCTCCGAACATCTTTATGGGGACAGCAGCCCGAAGTGCAGGGCTTGTGAGAAAACGAGCGGTCGCCGCAACTGATTCCCCCCTTGAGGGGGAGATGCCCGGCAGGGCCGAGGGGGGTAAGCCCGGAGCGTCAGCGTTGAACGTCGGTTACCCGCCTTTCACAATGCGAAACCGATGCCCCTTATCCAGCGCAGTGGTTTCCACCAGCCTATGCCCATCCTCATTGCACATATGGGTAATATCGATCACCGCCAGCGGATCGGTCGTCTCGACGGTCAGAATATCTCCCGCCTTCAGGGTTGCGAGTTTCTTGCGGCTTCTCAAAACCGGAAGGGGGCATTTAAGCCCCCTCAAATCATAGACGATCTCGGCCGTGTCGCTCATTCCTTGGCCCAGAATTTCCAGAATGGCTTCTTTTCCGGCGCTTCCGGTGCAGGCGCTGCGGAATAGGCAAGCGGGTTCATGGCAGGAACCGGGATGCTCTGGGCGGCAGCTCCGGTCTGGCCGGCTGCTGCGGGGGCAGCAGAGGCAACCATCGTCGGTGCCGCGGGGGCCGGGTTCGATTGCGGTGCCGTGGCGGGCTGGACAGCCGAAGGACGCGGGCCGCGCAGGGAAGAGGCGGTTGCGGTCGTCGCCGGTGAGGACGACGTCACCTGCTGCGCCTTCTTCTCCATCAGCGCGGCATATTCCGTTTCCTTCATCAGCTTGCCGGCCTTCAGCGCCGAGCCGGTCGGGGCATAGGCGGGCTCGCGGCCCTTGCGCTTTTCGGCGACCAGCGCCTTGCGCTCGGCTTCGCTCGGGTCGTACCAGGCCATGCCGTCATATTTCTTCATCGCCTTTTCATAGGCGAGATCGTAGGTTTTCTCGTAGCTCGAAAGCGCGCTGACGAGCGCCGGCGGTGTGCTCATGGCCGGGCATTGGGCAGACGCGTTGAAGCTGCCGCCTTCCGTCTGCTGGTTGAAGACATATTTCTTCTCGCAGACATTCACTTCCGGCGGGCGCTTGGTCACTTCGAAATTGTCGTAACCGACCTTCAGCATCTTCCAGAATTCGAGATGTTCGCTCTGGCGATGGCGGGCCATGTTTTCCGCCGTCATGCGGAACGGGAAGGCCTGCAGCTGCACGGTCTTCTGGCCACCCTTGAAGGCGTCACGGGCAAAACCGTAGATTTCAAGAATCTGCGCATCCGTCATCGAATAACAGCCGGAGGACGAGCAGGCGCCATGGATCATCAGATTGGTGCCGTTGCGGCCATTGGCGGCATCGTAGCGGTTCGGAAAGCCGGTATTGATGGCGAGATAATATTTCGAGTTCGGATTGAGATGCGCAGGCGTCAGGTTGTAGAAACCTTCCGGCGCCTGCCGGTCGCCTTCCTTCACCTTCGGGCCGAGTTTGCCGGACCATGCGCAAATCTCGTAGCCGGCGATCTTCTCGAAACGGTTGTCGCGCCTGGCTTTCCAGATTTCCAACGCGCCTTCTTCCTTGAAGATGCGGATCATGATCGGCGAGGTGCGGTCCATGCCCCTTTTGTCGATCTCAGCCAGAATGGACGGAGACAGCGGGTAATCGACCTTGTTCTTGACGTGGGAAACGTCGCGTTCAACGGTTTCGAGCGTATCGTTGCAGCCGGCAAGAACGAGCGCGGTGCAGGCAAGAAGTGCAAAATGTGTCAAACGCATGATCTGATCCGAAAGACGATGGCACGAAGCGGCGGCAGTTCTACACCGTCCCGTGTGTATTTTAAATACGGTATTAACCGTTTACATCTTCTTAACTCAAATCGGATCCGCCCCCGCGGCCGCCGATACATCTGTTGATGTGACCGGACTATGGCCGAGTTGGGGCGATATTCAAGGAAAATAAGGCCGGAGCCAGATTGTTTCGGCTTTTCTTCGAACCGCCAAAACAATCTGACTCCTTCTTTTGACGCATTTTCCGGACGTAAAACCGCTGCGCACTTCTACTGGAAATGCTCTAGAGGTTCCGGCCGATATCCAGGAATTTCTGGCGGCGTTCGGCGCGCAGCTGTGTGCCGGAACGCTGGGAAAGATCGGCCAGAGCCTTGGCGATCACATCGCCCGTCGCGTTGATCACGGTCTCCGGAGCGCGATGCGCCCCGCCGATCGGCTCGGGAATGATTCCGTCGATGACGCCGAGCGCCTTCAGATCTTCCGAGGTGATCTTCATGTTGGTTGCGGCTTCCTTGGCGCGGGTCGAATCGCGCCAGAGAATGGAGGCGGCGCCTTCCGGCGAGATCACCGAATAGATCGCATGTTCGAGCATATAGACGCGGTTGCCGGTGGCGATCGCGATTGCGCCGCCTGAGCCGCCTTCGCCGATGACGACGGAGACGATCGGCACCTTCACGTTGAGGCACATTTCCGTCGAGCGGGCGATGGCTTCGGCCTGGCCGCGCTCTTCCGCGCCGACGCCGGGATAGGCGCCTGCCGTATCGATGAGGGTGATCACCGGCAGCGAGAAACGGTCGGCCAGTTCCAGCACGCGGATCGCCTTGCGATAACCTTCCGGCCGAGGGCTGCCGAAATTATGCTTCAGGCGGCTTTTGGTGTCGTTGCCCTTTTCCTGGCCGATGATGGCGACGGGCTGACCGTTGAAGCGGCCGAGGCCTGCCTGAATGGCGGCGTCTTCGGCAAACTTGCGGTCGCCGGCCAGCGGCGTGAAATCGGTAAACAGCGCCTTGGCGTAATCGACGAAATGCGGACGCTGCGGATGGCGCGCGACCTGCGTTTTCTGCCAGGCGTTGAGCTTGGAATAGATGTCCTGCATCGCGTCGTTGACGCGCGATTCCAGACGGTTGATCTCCTCCGAGGTGTCTATGCTCTCGTCTTCATCGGCAAGCTTCTTCAGCTCGATGATCTTGCCCTCAAGGTCCGAGATAGGTTTTTCGAAGTCGAGATAATTGTGCATGAGATCCGTTTCCGATCGTTTTGCGCAAGGTTTGACCGGATTATCCGGCGGTTCCGGTCGCTCTAATCAAGGTTTTTGCCCTGTTTGGCAAGGGGGTGATGTGTTTGTACCAGCTCTTGCAAGCGTTCTTCCAGCACATGTGTATAGATTTGTGTCGTGGAAATGTCGGAATGGCCGAGCAGTTCCTGTACCGCGCGCAAATCCGCGCCGTTCTGCAGAAGGTGGCTGGCAAAGGCGTGGCGCAGCACATGCGGTGATATCGCAGACGGGGTCAGGCCCGCACGGATGGCGATGTCCTTGAGGTCGCGGGCAAAAACCTGGCGGGGCAGGTGGCCTTCCTTGCTGCTCGAAGGAAACAACCACGGGCTTTCCGGTGTCTCCGGTTTTTTCTGCGAAGCGGCCACCTTGCTTTTTTCCGATGCGAGCGCCTTTCTGGCAGCCTCGTATTTTTCCATCGCCTCGATGGCGGCGCGGGAAAGAAGAACCATGCGGTCCTTGTTGCCCTTGCCGCGTATCATCAGGAAGCGTCCTTCCTGACGCAGCACCTTGACCGGCAGCGAGACAAGCTCACTGACACGCATGCCGGTGGCATAAAGAAGTTCGAGCAGCAGATGCATGCGGATGCGGGCAAGCTGGCCGGGACCGGATGTGGCGGCTTCCTGCGCCGCGAGGCTAAGCAGCCTGTTCACATCGGCGACGCTCATCGTTTTCGGTAAGGCGAGACCTTTCCTCGGCGCATCGATGATGCCGGTCGGGTCGTCGCCGCGCAGCCCTTCCGAATAGAGAAAACGATAGAATTGCCGCATGGTGGAAAGACGTCGCGCCTGTGAGGTTGCGGCAAAACCCTGCGTGGAAAGATGGGTCAGATAGGCGGAAAGGTCAGGCGTCTGTGCCTGCGTCAGGGACTGGCCGCGATCAGAGAGAAATTCGCGCAGATCGGAAAGATCGCGCTCATAGGAAGAGAGCGTGTTGGCGGCTGCCCCGCGTTCGGCGCTCATCATTTCCAGAAAACTTTCCAGCCGCGCGCCGTCGCGCCCTCCTGCCGGTCCGCTCATGGGGTGCGCCTTGCCGGTTCGGTTGACGGCGGGTTCAGCCGCTCGGAAGGAATACGTACCGTCACTTCACGGTCGCGCGGTTTGACGACCATGACGAGCAGCACCATGCCGCCATAGATCAGCCCCGCGATGGTCGCCAGTATCATCGTGAAGCGGAAAAGGGTGGGCATGGCGGCTCCGTGAAGCTGGTGGTCGAAACGTATATGCGGTGCGGCGAAAGCGGCGACAAGATCAAAATGCCCGCTCCGCCCCGTGCCGCATGCGGCGATGATTGTGATTCACCGCAATTCAGTCAGCAATTTGGCTTGACGCTTCGTAAACATTTGCAGATATCCATGCCAAACGGGCTTTCAAATCTATGAATGAAACGAATTTATCCGTCCCGGCCACACTCGGGGAGCAAGCGCGGGCAAAGCTCGGACGGCGCAACATCGTCTTCGTCGGGCTGATGGGGGCCGGAAAGTCGGCGGTGGGCCGCATGGTCGCCCAGCAGCTTAAGGTGCCGTTCATCGATACGGATGTCGAAATCGAGCGCGTTTCGCGCATGACGATATCCGAACTTTTCGCCACCTATGGTGAGGAAGAATTCCGGGCGCTGGAAACGCGGGTCATCAAGCGGCTTTTGCGCGGCGGCCCCAAGGTCATCTCCACCGGCGGCGGCGCCTTCATCAACGACAATACCCGCCGGCACATCACGCGCGGCGGCATTTCATTGTGGCTGAAGGCCGATCTCGAGGTGTTGTGGGAGAGGGTCAACAAGCGCGACCACCGCCCGCTTCTCAAGACCGAAAACCCCAAAGCCACGCTGGCGGCCCTGATGGAGAAGCGCTATCCGATCTATGCGGAAGCGGATCTGACCATCGAATCCCGCGATGTCCGCAAGGAAATCATCGTGACAGAAGTGCTGGCCGCCATAGCCGGCATCGAACAGAAAGACTGATCCCCATGACGCCTTCCGAAATCCACGCCGATGAACGTCTCGTCCATGTGCCGCTCGGCGAGCGCGCCTATGACATTCTGATCGGGCCGGGCCTCATCGGCCGGGCGGGCGGCGAGATTTCAGCACGGCTGAAGGGCAGACGCGCAGCCATCATCACCGATGAACATGTCGCGCCGCTCTATCTCGAAGGCCTGATGGATGGGCTGCAGACGGATGGCATCGAGGCCGTTTCGCTGACCCTGCCGGCCGGCGAAAAGACCAAGAGCTTCGAGCATCTGGTCACCGTGTGCGATGCGGTTCTGGCAGCACGGGTGGAGCGCAATGATGCGGTGATCGCGCTCGGCGGCGGGGTGATCGGCGATCTTGCCGGTTTCGCAGCGGGCATCGTGCGCCGTGGCGTGCGCTTCGTGCAGATACCGACCTCGCTTCTGGCGCAGGTCGATTCCTCCGTCGGCGGCAAGACCGGCATCAACAGCCGCCATGGCAAGAACCTCGTCGGCGTGTTCCACCAGCCCGATCTGGTGCTGGCGGATACGGCGGTGCTCGATACGCTGAGCCCGCGTGAATTCCGCGCCGGTTATGCCGAAGTGGTGAAATACGGGCTGATCGACAAGCCGGATTTCTTCTTCTGGCTGGAAAAGAACTGGGATGAAATTCGCACCGGCGGCCCCGCGCGCATCCAGGCGATTGCGACGAGCTGCCAGGCGAAAGCCGATGTGGTGGTGGCCGACGAGAAGGAAAACGGCGTGCGCGCCCTTCTGAACCTCGGTCATACATTCGGCCATGCGCTGGAGGCGGCGACCAATTACGACAGCAAGCGGCTGGTGCATGGCGAAGGCGTCGCCATCGGCATGGTGCTGGCCCACCAGTTTTCCGCCCGTCTCAACCTCGCAAGCCCGGACGATGCCGCCCGCGTCGAGGCGCATCTGAAGGCCGTCGGCCTGCCGACGACGATGAAGGATATTCCCGGCGAGTTGCCGCCGGTCGAAACGCTGATGACGGCGATTGCGCAGGACAAGAAGGTCAAGGGCGGCAAGCTCACCTTCATCCTCACCCACGGCATCGGCCAGTCCTTCGTGGCCGATGATGTTGCGGCGTCCGAGGTGCAGTCCTTCCTGTCGGAAAAGCATCCGGGTTAAGGCCGCGAGAAAAAGGAAGCCGTGCCTAGAACCGCACCGCTTCCCCGGGCGCTGCCGCCTCTATCGCCAGCGCATGCAGGCCGGCATCGAGTTCCGGCTTCAAAAGCGCGTTGATCGCCCGGTGGCGCTCGACGCGGGACTTGCCGGAAAAGCTTTCCGACACTATCTGAACACGCATATGCGTCTCGCCCGTGCCGGTCATATCCGGCTGGTGGCCCGCATGCATCTGGCTTTCATCGACGACCCTAAGTCGCTCCGGTGAAAAGCTTTCCCTGAGCTTGGTTTCTATGCGCTCTCGCAGAGACATTCGAAGGGCTCCAATTCTGTTTGCCGGTCTTTGAAGGGGGCTCCCTAAAAGCCTGTAACATTCCGCTTTGTCAATTCTTGTTGTGCGGCTTTTCGCACCCCATAATCAGGGCATCATGAAACTGGATTCGAAATATTTCGATCGCATCCGCACGCGCCGGAAAAGGGAGAGGGAACCTGAGGTTCAGGCCCCGACCTGCCAGTGGGACGGATGCGACAAGCCGGGTATTCACCGGGCACCCGTCGGCCGCAATGCCGAGGGGCAATTCTTCCTGTTCTGTTTTGAGCACGTGAAGGAATACAACAAGGGCTATAATTATTTTTCCGGCCTGTCCGACAGCGAGATCGCCCGTTACCAGAAGGAAGCGATCACCGGCCATCGCCCCACCTGGACGGTGGGCGTCAACAAGACGGCGCGCGACAGCCCGCTGCACTCCACGCTGCGTTCCGGCACGGCGAGTGGGAACGCCCGTATCCGCGATCCTTTCGGCTTCGCCGGCGGTTTTGCGGGCGGCGCAAGGGCAGGCGGCACCCGCATGCAGCAGGACCGAAAATTGAAGACGCTGGAGGCAAAAGCCTTCGATACGCTCGGTCTTTCTTCCACCGCAAAGCAGGAAGACATAAAAAGGCGCTACAAGGAGCTTGTCAAAAAGCACCATCCTGATGCTAATGGTGGCGATCGTGGTTCGGAAGAGCGTTTTCGGGCTGTTGTTCAAGCATATCAATTGTTAAAGCAGTCAGGTTTCTGCTAAGCCAACTTATGTGTTTACCGCCTGATTGATGATGTGGCCGGGTGGCTGCCGCCCGCCTTGGAGACGTGATGAGCAAAATCGACCTTGATATTTCCAACCTGCCCGACACGACGGTGTCCGTGCGGGAGGTTTTCGGCATTGATACGGATCTGCGGGTTCCCGCCTATTCCCAGGGCGACGCCTATGTGCCTGACCTCGATCCCGACTATCTTTTCGATCGCGACACGACGCTTGCGATCCTTGCCGGTTTTGCTCACAACCGACGTGTCATGGTCTCCGGTTTCCACGGCACGGGTAAATCCACCCATATCGAGCAGGTGGCCGCGCGCCTGAACTGGCCCTGCGTGCGCGTCAACCTCGACAGCCATGTCAGCCGTATCGACCTCGTCGGCAAGGACGCCATCGTCCTGAAAGACGGCAAGCAGGTTACCGAATTCAAGGACGGCATTCTGCCCTGGGCCTACCAGCACAATGTGGCGCTCGTCTTCGACGAATATGATGCCGGTCGCCCGGACGTGATGTTCGTCATCCAGCGCGTGCTGGAATCCTCCGGCCGCCTGACCCTGCTCGACCAGAGCCGCGTCATCCGTCCTCACCCGGCCTTCCGCATCTTTGCGACCGCCAACACCATCGGCCTTGGCGATACGACGGGCCTTTACCACGGCACGCAGCAGATCAACCAGGCGCAGATGGACCGCTGGTCCATCGTCACCACGCTGAACTACCTGCCGCATGAGCAGGAAGTGAACATCATCGCCGCCAAGGTGAAGAGCTTCGACAATCCGAAGGGCCGTGAAACCGTCTCCAAGATGGTACGCGTGGCCGATCTCACCCGTTCGGCTTTCATCAATGGCGATCTTTCTACTGTCATGAGCCCGCGTACCGTCATCACCTGGGCGGAAAATGCGGAAATCTTCGGCGATCTCGCCTTTGCCTTCCGCGTGACCTTCCTCAACAAGTGTGACGAGCTGGAGCGCACGCTGGTGGCCGAGCAGTATCAGCGGGCTTTCGGCGTCGAGCTGAAGGAAAGCGCTGCGAACATCGTTCTCAGCGCCTGATCGTCCCCGGCTTGTCCGGAGAAGATCACCGATGACTTGAAGACGCCGGTGGGGCGCGCGATCTTCTGATCGCGTGCCGCAGGCGCCGACAAATGACAGGAAAGACAATGGCAGGGCGCGGCGACAATTCCAGAGCAAAACCGGGTACGGCGGTCGATACGGAGCCGTTGCGTCAGGCGATTGCCGGATGTGTGCGATCCGTCGCCGGCGATGCCGAAGTCGAAGTCGTCTTCGCCAATGAGCGGCCTGGCCTCGCCGGCGAGCGCATGCGCCTGCCGGAAATTTCCAAGAAGCCGACGGCGCAGGAAATCGCCATCACCCGCGGCCTTGGCGATTCCATGGCGCTGCGCCTTGCCTGCCATGATGCCGACACCCATGCGGTGATGTCGCCGCAGGGCGCTGAAGCGCGGCTGATCTTCGATGCGGTAGAACAGGCGCGCGTGGAATCCATCGGCGCGCTGCGCATGCCGGGCATGGCTTCCAACATTCAGGCCATGAATACGGAAAAATACGCCAAGGCCAACTTCGCCGGCATCAACAACAAGGACGATGCGCCGCTTGCTGAAGCCGTGGCGCTTCTGGTGCGCGAGAAGCTGACCGGGGAGAAGCCGCCGGAAAGCGCCGGCAAGGTTGTCGATCTGTGGCGCGATTTCATCGAGGACAAGGCGGCCGGCGACCTCAAGGATCTCTCCAGCGTCATCACCGACCAGAAGGCGTTTTCGCGGCTGGTGCGCAAGATGCTGACCTCCATGCAGATGGCGGAAGATTTCGGCGACGAGGATAACGAGCCTGACAGCCAGGAAGCGGAATCCAACGAGGACCAGCCACGCACCAACGAGACCGAAGAAGAGCAGGTCGAGGAGGAGGCTGGCTCGGACGCGACGCCCGCCGATGAAAACGAGGCCTCGCAGGAGGAGATGGAAGAAGGCGAGATGGACGGCGCCGAGATGTCGGACGAGGAAATGTCCGACGATCTCGATGAGGATTCGGAAACGCCCGGCGAGACCCGCCGTCCTAACAGCCCCTTCGACGACTTTAATGAAAAAGTCGATTACCGCATTTTCACGCAGGAATTCGACGAGGAAATCCACGCCGAGGAACTGTGCGACGAGGCGGAACTCGACCGTCTGCGCGCCTTCCTCGACAAGCAGCTCGCCCATCTTCAGGGCGCGGTCGGGCGCTTAGCGAACCGTCTGCAGCGCCGCCTGATGGCGCAGCAGAACCGTTCCTGGGACTTCGATCTGGAAGAGGGCTATCTCGATCCGGCCCGCCTCGTCAGGCTCATTATTGACCCGATGCAGCCGCTTTCCTTCAAAAAGGAACGCGACACCAAGTTCCGCGATACCGTGGTTTCGCTGGTCATCGACAATTCCGGTTCGATGCGCGGCCGTCCCATTACCGTGGCTGCCACCTGCGCCGATATTCTGGCGCGCACGCTGGAGCGCTCGGGCGTGAAGGTGGAGATTCTGGGCTTCACCACCAAGGCATGGAAGGGCGGACAATCGCGCGAACAGTGGCTCGCCAATGGCAAGCCGGCGTCGCCGGGTCGTCTCAACGATCTGCGCCATATCATCTACAAATCGGCGGACGCTCCGTGGCGGCGCGCGCGGCGCAATCTCGGCCTGATGATGCGCGAGGGCCTGCTGAAGGAAAATATCGACGGCGAAGCGCTGATGTGGGCGCATAACCGCCTGATCGGCCGCCCCGAGCAGCGCAAGATCATGATGATGATCTCCGACGGTGCACCGGTGGACGATTCGACCTTGTCGGTCAATCCGGGCAATTATCTGGAGCGGCATCTGCGCGCCGTCATCGAGCAGATCGAAACGCGCTCGCCAGTGGAACTGCTGGCAATCGGTATCGGCCACGATGTGACGCGGTATTATCGCCGCGCCGTGACCATCGTGGATGCGGACGAGTTGGCCGGCGCAATGACCGAGCAGCTCGCGGCGCTCTTCGAGGATACGAGCGGCGCTTCCGGTTCGTCCCGCAGGGTTCGCCGTGCGGGATAAGCGGGGCCGGGCTTCTTCCGCCTGCAAAACGCTTGCGATGGCCGCCATTCTGGCGGCCGCATCGCTATGTCCGGTTTCCATCGGCGCATCCACCATCGATGTGCCGGTAAGCGTGCGTCTGCTTTCCTCGTTCGAGGTCGGCACCAGCGAAAAACGTTTCGGCAAGCTGGAATTTGTCGGCGGCATGGTGATGAGCGCGCCGGAAAAGCTGTTCGGGGCGATATCCTCCATCCGTTTCCGCCCCAATGGGGAAGATTTCGTTGCGGTGCTGGATACCGGCCATTGGCTGACGGGCAGGGTCTTGCGCGACGCTCGCGGTGCTTTATCCGGGCTTGCCGATGCCCGCATCACCCCCATGCTGGACATGAGCGGGCGCGAACCGCCGCGCAAGATGGAGATGGATGCGGAAGGGCTGGCGCTGCGCGACGGCAGGGTTTTCGTCAGTTACGAGCAGCGCCACAGGATCGATATCTATCCCGATCCGGGCTTCGCCACCGCAAAGCCGCTCGACCGCCTGCCATATCTCATCCCTAGCAACGAGTTGCGCCACAATGGCGGCCTGGAGGCTCTCGCGGTATCGCCGGCCGATTCGCCGCTCGCCGGGGCTCTGGTCGTCGTGGCTGAAAAAAGCATCGATACGGACGGCAATCTTCTCGCCGCCATATTGGAAGGTCCACGCAAGGGCACATTCGCCGTTACGCATCATCCGTCATTCGACGTGACGGACGGCGCATTCCTGCCCAATGGCGATCTGCTGCTTCTTGAGCGCCGCTTCAATTTCGCCGAAGGCGTGGGCATGCGCATCCGTCGCATCCGTGGGGGCGATATTCGGCCGGGTGCTGTGGTGGATGGCGAAATCCTCATGGAAGCCGGCATGGCCTACCAGATCGACAATATGGAAGGCATGGATGTGGTGAAGGGGCCGGACGGCTCGACGCGCCTCATCATCGTTTCCGATGACAATCACTCGTTCCTCCAGCGCAACCTGATGCTGGAATTCAAACTGGTGGAGTAAAATCAGGCCTGCTGCTGTGCCGCCTTGTAGGCTGCCATCAGGTCCTCGACGGGAATGCCGTCGATCTTCATGCCGGTCATCCGGCATGATGTGATCTGCGCACCGGACAGGTTGGAGTTGCTGAGTTTCAGACCGGAAAAATTGACGTCATCGATCGACCAGCCGGACATGTTGTTATCCGTGAACGACGCGCCTGACAAATTGATATTGTTGAAGCTCGCCCCGGAAAGATTGACATTGTCGAAGACCGTGCCGGATAGATTGACGTCGTTGAAGGTTGAGCCTGAAAGCGTGGCGCTGGCGGCTTCCACGATGTCTATAACGTCCTTGATCTGCATGTCGACCTGCCTCCGCGCTGTGCCACGGACGACAGACTGCAATGCTGACGGCTGGCTTGCAAGCGCGATTTGATCCGCGCTTGCCCGGTCTCAAACGCGGCCCGTTTTGACGGCGTCCGGCATCGGCTTCAGCGTGTTCATCAGCGCGCCGTACGGCAGGAGCATGACGAGGCCGACGAGAACCTTCACCGAAAGATCACCCAGCGCCCAGGAAATCCAACGGGGCGCTTCCACGGCGAAGACACCGAGAATGGGAGCGTTTTCGATGGCGAAGGCGTCGTTGGGGCCGACGAAGGAGAAGCTTGCGGCAAAGGCGATGGAGAAGAACAGGGCCGTATCCAGCACCGATCCCAGCATGGAGCCGGCGAGCGGCGCATGCCACCAGCGCTGGCGGCGCAGGCGGTTGAAAACGGAAATGTCCAGCAGCTGGCCGATCAGATAGGCGGTGCCGGAAGCGACCGCGATGCGCGGAATGGATGTCCAGAAGGACAGCGTGACCCCGACGACGAAGCCGGCAAGCACGACGCGGCGCGCGATGGAGGGGCCGAACTGACGGTTGGTCAGGTCCGTGACGAGGAAGGCGATTGGATAGGTGAAGGCGCCCCAGGTCAGAAGGTCGCCGAGATTGACGCCGAACAGCGAGCCGGAAAGCGGGTATTGCACCAGAATATTGGATGCGACGACCACCAGTGTCATCAGCAGGACATAGATAAGCGTAAAGCGCAGATAGGGCATTTTTTTATCCTGGGTGATGCCACCAGTTGGAGCCAAGCATCGGAGGAAAACATCTCAAACGGTTTTCGCAAAACCCGATGCAACTAAAATCTGGAACAAACAAAAGGCTTGAGCGGCAAAGCCATTCAAGCCTTCTGAATTCAGATGATGTCGAAACCGCTATTAAGCAGCTTCGGCCGTCTTCTTGGCGATCTGGCGGCGCAGGAGACGAGCGCGCATGCTCAGTTCGTTTTCGCCGGACTTCAGAAGGAAGGCATCGAGGCCGCCACGGTGTTCAACGGAGCGCAGAGCGGCTGCGGAAACACGCAGGCGGAAACGCTGGCCGAGAGCATCGGAGATCAACGTGACCTGGCAGAGGTTCGGAAGGAACCGGCGCTTGGTCTTGTTGTTGGCGTGGCTGACGTTGTTGCCCGTCTGGACGCCCTTGCCGGTCAATTCGCATACACGGGACATGGGTACACCTATTTCGTTTCGTCTGTTTCACCACTGGCTCGCCACCGGCAAAACCGGGGTGGCAATCCAACTGGCCATGATTGGAAAGTTGCGGTTCTATAGTCAGACGAGACTTAACAGTCAAGCCGCTCGCGATCAAATGAAAGGAAATTCCGGCGTTTTCAACCGGCATCCGCTTTTTTATTGCCACAAGTCAGCGTATATGATCGCCCGATAAGGCCGCTTCCGCGCCTCTTTTAAGGTGATATCGAAATGATTGCCAGAGGAAAAAGCATTTTCGTGGCCGCGACAATAGCGTTAACGGGCGTCTCCCCCTCGCTCGCCGCCGAAGCGCGCCACACAAGCGAATACAGCATCAATCTCGGCATTTTGCCGATTGCCAGGGCGAGTTTCTCGACTCGCATGGACGGACCGAATTATTCGATTTCCGGCTCCTTCAGCGCCGCCGGCCTTGCCAGCATCCTCAAGGATATTTCCGGCAAGACGACCGTTTCCGGCGCCAAGCGCGGCCACCGGCTGCAGGCCAACGAATATTCGCTGGTCTATAAGGACGGCAAGCGGGTGCGCACCTATGACGTCGTCTATCGCAACGGCAACGTCACATCGACGACGGTGAAGCCTGAGCCGAAAGCCCGGCCGGACAACTGGGTGGACGTGAAGGACCGCGACCTGCGCTCGGTTCTCGATCCGATCTCCGGCCTCATCATTCCCGCGGGCGGCCGCATCTGCCCGACTCGCCTGCCGATCTATGACGGCGAATCGCGACTCGATCTGGTTTTGAGCTCCAGCGGCACCAAGCCGTTCAAGACCAACGGCTTTAATGGCGACGCCATCGTCTGCAAGGCGCGGTATGTGCCGAAGTCGGGCTATCGGCAGGGGCGCAAGGATATCGAATATCTGAAATCCATCTCCATGGAGATCTGGTTCGCCAAATCGAACAACATGGATGTCTATGCGCCCGTCTATGCCATCATTCCGACCCGGGTGGGGCAGGTCTATATTACCGCGACGAAATACGGTGGCTGAGGCAATTACGGCGCATCACCCGGCGACCAGCCGGGCTCTGCCATAACGAAGCTCGAAAAGGCAAAGCCCGGCGAGACGGTACAGCCGACGAGCGTGAAGTCGCCGAGGCTTTCGGCCGATTGCCAGCAATTGGCGGGAACGATGACCTGCGGGCGCTCGCCTTCAAGAATGGCGGGGCCGAGCGTGAAGGTCTGCACTTCCCGGCCGTCCTGCGAAAGATGCAACGCGATCGGCGCGCCGGCATAATAGTGCCAGACCTCCACCGCATCGGTGACCCGGTGCCAGTGCGAGCGGTCGCCCTTTTCCAGGAGATAATAGATCGCCGTCGAATGGCCGCGCTCACCGCCTGCCTTGTCGCGGAATGTCTGGTGGTAAAAACCGCCCTCGGGATGCGGCTCCAGCCCCAGTTCGCGAATGATCGCCTGCGCCGATATATCCGTTCCCATCAGAAATTGTCCTTGCGTGTGCGGATTTCCGCGAAAACATCGGCATCGGTGGCGCTTTCAAGGCCAAGATATTTGCGAATACCGGCATCGGCCACCCGCATATAGGGATTGGTCTGTTTTTCGAGCCCGATCGTGGTGGGAATGGTGAATTCATTCGCCTGCCGCGCCTTCTCGATGTGGGCCGCGCGCTCGCTCAGCACAGCATTTTCCGGATCGACGGTGAGGGCGAAACGGGCATTCGTCAGCGTATATTCATGGCCGAAATAAACCTTGGTCTCATCCGGCAGCGCCATGAGTTTCTGGAAGGAATGCCACATATCCGCCGCCGGACGTTCGAACAGGCGGCCGCAGCCCATGGCAAACAGCGTATCGGCGGCAAAAAGCAGCCCGTCATCGGGCAGATAATAACAGATATGTCCCGCCGTATGGCCGGGCGTGGCGATGACCTGAACGCGGCGGCCGGCGAATTCGAACTCGTCGCCATCGGCCTGCGAACGGTCGAGACCGGGGATCGCAACCGCTTCGTCGTAGGGGCCGTGAATTTCGCAGCGGAACTTGTCTTTCAGGGTAAGATTGGCTTCCACATGGTCCTGATGGTGGTGGGTGGTGAAGATGTGTGTGAGCTTCCAGCCGTGGCCGTCGAGCGCCTGCAGGATAGGTCCTTCTTCCGGTGCGTCTATGGTGGCCGTCGCGCCGCTTTCGGGATCGTGCAGAAGAACCCCGAAATTGTCGCTGCGGCAAAGAAAGACGTCTATTTCCAAAGGTTTCATCTTATCCTCTCCATTTGCCGGCCAAAACCGGCGCATTCGCCCGCCTGACCTTCTATGTAAGGGCAGACGCCTTGAAGTCCAACCGCCTGATGCTACATTCTCGCCCATGAATACCGATATCGTCGATCTGCGCGAATTCTATCATTCTCCGCTTGGCCGCTCGGCCGAGCAGGCGATCACCATGGCGCTTTCGACGCTGTGGCCGCCTTTGCCGGAAGAGCGGCTGGTCGGCCTTGGTTACGCTGTGCCGTTTCTGGAGCGGTTTCGCCGCGATACGGAGCGCACCTTCGCCTTCATGCCGGCGGGGCAGGGGGCGGTGAACTGGCCGGCGGGCGAGCTGTCTTCCACCGCGCTGGTGTTCGACGAGGAACTGCCGCTCCCCGATGCGTCGATAGACCGCGTCTTGATGGTACACGCGCTGGAATTTGCCGAAAATCCGCGTGAAAGCCTGAAGGAACTGTGGCGGGTGCTGGCGCCCGGCGGCCGTCTGGTGATCGTGGTGCCGAACCGGCGCGGCGTCTGGGCGCGCATGGAACATACGCCCTTCGGTTCCGGAAGACCCTATTCACGCGGACAGCTGACGGCGCTTTTGCGCGAAACGAATTTTACGCCGGGCGCTACCGCCGAGGCGCTGTTCTTTCCGCCCACCACCAGCCGGCCGATACTGAAATTCCGCCGCTATCTCGAACATACCGGCCGCCGGCTGTGGCCGCTTTTTTCCGGTGTCATCGTGGTGGAAGCCCAGAAGCGTCTCTATCAGGGATTGCCCGTCACCCAGCGCGCCTCGCGTCGCGTTTTTGTGCCAGTGCTGGCTCCGCAGGGGGTGCCCACCACCCGCACTGCCGCAAGCCAAGGAAAGCCGCGCTGACCCTCGACAAAGCGACCATTCCGTCTTAGGCCTTCTGCGTTGCTTTTGCCGGGTTCTCCGACGTCTTTTCAAAGGTCGATAAAAATGAGCGCAGAGCTTAGCCTACCTGTTCCCCGTCCGGGTATCTTCGATATTGCGGCTTATGTTCCCGGGAAGGAACATGTGGATGGCGTCGTCAGGGTTTATAAGCTTTCCGCCAACGAAACGCCGTTTGGGCCAAGCCCGAGGGCGATAGAGGCTTTCGGCGAGGCCGCCGGCCATCTGGAAATTTACCCGGACGGTCAGGCCGCCGCGCTGCGTCACGCAATTGCGGAAGTTCACGGTCTCAATCTGGCAAATATTATTTGCGGCAATGGTTCCGGCGAGCTGCTGGAACTGCTTTGCAGGGCCTATCTCGGCGCGGGCGATGAGGCGATCGTTACGGAGCACGCCTTTCTCCTTTACAAAATCCAGATCATCGCGGCAGGAGCGGCACCGGTCACAGTCAAGGAAAAGGATTGCACTGTCGACGTGGACGCTATTTTATCGGCGGTGACGCCGAGGACCAAGATGGTGTTCGTCGCCAATCCGGGCAACCCCACCGGCACCTATGTTCCGGTTGCGGAAATCCGCCGCCTGCACGCCAGCCTACCGAAGCATGTTCTTCTGGTGATCGATGCGGCCTATGCTGAATATGTGCGCCGCAACGACTATGAAACCGGTGTCGAGCTTGTGTCCGGTAACCCGAATGTCGTTATGACCCGCACGCTTTCCAAAGCCTACGGTCTTGCCGCACTGCGCATCGGCTGGATGTACGGTCCGATGGAGGTCGTTGATGTGCTGAACCGTGTGCGCGGCCCGTTCAACCTGAATGCGCCCGCGATTGCCGCCGGTGCTGCTGCCTTGCACGATCAGGCTTTTGTCGAAACGACCATTGAGCACAATCAGCTCTGGCGCGACAGGCTGACCCATGCGCTCACCGCGCTCGGCCTGACCGTTACGCCCTCCGTCGCCAATTTCCTGCTAATCCATTTCCCCGATCGGGGCGGCAAGCGTGCACCTGACGCTGACGCCTTCCTGAGCCGCCGCGGTTATATTCTCCGTGCGGTGCGCAGTTACGGTTTCCCGAATGCGCTCAGAATGACGGTGGGTTCGGAGGAGGCCAATCTCGGCGTCGTTGCGGCCCTCACCGAGTTCGTGGGGCAGGCCTGATAAGCAGATACCGTTCGAGCGCACGCACTGATCCGCACTGCCGCGAAACAGGGAAAGCTTCTGACCCTCGACAAAGCACCCATTCCGGTCTAATGCCTCCGGCATTGCTTTTGCCGGGTTCTCCGGCGCTTTTCCAAAGGTCGATCAAATGAGTGCAGAGCTTAGCCAACCTGTTCCGCGTCCGGGTATTCTGGATATCGCCGCTTATGTTCCGGGCAAGGAACATGTGGACGGCGTTGCGAAGGTTTATAAGCTCTCCTCCAATGAAACGCCGCTTGGGCCGAGCCCGAAGGCGATAGAGGCTTTCGGTACGGCTGCCAGCCATCTGGAAATCTATCCGGACGGCCAGGCGATCGCGCTGCGTCAGGCGATTGCCGACGTGCACGGTCTCAACATCGCGAACATCATGTGCGGCAACGGTTCGGACGAGCTTCTCGGCCTGCTTTGCCACGTCTATCTGGGCGCGGGCGATGAGGCGATCATTACCGAACACGGTTTCCTCGTTTACAAGATCCAGATCATGGGCGCGGGCGCGACCCCGGTGACGGTGAAGGAAAAGGATTGTGCGGTGGATGTGGATGCGATCCTCGCCGCCGTGACGCCGAAGACCAAGATGGTTTTCGTCGCCAATCCGGGCAATCCCACCGGCACCTATGTTCCCGTTGCGGAAATCCGCCGCCTGCAGGCCGGCCTGCCGAAACATGTCGTGCTGGTGCTGGATGCGGCTTACGCAGAATATGTCCGCAAGAATGATTATGAGGCCGGTCTTGAGCTGGTCTCCGGCAACCGCAACGTGGTGATGACCCGCACCTTCTCCAAGGTATACGGCCTCGCCGCCCTGCGCGTCGGTTGGATGTATGGCCCTGCCGCTGTCATCGATGCGCTGAACCGTGTGCGCGGCCCGTTCAACATGAGCGCGCCGGCCATCGCGGCGGGTGCTGCGGCAATCCGCGATCAGGCCTTCGTAGAGAAGGCCGTGGCGCATAACGCGCTGTGGATGGAAAAGCTGGTCACGACCTTTACCGGCCTTGGCCTCACCGTCACGCCTTCGGTCACCAACTTCATCCTCATCCATTTCCCGGATCAGGACGGCAAGCGCGCGGCGGACGCGGACGAGTTCCTGAGCCGCCGCGGTTACATTCTGCGTGCGGTACGTGGCTACGGTTTCCCGAATGCGCTGAGAATGACTGTCGGCTCGGAAGAAGCCAATCTCGGCGTCATCGCGGCCCTTACCGAGTTCATGGGGCAGGCGTGATGGCTGAGATCATGTTTGAACGCATCGCGCTGATCGGCATCGGCCTGATCGGCTCGTCGATTGCCCGCGATGTAAGGGAACTGGGGCTTGCCCGCCATGTGACCATTTCCACCCGCAGCGAAGACACGCTGAAACGGGCGGAAGAACTGGCGCTTGGCACGGATTACACCGTTTCGGCGGGAGACGCGGTAAAGGATGCCGATCTCGTCATCGTCTCGGTGCCGGTCGGCGCGTCGGAAAGTGTGGCGCAACAGATCGCCCCGCATCTGAAGCCGGGCGCCATCGTGACCGATGTCGGCTCCACCAAGGCCTCGGTCATCGCGCAGATGGCGCCGCATATGCCTGACAATGTGCATTTCATTCCCGGCCACCCGCTGGCCGGTACGGAAAAATCCGGCCCGGATGCCGGTTTTGCAGGTCTCTTCCGCGACCGCTGGTGCATCTTCACGCCGCTGCCGGGCACGGATACCGAGGCTCTGGAAAGGCTGAAGGATTTCTGGCGGGCGCTCGGTTCGCGCGTGGATGAGATGGATGCCGAACACCACGACAAGGTCTTGGCGATCGTGTCGCATCTGCCGCACATCATCGCTTACAATATCGTCGGCACGGCGGACGATCTGGAGACGGTGACCGAATCGGAAGTCATCAAATATTCCGCCTCCGGTTTCCGCGATTTCACCCGTCTCGCCGCCTCCGATCCCACCATGTGGCGCGATGTCTGCCTGCATAACAAGGATGCGATCCTCGAGATGCTGGCGCGATTTTCCGAAGACTTGGCATCCCTGCAAAGGGCGATCCGCTGGGGAGAGGGCGACAAGCTGTTCGAACTGTTTTCCCGCACCCGCGCCATCCGCCGCTCTATCGTGCAGGCGGGCCAGGATGTCGACGCACCGGACTTCGGCCGTCACGCGCTGGACCAGAAGAAGTAGGCCTGCAAGGCAACGCGCGATTTGCTCTCTCCGTCATGCCGGACTAGATCCGGCATCCAGCCACGGCGCGTCTGCGCCGTGAGTAGACTCTTTTACGATTCAGGACCTGATCGCCACTCAGATCGGCGGAATTTTGCCCAGCGGAATAAAGCCGCTGACGGTGGCGCGGCCACGATCCACAACGAGATCGACGGATGCCCGGTCACCGCCGCCGGCGAGCGCGCCGAGCAGTTTGCGGGCCGTATCGATGGTGGATTGCAGCTGCGGGAAGACCTGCTTGGCATTGTCCGACCATGCACCGAGCTTTTCGATTTCCAGCTTGAACTGGCCGGAGAGATAGCCCTCATTGTCGAAGGAGAAGGGGCCGCTGATGCGCATGGTTCGGCCTTCGCCAATATCGGCCACCAGCCGGCGAAGCTCGCCGCTCGCGCCATAAAGGCCCGATCTGTCGCTGCCATCCACCATGCCCGCCTTCCCGGCAAGGGTGACATCGGCAATGGCGTTGAGGCGCGGCAGAAGCTGCGGCCAGTCCTTGATGACGGTTGCGGAGTCGGTGAGCGTGATGGCCCCGTCGAGATCGGCGCCGTTCTGGCGCAGATGCATTTCCGTTTTTACCGCATCGAAATCGATGGTCTGGCCGGTGACGGAAGAAACAGCCTGCGCCTTCAGCCCATCGATGAAGAGCGAGCTGCGGTCGATGCCCTTCAGCTTGGTGACGATGCTGGACTGCATGTTCTGCCAGGCGGCCGAAATCGTCAGACCGTGGGCGGAACGGATTTCCGCCGGCGAATCGAGTTCCCAGACGATGTGGCCGGGATTGTAGACCTGCGCCGCCGAGCGAAGTTCGCCGAAGGAAGCGGAAACGCCGTTCTCCTTGTCATCCACCGTCACTCTGGAGCAAAAGAGGCCGATGCGGAAGGGATAACCCTTGAAGGCGATATCGCCGCATTCGCCGCTGACGCTGCGGGCCTGTGAGGGGGCAATGACGTTCAGAACCGTCTGCCTCAGCCTGTCGGCGGCGTAAAACCACCCGGCGGTATAAAGTCCGATGACCACGAGGATGGCGATGGCGAGCCAGAGGAATTTTTTGGCGGTGCCGGATTGGCTTGACGCTGCCATATTGATCTCCGATGAACAGACTTCAGACAATTTCGATTTGGCTTGGGATATGGACGATTTTTGGGTCTTTGGCTACGGTTCGTTGATGTGGAACCCCGGCTTCGCCTTTGAAGAGAGGCAGCAGGCGCGGCTGCACGGGTATCGGCGCTCGCTTTGTATCAGTTCCAACTTTTATAGAGGCACCGAAGAAAAGCCCGGTCTCGTTCTCGGCCTGGAGCGCGGCGGCTCCTGCCTTGGCGTCGCTTTCCGCGTGCGCGGACAGGACCGCGAGCCGGTCATGATCTATCTGCGCGAGCGCGAACTGGTGACGAATGTCTATAAGGAGCGGCTGGTTTCCATCGCGCTTTCCGATGGCAGACGCAGCAGCGCGGTGACCTATGTGGCCGATCCCGCGCATGAGCAATATATCGGCGGTCTCGGCGTTGCCGAATCGGCGACCATCGTCGCAGCCGCATCGGGCCGGTCCGGGCCGAATACGGATTATGTCTTCAACACCGTGCAGCATCTGCAGGAGATGGGCATTCGCGACTCCCTGCTGGAGAGCATCGCCAAAAATGTCGGCACTCTCGCCGCTCAGTCGGCCATGGTTTCCCTGCCCTGAAGTTCGGCGATCCGCTTCACGGCGGTCGGCGGCAGCGGCAAATGCGGGTTGTTGCGCACGGTTTCCAGCAGCAACTCGTCGCTCGCCTTTTCCGTCACGTCGATCAGGCGCTTGAAGAACACGTCCGGGTCCAGCCCCGGCTCGATGGCCGGCAGGATACGCACCTTGAAATGGCCGGGATAACGCATGGTGGAACGGCGCGGCCAGAAGAGGCCGGGATGCATGGCGACGGGAATGACCGGAACCTGCAGATCGCGGTAAAGCCTTGCGATGCCATAACGATATTCGGGCTCGGCGCCCGGCGGGCGGCGCGTGCCTTCGGGATAGATGATGAGCTCGCGACCGGCGGCCATTTCTTCTTTCGCCCGCTCCATCACCTTCAGCATCACCTTGCCGCGTGCGGCGCGGTTGACCGGGATCATACGCTGTTTCATCACGTACCAGCCGAACAGCGGAATCCACATCAACTCCCGTTTTAGAATGTAAACGGGGTCTGGCAGATTGGGGAGCAGCGCATAGGTATCCCAGAAGGATTGATGCTTAGGCGCGAAGATGCAGCCGGTCTCGGGAATGTTTTCCAGCCCCTCGATCTCGAAGGTGGTGCCGACGATGGTTTTCATCAGCCAGTGATTGGAGCGCGCCCAGTTCTTGGGAATTTCGAAGGCGATCTTGCGCGGCAGGATGAAATAGATCGGCGTCAGCACGATCATGCGGACAATCAGGTTGAGATAAAACAGCGTATTGAAAAGAAAAGAGCGCAGCTTGAGCATCAACAGCCTTCCCGGAGCGCAGCCGTTCCGAAGCCTTGGACAGGCCTCGATGCCGGATGCCGATGCCAGACGCCTACACGAAAACAAGGGGCCGCAGCAAGCGCGTTCTCGCCGGTCAGGAAGAAGCGCTTGTCGTCTTTATCCGGGAATGATCTGCGGCGGCCTTGCGCAGACCGTCGCCCTTGCCGAAACCGGTGAGGTCGCGCCCCGCCGCCGCCACGAACTTCAGATATTCGTAAAGCATTGTTCTCACCACATCCGGCTCCACGAACCAGTTGGTGCGGGCGAGATCGGCGCTGATGACGGGATAGGCGATGAATTGTGTCTGCGGGCTGGCGCTGCGCAATTCATGCAGGCTGCGATGCATATGATAATTATTGGTGACGACGACGATGGAGGAATAGTTGTGGTCGCGTATCCAGCTTGCCGCCTCACTGGCGTTGCCAATCGTGTCTATCGCCTTGTAGCCCATATCCACGCAGCAGGAAAACATGTCGGATGACCCCTGCGTCATCTTGCGGATTTGCGCGCGGGTGGTGGCCGGGTTGACGCCGGAAATCAGAAGCCGCTTGCCCACGCCGTCTCTCAGCAGGCCGACCGCCTGTTCGATACGCTGATAACCGCCAGTAAGCACGATGATGGCATCGCCTCTCGCTCCCTCCGGCGGACGCATGGAGGCGACGGAATCGGCAAACCAAAGGAAACCGCCGGAAAATGCGCCGAGCACAATGACGCAAAGCAGGATGAGGCCGCGAATAAAACGGCGCAGAGGACCGCGCCGCGACAACAGGCCCTTTCTGGCCGGTCGCGCTGTCGTCTGATCCTGGTCCATCCGACTCACAAACATTCCTCCTGAATACTCGCCGATTAAGGCAAGGAACAGGCATTTTTGTCCACCGTCTGCAGGTTACATCCGGCTTGTGACGGTTTCAGTTTTATCGCAGGATTCCGGGGGTGTTCTCACGATGCAAGGCCGTCGCTTTTCGATGGATCGGAGCGGACGCGGTCGATATCGTCGATGGTGCGGATGACGGTCACGCGCGCCGTAATGGTGGTCAAAAGCGCGATGATGATCATCGTCATGGCAATGCCGAAATAGCCGCCGAGACCGACCGAAAATGAGCCGAAAAGCGCGCTCGCCTGATCGCTCTGCGGCGTGGCGACCGTGCTCGATTGCCAGAAACCGGCGACGAGGAAAACCGCCGCGGCCAGTGCGCTGCCCGCCGCCGCCCCCTTGAGGCTGATTTTCAGGAAGTGTTTCTGGAATTCGCGCGCCACAAAACTGCTTTCCGCGCCGACGAAATGCAGAACCTCGACGATATGCCGGTTGCCGGAAAGCGCGCCGCGCGTCGCAAACACCACCGTCAGCACCATGGCGGTGAAGACGAGGATAAGAACGCCGACGCCGATCATGACAGTGGTTCTGGCCATGGAGACCAGCCTGTCGACCCAGGTGCGGTGGTCGTCCAGAAATGCCTGCGGAATCTCGGCCTTCAGCATATCGCGCATCGCCTGGAAATCGGGCGGATTGTTTTCATCGATGGTGATGACGACGAGACGCGGCACCGGCAATTCGGAAAGATCGAGACCGCTGCCGAGCCACGGCTCCAAAAGGCGCGATGTCGCCGCATCGTCGAGGATGGTGCCATCCCGCGTGCCGACGAAGGTGAGCGCCAGGTTGCGCGCCTTGGAGAGCGCCGCATCCATGTCCAGCCCGTCCTCGGGCTTGATCTGGATGGTGATCTCACGGGAAATCTGGCTCTGCCAGGTGGCGGCGGTGGCGCGCACCATGGAGACGGCGCCCAGCGTCAGGCAGGCGAGAAAGGCCATGATGGCGATGACCACCATCAGCGCGTTGCCCTGAATATTGGAGGGCGGCAGTATGGGCGCCATCGGGCGGATGCGCATGGGCGGGCGCTTCGGCTGCGCCGCTTCCGGCTTCAATTGTTTGCGGTTGATCTCATTCATAGATGTCGAGCCGCCCTTCGGTCAGGATCATTCGGCGCGCATCGATCTGGTCCATCAGGCCGAAATCATGGGTGGCGATGACGACGGCCGTGCCCAGCCGGTTGAGTTCCAGGAAAAGGTTGAGAAGGCGCTTGGCCATCGGCGGATCGACGTTGCCGGTAGGCTCGTCGGCCAGCAGGATTTCGGGTTGGTCCATCAGCGCGCGGGCAATGGCGGCGCGCTGCTTTTCCCCGCCGGAAAGAATGGCCGGCAGCACATTGATGCGCTCGCCGAGCCCCACCCACTTCAGAAGCTCGATCACATCGTTGCGATAGGCGCTCTCTTCCTTGCCGCGCACGCGCAGGGGCAGGGCGACATTCTCATAGGTCGTCAGATGATCGAGCAGCCGGAAATCCTGAAACACGATACCGACGCGGCGGCGCAGCATAGGCAACTCGCTGCGCGGAATGCGCGACACATCGCGGTTGAACATGCGGATATTGCCGCGCGTCGGCTGCAGCGACATCAAAAGCAGGCGGAGCAGCGTCGTCTTGCCGGCGCCCGACGGGCCGGTCAGAAACTGGAACGAACCTTTGGGGATATCGAAGGTCATGTCCCTCAGGATCTCGGGTCCCATGCCGTAACGCAACCCGACATTTTCGAAATGGATCAACGGACTTCCAGTCTCTTCGTTTCGTGGTGGTTCGCAAGCCGCTGGCGCGTGGGGTTCGGATGTCGGGGTTTAACCCGGATCCGGCAGCCTGTGCGAGCCGTTTTTGCGAAGCATTAACCAATTAAATTTAAAACTTGGCAGGATTCGTTGCAATGCCCAGTTTTGCGGGCCGGAAAACCTCACCCAAGGAATTCTATGGCTATGTTCCGTTCATCTCGCCGGCAAGCGGCATTCGATTTCGACCTCCTGATGCCGGAAACGCCGGTGCGCCGCACGACGCGGGCGGCAAATCCCGACCGCGATGTGGTAGACGCGGAATTTGTCACCATCAAGGAAAACCGTGCGCGGCAACCCGGAAATGACAATCGTGGTGCTGCGCGCCGGCAGGCGGCAAAACCGCCCGTCACCATCGGTGTGCTCGGCCTTGCCTTCATCGGCTGGCTGGACCGCAGATTGTCCCGTCTTTCGGCTGATGCCTATTCGGCGCTGGTGGCGGGGCTCGCGATTTTCGTCTTCGTCTGCTCGGGCGGTCTTTCGGTGGTCGTGCCGGAAAAGCCGGCTGTTGCCGCTTCGGTGAACCCGCTCGCCATTTCCCATGTCACCGTGACCCCGATGGAGGCGGACGGCATGGATACTCTGCTCATCAACGGCATCGTCGAAAACAATGGCGGCAATCTTGAAGAGGTGCCGGCCCTCCGCGCCGATCTCTTCGCCGCCAAGGGACAGCTGGTGGCCAACATGGTCATCGAACCGCCGGTGAAAGAGATGCAGCCTGGTTTCAGCCACGGTTTTTCGGCAAAGTTGCGCCATCCCGGTGGAAAAACGCCTGAGATCAAGCTTTCCTTTGTTGAGGCGGGTGCGTCCGAACGCTGACTGTGCTAACGCGTGGTCTTCGTATTTTTACTGAAAGGTAAAATCGGCAAGGCGCAGCACAGGAGAAAGAATGCCCGTCGTCCGTGGAAAAAACATCGAGCCGCTTTATAGCGCCGAGCAGATCGCCGAGCGCAATCGCGATATGGCCAAGCACATTGCCAGCGGCCCGACTAAGGATTTGCTGGTCATTGCCGTGCTCAAGGGATCGTTCATTTTCGCGGCCGATCTTATCCGCGCGCTGCATGACAGCGGCCTTGCTCCCGAAGTCGAATTCATCACCCTGTCGAGCTATGGCGCCGGCACGGTTTCGCAAGGTGTGAGGATCGTCAAGGATATCGACAGCGACGTGAAGGACCGCGATGTCCTCTTGATCGATGATATTCTCGAATCCGGCCGCACGCTGCGTTTCGCCAAGGAACTGCTCTACGAGCGTGGCGCCCGCAACGTCACCATCGCCGTGCTGCTCGACAAGAAGGTCAAGCGCAAGGAAGATCTGGAGGCCGATTATGTCGGTTTCGAATGTCCGGATTATTTCGTCGTGGGTTACGGCATGGATGTCGCTTATGCCTTCCGCGAGCTGCCCTTTGTCGGCGTCGTGACCGGCGACGCCTGAGCACTTTTGCCGTGCCGGAACGGCACAGCGCGGAGACGCCTCGTTAACCATTCACCCAGCGAAGGGCTGGGTGTTTACCTCTTGAAAAGAGGAGCCTGCGATGTTGCTCACGGCTGGAAATGATGCCCAGGAGCAATGAGTAATGGCGAAGATTCTGATTACCGAAGACGAGGATGCATTGCGGGCTTTCGTCGCTCGCGCGCTGCGTCTCGACGGTCACGAGACCCATGAGGCGGCGGATGGCGAGCAGGGGCTGGAAAAGCTTCAGGAAACCAGTTTCGATCTTCTTCTCTCGGATATCCGCATGCCGGTCATGGATGGCATCGAGCTGGCGCACCGCGCCGCCGAACGCTTCCCGGCCATGCGCATTTTGCTGATGACGGGTTATGCCGAACAGCGCGAACGGGCTGACGATCTTGCGGAGAAGATCGTTGATGTGGTTTCCAAACCCTTTGCGCTTCCGGATATCCGCAAGGCTGTGGCACGGGCGCTTGCGGCCTGAGTGGTAAGGGCGCAGAGATTTAAAGGGCGGCCGTCGGGCCGTCTTTTTTGTTGGTCAGCCCCCTGGCTCAACGCGGTTCCCTACCTGCGTCATTCCGGCCTTGAGCCGGAATCCAGCCAGCCCAAGTCCTTGGGCTGAAAGAACTCTTTCCGCCGCGCAGACGCGCGTCAGCTGGATGCCGGATCAAGTCCGGCATGACGAAAAAGTTTAGGCGCTGAAGATGTAACGAGGCGCAGCATTACCTGCGCGTAACCCTCACTGTATATCCAGCAACCGCTCCAGATACCGCCGCTCGATTTCACCGGGCGGATTGTTGCCGAGCTTTTCGCGGATCGCCTCGAGGATTTCGCGGGCGCGCTGCACGTCGATTTCATCCGGCACCTTCACCTGATCGCCGAAATCCGGCCCAGTGGTGCTGCGCGGACGGCCGAGCGGATCGCGGCCATTCTGGCCGCCCTGGCCCGCCATGCCTTCCTGACCCTGTCCCGGCTGTTGGCCCTGCTGGCGCATGGCCTGCATGATCTGGCCCATCATGTCCTGCGCGCCCTGGCGCAGCGCATTCAGCGCATTGCCCTGACCTTCGACAGCCTGCTCGCCCTGGCCCTTGCCCAGCGCCTCGCCGGCTCCTTGCATTTCCTGCTGCGCCTTGCCGAAGTTTTCGCCCGGTTCCATGCCGAGATCGCGAAGCCCCTGTTGCAATTCGCCAAGCTGCTTGCCAAGCGCATCCTGCTGCGCCCTCAGGTTTTTCAGCGCCTCGCGCAATTGTTCGGCGGTCATCTGGTCGCTCGGCTGCCCGCCCTGCTGGCCATTTTCGCCCTGTTGACCCTGCTGCCCCTCTTGCGGCGGCTGGCCGTTTTCGCCCATCTGCTGGTCTTCGTTTTCGCCGCCCTGCTGCGGGTCGCCGCGCTGCATGCGGTCGCGCAGCGCCTGATCCAGCTTGAAGGTCTCGTCCATCAGCTTCTGCTGCTGCTGCAGGATTTCGCCCAGCTTGTCGATCTGCTGGCGCATCTTACTGCTTTGCTGCTGTCCCTGCTGGCCCTGACGCTGCGGCCGGCCGGCCTGCAGATTGTTCATCATGCGCTGCAGCTGCGAGAGCATTTCCTGCGCCGCGTCGCGATTGCCGGAACGGGCGAGGTTCTCGATCTGGTTCATCATGTTTTCCAGATCGCGCTGACGCAGAACGTTCTGTGCTTGGCTGTTCATGTTGGCCTGCGGCGCATTCTGCATGCGCTGCGCAAGCTCGCTCATGAACTGCTGCATGGCCTCGCGCAGTTCCTGCATCAGCTTGGCGATTTCCTCGTCGGACGCATTGCGCTGAAGCGCGTCGGAAAGCGCAGTCTGTGCATCGCGCAGGCGTCTTTCGGCCTGCGAAAGATCGCCGTCCTCGATGCCGAGCGCGATCTCCCAGAGGTAATCGGCCGTGTCCTTCAGCATTTCCTCATTATAGGCGAGGCGCATGCGGGTCTGCGCCGATTGCAGCAGGAGATAATGCGTCGTGTTGGGAATGGTCTCTTCCGGGCGCAGGCCCACCGCCTCGTTATAGGCGATCGCCTTCGGCATCTGGCGCGTATCAAGCGAGAATATCTGCCGCTGCTCGGCAATGGAGGCTGCGAGCGGTTCGGAGAAATTGCGGCCCGGCAGCACCATTTCATGTGCGGGGCTGCGGCCGGTCTGACCGGCGCCATCCGTCGCCACCAGCGTGATGCGCACGCGTTTTCCTGCCATCGGATGTTCGGTCAGGTTGCGGCTGGTCAGGCCCTTGATCTCGCGATTGTTCTGCCGCGGCAGATCGAGCTTGAATTCCGGCGGCGGATAAAGCGCGGTCGCACCTTCCGCAACGCCAATCGGCTCGATGATGGCATGGGCTTCCTTAAGCCCATAATCGTCCTTGGCGGTAAAGCCCACTTCCAGCGCGCCATTGACGGCGCGCCGCGGCATGTTGTCGAAGGCGATGCTGGGCGGCTGGTCGGGGATGACGTTGAACACCCATTGTTCGCCATTCGCGGTAATCATGCCGCTTTCGGTAACATCCATGGCGAAAGTGCGCGGCGCGACGGGCTGATCCGCCGAACGAACCGGCGCTTGAACGGCGATATCGCCGCTTGCGCTATCGGCACGCGCCGCTTCCGGCGACAGCTTTTGCAGCGCGCCTGCCATTTCCGGTTCGAACGTCACCTCCTCGCCGCCATCGCCGCCGGTCATGCGGATCGTCAGCCTGGAGGATTGCGGCACGGAAACCGTATCGCGGTTGGTTGCATCGCGTCCGGTCAGGAAAATCGGTGCGCGGCCGGTATAGGATGGCGGCGTGACCCAGGCATCGAGACGGATATCGGGATTGAGCGGACCGACGGCCGGCTGGCTGCGGAACGCATCGGCAATCGTGCCCGCGCCGTTGGAATAGGAAAAACCGAAGGCGGCTGCCAGAAGAAGGGCGGGAACGGCGCGCAGCGCGAGGCGGTCATAACGGGCGATATCGGGTTTCGGCAGGCCGGCATTCAGTGCGGCGATGCGCTCCGCCATGCGGATCTGGTGTTCTTTCCACAGCGTTCGGGAAAAGGGCGTATCGAAGGCCGGTTCGTCCTCCTGCACGCCAACCGGCTGGTGCGCGAGACCGTTGCGGTCTTCAAGCAGGCGGGATGCATCGTGGTCCGTCGGCCATTTTAGCCTCAGGATTGGCAGGAGAGTGGCGATGAAGGAGAAGACGAGCACGAAAACAACGCCGAGCCGCAGGAAATCCGGCATCTGCCGGTAGAGGCCGAACCAGCCAAGCGCCAGAAACACGGCGGCGATGGAGAGGGGCCAGAGCGTTTTCGGCGCAATTTTTTCCGAAAGCAGGACGATTTTCGCGAAGAAGCGCTTGGCGGCAACCCGGCGGGCAAGGTCCGGCCGCTGCGCGAATGCGCCGGTCGGGCGCTTTCTGCCTGTCCTGTCCTCTCCGGCTGTGGTCATCAATCCGTTCTCCCGGTTCTGGCCACGTCGAACGCCATTCCCGGAACGGCGCGCTGCTTATATCACGGGAGCAAGGATAACATTCTTTGTGGCGAAGACGAGGGCGCCCAGGCCCTCACCCCCATTTTTTAGGCAGCTTCGCTTGATTGTGATCGGCCAACCGGTGAGGTGGGCGAGATCAATCGAGCCAGGCGGGCACGGAATCGAGCGCGATCAGCTCTTCATAGGTGCCGCGCGGGCGGATGACGTGGAACTTGTCATCCTTCACCAGCACTTCCGGCACCAGCAGGCGCGAGTTGTAGGTGCCGGCCTGCACCGCGCCATAAGCACCTGCGGAACTGACGGCGATCAGATCGCCCGGCTGCGGGGCAGCCATCTCCCGGTCCAGCGCCAGATAATCGCCGGTCTCGCAAACCGGGCCGACGATATCGGCCTTGATGCGCAGCGTATTCTCTGCCGGCTGCACCACAGGGCGGATGCCGTGATAGGCCTCATAAAGCGTCGGGCGGATGAGGTCGTTCATCGCGCCGTCGACGATCACGAAGGTCTTTTCGCCGCCGTCCTTCACATAGATCACTTCCGTCACCAGAATGCCGGCATTGCCGACGATCAGGCGGCCCGGCTCGGTCACGATCTTGCAGTTGAGGCTCTTCAGCTCGTTCTTGACGATATGGGCATAGGCATCCGGCAGCGGCGGCGGATTATTGTCATCGCGATAGGGAATGCCGAGACCGCCGCCGATATCGACGTGGCTGATCGTGTGGCCGTCGGTGCGCAGCGCCTCGACAAGTTCGCGCAGCAGCCGGAAGGCATCCTCGAAAGGCTGCAATTCGGTGATCTGGCTGCCGATATGCATGTCGATGCCGGTGACTTCGATGCCGGGCAGGGTGGCGGCATGGGCATAGACCGCCCGCGCCCGTTCATAGGAAATGCCGAACTTGTTCTCTTTCTTGCCGGTGGAAATCTTGGCGTGGGTGCGCGCATCCACATCCGGATTGATGCGGAAGGAGACATGCGCCCGCTTGCCCGCTTTCACGGCGCGCAGGTTGAGGACTTCCAGTTCCGGCTCGGATTCGATGTTGAAACAGTAGATGCCGGCTTCCAGCGCATAATCCATTTCCGCCACCGTCTTGCCGACGCCGGAAAACATGATGCGGCTTGCCGGAACGCCGGCTGCGAGTGCACGGCGCAATTCGCCGCCCGAGACGACGTCGATGCCGGCGCCGAGCTTTGCCAGCGTCTTCAGCACCGCCTGATTGGAATTGGCCTTCATGGCGTAACAGACCATGGCGTCCACATCGGCAAAGGCGCCGGAAAACACCTTGTAATGGCGCTCCAGCGTCGCAGTCGAATAGACGTAGAATGGCGTACCGACCGCCTTGGCGATCTCAGGCACGGGCACGTTTTCGGCGTGCAGCACGCCGTCGATATAGCCAAAATGGTTCACAGGCTTTTATCCGTCAGAGAAGCTTGTCGAGAATGAACGGCCGTTCCGCTGTCGCCGGCTTCGTCTCCGTTCCGTCGGCATTGCGCTTGTTGCGCATTTCGACCGGCGTGCTCGGCGGGTCGATGTCGCCCTTACGCCCGCAGGCGCTGAGAGCAAGGCTGACGGCGAGCGTCATGCCGATGGGAACGATGAGTTTACGCGCGGTTTTTGAAAGCATGAGCCTGTCCAAAGGAAATATGTGCCTCTCTGATAACGAAAAACAGGGCGCTTGTGCACCCTGTTTCTTGTGATCGCAGCGTAACGCGATTTTATCAGTTGCGTCCGCGCCACCAGGCGATCTGCTTCTTCACTTCGGAAGGGGCCGTGCCGCCGAAGCTCACGCGGCTGGCGACCGATGCCTCGACGGAGAGAACGTCGAAAACACCCTTGGTGATGCCGGGGTGGATGGCCTGCAATTCCTCAAGCGAAAGATCGGCGAGATCGCAGCCCTTCTTTTCCGCCAGCGCCACGGCATTGCCGGTCACATGGTGGGCATCGCGGAAGGGCAGGCCCGCTTCGCGCACCAGCCAGTCGGCAAGATCGGTAGCGGTGGAATAGCCCGAACCGGCGGCGGCGCGCATGCGGTCCTTGCGCACTTCAAGGTCGCGGATCATGCCGGTCATGGCGGCAATCGCCAGTTCCAGGCTCTCGGCGGCGTCGAAAACCTGTTCCTTGTCTTCCTGCATGTCCTTGGAATAGGCAAGCGGCAGGCCCTTCATCACTGTCAGAAGGGCGATCAGCGAGCCGTTGATGCGGCCGGTCTTGGCGCGTACCAGTTCGGCGGCGTCGGGGTTCTTCTTCTGCGGCATGATCGAGGAGCCGGTGGAGAAGGCATCCGACAGGCGGATGAAGCCGAATTGCGGCGTCGACCAGATGACGATTTCCTCGGCGAGGCGCGACAGATGCGTGGCGCAGATGGAGGCGATAGACAGGAATTCCAGCGCGAAATCGCGGTCGGAGACGGTGTCGATGGAATTGCGGGTCGGCTCGCGGAAACCGAGCGCCTTCGCCGTCATATGGCGGTCGATGGGATAACCGGTGCCGGCAAGGGCAGCCGCGCCGATCGGGCTTTCATCCATATGTTCGATGGCGTGGCGCACGCGGGCGCGGTCACGGCCGAACATTTCCACATAGGCCATGCAATGATGGCCGAAGGTGACGGGCTGGGCGGTTTGCAGATGGGTGAAGCCCGGCATCACCGTGTCGGCATTTTCTTCGGCGCGGTCGAGGAAGGCGGCGATGAGGGCGGTCAGCATACCCTCCGTCTTTTGCAGTTCTTCCTTGACCCACAGGCGGAAATCGAGCGCCACCTGGTCGTTGCGCGAACGGGCGGTGTGCAGGCGGCCGGCGGCGGGGCCGATCAGCGTTGCAAGCCGCGCCTCGATGTTCATGTGAATGTCTTCGAGCTTGCGCGAGAATTCGAAGTTGCCGGCTTCGATCTCTGACAGGATCGTGTTCAGGCCGTGAGTGATCTTGTCTTTATCTTCCTGCGAAATAATGCCTTTTTCCGCCAGCATGGCGGCATGCGCCATAGAGCCGCGGATATCCTGGGCGTAAAGCTTCTTGTCGAAGCCGATGGAGGCATTTATCTCTTCCATGATGGCAGATGGCCCGGAAGCGAAACGCCCGCCCCACATCTGGTTGGAGGATTTCTGATCTGTGCCGTCAGCCATGTTCGCAGTGCCCTGGAGTATTCGATGACAGAAAAAAGGCCGTTCAGGCTTCCTTCCGCCAAGTTGGTTGCAATTGCTGCCGTTGCCGGTGTCTTAAGCGGCGCGGGCGCGGTCTGGTTCAGGCATATTGGGTCTGAGAGCCCGGTTCAAGGGGCAGCGGTGACTGACGCCGGTTTATGTGAGGGGGCGGCGAACCGCATCGCCTCGCTGAAGCCGTTTCTGAAGGGGCAGGTGGCGGCCATGTCGGCCACGGACACGCCGCGCATCATTCCTCTCTCATTCAAGGGGCCGCAGGCGCAGGACATGACGCTTGCCGATCTCAAGGGCAAGGCGGTTCTTCTCAACCTCTGGGCCACATGGTGCGTACCCTGTCGCGAAGAGATGCCGGCGCTGAACGCGCTTGAAAAGGAAAAGGGCGGTAACGCTTTCGAGGTCGTGGCCGTCAATATCGATACCGGCGCGGATGAAAAACCGAAAGCCTTCATGGATGAATACAAGATCGATGCCCTGAAGCACTACCGCGACAGTTCCATGGGCGTCTTCAACGTTCTGAAAAAGGAAGGTCTCGCTTTCGGCCTGCCGGCAACCCTGCTGCTGGATGAAAACGGCTGCCTGCTTGCGGCCATGAACGGCCCGGCGGCGTGGGACAGCGAGGATGCCAAGGCGCTGGTGACAGCCGCGACTGTAAAATGATGCCGGAGGCTGGATATTGAGGGCTGTGGGCCGCAACCGCCTTCAAAGCGGGGCCTTTCCAGCGGACGGGCATGTACAGACAAGCCCGTGCCCGCCTCGTATAATGATTCTCGCTTCCGCCATGAAGGGGTGCCGATATGGAGTTGCTTATTCCCCGGCTTGGTCTTGCCCTCGCCATCGGCCTGCTTGTCGGTCTTGAGCGCGGCTGGCGGGAACGCGATGCGCCGGCGGGCAGCCGTACCGCCGGGATCAGGACCTATGGCATTGCCGGTCTGCTGGGTGGCGTCTTCGGCATATTGGCCGCCGAGCAGAACGGTGCCTTCGCCTTCGCAGCGGGTTTTCTGGGTTTCGCATTCAGTTTTTCATGGTTCAAGCTGCGCGAGGCGCGCCATGACAATGATTTCAGTGTCACTGGCGTGGTGGCGGCGCTCTGCGTCTTTGCCCTCGGCGGGCTTGCGGTAACGGCGCAATATCAGGCGGCGGCGGCTGGTGGTGCTGCCCTTGCGGCATTGCTCGCTGGCAGGGAAGTCCTCCACCGCCTGCTGAAACGGCTGACATGGATCGAACTGCGCTCCGCGCTGGTGCTTGCGGTGATGACCGCCGTCGGTCTGTCGATCCTTCCGAACCGGACAATCGATCCGTGGGGTGGGTTCAACCCCTGGGAAATATGGCTGTTCACCGTGCTCAGCGCCACGATTTCCTATTGTGGTTATATTGCCGTGCGCCTCCTCGGCTCAACCCGTGGCCTGCTGGTGACCGGGCTGGCGGGAGCCCTCGTTTCATCGACCGCCGTAACCGCCAGCTTTGGGCAGAAGGCGAAAAGCGGTGAAAACGTGTGGCCTCTCGCCGGTGTAGCGGCGCTGGCCGCGGCCGTATCGCTGCTCCGGGTCCTCGTTATCGTTCTTGCCCTTTCGCTGACGACTTTTTCCCTTATCGCACCGGCAGTACTGGCCGCTGCACTTGTTCTCGGGTTGAGCGGCGCTGGCCTGATAAGGCTGCAGGACACGCAGTCCGGACAGGAAATCGACGCAAAGAACCCGTTCGAACTGGCGCCGCTTGCGATTTTCGCCGCCCTCTTTGCCGCGACGAGAACGCTGAATGCCGTTCTTCTCGTCTGGATCGGCACGGGCGGCTTCATCGCCCTCACGGCCTTGTCGGCCATATTCGATGCCGACGTCGCCGTTCTCAGTGCGTTGCGAACCAGCGCACAGAATCTGTCGCCGGATATCGTGGCGAGCGCGATCCTCGCTGCACTCGCCGCCAACGCGGTAGGGCGCGTATTCGTCGCCGCCGTTTCCGGAACGCTCGTTTATTGCGGATTGCTTACGGCTGCATCCGTCGTCGCCGCCGGCGTCGGAGCGATCATTTACCTGCTCATTGCCTGAGGGTTCAGGTGAAGGGGTTCAGCGCGTCGGAACCGGCGTCTCGCCGCGATAGTCGTAGAAGCCGCGGCCGGATTTGCGGCCGAGCCAGCCGGCCTCGACATATTTGACCAGCAGCGGGCAGGGGCGGTATTTGCTGTCGGAAAGGCCGTCATGCAGCACCTGCATGATCGACAAACAGGTGTCGAGACCGATGAAATCGGCAAGCTGCAGCGGTCCCATCGGGTGGTTGGCGCCGAGCCGCATGGCGGTGTCGATGGCTTCCACCGAGCCGACGCCTTCATAAAGCGTATAGATCGCCTCGTTGATCATCGGCAGCAGGATGCGGTTGACGATGAAGGCCGGGAAATCCTCGGCAACGGTGATCGCCTTTTCCAGCGTCCGCACATAATCCTTCGCCGCGTCGAAGGTCTTTTCATTGGTGGCGATGCCGCGCACCAGTTCCACCAGTTTCATGACCGGCACCGGATTCATGAAGTGGATGCCCATGAACTGTTCGGGACGGTCGGTGGCGGATGCAAGCCGGGTGATGGAGAGCGACGACGTATTGGTAGCGAGCAGCGCCTCGGGCTTAAGGATCGGGCAGACCTGCGCATAAATCTTGCGCTTGATTTCCTCGTTTTCCGTCGCGGCCTCGATGACGAGGTCCATGGCCGCCAGATCGTTGATGTCGGTCGAACCGCTGATCAGCGCCAGCGCCTGCTTGCGGGCGTCGTCGGAAAGCTTGCCGTTGGTCACCTGGCGGGCGAGATTGCCGTTGATCGTGGCAAGACCGGCCTCGATGCCCTCCTTGGAAAGATCGTAGATATGCACCTTGTAGCCGGCGATGGCGGAGACATGCGCAATGCCGCATCCCATTTGACCGGCTCCAATGACACCGATGTTCTTAAAGGGGGCGGTCATAGGCTGGTCTCCTCTCAGGGATTTTGTCTGCGTTATTGCCGGCGATGTTACGCATATCGCCGAAAAAGAGAAGGCGGCGCGTTTAAAAAACGCGCCGCCTCCAATTTATGCTTAAATTACAGCGATTTTTCGAGTTCGGGCAGCGCCTCGAAGAGATCTGCGACGAGGCCGTAGTCGGCCACCTGGAAGATCGGCGCTTCCTCGTCCTTGTTGATGGCGACGATGACCTTCGAGTCCTTCATGCCGGCCAGATGCTGGATGGCGCCCGAGATGCCTGCGGCGATGTAAAGCTGCGGCGCAACCACCTTGCCGGTCTGGCCAACCTGCCAGTCGTTCGGCGCATAACCGGCATCGACGGCCGCACGGCTGGCGCCGACGGCGGCACCCAGCTTGTCGGCGACGGGAAGGATGACTTCCTTGAACTTCTCCGACGAACCGAGCGCGCGGCCACCCGAGATGATGATCTTCGCAGAGGTCAGTTCCGGACGGTCGGACGACGCCAGGGCATCGGAAACGAAGCTGGAAAGGCCCGGGTTTGCGGCAGCGCCGATGGTTTCGACTGCTGCCGAACCGCCTTCGGCTGCGGCTGCAAAGGCGGTCGGACGCACGGTGATGACCTTCTTCGCATCGGTCGCCTGCACCGTCTGGATGGCGTTGCCGGCATAGATCGGTCGCTTGAAGGTATCAGCGCTGACGACCTCGATGATTTCCGAGACCTGCGCCACATCGAGAAGCGCCGCAACGCGCGGCGTCACGTTCTTGGCCGAGGCGGTCGCCGGGGCGATGATGACGTCATAGGAAGGCGCGAGCGAGACGATCAGCGCCGCCAGCGGCTCTGCCAGCGCATTGGCATAGGAGGCGTCGTCGGCGAGCAGCACCTTGGATACGCCGGAGAGTTTTGCGGCAGCGTCAGCTGCACCCTTGGCGCGGGAGCCGGCGACCAGCACGTGGACATCGCCGCCGATCTGGGTTGCCGCCGTCAGCGTCTTTGCCGTCAGGTCGGAAAGGGTTGCGTTGTCGTGTTCTGCCAGAAGAAGAATGGCCATAAGAATATCTCCCTTTTCCGAAACCTTAGAGGACGCCGTCGGCTTTGAGCTTTTCGACCAGCTCGGCAACCGAGCCGACCTTGATGCCGGCCTTGCGGCCTGCCGGCTCTTCGGTCTTCAGCACCTTCAGGCGCGGCGAAACATCGACGCCGAAATCGGCCGGCGCCTTTTTGTCGAGCGGCTTCTTCTTCGCCTTCATGATGTTCGGCAGCGAGGCATAACGTGGCTCGTTCAGGCGAAGATCGGTGGTGACAACGGCGGGAAGCTTCAGCTCGACCGTCTGCAGTCCACCATCAACTTCGCGGGTGACCGCGACCTTGCCGTCGGACGGTACGACCTTGGAGGCGAAGGTGCCCTGGCCCCAGCCGAGAAGGGCGGCCAGCATCTGGCCGGTCTGGTTCGAATCGTCGTCGATTGCCTGCTTGCCGACGATGACGAGGCCGGGCTGTTCGGCTTCCGCCACGCCCTTCAAAAGCTTGGCGACGGCGAGCGGCTCGACAGTTTCGTCGGTCTCGATCAGGATGGCGCGGTCGGCGCCCATGGCGAGCGCGGTGCGCAGCGTCTCTTCCGCCTTGGCCGGGCCGATGGAGACGACCACGACTTCTTCGGCCTTGCCGGCTTCCTTCAGGCGCAGCGCCTCTTCCACCGAGATTTCGTCGAACGGGTTCATCGACATCTTAACATTCGCAAGCTCAACGCCTGAACCATCCGATTTTACGCGGATCTTCACGTTGTAATCGACGACTCGTTTGACGGGGACAAGAATCTTCATCGGCGGCTTTCCTCAAACTCCTGTCCGCTTTGGCCAGTTGACCGCGCGGACCTCCAAAAACAGGTTGGCGACATGGATAAGCATTTTTCCCGCAATTACAACGGAGCAATCTTCATTATCGCATGCACGCAAGGCATATCTTACGTTGACGTTCACGTAAATACTCTATCTCTTTCGCAAGAGCTCATCTGCTCCCGTCATAGCCCCGTTCGATTTGCGACAACCCCGCCGTTTGCGACGGATTCTTGAACTGTGCCGCCCTCGGCGGAACAATGGTGCGGTCAAACAGGGGAACGCCCCGCCTGCGCATGAAGATCACCATGATTGCGCCCGCCATGATGCCGCCCACATGCGCGCCCCAGGAAACGTTTTCCTCGAGCCCAAGCGCCAGCATCAGGAACTGCTGGCCGATCCACAGCGCCAGCGGAATGAAAGCGGGCAAAGGAAGCGGAATGCGCATGAGAACCAGCACCCAGACGCGCACCCTGGGATGCAGCAGGAAATAGGCCGCGACGACGCCGGAAACCGCACCCGAAGCGCCGATCAGCGGACCTTCGGAGGTGGGGGCGACGAAACCGTGAAACAGCGCGCCGGCGATGGCGCAGGCGATATAGAAGATCAGGAAACGCAAATGGCCGAGCGCATCCTCGACATTGTCGCCGAAGACCCAGAGAAACAGCATGTTGCCGGCCAGATGCCAGAAATCGAGATGCAGGAAAGCATAGGTGACAACGGTCAGGTCATCGGGCACGACCTGCAGGGCGGGTTCCAGATAGGCGTAATCGAACACCACCGCCGGAATGAAACCGAGGCCAAGGGCTGCCGCATTGGCCTCAGTATCGCTGGCAAGCACCCCGGTAAACAGCCAGACCAGCACATTGACCACGATCAGGCCGATGGTGACATATTGCAGCCGGATATGTTTGAGGGAATTCGCATCGTGCAGCGGTATGAACATCGAACGCCCTTTGGTTGCGTCATTGAAACGCTTTAGCGGTTCTTGCCGGGAACCCACAATATATCGGCCTTACCCGCATCATTGGCGAAACGGGCGGCGACGAACAGGAAGTCGGACAGGCGGTTGACATATTTCAGCGCCGCGGGGCTGACGATCTCATTCTCAGTGACGGAAAGTTCCACCATCAGTCTTTCAGCGCGCCGGCAGACGGTGCGGGCCATATGCAGGCTGGCCGCCGCAGCGCTGCCACCCGGCAGCACGAAAGAGGTCAGCGGTTCAAGGGCGGCATTGAGATCGTCGATTTCGTTTTCCAGCCGCGTGACCTGGCTTTCGACGATGCGCAGCGGCTCGTAGGAAAGCGGTTCGCCGCTTTCCGGCGTGGCGAGATCGGCGCCGAGATCGAAAAGATCGTTCTGAATACGGAAGAGCATGGCATCCAGCTTTTCCATCTCACCCGTATGCAGCCGCGCGACGCCGATGGCCGAATTGGTTTCGTCCACCGTGCCATAGGCCTCGACGCGAAGATCGTGCTTCAGGCGGCGCGGGCCGGAAACCAGCGCCGTGGTGCCCTTGTCGCCGGTACGGGTGTAGATCTTGTTCAGCTTCACCATGTCAGCGGCCGCCGCCGGTGAGCCAGAGGGTGAACATGATCAGCACAATCGCCACAGCCTGCAAAAGCAGGCGAAGCTGCATCAGCTTGTTGGAGCGGTTGGCGTCCTGCCCCTTCAGCATGTTGAAGAGGCCGCGTATCAGCACGATGACGACGAGGCCCATGACGATAAGGGCCAGAACGGTGGTGAAGCCGGACATGCGTTATTACTCCTCCTCAATCGAATCTGCGCAGCAGACGATAGAAAAGTCCGGCAGGCAAGAGCCGTTTCAGCACAAGCCCCTGTTTGGCCGGCACGGTAACGGGATAATGCGGTTTCGGCCTTTTGGCGGTCAGGGCATGTTTCAACACGGCATAAACGGCGTCCGGGCCAAGCTTGTGGCGGTTGACGGGGCCGGAACCATCCATGCGCGCCAGCTGGCGTTTATATTCCGCCGCATGGGCGGAATTTTCGAGATCGATGTGCTCGTTGATATGGGCAAGAGCCGTCGCGGTGAATTTGGAGGTGATCGGCCCCGGTTCGATCAGGCTGACATGGATGCCGCTGCCCTGAAGCTCCATGCGCAGCGTGACGCCCAGCCCCTCAAGGGCGAATTTCGAGGCGGTGTAAGCGCCGCGATAACGATAAGGCACAAGGCCGAGGATGGAGGAGCAATGCACGATGCGCCCCGCACCCCGGGCGCGCATGAAGGGAATGACCCGCCGCGTCAGATCGTGCCAGCCGAAGACATTGGTTTCGAACTGCGCCCGCAACGCTTCGACGGGCAAATCCTCTACCGCGCCCGGCTGGCCATAGGCGCCGTTGTTGAACAGCGCATCGATGCGGCCGCCGGTCCGGGCTGTGACGGTGTCCACCAGCGCGGCGATGGTTTCCGGCTTGGTATAGTCCATGATCAGGGTCTCGATGCCCTGGTTCTCAAGCGCCGCCATGTCGGCGATGCGCCGCACGGTGGCGAAAACCCGCCAGCCGTCCCGGTGGAGCGCGCCGGCGCAATGGGCGCCGATGCCCGAGGAACATCCGGTGATGATGATGACGGGTTTTTCAGACATTTGCCGCTCCGGGAAACCGACTGTTGCTCTGGCCCGATTGCCCGGCCCGTTAAAATCCTATCGCGCGAAATCCGTGCCCTTCTGGAACCGAAAGGCCAGCTTGCGCGCTGTACAAAGCGAAGCTGATTTCCCATATTCGGCTCGAAGTTACAAATGAAATGCCGATGAATGGAGGTGACATGGTTGCCGCAGTGCGCCTGGCAGGCAAGGTTGCCTTCGATGCCTATTCCCATTTCGCCGAGGATGACGGCTGGGCGATGGCGAGCCATATGGCGCTGTCCATCCTGCTGGCCCTGTTTCCGTTTCTCATTTTCGGCACGGCTCTCGCCGGCTTTCTGGGGGCCGACCAGTTTTCCGAAACGGCGGTGCATCTGATTTTCGACACGTGGCCGGAGGCGATTGCCGGGCCGCTGGCGGCGCAGGTGCAGCAGGTGCTGACCATTCCGCGCGGCGGGCTGCTGACGATTTCGGTGCTGGCGGCCGCCTATTTTGCGTCCAATGGTGTGGAGGCGCTGCGCATTTCATTGAACCGCGCCTATCGTGTTACCGAAACGCGCTGGTGGTATGTCACCCGCCTGCTCAGCCTGCTTTATGTCCTGATCGCCGTCGTGGTCTTTGCCGGCATCAGCATCGTGCTGGTTGCCGTGCCGGTCGCCACCTCTTTTGCCGAGCAGCGGTTTCCGTGGCTGACGGATGTGCTGAATACCATCTCCAGCCTCGGTCTTTACGGCACCATCGTGGTGCTGACGGCGGGGCTGGTGGCGGCGCATCTGTGGCTTCCCGCCGGCAAGCGCCGCATCTGGGATGTCTGGCCGGGCATTCTCCTGACGATGATCTTCTGGGTCATCGGGGCCGCGATCTTCGCCTATTATCTCTCCACCTTCGCCAATTATGCCGCCACCTATGCCGGTCTCGCCTCGGTGATGGTGGTGCTGGTGTTTCTTTATATGGTCGGTGTCATCTTCATGCTGGGGGCTGAGGTGAATGCCGCGCTGATGAAATACAAGGTCCGGCAGATCATCCGCCGCAATATCGGCGGCAACAGCGCGCGTCGCGAGCAGGTTCTAGAGGAGCCCGACAAGCCGGCGGATATCTGAGGGCGCAGCACCTTCCGAACGAAGGGCGGAAAGCCCGGTGCTGCCTTCGCTTTTCGAGAGCTTGCGCCCGTCCGCGCCCAAGATCAGCCGGTGATGGTGATAGGCCGGTTGCGGCAGGTCCAGCAGGTGTTGCAACAGCCGGTGAATGGCGGTGGCGTGATAGAGATCCATGCCGCGCACCACATGGGTTATGCCCTGCAGCGCATCGTCCACCACAACGGAAAGATGATAGCTCGACGGCGCGTCGGAACGCGACAGCACCACATCGCCCCAAAGCGCTGGCAGGGCCTCGATCTGTCCCGTCTCGCCATCGCCGCTCTCCTGCCAGAACAGGGGGCTGCCGGCGGCGCGGATCGCCTTTTCCATATCGAGCCGCCAGGCGTGCGGACGGCCGGAAGCGAGCAGCGCATCCCGTTCCACCCTTGGCCTCTCCCGGTCTATGGCCGGGTAAAGTGGCGCGCCATCGGGATCGCGGGGCCAGAGCCCGCCCTCCGCCTCGAAAGTACGAACGATTGCCCTGGTTTCTCCACGGCTCAGAAAAGCAGGGTAAGCAAGTCCTGCCTTGATCAGACTTTCCAGCGCGACACGGTACTCTTCGAAATGCTCCGATTGCCGCCGCGCAGGTTTTTCCCAGTCGAGACCCAGCCAGCCAAGATCGTCATAAATTGCCTGTTCCAGCTCCGGGGTGCAGCGTGTCTGGTCTATATCCTCGATGCGCAGCAGAAAGCGGCCGTCATTTTCCCGCGCCATATCGTGGTTCAGGAAGGCGGAAAGCGCGTGGCCGAGATGCAGCAGGCCGTTGGGGCTTGGTGCGAAACGGTAAACCGGTTTTTGACGGAGAGGCGAAGGCATGGTTTCTTCTGCCATGTTTTAAAGCACCCCGCCAGCGGCTGGCGGCATATGGAATGACGGACATGAAAATCATTACCGGGATGGATGACATCAGCGAAGGGCTGGAGCATCTCGCCCAACTCGATCCGGCTCTCGGCCTCGTCATCGAAAAAGCCGGTCCGCTGGAACTGCGCATTCATGAGCCCGGCTTTTCCGGCCTTGCCCATATCGTCGTCTCGCAAATGGTGTCGCGCGCCAGCGCCAATGCCATATGGGCGCGTATCCTTGCCGGCACTGGCGGCGCAGTCACGGCGGAAAATTATCTCGGTGTACCGGCGGAATTGCGTGCCACCTTCGGCCTTTCGCGCGCCAAGGCGACGACGCTGGAAGGGCTGGCGCGCGCCGTCACGGAAGGGCAGATCGATCTTGACGGCGTGGTGCGCAAGGAGGGCCGTGCGGCCCTTTCCGAACTGGTTGCGCTTCGCGGTATCGGCCCGTGGACGGCGGAGGTCTATCTGATGTTTTGCGGCGGGCACCCGGATATTTTTCCGGTCGGCGATGTGGCGCTGAGATCGGCGGTGGCTCATGCGCTAAGCTTGGAGGTCAGGCCGGATGCGAAATGGCTGGCGGAGCGGGCAACAATCTGGTCGCCATGGCGCTCCGTGGCCGCCCGGCTTTTCTGGGGCTATTATGCCAACATCATGCGGCGCGCCATGGTGCCGCTGCCCTGAGCTTGGTCAAAAATCGGCGATACTGTAGGGCAGGGCTCCGCGCGAAAGATGATCGAAATGCAGCTTGCGTTTCAGCGGCGGCACGGCGCGCTGCACGCAATCCACCCTCTCGCAGACCCGACAGGAAATGCCGATGGCTTTGAAGGAAGCCGCATTACCGAGATCGAGCGTATCGGCATAAACGAAATTCTGCGCGTGTGAAATTTCGCAGCCAAGCGCTATGGCATAACGCGGTCTTTCCGTGTTGAAACCGGCGCCGGCCTTTTCGATCTGCGTGGCGATGGAAAGGTAGCGCACGCCGTCAGGTGTTTCCGCCAGCTGCCGTACGATCCTGTCGGAGCTTTCGAAGGCTTGATGGATATTCCACAGCGGACAGGCCGCGCCGAAACGGGCAAATTGTAGCCGCGTGGCGCTGTGGCGTTTGGTGATGTTGCCGGCGCGGTCGATCTTGGCGAAAAAGATCGGCACGCCTTTCATGCCCGGGCGCTGCAAGGTGCTCAGCCGGTGGGCCACCTGCTCAAGGCTCGCGCCGAAACGCACGGCGAGAAGCTCGAGATCGTGGCGTAGCTCCTGCGCCGCCCGGTGAAATTGCCCATAGGGCAGAATGAGCGCTGCGGCGAAATAATTGTGCAGTCCGATACGACAGATTTCGGCCGCTTCCGTGTTGCGGAAACCGGCGCCGGCCAGCACCCTGTCCACCGTCGCGCCAGCGTGAAGCTGGGCGATCTGCAATGCAAGCTGAAAACAGCGGGTCGGCGCGGCCATGTAGGAGCTGAGGGCGAGCGTCTTGCCAGCAGGATCGAAGTGCCGGATCAGACCGCCCGCCGCCTCGGTTCGGGTGATATGGATGCCGTAACGGTCGCGCAGATGCGCCGCCAGAATGCCATAGGTCTCGCCGCCTTCTATCTCCAGTTCTTCCGCCAGCTCCTCGGCCAGAAGATCGATCTCGGCGACGTAATTGTCGACGAAGTGGAAGAAGTCACGCACCTCCTCATAGGGGGTTCTTTCCACCTGCGCTGTGCCGCGGCCCAGCCGGTCATCCAGCTGCACCAGCTGCTCGCTGTTCTGCCGGTAAGCTTGATGGGCGCGCAGCAGCGCGTGGGCAAAACCGGGCGCGTTCTGGGCAATCAGCTTCAACTCCTGAAGCCCCGGTTCGTAATTCAGGAACAACGGGTCTTTCAGCGCCTCGCGCACGGCGGAAACCAGCCGGTCGCTTTCACCGGTCGCCAGTTCCGCCATGTCGAGCTGGAATTTTTCCACCAGCGTCACCAGAACGCTGGCCGAAACCGGGCGTTGGTTATTCTCGATCTGGTTCAGGTAACTTGCGGAGATGCCCAGCCGTTCGGCGAATTGCGCCTGCGTGGCGCGGGCGTTTTCGCGAAGGCCGCGAACCTTGCGGCCGATGAAGAGTTTTTCCGTCGCCATGTTGCAACTTTGCAAAATTAAACATTGCAAATATTTATGGCACGCATACGCGCACGATCAAGGCTTCTTGGCGAATGTTTTCTGGGCTATTGATCGTGGCACAACGCATGGAGGAAACATGCCCGGCATTCTGGAGCAATTGGAAACGCGGCGCGCTGAGGCGCGGCTCGGCGGCGGCGTCAAGCGCATCGAGGCGCAGCACGCCAAGGGCAAGCTGACGGCGCGCGAGCGTATCGACGTGCTCCTGGATGAAGGTTCCTTCGAGGAATACGACATGTACGTCACCCACCGGGCGGTGGATTTCGGCATGGCGGAGCAGAAGGTGGCGGGTGACGGTGTCGTTACCGGCTGGGGCACCATCAATGGCCGTCAGGTCTATGTGTTTTCCCAGGATTTCACCGTTCTTGGCGGTTCGCTCTCGGAAACCCATGCCCAGAAAATCTGCAAGATCATGGATATGGCGGTGCGCAACGGCGCGCCGGTGATCGGCCTCAACGACAGCGGCGGCGCGCGTATTCAGGAAGGCGTGGCCTCGCTCGGCGGTTATGCCGATGTGTTCAAGCGCAATGTCATCGCCTCCGGCGTCGTGCCGCAAATTTCCGTCATCATGGGGCCTTGTGCGGGCGGTGCGGTTTATTCGCCGGCCATGACCGATTTCATCTTCATGGTGCGCGACACCTCCTACATGTTCGTCACCGGGCCGGATGTGGTCAAAACCGTGACCAACGAGATCGTTACGGCTGAGGAACTGGGTGGAGCCTCCACCCATACGAAAAAATCCTCCGTCGCCGACGGCGCTTATGAAAACGACATCGAAACGCTGGAACATGTGCGGCTGCTGTTCGATTTCCTACCGCTGAACAATCGCGAAAAGCCGCCGGTGCGCCCGTTCCATGACGATCCGGCGCGGCTGGAAGCACGGCTCGATACGCTGATCCCCGACAGTTCCAACAAGCCCTATGACATGAAGGAACTGATCCACGCGCTGGCCGATGAGGGCGATTTCTTCGAGTTGCAGGAGGCTTTCGCCCGCAACATCATCACCGGCTTCATCCGTCTCGAAGGCCAGACGGTGGGCGTCGTGGCCAACCAGCCGATGGTGCTGGCCGGCTGCCTCGATATCGACAGTTCGCGCAAGGCGGCACGTTTCGTGCGCTTTTGCGATGCCTTCAATATTCCGCTGCTGACGCTGGTGGATGTGCCGGGTTTCCTGCCCGGCACCGCACAGGAATATGGCGGCGTCATCAAGCACGGCGCGAAACTTCTCTTCGCCTATTCGGAAGCGACGGTGCCGATGGTGACGCTGATTACCCGCAAGGCCTATGGCGGCGCTTATGACGTGATGGCCTCCAAACACATCGGCGCGGATGTGAATTACGCCTGGCCGACGGCGGAAATTGCCGTGATGGGCGCGAAGGGTGCGGCGGAAATCCTCTATCGTTCCGAGCTTTCCGATCCGGAAAAGATCGCCGCGCGCACAAAGGAATATGAGGAGCGTTTCGCCAATCCCTTTGTGGCGGCGGAGCGCGGTTTCATCGATGAGGTCATCATGCCGCATTCCTCACGCCGCCGCATCGCCCGCGCCTTCGCGTCGCTGCGTAACAAGAGCGTGGAAACCCGCTGGAAGAAACACGACACTATTCCGCTCTGAGACTGGAAAAATGCTTCGGCCACCTTACTATATGTTTGTTCAGGCGCCCGGATGTCCGGATGTCCTCCCGAAACGCACAAGGACACATTTTCATGGCCGAAAATTCCTCCGCAGATAATTTCCCCGCCGGATATGAGGTGCCCAGGGTCTGGACCTGGGACAAGGGCAATGGCGGCCAGTTCGCCAATATCAACCGTCCGATTGCCGGTCCCACCCAAGAAAAGGAACTGCCGGTCGGCAAGCACCCGCTGCAGCTTTATTCGCTGGCGACGCCGAATGGCCAGAAGGTCACCATCATGCTGGAAGAATTGCTGGCCGCCGGCCACAAGGGCGCAGATTATGATGCCTGGCTGATCAAGATCGGCGAAGGCGACCAGTTCGGTTCCGGTTTCGTCGGCGTCAATCCGAATTCCAAGATTCCGGCGCTGATGGATCACTCGACGCCTGAACCGACGCGCGTTTTCGAAAGCGGCTCCATTCTCGTTTACCTCGCGGAAAAATTCGGCGCCTTCCTGCCGAAAGAGGGCAATGCCCGCACGCAGGCGCTGAACTGGCTGTTCTGGCAGATGGGCTCCGCCCCCTTCCTCGGCGGCGGTTTCGGCCATTTTTATGCCTATGCGCCGGTGAAGATCAAATACGCCATCGACCGCTACGCCATGGAAGTCAAACGCCAGCTCGACGTGCTGGACCGGCATCTGGCTGAGAACCGCTATCTGGCGGGTTCGGAATATACGATCGCCGACATGGCCGTCTGGCCGTGGTATGGCAAGATCGCGCTCGGTCAGGCCTATGGCGATGCCGGTGCTTTCCTTGAGGCGGACGGTTACAAAAACGTCATGCGCTGGACGCTCGAAATCGGCGAACGCCCGGCGGTCAAGCGCGGTGTGATCGTCAACAAGACCTCGGGCGATCCGTCCGAACAATTGCATGAACGCCACGATGCTTCCGACTTCGAGACGAAGACGCAGGATAAGATCGGCAAGGCATAAGGAAAGATTAGAGCGCCAAAAGCGCTCTAACTATTTGAATTGACGCATTTCCGGACGTAAAAGCAAGGCAGCTTTTAGTGGAAATGTTCTGGAAGGACAAAAGATGGCGAACCTGCCCGAAATGACCAAACACAAGGGATTTCCCTCCGGCATGCCGAGCACGGGCGTCCAGTTCACCATCCGCCGCGCCAACCCCAAAGGGGTAACGCCTATCAAGATGATACCCCGCCGGGCGCGCAACGACACCAAGGAGCATCGCATCGATGCCGCCTTCCTGCACTCGCTCTGGCACCATTTCGGTGCCGAGCCTTTCGAACGCGGCAATCTCGACGCCGCCCGCCTCAACCTGCTCTTCGGCCGCGAGGTCGTGCCGGCGGAGAAGAATTTCGATCCACTTTCCTATCAGGCGATGCTGGTGATTGACGAGCGCGTCGCGCGGCAGAACTTCCCGGAATCCTTCGAGAATTTCTTCGAGATTTGAGGGCGGGCGGCGACATTTTTCCTGAGGGGGAGGAGGAGCATGATTGTCGACATACTCCATATGGACCTGCAATGGCTGCGACGCTGGCTGGGACAACGCCGCGGTGGCAACGCAGGCAGGGCATCCGGCAGTCGTGATCCGAAGCCAAAGATGACGCCGGAAGCCGCCCGGCTGGATCATCGGCAGATGTTGCGTTTCTTGGCGCTCAATGCGGCAGTTGGTGTGCTGATCGGTGTCTGCGTCGGTGCAGCTCTGATCTTTCTCGACATTGGCGGTTTGGGCGCGCGCATCGCCCGTGCGGCAAATCCGGTCGTGCCCGTGCTGCTGGTCGTCATGCCCATTGCATCCCTGTTCGGCGCCGCCGCCACCGCCTCGGCGATCCTGATGATGCCCTATGAAAAGAAATTCCGCGACGATGATGACGATGCGAGGGGAGAATAACCGCATGATCAAGAAAATCCTCATCGCCAATCGCGGCGAGATCGCCTGCCGGGTCATCAAGACCGCGAAGAAGATGGGCATCGCCACTGTCGCGGTCTATTCGGATGCGGATGCCAGTGCGCTGCATGTGAGACAAGCGGATGAGGCCGTTCATATCGGGCCGGCCCCCTCATCGCAGTCCTATATCGTCATCGACAGGATTCTTGAGGCAATCGCGAAGACCGGGGCAGATGCTGTCCATCCCGGTTACGGTTTCCTGTCGGAAAATGCCGCCTTTGCCGAGGCGCTGGAAAAGGCGGGCGTCGTCTTCGTCGGTCCGCCTGTTGTCGCCATCAAGGCCATGGGTGACAAGATCACTTCCAAGAAACTGGCCGCAGAAGCGGGTGTTTCCACCGTTCCCGGCCATATGGGATTGATCGAGGATGCGGATGAGGCGGTGAGGATCGCGTCGCAGATCGGTTATCCCGTCATGATCAAGGCATCGGCCGGCGGCGGCGGCAAGGGCATGCGCATCGCCTTCAACGATGCCGAGGCGCGTGAGGGTTTCCAGTCCTCGAAAAACGAGGCGAAATCCTCCTTTGGCGACGACCGCATCTTCATCGAGAAATTCGTCACCCAGCCGCGCCATATTGAAATTCAGGTGCTGGGCGACAAGTACGGCAACACACTTTATCTGGGTGAGCGCGAATGCTCGATCCAGCGCCGTAACCAGAAAGTCATCGAGGAAGCGCCATCGCCCTTTCTGGATGAGGCGACCCGCAAGGCCATGGGCGAGCAGGCCGTGGCGCTGGCGAGAGCGGTCGGTTACCATTCGGCCGGCACGGTGGAATTCATCGTCGATGGCGAGAGGAATTTCTACTTTCTGGAAATGAACACTCGTCTGCAGGTGGAGCATCCGGTAACGGAACTCGTCACCGGCATCGATCTGGTCGAACAGATGATCCGTGTGGCATCGGGTGAAAAGCTCTCCTTCGGGCAGGCGGATGTTAAGCTGAATGGCTGGGCCATCGAAAGCCGGCTTTATGCTGAAGATCCCTATCGCAACTTCCTTCCCTCCATCGGCCGGCTGACGCGTTATCGCCCGCCGCAGGAGGGTGCGCAGGAAAACGGCACCGTGATCCGCAACGATACCGGCGTTTTCGAAGGCGGCGAAATCTCGATGTATTACGATCCCATGATCGCCAAGCTGTGCAGCTGGGGTAAGGAACGCGAAACGGCAATCGACGCCATGGGGCAGGCGCTGGATCGCTTCGAGGTGGAGGGCATCGGCCACAATCTGCCCTTCCTGTCGGCCGTCATGCAGCATGAGCGTTTCCGCGCCGGTAGGCTCACGACGGGCTTTATCGCGGAAGAGTTTCCGGAAGGATTTTCCGGGGTGGAGCCGGATGAGGCCACGGCGCGCCAGCTTTCCGCCGTCGCCGCCATCATCCATCAGCGGCTGCAGAGCCGCGCGGTCGAAATTTCCGGCACGATCGGCAATCATCGCCGCATCGTCGGCCAGGACTGGGTGGTGTCATCAGGCGCATCCCGCCACAAAGTTAGCGTTGAAACCGGCACGGATGGCACGGCGGTCCGTTTTGAAGACGGGGCGGCGCTCACCGTCGATACCGGCTGGCTTCCCGGGCAGAGCCTCGGCCTGTTCACGGTGGAAGGTGAGGTTATCGCCGCCAAGGTCGATCTTGCAGGTGCTGCGATCCGCCTGCGCTGGCGCGGCATGGATATTCGCGCCCATGTGCGCAGCCCGCGTGTGGCGGAACTGGCGCTGCTGATGCCGGAAAAACTGCCGCCGGATACATCGAAACTGCTGCTCTGCCCCATGCCGGGCGTCATCACCGGTATTTCCGTGGGTGAGGGCGACGAGGTGGAGGCCGGGCAGGCGTTGGCGACGGTGGAGGCCATGAAGATGGAAAACATCCTGCGCGCGGAAAAACGCGGCCGCGTTGCCAGAGTGGCGGCAAAACCGGGCGACAGCCTCGCGGTGGATGAAGTCATCCTCGAATTCGAGTGACGGCCGCTGCCGTTTTCCGGAACGCATCTGGATCGGAGCGGTTTACGGGGTCGGACCTGCGGGCGGATCGTTCGATTTTCGTCACGATCACCGGCCACAGTGCTAAAATGAAATGCAGAAGGGGAGAGATGCATGTCGGGTGAAAAAACGGTGCGGGATTGGCTGCAGCTTGCTGAAAAAGAGCTGAAGCGTTCACCGGAAACGCTCGTCTGGCACACGCCCGAGGGCATCGAGGTCAAGCCGCTCTATACGGTTGACGATCTGCAAAAGATTTCCCATCTCGACAGCCTGCCGGGCTTTGCCCCTTTCACGCGCGGCCCGCGTGCCACCATGTATGCCGGGCGGCCCTGGACCATCCGCCAATATGCCGGTTTTTCCACGGCCGAAGCCTCCAACGCCTTTTACCGCAAGGCGCTGGCCGCCGGTCAGCAGGGTGTTTCGGTTGCCTTCGATCTCGCCACCCATCGCGGTTATGACAGCGATCATCCGCGTGTGGAGGGCGATGTCGGCAAAGCGGGCGTGGCGATCGACAGCGTCGAGGACATGAAAATCCTGTTCGACGGCATCCCGCTCGAAAAAGTCTCGGTGTCGATGACCATGAATGGCGCTGTCATTCCCGTGCTCGCCAGTTTCATCGTTGCGGGGGAAGAGCAGGGCGTTCCCCGCGCCGCCCTTTCCGGCACCATTCAGAACGATATCCTCAAGGAGTTCATGGTCCGCAACACCTATATCTATCCGCCGGAACCCTCGATGCGGATCATTGCCGATATCATCGAATATACGGCGAAGGAGATGCCGAAATTCAACTCCATCTCCATTTCCGGCTATCACATGCAGGAAGCGGGTGCGACGCTCGTGCAGGAACTGGCCTTCACGCTGGCGGATGGCCGCGAATATGTGCGGGCGGCGCTGGCCAAGGGGCTGAATGTCGATGATTTTGCCGGGCGCCTGTCGTTCTTTTTCGCCATCGGCATGAATTTTTTCATGGAGGCGGCGAAGCTGCGCGCCGCGCGCCTGCTCTGGTCGCGCATCATGGAGGAGTTCAAGCCGCAGAAGGCCTCGTCGCTGATGCTGCGTACCCATTGCCAGACGTCGGGCGTCTCGCTGCAGGAACAGGACCCCTATAACAACATTGTCCGCACCGCGTTTGAAGCCATGTCCGCCGTGCTGGGAGGCACGCAGTCGCTGCACACCAATTCCTTCGATGAGGCGATTGCCCTGCCGACGGAGTTTTCCGCCCGCATCGCCCGCAATACCCAGCTTATCCTCCAGCATGAAACCGGCGTCACCAAGGTCGTCGATCCGCTGGCCGGCTCCTATTATGTCGAAAGCCTGACGGACGAACTGGCAGAGAAGGCCTGGGCGCTGATCGAGGAGGTGGAGGCGCTTGGCGGCATGACAAAAGCCGTGGCGGAAGGCCTGCCGAAACGGCTGATCGAAGAGGCGGCGACGCGCCGCCAGGCGGCGGTGGACAAGGGCGAGGAGGTCATCGTCGGCGTCAACCGTTACCGTCTCGAAAATGAAGAGGATATCGATGTTCTCGATATCGACAACGCCGCCGTGCGTGCCGCGCAAATCCGCCGCATCGAAGAGACGCGCCGTCGCCGCGATGGCAAGGACGTGACCGCCGCTTTGGCCGCACTTTCCGAGATCGCCCGCAGCGGCAAGGGCAATATTCTCGAAGCCGCGGTTGTCGCCGCCCGGGCCCGTGCCACGGTGGGAGAGATTTCCGATGCGCTGCGTGCGGCCTTCGGCGACCATGCCGCCGTGCCGGAGGTGGTGAGCGATATTTACGGCGAGGCCTATAAGGACGAGCCGGAACTTGCCACGCTCGCCGCGCGGCTTTCCGGTGTTGCCGAGAGGATCGGCACCAAGCCGCGCATCATGGTCGCCAAGCTCGGGCAGGATGGGCATGATCGTGGCGCGAAGGTCATCGCCTCCGCCTTTGGCGATATCGGTTTCGATGTGCTGGCCGGCCCCCTGTTTCAGACACCCGTTGAAGCGGCCGATCTCGCCGTCCAGAACAGGGTGCATGTGGTCGGCATGTCGTCGCTCGCCGCCGGGCACAAGACGCTGGCGCCGCAGCTGGTCGAGGCACTGAAACAGAAGGGCGCGGAAGACATCATCGTCGTGGTCGGCGGCGTCATTCCGCGGCAGGATTATCAGTTCCTGCTCGACCACGGTGTCTCGGCGATTTTCGGACCCGGCACCAATGTCATGGATGCCGCCAACAAAGTTCTCGACCTGCTGGAAGGCATCCGGCGGAACGCGTGAGGGAAAGACGGCCATGTTCGGAAGACTGAATCACGTCGCCATCGCGGTGCCCGATCTTAATACCGCCATTGCCCGTTACAGGGCGCTGGGCGCAGATGTCTCGGAACCGCAGTCGCTACCCGAACACGGCGTGACGGTTGTGTTCATTCAGGCTGAGAATACCAAGATCGAGCTTCTTTATCCGCTCGGCGAAAATTCGCCGATTGCCGCTTTTCTCGAGAGAAATCCGGGCGGCGGCACGCACCATCTCTGCTTCGAAGTGCCTGACATTGTCGCGGCCCGCGACGATCTCGTCAAAAAGGGCGTTCGAATTCTGGGTAATGGCGCGCCGAAGATCGGCGCGCATGGCAATCCCGTTCTTTTCCTGCATCCGAAGGATATGGGCGGCGTGCTCTATGAGCTTGAGCAAGTTTCTCAGACATACGGCTGAAACATAAATCTCCTAGAGCATTTCCAAGAAAAGTGGACCCCGGCTTTCCGTCCGGAAATGCTCCAAGAGGCTGACGTTGTGAAGCACCGCTCACGGCGGCGCTTTCATTTGCGTTTACATGGTTCGTTTGTTTTCTTTTGACATTCGTTTTGTTTTCGTTTTTATATAATTGTCTTTCCATAAGGGGTTCCTCCCCTGCATTGTCGCGGAGGCTTCATGTCCGGCGAAAACATTTTCGATCTTTTTGTCATCGGCGGCGGCATCAATGGCTGCGGCATTGCCCGCGACGCCGTGGGCAGGGGCTATTCCGTGGCGCTTGCGGAAAAGGGCGATTTCGCTTCCGGTACCTCTTCCGCCGCCACCAAGCTCATCCATGGTGGCCTGCGTTATCTCGAACATTACGAGTTTCGTCTGGTGCGCGAAGCGCTGATGGAGCGGGAAATTCTCTGGGCCATGGCCCCGCATGTCATCTGGCCCATGCGTTTCGTTCTGCCCATCCAGAAAGGCGGCGTGCGCCCGGCCTGGATGGTGCGGCTCGGCCTGTTTCTTTATGACAATCTCGGCGGCCGCAAGCTTTTGCCGGCGACCCGCACGCTCGATCTTCGCAAGGATCCGGCGGGCAAGCCGCTGAAGCCGGCTTTCGCCAGGGCTTTCGAATATTCCGACGGCTGGGTGGATGATGCCCGTTTCGTGGTCCTCAACGCGCGCGACGCGGCCAATCGCGGCGCGACGATCATGAACCGCACACGGGTCGTTTCCGCACGGCGCGAAGGCGGGTTGTGGCTCATCGAGACGCTCGATGAAAAAACCGGACGGGCGGCCACGCACAAGGCGCGCATGCTGGTGAATGCCGCCGGTCCCTGGGTGGACAAGGTGCTTTCCGGCGTCTTCGGCCGCAACGACGTGCACAATGTCCGGCTCGTGCAGGGCAGCCATATCATCGTGCGCAGGAAGTTTTCCGACCCGCGCGCCTATTTCTTCCAGAACCCGGATAACCGCATCATCTTCGCCATTCCCTATGAGCGCGATTTCACGCTGATCGGCACCACGGACCGCGATTACAAGGGCGATCCGGCCAGGGTTCGCATCTCCGAGGAGGAGATTTCCTATCTCTGCAACGCGGCCAGCGACTATTTCAGCGAACCGGTCCGGCCGGAAGATATCGTCTGGACCTATTCCGGCGTGCGGCCGCTTTTTGATGACGGCGCTTCGAAAGCACAGGAGGCGACACGCGATTATGTGCTGAAGGTTGAAGAGGGTGAAGGGAAAGCTCCACTCCTCAATATTTTCGGCGGCAAGCTCACCACCTATCGGCGGCTGGCGGAACATGCGCTGGAAAAGATCGGTGCGGCGATTGGCGAAAAGGGCAAGCCGTGGACGGCGGGTTCCCACCTGCCGGGCGGCGATTTCGGCGCTGAGAGATATGAGACGCAGGTGCGGGCGCTCGTCTCCCGTTATCCCTTCCTTGACGGACGCCATGCCGAGCGACTTGTCAGAAACTACGGCACCAAGGCGGCGGAACTGTTGGGCAGCGCCACCGATATCTCCGGCCTCGGCCGGCATTTCGGCGGCACGCTTTATGAATGCGAGGTGCGCTGGCTGGTTGAGCACGAATGGGCCTGCGCGGCCGAGGACATTCTCTGGCGGCGCACGAAACAGGGCCTGCGCCTGAACAAGGACGAGGCCGCCGGTCTCGATGACTTCGTGGCTATGCTGACGGGCGGCGGGCAAAAGGCCGAAGCCGTGGCGGAGCGGGCCTGAAAATCCGCCGGTTGCCCCGTCAGCTTCCGGAACTCTTTGCCGGTCTCTCAGGGCCGTCAGCGCTCAGGATATAGTCGTCGGCGGCTGAAAGGGCGTGTTCCATATGCCCTTCGAACACCAGTTCCGGCTCGCTGGGCGCTATGGCGATTTTCGGCATGCCGCCGAAACGCACCGCCTGCGATTGCGCCAGACCGTCGCGCAGGCCGCTTTCCAGAAGATCGAAATAGCGGGTGCCGGGGCCGGTGATGAAGACCGGCATATGGCCATGCAGGCTGAAGAGGCGTGAAAGACCGTTGCCGAGCGCAAGGCCGGCGGTGCGGAAGGCGAACCGTGCCATGCGGGCGCCGGTGCGGGCCGAGGCGGCGATCTTGTCCACCTCGGCGATCGGTACGAATTTCGCCGGTTCCGCCTGCGGCGGGGCTTCGAAAGCGGAACGCAGGATGGCGTAAAACCCGGAATAGGCCTCGATGCAGCCTTTAGTGCCGCAACGGCACAGCGCGCCGTCTGCCAGGTGCAGCATGTGGCCGAAATTGGGGGCGCTGACATCGATTGCGCCGCCCGTCGAGCGTGCGATGCCAAGGCCGATGCTGTGGCCGAGCGACAGGGTGACGAGGGCCTCCGGCGCCGGGTTTTCTTTTGCCTGCTCCCGCATCCAGATGGCTTTTGCGGCCAGCAGCGTCTCGTTGTTCAGCGTCACGCGAATGCGGCCGTCCCCGGAAACCAGCCGCTGGAAATCGATCCTTTCGTCACCGAGAACCGGCGACCAGACAAGCGTTGCAGCTGCCGCATCCACCAGCCCCTTGCTGCTGATCGAGACCTGGAGAATATCGTGCCGGTCGATGCGCGAGCGATCGGCAAGTCTTGCGAGGCCGGCGAGGATCGCGCCGCCGAATGTGCCTTTTTCAGCCGCAATCCTCTGTTCGGTGAAGCGGTCCACCAGCTTGCCGGAATAATCGACCAGCGAATATTGCACGCTGTCGGAAGAGATGATGACGATGGCGACATGGCAGAAAGCGCCGCGCGGGCCGAAGAGAATGCGCGGCCGGCCGCGGCCGGCAGTGGCGAGCTGCTCTTTCCGCAGAATGAGACCGGCCCGCTCAAGCTCGGTGGTGATGGCGGAGACTGTTGCGGAGGCAAGCCCGGTGAAAGACGACATGTCGGTGTGGGAAAGGCTGCCGTGCAGGCGCAGCGCCGCCATCACCGACAGGCTGTTTTTCTGGCGCACCAGTTCCGTACTTGCAATGGCGGACATGGGCTGGGGCATGCTCCCTGAACGGCCTTTTTCCTGTCGTGCTGATCCACTCTGATGGCGTATGCCAGAGCGAAGATCAAGGCACCCGGATGCTGCCCGCAGCCGTTGTTGACAGCATGGGGAATCTCTGACATTAATTTTCTCGACTGTCGAGAAAATTGTGAAACCACAGAGACCGGCAGCTTTTTCCGGGCGTTTTTCCTGCATGGAGGTGTGGGGCTTCGCCCTTACCGGGAGGACATCATGAATTCTTTTGCCAAGCTTTTGGCGGGTACAGCCGTACTCGTTTCCCTGCATACCGCCGCTATCGCGGCCGATCTCGTCGTCGGCGTTTCCTGGTCGAATTTCCAGGAAGAACGCTGGAAAACGGATGAGGCAGCCATCAAGGCGGCACTCGACAAGGCCGGCGCGAAATACATCTCCGCCGATGCGCAATCATCCGCTGCAAAGCAGCTGACCGACGTGGAATCGCTGATCTCGCAGGGCGCCAATGCGCTGATCATTCTGGCGCAGGACAGCGACGCGATCGGTCCGGCCGTTGAAAAGGCCGTTGCCGAGGGTATTCCGGTCGTGGGTTATGACCGTCTGATCGAAAACCAGAACGCCTTCTACATCACCTTCGACAACAAGGAAGTCGGCCGTCTGCAGGCTGCCGAAGTCTTCAAGGTGAAGCCCGAAGGCAATTACGTCTTCATCAAGGGCTCTTCTTCCGACCCGAATGCGGACTTCCTGTTCGCCGGCCAGCAGGAAGTGCTGAAGGCCGCCATTGACGGCGGCAAGATCAAGAATGTCGGCGAAGCCTATACGGATGGCTGGAAGCCGGAAAATGCCCAGAAGAACATGGAACAGTTCCTGACCAAGAATAACAACAAGGTCGATGCGGTCGTCGCCTCGAATGACGGCACGGCCGGCGGTGCAATCGCCGCTCTCGCCGCGCAGGGCATGGCCGGTTCGGTTCCCGTTTCCGGTCAGGATGCCGATTTCGCGGCGCTGAACCGCGTTGCGCTCGGCACGCAGACGGTGTCGGTCTGGAAGGACAGCCGTGAACTCGGCAAGGAAGCGGCCGGCATCGCGCTGGAACTGGCCGGCGGCAAGAAGATGACCGAGATCAAGGGTGTCTCCACCTTTGAAGGCGGTCCGAAAAAAGTGAAGATGCAGTCGGTCTTCCTCAAGCCTATCGCCATCACGAAGGACAATCTGAACGTCGTCATCGACGCCGGCTGGATCAAGAAGGAAACAGCCTGCCAGGGCGTGAAGGCTAAAACGGTCAAAGCCTGCGATTGATCGAATAGGTCCCGGTTCGGGCGCTGCGCCATGGTTCATGGCGCGGCGCCTTTTAGAGCATTTCCAGGAAAAGTGGGCCCCGGTTTTCCGTTCGGAAATGCGCAAAACAAAGAGTTAGAGCATTTCCAGGAAAAGTGGGCCCCGGTTTTCCGTCCGGAAATGTGCCAGAACAAAGCGTTGGAGCGTTTTCGCGATTCAGGGAAAAGCGAAAGCGCTCCAAGATGTGAGGAGCACCGGCAGTACATGGCCGATATGACCCAATCCAATTCCACGACGTCGCAAAAGACGGAAAAAACAGGCTCGATAACGCGCTTCATCAACGCCACCGAGCTGGATACCAGACTGCTCGGCATGGTCGGTGCGCTTCTTCTGATCTGGATCGGATTCCATATCCTGTCCGGCGGGCTGTTCCTGACGCCGCGAAACCTCTGGAACCTTTCCGTGCAGACCGCGTCCGTGGCCGTCATGGCGACCGGCATGGTGCTCGTCATCGTCACCCGCAATATCGACCTTTCGGTCGGGTCGATCCTCGGTTTTTCCGGCATGATCATGGGTGTCATGCAGGCGGAAATCCTGCCGCAGATCCTCGGCTTCGAACATTGGGCGACATGGATCGTCACGCTTATGGTCGGCATTCTCGTCGGTGGTGGCATCGGCATGTTGCAGGGCTCCATCATCGCCTTCCTGAACGTGCCGTCCTTCATCGTCACGCTTGGCGGCCTGCTCGTCTGGCGCGGCGGCACCTGGTTCATCACCAGCGGCCGCACCGTGGCGCCGATGGACTCCACCTTTCGCCTGATGGGCGGCGGCACCAGCGGTTCGATCGGCGCGACATGGAGCTGGATCGCCGCCGTCATCGCCTGCGTCGCCATCATTGCGGCCATCCTGAATTCCCGCCATCAGCGCCGCCGTTTCGGCTTTCCGCTGCGGCCCGTCTGGGCGGAATATTTTCTGGCCGCGCTCGGCTGCCTTGTCGTCATCGGTTTCGTGGCGGTGGTCAACAGCTACCCATGGCCGGTCAACATCGCCCGCAACTATGCCGATGCCAATGGCATCGCCTGGCCTGAGGGCGGTCTGTTCATTTCGCATGGCATCGCCATTCCGGTGCTGATGGCGCTTGCCGTCGGTGCGGTGATGACCTTTATCGCCACAAGGCTGCGTTTCGGGCGTTATGTTTTCGCCATCGGCGGCAATCCGGAAGCGGCGGAACTCGCCGGCATCAAGACCCGCTGGGTCACGGTAAAAATCTTCACGCTGATGGGCGTTCTGTGCGCCATCGCCGCGGCCATCTCGACCGCCCGCCTCAACGCGGCCACCAATGCCCAGGGCGAGCTGGACGAGCTTTACACCATCGCGGCGGCCGTCATTGGCGGCACCTCGCTTGCCGGCGGTGTCGGAACCATAGCGGGCGCGATGCTCGGCGCGCTCGTCATGCAGTCGCTGCAATCCGGCATGGTGCTGGTGGGCATCGATACGCCCTTCCAGCGCATCGTCGTCGGTGTGGTTCTGGTCGTCGCCGTCTGGCTCGACACCATCTACCGCGCCCGCGCCAAGTAAGAACCGAGGAGAACTCCTATGACGGACCAAGTCACGCCCCTCGTGGAAATGCGCAATATTTCCATTTCCTTCGGCGGTATCCATGCAGTGGAAAACGCCTCTGTCGATCTTTTCCCCGGTGAGGTGGTCGCCCTTCTCGGCCATAACGGCGCGGGCAAATCGACCCTTATCAAGATCCTCTCCGGCGCTTACCGGCGCGATGGCGGCGATATTCTCATCAATGGCGAGGATGCCGATATACGCAATCCCCGGGATGCCAAGAAATACGGTATCGAGACCATCTACCAGACACTGGCCGTGGCCGATAATGTCGATGCGGCGGCCAATCTTTATCTCGGCCGCGAGCTGAAGACGAAATGGGGCACGCTTGACGATGTCGCCATGGAAGCCTCGGCTCGCGAGGTGATGGGGCGTCTCAACCCCAATTTCCGGCGGTTCAAAGAGCCGGTGAAGGCACTGTCCGGCGGCCAGCGGCAGTCCGTCGCCATCGCCCGCGCCATCTTGTTCGATGCCCGCATCCTCATCATGGACGAGCCGACGGCAGCACTCGGGCCGCAGGAAACGGCGCAGGTGGGCGATCTCGTCAAGGAGCTGAAACGGCAGGGCATCGGCATCTTCCTCATCAGCCACGATATTCACGATGTCTTCGATCTGGCCGACAGGGTCTTCGTGATGAAGAACGGCAAGGTGGTGGGCCATGCCCGCACGCAGGATGTCACCAAGGACGAGGTGCTTGGCATGATCATTCTGGGCAAGGTGCCGGCCGGTGCGGTGCCGGGGCCGGGTGCGGTCGCGCTCTGAACTTAGTGAAATAAAGATATAAAGATTTCTTTATGTCTATTGACATCGTGACGCCCGTGGTGAGAAATGCGGGTGTCATGGTTCTCCGGGCTTGTTTGTTCGATCCCGGAGCTAAGAGGGAATCCGGTGCGCCGATGATCGGCAAGACCGGAGCTGCCCCCGCAACTGTAAGCGGCGAGCCTTTATCCAACACGTCACTGGGGTAAACCTCGGGAAGACGGACAAAGGCGACGACCCGTAAGCCAGGAGACCTGCCAGGACAAAATAACGTCCACGGGCGGGGTGTCCCGGTGGTTGCTGCAATGGTCCGGCACAGGCCGGGCCTGCACGCGTCCGCTTTACCCATGCCCCCACAACCAAATGGGGTATGACAATGCCAGACAAAATCATTTCAGTCGCATCGCTCGGTTTTCCGAGGATCGGACGCCATCGCGAACTGAAGTTCGCGCTTGAAGGCTTCTGGTCCGGCAAGATTTCCGAGACGGAACTGCTCGAAACCGCCGCCCGGCTGCGCGCCGAAAACTGGGCGCTTCAGCGTGAGAAGGGGATTATCCATATCCCTTCCAACGATTTCTCCCTTTACGATCATGTCCTCGATACGGCCGTGATGGTGGGCGCCATTCCATCCCTCTATGGATGGGCGGGTGGAGATGTTTCCCTCTCCACCTATTTCGCCATGGCGCGCGGCAGCCAGAGCGAAGGGCACGCAGGCTGCGGCCATGGGCATGAAGGACATTCTCATCATGGTCAGGGCGTTCCGGCGCTGGAAATGACCAAATGGTTCGACACCAACTATCACTACATGGTGCCGGAGGTTTCAGAGGATCAGCATTTCGTGCTCACCTCGCAAAAGCCGGTCGACCACTTCCTTGAGGCGAAGGCGCTCGGCATCCATACGCGTCCGGTCATTCTCGGCCCGGTCACGTTCCTGAAGCTCGCCAAGGCGCGCGAGGCAGCCTTCAAGCCGCTCGATCTGCTGGCGAGGCTGCTGCCTGTCTATGAAGAGCTGCTGCGTCGCCTGCGCGCGGCCGGTGCTGACTGGGTGCAGATCGATGAGCCGGTCGCCGTGCTGGACCTTTCCGAAGGGGAGCGTCACGCGCTGGCTGTAGCCTATCGGGCTTTGTCGAAGGCCGCGCCGGATCTGAAAATCCTGCTCGCCACCTATTTCGGTGGGCTTGAGGACAATCTCGAAGCCGTCGCATCGCTTCCGGTCGCCGGCCTTCATATCGATCTGGTGCGAGCGTCCGATGCGCTGGAGACGGTGTTGAAGGCGTTGCCGGAAAATCGTGTCCTGTCGCTGGGCGTCATCGACGGCCGCAACATCTGGCGCGCTGATCTCGCTGCAATCACTACCCGATTGGAACCCGCCATCACGGCACGCGGTGCGGCGGCGTTTCAGATTGCGCCGTCCTGCTCGCTGCTGCATGTCCCGGTCGATCTCGAACTGGAAACCGGCCTCGATGCCGATCTGAAAAGCTGGCTTTCTTTCGCCACCCAGAAGCTCGGCGAACTTGCCACGCTTGGCAGGGCTCTCGGTGAGGGCACGGCTGCTATCGCGGCGGAACTGGAGGCTGCCTCTAAGGCCGTTGCCGCGCGTGCATCCTCGCCGAAGGTAACGGACGCCGCCGTGCAGAAGCGTATTGCGACGATTGGCGAGGCCGACAGGAAGCGGGTGAGCCCCTTTGCCGAGCGGCAGAAAGTGCAGTCGCAGGCCATTGCGCTGCCGCTTTTCCCGACGACCACCATCGGCTCCTTCCCGCAGACGCCGGAGGTGCGCAAGGCCCGATCCGCGCATTCGAAGGGCGCTCTGACCGATGCGCAATATGAAAAATTCCTGCAGAAGGAAACCGAAGCGACCATTCGCTGGCAGGAGGAAATCGGTCTCGACGTTCTCGTGCATGGCGAGTTCGAGCGCAATGACATGGTGCAATATTTCGGCGAACAGCTTTCCGGTTTCGCTTTCACCCAGCATGCCTGGGTGCAGAGTTACGGTTCGCGTTACGTGCGTCCACCCATCATCTTCGGCGATGTGTCGCGCCCGAAAGCGATGACGGTTCGGTGGTGGGAATACTCCCAGTCGCTCACCGACAAACCCGTCAAGGGCATGCTGACCGGGCCGGTGACGATCCTCAATTGGTCCTTCGTCCGCGACGATATCGCCAGAAGCCTGACATGCCGCCAGATCGCGCTTGCCATCCGTGACGAAGTCAACGATCTCGAAGCGGCCGGTGCGCAGATGATCCAGATCGATGAGGCAGCTCTTCGCGAAGGCCTGCCGCTTCGGCACCGGGACTGGCAGGATTATCTCGGCTGGGCGGTGGAGTGCTTCCGCATTGGCTCCAGCGGCGTGGGCGACCGCACACAGGTTCACACCCATATGTGCTATTCCGAATTCAACCAGATCATCGATGCGATTGCTGCAATGGACGCCGACGTGATCTCCATCGAGACCTCGCGTTCGAAGATGGAATTGCTGGATGCGTTTCGGACCTACAAATACCCGAACCAGATCGGTCCCGGCGTTTACGACATCCACTCGCCGCGCGTGCCGGCGGTTGGAGAAATGGTCGATCTTCTGGCACTGGCGCGAGAGCGGCTTGACGACCGGCAACTCTGGATCAATCCGGATTGCGGCCTGAAGACGCGTAAATGGGAAGAGGTGAGGCCGGCCCTGGTCAACATGGTCGCTGCCGCTGCCGAGCTACGCCGCGCGGTGCTTTGATATGAATGGAGGCCCGGCAAAACCGGGCCTCCATCATGGCTTCCGCCGGGAAAATGTGGGGGAGGGCATATGAATGCCTCTCCGGGAGGATGGAGCCAGCCGGACAGGCAGATGAACGTTTCCGGGCTTGCGACTGGAGATCGGTGTGGAAACGCTCAATCCCGGCGGATTTACGCCGTCGCGAAAGCGCTCAATGCAGGTCGGCGGCCTGTGCGAAGGCGCCGACATTCAGCTCTGCGCTTACCGGCGGCAGACCCTGCTGATTGATGTCCTGGGCCAGCGACAACAATGCCATCTCCAGGAAATAGGTCGACATGCCCAGTTCCAGAGATTTCGAGCGCTGGCAAAGATAGGAAACCATCCGCCCGAGCGCCAGAATCTCGTCTGCATTGTCCTGTTCAAGTATAGCTGTGTTAGACGCCGCCATGATTCCCTCTCGACAGTCGACAGTATGAAAACGCGATGATGTTGCGTTGTTCATTTTCGACCACATCGAGCGTCACGCGAGCGTCACACCTGCGTCAATCGTCGTTCTTGTCCGCCGGCGCGGCGGCATTTTCCGCCGCTTCAGTCGCGGCGAGCGATGTCACGAGAGCGACGATGCTTCTACGCACGGCGGCGCTCTTGATGCGCGAAAAGGCCTGGTTGAGCGAAAAGCCCTCATTCGAAGCCACGAAGGTCTGCATGGCATTGATCGTGCCAAGGGCCGGATTGGCCGGGTCGCCATCGGGCGTGGCATTGGCGAACAGGGAGCTGACCTCAACGCCGAGAATCGACGCAATGGCCTGCAGACGGGACGCGCCGACACGATTGGCGCCCTTTTCATACTTCTGGACCTGCTGGAAGGTGATGCCCAATCGCCCGGCCAGCGCACTCTGGCTCATGCCGAGCGACTTGCGGCGCATTCTGATTTGTGCGCCGACATGGACGTCGATCGGGCTGGGTAGTTTGGCGTGCATTACAAATTCCTCCGGTTGAGGTTCTTAAATCCGATGATTATCAATTAATATTGTTGAAGGTATACATTCAACACAATTTCCACGGGTATTATGACGCTTTATTGACGAAATTGCACGATTTTTCGTTCATAATCGCGTGTCCGGGCCGCGATTTATTATTTTTGTTGCACAACGCAACGCCCCGTTGCGGCTGGAAAGATGGCTCCATCCGGCCACGCCGATGGCCTGAAAGCCGATTCTGTCCCAAATTTTTCGGTTCATTGCATCGAATTCCTCAAGCGACTCGGTATCGCCGAAATGCGGAATCCAGACGAATGGCCGTTTCTGACCGGAACGTATGACATTTTCAAGAAGGACATTGTTGTAAAGTCTGGGCAGGCATTTGTTGGTGTCGATTGTCGGCGAAAGCGGGATGGGATTTCGTTCGACCGCAAAGCCCTGCCGCGTGAGCCAAAGTGCCGAGGCGTCCAGTTTTCGTTTCAGCTCGGTTGCGGCGCGGGCGTTGCATCCGCCATGCGCGACGGCGTCGGCAACGAGCAATAGCGGCCGGCCGCCGCCTCTCAGACCGGTGACGGAAACGAACTGGTCAACGTGGAAGCCGCATTGGTGCATTTTTTTGCCGGCAATTTCCGCTCCGCAAGTTTCCGTTGCTGAAAAATCGGCAGAGGCCGGGACTTTGCCGAGATCTTCCGGCCGGTATCCGAAACTGAAGATGCTTCTGCCGTCGAGAGCCTGAATCTTTCGCCACCGCTGCGAAGGGATGGCCGCATCCCTTCCGATCCCCCTGTCATCGTTTAGGCTGGACTGGCCCACCAGCCGAAAATCCGGGCCGACAAGCTGGTTGCCGCCTGCCAAGGCGACATCCGAATGCGTGGTTGCCGCTCCCAGATATTCGGCCAGGCTGACGCCGATGGCCTTCTCCGCCACCAGGACGAATTCTGTCGCGGGATCAACCGCACGCACATGGAACATGTCCTGTATCCATGGATGCGAAACGCTGTCGTTTCCCGCAAGGGGTATCAGCTCGGTGCCGCAGGGGGCTGGCAGGCTGCCGAGCCAGGCTCGTGCTGACCCCAGACTGGCACGATCGGTCACGATAACGGCGGTGACATCCGCAGGCAGGGCCGAGAGCAGATTTCCGATTGGAACGAGCGGTGAAACAATGCCAGCGGCCCTGTTTTCCGCAAAAAAAGAGGCGGGTAATGCGAGCGCAATCGTGCGGATCAGCCCGCCGCAATCGGGCATCAGAGGCAGGGGCCGGATGGCGCTCAAGACGTTTTGTCTCCTGCCGCCCGCCTTGCGGCCAATTGCTGGAAAAACATCGTATTCTGAAGTTTCCATGATGGCGGCGGTGGGGATGGCAACGTTTCGCCCGTAAGCATTGCCAGAAGCCTCATCGCATCGTTTCTTTTGACGGAAATCGCATTGGCCGCGAGGAAATTTGCCGTCTGGGAGCCAAGGCCCGCTTCCGCGGCGATGGCGCGCCATGTCCTGCGGGTAAAATGCAGATTGTTGGCAGCGCGGGTGAGCGCGTCATATTCCTCTGGAGCGACCGTATCGTGACAGGCGGCAAGTGTCGCCTCGGCATCGACCAGCGCGACTGTCAGCGGGCGGTAATCGAGCGCGCCGGGTGCATGGCTCACCGCCACATCGGCATCGGAAAAACGCTGCCCGTCGCGATAGGCTTCGAAAATCTCGCCGATGCCGATCATGCCGAAGGAGGCGCATTCCGCCGCCCGGAGCGCGCCCATGCTGGCGGCGCCGAAAACGGCGACGCCGCTCGCCAGTGCAAACAGGATTTCCTTGTGCCAGACGGCGGCGCAATCGCCGTAAAGTCCGTCGATCAGCCCGATTGTCCCGACACCTTGCCGAACCGCATCGAAAATATCGCCGCAGGCGGCCGGACCGCGAAGATCGAGACCGGATATATGTTCGCCTGCGATGCCGTGGATGGACGGGCCTGCAAAAACCACCGGCTTCATCCGAGACCTCCGACGGTCAGCAGGTGATCGAGAGTGCGCTGCGAGATGTGTTGCAGGCCAGCGCCGGCCGGAGCAAGGCCGCTTGCCACAACCCGCACGACGTGCAGGCCGGATACCTCCGTTTCCAGCGGAAAGACATAGATATCCTCGATGCCGCCGGCGAACAGATGCGTCGCAAGCTGACGCCATGGCGGCGAAGACGCGACGTCATGTATAAAATCGAGATTGGCGGGCACCCTTTCCATCGGCTGCACACCGGAGGCCGAAGACCCGGCCGCAACCATATCCCGCTGGTAGCGGAGGGGGGAAAGATCGTCCCTCGCGCCGCTGATATCCGTCAATCGCGACTGGATCGCCTCCAGCAAGGCTGCAATCGCAGCGCCATGGATATCAGGCCGGCAGGCAGCGCCCGCGGCGCTGCGGGTGGCTGGCCCGTCCTGCGCCTGAAGCGACCGGGGCAGGCTCGCCATCACCACCGGCACGCCAAGCCCATTCGTCATGTCGAAGAAGGACGGCGGCAGGCCGATATCCGAGAGGTGTTGAACAAGACCGTCGAAGGAAGGATCGACGCCCGCCGGAATGAGGACCGGTCGCGGCGCGATGGCGCGCGTCTCGAAAGTGTCGACGAGAAAGCAGGCATCGTTTTCAATGAGTTCGAGCAGAGCATGGAGGACCGCATGGTCATGGTCGAACCCCGCTGCCAGCCCTTGGGAACTCATGCGGAAGGCCTGCCGGTCCCATGGGAAATCCACCCGGAAATCCATGCCGACAAGTTCGTACGGCGCAAAAACCTGCCCCTGCCGGCGAATGGATGTGCCCTTCACCCAGGCGCGTTCTTTTCGCGGATCGAGCGCGTCGCAATCGACCCTGCCGACGGTTTCGAAAGGAATGAGAGGAGTTCCCTTGTCCCGCATCTCCTGAACGGAGCTGAAGACGGCGATATGTTTGCGGGTTTCTTCGGCAACCGCGCCTTCGATCGCCTCCATGATCGCCGATAGCCGGGCCTGTTCCGCGACAAGCCCCTTGCCCTGCGAGACCGACAGCCCACGCGAATTGGGCCGGGCCGCGAACCAGACGGGAATACCGATAATATCAAGGCCGGTCACGTCGCCGACACGGGTAATCCCGAACCGCCGAAGCAGTCCGGGATCGAAGAACGAAGCGTCGACATGCCTTGAAGCCGCTGTCGCTGATATGGGAGCATCGGCGCCGGTCAAGGCTGCGAGACCGCGATCAGGGCGCCGTGTTGCTGTCGTCGGCAAGGATGGCGTCGAACAGCTCGCCGGTGACGGAGCCGGCCGGACCGACCGCCTTCAGGGCCGCTTCGATCGGCGCCTGTACCATGCGGTTGAAATCCCAGCCGGCGTCGTTCACTTCGCCGATAAAGGCGAAATCGGCTTCGGAAACCACGGCGCCGCCGGAGACGAGGGCTTCGATGCCCTGAATCTGAACCTGGTCCAGTTCCGCTTCCGGCTGGCCGTTCTGGCGAACGAGCATGGACTTTGCGGCGGCCGCCACGCGGGCATAACCATCCACGCCGGGATGGCTGGCTTCATAGGCGGCAATCGTCTCATGCGACACGGACGCAACCCTGAGCGGCGCCGTGCGAATGAAGAGAACGCCGAAACCCTTTTTTCCGACAATGAAGAAATGCGAGGACATAGTATCTCCTATTTGATCCCAGCTAATCGAAGTGCGTGATAGAATTTTTCATTCGCTATCGGGTCCCGGTCTGGAGACAGGCTGCTGATCTCCCTCGCCGTCATACCCGGATAGTTTTCCTGAAGCCTGTTGCCGGATTCCCGGGCGGAGGCCAGATCGCCATGCAGCGCGTGGCTTGCGGTGAGGACGCGCAGCGCAGGCTCGTCATTTTCCATCCGCCCGCACAGTTCCACCGCCGTGCCGTAGTCCTCGCGCTTGAACGCGATGCTGGCGCCGGCCCACCAGTAGATGTCGGGCGCCAGCGGATTGAGATCGATGGCCTGCTGAAACTTTTCCCAGGCGATTTCCGCATCGCCGAAATGAGCGAGCGCATCGGCATGCTGGAGCAGGAGGTCGGCCGAATTCGGCGCCAACGCCTCCGCCTCGAAGAATTTTTCGGCGGAGATGTCGAAGTCCCGCTGGTAGAGCGCCACCACCGCGCACATCCAGTGGCCCACCCCGAGGGCGGGGTCGATCTCGACGGACGAATCGGCCTCCGCCTTGGCGCGGTGCAGGAGATGGGGGTCGTTGCCGCCCAGCATCAGCCATTCCAGCTGCAGGCTCTGTGCCACGCGGGCGCGGGCAACCGCCATGCTGTGGTCGAGATCGACAGCCTTGCGGAACATCGAACGGGCTCTTCTGAGAAGCGGCAGATCGCACTTGCCGCGCAGAAGCTGCTGGCCTTCCAGCAATTGCCGGTAGGCCTCGCCGCTATGGTTGCGGTCGGGCTCCACCTGAAGCCGCTCGATTTCGCGGGCAAGCGCCGCCGCCACCTGTTTGGAGAGCAGCCGGAAGGCGGCGTGGATATGCCGCTCAGTCAGGACCGCTTCCAGTGACCAGACGATTTCACCGCTTGCATCCTCGATCAGCGCAACCGACATGCGGGCTTCGTCGAACACGGTCGAAATAATGCGGTAATCCGCCCGCAGCATGGCGTAGCCGTCATCGGCCCGGTCATGCGCCAGCGCAAAGGTGCTGTGCGGCGAAAGGACGGTGAAGGTTCGGTATCGGACAAGGCTGTTGGCGACATCCTCGACGAAGGCGTGCATGACCGGCGAGACCGGCTGCCCGTCGACGCGTGCCGGGCGGACGAACGCGACACGCGGTTTAGCCATTGATTTGCGGCGACTGCCTTCTTCCGGTTCGGCGGGGGCCGTTATCGTGGCGGTCAGACTTTGTATTCTCCGCCTCAGCGCCACGGTTTCCGCTTCCGGCGAACGACCCTCCTGACGAAGCTGTTCCATCAGAAGCTGGTACATGCCCTCGCAGGCGCTGATATTTCCGATCCGCGCATAGGCCGCCATGGCGGCGCGGTAGGTTTCTTCGCGCTCCGGTTCGATCTTGCAGGCGCATTCGGCAAGTCTGGCGATGTCGTTTGAGCTGGCGCGGCCGAACCGCGTCAATTCCTCCAGAAGCTGGGTGTAGCTCGAAAAGAACAGGTCCCTGAGACGGCGGCGCTCCGAAAGCAGCCAGAGATAAAGATGGTCCTGCCCGGCCTCCAGCCCCTCCAGCAACTCGCCGCCGAATTCGAGCAGCGCATTGAGCCGCCGCATCGGGTCTTCCGCCCTTGCGCCGGCAAGGAAGATGGCAAGGTCGGTGCGCTGCGCCAGCTTGCCGGCCTTCAGGTCGTTTCCTTCGGTCAGAAGGATGGCATCGTCCTCATTGGGCAGTTTCTGCAGGCGGAGAATGAGCTGCCGCAAATTGCCGAGAGCTCTTTTCTGCTCGACATTTTCCCACAAAAGCGATGCGGCATGCTGACGGGAAAGGGACTGGTTCGGCGCAAGGATGAGGGCGGCGGTGAGGGCGAAGCCCTTGGACGGAAAAAATGCCTCCCGCACCGCATCACAGCGCGGGGTGCCAAAAAGCCGGATCGGTATCAGTTCAACGTTCCCAGCCACTTTCGTCCCCTCATGAATCATCATCTAACAACGTGTCCGGGAAATTGAAAGTCATCATAGCGTTCCATTTGACGCTGGTGTGACGCGGCCTGCCTATTGTCGCAGACAGAAGCATGAATGACGGGTGGAAAACAGCGGACATGCGACGGGCAGGCATCGGGAATTTTCGACAGTGATAGCGTTTAACGGAAGCTACATGGCCTTCGAGCCGCGTATCGAGCCTTACCAGCGTGCCGACGATGTCGGTTATGCGGTCAGTGAATTCATGTGGTTCAAGGGCCGTCCGTTCTATCCGGTCTCGGCGCTGGTCCATGCGAAGGTCGCGCATGCCAGGCTGTCGGCGGAAAAGGGCGACGACGGGGACGAGGATAATCTCGATATTCTCTTTCGTATGCCGCTGGTGGCGGGCGGACACTTTTTCGAGATCGTGCTGCGTTCGAATGAGGGAACGTCCTACGGCGGCTGGGTGTGGGGAGAAGAACTGGAAATCCTGAATGAATTCGTCAACGGCTATCGCGTTCTGGCGGGGAAGTTCGACGACAGGCTCATCCGGTTCGAATATTCCAGGCGGTTTCAGCGCTACCGGACGATCGAGCCGCTGCCGGTGGAAAAATCCGTCTTCCTGATCCAGCGGGAGGCAAAACCCTATGCGGGCAGGCGTGGTCTGCCGGGCGTTCCGGTAGCCTGATCGCGGGGGCGCCCTTTGGGTCAACGGGCGGAAGGCATGGAGGCGCGTATTGCGGCATGTCCGGTAAAGCGCGGCTTTATCGGAAGTCACCGGGGAATATTTTTATTTTTATTGTGTGGAACATTATGATGCCCAATAGAGGTAAAGTGCGTAACAGGGGGATGTCATCGCAGCTTGTGGCGGTGGATTGCCTTTCCGGCGACGATACGCTTTCCGATGCGGAGAGCGTTGAGGACGAGCCGCGCCCGCTTCTGCGCAGCGACAGGCTCTACGTTGTCAGCGAGCCCGTTTCCCAGACATTGCCCACATCCGCCGTCGGCGATGATCGAGCCGGAAAAGAGGCGTCGGGCAGGACCGAGATTAGAAACAGGGTTGTCGATGCAGATATCAGGGCCGCAAAATGGGCCTGGGCTATATTGGCCATCGCGCATTGCTGGCTGATTTATTTCATGGTGCACAATCTCGGCTAGCAGCTCCCGCCGGAAGACATCGTTTCAGCCCGCTGGTGCGCAGAACCATCGCCGCAATTTGCGGCCATTTCGCCGTTTGAGCGGACCCGAGCGTCCGCAACCTGACCCTCCGACAGCCTCCCGCGCATTTCTTCACGATGCTGCCGCCTGTCCAGCCGCGAAGGCCCGTTCTCCCTGCTGTTTGCCTGCGGAAATGTCATAAAGCTGTAAATGAAGAAACTTAATTGAGTGATCGGTTTCAACGGAAACGGATCACCATGTCCCGGTCGCTTTTTACCAAAACGGCGGAGACCTCGGACTTTCTTACGACATCGCATCGCCCGGGATAGACGACGTCAATATTGACCGCCCGGACCTGTTTGAAGTGGCGTCGCATGTGCGGCGTCCGAACTCCCATGACCTTTCTAGCCCTGGAGATGACGAAGTGAGCAATCTTATAGGTACCGGCTTCAACGCCGGCTCGGATGATGGCGAACTGGCCACCCTCGAAAACGATCTGCGCGCGCTTGCCGAAATTGGTTGCGATACCGTGGAAATCGCCGCAACAAGCCTCGACATGATCGCCGGCGGCCGGATCATCGAGGAGCGCGCCGACCGTTTCGTGTCGCTCGCAAAGCAGTTCGACTTCCGCTACACCGTGCATGGTCTCGTCTCTTCGAATTTCATGGATCCGGTGACATGCCGTTACCAGATCGATGCGGCCAAGGCGCTTGCCGTTCTATGCGACCGTATCGGCGCGGGCATTCTCGTCCAGCATGGCGGCGCACTGCGTGCCGACCAGATCGCCGAACGGGCCGATGCCGACAGCCGCGAGCGGGAAGCGCTTTTCGAACTGGCGGAATTCTGCAGGCCCTATGGCGTGCGCATCGCCCTCGAGAATATCTTCTCCACCGAACCCGGCCAGTATCGCCAGACGCCGGCCGAAGTGGCAGCGACCGTGAAGGCTGTCGGTCACGACAATCTCGTTGCGCTGATCGACTTCAGCCATGCCTATCTCGAATCCACCTATCGTGGCCTCGATTTCCGCGATGAGCTTCGCGCCATGGCGCCGGTTGCCGGCCATCTGCATGTGCACGATTCCTTCGGTCGCCCGCAGGGCTTCTATCAGCCGTATTTTCCTCAGGAAAATACGGCGCTCGGCATCGGCGATCTGCACATGCCGCTCGGCTGGGGCGATATCGACTGGCAGGACATCTTCTCGGAACTTTCCTTCCTGCCCGATACCGTGCTGATGATGGAAATCGGCCGCCGTTATCGCGCCGAGCAGCCGGCAAGCCTCGAAACGGCGCGGCATCTGATCTCGCTAAATAGCGCCCGCACCCAGCTCGCGGCCGAGTGATGGGCCTGAACGAGGCATAAGCCGACGGGTTGATGTTTGAAACACCGGCAGTCCCGATGCGATTGCCGGTGTTTTAATTCATGCTGCCCAGTCGGAGAGCGAATAGGCCCTGATGTAATCGATCATCATCTGCGAGCCGTCGCTGAAATCAGCGTCCGACGGCGTTCCCGCCGTACCGCCGACGGCAAGGTTTACGACCATATACATGGGGTCATGCATATCGTCAGGCGTATCCGTCTGCGCCACGGCGACATCGTCGAAATACCAGGTTATGTGCTCGGCATCCCACAACAGGCCGTAAGTGTGAAACCCTTCGGTGCTCGGCACGCTGACATTGTTGATGACCGAGGTCTGTTCACCGGTGGCGTTGGAGTGGGCGGACATGATGAGCGTATTGGGGTTCTGACCGCGCATTTCGATGACATCGAGTTCAGGCGGCCAGGAGCCGTCTTCGGGCAGGAGCCAGAAGGCAGGCCAGGCGCCCCGGTCGGTCGGCATATCGGCGCGGATTTCGAAATAACCATAGGTCTGGCTGAAGGAGGAATAGGTGTTCAGCATCCCCGAGGTATAATCATAACCTTCGACCTCGTCGGCAATCGATTGCGGGGTCTCCTCGGCGGTAATGGTCAGGACGCCGTTTCCGACGCTGAAGGGGTTGACCTCCGATGTGCCGGCATAGGCCGGGTTGATATACCATTGCGCTTCGCCATTCGTCGTCAGCGAGCTTCCCTTTTCCGGCGCCCACCAATATTTGGCGTCCCAGGTGCCCTGGTCACCGCTGCGCAGCGAGAGCGTATCGAATTCATCGGCAAAGGTCTGGGTAAGGGACGATCGTTCGAGGCTGAGTTCGAACTGGTCGGCCTGAAGGTCGTCTATGGTCGTTCCAGCGAGAACGATGGCCTCGCCATTCGAAAAATTGAGCCACAGGTCGCTGCCTTGCTGCGTGGCGCTGCCGACAAGCTGATCGAAAGATGTGATGCCGTAGCCATTGAGCCGGATCGTGTCATTGGCGCTGAAATCCGTGATGAGATCGGTGCCGTTGCCGCTCGTGAAAACAAAGGTGTCGGCCCCGCCGCCGCCGATCAGCACGTCGTTGCCGGCCCCACCATCGATGGTCTGGCTGCCCGACCCGCCGGTGATGATATTGTCGAGCGAATTGCCGAAGGCATAACGCCCGTCACCCGTTACCCGCAAATTCTCGAAATTGTCGGGCAGGATGTAACTCATCCAGGTATCGATGGTGTCGATACCTTCTCCGGCATTTTCGGCGGCGCGATTGATGCTCGAATAGAGATAATAAATATCGTCGCCCGTGCCGCCCGCCATGGTCACGTTGACGGAACTGTCGCCCCACATGGAATCATTGCCTGCAGTGCCGGTGAGCAGCGGGCCGGAACCCGTGGCGGAGAAAAATCCCGTGGAACTGCCGCTGTAATAGAGTGTGTCTCCAAGCGCATTCACTACTGTCCGGGCCATGAACCGTCTCCTGTCCGTTAGCGTTGGTGTCTCACTCCTCCTGCTGCACACCCTAACAGGGCAAAAAGCCTCCTGTTAGGCCGAAATATGAGGGGTATGTTCCGTTGCGGTTGCATTCAGCTGTTGAACCGGGCGCGTTGTCATGACCCGCTTCCGCCTGTTACATGTCCGTTTTTGAACCGGCGCGGCGCGGTCTTGCCGTGCCCCTGCGGGCGATGGCAGGATTGGGGCATATCGGGAATGGAGTGTCAGGATTGAGTGTAGCCTTTACCAAGGAAGACAGTGCGGAAACCGCAGCCGAAACCGTTCTGCCGGATCGGGTAATCTCGCCGCATCCCAATCTGGTAACGCAGTCCGGGCTGAAGGCGCTGGAGGAGCAGTTGCGTCTGGCGCGCGAAGCCTGCGAGGCGGCCAATGCCATTGAAGATATCAATGAAAGACGACGCATTTCCGCCAGCCCGCTACGCGATCTGCGATATTTCTCCGAGCGGGTTCGCACCGCGCAATTGATGCCTGATCCGCCAGCGGATGGCGTCGTCGCTTTCGGCAGCCTGGTGACGTTCAGCCGCGATGACGGGCGAACGCAACGGTTCCGGATCGTCGGCGAAGATGAGGCTGATCCCGCTGCGGGAACGATGTCCTATGTCTCCCCGGTTGCAAGGGTGCTGATGGGAAAAGCGGCGGGCGATCTCGTCAGTTTGGGCGGGAGGGAGATCGAGATCGTCGATGTCGCCTGAAGCGTCCCGTCAGAACATAGGCGGACTTAGACCCGGCCTGTTGCCGATGAGGCTTCCTTCTTCCCTGTTGCGCGCATTGTCTGTCGTGCCCAGCATCCGCATCATCGTGTTTTTCAGGAAAAGCCTGAAGTCCAGATCAATGGCGGCATAGGCAAGCGCAAGTCCCACATGGGCCATGAAGACGGGGTTGAAATTCAGCTCTTCAAATTGATAGCCGATAATGACGCCGATTGCCGAATAGGCGAAAAAGCCGATTTTCCGTTTCCGGAAAATTGCATAAAAAAGCGCGAAGGCGCTCATGATGCAAAATCCCAACCCGGAAGCATAGGCGGTGGCCATGAAGCCATTATGTGGCGTGCCGATCCTCGATATCCGCGCAAGTTCTTCATATCGCGCGGTAAATCCTATGCCCAAAGGATGCTGGAACATGACCTGAAAGCCACCTGTGATCGTCTCCCACCGCTCATGCAAGTTGTTGCTGCTATTGCTGTCCTCGAGAAAACGTTTCGAAAAGGCCTGTTCCGCAAAGTCGAAAGCGCCGAGCGGCAAAACGGCGGCAATGGCGAGGGCGCACAAGGTAAAACCGAAATAGGTGCTGAGCAGCATTTTGACCGAAAAATTCCGGACGTAGAAATAGAGTCCGATGGCAAGGACGGCAAACACCCCCGAGCGGTTAAGCGTGAGGGTAAAGCTGGCAAGATATACGAGCAGAAACACGGCAAATAGCGCGGGGCGCTTGTGGCGTTCGGCGACATAGGCCACTGCTGCTCCGGCCAGCGCGAAGGCCGGTCCAGCCGTGTTGCCGACGGGCCAGATGCCGCCTGCCTTTTCGACACGCAAAAGTAGCGGGGTTATCTCACCTTTCGCCGCAAGCTCCAGCACGCCCGCCTCATCGAACATGAAGGACAATCCGAGGGAGGCGAGCTGGTCATGGATGACGATGTCCAGGAAAAGCAGGATCGTCACCGCTATGAAGCCCGCAAATATGCCCCAGCAGAACAGTTCGAGCAGGTTTTCCTTGAACAGCATATAGGCAAAGAACAGAAAATAGACCGCATAAAAATAGGTCATCGCCGTCGTATAAAACTCACCATCGCCACGCGCATCGGCAAAGAGCGCCGTGAGGACAAACAGCACCGTTAGCGGCAGAAGATAAAACAGGATGATCGAAGGCGTCAGGCAGCGAATGTAAAGCAGCGCGATGACGGGCAACGTCATCAGTACCAGCATATCGGTAATATTGAGGAAACGCAGGCCAATATTGCTGGTCGCTACATTGCATTGAATGAAGAAACCAATGGCGAAAACGAATGTCGCGAGAAAGATGCCGGGAATATTGATTGTCTTTAAAGGGTAAAGCGGCATAGCCAAAACAAAACCCGGTATAGCAGGTTGGCGCGATGCCGCACGATTTGCTCTTCTTTTCATCCGCGGTCTCTATCTTTTATGAGCGGATTTCGACTGTCCACAGGACAGCGCTACCGCGTGCAATCAATATAATATGGCGACTATTAGTGGGCTCGATGACGTCGCCGCGCAAGATATTTTATCGTTTCGTCATGAGATCAGATTGCCTTTCGGCAAATCCCCTTCGACCGCGATGATGCGCTGAATGTGAACCGGTTCATTCGAAGTGGGCGCGCTGGTGCCGAATGCCGGAAGGATTCGCAGAAAGAAATTATACCCCGCCGGGTTGATATCGTGGTCTATGGCGATCCCGTTGGCGACCGCCCACATCCAGCCGCTATTGCCGGCGATGTTGGCACCTCCGAATTGCAGGGCGGAGCAAGCGATTGTCCGGATTGAGCCGCCGCTTTTCGTAACCAGAGTTATGTAGGGCAGACGCTGCTTCTCGTTGTTCTTGTAAAGTACAGCGAAAGAAACGGTCCTGCCTATCATCGCTATCGCTTCTGCATTGCGGAGGTAGCGCGTAAGCCCGGCGATCTGGCTGCCATTTGGATAGAGGGCGAGGCTGCTTTCGAAGGACGGGGAGAAGATGATTTCGGTGGCTTTGGTGGCGGAACCTGGTGAAGTCATGCCCCAGCCCGTCGGAACGGAACCAGTCCAATCGGTGAAATCGCCGTTGCCGATGAGATTGGCGGCGGGCAGCTTTGGCCAGCAAGGTGTCTGGAAGCTGTTATCGCGTGCCGATCCCAGATAGGAATCGAACAGGGTCCGGGCAACCAGCCGGGAGCCCGTCTCGTTCGGGTGAACATTGTCCCGATAAAGGGCGGCGTCCTTGCCCTTCGCCAGAAATACGGCATGCGTATCCACCAGCGTGAGGTTCGGATGGGCTCGGGCCAGGTCGAGGATTGCCTGATAGACCTTGTCGTAACCCGTTCCATCCCGCCACGGGTTCTGCGTGGTGATGAGTTGCGGAGCATTTGGCCACTGCCATTCGGTCATTCCCAGCGGTCCGAGCAGGGTGGATCGTCCGGAGCTCAAAATGCCGCCGGGCGCTTCGAAGGTCTGCATATTGTGACCATGATGCATGATGCAGAGATCGGGGCGGGGAATTTTCAGCGCCGCTGCGCGCTGCTCCGCAAGCATGTAACCTGCCATGCCGCCGGGCAGCGTCGCAAGATAGAGCGTCAGCGTCGCTCCTTTGCCGCTGCGCAACGTAACCGGCGCTGCATAGGTTTTTGGCCCGGTGGCGGCGCTCGTCTCCCATTCCGCCCAGCGGTATAACACGACAGTCGTATCGTGCAGATCGCCGAGCATCATCGCAAATTGCTGAAATGGTCCGGCTTCGGCATGGGCGGTGCTGTCGCCGTTCACGAAGATCGTGCCATCCTGGCCAGCCGCCAGACGGGCCCGCAAGGGCGAGAACGCTGTCAGGAAAAAACCCATGTCACCCATGTTTCGGGGACGTATGCCGAGCGTTAAGCCGATCATGCGGCCACCTCTTCCGTTCGCGCCGTATATATGCATATGTTGTATTCCGATGGTGTCATCGTTCGTTCTCCTGGTCTGGCCTCAGGATAGTTCCGCCACGAGGCGCGGGGAAAAAATGCCGGGAGCGAAACAGAAAACAGCACATGAAAACGAGCGTCAGGAATTTTTCTCTGATCTGGCTCGAAGTATGAAAATGGAATATTCTTCTAATACTGTTGTTGTATTTGAATTTTGTTGCGAATAAAGGTTTTTAGGCTGGTGTTTTTATCTAGCGACGCGCGTTTCCACGCAGCTTTCGGTGAAGATATTCCTGTCGCTTCAGGGCAGGTTCGTTCTTTCCGCCGGCCAGCTGTTCATGCCCGCAATCACAGACAGATGCATCGTGGGCCCTCTCATCCGGCAGGAGAGACACCATGACATCCGCTCTTTTCGTCAGCCATACCGGGGAGAAGGGCGGCGCCGAACTTTTTCTGACGGACCTCGTCAAGGCGGGCCCACACTCGTGGCGTGCCTGTTTTCTCAGCGGTGGTGCGGCTGCAGATGATCTCGTTGATGCGGGGCGGGCTCCGGTCATGCTGTCCGCCGGAGAAAAAATGCTGTCGATCCGCCGCGATGCGTCCTTCGGCGCACTGTTGCGCGGAGCGGCCGACGTGATGGCGGTTGCCTGGCAATTGAGCCGGGAGGCGAGACACTATGATGTAATCTGCGCCAACTCGCAAAAGGCGCTTTTTGTCTGTGCCTTGGCCGCGAAGCTCAGCCGCCGGCCGCTCGTCTGGATTTTACACGATATCGTCACCGATCCGGCTTTCAGCGCCACCAACCGCCGCGCTTCGCTGGCATTTGCGCGCCTTTTCGCCAGGCTGGTGGCTGTCAATTCCAAAGAGACGGGCCGGGCTTTCATCGAGGCCGGCGGCGAGGCGGATAAGATTCGCATCGTTTACAACGGCTTCGACCCGGCGAAAGCAAGGGTTTACGAGCCCGGTAAGGCCGCGCGGCTGCGTGCGGAACTGGGCCTTGGTCCGCAACCGCTTGTCGGCCTTTTTGGCCGGCTGAGCGAATGGAAGGGACAACATGTGTTTCTGGACGCGATTGCGGCGATGGAGGGCGTGCAGGCGGTCATCGTCGGCGGTGCGCTTTTCGGGCAGGAGGCCTATGAGGCGCGCATCCGCGAACAGGCATCCCGTCTCGGTCTCGACCGTCGCGTCCGTTTCCTTGGTTTCCGCCCGGATGTGCCGGAACTGATGGCGGCGATGGATGTGGTTGCTCATACCTCGATTGTTGCCGAGCCCTTCGGCCGGGTTGTGGTGGAGGCCATGATGTGCGGGCGTCCGGTTGTCGCCACGCGTGGCGGCGGCGTTACCGAAATCGTCCGTGACGGCGAAACCGGCCTTCTCGTGCCGCCGGGGGATGCATCGGCGCTGGCGGCGGCGATCGGCTGTGTCCTGTCGCAACCGGCTCTGGCGGAAAGGCTGGCGCAAAAGGGGCGGGAAGATGTGAGCCAGCGTTTCTCGATGGAGGAAACCTGCCGCTCCGTTTCCGCGCTGCTGACGGAGGCGGCGTGAGGTTTCGCCCGGCGATCGACAGGAACAGGCAATGCCGGCAGGCGGAAGGGCCAGGATGCGCATTCTCGTAAACATGCCGAGCCAATATGGCGGCAAGGCCTCCGGTGTGGCCCGCGTGACCTTCAGCCTGCTGGAGCGGCTGCTGGAGCAGACGGGTGACGACTATGTTCTGCGCTCTCCCTGGACGCGGGCGCAACTGCCTGAAAACCTGCGCGACAGCCGGTTGCAGCTCATCGAGACTCCACGGCCGCGCGTCATGGTTTTCGATGTGGTGCGTCAGGCCGCGATGCTGCCTGCGCTCTGCCGCCGGCATGGCATCGATGTGCTTTTTAATGCCGATCCTTTCGGAAGTCCCCTCGGCGGCAAACGGCGTCTCACCCTTGTTCATGATCTTTATTTCAAAACCATTCCCGAACAGATCGGTTGGCGGGCGACCCTGACGACCGATTTCATCTTCAAGCTGATGATGGCCGGTTCGGATCAGGTCATCTGCGTATCCGAAGCGACGCGGAAGGATCTGGGGCGTTTTTACCCAGCCGCTGCCGATAAGAGCCTTACCATTCATTCCGACAGCACGCTGAATGTCGATCCCGGGGCTTTCGAGACGGTGCCGCCTGTTCCCGGACGCTACATACTGGCGGTTGGAAACGCGACGTCCAATAAGAATTTCGCCCTCCTGGGCAAAGCCTTTGCCATACTCGGTAAAAAATGGCCGGATTTGCAAATCGTGCATGTCGGCCGCGACGAGGGGGAGGAAATCGCCGGCGCGCTGGACGATCCGGAATTGAAGGCCCGGCTGATCCGGCTTTCCGGCATAGGTGACCGGCAACTGGCCGAACTTTATCGACACGCAGCCTGCCTTTGCGTCCCCTCCACCTATGAAGGCTTCTGCCTGCCGGTGCTGGAAGCGCAGCAGCTGGGATGCCCGGTCGTCTGCTCCAATCGTTCGGCAACACCGGAGATTGCCGGCGAAGGCGCCCTGGCTTTCGATCCGTCGGATGCTCAAAGCCTCGTCGACACACTTGAGCGACTTTTGGACAATCCGGAACTGGCAGAAAATCTCCGCCAGGCGGGTTATGAAAACCGCAAATTATATTCGTGGCAGAAGGCGGCGGAGAGCTATGCGCGGCTTTTCAAGCAAGGAGCCGCAGCCTGAGGAGGGACGCCGTCGTCACGGTTATGCGGTTTTGCACACATCCGCATAGAGCTTTTCATAGGCCGCGACGACCCCTTCGGGCTCAACGCCTTGGCGAATTCGCTCCCGGGTTTCAGGTGTTTCCGCAAGCATGGCGGGATTGCGCATCGCCTCTGCCATGCGCGCGGCCAGTTCGGCGGCATTGCCCGGGGCGAACAGGCGTTCCGGCCTGTCCGCGCCGATCTGTTCGCCAACACCCGCAAGATTTGCGCCGATGACGGGTACGCCGCGCAGAATAGCTTCGGCAACGGTGCGGCCGAAGGCCTCCGGCCATAGGGGCGGCACGATGAGGCAATCTATGCCAGCGAAGAAACGATCAGGCTCCACATAGCCCGGAAATTCGACCGGTAGGCCGGCTGCCTTTTGCTGATAGGCCTCGATGCCATCAGGCGCACGGCCTGCCATGACCGTGCGCCAGCCCTGCGGTGGCAAAAGCCGCAACGCTTCTATCAGCAAGTCGGCCCCTTTCGCCGCTTCGATGCGGCCCAGATAGCCGAAAACCAGCGGCTCGCCGGGCGCGCGGGCAATACGCGGTTCTGGCGAATCTGGCGGTGAGATGGCGTTCCAGATCACCGTGCGGCGGTTTTCGGGAACATGGGTGAAAAAGCCGGCCCGCACATGGCGTTCGACGATATCGCGACCAACGCCGGCGACAGCATCGACCGCGCATTGGCAACGGCGGTGGAGATAGGAAAAGGCACGGCATTTTTTGCTGCTGCCATCGCAGATATGCCCGTCATGAAACAGGGAGCCATTGGTGCACATGCTGGTGAAATCATGCAGCGAATGAACCAGCGGAACGCCGCGCTTGCGGATCATCGGCCAGATCAGCGGCGTCAGTTCCGATAGCGAATGGGTATTGACCAGGTCCGGCCGGAAATCATCGATGACACGCGCAAGCCGGTGGACGAGACGCGGATCCAGTTGCACGGCGATCTTATAATATTTTCGTTTCCATTCCGGTTGTTGCCCCCAGTCGCCAATAAAGAACGGCGTGGTGTGCCCGAGGCGGTGAATGGTGAAACCGTCGCGTTGTTCCGCTGACTGCTCTTCACGGGAGATGGTGGCCACTGCGATCGTGTGCCCCTTTTCCGCAAGTCCGCGCGCAAGGTCTTCCACGAATATTTCCGCACCGCCCACCCGATCCGGAGAAAACAGCGAGGTTATCTGCAATATCCGCATGCTCAAATTCCTGCGCCTTTAAGATCACGAAACCTGTTTTGCATCCGTAAAATCCGTTATTGCAGACGCAGCGGCGTTTGTACTGTCTGGTCTGAATGGCCCGGCGCCGGCATCGCAGCGTCTTCTGGAAATTGTCTCCGCCTTTTGCGACCCTCCCGCTCCATTCCGGGCGGGTTCAGGCAAAGCGTAACGACCGGGGCGAGGAAAACGGCATAGGCCATGGCAAAGCCTGGAATTTGCAGCGAAAAATCAAGCGTCGAATGCAGCAGGACGAGCAGCAGCGCGGCAAGCCCGAGATGAGAGGCATAACGATAATTTCTGCGTTTCAGTGCCCCGCGAATGAAAATCACCAGTTGGATGAGCGCAAAAAAAGCGAGATAAAACGGGAAGGCCGCACCGAGTGTCAGCAATCCCTCGGCGTAGACATTGTGGGCATGGGTGACGACCGCATCCACCCCGCATCGCGCCACATGATAGGGCGCGTAGATTTCCGTAAAGCTTGCAAGGCCCGACCCCTGCGGCCAATTGTCGGCGATGGCGCGCGCGATACCCGGCATGTAGCAGAAGCGCATGTCGTCTTCCAAACGTGTTTCCATGCGAAGCGCCACCCGGCTGGCGAAAAGCGCGAAGAGGGCGATGGCGATTGCGATCAGCAGCGCAGCGCGACGTCTCGTCCCGCGCTGCCTGCGCCGGCTGGAGGCCCCACTGCGGCCGGTTCTGGCGGGAGAGTTGAACACAATCAGCAGGATCAGCAAAATCAGCGCTGCGAGGCTTGAACCAATGCCGGCACGCGATCCCGTCAACATCAATGCGATGAAACAAAAGCCCGCGAGGACGCCGAGAAAAGCGGCCCGGCGAATGAGCTGCTTCTGCTCCGCCGGCACGGTGAGGCGATTTGCCACGAGCGCCTTTACTCTCGCCCAATCCGGAGCGAGGAGGCTTTTGTGCAATAATGCGGCGAGCGTGAGAAGGATGAGACCGAAGAAGGTCGCGGCGGTATTGCGGTTGATAAAAAGGCCGGTGAGGCTGCCGAGATAGAAACGCTTCTGTATGAAGCCGAGAGCTTCGGGGAAAAGCACGAATTGCACGATGGAAAACAGCGCGAGCCAGCCACCGGCGATTGCAAACCATCGCAGCGTCTTCGCCGCACGCTCGTCGCTATCGAAAAGCACGAGGCCGGCCATGAAGGCGCCGAAGGGCAGGGCGGCGCTCATGAGGCCGAGCCGGTCATCCGCAGGTGTCAGTGAGATTGTGGCGGCTGGCGCAGTCTGCATGAACATGGCGGCGGTGGACCATGCCGGATTGGGGCGCGCGATGCCGGGTATGGAGGATGCCTGCAACAGTACCTGAACGATGAGCGCTCCCAACAAAAGGCAGGCTGCCGCGAGTACCTTGCCCGCACCGGCCTTCGGAGGTCCGAACAGGAGGATTGCTGGCACCAGCAGGAGATAGATCGCGGCCGTGACGACGATGCGACTTTCGATTTCCGTTGCGCCCCTGTTGAGAAGCGCCAGCAAAAATATTGCCCAGAATGCGATTATTGCGACCGGCCGGGCATAGTCCCGAACCGCCACCAGTGGGGGCTGCGAGGAGGAGAGCGGTTCTGATCGGGCTTCGGTGAGCGACATATCTTTGGGCTTTGTCGGAATTGTTTGTGGTGGCTATGCCGCGAATATGGACGAGGCTCAGCCGTTTCATCGTTTCAGATCATGACAGCGGCGCGGGGCGTTTTTTGTCTGCCGACGGTGGCTTTGGGCAGACTTCCGCCAGGGTCCATCGCAGGATTTCTCCCTGCCTGCCGCAGACGACGGCCGTATCCGCCTCGCGGGCCGCCTCAGCCTCGGGCAAGGTGTTCTTCGGAAATTGCTGCCACATCGCGAAACGCCCGCGGATCAGATTGGCATCGGCAGGCCCATAGAGCTGGGAGAAGTTCATCAGCACGGCGACTTCCATGGGCGAGGCGTTGCGCAGCGAACGAACCATGGCAAGACGCAGCCAGACATCGCCATTTGCGGGAAAACAAAAGAGCGAATGGCGAATAAAGGTCTCGGCAAAACCGAGACGCGCCGTGCCGGAATCGGACGCTGGATCGACACCATTTGCATCGAGATCGGCCAGAACGAGCCTTAGTCCGGCTTTGACGATATCCGAACGGCAGATTTTTTCGGTAACGATGGGCTGAAGTTCAGGGACCGTTTCCGCAAGGAGATCAGGCGCAAGGCCATTATTGTCGTCGGCGATCCGCGCCAATGCGACAATATCGGAAAAACGCCGGCTTTGCGAAAAGGCCTGCGCGGCGACGGACAGGACAAAGATGGAAATGACGAGGACCGGCACGACCGCGAGGATTTTCCGCAGGCGCATCACGCCGTCACGCCTGGTCATGGTAATATCGTGTATAGCGCGAATGATAATATTCGCTCGAACCATAGGCGCGGTAAAGCTTCAGCTTTTCGGTGTCCACCTTGTTGAGGATGACGCCGAGGCACTTCTTGCGGATATGAACCTCATTCTCCACCGTGTTTCGCACCGCCCTGCGGGCGGTTTTGCCCCATTCGGTGACGAAGATGAAACCGTCGATCCGCCCCGCCATGGCGCGGGCATCGACCACAGGCCCGAGCGGGGGCAGGTCGACGATGATATAGTCGAAAGCATTGCTAGCTTCGGCCAGGAGCTTGTGCATTTGCGCCGAGGTCAGCAGTTCCGAGGAATGAGGGACACGCTGTTTGACCACCGTGGGCAGGAAAGCGAGACGTGTCTTTTCGTCACGAAGCAGCACATCCTGCACGCTGCGGCCTTCCAGCAATACTTCGAGCAGGCCCTCGTTCGCGTGACGCGCCATGGCGCGCGTGGCGCCGGGATTGCGAATATCGGCATCCAGCAACAGGACCCGCGCACCCTGACCGGCGAGCAGTTGAGCCAGATTGATGGAGATCGTTGATTTCCCTTCGCTCGGCAAGGCCGAGACGACACCGACAATCCGCGCTCCGCTTTTGGCGGGAATGCCGAGATCGATGGCAAGCCTGGTGCTGCGCAGGGTTTCGGCGAAGGAGGAGAGCGGATGGTCGACCGCGTAGCGCGCAACGCTGGTGGGGCGCGTCAGGGCCGGATGGCCGCCTTCCTGATCTTCCACTATGGCCTTGTTCTGGATGAGAGGGGTATTGCCGAGGAATTCCAGCCCGAGAACGTCTCGAACCTGTTCCCCGGTGCGGAAAAAACGATCCCGGAATTCGCGGAACACGGCAATGCCGCCGCCGGCTGCGGCGCCCATGATCATGAACAGGGCCAAAATCATGGTTTTATTCGGCTTGCTCGGAATCCTGGGCGGCATCGCCTTGGAAATCACGCGGGCTTCCGTCACGGGGAAGGATTGCTGCTGCATCGCCTCCTGATATCGCTGCAGGAAGGTCTGGTACATATTCTTGTAGGTTTCGGCCTCGCGCTGCAATTCGCGCAGCTGAACCTGTGTCTCGCTGGCCGAGTTGCTGATGTCGGTTGCCTTGGCGACACTTTCGGCGAGCGATTTTTCCCTTGCTTCGGAGACTTCCAGATCGCTTTTGTAACTTTGCGCGATGCGGCTGATTTCCTGGAACATCAACCGCCGGTATTCCTGCATTTCATTGCGCAGACGCACCGCCTGAATGTGGTTGCTGCCGAGCCTGCTGGTAATTTCCGCCTCGGTCTTGGAGGCTTCGAGATATTTTTTGCGCAGATCATTGGCGACCGAGCTGTCGAGAATATCGGTAACCACCGCATCGACATCGTCGGTGGCGAGAATATGTTCGATGCGTTGCACCCGCGCCCGCGCCCTGGCCGTTTCCGACTGCGCCAAAATCAGCGCGCTGTTGGATTCGGCCAGCTGCTGATCGGAGAGCAGGCCGTCATTGCCGGTCGAGATCAGATTATGTTCGGCGCGAAACTTCTGCACGGCCAGATCGGTTTCGAGCGCCCGCTGGCGCAACTCGGCAATACGGTCGGACAACCAGTCGCTGGCCCGCCGCGTCGCCTCGTATTTGGAATTCAGCTTGTCCACCAGATAGGCCGAGGCCACGGCGTTGACGATCTGCGCCGCGAGAACGGGCGATGTCGAATTATAGGTGAGTTCCAGCGCGTAAGTCCGGCCGATGCGCTTGACGCTGAGGCCGTTGAGCAGCTGGTCCGACAGCGATCTCTTCAGGGTTCCATCGTCAACCACCGCCTCTTTTTTCTTCGCTGGCGAGAACCATTGCGAAACATTGACGAGCGAGCGGACGGTGCCGAATATCGAGCTTAGAAGCGACGCACGCGTTGCCCTGAATTCCTGATTTTCCGTGAGGTTGAGACTATCGACAACGGCAAGCCCGATGGTTTCCGATTGCAGGACCTCTACCTGGCTGAGAATGGAAGCTTCATCCTCTATGACGCCGCCGATCGTCGAAAGCTGTTCGACAATCTGGCTGTTGTTGCGGTCGATCAGCAGGGTCGCCGTCGCCGAATAGATCGGAACGGCCGTTGCGGCAAAAGCGAGGCCGATTGCCCCGGCGACTGCGACGGCGGCGAGCACGATGCGCCACTGCCGGCGGATCATCGCAAGAACGGCGTCGATATCGATAAATTCGGCCGTCAGCCCGCTTTTATCGTAGTCAGCCATCGTCAGGGGATCGTGCCTTTGTAACAACTGTCAGCCTCGCTCTTTTCGGCGGGCGCAGGGCCCGCCAAGTCACGGTTGCATCACAGAACTGGCGGCAGCCTTCCTCACGGGAAAGGCGATAAAGCCAAACTCAAACGGGACTTGTGCTGACAGGCGTGGTGGTGCTGCCGGTCGAGAAGAAATTATTGATCGTGGTGAAGGACGTGCCGCTGCCGCCTGTCGTTCCGCCACTGCTGCCGCCGCCACCGACGGGTGCACTGCCGCCACCCGCCTGAGCGGTTCCATCTGCGGCGCCTGCCGTTCCCGAGCCGCCGATGCTGTTGGCGTTTGCCGGCGAGGAACCGGCGCCGCCGATCGGCGAGGCCGCCGCTGCGGCAGCCGCAGGGGCGGCCGGACCGGCAGCCGTTCCCTCGATATTCTCGCTAAAGGCGATCAGCAGATCGGCGGGCACGTTGGCGCCCTTTGTCTGCAACTGGATTGCGGCTGCGAGTATCGTATTGCCGTTCCTCATCGCGGTGGCGTGGGCAAGCGCCAGACCTTCTCCGACGACTTCGGAGAAGTCCTTGTTGCCGACCTTCTGGGCCAGTGCGACGATGGTGGGCAACTGGCCGGAGTCACTCAGGATGAGGCCGGACAGCTGTTCGGAGAACTGCGCCGCGCTGGTGGAAACGGCGATGATCGGAAACCCGCTCGTCACTTTTCCGGTTACGTCGGCCGTTGCCGCATCCGTGCTGGAAGCGATGGTGACCAGATCCCTGATCATTCCCTGCGTCGGAGACTGCTTGAACAGTTCCGCTGCGGCAATCGAAACCGTGTCCGGATTGGTGGTGTTGACGCGGCTCAGAAATGCAGCGGTGGTTTCATCGGCGGCCTTGACGGGCGCGCCTGTTGCGGCGCTCTCAACCGAGGGCGCCTGCTGCGGTGGGGCCGGCGGTGCGGTTTCCACGTTCTGTGCGTTTGCGACAGCGGAAAAGAGACCCATGCTGGCAATAAACATCGCACCAACGAGCATCGAGCCGTTACGAATGCGGGGCATCCAACTCTCCAAATCTTTTAAAATACGACTTTAAATACATCCAATGCCGGGCAAGGTTACCCAACATCTAAAATTTCTTTTTAAATCGCACAGCCCAAGCAAAGGATCAAGCGCTAAAATAAACCTGCGGCGGAAACCCTCAGCTATTGTTAACGGCCGCCTTGCCTTTCTCCGGTTTGTTCATGACACGGCGACTTTCCGTGGCGATGTTATCAGCCGGTCACGCAGCCAGATATTGGCCGGCGTTTCGACAAGGACGTGGAAGGTGTGGGCTATGGCGACGGTGCTGACGACGATGACGAGATAAACGAGGTTGCTCCACTCGGGCGGGAATGTGACGCCGCCGAGCGCAATGTTGAAGCCCCGGAAAATAAACGGGTGCAGCAGGTAAAGCGCATAGGACGAATCGCCGAGTTTTGCCAGCGGCCGTGCGAAACGGGGCAGGGAGATGTTTCTGGTCAAGGTCGCCGCCGCCATCAGCAAAATCGCGCCGCCGCCGAAAACCAGCAGCCGCGAAAAGGAATAACAGCCGGGATCGCACTGGAATCCGATCCTGCTCAGATCGGTCAGCATCCAGATCGCCAGGCCGCACAGGGCCGTTGCAAGCCCGAGCAGGGGCGGCAAGCGAACGCCTCGCAGGAAGAGGACTGCAATGAACATGCCTGCGACGAATTCGAGAATGATCGGCTGGAACCAGAAGCTGAACGGCAGGCCGAGATCGAAGGCGGAGCCGATCATGACGGCGGCAAACAGCACGCCGGCTGTCGTGAATACCGCCCGCTCCAGCGGCAGGAAGATGAACGCTGCGAAAACGATGTAAAAGAACATCTCGTAATTCAGCGTCCAGCCGAGATCGATCAGCGGAAACGGATAGGCGTCGCCATAACCCATGCTGTCATAGGGAATAAACAGGTAGGAGGTGAGGATCGACTGTAAGGGCGGAAAGGCTTTTGCACTGATAATGGTCACGCTGGCGGCCATGGCAAGCCGCAGGGTCAGCACAAACCAGTAAAGTGGGACGATGCGCAGGAACCGGCGCAGCAGAAACGCGGAACGACCGCCTGTCGCTGCGAAATAGGGTCGGGATGCATAAACGATGACAAAGCCGGAAATGACGAAAAACAGGTCGACACCGCCGCCAAGCCTCAGCAGATGCAGTGGGAAAAGCGTGAATTGCCAGTTCACGTCCGCGTGCAGCGCAACAATCATGGTTGCCGCAACGGCGCGCATCACCTGAAGAACATCAAGACGTTGCGCCCCTGCAGCGGGCGCTTCTTTAAAGTTTTTCATCATCGTCAATCTATAAAAATAAAGATATATTTAGTATTATATTGCGGCCGCTCTCACGGGGCCAGAAGTCCAGTATTCAAGCAGGCTATCATGCAATGGACGGACGCGATACACACAATTTTGCGGTGCGGCATTTCCTCTGCGCCATTCAGAAAACTTCCAGAACCGTAAGCTGGTCGCTGACCGAAAGCCGGTATTGTCCGCTTTCCTGCGTGATTGTCTGCTGGCTAACGGAGCCGTCATCGCGGAAACGGTGTGCGATAACCTGACTATGCTGGCCGGCCACCGAAAATGTCGCAACCCGTTCGACGGGCGGGTTTTCGATGCGGGCCGGCCATTGCCAGCCGGAAATTCCAAGCCAGACAGGCACGAGCAAAGCACCGTCCGGTCTTGTAAGGTGAAGGGATAATCTTTGGGAATCGGCAGTGAGGAAATCGAGCCGTCGTTCCTCCGGTCCGGTTTGCCGTTCTGCGCTGCAGAGGGAAGAAGGGCGCGAACGGCCCCGTAAGCCGGGGTGCGGCTCAGATCGTGGCGCAGGAGGCCGAAGGAGGATTCCGGGTTTGTCTCATCGGCGGCGAAGCTTGAAACCATTTCATAGATGTAGGACCGGCGGATACCGCTGATGAAGCACCAGAGCAGCATGCGCGGCATATAGCGCGCCTTGATGCCTTCGGTGACGGGGAAATGAAATGTCTTGGTTTGCAGCGAGGTATGGTAGCCCATTTCCGTGGCGAGCACCGGCCTGCCGGCCGCTATATGCGCCGAAGCGGCGATGGATTTCGAGAGTGCCCCCGGACCCGTGGTTTCGGGGTGCTCCATCCCGGCATAAGCGTGGATATTGCCGTAGTCGCAGGCATTTTTCAGGTCCAGCGCCAGTGCTCTGTTCGACAGGACATAGCTTGGCGCCGCAATGGGCACCACATTCAGGCGCGGAACCGAGCGGATGGTGTCGTGCAGCGCCGCCTGATGCTCCGCCGAAATACGCGGAGCATTTTGCGGGTCCTTCGTCAGGTTCGGTTCATTGCTGCCCTCGAAAATATCGATACCCGCGTCGCACCAGTCGTAGAAATCCGCCAGCCTGTCGAGGGGCGTGGAAACGTAAGGGTTGAGATTGTCGTAACAGATGATGGTGAGGCGAACACCCCCCGCCACGATCCGGCGCAGCCGCCGAAAGACGGGGCTGTCGCGACTGTCTCTTACGGTGATGAGCCCGTCATCGCGCAAATGCCGGACACCCAGTGCTTCGAGTTCGGGCACGATCCGGTCGAACTGTTCCGGATAGATGCCCGTGGGGCGGGTGAAGTGGCCGCACACCCCTACGCTGTCCAGAAAGGCTTCGGTACCGGACGAAGCAACCGTCTGCGCCCGTGCGGGAATGGCTTGCAACCCGGAGGCGGCGACCAATGCAAGCGGCGCGGCTGAAAGCAGGTTGCGCCGTGTCAGGCTGCCCGTGGCTATCGGCATTTTTCCATTCATCTGCGCCCTCCTGGTATCTCCGAAGAAAATATAAACCAGACGTCATCACATGGACGTCGCCGTTAAAATGGCGATGATGTCTCTCAACACGTCGAGATCAGAATGTCCTGGAAGTTTTCGGCATCTACAATTGCCTTGAAATCCATGTGTTTGAAATAAAACAGATATTATCAACTGGAATATAATCACGAGCTGCAATGCAACCGATTTCCCCCGATCGCTTGCACTTTAAAGTGGCTAAACCGTAACACGAGACCGGTTCTTTTCGCAACACCGCATGGCTTTTGCCGCGCCGCGAAAAAAATCACTTGAAATAGCGTCGATTCCCGTGCTTTTTGAAAAGTAGATTTTGGTAATTCATATTTTCAAACATTAGTTCTGCTCCGGCTCTTTTATTTTTGCAGATGTCTCACTGGTCTCCTGGAATGAAGGGAGACGAACGAGCCCGGGATGGACGCCATAGATTTTCGATGAAGGAAAACAGAGCGTATCCGCATGAGAATTCTCCATCTTAGCAGCCTTTATCCGCCGCATATCGTTGGTGGATGCGAACGCTCGGTCGAACATCTCGCCGAGGAACTCGTTTCCATGGGACATACGGTCGGCGCCGCCTGTATCGAGCGGCAGGCCGAACCGAAAACCATGCGCAACGGCGTCTCCGTCTACCGCATGTTCCACAACAACGATTTCTGGCTTGAGGACTGGCCGCAATATTCCCCGCAGCAGCGGCGCATGCAGAAGCTCAAGCAGCAGTGGAATTTCGACGTCGAAAAGCAGTTCGAAGCCGTTCTCGACGATTTCAAACCTGACGTTCTCAACACCCACTCGCTTCTGGATGTGACGACGCTGGTGTGGCGGGCGGCGCATAAGCGCGGCATTCCGATCGTTCACACGATCTGCGAATATGATCTCCTGTGCGGCAACGCCGCCATGTTCAAGGGCGGCAAGCCCTGCGAGCACATCCATCTCGGCTGCCAGGCGGTGAATTTCACCAAGAAATTCACCCAGCGTTATATCGCCGCTGTCGCAAGCGTCGGCACGGAAATCCTCAAGACGCATGTCAATCACGGGCTTTTCCACCACATTCCGGAAAGCCTGCGCCGCGTCATCTTTTATTCCTGCACGGTTCCCGAGGGCGATCCCGTCGCCCGCCGGCAGATCGACCGCACTGGCCGGCCGCTGACCTTCGGTTATATCGGCCGTATCAATACGGAAAAAGGCGTCGGCAACATGGTCGATGCCTTCAAGGAAATCGGTCACGGCAACTGGCGCTGTCTGGTCGCCGGCCATGCGATGGACGATTCCATCGAACGCTTCACGGCTCAGGCCGGCGATCTGCCGATCGAATTCGTCGGCTGGGCGAAACCGAAGGAGTTTCTCGAAGAGATCGACGTGCTCATCGTTCCTTCCTTCTGGGCGGAGCCTTCGCCACGCACGATCTACGAGGCTTATGCCATGGGCGTGCCGGTCATCGGCGCAGCCTCCGGCGGCATTCCGGAGTTGATTGGCGAGACCAACCATGACTGGCTGTTCAAGCCGGGCAACGCCAGCGACCTTGCCGCCCGTATCCGCCGCGTGCTGACGCTCTCGCGCGAAGAATTGCCGACGGAAGCGGATTTCGGAAACATCGTTGAGGAATCCACCTCGCGTCGGGTCGGCGAAAACTATGTGAAACTCTATGAGGACGTCCTGACGCGCTACAGGCAAAGCCGAACCCTGCGTGCATCTTAACCGGCAACGGACCCGTTCCGTCGCAGCGGTTTTCTTCGAAGGAGAGAGCATATGGTGGGAAGCAATAAAGGCAGCCTCCGCTTTCACGGTCTGGGCGTCGACTGTCTTGCGGTCGCCACGCCGGGTGATTTGACACGGCCGGTTTTACAGGTGGGGGATTGATGTCCGAAGCTACGTCGATAGGCAATGCTGCCCTAAAAGGCGTGTTCTGGTCCATCGTCCAGAACTGGGGCGGCAAGCTTTTCACCTCCATTCTCTTCATCGTTCTGGCCCGTTTCCTCAGCCCTACCGATTACGGCATGGTCGCTACCGCCGGGCTGGTGCTGATGCTGATCCAGATGGTGTCGGAGTTCGGATTCGCGGATGCGATCGTGCAGAGACGCAACCTGGAGCCCGGCGACGTCAATCTGCCCTTTTATGCCTCGGTTGCGGTTGCGACGCTGCTGGCCATTGCCGTCTGCGTGTTTTCTCCGGAACTGGAACGCTGGTTCGAGGTCGACGGGCTGGCGCCGGTCATCGTGGCGATCTGCATCTTGCTGCCGCTGAACACGGCTTCGATGTTTCAGGAGGTGAATTATCGCCGCGCACTGGCTTTCAAGCCGCTGGCAATCAGAACCTTCATATCGAACATCGTCGGCGGCGGCGTGGCGATTGTTTTCGCGATCATGGGCATGGGTGTCTGGAGCCTCGTCGTGCAGACCTATGTCGCCACCATCGTCACGCTGATCTGGCTCTGGCGAAAGCCGCACTGGCTGCCGGGCACCACTCTCAATCCCGGCACTTTCGTCGAACTGCTTCGCTTCGGTTCGTCGGCGCTCGGCCTTCGTATTGTCGATTTCGCGGCCACGCGCCTGATCGATTTCATGATCCTGGGACGCTATGGCGTGGCCGTCTTCGGACTCTACACCGTTGGCAGCAGGCTCTATCAACTTCTGATGCAATTGCTCCAGTCGGCACTTTATGACGTGTCGCTAACGGTGCTTTCACGCGTCTCGCGCGAGCGCGAACGCATGGCGGAACTTTACAAGCAGTTGATCGCAATATCCGCTATCGTCTCGACACCAGCCTTCGTGCTTTTTGCGGCATTGACGCCGGAGATTTGCCGCGTTTTGTTTGGTGCGCAGTGGCAAGGGGCAGATGAGATCGCGAGACCCCTGCTGCTTCTCGGCGCTTTACAGTGCGTGCAATTTCAAAACGGGCCATTTCTCTCCGCACGCGGCCGCCCGAACAAGGTATTGATTGCCGGCGCCGCCAAATCGATTGCCACAATTCTGATGATTGTCTTCATACCGACAGATGGTATCGATGAACTCGTCATTGTTTACGTATTTGGCCAGCTTGCTTCCACGCCCTTTACGTTCTTTTATGTTTCGCGTGAATTGGGCGTGACGCTCCGAACAATAATGTCTCTGCTTTTGCCGAGTTTTGCCGCCAGCGGTCTTTGCTTTGTCATCGTTCAATGGATGCGTCCTGAAATTGCCGCCCTCAGTTTAGGCGATTTCATGTCTGCAATACTGCTCGGTTCCATTTTTATCTTAACTTATTTTTTGCTCATAGCGCTGGTTGCCCGAACGCAGGCGCGGTCGGCCCTTCTTTTCGTCACGAGCAAGGTACTCCCACGGAAGGAAGCGAATGCGTAAGCTCATAAAAAAAATCATCCCCGCACCGCTGCATCGTGAATGGGTGAAGTACAATGAAAGCCGCAATCAGGATGTTGCCATTCGTCACTTCTTTGACACGCTGCAGGAGCAAAAGCGACGGATAAAAAAACTCGCCGCTGGGGATCATATAAATCGGGTCCTGATTGTCGCCTGCGATCCCTATTCCGTTTTTGGCTCTATCGGCGACGATGCCATGATCACCGCGACAGTTCAGCATGCTCGCGCAAGAAATCCTGATGTCGAAGTCGATATACTGGTCGAGGGAACAGGGGCTTCGGATTTGGTTCGTCAGAGGGGATTTAATCCTGTCGATCTCTTTGGCGAAATTGATTTTTCCGGAGCGCTTCTTAACCACTTTGAAGCGCGGCGATACGATTGCGTCGTAGTGGTTGGGGCAGATGTGATGGATGGATATTATCATCCATTGGTCAGCGCAAAACTCCTGGCAAGTGCTGATTTGGCTGCGGCTGCCGGGATAAAAAATGTCATCCTTGGTTTCAGCTTCAACCAAGCGCCTCATCCCGCTCTGGCCATGTTTTATAGCGCCCTTCATCCCAATGTCTCAATTAATGTGCGCGATCCGGTTTCCTTCAACCGCCTGCAATCCTTCGCCAGGACAAACGCGGTACTGGTTGCCGATTCGGCGTTTAGCCTTGTTGCCTCAGAACCGGATGAAGACACCGTCTCCTGGATCAAGCGGAAACGTGATGAGGGATACAGGGTGATGGGCTTCAACCTGCATCCCATGCTGTTCAAAAATGCTGACAGCAGCCAGGTCGATACCATCATCAAGCGTGGAGCCGAGGCATTGCACTTTGTGGCGGATGCACGACCGGTGTGCTGGCTGCTTATGCCGCATGATTACCGGGAGGGATTCGGCGACCAATTTTGCCTTCAGGCGATTGCCGGGCAGGTTCCAGATTCGCTGGCAGATAGGGTCCGATATCTGAACGGCAAGTGGTCCGCGTCCGTTCTCAAGGGCATTGCGGCGCAACTGGATGGAATTGTCAGTGGGCGCATGCATCTCGCCATAGCAGGGCTGGGTAAAGGCGTTCCGGTCATATGTATCGCCTATCAGGGGAAATTCGAAGGACTATACCAGCATTTCGCCCTATCTTCGTCGGAACTGCTCGCTCCCTCCGCCTTCTATAGCGATGACGGTATCAGGAATGCCTTGATGGAGTTCGTTGACAATGTTGATGACCTTCGCGAGCAGGTCCAGCGGAAATTGCCTGATGTTCTCAGCCTGTCAAAAAACAATTTTCAGATTTTCGAGTCCTTTCCAAAACAGAATCAATCGTTCTCATGAAAGTTGCTTTCGTCTCAGCCATTCCCGCCGTTCCTGCTTCAGAGGGTAACCGCAGCCGGATTCTCCAGCTGACACGTGCGGTTCGCAGCCTGGGACATGAGGTGCATTTCGTCTATATTGATACCCCGATTGCCGCCGATTTCGATCCGGCCACGCATGAAGCGGAATTCGGTTCCGGACGCCTGCATTTCGTATCACGGCAGCGAAACCGCTTTGAAACACGGCTTATCGGGGATCTGGGTTTCGAAGCTGAAGTCATAGCCTTTCGAGCCGTCCGAAAGGTTCACCGCCTTCTCGGTCGCGACAGCGGTTTTTATAATCACCTCGACGAGTTCTATTATCCCGAAATCGGCCGGCAGGTTCGGGACCTTCAGCGCCGGCTTGGCATCGATGCCGTTATTGTCGAATATGTCTTTCATTCGCGGGCGTTCCTGGGGTTGCCGAAGGGTGTGCTGCGCATTCTCGACACTCATGATTCCTTCGCCGACCGACACAAGGCCTTCATCAATACCGCGAACAAATATGGATACTGGTTCTCCGTTCCGCCGGCCGTGGAGAGTAAGGCTTTCCGCCGTGCGGATGTGGTTGTCGCCATTCAGGAAGAAGAGGAGCGGGCGTTCAGGCAGCGGCTGGGGGTAAAGCCGCCGGTTGTTGCGACCGTCAGCCATATTCTCGATCGCGGTGGAAGGGCGGAAGACTTAACCCCGAGCGACTTCTTGTTCCTCGGTTCCGGCAATGACGCCAATATCATTTCCCTGAAAGGGTTCCTGCAAAACGTCATGCCGCTGGTCAGGGCTGCCCGGCCGGATATTCGTCTGGTTCTGGCGGGCGGCATATGCGGCAAGATCGAAGACGGGGAAGGGATTCTCAAGCTCGGGCGCGTGGATAATCTGAAGGACGCTTTCACGCGCGCGCCGCTCTCCATCAATCCCATCACGCTCGGAACAGGCATCAATATAAAACTGCTCGATGCCCTGGCTGCCGGTGTTCCCACGATCAGCACCCGGACAGGTGTCAGGGGGCTTTCGGAACGATACCGGCGCGGCGTGGTCATTGTGGAGGACAATGACCATCGGGCTTTCGCCGACGCGATCCTGCAACTCGCCTCCAGCCGCGATCAGCGGCAGGAGTTGGGAAACAGGGCGTTTGAGGACGCCGTTGAATGGAATCGCCAGCAAATGGCGGTCCTCGATGATATTCTGAGCGGCAGGCAGGCTGGTTGAAACCACGCCCTGACGCCGCCATCGGGTCTTATCCGGGTGGTGTGGCCTGACGCGGGTGGGCAACGCGCGCTCAACCGATCAGGTGCAAGCCCGCATCCGAAAGCCTGAGAACGGTAAGCCTGCCCGTGGTGAATGCACCCGTGTCGATGCCGATCCGGTGCGGGCCGGTTTCCGGTTCGGTGACAGGCGTGTGGCCATGGATGACGACGAGGTCCAGCCCGGCCCCCTGCGACAGGAACGGCTCCCTGATCCAGAGCATGTCCTCATCGGTCTGCGCCTCCAGCGGCAATCCCGGTCTCAAGCCGGCATGCACGAAAATATAGGGTCCTATCCGGGCGTAGATCGGCAGGCTGGATAAAAGCTGGCGGTGGGTCTGCGGAATTGCGCCGAGCAGGGCGTCCCTGAATGGCTGCAGTCTCAGGCGGCCCTTTTGCAGGAAATAGTCGATATCGACGCCGTAGGATAAAAGCGTCTGGCGGCCGCCAAAGTCCAGCCAGTGCATATTCTGCTGCGGATTTTCGAGAAAGTCATGGAAGAGCTGCTCATGGTTGCCGCAAAGCGCAATACGGCGCAGCGGCGCGGGCGGCGGCTGCAGCAAATGGTCGAGAACGCCACGGGAATCGCGTCCGCGATCGACATAGTCGCCGAGGAGAACGACCAGCGCGGGTGAGGGGTCGGGTCCCAGATCGGCAAGAATTTTTCGTTCCGCCTGCAACAGCAGGTCGAGGCTGCCATGCACGTCGCCAATGGCATAGATCGGGAACGAGGCCGGCCTGTCGCCAAGGTCAATTCTGCGCCGCCTCCGGTCGTCGCGGGAGGCTGGTTGTTTACGACCGCGAATCCAGTTGAGCACCTTGGGCATAGCTGCCGATACTGTCTCTCCCGCACAAGGTCAAGAGCGTTGAACGCGGCTGTCGCATCACCCGTCAAAGCTGCGTTGACGCGCCGATTCTGTGGGGAAAGAATACCCGCTTTGATGGTCGAAAGATACGTTGCCTTAAACCGGCAATCGAATGCCTGCCCTCCGAAAGGGCGGCTTCAGCCTGAAACCATGTTCTAGAGTTTCAGCCAGACACGCGGGTCCTCGTGCGACTGAATCTTGATCCATTTCAGATCCACCGCTTTCCACGGCTTGACGACATTGGTGCGGTTATCCAGCACCAGATCGCCCTGGCTGGTGCTGACGACCAGAACGGCATGTCCTATGCCATCCGACGTGCGGGCTGTGGCGATGCGCAGGGCGCCCGAAGGCCAGCCGGCGCGCAGGAGGCGTTGCCGCTTGGTCACCGCAAAATCTTCGCAGTCGCCGCTTGCCGGGTTCAGTTTCCAGTCGTCTTCGCCATCCTGCTCCCCGACATAGCTTATCGAGGTGTTGATCTCGGCGTTGATGCGCTGGAGTTCCGTGCGCTTCTGCTTGCTCAGTTCCACCGTATCGCGGTCGCCAATGCGGAGGCACTGGTCGGCGGCGCTTTCACAGAATTTCGCAAAGGCAATGGGTGCGATGGTGGGACGGCTCGTGGTCATGAACTGGCCGGGCCGCGATGCGCCGGGCTTCTGGGCAAGGCCACCGAGCTGGACGGCCGATGCCGTTGTCGCAATACCTGCCGCCACACCGGCAGCGACGGCAAAAATCTTTGCCAGACGGATTGTTCTCTTCGCCATGTCCTTGCCCCTGCACAATTGTCTTGTCTTGTGCCTGGCACCATAGCGACCCATTCTTGCGGGCCGTTTAAGTCGATAGATTGCATTTTAATGAAATCTAATTTTGTGCCGGCGCGCTGAAAAACAGCCGGAAAACCGGGTTCGTGCTCACCTGCAGCGGGTTCTGCCCTCGGTGTCGACAATACAGGTCTGCTGCGGGACAGCCCGCCTGAGTTCACGCCGGGTATCGGGGGAGGCGCGACTGGCCGGCGGCCGGTCGTAATTCCGGTAAACTTCGAAATTGCGCCCGCCGATCGTTCCCTGCGCCCCGCCGCGGCCATTCGGCGTCACTTCGAAATTCTGATGCTGCTGAGCATGGGCGCTCGCGGAAAGGCAGATCATGGCGGTCAGGACGCCGGCCGCCAGGCCGCCCCACAATGCTGCCGCTTGCTGCCTGCCCAACATCATGACCGTTCCTCCATTGACGAAAGGATGAATGCCGCCGCCGCACATTTGCCATGCCCGGCGCGCATTGATTTTCCAGTCGTCCGTCGGGGTAATCATATCACCGATAGTGCATCCGGTGTGAGAAGGATTTGTGCCCGGCAAAAGCCCGAATCGCCTTCCTGCAGCATCGGCCAGCGGTGTCACAACGCCAGGAGGTGTCACCGTGCCGCTTGATCGTCAGGAATGCGAAAAAGGCCATTTTACGGCTCAAAAATTAAGCTCTTCGCCGCTGCATTTATAGGCTTCACAATCCTGTAACAACGGACCTAATATACAAGTGCAGATGCCGAATCGCTCAGGAGAAGCCCTTGACGATTGCAGTTTCACCACAGGCCCTGCCGGCGCTCGTTCTGAACGCAGACTACAGGCCACTGAGTTATTATCCCTTGTCGTTATGGTCCTGGCAGGACGCGATCAAGGCTGTCTTTCTAGACCGTGTGAACATCATTGCAGAATATGATCACGCGGTGTCGTCCCCCAGCTTTTCCATGCGGCTGCCGAGCGTCGTCAGCCTCAAGACCTATGTGCAGCCCACCCGCAACCCCGCCTTTACCCGCTTCAACGTTTTCCTTCGGGACAAGTTCGAATGCCAGTATTGCGGCACGCGGGACGAATTGACCTTCGACCATGTGATTCCCCGCGCGCATGGCGGTGAAACCACCTGGCACAATGTCGTTGCGGCGTGCTCTCCCTGCAACCTTAAAAAAGGCAGCAAGCTTCCCAAGCAGGCGGGTATGTTCCCGGCGCAGAAGCCCTTCCAGCCGACGGTTCAGGATTTGCACAATAACGGGCGGCTGTTCCCGCCCAATTATCTGCACGAAAGCTGGATGGACTATCTTTACTGGGATACCGAACTGCAGCCCTGATCTTTTGAGGACTGCAACGCGGTTTTCCGCTTACCGGCTTTTACGGCTCGCGCCAAAAAAGGCGACTGCCGCAAGTGCAACGCTTGCGATGACATTCCAGCCCGCAAAGGAAAGGCCGAGCACCCGCAAGGCGGCGTCGTTGCAGGAAGGCGCCTTGATGGCGTTCAGATTGCCCAGCAGATCGCCGGCATTGGTGGTGATAGAAGGCGCCCCAGTGGCGCAGGTGATCGGCCCTTCCCAGAAACCCCATTCCACACCGGCGTGATAAACGCCGAGCCCGGCGCCAATCAGCATCGCCACGCCGATAAGGGCAAGAAGCAGCCGGGTGATCTGAACCGGCAATTTGAAGATGCTGGTCGCAATGGCCAATATGCCCAGCGGAATGGCGTAATAATAGGGATCGCGCTGCAAGAGGCAGAGCGCGCAGGGCGTATAACCGCCTATATGCTGGAAACCGAGGGCGGAGCCGACGGTGAAAATCATTCCCGCCGTGACGCCGAGAGCGGCGAGCGTGCGGCTATTGTCGGCGGTGGTCGCATTGGCCATGTTGTTTTCCTCAAACTTCGCGAAGAAGCAGATATCCCGGACGGGCTTTCAAAAAGGCGGGCGTGATGGCGAAATTAAGTCGCCGGTCCTCAGGGGGTGTAACGGGATTCGTCTAATCCAGTCCGCCGCATCTGGCAAATGAAAGCCCGGTAATACTCGGGGAGTGCATAAGCAAAGTTTCGTGAGTGGCTACGTTTTATATCGCCATCAAAATTTTTTTGATGCGCCCGAATTAACAATGAAATTAGAGACTTTTCAAGCGCTTACCGATCGCTATTTTAATAATTCTAATTTTGAATAATTATATTCTGGCAGGTTACATATTGTCTCCACGGTAGTACCCAATTGCTGTAGAGAATTTCGCATAGCCATCCCACCACCTTATTAATTGCAATCCTGCCAAGAAAAACGGACTTGAAAGAAGCAAGCTAAACAAAGTGGCCTCCACAAATGAAAGACTGAGCTTCTGATTGATCGTAGATAGAAAAAGAACAAAAAATGCTATTGTGCCCACCAGAGCCGAGAAGCCGGTTAGGTAACTCGCAACCTTGGAAGACCGAAATGCATAATGCTTGAATTCGATTTGATCGCTAGCTAAATCCAAAAAGCCTATCTGGTCACCTTTCGTATGGATGATTTTTATGACCCTGTCGCATTCTTTTAAGATTTTCTCATTTTTAATGTCTATTATCTGAGATAGAATCGGATACGCAAACGCAACCCCTACGCTTGTTGAGAGGATGTTTTGCATGGTAATTAGCGATACATCAGCGGTAGAAAATGCCATTTAGTCCTGCAACCTTTAAAGGCGTAATTAATGAGCGTGGCTTGTCGAATGATCAGGCCGCGAGCATAGCGGGCATGAGTTTAAAAAAACTTATGCAGACTTTTGAGGGTGAGAACACTCCCACGAAAAATCAAATATTGAAGCTCGCTGAACGTCTAGCTGTGCCTCCATACGCTTTCTTTGTAGAAAACTTTAAACTTCCGCCTTCGAAAATAATCGATTTTCGGGCGTCTAAACCCGTATCTCTACAATATGGAAAGGATTCTAGTAAATTTGAATACCTATTCCATCTTCAGGATTTTCTTTCTCTGCTTTACACTCGGTTAGACTTGGATGCGCCCGACAAAATCTACTCTGCCGAGGCTGATGAGAATCCAGAGCAATTTGCGAAGTCAGTTGAAGGCTTGATTGGGCTGAAAGAAATACGCGAATCTGCACAAGATAAAAATGATTTCTACCGAAAATTTAGAAAATCAATTGAGAGTCTCGGTGTATATGTAATCCAAGATCACAATATATCTCTTGGCATAGATGGTTTTGCGCTTTATCATGAGAACTTTACTTCTAATATGATTTTTGTGAATTCGGGAAATCGAAACGCCGCGGCAAAATGCTTTACGCTCGCGCACGAGCTATCACACATATTTGGTAAAAGGTCGGCTATTAGCAACAATTATGAATATGATAATGAGGTTGAGGCTTATGCAAATGAGTTTGCTGCGTCTCTTATAATACCTAGGGAGGATCTACTCGAGGAGATAGGTAATGGAAGATATTCTTTTGCAGATTACGATTTTTCGAAAAGAAGCGCAATAAAGCTGTCAGAGATATTTAAGTGCAGTGTTAGCGCGATGATGGTGCGCCTCAGCCGTTTGGGGTTTGTTAAAGGATCTTACACCTCTCAATTCTTATCCGGATTCTCCAAAAAGAACTTTCCCGATGCTGAGAAGCCGCAGTCATATGGACCCAAAACGGGCCCTAAGCCCGGAGTTATTGATTTAGCTCATTTAGGTGCGCGGGCCACCATGGTTCTAGTACTCGCATTGGAAAAAGGGGTAACGTCGAAATACGAAATATTTGAAAATACAGGGCTATCAAAGAAAAGAATTGAGGGTCTTGTTGAAGTCTGCGCTGCAAAGAAGATTTATGAAGAGCATAAAATAGATGGCATCAATACTTGAAATAACGGTCGCTGAAGAAACTGCGTCATCCATAGATAGTTCTGGACAGTGTTCACACAAATGTCTTGCTCATACGCCGCTTGGGCTTGCTCAGCCGGAAGCAGACGATTTGCACCGTTATGATCCTGAGGCTTATCAAAAACTCAGTGCATACGGTGTCACTGTTCACGATTTGGAAATTGAAGATTTGGATCAGATTGGGCAACTCTACCACATCCCCGTAATCAACGTGTTCGATAAGCGCACCAGTAAGAAGTTATATAAACATGCTATAGCGCTTCGCCTACAACGAGACCTTCTGATTGCAGACTCGGCACCTGATAAGCATACGTTAGAGAAAGTGTGTGTCGCATTTGGGAATAATTATCATGTCCTTTAACATAGAAATTCTTTAAATTTTTGGATGCTTGCTAATCCGTTGCAGTAAAATTTTTTAAATTTGCGGACGGCGTTAGGATTGGTGGTGCGGCCCTTAACGATTTTCCCTAGCGTAGCCGCTTTGTTGAAATCACTAGCTTATTCGAAATTGATGCTCCAATTGATATCGAGCCGAAATCGTTAACAGCTGTTCCGACGTTCTCATTCCTCTCTTCAGCGGCAATCACTCAAAATAGGAGGAGTAGTCGTATAGCAACTCAAGGCAGCCTCCATCGTATGGTTCGATATAAACATCAGCAGCAGGATGGAGGTACGAGGTGAGACGGTTTTGAATATTTACCTGATTAGGAGAGCTGATACCCATCATTCCCGCAATAGCCATCTTGCGTGGTCCTGGCGTGGAATTCTGCAAAAATTCCCAGTTCGATGAACCGAACGAAAAGCCAGAGAAAACCACAATTTCTGCTTCTGCGAGTTTGGCCTCAATTCGTTGCTGGGTATCGTCCTCTTCGACTCGTTCAGTAAATGTCCGGATTCCCTGACTAACCACGAGCAGTTGTTCGGGAGCGGGCTTTTTCCCAAAAGGGATGTCTGGCTCTGGCCCCGATTGCCATGGCAACTTCCCGACCTTTCCATAAACGTGGATAATATTCAGGGAGCTGACAATGTCTTGGGCAGCTCTCTCGCTGATGCCTAGGTAGGATTCAATATGCCCTACGATATATTGCTCGATGCATCGGTCATAATTAAACGTAACAATCGTCACGTTGTTGAACGCCGTGTGGGCATCGCTAGCGACGAGCCCTGTAAATGCCATTGTGCAAAACCGTGATAACCAATTTTCGGTTTCGCTCCTGAACGAGAAAATATAGGCATCAGTTTCCCTCGGCACGACAGGCATCATGTTACTGTAGCGCTCAGCATCAAGAATGCAGGCAGCGATGGCTACCTTGCCGACGGTCACCAAAGTTGGGTTTTCTGAGTGCGTGTGTAGGAAATTGTCAATGGACTCTGCTTTGTCCATGTTGGAAGCAATGAGCTGCTTTATTTCCCGATACGAATGAGCGTTTTCGTGGCTGGCAAGGCCCAAAGGGTTTACGAGGGTGGGCCACAGCTCGTCTGGGTCCGCTTTGAGCTTAGATGCGATTGAGTCTTTGAGACCTTTACCGAGCGGCATATTGTAATCATGTCCCGCGCCAGCGCCCAAGAAAAAAACTGTCTTCTTTGAGAACATGATACCTCCTCGATCATCAATAAGGTATAGTTTATTCACACCGCAAATACGCCGAAATTGCTCTATTTGGCAACCTGAACAGCCTCACCACGAGTGCTAGGTTAGTCCGAGTTGCTCAAGATGGAATTATTCCTTCACGCTCAAGGAAATCTCCGACTAGCTCGAAGACGCAGATAGCCCACCGGGAGATTCAGAAAAGTGTATCGGCGTCGGATGGCGCGCACTTTACACGTATTGTTTTGGCAGAGGGGTATTTCGCTGTCCTAGCAGCGTGTCGTTATCTTCAATTTCTTGTGTTCTAATGTCTAAGGGATCGTGCGAAGGGTACACGATAACTTTCCTCCCAAACTCGCTACGTACCGGTCTTTTTAAGATTAGGTGGCAGAAATTTATCGATTTCGCCGTCATTGAATGTGTAATCTTCAAGCTTCTGAAGTGCTTCCTGTGCTTTTAGGTAACCCTTGGGAGTCGTATGCGGGGCAGACTTGTAAATTGCTGCAAGAGCCGATTGCAGTTGATCGCGCCTGTCTGTCGCCTGGGTCAAAGGGGTTGCACCTGAAGCCATGTCAGTAAGCAAGGAGAGATAACTTTCGCGTATGATCCAAAGGTCTGCTGCGGTGTCGCGGTGTTTTTGAGCCGCCGCACCTGGGTCAAATCCCTTCATATATCCTGTTATGAAGAGTCCTAATAAAGAGACGAGGGCGGTGCCCAGTTTAATCCAAAGTTCGTCCGCCAGAAGGACCGCCAAAGTACCTGACGCGGTGATCGACGACACGATAATCTGAAGCAGTTTAAGCCTGCGAAGTGTATGTGCACAAAGATCGCCGTCCTTTTCATGTGTCTTGTGCGCATAAACTACGCGGCCAAAGCACTCCCGTATCTGACTTTCCAACGCTCCCGGATTATCCGCGATGCTAGCCTGGATAGGTGCTGCCGAAGATTGATTGCCAAGCTTGGGTTCTTGCCCAGAACTGATTGTCGGTTTCATTCTGAATAGCCTTAAGTGCGTTCTGGTATGCTGTGAAGGCGTGCTTTTGGAAATTACCATTGCGATAGACGCGAGAGCCACTACCGGGAGCAGACCAGTATTCCTGATTTACATCGCGTGTCGACATATAATGCAAGAAGTCTCTCGCAAGAAAATCATGATAAAGGTATGATTTGTCTCGATATTGCCAAGAGCCAATGAAGTTGTAGGCGAGCGTGTCGATCAGCATGCCGCTTATGGGGACAGCATTATGACGTTTCCAGATTCGCATCATTCTGCCAACAGCTTTCAGATTACCATTTGTTTCCCGATTGCGCGCGAGAAATACCTGCATCTCTGAACGTGGGTCACAAGCCCGCCAGCTTCCCCCACCGTTAGAATCCGCAAAAGTAAAGGTATTTGAGGTGTTAACGAATACAGGAAGGATTTCGAACGTGATGCCGTCATCAAATTTGATAACGCAAACCTGCCCGTCACCACCCACATCCGTCGAGCGGTAAGTTTTCATGATGGATTGGCGCACCGCCTGTAGAAGCGCAGACTGCCCGTTACCCTTGTAACCGTTGTATGAATGATACATGTGGTTCGGCAGGGTAAATGAGACGTCGAGGTCACTAACGCCCTTCGCGGCGGTATCTCTTCCATAAGAGCCGACATATAAGCTGTGTGCTGCTTCGGATTCCGTGTCCCAGAAATCCTTGTTCAACTGCCTCGTAATACGTTTGTATCGATAAGAAATCGAGCTGACGGTATCTTTTGGAATTAGGTATTTATCTCGGAATGCGCGAAAGTTCTCGGCGACACCCATGCTGAAGCTTGCTCCCTACCATGTCTGCGTCACCAAACTGAAATAAAACGGTCTATAAGAAAAGCTTGTTCATGGTTCGATCCACAGGCAAAAGTAGAAATTCAAAAGCAATTGCGGGGAATTTGTCGTAGCAGTTGCATCGAAATTTTAATCGGCCGAATTACCCCTATTAATGTGCCGAATCTTCAAGTGAGCGAAAGCGTTGATGCCCGTGATAAAACCCTCTTTTATTTCACTTGATACATCTCACTTAACCCATTGGATCAGAGAAGCGCTATCGACAAAAGAAAGCGAGCGGAACAGAGCCAAAAAATTTTCAGACTGGCTTATGCACAGCGGCACGTTGATTTTGATATCGATGCATCACATCGAGGAACTCTGTGTCCACAATGACGAGAATACGGTTTTATGGCGGCTCCGATTTCTCCACTCACTGCCTTTTGTGGCGTGGATATCCGATGGAACGGTGACACCGGGCCCATCGAGCATAACTTCTATCATGCGTGCCGAGGCCTTGGCCGCCTTTTCCGAGCCCAAGGCGAGCATCGGTAGGGTTCGCGATCTGGCTTCGCGTACTCTCGTTCGGGTGGGGACTGGTGAGGAACTTCTTGGTCCTTCTCCAGATGATTGGCTGCTACTCAGAGAAGAATTTATCAGACGATCCGAGCACTCTCGGAACCTGGTGGCTGTCGCCCACAGTAATGTCGTTGATCTTTCCTCAAAACCACTTAGTGAACTCCTGAACGGCAGAGTGCGTAGCCAGGAAGACCTCGAACGTCAGCTTAAAGTGATAGAAGGCAGCTTTGCGTTCGATATAGCGAAGCATGGCGATAAACGCATCAGAAATCCTGGAGCCGTTGCCAGAGATTTCGTTGGGAAGATCATTGAAACTAGGCAAAGACTACCCGACAATGCCGCCGATTTGGTTATGCAAAGCTTGGCCGCGATGGGCGTTGAAAAAAGTGACATCGCGACGGATATGACAGTAGGCCAAGCTCTTGATCTAGGTCTTTTTTTACAGCAAATGAAGATCGTAACCGCCACTGCGGATGTCTCGTTTACCGACCTAAAGCGTTTGGTGTCCCAAGAGAGAGTTCCCTCGTGGGTGATCTCATCGTCGCTCAGACAATACGCCCCGCCACTGCCTGAGCGAAAAGGTAGCGATTTGATTGACATACATCTTGCCTGTCTTTCCGCGTATGCCGACGTAACCCTTGTAGACAAACGAACATTGGAAGCTTTCCGGCGAGCGCAACGCGCCAATCCTGTTCTCAGCAGCGTTTGTAAAGCAATCAAGCGTGCTGCCAGTTATAGCGATATTCCGGATTTGGTGGGGACATAGTCGGACAGAGAAAGCATCTCCGACACGCGTTGAGACGATTGAGTTTTCGTGCACAGCAATAGCTGCCATTTTTGGCGCTACCAGAACTCTTTACGCCCTACATTTTAGGAATTGGAAGTTAGACTCAATTTGCATGAGGGCCTCTCCGAACAGGTGACCCGTTGCGAAATGCTTACTGCGATCTCGGGCGCTCCCGGTAAGGAGTGCCCCGGAGGGTGATAACATGCAGCGGAAGCGGCGTTTCAAAGTCCTGCACGCTCGATGTCACTTCGACGGTAGATTTTACTTGCCTTTGGACTTCCTTCATACGCGGGATAAATGCCCAATTTCTCAAGTTTCTTCCGCAAAGAGACCGCCGCTTCACCGCGTGCTCGCGCAAGCACATCGAGCAAAACGTGCTCTCGCGAGAAAACCTCCAAGTCGTCGGAACGCACCACAACAATGTGGCTCCTGATCTTTCTGTGCGGAACCGCAGTCGTTGGTACAATGCCCAAATCGAAGAGATCATTGATGGTTTCGCGACGGGTTCCCAACGCAGCTGCGGCGCTTGCGCGATCAAGGAATTCTGCTCCGCACCGTGAAGCGGCAAGCTCGTCAATCTCAACCGGGTCGACCATGATCTTATCGAGTCGAAAAACTGGTCCCGACATTCTAACACAGGACAGCTTGCCATCCAGAATGAGCGCGACGATTTCAACGAACGTTCGATGGCAAATTTTGGTAGTGACCAGTATGGGGACGAGATCGCCTTCTGTTGGGGTGGGCGAAATACGAGCCTCGATGCAGTCACGAAATCTCTGAATCTCGTCAACCGATACCCATCGGTATACTCGCCCCGTTCCCTCGCCATTCGTTGAGAATTGTAAATGTCCCCCGTGCAATAACGCTTCCATTTGCGTCATCGCGCATCCCAAGCGTTCGGCGGCTTGCGTTGTTGTCAGCTGTGAAGCGGCAGCAATCAGCAACGAGTGGGTCTCGTCTTTGCGGAAAACGACGCTCCGGCTTCCGAACGTCGCGATGACAGCTTTTTCACCGCCCTGGTTGATAACGACATCACGAACCCGATCTTCAGGTAATCCGTATTCCTTTGCTGCAGAATACACGGTGTGAACCCGTCTGCGGCTGGTCACGGTCAAGAACGTCTCGCCCTTATCAAGTGGAAGATGTTTCTCGGCGTGATCCTGAAACAGTTCCCTGATCGGGCCGTAATCACCGTCGGGAGCTTCGTCTCGCAGCCATCGCAATGGCAGCGAATAGACCATCGAATATTTCGAAGCTTTACCAACCATCTTCACGACGTACGACGTCAGGAAATCCCAGACGGCCTCTCGCCCGTCAGCAGCGATTGCATATCCAGACGCCAGACACTCGGGGTTCGCCATGCCTCCCGGCACGCGATCAGAAATCTTTCCTTCGGCCGCGAAGTGATGAAGCCCTCCGAGAACCGCGCAAAGTTCAGCGGCAACGTAGAGTGGCAGCGTGTCGAGATAAGAAGTGGCAGGTGGTTCTAACAGTCGCTCTGAAAAGTACCGATCATGCGGCAATGCGCCAGATGCCACTGCATCCTTCACGTTGATATCTGTAAGGGCTTTCAGATCAAGAGTGTCAAAATCCTCGGGAAGATCGACAAGCGGAACTCCGTGTCGCGAGCACCTAGAGATCACGCTTAAACGCCAAGTTGCCCGCATGTAAATGCGGGTTCTAGGATGACCTGTCCCGTTTCGAATGTCGTCCGAAAAGCAGTGCGGACAGTACCTGCGGTGGGTTGCCCTCAACTGTGTACGCTTCACTTGCGCAGAACCAAAAGCAACGATGCCATCTCGCCTGATGGCGAACGCCTGCAGGCGTGCTTCCGACACGCCGCTCCACCGAGTTATCGCAGCGAGTTCATCGCGATCCATTGCAATGATTCCGGCCTGGCGGGTACCGGTAAAGTCGCAAAACTCTGCCAGAGAATGAAAGCCATTCGCCCACACCAACCGCGCTACAAAGCTCTCCGCCGTCTCGTCGTCAAAGGGCAACACGGCATATGGAAGTCGACCAGAATTGCTCATTTTTAGTCTCCTTCCGCCTAATCCATATCAGACAGGGAGTGCGAAGGATTGATGCTCCTCCAATCGCTAGTCGTGAATGGGTTGTCAGCTGCGAGGTTCCCGCGACGGGATTTGTAGGCGGCGGCAAAGTCCCCAACGGTCACGTTTGTCCCGGCGCTATCCAGGACGCGAAAACACGCTTTCTGGGTAATCTTGATCATGGTCCCAAATGCACCCTTAGACGCCACGATCAGCCGGGCAATCAGCTCGTCTTCCTCAGTCCACCCAATCTGTAGCCCTGCGTCGTCTTCCACGATTTGGCGCACGACCTTGCCGATAGCTTCCGCGTTTTTCTTTGTGAATTTCACGAGATGGAAGCGTTGGACCTTCGCTCGATTGGCAACCTCATCGCTCTCCATAAAGCGTTTCATCTTGGGCGTACCGGAAAGGATCAAGTGAAGCGGCCAATCGTCAATCTCCGTTAAGCCCTTCACAAAATCTTGCACCTGCAGTATCGCGCCTTCAGTCCCACCTGTATTCACGTGTTGCATTTCATCGAAGTGCAGGTACCTGATCCCTCTAAATTGCAGTTGCCGGGCAATCATAGCCCATCGCGAAACCGCATTCTGGTTGGCTTTAGCGTACAGATTCCATTTGTTCAAAACGGTGTCGGCCAAGCTTTTGGGTGAGCAGTCGGGCGGACACCTTATGCTCAACAATGGAACCACGCGCTTTCCGAACTCATCTTCGTACGGCTGGAACGCTTCCATTTGTTTGAAGAGGCGTGCGAGGGCGGTACTTTTGCCAGTGTCAGAGTTTCCGATTACGAAGAGAATACGATCTTTCGATCCGCCTCCCCTCTCGCAGCGCTTCGCGTTATTGACGAGATCGGTCACCATGTCCTCAAGCTCTCTGTCTTTGAGCTGAAGGTAGTATTTCAGCTCCATATGGAGCTTGCGGTCCTCAATGGACATGTTGCTGAAATCGCTCATTACTTGTAATCTCCGAGCTGGGAATCTTCGTCGTCCTCATCAATGTCGGCAACAGCCTCATCTACCTCAGGGATGATGGGGACCTCGGGCTCGACAGCCTTCTTTTTCGGGGTCTTCGTGGCCAGGATTTCAGCAGGAAGCTCTCCAACACGCCCCTGAAGCAAAGGAGTTGCCTGAGGAGCAGGAGTTGCCAGAAGTGCCAGCTCACCAGCTTCTGCCTTCGTGATGGCGCGGCCTTCGAAAAGCCTCGCAGTGGCGCGAGACATGTCTTCGGCACTGCGCATATGGGGGGAAATACCACCACGCAGAGCAGCAGCATCTACGACGCCATGTACCCAGTTGATGCCGTCATACATGGTGGGCGCGGAGCGCGCTGATCGCTCTTCGTTTAGCCGCTCAAGTTCTTTTTTCGCCAAGTACCATTCTTCGAGGCAAACATACGGAGGTACTCCAATGCAATTTCCGACCGTCAACCATCCGTCCTCAGTGTGGACGGAAATCGATTCCAGGTCGCGAGGATGGAAGCGGACGGGGAAGAGCTTCTTCGAACCGTGCTTACGGCGGTACGACTGGAGTTCATCGGAGTTGTATGGAATGCCGTGAAGGAAAATGCCTTCGCTGCGGATAATCTTGTCCTTCTTCACTCCGAAGATGTGACGTTTTTCGTGTCGACCAGGAACTGGGCGCATCGGATAGGTACGCTTTTTCAGTTCCCACGCCTCATAGGGCGTCAATCCGTTCAGGCGGGCACTGGGAGTGTTCATGAACACATCGCAAAGCCAGCGATAAACGATCACCATGAACTCGTCGACGATTAGGGTTGCATTAGCGACGGAATCGTAGTCGCGACGTTCGACAACGTTGGAAAACGTGCGACCATCGAAATACGACATCAAGTCTTTCGCAAATGTCTTGAACAGCGATTCGATGAACGGTCGTTTCCATGCTTGACCCGCTGGCGGTCGAGTCAGGGACACGCTGCTCATGAGGAAGGCGTCACGTGTGATATCAGCGATGTAGGGCGTCCCGTTATCAGTGAACACGTTCTCCGGCCGCACTTTTGCGGCCCAAGGGGTCTTTGCACCCACGAGGTTCGAAATGTGTGTCTTATCCGACATTACCATTTCGAGGGCCTCGACTACGGCGGAAGCACAAGGCTTTCGAGTTGCCTTCAGCGCCAAAGGCATGGCGGTCGCGGCGTCAATTGCACCCACGAACCAAATGCGCTGGGGTTTGTCTGCTGAGGCTTTTTCCAGGGCGGTCTGAAATTTGGCAGGAAGACGCAACCAGACGCCGGTTTCTTTCATCAGGGTAATGCAATCGACATTCCAGTCGTCGAATTCGACACGCTCACCGGGGCGAACTACGTCGTAAGAATCCATTTTCGGCTTGTAGACTGCATGAGCGTAAGGCTCGCCTTCATGAGCAGCGAGAACGTCGAAAGCCCTCAGCTGTTTAATCATATTCTCAAAGCGCTTACGCTCGACAAAGATCAGTTTGGATTGGTCTTCAGTTCGCGCCTTGTTGGCTTCGTGGATGCGGGCGTTCGCGATTTTCCGTGCCTTCGACATCGGCACTTTGCGTTTCGAAGCATATTCGGCAGCAGCCTGCCGCCAGATCGCATAGCTTTCGGCGCATTCGACCTGCAAATGGCGGCGTTTCGGACCTTTCTGCTGGGGAATGAGCGCACGCACATCGTCACCACAGCCTTCATATTTGCTAACGTAGGAGTTGAAGCTGCGTACTGTTGGCACTTCAAAGCCGTTGGTCTTCTTACCGGCACGTTTCTTTCGTACTTTCCCAGTCTCTTCGTTTTTTTCCTTCTGAAGCAGCTGATACTCGACGGTCCAATTCAGCAACAGCTCTTCCATGGAACGCCCGCCAGGCATTTCCGCTGCTGGTTTCAGGCTGCGGGGCACATACTGCCCGACCTCGACACACCAGGCACGGTGTTTCAAGACGAGGAATTCGTGGTAGCGAGCAATGGCAACGCCGTCGGGTTTAAACTCGTCGACGGTTTTGTTGCCGAACCGCTCGTAAGCCTTCACACCTGCCTCGGTATAAAAACCTGGGTAAAACTGCGCGCGACCCTCATCGATTGCGAGTTCGATTTCGGTATGCTTGATGCGCTTGTGCGTCATTGGATCGCTCTCGTGAAAGAACAACGTATCCGTCGCCCGGTACGAAATGGCGATGAGGGGGGTGCCCTCATAGACGAAACGGTCGTTCGACGTCATGAGGGGGATTGAAGGTGTGCTTTCCGGAGCGGGGCGCAGTTCAAGCTTGCCGTTGGCGTCAGAGTTGTCAGTCATGGTGTCCTCCTTGGACATAGCTTCGCCGTGCTCCGAAAGGTGCTCGAAGTGGCTGGGCTGGGCTGGGATGGAATGGATTGTGGGCTAGGGGGCGATTAGATTTCGACCATGAACCAGGTCAGCTCATTGATGAGGCCTGGCTCGGGCTTTAGGTACCCAAGGTCGATGAGCCGCCATATGGCGGCCGTACGGGACGGCCGGTCGATGCCCAACGTGTACATCTGGTAGAAGCACACCTTAGCCTCGGCTCGCTGCTGAAGCTCATCCAGCAGAGTTTGAACATGATGGTCGTCGTGCAATTCTCGATAAAACAGGATGCTATCGGCATTGCGCACGACCCACCAAGGAACATCGTGCTCGGTCATGATCGTCAGTTTATGAAAGCGATCACGATACTCGGGCAACATACCCTTAAAGACGGCCTCGACTTCCGCCTTCTTCTTCTCCTGCTTGACCGCAACGGCCTCCCAACGGCCGCGTTTATCACGGACGCAATAGTCGATGGTGTGTTTGTGAAGCACGCCTTCCTCGTCATGATACTCAACTGTCATGAACTGCGAGCGCACCTCGACAACGCCGGGCCGTGCCTTAAGCACCGAAGCGACCTTTTTCTCGGTGCCGCTTTCGTGCTGCACCTCGCGATTATTGAAAACGCTCGAACCGTTCGTGTTCAACAGGTGCTTGGGGGTGACGTTACGCACGCCTTCGTGGCGCAACGGTTCAACCCACAGCAGGGGTTCGCCATCGATGAAAATGGGGGATTGGGGATTGTTTACCATCGTGACGTACGCATCCCGACGATTGCCTGCTTATCCGCGTCCGATCCGGTGTCCTGGAACACCTCAAATCGGGAGCGAATGTCCTCTCCGGCACCGGAGCGCAATTCGTTCAGAATGGCACGACGCACCAACACGTGGTGCAAAACATTTTTTGATGGGCGCATAGATACCTCCTGGGCGCACATGGGTGGCAGCCCATCCGGAGGTAAAGGACACGATGTCCTTACGTCAGATGGAGCTGAGGAAGGTCTTTCCTAGAATGACGATGCGTATCATCTTGGGGCTCCGTGTTTGAAACTGGGACAGAAGATAGTCAGGGGCGGTACCGCGAGTCTAGCGGGGGAAGTTTGTGCGTTGGAAATATGGTTAATAAAAACTGTCTGATCAGGTCGAGCCTAACGCTGCGATATTTTTCCCGACGTGATAATTGACACTGATGCCGCCGAACTTTAACTTGGCATCATCAAAAAGTCGGTCGTTTCACTTCCGATGAACGTGCGGGGTATTGCCGTACCCCGCACATCTCGTTTTACGACAAGATCGCCGGAGCGATCATGAAGTACACGATTTCGAATGCTAGCAGGGCGATGCCTGCACGATCAAAAAGCGACATGTCGTTTTCCTTCCTGGCGCTGCTTTACAGCCTGCGGAAGCAAGGTGTGTTCGTTCTGGCTGGCTTCCGGAAAATCCCCTGGCGCGCCGGAACGAACCAGCACCGGCTGCGGGGTTTAGAGAGGTTGGTCACGAGCGTCAACGACGACTTCATCTTCTTTCGTGTTGCGGTAAATTAAACGTTCGGCAGATGGTGACGACACCCTTGGCCTCCAAAAGCAAACGGAGGCGGAGGTTGATTCCGGCGCAGCCCAATCGGAACGCTGATATCCTCACGGGCGAATCCGAGGGAAATTCGGTGTTCTCTGTTCCTTCCATTTCCACAATCGCCTGAGATTTTGGTTGGCGCAAAATCTGTCAGAGACGGCGGCTTATGGGCCTCTACAAAGAGAATTTGCAGGCTGGTGGTCTCGCCGGTGCGCGTTGACCTGTCTGAGATATTAAATTCCCCGCCTGCTGCTCCACCAGTGTACTACTTCACGCGGCAGATCGCATAATTGATTGAGTATTTTCGAGGAAAGAATGCCGACGCAAGCATCCAGGGAAACCGATCATTTAGGAATGCATCGTTAAGTTGCGACAACTTTCATCGTCCCGTCGGACCAAAACAAACACCATTTATCTGAGACATCTATGGCAAATATTGATCACGTTGAATGGCTTAGAGAGGGCCGCGATGCTTGGAACGGCCGTCGAAAACTAGTGAAATTCAAGCCTGATCTGGCCAGTGTCGACTTTCGTGAAGTTCTCGACCAAGCGTTTCTGAGCGCTCCGCATTCAAATTTCTTCTCTCGTTACGATTTTTCGGAAGCTAATCTCCGCAACGCCAAGCTAATAGATTTGGATTTTTCGAAAGCAAATTTTAAATCAGCAGACCTTTCCCATGCCGATCTCACGCTTAGTAGCTTCGATGGCGCAGCCTTCGACAACGCAAATCTCAACGGCGTTGTTGCTGCAGAATCTTCCTTTCAGGACGCTAGGTTCCCAAATGTTGAATGGACAAATGCAATTCTGCGAGACGCATATTTCGCTCCAGATTTTTCGGAGGCAGACAGCCTCTCGCTCAGCCAGAGGGCAGAGATTTCAAAAGAACCCCCTATTAGGCTGGACTCCGGGCTTCAGGCCAGCTTCAAGGAGTTTTTCGGGGCACGCAAAGCTAACACGCCTACGGTAGCACCGAAGAAAGAGCCGACCTATCTGGTCACGTTTGCGACTAACCGCAATCTTATTAGGGAGCGTGAGTGGGTAACTTTTGGTGAACAGAGAGATAGCAGGCTTCACTACGGCGCTTGTCAGGTTTTGGTCCCAAGTTCACACAAGGTCGGGTCGTTAGGTTCGCCACTTTGGAAACGGTTGCTAAAGGGGGACGACCGACTACAAATTCGACGGATATATTACCTGACCAGCGATTTATATTGGCAATTCGTACATAAGAATTTCTCGGAATTGTTTAATAGTACGCCGCCAACTGTTGTTATCCACGGTTACAATGTTGGGTTCGAACAAGCTGTACTTTGGGCCGCTCAGATCGGTTATGACCTAGGCTTGATGCGGGGGATAAATCTTTTCAGTTGGCCATCACGAGACCAAGTGCATGCGTATCAGGCCGACGAAGCGGCAGTTGAGGCCAGCAAGTATCATCTTGCATCATACCTATTAGATTTCATTGAAAATGCTGGCGGGCGGAGGATTAATGTCCTTGCTCACAGCATGGGGTGCCGCTGCTTAGCAGGGGCCCTCGAAATCATCGGGTCTTCAAATCCAGAAAAACTGAAGAGGTTCAATCACTTAATTTTTGCCGCTGCAGATGTCGATCAAGATACTATGCGAAATGTCGGCGCACATGTGATTGGCAATTCTGGCAGTACCACATCTTACGTTTGTTCGAGAGATAAGGCGGTACAGCTGTCCGCTATTCTGCACCAGTTCGCTCGCGTTGGTTTTTTACCACCAGTGTTTCTAATGGATTCGATGGACACCGTTGAGGTGGAGAAGGGAGGCTTGCTGGAACTTGGTCACAGTTACGTCTCGGAGGCGAGGGAGATTTTAATGGATATGCACCAGATTCTCAAAAGCTCAACGCCTCCCGAAGAACGTTTCGCCATAAAGCCAGGAGTGGCGGGGCATTGGGTTCTCAAAAACTGAGTATCGTTCAATCGGAAGATTGTAGTTATTTACCAATTCTCAAGGCTCTACTCGGTGATGCCGAAGCACACGTCAAAGAAAGTAATGTCGCAAAGATTAGTTGCGTGACGTTCTAAAAATATCGCACGGTTCTAAATCCCGGCGTCCTCTTTGTCAGGGGAAGTACCCCAATATGCTTGGTAACGAGGACCATGGGATTCCGGCTGCTGCCCTTTCTCGGGGCGATCAACGAGGACGGGGAGTGGTGCGGGAAGCTCTGGGCCAACGATGATCACTTCTCCTTGAGCTAGTGAGGGAATAAACGCCGCAGCGTCGCGATCCAGTTCTCCACATGAACGCTCGATAGTCTCCCGGTCGCGGTCGTTCGTGAGGCGGTGGACGAATAAGGTACCGAGTTGACTCAGGACGTCCGAGGGAACGTCTCTGGGGCGCTGTGTGGCTATGGTCGTCGTTAGCCCGTACTTCCGGCCTTCCTTCGCAATTAGACCGAAGGCATCGAGTGTCACATGGTTCGTATCGTCACCAATGGATCGACCGATAAACTGGTGGGCCTCGTCCAAGAAACAGACCAGAGGGCACCTTTGAAAGACATTTTGCCGAGCAAGGCCGAGCAAGTATCGGCCTAGGGTGTTCAACAACAGTTCGCGCGTATTATATTTGAAGCTGACATGCTCGAAGGATAGAACAAGTGCGTGCCGATTAGGATCGTCGATGAATTTCTTTATCTCATCGCATATGTTAGCGCCGTCGTCAGAGAAAAGACACCGCATTTCCGGTGAAGACAAATAGTTTTCGATGCGGACATTCAAGGAATTGCAGTTACCCAAAGAAAAATCGTCATAGTTGCCATACTTTCCCATTTCGTCAGGCGTATGCTGCTTGATGCACTCTTCTTTGATCTGATCAGAAAGGAGGCGTATGTCGAAGTCGCAAAAATGAGAGTCCAACTCGCTGGTCAACTCAATCACAGCCACAGACAGCGCATTCCGACTGTTTGAACCGCACCGGGTCTGCCGGAGGCTGTTTGGTTTAAGTTATGCGGCCATGGCTGGTTCGTCCAGCATGGCGTAATATCGCTCCTCGGCTTCGGCTGGCGGAATATTTCCAATGGGCTCCAGAAGA
>NZ_JBIUPF010000003.1:0-706217 GCF_044626815.1 Agrobacterium sp. P15N1-A | reverse complement strand
AATTGATAGCGATCGATCATAATAACAATATCATGATATTGTTATTATGATCGATCGCTATCAATTTTCATCGCCTTTTCAGCCCACTTCACAATCAGATTCCTTCTCGTTCCACCAATAAATAATCCATGCTCCATATAAAAATCTATATAAAATCATCCAGTTACAAGCAGCTCGAATTGCATGTCCGCAAAACAAGCAAAATCCGCCAATTAAACTCCTTCCCTCTGTCAGCAATGGTTCACTTGCAATATTTTATATGTTTTCCCATCGATCCAGTATAAATTATATGTTTAATGACCGACCCTCCCCTGTCTCAACTCAACGGCGCGCGGCGCGGTCAACCGTTCACTCCAGTCCACAAGCGGTAATTAATTCCTTCATCAAAGTATAAAAATAATAATATATGTATTTATCGGACTTATGTTAGTAAAATATTCCAAACACAAATACCCTGCAGCGCGCCGCCAATTAACCTCAAAGCTCCGTTGGCATCCTTGACAACGGGACGCAGCGATGACATAAATGACAACATGATTGCCGCGATCCTTGTCGAACGTTCGAAAACTGTTTTGCCAGACGGTGCGATTGTCGAGATCGTTGTGTGGAAGGTGCCGGAACCCGTTCCCGGTAGCACCCACCTGTTCAAGTATCGACTGTTTTATGGCAAGGACGGCAGGCGTATCGTCGGTTTCGACAACGAACGCGGCAAAGGCGATCATCGTCATCTTGACGGCGAAGAGCATCCCTACATGTTCACAACGACCGATACCCTCCTGTCCGATTTTCGGAAGGAGATAATCACGAGGAGGCAGAAACCATGAGAGAAGCCTTGATACAAATCAGAGCAGACAGTGAGGCTGCACTCGATGAGGCCTTTGACAGGGCAACCAGCGCCATGCGCTCAGGTAATCCCTCAGAGCCCGTGGCAGTCTTCACCTTCTCGTCGCCTGCACAGCTTTTTTCTGTCATCACACCCAAAAGGTGGGAGTTGATTGAACATCTCCAGAAGATCGGCCCATCCAGCATACGCGGACTTGCCCGATCCGTCGAACGTGACGTCAAGCGTGTGCACGAGGACGTGTCCGCGTTGTCGGACTGGGGTATCTTCGAACAAACCGAAGACGGAAAGGTTCACGTACCCTACGACGTGATCCACGCGAATTTCGACCTCAGAGCGGCAGCCTGATCAGGAACCATAACGCAAACTATCACCACACCACCCTTCCAGTCTTCGAATACTACAACCTGGAATGCTGCCGCTGATGACATGTCACCGCCTTCCTGCATCTCAGCCCGGAACTTTCCACGTTTGTGGCATCCGGCCTGCGTAAATCCGATCCATCGAAACATGGGCCTTTAAGCAAGCCGATTACCATTCAAGAACTTGTCGAGTTCAGCGGTCCGGGTTCTGGATAACTGAACTTCCTCAGCAAACTCAGGCCATCGGTCTACAGCCGCTCTAACCTGTTCTATAACTTCCCGCGCATCCTGATCTGAAATCGAGGCCCCTTTGGAGACTGCCAGAAGGTGAGACATGCCGGGATTCCTGCCTTCCCCGACTATTGCGGCGCTGTGCTCTCCACCTGGTCCCGACGAAAAAGTAAGATCGTATGCGGGCGCCAGAGACCAGCGACCATTCCCGTCCATAAGGAAGGCGTGGTTCTTCGCATGGTCGTCGCGATTTCTGGCATAGACATTGAACACCATGTTTCGGAACATCTTCAGGACTTCCGTAGCGTCGCGGGTCATTATGTGAGCAAGCTTGTGCAGTTGCTCATAGTTCACACTCGCTTCACGATGGCTGGCATTCAGCAGGCCGCTTGCCGTGTGCATGTGGAGCCTGCCGGCAGGTGTCCTGTCAAAACGTTTCGTCGCAAAAAGCCGTCGTCCTTTCCTGGTCTCCAGCAGCAGGGTGTCGGCCATCGTCAGTCCTGCAGCGACGGCCATAAGCGAATAGGCTTTTTCTTCCGCACCGATCTCCCGCGGATCATCGGAACTCGGCGCCTTGACCATCCACCTTTCAAACCCCGGATCCAACGGTTGGCCATAATCCAGAACGCATCTGTTCTCCGCCTGGTTGAAGCCGATCATAATCTTCGGCCGCGCACCCGCGGATCCACCCTGCGCGCCCTGCAAGCTGTCAATATCAGCCACGTCCATTTCAGCCTGCACCAACTCGACCTGATCAGCGAACCAGTCGAGATCGGTGACGGCCTGAGGCTCCTGGTCGTCTGGCAATTCAGGAACATATGAGAGCGCGCCCATTCCCGTTCTGCCCACTGCCGACAGACGGTCGATCGGGGTAAGCCGGGTATAGTCGATGCCCGCCCGCTGAAGACGGCGGTCCAGCAACAGACGACCCCAACCATCCGGCAGGCTGTCGTTGAACAGTCCGTGAAGCCCGTCAAATGGATCGCGAGGCGCTGCAATCAATCCAGTGGAGGCCATCATATGGAATGGTGAAACCAAAAGGGGCGCAGCCAGAAACTCCGCCGCGTACTCGAAATACACCCTCCGTTCCCCGCTGCTCCAGGCAAGCGTCCCGAGCTTTCTCTCATTCCCTTCGAGCTCCAGATAAACGCTCATCTTCTGGATTGACGTGAACTTCATTTCCGGCGCACACGCTGCTTGATAGGACGATCAATGACATCATCGATATTCTGTGGCGGCCGACCCGGGAACAGCCGTTCAAATTCCGCCTCCGCCTCAAGAGCAAAGGCAATTTTCACGAGACTCTCGAGAGAAATTTTGCCGGCTTCTTCAAATAGCCTCAGCGATCCGTAGGAGACATTCGATCTCGCAGCCAATTCGCGTTGGGTCAACCCTTGCTGGATCCGTCGGCGCTTCATTCTGTCCGCCAGGTCCCGGATAACCTCCACAGGAGAGGACATTTTAAATGCTAACATATTATCACCCATGTGTAAATCAGACTTCTTAATGCCAATATAATAGCACTTAAAAGAAATCGCAACTCACATGCATGCTCAGAAAACTCGGCTTTATAACTCGTTGCGTATTGCAGGACTGCATCATCGCGGCCGTTTGGCTCCCCCTTTCCGTATTGATGCCACGGGCGATGGCAATTGATAGCGAACATACAGGTGAAGCAAGGGGTGGCCGTACCGACCATCTACCTCACAGCGAAACTGTCTGGAACTCTCGTGGCCAGCTTCAGGGACGGTGCCCTGACGACCGGTTGCCAAGGTAAATGGAAGCGGTTATAAGGATTTTTTAATTTCCTTATAACGACTGCGCCGGTTATCGTGATTCCGGTTATAAGGAAAATAACAAAACCTTATAATGACGCAAGTCGCCGCAAGGATCGCATGTTTTGAAACAGATTGACCTATCATACAGGACACTATTCGCGGAACTGGCGCAGCGATCGTTCGATGCGCAGTTCTCCACCGACTTCCCTCATAATGGACGGTTCGTGAACGTCCCAGTTAAAGGCAAGAGCTATTGGTACTTCGAGTATCCGACCCCCGATGGTGACAAGCGGCGCTATGTAGGGCCGGAGGCAGACGCGGAAATAACCGCGAGGGTAAACGCCCACAGGGAAGTCAAAGACGACCTCAGGGAGCGGCGTCGGCTCGTTAACGCCCTTACGCGAACTGGTGGCATGGCGGCGCCTGAACGTTTCGCCGGCGAAGTAACGAAAGCTCTTGCAGACGCCGGATTGTTTCGCCTTCGAGCGCTTATCATAGGCTCGGTTGCGTTCAGCTGCTACTCAGGGCTTCTCGGGGTTCGCCTCCCAAATGCCGCGCTCCAGACGGGCGACGCCGACTACGCCCAGGATTTTGCAATAAGCTCAGAGGTCGGGGACAGCCTGCCATCAATCCTCGACGTCTTGCATACCGTTGATCCGTCCTTCAGGGCGGTACCACATCAGGTGGACAAGGCGCGTGTGGTCGCCTTCATCAACTCGGACAACTACCGCGTGGAGTTCCTGACGGGGAACCGCGAATCTAACGACCATACGGGCAAGCCGTCACCCATGCCTGCTCTTGGCGGCGCGTCGGCGGAAAACCTTCGCTTTCTGGACTATCTGATCTACGAGCCCGTCAGAACGGTGCTGCTGTACAGGGAAGGCGTCAGCGTCAACGTCCCCGCTCCCGAACGCTATGCCGTTCACAAGTTGATTGTCGCGTCTCGCAGGCGCAACGATGCCCTGGGCAGAGCAAAGCGTGACAAGGATCTTCAACAGGCATTCCTGTTGTCAGAGGCCCTGGTGGAAACCCGGCAAGGATATTCGCTGGCCGACGCCTGGAACGAGGCGTGGGAACGCGGTCCCGCATGGCAGGAAGCGATCACTTCAGGACTTGCCATGATGCCGGATAAAGCCAGATTGCCTTTGGCAGTCGCGCTTGGCGTTTCTGCCGCTGATTTGGGAAAAAGATGAGGGCCAACCTTGGTGCAAATCCTCGAACTTCCCGTCCCGCCAAACGGGTTCTATCGACTTCACAACGGCAGTTGCGGTCTCGTCACCTGTTGAACATCCATACCTGCACCTGTTCAGTAACGGGGCATCGTCCCGCTAGCGTGCTAATTGCACACCAGTACGATTGTATGTTCATCGAGCACAACGCCCTCGACTATCTCTCCCTCATCGAAGTGCGTCTGAAACCATCTGGCAATCTGGGAATTCTGGCCTACCACTCTGACAGCCCCGGTTCGATTGGCGCTCCGGTTGATCTTCGAAACGACTGTCGGACTACCATCACTGAATCTGACCTGGATAGCTTCTCCATCCTTTCCCAGAAATCTGCTGGCATCGGCGCCGGGGTTGAGAATCCCCATTTTGTAATAAGTAGGTCCTAGCACGACAGAAAAAGACGCCAATATGCTACCCGTGGCGCATGACGACAGATCGGCCTCGGCGATAGCCGGAGCGTCAAGCTCGGTCTCTTGTTCTTCCTCACGTTCTGCGTCTTCCGAGATTGCACGACCTTTATCCTTTCCGTTCCAGGGCGGGTCGAATTCGCGGATCAGGCTGTCCTCTAGTCCGGCAGCCAGATTGATTTCAAAATCCAGATATTGGAGATGCGTTATCGGCGTAAAAACAAAGATGCGGACCGTACCCCCATCCGCAATAGCCATTTTTATGTTGCGATGGCAACGTTGGTTCGTGGCTTGCGATCCACCAGGACGACAGTATCCGACATATCGCTTTCTGATTGAGCGGGCGGTCTTCCCAATGTAGAGAACTTGGTCTTCACGCACGAATGCGTATAGCGCGTTCGGTGCTTCCAGCAGAATTCGATTTGAGACGGCGTTCTCACCGTCAAGCTCGTAAGTAATGAAATCGTCTTTCAGACGCCATTTCCCTACATCTACGAAACCGAGATTCAGGAGAACCTCAGCGTTTACCTGCGAGCTTGTCATGCACCTTCAACTCCCCCTGGGATTGACAACTTTTTGCTGAGAACAAACCGTCATGTCAACGCCATCAGGTTCGGGCAAAGCTATTCAACAAAACAATGGGAGCCATGTGACGATCGGCCGGCCTCGGCGCTAAAACAGGTTCCATCGACACGGAGAAACCCATGCCGACACTTCAGGACATTTATCTCGCCTATCTCGACTGCCTCAACCGCCAGGCCTTCGGTGAACTCGGCGCCTTCGTCGACGACACTGTCGAACACAATGGCCGCCCACTCGGCCTGTCGGGCTATCGCGCCATGCTGGTGAACGACTTTGCCGACATTCCCGATCTGCGGTTTGAGGCAGAGATTCTTGTCAGCGACGCGCACAGGATTGCCGCCCGGCTGTTCTTCGATTGCACTCCCAGAGCCACCTTCATGGGCCTGCCGGTCAATGGCAGGAAGGTTCAATTCTGCGAGCATGTTTTCTACGAATTCGAGCACAACAAAATCCGCAGGGTCTGGTCGGTGATCGACAAGGCTGCGATCGAAGCCAGCCTGGCTGATAACCAGCAAACGCTCAGCCAGTCTCATCCTTCTTTCCCCCGTTGAGCAGATCCTCAAGCAGTTCACGATCGGCGTCACGCAACCTCATCTGCGGCAGTTCATGGCGGAGCCAGTCCCGCAGCATCGGCACCTCCAGTCCGCCTGTTCCGTCCGCCGGTCTTCGAAGTTCTTTGAGCACCCATGTGCCCAGCAGCATTTTGCGCCGCAGCTCAAGCCGCCGCTCCTGCGCGGCAAGCCTTGCCATCAAAGCGCGTTTTCGCGCCTCCAGTTCCTCGATGCGACGGACCACCGGTTTACGCGCCATGACCGGCTTCTCCGCATGCTGTGGTGTTCTTCTTCTCCAGCCGAGCAGATTCTCGCCTCCATCAACAAGGATGCATCGAAGTATCAGGAAATCACCAAGGACAGCTACACCAAACTGTCGGGTGAACTCGATGTTGAAGCCCTGCGGAATCTGAAACGCAATCTCGATTTTGCTCTTCGATACAGCCAGGCGCAGGATGCCGCCGTCCCAGGCTGGATTGCGGCAGAAGAACCGCAGGCTATCGAACAGTATCGTGAGGCAATCCTCTATGGCGGGGCGACACCTGCCGAAGCCGAAGACCCCTCGTGGCCCGCGCCAATGCGAGAGCGTATCGGCGAGCTTGGGGCGAACGCGTTGCCACCCGGCCAGCCACTATTTTGGCTGGCTTCCGATACCGGGTATCACTCGACTCGGAATATTGACCTTTGCGTCAGTGGCTACGAACCGGTAGGACGGTTGGTGGCAAGTTGGCGCCTTGTTGTGAAACCCTGCGTGTCGGTCATGCAGGACATTTCCAAGCATTGTGATTTCGCGAGAGAGCCACTTGAAGACGCAACAACACAGAGATTACAAGATGCACATGAAACCTGCCGTCGTTTTTTCTTGGTGTGCCGCAATTCTCGCAGCCACCCCCACATATGCTCTTAACGATCAACAAGATCATTTTGGGAGTGCGGTTGTCAGAACCGTAATCGGCGGGAATACTGATGCACCGCCAATGCAAAACGGCGCGTTGATTGCCTTCAAGATTGATCTGCCCACCGACAGAATTGAGTACATCGCTGATGGTCTTCACCGCTTCTCGTTCGGATGTGAAAACCATGGCGAAAAATTTTACTTCACACTCTATCGTCGCACACGGGGGTTGTCTCCAACAGTTCCGGGGGCGGTCACGATCTCTACCGCTTCAAGCTCCATTACCGGGGAGGCTCAAGTCGCGTCGGGAATGGTCGGTAGTTTAGATTTTCCCGACGTTCTAAAGTTACTGCAAGCACTGGCCAAATCTCCAAGCGACATCCGTTTCGATGTCGACGGCGAAATCTATAATTTTCCGACGCATGAGGTTCCAAGCGAAATATACGCCCGCATTCTCAAACAGTGCAGCTTGCCAAACTCATGATTGATTGCTGCCGTTCACGATTTCGTCCCGGGTAGTAATCATGGGCTCTGCGAAGTCCAGATCCTCACTCGCAGCGGTCACGACTGGAAGCATCGTTTTCCGACCATAAAAGACGGCGGCAGAGAGATTGCCCGTTCCCACAACCAACATGACGGCGAAGCCGTCGTCATGGCCACCAAGGGTCGATCAGACTTCCGTCTGCGGCAGGAAGCGCTCGGCCGCCGATCCGGCAAAGCCAACTCGAACGCCGCTATTTTCACGGCCCTTGATCTTCTCTTTTTCGACGGTCGCGATCTGACCTCAATGCCACTGTCATCGCGCCGGCATTTGCTCGAAAAGTTTTTGCACACCAAGGTGCTCGGCATCATGTTTTCCGAGGCCATCGATGCGGACGGTGAGCACTACTCGCTTCCATCCGCGAATTCGGTCTCGAAGGCATCGTCACAAAGCATCGAGGCAGTCACGATCGCTCCGGCCGCTTGGGCGACTGGCTCAAGAACAAATGCGCCCAGAGCGATAGCGTCTTCATCGTCGGCTATGAATCATCCTCAAGCCTGGTCGGAGGGATCGGAACGCTTCTGCTGGCAGCAAATAACGGTGATGAGATCGTCTATGCCGATTCAGTCGGAACAGGCTTCAGGGAAGCGCAGGCCACCATCGACAGGCTGAAGCGTAAGCGATCGCCCCTCTCCTGCAACGGCTCCCGTAAGGATATTGTCTGGGCACTGCCAACCATCCTCGCCGAAATCCATTGTCGCGGCTGGACACATGAGGGAAAACTACGGCACGCCTCTTTCAAGGGCGTTCGCGATGTGCAGGATAACACCGATGTTCTTCGGATCGAAGACGTTCTTTAGTTGCTAAGAAGTGAGACGACGAAATATGAAACTCAGAGCCGCAAAACGTCGTCCATGTCTCGTTATGCTTTTTCTGTTTCTACCGGTTGGAACAATAGCTGCTCAGAAACTGACGGAAGGACAGCGTGAGGAAGCTGCGTTGCTCGACGTCTTTCAGGCCAAAGGCTTTTCAGGTGGTGAGGCGGCTCACATGCGAGATATTGGAATCTTGATGTTCATGAACCGTTTCTGCGGAGAGGACCACACATCGGCAGCCTATGTCAGAAGAATTTTCAAGAACGAGAATGATTTTAAAGTATACGGCGACAGGGCGGACGACTATTGGACGAGCGCGGACCAATATGCGTCTTTGCTCGTCAGATATGCGGACAGTGGTCGACGACAGGAAATCTGCGCGATGCTCCCGAAGCCCGCAAAATGAAGCTGTATGTACATGAATTCGAAATGCGCCGAACAAGCAGCTTACACGGAGTTTCTGGCCGAGGTCTCTCCATTCCTTGATCCTCACACGGTGCGAGATGCTGCCATTTTCGATTACGGGCAATGGGAATTGCCATTTGAAGCAGTTTTAATTGCCATTATGGACAAGCCGAGAAATCAGGTGAGGTTTGATTTCACCCGCGCCGCTGTGTTGGCTGAAGCCGCAAATATAGTGATCGAAGGAGTATTAGATCCGGCGACCTGGCAAAAATTTGTGTCGTGGAACGAGAAGCGGTGACGATCGCCGCGGCGCCGTGGAGGCGGCGCGTCTGCGGCCGGAGTGAGCGCCAGCGACGGGGACCGACGGAGGAAACCAGCGCTCCCAAGTAGCGCCGTAGGGTTTTCCGGAACCGGCGGAACCCTTTATAAAAATCAGTCATATCCTAAAAACGCGGTCCCGTATCATTTGGGAAGCTTTGTCGCCGCACCTCGTAGGATTCTTTCCGCTGCCTTGACTACACTTTCGTCTTGATCTTTGGCCTGTGTCTCAACCATTCAACTGTGGTCTTTTCCAAATAGAGAGAAAGGCGCTCCAGTCCTTCGGGAAGGTGCGCCTTTCTTGTGCCAGGACGTGATGCCCCAAATTCGATCAAATCAGGATATATCAATACGGCAATGCCACATGCGGCCGTGCCCAGACGATCGCGAATTGCTTCAAAACTCCGAGCACCCAATTGCTGAGTATTCGTAAGCCATGGGTCGCCGGAGATCACTGGTTGAAATTGTATTTCTGTTTTTGATAGGACTCTGAACTGGCGACGTTGTCGCAAAGAAACTCAGCGCTCTTCACATAACCAAAACTATAGGCGAGGCGTTCTTCACCTGATTTATCCTCCGCGCAAACTGCACCACCTGAAATGCAGATACTCAACATCACAAACATAGAAAGTTTCTTGGACATCGTTTGGTGGATCCTTTGGCAGCGTTAGAAAACAGAGGATTGAACCTACTGCCTTTTCAGCACGTGAGGCTCAAAGAGCGATACAAGCCGCTCCTACCAGGCGCAACCTTGCATCGTGCTGGAAACATCACGCAAAGCTGCAGCACGCCTCATTCAAAGGCCAGCGCAGTCGTCTACAGCATCATGTTGACATGCAGGGCTTGCGCCATGCAGCCACTCGCCTACGGCCTTCGTATCGCCCAACCATTCCGGCGCGAGCGCGCGCGTTGCTCTTCTTGTCCAGGACGCAATATCGAAGCAAGAGAAGGCTCTTGCAGCGGGAGCCACTTCACGACCAAATATCAGACCAAATGATCTTTACTTTCAGATCATATGGCCTATATTGCGAATGTCAGGAGGCCACTATGCAAATCGCCGCCAAGCCCCGCAAACCCGCGGAACTCAATGCCGTTGCACTCAAGGCCTATGCCAAGGTCACCGATGCATGGTCGCTGAGCCTCAGGGAAGCAGCGGGCCTCGCCGACATGTCGGAGAGCACATGGAAGCGCGCGCGCAAACCGGGGTTTACCGGCGAATTGACGAAGGACCAGTTGCTGCGCCTCAGTGCACTGATTGGGATCTACAAGTCGCTCGAACTCTACTTCTCTGAGCAACTCTCCAGAAGCTGGTTCACGCGCCCGAACATGGGCCCTCTTTTCAGCGGCGCGCGGCCGGTCGACACCGCCATCGATGGCGGCCTTCCGCAAATTCTGGCGATCCGAACCTATCTCGACGCGCTGCGGGGCAGCGCATGAGGAAAACCGAACTGTCGGTTCGAGGACTGGTCCGCCTGCTACCCGCAACCTACCACAAGCCGCCGGCGCTTCGCGGTCTGGTCGACAGCGACGAGGAACTGGAGGTCCTGGCCGAGATCGAGGGGTTGACCAGCGCCCGGTTGCTCGCCGAGCGCGGCCGCAATCCGCATCTCGATCCGCGAGAGCTTGCCTGGCGGCGGCGCAACCGTGATCTCAGGATCTACGGCGACACGCACGTCAATGCGGCCTTCACCTATACGCGGGTAGGCGGCAACCGCTTCAACTCCGAAGATCGCGGTGCATGGTATTGTGCCTGGGACGTGATGGTATCGGTCGCGGAGGTCGCATGGCACAGAACCCGCGAACTCCGTTTCACCGGCTCGTTCCATGACAGCGCCCGCTATGTCGAACTGATCTCCGACTTCATCGGAGAATTCGATGACCTGACCGATGAACCCGAACACGCCGCGCTCAACCCAGACCCAGAGGTCGGCTATCTCGAGGGACAGGAACTGGCTGCCCGGTTGCGAAGAGATGGAAGCCGCGGCCTCATCTATCCCTCCGTCCGTGCGCCCGGCGGAAACTGCCTGGTTTGTTTCGATCCGGGGGCTGTCCAGAACGTCCGGCCCGGCGCGTCCTGGGATCTTATCTGGCAAGGCACGCCGGACTATTCGATCGTCGCCATCTCGTAACAGCGACGACGCACAAGTTTCTGCGAGATGGTCGACTGCCGGTTACAACATCACCCACTCATCTTCGGCAATGAACCCACCAATCTGGCGTTTCCAGAGGCGCGCAAACAGTCCGTCCTGCTCAACCAGCTCCTCCGGCCTGCCCTCTTCGACAATCCGGCCATGGTCCAGCACGATGATCCGGTCCATTCGTGCAATGGTCGACAGGCGGTGCGCAATTGCAATCACCGTTTTGCCCTCCATCACCAGATTGAGCTTTTCGTGAATGGCGGCCTCGGAGTCGCTATCAAGGGCGGAGGTGGCTTCGTCGAGGATGAGGATAGGTGCGTCCTTCAACAGCACGCGCGCAATGGCGACGCAATTGCAGTCGGCATCGATTGACCGGCTTCAATCCATGTCACGCGCGCAGCCCAACCTGATCACGACGCTGACGGAGCGTGTCTCGATGCGGTCAGGCCTTCTTGAACGCGCCGCCGGAAGAAAGTCGGATGTCCTCGACGCCACCCAGGCTTTGCGGGAAGAAGAAGCTACCCTCTCGACCTATGCAGGACAGTTGCTCGAAGCCCAGGCAAGTCTCGCCGTTGCGGAGACCGAAAAGAACAAGGTCCTGTCGACATTCGTGGCCGACAATATCCAGAAGTCAGGTGATCTCGCCCGGCAGATGGATGAAGCGCAACAGGAATTGGTGAAGGCCGAAAAACGGCTTGCTGCCACCGCGATTTACGCTCCGTCCGATAGTGTGATCCAGGCTTCCTCGATTACAACGACTGGACAGGTCGTGTCGGCCGAAAACGAAATCATGCGCATCATCCCCGCCAATCTGCCGCTGGAAATCGAGGTGTTTTTTTGCAAACCAGGATGTGGGGTTCGTCAAGCCCGGCCAGCCGGCCGTCATCAAGGTCGAAACGTTTCCGTTCACCCGTTATGGCGTTCTCACGGGCACTGTGAAAACGGTAGCACGAGACGCCATCCCCAATCCCGACGCCCAGGCGATGGAGGAACAGGCTGCCCCGCAGTTCAGGAGCGTTGTGCCAGGCGGGAATGTTCAACGGCTGCAGAACCTTGTTTACCCCGCAACGATTGCTCTCGATACGACAGAGATAAATGTCGACGGAGTCATGCACCCGCTTTCACCTGGGATGGCGGTCTCGGTGGAAATCAAGACCGGAACCCGGCGGATCATTGATTATTTCTGGTCGCCGGTCGCGCAGGTGGCGTCTGAGGCAATGCAGGAACGCTGAGCGCCAGATGATTTGTCCTCTATATATTTCTGGACGGACTTCGCATTTCTATAGGGGGTATCCAGATACTGAAGACCGAACAATATTCCAATCTGTATCGGGGCGATAATCGCCATAGCAATGCCAAATACAGATCCTTCATCAACAACTGAATACAAAGTCGCGCCACCACTGACTGTAATCATTAATCCCAGCAGATACAGCATGTAGTGGCCTACCGTTTGACCGGCAGTAATCCTGACAGACAGACTTTCATTAGACGGGAACAGATGCATGGGATAGATGGTTCTCAGCGTCCTCCAGCTAAACTTGCTCTCGATCGCGCGCTCGAGCTCGAGCAGCGCTTCCAGTTCATTCGCGTTTTTAGGCTTGATACCCGTAAGAATGAAAAATACCTCGGCATTGTATCGATTCTTCGACAAGTCGCGCAAAGGTGCGGGAACGTTCTCGTCGGCAATCAGACTTCGCAACTCGTCAAATTTGGGTGAAATCCATTTGTCACGTTCGCGAATAAATTCCTCCAACAAACGCGGCAGGAGAGGAAACGAAAACGCGCCCACGATCAATGGGAAAACGACAAACTCCAGAACTGACGACACTGCTTGATCCTACTGTTTCACCGATATGATTTTCGGGAATTTCGCGTAATCGTTTGGTTCATGCAAGAATTCAGGACATCGCAAATAACAAGTCCAGTGGAAATTTATCGCGCTTATCGCTGTGCGACTACTGTAACAGTCGGCTGTACGGAAAAACTCGAAAGCGTCCAATTCGGCTGAGTGGCGATGCTCTTGAGATGCGCCGCCAGAGCAACCTTCCCCAACCTTTCAAAAAGCCGTCGAGGTCAGCGCTTGGCTCGGGCAATATCGTCCTTGTCAACGTCGCGTTGGGCAAAGGCGAGTTGCCGATTGAACCAAATCTTTCGTGTCGACGCGATCCCACCGAAACGCTGAAAGCACCTTGGCGTAAGAGAACTCTTCCGATCCAAATTGAGCATTAAAGGGCAGCTTCCATGATGACGTAGAACCGCGATTACGCCCAGGCTACGTTTCGCGCAAGTCAAATCGGGAGGCAGGCTGCGATGATCGGGAACCGGGGAAAGCTCGAGCAAGAACGTCTCGACCTCATTGAAGTCATCGACAATCTCAGACGACCGGCACATCATCTCATTGCAGATCACGGCACAATGATGCGACTGAGCGAGTTGGATGATGAATTGGCGCACTCGCGCGATGAAGACTTTCGCTCTGTGGAATGTCTGGCTGCTGAATGAGACCCCTTGTTGACGTCTTACGCCATTCTGCGATAGCGGTCTTCCTATCGACGGGTGGTGATTGCACGTTCAATCCCGGGCACTAAATCCTCCTCAAACCAGTTGATCATTTGCTGAATGTCTTGTTTGGCAGGAGTCAACTTACCCGCATTCACCAGTTCAATTGCAGCTTGGGACATTGCCAACAGAATGCGTGATGTCTCTGGCACGTATGGGAGATCGACGCCGGTGTCGTGGCGTTCGCGTATGATCTGGTAGCGGAGCTTCTCCGGATATGTCCACGCGCTCACCAGGAAATCATGGACGCTGACCTCTTGTCCGCCGATATCAGTTGTGGCTTCCCGGTCAGTCTCGGCATACCGCAACGCCTCTATGCGTTCGCAGGCGTCGATTGCTGCATTCAACATGTCTCTGATCGAAGTCCAATCGGTTTTCATCATAACCTCTTTACACGTTACCAAGCTCTCTGCTGGCAGCGTCGGCCCACTACCGCTTACGACGTCACCCACTCATCTTCGGGAATGAAGCCGCCAATCTGGCGTTTCCAGAGCCGTGCAAACAGCCCGTCCCGCTCGACCAGTTCCTCCGACCGCCCCTCTTCGACAATCCGGCCGTGATCCAGCATGATGATTCGGTCCATTCTGGCGATGGTCGAAAGGCGGTGCGCGATCGCGATCACGGTTTTGCCTTCCATCACCAGATTGAGCTTTTCCTGAATGGCGGCCTCGGACTCGCTATCAAGAGCTGAGGTGGCTTCATCGAGGATCAGGATCGGCGCGTCTTTCAACAGCACGCGCGCAATGGCGACCCGTTGTCGCTGCCCGCCGGAAAGCTTGACGCCGCGGTCTCCAACAAAAGCCTGATATCCTTTTCGCCCCTCACTATCGGCGAGATCGGCGATGAAGGCATCGACCTTGGCCACTTTCGCCACCTCCTCGACCTCCTCCTGCGTTGCTTGTGGTCGCCCGTAGCGGATATTGTCGCCAACCGACCGGTGCAGCAACGCCACATCCTGCGCAATCACCCCGATATTACGGCGCAGACTCATCTGCGTGACCTCGCGAATATCCTGCCCGTCGATGCGGATGGCTCCGCCCTGGATGTCGTAGAAGCGCAGAAGCAGATTGACGAGCGTCGTCTTTCCCGCACCCGACAGACCAACAAGGCCGACTTTCTCCCCGGCGCGCACGGTCAGCGACAAATTATCGATCACCGGCCTGCCTGACTTGTAAGCAAAGCGGATATGGTCGAATTCGATGTTCCCATGCGAAACGCTCAGTTCCGCCGCGTCGGATCTGTCCGTAATCGTCGGCGGCGTTGTCATGACGGGCATGGCGTCCTTGATTGTGCCGATCGCCTGAAAAATCTGCTGGCCCATCTGCAGGAAGGTGAATGTGTGCCCTGAAAGCCGCTGCAATATATAGACCGCGCCGACGAATTCTCCGACCGTGATGAAGCCCTTCACCAGACCGGAAAACCCCACCGACAGGATCGCCAGCCACAACGCCATGTTGAGCGCAACCACGGCCAGCTCGGACGCGCGGTAGACACGCTGTTCCTTGTGTTGTGTCTGCACCGCCTTCATCAGGATGCGACGGATTGCGCCTGCCTCGCTGTCTTCGGCGGCAAATTGCTTGATCATCTGCATGTTGCTGTAGAGATCGGTGATCGCCCCCGAGACAAGGCTCTTTTGCTTGGCCGAGCGCCGTGACCGCTCCGTGAAGACGGGAGCCAGTTTGACGGCGAGAACGACATTGAGCACGATCCAGATGAACACCGGCAGCGCCAGTTGCCAGGACAAAGCCGCCAGGAGCGCAAGAGAGCCTATCAGTTGCAGCAAAAAACGCGGTCCGATCTGGAATGCGTTGATGATCTGCTGCTGAACGGCTGACGAGACCTGTGAAAGACGCGAGGCGACCTGCCCGGCATAAAGCTCATAGAAAAATGCCAGATCCTGCCGCTCCACAGCCTTGTGGCCCTGCCACTGTATGGCCACCGGCATCGCGATGCCAAGCGTGTGCGAGGTGAGTGTGTTGAGAAGAAACGACGCTATGGGCATCGCGGGGAAAATCAACAGCCCAAGCACGGTCAGCAGCGGCCACTCATTGCGCAGAAAAGCCTCTGCTCCCTGCGCCGTCACGCCATCGACGATGACGGACAGCCCCCAGATGATCGACAGGTTGATGGCTTCCACAGCCATGGATGACAAGGCAAGAGCAATGAGGACGCTGCGAAACATCGCAATGAAATGCAACAGCACCGCGACGGGGCCTTTTGACGGCAGCGGTCGGAAGGGAATGTCGAGCGGCCGTATCAGCGTCTCGAAAGGGCGGAAAATCGTATCTGAAATTGACATGGTCCTCTCGGATCGCAGATTGCTATCGAAGGCGAGGAGTAAGCCACGCGCCAGACATGGAAACATGCATGGCGTTCAATCTCAATTACCAGCTGTATTTTTGCGACTGGAGTTCGTGACTTGGGTCTATAAAATCGCCAGAGTCTTCTCATCGCATCGTTCGGATACTGCGTCATATGGCACGCTTCACGACCGCACCGCCGCTCGGATACATTCATCATGGGCCGAGGTTGAATGCTGCGAAATGCACCAGGTTAGTGACGCCAGCGTTGTCCAGCATTGATGCGCAAAGAGAGACCCATGTTCAGAAGCATCCGGGGCACACGACCGCCGAGATGACGCGGCGGTATCAACGGCGGCGGGACCGGTTTCGAGTTGACCTGACGAAGGCCTCGGGGCTTTAGCTGGCTTCTTTGGCTGCTTGCGAGGTATTAACGGTCGCCCAAGCCTCATTTAGGCCATCCTTATCGCGTTGCAATATCGTGGATTCGGTTGAAAGAGCTTGTCATGGCGGGTACCGCAGCGATTTCGAGGATCGTCGGGATAGATCTCACCCGGTCGGTCGCCATCTTTTTTGCAATGCTCAGTCATGTCTGGGTCGTCACCACAATGGATCACTTCTGGAGCAGCCCGTCTGCAGATTTATTGCGCGCGCTGATGGCGCTGGCGACGCCGATCTTCATCCTGCTTTTCGGCACGATGCTCGAAATCATCTATCGGCCCAAATATGTCCCGGGTGAGCAGGGGCTGGTTGCCATGCGGCTGTTTTCGCGTGCCATACAATGCTGGCTGCTATACTGCCTGTCGGTCGTAGCGCTGTATCTGGTCCCGGACGGATATTCGCTGAAATTCTCGATCGCGACCATGATGCTCCTGGGAGTTACACCATTCACCGACATTCTGAAATTCTATGCCGTCGTTCTTTTCCTTGCCCCAATCCTATTGCTGTTGCGCAACAGAACCGGCCTGCTGCCGCTTCTCTTCGCCGCGGTCGCAGTCCATGCAGCCCACCCGATCCTTCGGGGATTGCCCAGCCCTATCGATTTTCAGATGAGCATGTACGCGGAGAGGGTAGCGACTTTTTTGTTTGGTGTTGGCAACGCTAAGCTCGGCGGCCCGTCGATCCTTCACGGACTTAGCCTGATCATCGGAGGAATGGCGTTCGGGAGGCTCATCGCAGGTGACCGAGCCGCTCGACCTGAAACAACGGGCAGTATTGCTAAAAGAGCCTCGTTTCTGTTGGTTGCTTCAACTCTGGCTTTAGCACTCGGTGCTCTTTTAAGCCGTGACAGTTCGTTGGCCGAGCTTGGCGACATGTCGCTGCGAATGGATAGCGACCCGCTTTATTTTGCTGCCGGCCTTTGCGGCGCAATTGCCCTTACCTCCTTGGCCGTACTCGCCACTCAGGGATTGTCTGACGAGGGAAAGAAGAAGCTGGAAAAGCTCGTGTTTTTCGGACGTACCAGCCTGTTCACCTTCGCATTCGGCAACATGATCCTATACGCTTGGCCCGATACGCCGGACACCCTTGGATCGGCCACTCTTCACGCTGTACTGATGAGCGTAGTCATTATCGGGCTAAGTTACCTGTTCGACCGGGAAATGCGTCGCGGCGGGCCCCTGGCCACGGTTGTTAGATTGCTTCAGTCGAAGATCACGTCATTCGTCAAGATGCTGATAGCTTTGGGTATCCGCAGAGCGGAACAGACCTGATTTCTTAGAAAATGCCGCGGCGCTGTTGATTATCGCACGAATTTGACCCACTTTTTCATTTCGGAGCGATCCGCCCACACCGCCAAAAAGAGGCTTCCAGTCAACACCTGGATGAGATCAGGTGGTACAACGCGAAATGGAAACTTGTCGCAAATTCTGCCGAAACATCAACACAACTAAACTCCTAGCGAAGATCGAAGGCTACGGGTGAGGTTTCCTGCAACCAGTTCGGCAGTTGCAGGAAACCCGCGGAGTTTCAAATCGCGATATGCGATCTTCTCCGAAGAGCGGGGCGGCTGACCAGTTCATCAGCAGCAATTACGCTCTTTCGGCTGCCCGCTACACGTGGGCTGCGACCAACGCTGTGTTGGACGTACAGCCTGGAAACGAAACTGACCGGCTGCGCTGTTCAGGCGCACGACACAAGAGGATATGACCATGGCAACACCCCGACGACCGTCCAATCCGAAAGACGCAGCCGAGGCGCTGTTCAAACCGGCAAAGAAGGTCACAGCGCCGGCCGTTGAACGGCCTGCAATCCCTAACACCAAGGAGCTTGTATCATTGAAGATCGACAGCGATGTCCTCGCGCATTTTCAGGCGGGCGGTCAGGGCTGGCAAGAACGCATCAACGACACCTTGCGAGCCGCAATGAATGTGCCCAATTAAGCCCTTGAGGGGATGGAACCCATGACCCTGGCGGGGCCATCCGATTACGGGTCGATCGGAAAGGCGAATCCGGCCTTGACGCGGTCCATGACGACCATCGTCTTGAACCCCTTGATATCGTGGTTCTCGTAAAAGAACCGGCGGGTGAAGGCCTCGTAGTCCTCCATGTCCTTGGCCGTGATCACCAGGATGAAATCGGCATCGCCCGTTACGTAATAACCGATCATGACTTCCCGCGTGGCGCGAATGGCGGCTTTGAAACGGTCGACAATATCGGCCCTTTCCCGCTCCAACGAGACGAGAACGATCATGGTGATGCCACGTCCGACGGCCTTGGGCGAAACGATTGCCACATCGGCTTCGATCACCCCCGCATCACGCAGGCGCTTCAACCGACGCTGGCACGCGGTTGGCGACAGGTTGACGATTTTCGCCAGCTCTTCCGATGTCAGGCGATTGTTCTTCTGCACGGCGTCAAGCAGAGCCCGGTCGGCTCGGTCAATCTGGGTCATGCGGGATTCCTGCGTTTGGATGTCTAATTAAGCATTATTCCTGCGTCGAAGCGCGCTTAAACGCCGCCGATCAATCATGCAGCGCAGTTAAGCTTCTGGCAAATGAAAAGGGAACTTGCCGATGGAAGCTATCGCCAGCGCAGCGCTTAAAAACCTTCACCGACCGGAGCTGATCGAGCATCGTGCCTTTCTGGATGGGCAATGGGTGGCGCGTAAGGAGACGCTGGGCGTTGTCGATCCGGCAAGCGGAGATCACCTGCTCGATGTCTCTTCCTGCTCCCTGAACGACGTGGACGCCGCAGTCGAGGCCGCCGGCAGAGCATTTCTTCGGTGGCGGGACATGCTGCCCGTCAAACGCGGCGATATCCTGCGGACATGGGGCCGGCTGATGCGTGACAATGCCCGCGACCTCGCGACCATCATCAGCGCCGAACAGGGAAAGCCGCTTGCGGAATCGCTCGGCGAAATTTCTTATGCTGCCGCCTTTCTCGACTGGTTTGCGAGCGAAGGCGAAAGATCCTATGGCGAGACAATTCCAAGCCACCTCAAAGGCGGCAATCTTTCCGTGCGGATGCAGCCGATCGGCGTCACGGTGGCCATCACGCCCTGGAATTTCCCCTCAGCCATGATCGCCCGCAAGGCCGGCGCGGCCCTTGCTGCCGGTTGCACGATGATCGTCAAACCGGCACCGGAAACGCCGCTTTCGGCCCTGGCACTGGCAAAACTGGCGCAGGAGGCGGGCATGCCGGCCGGCGTGTTACAGGTTCTGCCGGGTGAAGCCGCACCGCTCGCGCGCCGCCTGCTGGAGCATACCGAGGTACGGGCATTTTCCTTCACCGGCTCGACGGAGGTGGGACGGCTCCTCCTCACGCAATCGGCGGCGACCATCAAAAAAGCCTCGCTGGAACTTGGCGGCCACGCACCCTTCATCGTCTTCGCCGATGCGGACCTTTCCCAGACCGTGAAGGGCTGCCTCGCCGCCAAATTCGCCACATCGGGACAGGATTGCCTCGCGGCAAACCGCATCTATGTTCAACGCGGGCTTTATGACCGTTTCATTGAGCGGTTTGCCGATGCGACCTCCAGACTGACCGTCGGCCATGGCCTTGAACCCGGTATCGACATCGGGCCGATGACCCGCCCATCCGTCGCCGAGAAGTGCCGTCAGCAGATTGCGCAGGCGCTCTCTTCCGGCGCGCGTCTCGTCTGCGGCGGGCAGGACAGCCCGCTCGGCGGCAATTTCGTCACCCCCACCGTGCTGGCCGATGTGACCGAGGACATGCTGATCGCGCGCGAAGAAACCTTCGGTCCGGTCGCCGCCATTCTGCCCTTCGCTGACGAGCGGGAGGTGGTCCGCCGCGCCAATGCCACGGAGATGGGGCTTGCGGCCTATGTCTACACCAACGATCTCGGCCGGGCGATGCGCCTGACGGACCAGCTGGAATACGGCATGGTTGCCGTCAACACGCCGAAATTCACCGGCGCGCCCATTCCATTCGGTGGCTGGAAACAATCCGGCCTTGGTCGCGAGGGCTCGCGTCATGGCCTCATGGAATATCTCGAACCCAAATATGTCTGCTTCGGCAACCTGGCTGCCTGAAAGGAACTCGCCTATGACCATCGACATCAAAAATATCGCGGAAATGGATCGAAATGCGGTTCTGCATCCCTTCACGCAGCTGAAGGATTTCGCCAGCGGCAAACTCGGTGAACCGACCATCGTCGAAACCGGCAAGGGCATCCGCATTCAGGACGCGCATGGCAAGCAGCTGATCGATGGCTTTGCCGGTCTTTATTGCGTCAATGTCGGTTATGGCCGCACCGAAGTGGCGGAAGCCATCTCCCGTCAGGCCTATCGGCTTGCCTATTACCATTCTTACGCCGCCCACACGACGGACGAACTGGCGATCCTTTCCGACCGGCTGGTGAAGATGGCGCCCGGCAAGATGAGCAAGGTCTTTTACGGCATGTCGGGCTCGGACGCCAATGAGACCCAGGCGAAGCTCGTCTGGTATTACAACAACCTGCGCGGCAAGCCGCAGAAGAAAAAAATCATCTCCCGCGAAAGGGGATATCACGGCTGCAGCGTGGTTTCCGGCTCCATGACCGGCATGAGTTTTTATCACGACCACATGGACCTGCCCCGCGCCGGCGTGCTGCACACCGGCGTTCCGCACCATTACTGGGGCGCGGAGGCCGGTGAAACCGAGCTGGAATTCTCCAAGCGGCGCGCCGACGAACTGGAAGCGCTCATCCTGCGCGAAGGCCCTGACACGGTAGGCGCCTTCATTGCCGAACCGGTGCTCGGCACGGGCGGCATCACGCCGCCGCCGGAAGGCTACTGGCCGGCGATACAGGATGTTCTCAAAAAATACGATGTCCTGTTGATTGCCGATGAGGTGATTACCGGCTTCGGGCGTACAGGCTCCATGTTCGGCTCGCAGCATTACGGTATCGAGCCGGATTTGATCACCGTCGCCAAGGGTCTGACATCGGCCTATTTCCCGCTCTCCGGCGCCATCGTGGGGGAGAAAGTCTACAGGGTGATGGAGGAAGGGGCCGATCGCGTCGGCGCATTCTCCCACGGCTACACCTATTCCGGCCACCCGATCGGCGCGGCTGCGGCAAATGCCGTGCTGGACATCGTCGAAAAGGAAGACCTGCCCGGCAATGCGCGGGCCGTCGGCAGCTATTTTCAGGAGCAGTTGAAGGCGAAGTTCGCGCAGCTTCCAATCGTTGGAGAGGTGCGCGGCGTAGGCCTGATGGGCGCCATCGAATTCGTGGCGGATCGTGAAAAGAAGACGCGTTTTGCCCCTCATCTCACGGTCGGTGCGCGCGTTTCGAAGGCTGCCCGCAACGGCGGCCTTATTGCGCGCGCCATGCCGCATGGCGATATTCTGGGCTTTGCACCGCCGCTCGTCACAACGAAGGCGGAGGTGGATGAAATCATCGCCATCGCCGAAGCGGCCGTGCGCAGCGTCATGGACGATCTGGTGCGGGCTGGCGAGAAAATCTGATCGCCAGCCTTGGCGTTTAACGGTCACAGCTGCTGCCCATTCTGACAGCATGACGTGACAACTGCGCCTATTTGCGGCGCAGTTGTCATCTGCGCTGCATAAGGCTTCATCTTTTCGCAGAAGCATGCATAATGTCATGAAATTACCTTCGTCGAAAACGAGACAATTTCATGCGCCGTCAAGCCAATCCGCTCAGCTCCGATCCGGTTTCCGCAACCAAACCGGTGGCGTGGCAGCCAACTCTCGCCAAGCAGAAAGGCGAAACGAAACATTCCGCACTGACGGAACGCATCATTGCCGATATCGACGCCGGCGTCCTGAAGCCAATGGACCGTATGCCGACCCACCGCGATCTCGCTCGCGAACTCGGCCTTTCGGTCCAGACCGTCAGCCTTTCCTACAAGGAGGCCGAGCGGCTGGGTTATCTCAGCGGCGAAATCGGCCGCGGCACCTTCGTGAAGACGCGGGTGACGGAACGCGCGGGCCGTATGATGCTCGATCACAGCCCGACCGAGGTGCTCGATCTCTCCATCATTCGCGGCGTTTATCTCGACGACCATGAAAACGCCTCGCGCGCCATCCTTCGCGAATTGGCCGATGGCGACAATTCGGGCTTCATGCGCCCCTGCCGGCCGGTAGCGGGCCTCGACAGCCATCGCGAAACCGCCCGGATCTGGCTTGGCATGATGGACGTGACCGCCGGCGCGGAGCGTATTCTCGTCACCAATGGTGCTGCGCACGGCATTTTCCTTGCCTTGAGCTGCATTATCCGCTCGAACGACGTGGTCCTCTGCGAGAACCTCACCGACCACGGCATTATCGGCCTGTCGAACATTCTGGGCTTCAGCCTCAAGGGCCTGCCGACCGACGAAGAAGGCATTCTGCCGGACGCGCTGGAGGCCGCCTGTGCAGCTGGAGGCGTCAGGGCGCTGGTGCTCATTCCCACCCTCAACAATCCCACCGGGCATGTTTCCGGTGCTGCGCGCAGACGGGCGATTGCCGCGATTGCCGAACGGTACGGCGTCTTTGTCATCGAGGACGAAGTCTATCGCCCGATCATCGAGGATGACCTGCCATCCATCACCGAAATGCTGCCCGATCTGGGCTTTTTCGTCACCAGCTTTACCAAGACGGTCCTCACCGGGCTGCGCGTCGGTTATCTCGTCGTGCCGCCCGCCTACTCCATCCGCGCCGCCTCCATCCTGCGTGTATCGAGCTGGAGCGGCACCTATCTCACGGCCGAAATCGCCACGCGCTGGGTCGAAAACGGCACCGCACGGCGGCTGCTGGATGTCCAGCGTGCCGAAGTGCGTGCGCGGCAAAAGATCGCCACGGACATATTGGGCGACCATATCGCTTCCAGCCACCCGCTCTCCTTCTGCGCCTGGCTGAAGGTTCCACCGCGCTGGACGGAGGACGGCCTGGTGCGCGCGCTCACAAACCAGAACGTCGCGGTCACGCCGTCGGAACCATTCATTGCCGGCCCCGGCCATGGCGGCGGCATCCGCATATGCCTCGGCGGTCGCCTCAATCACTCAAGCCTCGTCAAAGCCTTGACCACCGTGCGGCAGACCTTCGAGCAACTGCCGCCAGTCTACGATATCGGTTCAATCGGCTGAGGCAGCTGCCCGAAAATCATTGAATCATTACAATATAATAATTGACATGATTTTACTTCGCTCTCAACATGACAATCATGAAGAGCGAAAACCTGTCCATATCCGCCGATAAAAACCCGCTTCCGGTCTCACTGGCCGCGATAGAGCGGGCGGCGGTGCGGCTTGCCGGACAGGTGGAGCGAACACCGCTTGTTCGCTCGGACAATCTGTCCGAACGCTGTGGTCATCCCGTTCATCTCAAACTTGAAACCCTTCAGCCCATCGGCGCCTTCAAACTGCGCGGCGCGATGAACGCTATCCTCTCGCTTGACGAGGAGGCGCGCAGGCGCGGCCTCGTCACCGCCTCGACAGGCAATCACGGCCGCGCCGTGGCCTATGCGGCCCGCAAGCTCGGAATTCCCGCCACGATCTGCATGTCGGCACTCGTACCGGCGAACAAGGTTGAGGCGATCCGCGCGCTCGGTGCGGAGATTCGGATCGTCGGCAGGTCGCAGGATGACGCGCAGGAGGAAGCAGAGCGCCTGACTGCAAGCCGTGGCCTGACCGCAATCCCACCATTCGATGATGCTGACGTCGTGGCCGGCCAGGGCACGATCGGTCTCGAGGTTGTCGAAGACATGCCGGGATTGGCGACGGTGCTTGTCCCTCTTTCCGGCGGTGGGCTTGCGGGCGGTATCGCCGTTGCGGTCAAGGCGCTGAAACCACGGGTACGGGTCATCGGCATTTCCATGGAGCGGGGTGCGGCCATGCAGGCGTCGGTCGCAGCCGGCCGGCCCGTCGCCGTCCGGGAGGAAGAAACGCTGGCGGATTCGCTGGGCGGCGGGATTGGCCTGGAGAACCGTGTGACATTCGTGCTTTGCCAGGCGCTTCTCGATGAGATCGTGCTGGTTTCCGAAGACGAGATCGCAGCCGGCATCCGCCATGCGGCGCGCGAAGAAGGTTCGACGGTGGAGGGTGCGGGCGCCGTCGGTTTCGCTGCCATCCTGTCCGGCAAGATCGACATCAGCGGCCCGACCGCCATCATCGTGTCGGGCGGAAATATCGATCCGGCGGTCCACAGAACGATCATCGATGGGGGAGCCGCATGAGCCGCATCACCATCCTGACCGAAAAAGACCTGCGGGCTGTCGTGAAGCTCGACCTTTCCGCTGTCGATTGCGTGGAGCGGGCCTTTGCGGCGCTCGCAACGCAAGCCGTTGCCATGCCGCCGATCCTGCGGCTCGATATCCCCGAGTTTCGTGGCGAAGTGGATGTGAAGACGGCCTATGTGCCGGGTTTCGACGGTTTCGCCATCAAGGTCAGCCCCGGTTTCTTCGACAATCCGAAACTCGGTCTGCCCAGCCTCAATGGCCTGATGATCCTCTTCAGCGCAAAGACCGGACTGGTGGAGGCCCTTCTCCTCGATAACGGCTATCTTACCGATGTGCGGACCGCCGCGGCCGGTGCTGTTACGGCGCGGCATCTGGCCCGCAAGGACGCTTCCGTCGCCGCGATCTTCGGGGCGGGCATGCAGGCACGTTTGCAGCTTGAAGCCCTGATGCTGGTGCGCCCGATCAGATCGGCGCGGATATGGGCGCGCGACCATGACAAGGCCAAGAGACTTGCGGGCGATTTCGCCAGCGAACACGCCATCGAAGTCACCGCCATGGCCGATCCGCAGGCCGCCACGCGGGGCGCCGATATCATCGTGACAACGACACCCGCCGAAAAGCCGATCCTCTTTGCCGACTGGCTGGAAGAAGGCCAGCATCTGACAGCCATGGGATCGGATGCCGAACACAAGAACGAAATCGATCCAGCCGTATTCGCCAGAGCGCGCTATGTCGCGGACCGCATATCGCAAACCCGCATTCTCGGTGAGTTGCATCACGCCATCGCCGCCGGGCGCGCCGCGTCGGATCAACACTCCGCCGAACTTGGGGGTGTCATTGCCGGCAAGGTACAGGGCCGCGTATCGAGCAAGGACATCACCTTTGCCGATCTGACCGGCACCGGCGTGCAGGACACCGCCATCGCCAATCTCGCCTTTGCCCGCGCAAGGGAAGCCAAGAGCGGTCAAACCATCGAAAACAGCGTAAAAATGGGAGACGCAGCGTGAGCGTAACGCTGAACTTTACGCGCGAGGAATATGCCGCGCGCCTGTCCAAAACCCGCAATGCCATGGAAAAGGCGGGCATCGACCTGCTTGTCGTCACCGACCCGTCCAACATGCATTGGCTGACCGGCTATGACGGCTGGTCCTTCTATGTGCATCAATGCGTGCTGGTGCCGCCGGAGGGCGAGCCGATCTGGTACGGCCGCAAGCAGGATGCCAACGGCGCCAGGCGCACAGCCTATCTCGCCCAGGACAATATCATCGGCTATCCGGATCACTACGTTCAATCGACCGAACGGCACCCGATGGATCTGTTGTCGCAGATCATAGAGGAGCGCGGCTGGTCCAGCCTGACAGTCGGCGTTGAGATGGATAATTATTATTTCTCGGCAGCCGCCTTCGCGTCTCTGCAGAAACATCTGCCGAACGCCCGTTTCAAGGATGCCGCCGGTCTCGTGAACTGGCAGCGCGCGGTGAAGAGCCCGACTGAACTCGACTATATGCGCAAGGCCGGCAAGATCGTCGAGCTGATGCACAAGCGTATTGTCGATGTCGTTGAGCCGGGCATGCGCAAATGCGATCTCGTGGCCGAAATATACGATGCCGGCATTCGTGGAACCGCCGAATTCGGCGGAGACTATCCCGCCATCGTGCCGCTGCTTCCTTCGGGTGCAGACGCGTCCGCGCCACATCTGACATGGGACGATAAGCCGATGCGCTCAGGCGAAGGTACTTTCTTCGAAATCGCCGGTGCTTACCGCCGTTATCATTGCCCGCTGTCGCGCACCGTCTTTCTCGGAAAGCCGACACAGGCATTTCTCGATGCGGAAAAAGCAACGCTTGAAGGCATGGAAGCCGGTCTTTCCGCAGCGAAACCGGGCAACAGCTGCGAGGACATCGCCAATGCCTTTTTCGCCGTCCTGAAAAAATACGGGATCATCAAGGACAACCGCACCGGCTATCCCATCGGCCTGTCCTATCCGCCGGACTGGGGCGAGCGCACCATGAGCCTTCGCCCGGGCGACCGCACGGAGCTGAAACCCGGCATGACATTCCATTTCATGACCGGCCTCTGGCTGGAAGACATGGGCCTCGAAATCACCGAAAGCATCGCCATCACTGAAACCGGTGTCGAATGCCTTTCCAATGTGCCGCGGCAACTCTTCGTGAAAGGCTGAGACGATGTTGAAGACCGCGCTTCGCCCCTCACCGATCACGCCCTCCGTCGATTTTGACGCGAAGGGCGTGCAGCACGGTCATCTGCGGCTGCCATACAGCCGCGATGACAGCGCCTGGGGTTCGGTGATGATCCCGATCTGCGTCATCGCCAATGGCGAAGGGCCGACAGCCCTTTTGACCGGCGCCAATCATGGCGACGAATATGAGGGACCGGCAGCACTCTTCGAACTCGCCCACACGCTCGATCCGGCAGACGTGAACGGGCGCGTCATCATCGTGCCGGCGCTCAACTATCCCGCCTTCCGAGCGGGAACACGCACCTCACCCATCGACCGGGGAAACCTGAACCGCAGTTTTCCCGGCCGCCCTGACGGCACGGTGACGGAGAAGATCGCCGACTACGTGACCCGCTATCTGATACCGCTTGCGGATATCGTTCTCGATTTCCATTCCGGCGGCAGGACGCTTGATTTCCTGCCTTATGCCGCAGCCCACGAATTGCCCGACAAGACGCAGGAGGCCCGGTGTTTTGAAGCGGTGGCGGCTTTTGCTGCCCCCTATTCGATGAAGATGCTGGAAATCGATGCCGTCGGCATGCTCGACACGACAGTCGAGGAGATGGGCAAGGTCTTCGTCACCACCGAACTCGGCGGAGCCGGCACGGCGAGCGCAAGATCGATCGACATTGCCCGCAAAGGCACCGTCAATCTGCTGCGCCATGCCGGCATCCTCGCCGGCGCACCGGCGCCTGCGCCAAGCCGCTGGCTGGACATGCCATCCAGCGATTGCTTCACCTTTGCCGAAGACGACGGGCTTGTCGCCTTTGTCCGCGATCTGGGAGACGCGGTCACGGCGGGTGAAACAATCGCCCGGGTTTATCCCGTCGGCAAAACCGGCCTCGCGCCGGTCGATTACCGCGCCTCTATCAATGGCGTGCTTGCCGCGCGCCATGTTCCCGGCCTCATCAAGGCCGGCGACTGCCTTTCCGTCATCGCCACGGTCACGGAGAATACCTAGCCAAAAATCATCGTGAGATCCGAAAACGGACCACGTAACCCAACCAGAGGAGTAAGAACATGCACATTACCAGACTTGCCGGGCTTTCCGCCCTCGCGCTTACCATCGGCATGACGTCCGCCAGCGCCCTGACAGTCGAGGAAGTCAAAAGCCAAGGCTATATCCGCGCCGCCACAGCCAATGAAGTCCCCTATTCCTACATGCAGCCAGACGGCACCTCCGCCGGCATCGGCCCCGATGTGGCCAATGCGGTTCTGAAATCGATGGGTATCGAAGAGGTCAACTGGACGGTGACCCCATTCGGCACGCTGATCCCCGGCCTCAAAGCCCGTCGCTTCGATTTTGCAGCCGCCGAACAGAACATCTCGCCCGAGCGCTGCAAGCAGGTCGCCTTCACCGAACCGAACTCGTCCTATGGCGAAGGCCTGCTGGTGAAGAAGGGCAACCCGAAAAAGCTCACCACCTATGCCGATATCGCCAAGGACCCCTCGTTGAAGGTGGCCGTCGTGTCGGGCGCCAATAATGTCGACTTCCTGCGGGCGGTCGGCGTCAAGGAAGAACAGATCGTCTTCATCCCGGCCAACGCCGATGCCATTCCGACCGTCCAGAGCCGCGCCGATGCTTATGCAGCGACGGAGCTGACTGTTTCGGAACTCGCCAAGGGGCAGGCCAATGTCGAGCAGGTCGAGCCTTTCACCGACCCCGTCGTGAAGGATGCGCCGGTGCGCAATTACGGCGGTTTCGCTTTCCGGCCGGAAGACAAGGAGCTGCGTGACGCCTTCAACGCAGCGCTCGTCGAATTCCGCAAGACCGACGATTACAAGAAAATCCTCGCAAAATACGGCCTGTCTGAACAGAGTATCGCGGCGGCGGCCGAAAAGAAGGTCGCCGATCTCTGCGCCGGCAAATAATGCCAGCCGGCGCCCGGCCATGACCGGGCGCCGTTCCTCGGGAATTCGGGAAAACGCCAGATGGACATGACCGCCTATCTGCCGATGTTGTGGCAAGGCGCCGTCGTCACCATGACGATTACGCTCGCAGCCCTTGTCGTCGGCACGGTGCTCGCCTTTTTCTTCGGCATTCTGCGCGTCGAGGGTGGACCGATCCTGTCGACCATCGCGCTATGTTACACGGAAGTGTTCCGCGGCACCTCGCTGCTGGTGCAGCTTTTCTGGTTCTATTACGCGCTGCCGCTGGTCGGGCTGAGCTTCGACCCGATCACCACCGGCGTGCTGGTGCTTGCCGCCCATGCCGGCGGTTATGGCGCCGAGATTGTGCGCGGCGCGCTGTCTTCCGTTTCGGTGCAGCAGCTCGAAGCCGCACGAGCGCTGAACTTCACACGGCTGCAGACGCTGTTTCGCATCTCGCTGCCGCAGGCCGTTGTCGAGATGATGCCGGCCTTCGGCAATCTCGCCATCGAAACGCTGAAGCTTTCCTCGCTCGTGTCGCTGATCTCGATTGCCGACCTCACTTTCGCGGCGCAGTCGATCCGCAACCTGACGCTGGATAGCGCCAGCATCTATTCGATCACGCTGCTTTGTTATTTCGCGATGTCGCTGATCCTGATGGTCGTCATCCGGGTGATCGAACGCTTCGTGCGGCGCGGCAACGTCTTCCCGCGCACCCGCCATTCGTAAGGATATCGGCTCATGATGTATGGTTACGAATGGGACACGACCACCTGGCTCACCTACACGACCTCCATCCTGCCCATCATCCTGATCGGGCTTACGGTGACGCTGAAGGCCGCCGCCGCCGGTTTTGCCATTGCGCTGGTTCTGGGGCTCGTCTTCGCGCTGCTGCGCCGCAGCCGCGTCAGGATGATCTCCTGGCCGACCGCGCTGATTGTCGAATTCCTGCGCGATACGCCGCTTTTGGTGCAGCTGTTCTTTCTCTATTACGTGCTTCCGGATTTCGGCATTGTTCTGCCGGCATTTCTCACCGGCGCGCTGGCGCTCGGCCTGCAATATGCCGCCTATACGTCCGAGGTCTATCGCGGCGGCATCGAGGCGGTGCATCACGGGCAATGGGAAGCGGCGACGGCGCTTAATCTCACACGCATGCAGACCTACAGGGATATCATCATCCCGCAGGCCATTCCGCGCATCGTCCCGGCCATGGGCAACTATCTCGTCGCCATGATCAAGGAAACGCCGGTGCTTTCCGTCGTCACGGTTCTGGAAATGATGGGCCTTGCCAATATGATCGGCGAGCGCACCTTCGAATATCTGGTGCCGCTGACGCTTGTGGGCCTGATCTTCCTCCTTCTGACCATAATCTGCTCGGCAGGCCTCAGCCGCCTGCAAAGGGCGCTTCCAAAAGCAGGAATACCCTTGCGATGACCAACAACACCAACCAGCCACTGATCGAATTTTCCGATGTCACGAAACGCTTCGGCATTCTGACGGTGCTCGACCAGTTCAATTTCAGCGTGGCGAAGGGCGAAAAAGTCACCCTCATCGGTCCTTCCGGCTCCGGCAAATCAACGGTTCTGCGCATTCTCATGACGCTGGAGCCGTTCCAGGAGGGAAAGCTGACCCTTGCCGACATGTCCTACCATGAGCCAGGCGGCAAAGGACCTTTCAAGGCCTCGGAAAAACATCTGCGCCAGATCCGCAACCACGTCGGCATGGTCTTCCAGAGCTTCAATCTCTTTCCCCATATGACCGTCCTTCGCAATATCGTGGAAGCGCCGGTGCGGGTTCTGGGCATCAGCCGCGCAGAGGCGGAGGCGCGCGCAGTCGAATTGCTGAAGATGGTCGGGCTGGCGGACAAGAAGGATCATTATCCGGTGCAGCTTTCCGGCGGGCAGCAGCAGCGCGTCGCCATTGCCCGTTCGCTTGCCATGCGTCCGCGTGTTCTGCTTTTCGATGAGCCGACCTCGGCGCTAGACCCGCAACTGGTCGGCGAAGTGCTGTCCGTCATCCGCGATCTGGCTCATGAGCATGACCTGACGATGCTTCTTGTCACCCATGAAATGCGTTTTGCCCGGGAAGTCTCGGACCGCGTCTGTTTCTTCGACAAGGGCCGCATCTGCGAACAGGGGAAACCAGACGAGATTTTCGGCCAGCCGAAAGAAGACCGCACACGCGAATTTCTCGCTTCCGTTTTACGGTGACCCTCGTGCAATCAGTCAGCGGCGGAGGACAGAAGCTTTCCGTCCCTGCCCTGCACGATACCATGCGACGGAACCGGTGGAGCATCGGCAACCGGCAGGGGCGGGATTATCAACCACGCGCCGGGATAATCCTTGCGAAGATGCCGGGGATTATAACGAATATTGCTTCCGGCGGCATGGTGAAGCGTCCCGAGCGTTGCGTCTTTCGACAGGACACCTCTTTTGATTTCGTGGAGTTTTCGCTCGCCATCAAGGGCAAGCGTTGCTTCGAAAAGATCGAAACTGTCGATGTGAACGGTCTGGTCCTGAGCCGTATCGAGAACCCATCGATCGGAATCGACGAAGCCATCGGTATAGACATTGCCGGTGGAGGCGCGCAGGGACGTGCCTTTCGGCACGGTGATGCCGTCAACAACATTGCCGTCGGAAAGAGTGCAATTGCTGAAGGCGGAGATGCCGCCATCAGGCGAAAGATCGAACTCCACCGGTTGCGTCGCGTCGCAGCGCCAGGCGCTCTGGTTGGTCACGCCGTTGCCGGTAATCCGCATGGTCTGCGGGGTAAAGCCCACCGTTTCGTAATTCTCGTTGGTTTTTTTCGCGATATAACGGGCGATTTCGACGGCATCGATATCCGCCACCCGCACGGGATGCGGAAACACGGCCCGGTCGAAGGCTTCCCTGTCGTTGGCAATGGCCAGTTCGAGTTTCGTGCCCTTGGGCATGTCGATCTGGCCAAGGCGTGCCGGCTCTAGCAGTTCCGGCCGATGGCTTGCCGCCCTCTCTTTGTCATAGGCGCGCATCTGGAGATAAAAATCACCGAACCAAAAGAGGGTGAAAAGCGCGACGGCGGTTACCAGCCCATAGGGCAGGATCATCAGGCGTTTCCAGCGGCCTGCCACATATCGCACGAACAGCGAGAGCGTCCAGACGATCCATATGAGGGTCGTGACGATCAAGAAGGCAAGGAGAAGCAGCGCTTCGACGGAGGGCAATGCGACAGGGATCATGCAAACCAATGGTCTTGGGCGGATCGTTTTGATCCTGAAAAGACATCAGTGCTTTAGCCCACAAGCGGTTGTCTTTTCAACTCGGCGATGGCGGGCAAACATAGCAATGGCTGCCCGGGCGACAGATGGCCGCCGCCCGGTCAATGCGCTCAGGGGGCGTCAGGCGCCAAGGACGAAACGGGAGAATGCCAGGGCATTGCGGGCATCCTCGTCCATTTTCGCGAGGTCGGCGCCGCCGCTGAGATCGCGCCACACCTTGATGTCGGAGCCGATTGTGCCGCCGGTCTTGACGAACGGCTCCATGACGACCGCGCCGGTGTAATTGATATCGCGAAGGGCAAGGCCGATTTCGTGCCAGGGCATCCTGCCCTTGCCCGGTACGCGGCGATTGCTCTCGCCGGTATGGAAATGCCCCAGCAACGGGCCGGCCGTGCGGATGGCCTCGCCAAAACTGTCTTCCTCGATATTCATGTGGAAGGTATCCAGCATGACTTTCACGTTGTTCTTGCCGACATCCTTGACGAAAGCGACGCCTTCGGCCGCCGTGTTGAGTACGTGGTTTTCGAAGCGGTTGAGGACTTCGATGCACAGGTTGATGCCGAGATCATTGGCGAAATCGGCAATGCCGTGAATGCCTTCCACGCCGCGCGCATAGTCACCCGCCTTGTCGACCGGCTGCGAATAGTCGATTGGCCAGTAGGAGTGCAGCGCGCCGCCAATCGTATGGATGTCGAGCTTGGCGACATTGGCAAGGGTGCGTTCAAAGAACGCCTTGCCGGCTGCGCGAACCGCAGCATCCTCCGACGACAGGTTCTTCGTTTTCGAAGGGCCGATGCCGGCGGTGAGGATGATGCCGTTATCCTTCGCGCTCTGCCTGATGACGGCGAGTTCGGCGTCACTGTATTCATTGATGTGGTGGGCGGCGACTTCGATGATATCGAAACCGAGCCTGGCGACCTTCTCGATATAGGGGCCGAACTTGGCGCTCCACTCATGTTCCCAGTAAGAGTAATAGATGCCGTGTTTCATGGGGGTCTCTTTCGCTTTTCTGTTTCGCTTGACTTTGGGTGGGGAGGCGCAGCCCTTCAGGCAGGTTCAGGACGCGGGAGTGCTTCCCGGATTTCCGATGCGAAGGTCCGGCTCCGTGCTTGTGGATGTGATGAAGCGGCCATTGGGGAGATCGTTTTCCTCCACCTTCCGGTTGATCTCCCCCTCGCCGAGACCGAAGCTCCGCCAGCGGTCCCGCAGCCGAGCACGCAGATCGTCCTCGTCGACATCAACGAAAATCGTGAGATCGAAGATCGGCTTGAGACGATCCCATGGCGACTGGCCGGCGAGAAGATAATTGCCCTCGCAGACGATGATATCGACGGATTGCGGGATCAGGCGGCCACCGGCGCGGGCGATCTCGAGGGCGCGGTCAAAGACGGGAACGGCGACGACATCGTCCTCATTGGCCTTCAGGCGCTCAAGCATATGGCGCAGGCCGTGAGCATCGAACGTATCGATGGCGCCCTTGAAGGGACGGCGCTTCATCTCTTCCAGAACGGCATCGTCATAATGAAAACCATCCATCGGGAACAGTGCGGCCGATACGCCGTCGCCTGCGTTCAACGCCTCGACCACGCGTTCGGCGATGGTTGATTTTCCCGATCCGGGGGCGCCGGCAATCGCAATCATCACACGCCGGCCCTTTGACCCTTCCAGTCGCTGGAGGGCAAGGCCCGCAATCTCGCGGGCATTATCGTCAATAGTGTTCAAGGTGCTTGCCCCGATAATGAGTACTCTCAGAAAATGCGGTACTGGTTTGCCTTGTCGCGCAGGAATGACAGTCCCCTGTCGAGAACCTCATCGGCACTGGGCGCAACCGGCCGCCAGGTCGAAATCGCGCCCGCCATCTCCCTGGGCATCGCGGCGAAACTTTCGAGCGTCAGCACGCCCTTGAAGCCGATGGCTGCGAGCGCCGAAAACACCTCGTCCCAGGCAACATTGCCGCAACCCGGCGTACCGCGGTCGCTTTCCGACATATGCATGTATTTCAGATGGTTGCGGGCGGCGATGATGCCATTGGCGATGCCCTTTTCCTCCATATTCATGTGGAAGGTATCGAGATGGATGAAGACGTTGTCGGCGCCGATGCGCTCCACCAGCGCCACCGCCTGTTCGGCGGAATTGAGCAGATGGTTCTCGTAACGGTTGACGGTCTCGATGCCGAATTGCAGGCCGTGTGTTTTTGCGTGGCCGGCAGCCCGCGAAAGCGCCCTTGTCAGGTTGTCATATTCACCCTGTGTCGGCGGAAATCCGGTTCGCTCATTGGTGCCGCCGTAGGTAACACCCGTCAGCGCTTCCGCGCCCATTTCTGCAGCCTTGTCGAGCGCGGCATTCAGATGGTCGATTGCCGCATCGGGATGTACGGACGCCCAGGCGGGTTCCGGCAGCACCAGCGAGCAGACGGCGCGCAAGCCGTATTTCTCCAGCAGGGTGCGTGTGTGTTTTGCATCGACGGAGGGGATATCGATAAGTGGAATCTCGATGAAATCCTGACCGTAATCCGCGGCAGCGGCGATGGACCGTCTGGCGTTTTCGTGGTCCCATTTGAGAGACCACATCATTGCGTGAACACCGAAGCCTTTCACGTCATACCTTCTTTCTGAGAGATGCGAAGTAGCTTGAAAACAGGCCGCGCGCCGCCATGACGACGATCATCAACACGCCCCAGAGCGCCGTTGCCAGATGCTGATTGGCCCCGAGAAGATTGAGGCCGGATGACAGAAGCTGCAGAACGATGAGCGCGACGAAGACGGGCAGGACACGACCGAAACCGCCGAACGGATTGATGCCGCCAAGAAAGGCCGCCAGCACCGTGATCAGCAGATAGGATTCCCCGTGGCCGACACGGACGGAATTAAAACGGGCAAGCATGATGATGCCGGCAACCGCACACATCAGACCCGAGAGCGTGTACACGAGAACCTGAATCTTGCGCGTGTTGAGGCCCGAATAACGCGCGGCTTCGATGTTCGAGCCGATCATCAACAGCCCGAAGCCGAGCTTGGTTCGTGTCAGCAGCACATGCCAGAGGCCGACGCAGACGATAAAGATCAGAAGCGGGATCGGCAGACCGAGAAGCGTGCCGTGACCGAGCGGCGCCATATAGGCGGGGAAACCGGAGACGTCTCCGCCACGGGTGAGAAACTCGCCGAGGCCGCGCAGGAAGATCATCATCGACAGCGTCACCAGAATGGGGTGCGCGCGGGTGTAGGCAATCGCCGCCCCCGTCATGGCTCCGGCAGCGCCGCCGGTGGCTAGTGCGGCAAGGCAGGCAAACAGGAATGCGCTCGGCGGCGCATCCACCCCGCCATGGGCCTGCAACACCCAGGCTGCGGCGAGACCCGACAGATTGGCGGCGAAGGTGACGGACAGATTGATGCCGCCCGTCAGAAGCGGCAGCAGCATCGCCAGTGTCAAGAGACCGAGTTCCGGCAGCTGGAAGGCGACCGAACCGAATGTCGCGAGCGAGAGGAAGTTATCGGCAAAGGTTCCGAAGATGAGCATGACCGCGATGAAGGCAATCACTGGCCCGGCCATGTCGGCACCGAAAATCGCGTTGAATTTCCGAACGAGACTGTTCATCGCTGTGCGCTCCCCTTCTTTGCGGATGTCCGTAAGGCGCTCGGCAGGAGCTTGTCGAACCGGGTGGAAGAGAGCGTGATGGCGATGAGGATGATGGCCCCGACGATCATCTTGAAGGCAAAGGGAGAAACGCCCATCAGGTTGAGGCCGTTCTGGGTGATGGACACCATCAGCACCCCGAGCACGCAGCCGATGACGGAGCCCTTGCCGCCGCCAAGCCGCGCGCCGCCGAGGACGGTTGCGGCAAGAACATCCAGCTCGCGGCCATAAAGCGCGTTCGGCACCACCTCCTGCGCATAATGCGCCTGCATGAGCCCGGCAATGCCCGCCATCAGGCCAAGCCAGCCGAAGGAAATGTAGTGCATGGCGCCAATATTGATGCCGAAGCGGCGAGCGCCCTCCGGATTGTCGCCGAAGGCATAAAGCTTGCGGCCGACAGTGGTGCGCGAAATCATGAACCAGGTGGCGAGGCAGCAAAGGATCATCACCACGACCGGCAGCGTCAACTCGACCCAGGAACCATCGGACATCTCACGCTCGTAAAACACCACGCGCGTCGACAGCCATTCCGGCAGGTCGTAGATCGACACGCCCTTGGTGAAGAACATCAACAGCCCGAAGAAGATGTTGAAGGTGGAAATGGTCGCGACGATGGAAATGATGTTGAGCCGCCAGACGAGGAAGGCGTTGACGAAACCGAGACCGAGGCCAACCGCGCCGGCAATGATGAAACCTTCCGCCCAGTTGCCGCCGCCGAGCGCATTGAGCGCCAGCACCGTCACATATTGGACGACGGAGGCTGCGACCGCGAAGGAAATGTCGATACCGCCCGAGATCAGCACCACGAGCAGGCCGACCGCGAAGATGATGTTGACCGCCGAGACATTCAGCACATCGAAAGCGTTGGAGATGGTGAGGAACCGGTCGGTGGCGAAAGACAGTCCCGTGCAGAGCAGCACCATGACCACAAGCAGCGTGAATTCGGTTGTATGTCCGAGGATGAGCCTACGCATAGATGGCGGCCTCCAGTTCGGTGAGCGACAGGCATCGCGGATCATAGGTGGCGTGGAACCGGCCTTCGACCATGTGGATGACCCTGTCTGTATTGAAATAAACTTCCGGCGGCTCGTCGGAGATCACGATGATCGAAAGACCTTCTGCGGCGAGCTTGCGGACGATTTCGAAGATGCCGGCGCGGGCGCCGACATCGACCCCAACGGTCGGCGCGTCGAGGATGAGGATTTTCGGTCCGATCGCCAGCCACTTGGCAATCGCCACACGCTGCTGGTTGCCGCCCGAAAGCGTGCGGATCGGATCTTCCGGCAGGCCGATCTTGACGCCGAGCGCCGAAATCCAGCGGGAAACGACATCGGCCTTTTTCGACGGTGAGATCAGGCCGCCGCTCAGCAGCCGGTCGAGCGAAGCCATGACCATATTGTCAGCAATGGATTGCGGCTGGTTGAGACCAAGCGATAGCCGGTCTTCGGAAAGATAGGCGACGCCCGCCCGGATCGCATCGCGGTTGGAATGAAAATCCACCTTCTTGCCGTCAATGAGGATTTCACCCGATTGCGGCCGATGCATGCCGAACAGTGTCAAAGCCAGTTCCGTACGGCCGGCTCCAAGCAGGCCGGTAATACCGAGCGTTTCTCCCCGCCGCAGATCGAACGAAACATCCTCGAACTCGCCGGCCCGGCTCAGCCCGCGCACAGAAAGAACGACGGGCTTGTCATCGTGATCGGCGGCAATGACGGCGCTGTCGAAATTGCGGCCGGTCATCAGCTCGGTCACCCGAGACTGGGTCATGCCTTCGACGGGGAAAACGCCAACGAGTGACCCGTCCCGCAGCACGGTGATGCGGTCTGAAATCTCGAGCACTTCCGCCAGCCGGTGCGAGACGAACACAACCGCAACGCCGGAGGCGGAGAGGTTGCGGACGATGTCGATCAGGTGATCCGTTTCCGACTGCGTGAGCGACGCGGTCGGTTCGTCCATGAAAACGAGCCGCGCTTCCCCAACCAGCGCGCGGGCAATCGCCACGATCTGACGCTGGGCGATGGGCAGTTCCTTGAGCGGCTTATCAAGATCGATCTCGACGCCGAGCCGCGCCAGCGCCTTTTCGGCAGCCTGTTCGATGGCGCGCTTGTCGACCAGCCCGTATTTTCCATTCACCGCGTACTGGAAGCCGATATTTTCAGCCACCGTCATTTCATCGAACAGCGCCAGATCCTGCCAGATCACTTGAATGCCAAGCGATTGCGCAAGCGTTGGGGTCATCGTGGCTATCGGCTTACCGTCGAAATAGAGTTCAGCATCACTTTGGGGCGTGTAAACGCCCGTTATGACCTTGATCAGAGTGCTTTTGCCGCAGCCATTTTCGCCGGCAAGGCAATGCACTTCACCCCGATTGACCTCGAAAGAAACACCCTTCAGCGCGCGGACACCACCGAAGGTGACTTTGACATTTTTAAGGGACAGGAGCGGTTCTGCGCTCATGATAATGTAAATCTCCTTCGCCGCGGCAGCATTGCAGACGTGGCGCTCGGCATGTTTTTCCTGATGAGGCGTCGCGCGAGTATTACACCTCGCGCGACGCCCTTGGCCTTGGGGAGGATCAGAGGCCCATGGAAACGAGCTTGTCGATGCTTTCCTTGTCGATCTTCAAAAGCTGGTCGACGACGATGGTGTTACCCTCGGGATTGATGGTGCCGAGACCTTCGATATTGTCGCCGGCCTTGGGTGTCTCGCCCTTGGCGATACGATCGGCGAGGGTGATGAAGACTTCACCGGCCTGTTTCGGGTTCCACATGAAGCCGCCCGTCAGCGCCCCCGACTTGATGAGCTTGACGCCCTGCCCCGGAGAGAACGGGCCGATGACGAAGACCTTGCCATCCTTGCGCCGCTCTTCAACGGCGCGCCCGGCTCCGATCGGTCCCTGCGAACCGAAGGCGAGGAAACCGCTCAGGTCAGCATTGGCGGACATCAGGTCAAGCGCCGTCGAACGGCTCTTGTCGAGGTCCTCCGCCACGCCGTAGCGATCGCCGACGAGCTTCATGTCCGGATAATTGGCCTTGATATAGGCGATGGCGGCGTCCGCCCAGGCATTATGAAGCGGAACAGTGAGCGAACCGACGAAGACAGCATAGGAGCCCTTGCCGCCCATCTTTTCCGCCAAGAGCTTGCCATGCGCCTCACCGAAACCCTTTGCGGATGCCAGTTCGAAATCCCAGTCAGCACCGAGCTGCTTGGGCGATTCGTGGGTAATGACCTTGATACCGGCGGCCTGGGCTTTTTTCAGCACCGGCTCCAGCACCTTCGCATCATTCGGTACAACACCGATGAAATCGACCTTCTGGGCGATCAGGTCCTCGATGGCGCGGACCTGCAGGGCCGGGTCGGCGCTGGTCGGGCCGACCATGAAACCGTCGACACCGAGCTTCTTGCTCTGCTCCTTGATACCAGCCTCCATGGCGTTGAACCACGGAATGCCGCCGATCTTGACGACGACGCCCACCTTCGGCCCTTCGGCAAAGGCGGTGGACGAGAGCAACGCGAGCGACAGGCCGACCGCTGCAGCAATAATTTTCTTCATGATGTTCCTCCTCAAAAAATCGGCAAACGAAACCCCGCCGCAGCCATTTTTTCATCTGGCGCGTTCAAAATTTCTCATCTCGCTTATTCGAGACTCTCCCTTGCCACTCCCACAGCAACCATCTTGCACAATCGATATTGCCAAGCTGCACAATCGATGGTGCAATAACCATATCATGAAGCTCCCTTCCGTCAAGGGGACGCGTGCTCTAATAATCGGAATCAGTTGGGGAGATCACAGTGACGGGCATAAGTTCCAAGAAAGCCACCATTTATGACTTGTCGATATTGTCGGGCGCGTCGGCTTCGACAGTGAGCGCCGTATTGAACGGATCGTGGCGCAAACGGCGGATTTCGGAGGAGACTGCCGACAGAATTCTCTCGCTTGCCAAGGCGCACCGTTACACCACCAATCTTCAGGCGCGCGGTTTGAGAAGTTCGAAATCCGGCCTCGTCGGGCTTCTGGTGCCCGTTTATGACAACCGGTTTTTCTCCTCGATGGCGCAGACATTCGAGGGGCAGGCGCGCAAACGCGGCCTGTCGCCCATGGTGGTCTCCGGGCGACGCGATCCCGAGGAGGAACGGCGCACCGTCGAGACCCTGATCGCCTATTCCATCGATGCGCTCTTCATTGCCGGCGTGACCGATCCAGATGGCGTGCACCAGGTCTGCGCCCGCGCGGCGCTGCCGCATGTCAATATCGACCTGCCCGGCAAATTTGCCTCCTCGGTCATTTCCGACAACAGGCACGGCGCGGAAATACTGACATCGGCGATCCTTGCCCATGCGGAAAAAAACGGGCCTCTCGGTCCCGATGACGTCATCCTGTTCGGCGGTCATGACGACCACGCCAGCCGCGAGCGTATCGACGGCTTCCATGCCGCCAAGGCCGCCTATTTCGGGGCGGAGAGCGGAGACGATATCGAGATCACCGGTTATTCACCGCATATGACAGAGCTGGCATTCGAACGTTTCTTCGAGCGCAGGGGCCGCCTGCCCCGCTGTTTCTTCGTCAATTCATCGATAAATTTCGAAGGCCTGCTTCGTTTCATGGGGCGTCATGACGGTGAGGCCTTCGGCGACATCGTTGTCGGCTGCTTCGACTACGACCCGTTCGCGTCATTCCTTCCCTTCCCGGTCTATATGATCAAGCCCGATATCGCGCAGATGCTCGAAAAGGGTTTCGAACTGCTGGAAGAGAACCGGACCGAGCCGGAAGTCACCATCATCGAACCGAAGCTCATCCCCCCGCGAACCGCTCTCGAAGGCCCGCTCGACGACATATGGGACCCGGTTGCATTGCGGCGCATGGCGAAGTGAACGCGCAAAATCCCGATTGACCTCAAGCGCGCTTGAGGTCGTACCGATTGCATGGTGCTTCACCATTGCAACGGGATAATGATGATCGAAAAACTCATGAGGATGCTGGAAGACGGACGGGACAGCCCGCTCCTGCGCTTTTCAATCGCAAAGACGCTCAAGGCGGCCGGGCAGTTCGAAGACGCCGCTTTTCATCTCCAGGAGGCCGTCCGGCAGGATCCCGACTATTCGGCGGTCTGGGCCGAACTCGGCGAATGTCGTGCACGGCTGGGAGATGACGACGGCGCCATTGCGGCATGGGTGGAAGGCATCGCGGTGGCCGTGAGGCGTGGCGACATTCAGGCAAAGAGGCAGATGGAGGTTCGGCTGCGACGTTTGCGGTCACGCGCCCTGAAGGGCGTCAGTTGATGAGACCCGCATCACGGGCGCAACTCGGCCGCGTCGCTGCCAGCACAATCGAGCCAATACGCTAAAAATTCACCGGGAGGTTAGCCAGACTTCATAAAACTGGATATGATCGCTGGGAAAATCACGGGAGGCGGCTGTCGAGGGCCGGTGGTTTATGGGTTTTTCCGATCACATCAAGGAAATTGAGCGCGTCCGACGGGGCGGGAATACCGGCCGCGACGCGGTGGTGCTCGAATCCTGGCGGCGTTGTCTCGATACCTATCAGCTTGATCCGGCCAAGGCCCGCGAAGCGGTGATCGTTTCCGAGACATGCCTACGTGAACATCGCCAGCGGGCGGAAGACCTTGTGCACATCGCCCGTTCCGGCCTGGAGCGGCTATACCAGCAGGTGGCCGAGCAGAATTACGTTCTTCTTCTTTCGGATCAGCAAGGGGTGACGGTCGAGTTTCTGGGCGACCCGTCATTCAACAACAATCTGCGCAAGGCCGGGCTTTACCTGGGCTCGGAATGGTCGGAACCGCGCGCCGGCACCTGCGCCGTCGGCGCCTGCATCGCCACCGGCGAAGCGCTGACGATCCACCAGACCGATCATTTTGATGTGACGCATACGCCGCTTTCCTGTACCGCCGCCCCGATCTACGATACCCAGGGCGCACTCACCGCCGTACTCGATATTTCACTCCTAAGTTCGCCTATCCTCAAGACCAGCCAGAACATGGCGCGTCATCTGGTTTCCTCGACCGTGCGAAGGATCGAACTGGCAAATCTGATGGCCAGCAGCCGTCATGATCTCGTGCTGCGCTTTGCTGGCGCGCCCGAATTTCTGGACGTCGACCCCGAAGCGGCTCTGTCCGTCGATGGCTCCGGCCGGATAACGGGCATGACGCATGCCGCCGCACGCCTTCTCGCCGCATCGCACGGGCTTGACTGGCGCATGCCGGAACGTCTCCTCGGAGAGCGAGTTGAGGAGTTTTTCGAGGCCGGCTTTGATGAGCTTGCCTCTCTCACCCGGTCAAGCCTGCCGCGGGAGCGGCGCATTGTCGTGAAGGATGGCACGGTGCTTTATGCGCATGCGATCGAACCGCAACAACGCCGGTCGACCGTGCCGCTTGCCCGTCCAAAGCCCCGGCCCGTCATGAAAGAGATCGGCGGCGATGGGCCGGCGGTTCGAAACCTCAGACGCAAGGTGGAAAAACTGGCGCCCGCGAAACTGCCGATCCTTCTGCAGGGCCAGACCGGAACCGGCAAGGAACATCTCGCACGCATCATCCATGACGCCAGCGGTGTTACAGGCCGCTTCGTCGCCGTCAACTGCGCCGCCATTCCCGAACAGCTGATCGAAAGCGAATTGTTTGGCTATCTGCCTGGGGCCTTCACGGGCGCGTTGGCGAAGGGACGCAAAGGGCTGGTGGAAGAAGCGCAGGGCGGGACGCTTTTCCTCGACGAAATCGGCGACATGCCGTTTGCGGCGCAAAGCCGGCTGTTACGCGTATTGGCCGAAGGCGAAATCCTGCCTGTCGGTGGCGCCACGCCTCAGAAGGTGGATTTCAGGGTGATTTCCGCATCGCACCGCCCGTTGAGCGACATGGTGCGGACAGGAGATTTCCGCGAAGACCTCTATTACCGTCTGAATGCGGCTGTGTTGACCTTGCCCGCACTAAACGAGCGCGATGATTTCCCCTGGCTTCTCGATAAGATTCTGGAAAAACATGGGCTGCCCGGTCGTCCTCTCACACTTTCCAACGCAGCGAGGATGTCGATCCTTGGCCATCGCTGGCCCGGCAATATCCGCGAGCTGGACAATGCGATAGCCTTTGCCGCCGCCCTTTGCGACGACGGGGTGATTACGGTGGAAGACCTTCCCGATCATCTTGCCGCCACCGCATCAGCCCCGATGATTGACAGTCGCGGGGCCGATCTCGGCGCGCTTCTGGCGGCCTGCAACGGCAATGTGTCGGAGGCCGCACGCCGGCTCGGCATCGATCGCACGACGATGCACCGGCGAATGCGACGCCTCGGCATCGGAAAACCTCACTAACAGGTGAGGCATATGCCACGGCTGTTGCGCCACAGCTGTGGCGTCATACAAAACCGGCATTCTCGTAGAACCCCGCAATTTCAGGCTTCCAGCACGGCAAACCGTGCTGGCACGGGCATTGCACCTTCTCTGGCATCAGGAGCCATCGAGGAGAAAACATGCGCGCGCTCAGATTTCATGCAGCCAGGGACCTGCGGGTTGAAGACATTCCCGAGCCGAAACGGCCGGGGCCGGGGCAGGTTCTCGTCCGCAACCGGTTCGTCGGCATCTGCGGCACCGATCTGCATGAATATAGTTACGGTCCGATCTTCATCCCCACCGAACCGCACCCCTTTACCGGCGCACATGGCCCGCAAATTCTCGGTCACGAATTCGGCGGTGTCGTGGAGGCCATCGGCGAAGGCGTCACCTCGGTCGGCGTCGGTGATCGCGTCTCGATCCAGCCGCTCATCATGCCGCGATCCGGTGACTATTTCGCCGACCGTGGCCTTTTCCATCTCAGCACGCAGCTGGCGCTGGTCGGTCTCAGCTGGGAAGGCGGCGGCATGGCGCAGGCAGCACTCGTCAACGAATATAACGTTCAGAAGATTCCCGACGAGATGACAGATGAAGAGGCCGCACTCGTTGAACCCTCAGCGGTTGCTGTCTATGCCTGCGACCGCGGCGGCGTCACCGCCGGCAACAGCGTTCTGGTCACGGGCGCCGGCCCGATCGGCATGCTCACGCTTCTGGCCGCGCGTGCGGCCGGCGCTGCCCAGCTCTTCGTGTCCGATCTCAATGATGCCCGCCTTGAGCTTGCCCGCAGCATCGTCCCCGACGTCATCACTATCAACCCGAAGCGCGACAATGTCGGTGATGTCGTGCGCGCGGCAACGGAAGGCAAGGTCGGCTGTGATGTTGCCATTGAATGCGTAGGCAATGAACATGCGCTCAAGGCCTGCGTCGATGCGGTGCGCAAACAGGGCGTCGTCGTACAGACCGGGCTGCATCCGCATGAAAACCCGATCGACTGGTTCCAGGTGACATTCCGCGACCTGGAGATCAAGGGCTCATGGGCCTATCCGACCCATTATTGGCCGCGGGTCATCCGACTCATCGCCTCCGGCCTGCTACCGGCGACGAAGATCGTTACCAAGCGGATCACGCTCGATACGGCCGTGTCTGAGGGCTTCGATGCCCTGCTCGATCCCGCCGGCACTCATCTGAAGATCCTGATCGATCTTTCGAAATAGGCTTTCCGCCTCCGCATGCCGGGAAGAGGAGCCCGGTATGCGGGAGCCGTTGGCTTTCGGGGCGGCGACTTCGCCGCTCCACGATCAGACCAAGCACCATGGAGGAGATGAATATGCTTGATGTCAGTCCCGCCACCAAAATCGACACGGTTCTTTCCAAGCTCGGCAATGCGCTGGAAAATGGAGACATAGACACCGCCGTCAACCTGTTTCAGGCCGATTGTTACTGGCGCGATCTCGTAACCTTCACCTGGAACCTGAAAACGCTGGAAGGGCGAGACCAGATCCGCGACATGCTGACGAGCCAACTTTCCGCCATCAAACCCTCGGGCTTGGTGCAGGATGTGAAGGAGCAAGCCTCGGAAGGCGATGGCGTCACCGAAGGTTGGTTCGAGTTCGAGACCGGAGTTGCCCGTGGTTACGGCCATATCCGCCTCAAGGATGGGCTGATCTGGACCCTGCTCACCACCATGAGTGAACTGAAAGGCCATGAAGAGCCGAAGGGTATCCGGCGGCCCATGGGCGCAGAACACGGCCACGACCGCAACCGCCGGACCTGGAAGGAAAAACGCGAGGCCGAAGCCGCCGAACTCGGCTATTCGGAGCAGCCCTACGTCGTCATCATCGGCGGCGGACAGGGTGGTATCGCGCTTGGCGCGCGTCTTCGCCAGCTTGGTGTGCCGGCGATCATCATCGAAAAGAATGAGCGACCCGGCGACAGCTGGCGCAAGCGCTACAAATCGCTCTGCCTGCATGACCCCGTCTGGTACGATCACCTGCCCTACATTCCCTTCCCGGAAAACTGGCCGGTCTTCACGCCGAAGGACAAGGTGGGAGACTGGCTGGAAATGTATACAAAGGTCATGGAGCTGAATTATTGGGGCTCCACCACCTGTAAGTCGGCCCAATATGACGAAGCGACGGGCGAATGGACGGTGGTTGTCGACCGCGCCGGCAAAGAGGTCGTGCTACGGCCGAAACAGCTGGTACTGGCGACCGGCATGTCGGGCAAGGCGAATATCCCGAAATTTCCCGGACAGGATGTCTTCAAGGGCGAACAGCAGCACTCCTCTCAGCATCCAGGCCCCGACGCCTATGCCGGCAAGAAGGTCGTGGTAATCGGCTCCAACAACTCGGCGCATGATATCTGCGCAGCGCTCTGGGAGGCGGGCGCCGATGTCACCATGCTGCAGCGGTCCTCCACCCATATCGTCAAATCGGACTCGCTGATGGATATCGGCCTCGGCGATCTCTATTCCGAGCGGGCAGTGGCAAACGGCATGACAACGCGCAAGGCCGACCTCATCTTCGCCTCCCTGCCCTACAGGATCATGCATGAGTTTCAGGTTCCGATTTACGACCGCATTCGCGAACAGGACGCCGATTTTTATGCCGCCCTGGAGAAAGCCGGCTTCATGCTCGATTTCGGCGATGACGAATCGGGCCTGTTTATGAAATATCTGCGGCGTGGATCGGGTTATTACATTGATGTCGGGGCCTGTGACCTCGTGATCGACGGCTCGATCAAGCTCAAATCCGGTGTCGACGTCTCGCATCTGACGGAGAACGCCGTGGTGCTGAAGGATGGCACGGAGCTACCCGCCGATCTGGTGGTCTATGCGACCGGCTATGGTTCGATGAATGGCTGGGCGGCTGATCTCATTTCGCGCGAGGTGGCGGAAAAGGTGGGCAAATGCTGGGGCCTCGGCTCCGACACCACCAAGGATCCCGGCCCTTGGGAGGGCGAGCAGCGCAACATGTGGAAACCGACCCAACAGCAGGCGCTGTGGTTCCACGGCGGTAACCTGCACCAATCGCGGCACTATTCGCAATATCTGTCGCTACAGCTCAAGGCGCGGCAGGTAGGGTTGAAGACGCCCGTCTATGGCCTTCAGAAGCCGCATCATCTGTCCTGATCAGAGCCCGGGGGCGCAGGCCGATCTCGGCGCCCCCGGGCGACAGACATGTCTCCGTCTAAGTCTTCTCCACGTTTCCAAGCTCGCTCAATATGGCAATCAGCTGCGGTGCCGTTTCGCGGATTTCCTTGAGATGGATTGCGCTCAGATGCGCCATGATCTGCTCGGCCTTTTCCGTCAGCTGTAACGTCTGACGGCGGCGATCGGCAGGGTCTGGTTCGCGCGTGATGAGGCCGCCGCTTAACAGACGACCGGCAAGCTCGGTTGCCGAATGGGGCGCGATCAGCAACCGTTCCGCAAGTAGCCCCACCGTCATGACCTCGCCCGCCGGCAAGCCCTTGATGGCGAGAAGCGCCTGATGCTGCTGCGGCGGCAGGCCCGCCGCCTGAGCGGCCGAGGTGCTGAAATCCATGAATTTCTTAAGCGTGTGGCGAAAGACGGCAAGCGCCTCATATTCCGATTGGGTCGGCAATGTCATATGTCACAAGCCCTTATCCTGGTCGCCTCTCATTCTTCTTTAGCCCGACTATCCGCGAATGAAAATCGCCGGATATTTTGAGAGATTACAAATCCATTGATTTATATCGTATTACGACATATTTATCGCGCCACTATTTTCGTGCACCCAAGGATAAGCCGTTGACCCAAGCCTCTTCACCCTCAAGATCAAGTCAATTCGACAGCGGTTTTCCAAGGCGGCAAGCCGGAGATTTCACGACGGACAAACGCGTGCTGCTGCTGATCGCCATGGCATGCATCGTCGGCTCGCTCGGGGCCCTTGCCGCATGGCTTCTGGTCAGCCTCATCCAGCTTGTCACCAACATTGTCTGGCTTGGCAGGTTCAGCACGCACGAGGTCAGTTTCGCAGACATACATCCTTCCCTGTGGATGGTCGTGGCGCCGGTCCTCGGCGGTATCGTCATCGGGCTGATGGCCCGTTTCGGTTCGGAAAAAATCCGGGGGCACGGCATTCCGGAAGCGATTGAGGCCATTCTCATCGGCGGCAGCCGCATGTCGCCGAAAGTGGCGCTCCTGAAGCCTCTCTCGTCCGCCATTTCGATCGGTAGCGGCGGGCCCTTCGGCGCGGAAGGCCCGATCATCATGACGGGCGGCGCGATCGGCTCTCTCTTTGCGCAATGTTTCCACATGAGCAGCGCGGAACGCAAAACCCTGCTCGTGGCAGGCGCCGCCGCCGGCATGACGGCGATCTTCGGTTCGCCGATCGCCGCTGTCATGCTCGCGGTCGAACTCCTGCTATTCGAGTGGAAGCCGAGAAGCTTCATACCGGTTGCAGTCGCCGCTGCGGTTTCGATTACCTGGCGGCCGTTCTATTTCGGCACCGGTCCGCTATTTCCCACGGATTTCGCTTATGATCTGCCATGGTGGGGGCTTGCGCCCTGCGTCCTGATCGGCGTGGTCGCCGGCCTGCAGTCCGGATTGATGACTATATTGCTCTACAAGATCGAAGATCTTTTCGAAAAGCTCCCCATCCACTGGATGTGGTGGCCGGCGCTCGGCGGCCTCGCCGTCGGCCTCGGCGGCCTGATGGAGCCAAGAGCGCTCGGCGTCGGTTACGACATCATTGCCGACCTTCTCAATAACCATATTGCCGCTCAGGCCGTCCTCACCATTCTTCTGGTCAAGTCGGGAATCTGGCTCATCGCCCTGTCCTCGGGCACATCCGGCGGCGTGCTCGCGCCGCTTCTCATCCTCGGCGGATCGGCGGGTTATCTGACAGGGACATTCCTGCCCGGAGAGCCCGCCCTCTGGGCGTTGCTCGGCATGGCCGCCATGATGGGTGGGACAATGCGCGCACCGCTGACCGGCATCTTCTTCGCGATTGAGATCACTGGCGATCTCAGCACCGCGATCCCGCTCATGATAGCCACCGTGGCCGCCTATTCCGTCACCGTCCTTTTGATGCGGCGCTCGATCCTTACGGAAAAGATCGCCCGGCGCGGCCAGCACATCACACGCGAATATGCGATCGATTCCTTTGAGCTCACCCGTGCGTCCGAGATCATGATCCGCAAGGTCGACACGCTGCCTGCCGGGATGACGGTATCGCAGGCGATTTCCTTCTTCACCGGCTCGCAGGAAACGCACCGGACATATCCGGTGGTACAGCCCGAGGGAACGCTGGTGGGGCTTGTGTCGCGGGCAGACATTCTCACCTGGCAACAGGAGCCGCATGGCGGCGAAGAAACATTGGCCGACAGGCTGGCTGACCGTGAAATCCCGGTTGCGCACGAAAACGACCCCGTTGGGTTGATCGCCGACCTGATGCTTAGCGCCGACACGGGCAGGATCGCCATTGTAGACAAGTCCTCGAATAGTCTCGTCGGTCTCGTTACGCGCAAGGACCTGCTTCATCTGCGCCAGGCGCAGCAGAGGTCTGAGCAGGAACGGCAACCCTTCATCGGAACGGCAATGACAAATCGCCGCCAGCCTGCGACGACGCCCTGAAACAGGGCAGACCTTTCCGCTCGCCCGCAAGGCACCCGAAAGCGCCGGCCCGCCTCGATGAGACGGGCCGGGCATTTTTACGGCTGCGGCTTATCGGATCGCCAGAACCGATAAAGCTCGGCGACATTGCCGCTGGTCATGAGCGGCATTGCCGCCTTCAGCCGCGCCGCCGGCCAATCCCACCATTTCATCTCGAGCAGCAGGGCGATGCTGTCGTCATCGAACCGCTTGCGGATCGTTTTTGCGGGATTGCCGCCGACGATGGCATAGGGTTCGACATTCTTCGTCACCAGCGCCCGCGTTCCGATCACCGCCCCATCGCCGACCGTGATACCGGGCATGATGATCGCTTCCGAGCCTATCCAGACATCGTTGCCGATGACGGTATCGCCCGCCGGCAGATAACCGTTGCCGGCATTCTCGAATTCCGGCACCTCCGGCATGAAGAAGAACGGGAAGGTGCTGATCCACTCGTTGCGATGGCCCTGATTGCCGGCCATGATGAAGGCGGCGCCCGAACCGATCGAGCAGAAGCTTCCAATCACCAGCCTGTCCGCGCCTTCATCCGGCAGCAGATAACGGGCGCAGTCCTCAAAACTGTGGCTGTGATAATAGCCGGAATAATAGCTGTATTTCCCGACCACGAGGTTGGGGTTCCTGACCTGCTTGTCAAGCGTGATGCCCCGGAACGGGCTTTCGAAGTAATTTTCCATTGGAGTAATCTCACTGCATATGTTCGCATTCGCTTGCCTTCAGACAAGCCGACGCCGAGCGCCAAGCCTGTCGGCTTTTCGCTCGATGCTCCTCGCGCGGCGGCGGGAGCTAGATGCAGGTGATACTCGATGCTTTTATCATTCAGTCTGGTTATCGCAAAAAGGGGAAAAGGCCAAGCCGAGACATGTCGCCAGTCTCCCACGGCTTAATCGGAGTACCGCAGGCCCATAAAAAACAGCGGGGATTTCTCCCCGCTGTCCGCGTTCATTCGGCATTTTCAGTGCATCGCCAGCGCGGAGCCTGTAGCCCACGCACGGCGATAATCACGGCCTCAGTAGTGGACCGACTGCGAATCGATCGGCGTTACCTTCGGCGGGGCGAACTTCGTCAGGTCGATCCCTTCGACGGCAGAGCGATATTCCTCGATGCTCGGCGTGCGGCCGAGGATGGCCGAGAGCACCACGACCGGAGTGGAGGCCAGAAGCGATTCACCCTTCTTTTCAGCCGTATCTTCCACCACGCGGCCCTGGAACAGGCGGGTCGAGGTCGCAAGAACCGTGTCGCCCTTTTCGGCCTTTTCCTGGTTGCCCATGCACAGGTTGCAGCCCGGACGCTCGAGATAGAGAATGTTCTCGTATTCCGTCCGGTTGGTGGTTTTCGGCTTCAGATCGTCGAACTCGAAACCCGAATATTTCTGCAGGATTTCCCAGTCGCCTTCCGCCTTCAGCTCATCGATGATGTTGTAGGTCGGCGCGGCGACGACGAGCGGCGCCTTGAACTCGACCTTGCCTTCGGACTTCTCGATGTTCTTCAGCATCTGGGCGACGATCTTCATATCGCCCTTGTGCACCATGCACGAACCGACGAAACCGAGATCGACCTTCTTGGTACCGCCGTAATAGGAGACCGGGCGGATCGTATCGTGGGTGTAGCGACGGGACACGTCGTTGTTGTTGACGTCGGGGTCGGCGATCATCGGCTCATCGATCACGTCCAGATCCACGACGACTTCGGCGAAATATTTCGCATTGTCATCGGGCTTCAGCGCCGGCTTTTCGCCGGAGCGGATTTCGGCAATGCGCTGATCCGCCTTGGCAATCAGTCCCTTGAGCGTCTGGGCGGGGTTGTCCATGCCCTTATCGATCATGATCTGGATGCGCGACTTGGCGATTTCCAGCGACTCGATTAGCGTTTCGTCCTGCGAGATGCAGATCGACGCCTTGGCCTTCATTTCGGCCGTCCAGTCGGTGAAGGTGAAGGCTTGATCGGCGAGCAGCGTGCCGATATGCACTTCGATGATGCGGCCCTGGAAAACGTTGTCGCCGTGCTGCTTCAGCATCTGCGCCTGCGTGGCGTGCACCACGTCGCGGAAGTCCATATAGGGCTGCATCGTGCCCTTGAAGGTGACCTTGACCGACTGCGGGATCGGCATGGTCGCCTCGCCCGTTGCCAGCGCCAGTGCGACGGTGCCGGAGTCAGCGCCGAAGGCAACGCCCTTGGACATGCGGGTGTGGCTGTCGCCGCCGATGATGATCGCCCAGTCATCCACGGTGATGTCGTTCAGCACCTTGTGGATCACGTCCGTCATCGAGTGATAGGCGCCCTTCGGATCGCGCGCGGTGATGACGCCGAAATTGTTCATGAAGGACATGAGCTTCGGAATATTCGCCTGTGCCTTCTTGTCCCAGACGGAGGCCGTGTGGCAACCGGACTGATAGGCGCCGTCGACCAGCGGCGAAATGACGGTGGCCGCCATCGCTTCCAGTTCCTGCGCGGTCATCAGGCCGGTGGTATCCTGCGAGCCGACGATGTTGACCTTGACGCGAACGTCCGAGCCGGCATGCAGCACCTTGCCGGGGGTGACGCCGACGGCATTGCGATTGAAAATCTTCTCGACGGCGGTAAGACCCTGGCCTTCGATGGAGATTTCCTTGTTGGGCGCGAAGACCGGAGTGGTCTCGACACCGAGCGTTTCAGCCGCGAATGTCTGGAGCTTCTTGCCGAAGACGATGGCGTAAGAGCTGCCGGCCTTCATAAACTCCATCTTCTGGGGCGTGAAGGAAGAGGCGATATCCACCAGTTCCGTGCCGGCCTCGTCGCGCAGCTTGCGGTTCCTGGCGTCGATCTTGAGGACGGTGCCGGTCTCGACCGAATATTTCTGCTCGAGGATCGGGTTGCCATCGTTGTTGAGGATCGGCTTGCCGTCTTCGCCGAGCTTCTTCACCCAGTTCTTCAGGTTGATGCCGATGCCGCCCGTCACATCGACGGTGGTGGCGAAAATCGGCGAGATGCCGTTGGTGCCGGCGACGATGGGGGCGTAATTGACGAAGGGCACATAGGGGCTGGCCTGCTTGCCGGTCCACAGCGCCACGTTGTTGACGCCCGACATACGCGACGAGCCAACGCCCATCGTCCCCTTTTCGGCGATCATCATCACCCGCTTGTCCGGATGCTGCTTCTGCAGCGCGACGATTTCCGCCTGCGCTTCCGGCGAGATCATACACTGGCCGTGCAGCTGGCGGTCCGAGCGCGAATGCGCCTGATTGCCGGGAGACAGGAGGTCGGTGGAAATATCGCCTTCGGCGGCAATGAAGGTGACGATCTTGATCTCGTCTTCGACATCCGGAAGCTTGGTGAAGAATTCGGCCTTGGCGTAGCTTTCCAGCACGGCCTTGGCGATGGCGTTGCCGGCCTTGTAGGCGTCGCGCAGGCGGAACATGTCGGCATCGTAAAGGAAGACCTGCGTCTTCAGCACTTCGCCGGCCTCAGTGGCAATCGCAGCATCGTTACCGAGCGCGATATCGAGCAGCACCTTGATCGACGGGCCGCCCTTCATGTGCGACAGCAGCTCCAGCGCGAAGGAAGGCGTGATCTCCGGCACGACGACTTCGCCGAGGATGATCTGCTTCAGGAAGGCCGCCTTGACGCCGGCGGCGCTCGTGGTGCCCGGCAGGGTGTTGTAGATGAAGAATTTCAGGGCATCAGCGCGGTGCTCGCTGCCCGCATCCTTGATCAGTTCGATAATCTCGGCCGTCAGTGCACCGTCATCGATCGGCTTGGGCGCGAGACCCTGTGGTTCTCTGCTTTTGATTTCAGCCAGGTAATCCAAGTAAAGGTTCATCGCAATCCCAACGTCATGATGTCTATGGGGCCGAACACAGCGTCACCGAACGGTACTGTTGATCGGCCCGGGTTTCTATCGATTTCGAGTACGCCAACCGGGGCCGGCTGACAAGATGTCGCATTTCAGTAAAAAACTCGTAGACGGGATTTAGCGTCGATCCTGTGCTTTGCAATCCCGCCGCGATACTTTTGATTGTGGCGCCCACTGCATTTCAGCCAGTGGTTTTTCAGGCATTCCCCATTAAGGATTTATTAACCAAGTTGATACGAATATTAGATTATTCTAATTACCCGTTATTGGCGTAATTCATGTTGCGCACCGAAAAATCAGCAGCGCAGCAGCTTGGGGAGGCAGCATGAAGTTTGCAGCATCAGGCTATCTATTATCGTTTGCGGCACTGGTTCTCACGCCGGCATCGGGCGTCGCGCAGGTCGCCACGACGAATTTCAACGTCCAGATCACCATTCAGGCGGCGTGCCAGATCAATTCCGCCGGCAACCTCAATTTCGGCACCAATGGTGTGATCGGCAGCAATATCGATGCGACCAGCGATATCATCGTGCAATGCACGGCCAGCACACCCTTCAGCCTGGGTCTCAGCGCCGGCGCCGGCTCTGGAGCGACGGTCGCCAACCGTCTGATGACATCACCTGCGGGTGCGACCATTTCCTACTCGCTTTATACGACTGCGGCACATAGCACGGTGTGGGGGAACACCGTGGGAACGGACCGGCAAACGGGAACCGGAACCGGGGCGCCGCAGACATTCACTGTCTTTGGGCGCGTTCCCGCCCAAACGACACCCGCGGTCGGCGTCTACACCGATACGGTGACGGCCACGCTCAACTACTGATCGCCACAGGGAGGATCGCCATGCGTGTTTTTACCTTAGCGGCTGCGTTTTTTGCCGGTTTGAGTGTTTCACCTTCACAGTCTGCCTCGCTACGGGTCGCACCCGTGCTTCTGGATCTTAAAGCGCCCACCGCGGCCTCCAGCCTCCGCATCTGGAACGATGCGAAAACCCCGATCAACGTTCAGGTCAGGATATTCCGCTGGACCCAGCAGAATGGGCAGGACGTCTATACGGCGGCGCAGGACGTCGTCGCCAGCCCGCCGATGACGCAGCTGAAGGGAGGCGCGGAAAACCTCATCCGCATCGTCCGGCTTTCCAAGGCGCCGCTCAGGGCCGAAGAGAGTTATCGCGTCATCGTCGATGAATTGCCGCCGGCGGGAAGACCGCAATCCGGCACGGTCAATCTGGTGGTGCGCCACTCCATACCCGTTTTCTTCTCACCCGCCTCCACAGGCGATGCGGAACCGGCCTGGAAGGTAACGCCGCAGGGCAATGGCTACCGGGTCTCGGTGTCCAACACGGGCGCAAAGCGGATAAGGATCGCCAACCTGATGCTTTCCGGCAGCAACGGGCAGGCGATTGCTCGGCAGCAGGGACTGGTGGGATATGTGCTTGGCGGATCCGCCGCAAGCTTTGTGGTTTCGGCAACGGGCGGCAAGAAAGGCGGCGGCACGCTGAAGATTTCGGCAGACAGCGAAGGCGGCCCCGTCAATGCGACGGCGCGCGTCTCGGGCGGCTGATCTCGCCGTTTTGACGATTGCCGCTCTGACGGTCTTTTCATCGAGCAGTTTCTCCGTGGCGCAGGATATTCCCCCTGCGGCGCAACCGGCCTCTTTTGCCGCAAAAGAAGCGGGACAGCTGCAGCTCGAAGTCTACATCAACGATGTTTCGACAGAACTGATCGCCACATTTCGTCAAAACGACGCCGGATCGTTTCTCATCGAGCCGGAACAGCTCACGAATATCGGGATTTCCCCGGTTGAAAGCGCGGCCGGCGATGATGGATGGATCGATGTTTCCCGGTTGCCGGATGTGGTGGCGCGTTACGATGAAGGCAGCCAGTCCATGCATTTCACCCTGCCGATGGCGGCGCGGGCGAACAGGGTCATCGACGCCTCCGGCAAGATTGCGCAGGAAGAAGACGAAGAGACCCGGGAAAAGGCCACGAGCGATTTTGGAGGTCTGGTGAATTACACGATCTACGGTTCCTCCGGCGGCAACAAATGGTCGGATATCGCCGATTTCAACGGTGTCTCGGCCCTTTTGGAAAGCAGGGCCTTCGGTCCGCTCGGCGTGCTGTCCTCATCGCAGGTTCTGAGCACATCGCGCCTGTCGGAGTTCGACACCCAGCGCCTCGATACCACCTGGAGTTATTCGGACGAGGACACCCTGACGAGCTATCGGGCCGGCGACCTCATCACCGGCGGGCTGAGCTGGACACGCCCGACACGGCTGGGCGGCCTGCAGATACGCCGTAATTTCGAGCTGCGGCCGGATATCGTCACCATGCCGATGCCGGAATTCGCCGGCTCCGCCGCCGTGCCTTCCACCGTCGACGTCTATGTCAACAATGTCCGCCGCCTGTCGCAGGATGTTCCCGAAGGGCCGTTCTCCATCACCAATCTCCCTGTCATCAGCGGCGCGGGCAATGCGCGACTGGTGGTGCGGGATGCGCTGGGGCGCGAAACCGTGTCCGAAACGCCCTTTTATGCTTCACCGGACCTGCTGGCGCAGGGTCTTATCGATTTTTCGGCCGAGCTTGGTTTTGCCCGACGCAATTACGGAACCTCGTCTTTCGATTACGATGACAAACCGCTGGGGTCTGCGACGCTGCGTTATGGCGTGTCGGACAGTCTGACGCTGGAAGGCCATGCGGAAGGCGGCGAGAATTTCTACAATATCGGCTTTGGCGGGGTCTTCACCCTTGGAGCGCAGGGATTGGCGGCGGTTTCGGGCGCATCGAGCCGCTTTGGCGCGGAAAGCGGTTATCAGCTTTCCGCAAGCGTCGAAGCGGAATTGCTGGGGGTAAAATTTCACGCGCGGTCGCAAAGGACATTCGGGGATTATCACGATATGGCCTCCGTCTCCGCCGACCTGTCCGATATCCGCACGGTATCCGGGCTGCTGAGCGCGCGGCCGCCGCGTGCCCTCGACCAGATTTCCGTTTCCGCCCAGCTCGGTTTCGATGAGACCAGCCTCAATTTCTCCTATACCGAACTCGAAACCTTCGATGAAAGGCGATCCCGGCTGCTCGGCCTTTCCGCCACGCGGCCATTCGGCGAGAACGGCAATATCTTCATCACCGCCTACAAGGACCTCGAGGACAACAAATCCTACGGCATCTTCGCGGGCCTCTCCTGGTCGTTCGGCGGCGGCGTCTCCGGCTCGGCCGGCATGTCGTCGGATGCGGATGGATATTCGCTGACGGCCGAGGTCGGCAAATCCGAAGAGCAGGCCGAGGGAAGTTATGGCTGGCGCCTGCGCGGCTCGACCGGCGGCAACGATATCGCTTCCGTTTCCGGCAGTTACCGCGGCAGCGCCGCACGCGTTTCGGCCGGCGTCGATCAATTCAACCGCACGACGCAGGCCTATGCGCAGATCGAGGGATCTATCGCGCTCGCCGGCGGCGATGTCTTTGTCGGCAACCGGATCGATGACGCTTTCGCCGTGGTGGATGCGGGCGCGCCCGGTGTCGATATCCTGCTGGAAAACCGCCCCATCGGCCAGACCAACCGCCGCGGCAAGATATTGCTTCCGAACCTGCGTTCCTATGACGTCAACAACATCACGCTCGACCCGAGCAATCTCCCGGTCGACGCCCGCATCGACCGGACGAAACAGACCGTCAGGCCGACGCAACAGGCCGGCGCGGTGGTCAATTTCAAGGTCGAAACCGAGGGTCAGGTGGCGCTGGTGACGCTGAAAGACGAGAGCGGCGAATTCATCGAAACCGGATCGACCGGCAAAATCGACGGCAAGCGCGATTTCATCGTCGGTTATGACGGACAGGCCTATCTCGACAATATCAGCGAAACGCATCGGCTGCGCATCATGCAGCCGACGAAGGGCGAATGCGAAGCACAGATCACCCTCCCCTCTGCCGGCAATTCACGCGCAACTTTCGAAACCCTATGCAGGAGCATCCAATGAAGGTCCTGACCCGTGCCGCCCTTGCCATCGCCGCTTTCCTCCCGGCTTCACCGATACTGGCACAAAGCTGCACCTTCAGCATGTCGGACATGAATTTCGGCTTCGTCAATCTCGCAGGCGGCAGCGCCGTGGACACGACGGCGACATTGTCAGTCACCTGCTCCAACCCCCTGTCGCTGGCGCTTTCCATCCGCATCTGCCCTAACATCAATGCCGGAAGCGGCGGGCAGTCGGGCGGCATCCGTCGCATGCTTCAGGGCAGCAACATCCTCAATTACCAGCTCTACCAGAACTCGGCGCGGACAACCTCATGGGGATCGGTCACACAGCCCGCACTCGGCTCGCCTCCGCCAATCGATATGGCGCTGCCGCTCCTGATCAACACCACGAGCCGCACGGTCTATGGCCGGATCAACGCCGGTCAGGCCTCGGCAGCGCGCGGCCTTTATCTTTCCAGCTTTGCCGGCGCGGAAACGAGCTTCACCTATACGAGCTTTACCCTGCTTGCACCGAGCTGCTCTTCCGTGACCCAGAACCCCACGCAGGTGCCGTTCAACGTGTCGGCCGCAGTTGCGCCCACATGCATCATCTCGGCCCAGAACATCGATTTCGGCAGTCACGGCGTGCTGAACACGGCAGTCAATGCGACCGGAGCGATCAATCTGACCTGCACCACCAATCTGAACTACAGTGTGGCGCTCAATGGCGGCCTGAGCAACAGCCCGCCGGCCGCGCGCCAGATGGTGCAGGCGGGCGCATCGATAACCTATGGTCTCTACCGCGACGCGAACCGCACGAATGTCTGGGGAAGTGCGGCGGGCGAGATAGCCACCGGCACCGGAACGGGCGGCCTGCAGACGCTGACCGTCTATGGCCGCGTCCCGGCGCAGAACACGCCAGTGCCGGGAAACTACTCCGATACGGTCGTCGTGACGGTGAACTACTGAGCGCCCGAACGCATCTCTGACTTCCCAAGTTCAAGCCGCCGATCAATGCCGATGGCGGCGAGAAACGCCTCATCATGGCTGACGACCAGCAAGGCGCCGTCATAGGCCTGAAGGCCAGCCTCCACGGCCGCGATGGAATCGATATCCAGATGGTTGGTCGGTTCATCGAGGATCAGCAATTGCGGAGGCTGCGGGCCTCCCAGAACACAGGCGAGACCAGCCCTGAGCATCTGCCCGCCCGAGAGCGTTGCAACGATCTGCAAGGCGGAATCGGCACGAAACATGAAGCGCGCAAGCGCGGAGCGGCAGGCATTCTCCCCAGCCTGCGGGTTAAGCCGAAGGAAGTTGTCGCGGATCGACAGGTTCGCATCGAGCAGGCTGACCTGCTGGTCGAGAAACACGGACTTCACCCCGACGTGCACCGCCCCTTCGAATGGCGGCAATTCCCCGGTAATCACCGAAAGCAGCGTCGTTTTTCCAGACCCGTTCGGGCCGGTGACGGCAACGCGTTGCGGCCCGGTGATCTCGAAGGACAGATCGCGAAGCACGGGGGGTTCGGCCCGATACCCCGCGGTCAGGTTCTGCAGGCTGAGCACGGTCTTTGTCGCGTGCAGCCCGCTGGGCGGCAATGTGACACTGACGCCCTGCAGGATTTCTATCCGCTCACGCGCCGTCTTCAGGTCTTCGGTCGCCTCGGCCGTCAGGCGGCTGGCCAGATTGGCGTTGTCGCCGCTCGTCTTTTCGGCACGCCTCTTCATCGCACCGACAAGGATACGCGGCATGTCCCCCCTCGCCGCTTTTGCAGCACCCCTGCTATCGCGGCGGGCCTTGCGCTCCAGCGCTTCCTGCGACCGGCGTTTTACCTCGGACAGACGCTTTTCCGCATTCGCGAAGTCCTGTTCGGCGGCAGCCAGTTCCAGCGCTTTTTGTGCGCGGTAGTGGCTCCAGTTGCCGCCGTAACGGGTAGCACCGAGCGTGGTCATTTCGACAATCGCGTCGAGGGTTTCGAGAAGCTCCCGATCATGGCTGACGACGATCGCTCCGCCGCGCCAGCCCGCCAGAAAATCGGCAACGAAAATGCGCCCGTCCCGATCGAGATTGTTCGTCGGTTCGTCGAGGATCAGGAAATCGGGCGCGGCATGGATCTGAGCCGCGAGTGCGGCACGCGTGCGCTGTCCACCGGAAAGCGCCGAAAGCGGTGTGGAAGGCAAGGCGTCCAACCCGACCTGCGCGAGCGCCCCGGCAATTTTCTCCTCCAGCGTCCAGTCGATGTCTTCAAGCTCTTCCAGAGTGGCCGTTCCTGCCTGCGCACGGGCAAGCACGTCCAGCGTATCGCGCGCTTCGAACAGGTCGGCGACGATCTCATCGGACACGACCTGTACGCTCTGGCGCAGAAGATTGATGCTGCCCGAGATGGAAACCGTACCCGCGGACGGCGACAGTTCGCCGGCGATCAGTTTCAGAAGCGTCGTCTTGCCGACGCCGTTGCGCCCGACGAGGCCGCTGCGTTCGGGTCCGAAGCGAAGATTGATGTTAGAAAAGAGCGGATGACCGTCAGGTGTCGACCACGACAGGTCCGAGAGAGTGATGGAATGCGGCATGGATATGGGTTCCCCTGATGACAAGGCGTTGCGGCTTTGTGATCGGGTGGAAATCCATGGTTCACCGTCCTGTTGGTGTTGCGCAGAGCACGCCCTTACGCGAAAAAAGCGGCGTGTTCGTGGCGCGGGTTCAATGTTCGGGAAGGGAACGCCGGGAGTATACCCCCGGCGTTCCGTTTTTCTCAGGCCACCAGGCCCTTGGTCAGCTCCAGCGCCTGCCGTTCGAACAGCCGGCGGTAGATGCCGTCATTGAGGCGGATCAGCGCCTGATGGTCACCCTCTTCGACGATCCCGCCCCTGTCGAACACCAGCAGCCGGTCCAGCGCCCTGACGGTGGAGAGCCGATGGGCGATGACGAGCGTGGTGCGGCCGACCATCAGCCGTTCCATCGCCTGCTGGATCTGCACTTCGCTTTCGCTGTCGAGGCTGGAAGTGGCCTCGTCCAGTATCAGCACCGGCGCATCCGCAAGGAATGCACGGGCGATGGCGACACGCTGACGCTCACCGCCGGACAGCTTGACACCGCGTTCGCCCACCATCGTCTCATAACCCTTGGGAAGGGACATGATGAAATCATGGGCGCTGGCCTGTTTCGCCGCCTGCTCGATCTGACGCCGCGTGGCGTCCGGCCGGCCATAGGCGATGTTTTCCGCCAGCGTGCGGTGGAACAGGATGGGCTCCTGCTGCACGATGGCGATCTGGCCGCGCAGGCTCGATTGCGTGACCCCGGCGATATTCTGGCCGTCGATGCGGATCGCGCCCGACTTGATGTCGTAAAGCCGCTGGATGAGCTTGACGAAGGTTGTCTTGCCCGAACCGGAATGGCCGACCAGCCCCACCCGTTCACCCGCCTTGATGGTGACCGAAAAGTCATCGTAAAGCGGCGTGGGATGGGCGCCATACTGGAAGGTGACGTGATCGAAGACGATCTCGCCCTTTCCGATCCTGATCGGCCCTGCATCCGGCCTGTCCTCGATGCCGAGCGGCATCTTGTCCAGCAGCACCAGCTCTTCCATGTCGTTGACGGCGCGTTGCAGGTTGCGGATATCCTGCCCCACATCGCGCAGATAACCCTGCAACACGAAGAACATCGCCAGCACGAAGGTAATGTCGCCCGGCGTCGCCAGCCCCTTTTGCCACATGATGAGGCCCGTGCCCAGAATGCCGGCCTGCATGGAGACCATCATGAAGCTCTGGATCGTGCCGTTCAGCGTGCCACGCTTCCATGTCCTGCGCGTGCGGTTGTCCCATTTCACCAGCACATGGCCCAGCCGCGTTTCCTCGCGGGTCTCGGCACCGAAGGCCTTGACCACCGAATTGCAGCTGATGGCATCCGCCAGCGCGCCGCCAAGTCTGGTATCCCAGGCATTGGCAAGCCTTGCCGCCGGCGACACATACCCCATGGAAAGGCCGACCGTGACGCCGATATAGATCAGCGATCCGAGGCCGACGATCAGGCCCATGACCGGCCAGTAGCTGCCGAGCACGATGGTGGCGCCCACCAGCATGACGATGGAAGGCAAAAGCGCGACGAGCAGCAGGTCGTTGAGCGAATCCAGCGCCCACATGCCGCGCGTGATCTTTCGGACCGTGGAACCGGCGAAGCTGTTGGCATGCCAGTCGGTAGAGAAACGCTGCACCTTGTGGAAGCCGTTATTGGCGACATCCGCCATGATCTTCAGCGTCAGCCGGATGATGCCGTTGAAGATGAACCAGCGCAGCACCACGCTCACCAGCCCCAACGCCACCACGATGACGAAGGCGCGCAGCGCCTTATCCGCCCCGTTGCCGGCCCCGTTGCCACCGGCAATGGCATCGACGATCTGGCCGGAAAAGACCGGCACCATCACTTCGGCCAGCGTGCTGGCAATCACCAGAACGATGATGAAACCCACCAGCGCCGGCCGATGACGCCAATGGTTGAAAACAAAGCCGAGCACATGTCGATAGGCATCGGCGCGGAAATCGAGCTTCTTGCGAGTCATTTTTACCAGCCCAGCGCCCTGTAATCGGCGACCGGTCCTCAAAACGGAAGTTGGATGGCACAGCCCGGGCGGGAGACGAAGTGATCCCGTCAGATCAATCGGGCTATGGGGGAAGTAAAACCGCATGTCGGGCGCGCTCAAGGCGGGCCGCGAATGGATATGACCTAGTGTCGGGTCATTCCCTGCGGGAGGGTTTCGAAGAATGCTGGTGTCATGCAACGCCTCCCTTTGTTCGATCTGACGCGGTAATGAGATTTGTAACTCAGCGGTTGAAGCTTGCCAAGCAGGTTTTTGCAACCGGCTGGTGAGTGATGCGGAAAGGCCACACCGGCTGGGTGCGACACTATAAATCGTGGCCGATGCGACAACGGCATCGGCCACGATTTCGTCAGATCGTTATTTCCGTCCGCAACCGGCAGGATGTGCGGCGGAAAATCGCGATGGTATCTGCCGTTACCGGTCAGTCCATCTGCACATTCGCATCCTTGACCACCGGTCCCCACTTGGCGATTTCCGCCGCAACGTGGGTTTTCAGCTCATCCGGCGAAGAGGCGACGATCTTGGCGCTGAATTCCGCCATGCGTCCGGCAACCCCCGGATCGGCAAGCGCCTTCTTGGCGGCGGCATTCAGCTTGTCGACCACCTCAGCCGGTGTGCCGGCAGGCGCAAAGAGTGCATTCCAGGTGTAGGTCTCATAACCCGGCACCGTCTCGGCGATTGTCGGCAGATCCGGGAAGGACGAGGCGCGCTCCTTGGTCGTGACGCCGAGCGCCCGCAACGTGCCGGATTTGATATGTCCGGACGAAGACGGCAGATTGTCGAACATGATGGAAATCTGGTTGCCGAGCAGATCGTTAAGCGCCGGGCCTGCGCCCTTGTAGGGAACATGCTGCATGCTGACACCGGCCATGCTCTTGAACAGCTCGCCGGAAAGATGCAGCGGGGTGCCATTGCCGGAAGAGGCATAGGCGTGTTTATCCGGCTCGGCCTTCAAGAGAGCAATCAGTTCCGCCACGCTGTTGACGTTGAGCTTCGGATTGACGACCAGCACATTCGGCACCACCACGAGCAGCGAAACCGGCGTGAAATCCTTTTCCGGATCGTAAGGCTTGGTCTTGAGAATGAGCGGGTTGAGGGCGTGGGTGGCCACCGTGCCCATCAGGATCGTATAGCCGTCGGGATCGGCGCGGGCCACGCGATCAGCGCCGAGATTGCCGCCGGCCCCGGCGACATTTTCAACGACGATCTGCTGGCCGAGCTCATCACCCATCTTCTGTGCGATAACACGCGCGACCACATCGGTAGAGCCGCCCGCCGCGAAAGGAACGACCAGAGTAATCGTTCGATCGGGGAAGCCCTGCGCGACCGCAGCCGTTCCCAGCATGCCGAAAGAAACCGCCGCAGCGGCAAGTTTCAGCACCATGCGCCGTTTTGAAGACCGGTAAATCATGAACCCTCCTGTAACATGGCCTCCTCGCCATGGGCGCATAGTAGCTAAAATGCACCTCAGGGCAACCCGCAGGCGGCCGGCCGCTCCCTGCAGGTTTCAGTAGAAAGGATCGTTATGATTTCAGGCGCTCTTCGACGACCCGCCAGTTGACCAGCTTGTCGAGCACGGCGCGAATATGTTCGGCCTTGCGATTTTCATAGTCGACGTAATAGGCATGCTCCCATATGTCGATGCCGAGATAGGCCGGGCGACCGACAGCGACGGGATTTTTGCCGTCCTCATATCCGATCAGCGCGAACCGATCGTCGTCGCCGCGCGTCAGCCAGACCCAGCCGGTGCCAAAGACGGTATCGGAAACATCGACCGCGCGTTTGATGAAACCATCATAACCGCCGAAGGTCTCGTCTACCGAAGCGGCGAGATCGCCCGTCGGCCGGTTCGGCCCGCCCGGTACGAACTGATCCCAATAGGCGACATGGTTCCACGCCTGTGCGGCATTGTTGAAGATCTTGACGTCCGCCGCGTCTTTCGATTTGGCGGATTGCGTCACGATATCCGTGAGCTCCATGTCGGCATAGGGCGTGCCGGCGGCAAGCGTATTCAGCTTGTCGTAATAGGCCTTGTGGTGTTTTCCGTAATGAAGACCCACCGTTTTCGCCGAAATCACTGGCGCGAGATCGGCCTCGGCGAAAGGAAGTTTGGGCTGCGTCAAGGGCAGCGCGGCACGCGCGACGTGCGGGCGGGGAAAGATTGCAGCGGCGGCGGTTGCTGCGCCGGCGGTGAGAATGGTGCGTCTGGTGATGTCCATCGTATCCTCCTTATGAACGGTGATACGGGACTAACCCCGAACTGCCGTCCGGGTTTCCTCACATTGAATGCAATTCTGTCTAAGGCCGTGCGGATTTGCAGCAGGGACGCTGTATTCACACCCTCCCCGAGAGCGGATGGACCTCACCGGCCCATATGGGAAAGGCCCTCCCGACGTGGAGAGGGCCTTGCCCGATCAGTATCGATAATAATCGCGACGATCGCGGTAGTCGCGATAATCTCTGCGGTCGCGCCACTCACGCCATTCCCGTCTGGCCTGACGCTCGCGCCATTCACGGCGAGCTTCCCAGCGGTCGCGCCGGTCCCAGCCGCGCTCATAACGCGGTCCGTTCGGACGGCAATAGCCGCGCGGGGTCAAATGGAAGCCGCGTCCGCAGGCATAATCCACCTTTTGAATGTGGGATGCCGAAGGTGCGGACGGTTGACCGACAGGCATGGCGTTGGCGCCGGTGCCGAACAGGGCGCCGAGAATTAGCCCGGCGGTTAGAATCATCTTGCGCATCTTATCTCCCTCCTTGTGGGATGAAGGGATTTAGCGCCCCGCCGGGTGAACTGCGGCTGAATGAATCGTGATCTTTTCGTGGCAGCAGGCCACAGTTACGCCGAACATTCCGGCCGCCGGAGGGAACCCTGCGCAGCTTCGGACATTTACCGGTGCAAGCCAAAAAATGGGAGAGCACCAATGGATTGGAACCGCGTTGAAGGCAACTGGAAGCAGATGAAGGGCAAGGTCAAGGAGCAGTGGGGCAAACTCACCGACGACGACCTCGACGTCATCAACGGCAAGCGCGACCAGCTCGAAGGCAAGATTCAGGAGCGCTACGGTTACGAAAAGGACCGGGCCAGGAAAGATATCGACGACTGGTATGGCCGTCAGCCCTGGTAAGACGAGACCCCGCTTCGGCGGGGTTTTTCTTTGCGAAAAATTCTTCGGTCAGCTGGCAAGGGCCAGAACAAACGCGATGACGATCAGCAAAGGCCCCATCCACCTGAAGTGACGAACAACTGGCGGCTGATTGACCGTGTTTTTTGACAGCGGCAGATAACCGAAGCCGACACATGTCATCCACAGGCCGGCACAAAACATGATGAATTCGTCGATATAGGCTGCGATCATCGCTCCCCTCCCTCCAATGCTATCGCGATCACTCTATCTGCCCGGCAACGCCTTTAGTAGGGCCTGCTTTCGAACGGCAATCAGGACAGGGCGTGCCGGCGATGCCTGTCGGCAGCAACCGTCACGAAAGCGTTATGGAAAGACATTAGAACCGCCGCCGGCCCGTTCAAAAAATGCACGGCTGTGCAACGACCGGCCAGAGCCTTCCCCGCATCTTTCCGGGGCCAGCGCTCAGCAGTTCCACTCGCGCCGAAAACATCGGAGACATAGATGAAACGCCGCACCTTTATGATGTCCGCCGCAGGCGCCGCCGCCGGTCTCGCCCTTGCACCGCGCATGAGCTTCGCCGCTCCGGGCACGATCGACTGGTACACCAGTTCGGATACAAATATCCTCGATTTCTGGTCCAATACGATCAAGCCCGCTTTTGAAGCCGCCAATCCCGGCCTGAAGCTCAACCTCGTCGATGCCGGCGACAGCGCCGGCATCACCGCCATCGGCGAACGCGCCATCGCCGCAAAACAGACGGGCACCGATCCGCAGGCCGATTATTTCGAAACGGCCGATCCGCTGCTTCCCACCGGCGGCATCGATGCCGGCATCTATGTGAACATGGCGAAAGCCGGCCTCTCCAACTATTCGCGCGTCAATCCGCTCGCCATCCGCAGCGAATACAGCCTGCCCTATCGCGGCAGCCAGGTTCTGCTCGCCTATGACACCAGCAAGCTCAAGCCGGCGGATGCACCGAAGACCTGGGACGAGCTCGTCAAATGGATCAAGGCCAATCCCGGCCAGTTCGTCTATAACCGTCCCGACAAGGGCGGCTCCGGCGGTAACTTCGTCCGCCGCGCCATCCATCAGGCCAACGGTCTCGACCCCAAGGCCTTCACGGTCGACAATTACACCCAGGAAGCCGGCGACAAGGCTCTCGGCAAGGCATGGGCGCTGCTCAAGGACATCGCACCGTCGCTCTATGACAAAGGCGCATATTCTTCCGGCAACACGCAGTCGCTGCAGCTGCTTTCGCAGGGCGTGGTCACCATGACCCCTGTCTGGTCCGATCAGGTGCTGAAGGCCATCGATCAGGGCGTTCTGCCGCAAGAAACCGGCCTCGTCCAGCTTCAGGATCTGGCGCTTTGCGGTGACTTCTCGCGCGCCGTGGTGCTTGCCAACGGCGCCAATCGCGATGCTGCCCTGAAGCTCGCCAATTTCGTGCTGTCGGAAGAAATCCAGGGCGCGATCCTCACCGAACTCGGCGGTTTCCCTGGCGTTTCCTGGGACCATGTGTCGGCCGACCTGCGCAAGCGTTTCGCCGACATCATCCCGCAGACCATTCCGACCTTCCCGGCCGGCAAATGGGAAACCGCCATCAATGATGGCTGGTATCGCAACGTCGCTCCCAACGTCGACCGCAAGTCGTGACCGAGATTGCAGAAGGAGCGGTTCGCCCGCTCATCGACAATACGGCAGGCAGGAGGCCAGTCGGCCTCCTGCTCGTCGCCATCCCCGTGTTCCTGATGATCTGGCTCGTCATCTGGCCTGCCATCAACGCCATCGGCCGCACCGTCTGGCGCACGGGAGCGAGCGGTGAAACGAGTTTCGATCTTTCGAGCTACGGCTTCTTTTTCTCGGACCGCTACAGCCTCGACAATCTTGCCGTGACGTTGTGGACGACAATGGTCTGCGCGATCCTCCTGCTCGTAATCTGCCTGCCGATCGCGCTCTACCTGCGCTTTTCGCAAGGCCGCCTTTCGGCTTATGTGCAGGCGCTCGCCATCTTCCCGATGTTCGTGCCCTCCATCATCCTCGCCTTCGCCTTCATCCGCGTTCTCGGGCCGAACGGCATGGTGGACATATTGCTCAATGCGGTCGACCTGCCGAAAATCCGCACGCCCTATCTCACCCCGTGGGGACCGGTCATCGGTCTTGTCTGGGACAATATTCCGCTGACCGTTCTCATCCTGCTCGCGGGCCTCGGCAGCGTCGCCAACCAGTCGGTGGAGGCGGCGCGGGATGTGGGCGCAAATGCGCTTCAGGTCTTCTGGCACATCATCCTGCCGCGCATTTCCAATTCCATTCTCGTGGCGCTTTCATTTTCGGTGCTCGGCATTTTTTCCTCCTTCACCCTGCCCTATCTTCTCGGACCGGCCTCTCCCGAAATGCTCGGCCCCTTCATGCAGCGCACGCTGCGCGAAGTGCAGGATCCCATCGGCGCCATGACCCAGGCCGTCATCGCTTTCGGTTTCTGCATCGCATTCGGCCTGTTCTACGTGCGTTCGGTCGCACGCAACCAGGGGAAATGACATGACAACGCTGACGCGGGCGCGAGCCCGCATGGACTGGCCCGGCGTCTTTTTCGCAACCCTTCTCACCGTCGCCATCGTCGGGCCGCTGCTTGTGGTGGGCACCTGGGCATTCACCGAGGTCTGGCGTTTTCCCAACGTCATTCCCCAGCAGTTCGGTTTCCGCTTCTGGGGCCAGACGCTCGGCCGCGCCGATGTCTGGAATGCGCTGATGCTGAGCCTGCGGCTGACGACGGTGGTAACGCTGCTTTCGGCAGCGATCTGCCTTCCCGCCGCCTATGCCTTTGCGCGCATGAGCTTTCCCGGCCGCAACCTGCTGTTCTTCTCCTTCCTTGCCGGCCACGCCTTCCCGAAATTCGGGCTTCTGGTGGCGATTGCCGCCATTTTCCTGCAGCTCAACCTCATCGGCACCTTCTGGGGCGTCGTTCTCATCCAGCTCGTCGGCACGCTGATGTTCATGATCTGGATTCCCGTGGCGGCATTTCAGGCCGTCGACCGGCGCATGGAAGAGGCGGCCCGCGATGTCGGTGCCAGTCCGCTCAGGGTCTTCTGGTCGATTACGCTGCCGCAGGCGGGACCGACCATCGCCGCCGCCGTGCTGCTGAGCTTCGTCGGCACTTTTTACGAGACGGAAGGCGCATGGCTGATCGGTGCGCCCGGCATCCGCACCATGCCGGTGCTGATGATCAGCTACATCAACAACCAGATGGTCATCCAGTATGGCGCGGTCCTGTCCGTCCTGCTCTGGGTGCCGTCCTTCATTGCCCTCATGTTCGCCCGCCGCGTCATCGGTGGCGGCGCATTCGCCCGCGGTTTCGGCGGTTAGGAAATCATCATGTCCGTACTTCACATCCGCCAGGTCACGAAAACCTATTCCGGCGGTACAAAGGCAGTCGACAGCTTCTCGCTCGATGTCGCCGATGGCGAACTCGTGTGCCTTCTCGGCCCCTCCGGTTCGGGCAAGTCGACGCTGCTGCGCATGGTCGGCGGTTTCGAGCAGCCGACGGGCGGGCAGATCACCATTGATGGCGAAGATGTCACCCACCTGCCGCCAGAGCGGCGGCCGACCGGCATGGTGTTTCAGAGCCACGCGCTCTGGAGCCACATGAACGTCTTCAAAAACCTCGCTTTCGGCCTCAGGCTGCGTCGCATGCCGGCTGCCGTCATCAGAGAGAAAGTGGAGGCCGTGCTCGAACTCGTCGGGCTTTCCGGTTATGGCGAGCGCGCCACCGGCCAGCTTTCCGGCGGCCAGCAGCAGCGCGTGGCGCTCGCGCGCTCGCTGGTTCTCGAACCGAAAATACTCCTGCTCGACGAACCCTTCGCCAGCCTCGACCAGCATCTGCGCGAGCGGCTGCGGGAAGAGGTCCGCGATATTCAGCAGCGTCTCGGCATCACCACCCTGTTCGTCACCCACGGGCAGGACGAGGCGCTTTCCATGGCCGACCGCATCGTCGTGATGGCGAACGGCAAGACCGAACAGATCGACCGGCCGAATGTGATCTATCGCGAACCGCAGACCCCGTTCGTCGCCGGCTTCATCGGCACCATGAACCTGATAGAGGGCGCGGTTTCAGACGGCAACTTCATGCGCGCCGACTTCACCCTGCCGCTTCCGGTCTCCGACGGACCGGCCATTCTCGCCGTTCGCCCGGAAGCCATCGATCTGACGATTTCCGAAACGCCGGAAGCAAGTGTGCATCGGGTGACGGATTACGGGACCCACGGGCTTGTCGACCTTGATCTTGCCGATGGTACAAGGATCAAATCCATGGTCGCCCACCCGGATATGTTCCAGACGGGACAGGGCGTACGGATTTCGCCCCGTGCCGTCACGGCCTATCGCGACAACCGCCCAATCTACCGGAGCTGACATGAACCAGCCGATCCTTATCGACCGCGACGGCCACAGAACATGGCTCAAATGGCATCGCGCCCGCCGCCGCGCTGACGATCCGGTCTTTACCGGCGAGCGTATCATCGAGGCGATGCGGCTCGGTGCAAGCATCGAGGTCGATCTTGTCATTCACGCCGATCACGGCTGCGCCGTTTTGCATGACCTGACGCTGGAGCGGGAGACCACCGGCACCGGCCGGGTGCGCGATACATCCGCCGCCACCCTGCGTCAGCTTCGTTTGCGCGACAATGACGGCCAGCCCATCGATGCGAAGGTAATGCTGCTCGAAGACCTTTGCGCCCTGCTTGCCGAGGGCGCCGTTCATCCCGACGCCCTGCTCCAGCTCGATTTCAAGGAAGACCGGCAGGCGCTTACCCCGCAGGTGGTCGCCGGTTTCAGCGACAGCATCGCGCCGCTGGTGGGCGCAATGATCCTGTCCGGCGGCGATTTCGACGCCATCGCGACGCTTGCGACATCGGTTCCTGATCTTAAGACCGGATATGACCCTTGTGAAGACGAGACACTCGCCCAGTTGCAGAAGGACGGAAACTTTTCAGGCTTCATCGAACAGGCCCTGGCTACGGCACCCGCCGCCGGAATGATCTATGTCGATTACCAGATCATTCTTGCCGCCGAGGATGCGGGTGTCGATATCATCGCCCCCATCCATGCCGCCGGCCGCCGGGTCGACGCCTGGACGATCAACAGCGTCACACCGCAATCCATAGAACAGGTGAAACGCCTCCTGCGGCTTAAGGTGGACCAGATCACCACCGATGATCCGGAAGGGCTCGCCGAGGTTTTCAGCCGATGACAACCGATTACAGCACCATTCTCGACCACATGGTCGCCACCGCCCGCGAAGCCGGCGTATTGACGCTCGACCATTTCAGGCGCTTCGGCGAGATCGAAATCGGCGTCAAGGGACCGGGGGACTTCGTTTCCGATGCAGACAGGGATTCCGAAACGCTGATCCGCGACCGCCTGCTCGGGCAATATCCCTGGGGACTGACCGGCGAGGAATTCGCGCCCGTCGAAGGGGCGGATCAGGATCACCGCTGGCTGGTCGACCCCATCGACGGCACCACCAATTTCATCTTCGGCCAGCACTATACCATCACCATCGCGCTGCGCCGCGGCAATGAAACGATCTGCGGGCTGGTCTACAATCCCGTTTCCGACGAGATGTTCACCGCGATCAAGGGAGACGGCGCCTATCTCAACGGCGAGCGCATGCGGGTCAATGCCAGCACCGATGTCGCCCTGATGTGCGTCGGCACGGGCCTGCCCACGCCCAATCTCCAGCTTTATCCAGGCGCCTATCAGCGCCTCGACGCCATTCGTGCGCCCATCGGCGCGGTCCGCGTGGTCGGCAGCGCCGCCAATTCCTGCGCTTACGTCGCCTGCGGCCGGCTGACCGGCTATTACGAGGAAACGGGCTTCGTGGACACGGCAGCCGGCATTCTGCTGGTGCAGGAGGCCGGCGGCATCGTGACCGACTGGTGGGGCCGCGGACCGGAGTTCTATGAAAAGACCGGTACGCTGATCGTCGCCAATGCCGCGACCCATGCCTATCTCATGGAGCACCTGCGCGGCGTTCCGCCCAAGAACCCCGCATAACGGCTTCTTCTTCGGAGCATCCATGCCGCAGCAATCGTCTCAGGCCACCTGCACCAGGTGGCCGGGCGATACGGTCCTGTAGTTCCGCGTCGGTGCTTCATATCCCATGGCCCGTATCGGGCTTTTCAGCTCGTCATTGGATATGCCGCGCCTTATCCCGCGCCTTGCCGGGTCCGGCACCGGCACGGCGGCCATCAGCTTTTTCGTATAGGGATGCTGCGGATTGTCGAAGACAGCAGCACGCGGGCCGATTTCGACGATCTCGCCGAGATACATCACCGCCACACGATGGCTGACGCGCTCCACCACCGCCATGTCATGGCTGATGAACAGGAAAGCGAGGTTGAGGCTCTGTTGCAGGTCGAGCAGCAGATTGCAGACCTGCGCCTTGATGGAAACATCGAGCGCCGAGACGCTTTCATCGGCGACGATGACCTTCGGATCGAGCGCAAGCGCGCGGGCAATGGCGATGCGCTGACGCTGACCGCCCGAAAATTCATGGGGGTAGCGGCTGGCCATATCGGCGGACAGGCCCACCTTTTCGAGAAGATCGGCAGTCTTTTCCTTCGCCTGTCTGGTGCTGCCGAGTTTGTGCTTGATGAAGGGCTCGGAAATAGCCGTGCCTACCGTCATGCGCGGATTGAGCGAGGAGAACGGGTCCTGAAAGATCATCTGCACGGATTTGCGCATATTGCGCAAGCCGACCGTATCGAGCCGCATCACGTCGTAACCATCGAGCGACACGTCGCCGGCCGTCGGCTCCACAAGCCGCATGATCGAGCGGCCGGTGGTGGATTTTCCGCAGCCGGATTCACCCACCAGCGACAGCGTTTCGCCCTGGAACAGATCGAAGGAGACGTTTTCGACGGCGTGAACCGCACCCGTCTGGCGTGCCAGCAGGCCGGAGCGGATGGCAAAACGCGTCACAAGGTTCCTGACCGACAGAACCGGCGTCTGCCCGCTCGCAACCGTCCCCGCCACCTCCTGCGGCTCGCTCGAAAGGCCGGTTTTCATGTCGAGCACCGGAAACCGTGTCGGCCATTGCCGGTCGCGCATCGAGCCGAGCTTCGGCACCGCCGAAAGCAGCGCCCGCGTATAGGAGTGCTTGCCGCGCCGGAAGATGTCCTCGGTCGGTCCGGTCTCAACCTCATCGCCGCGATACATCACGATCGTCCGGTCGGCGATTTCGGCCACAACGCCCATATCATGGGTGATGAAGAGAACGGACATGCCCTCCTCTTCCTGCAGCAGCTTGATCAGATCGAGTATCTGGCCCTGAATGGTGACGTCGAGCGCCGTCGTCGGTTCGTCGGCGATCAGCAGTTTCGGCCGTGAAGCGAGCGCCATGGCGATCATCACGCGCTGGCGCATGCCGCCGGAAAACTGGTGCGGATATTCGTCGAAACGGCCGGAAGCGTTTGGAATGCGAACCTTTTCCAGCAGCCGCACCGTCTCCGCCCGCGCCTCCTGCTTCGAAAGCCCCTTGTGCCGGATGAGCACTTCGGAAATCTGGCGGCCGATGGTGAAGATCGGATTGAGCGAGGTCATCGGCTCCTGAAAGATCATCGAGATATCGTTGCCGCGCACGCCGCGCATTTCTCTTTCGGAAAGCGCAAGAAGATCGCGCCCGTTGAGCAGCACTTCCCCCTCGATCCGGCTGGAGGCCGGGGCAAGCAGGCGCATGAGAGACAGCGACGTCACCGATTTTCCGGAGCCGGATTCGCCGACAATCGCGACGGTTTCGCCGGGCGCGACATCGAAGGACACGTTGCGCACGACGCTCTTCCAGGCGCCATCGACAAGGAAGGAGGTGGTGAGGTTACGGACGGAAAGGACGGGTTTTGTCTCCATGGTGTCACCGCCCCACCGCATAGGCCTGCATCAGCCGCGGTGTTGCGGCGGCGCGCAGCAGGCCGTCCGCATCGCGACGCGCGGCGGTGAGCCGCCCGACCGACCATGCATCGGCAACCGTGACGCGGTGCCCGCGACGGCGAAGCTCCTGCAAGGTCGCTTCGCCCACGGTGCTTTCCACGGTGATTTCACCCGGCGAACTGGTGCGCGGATAAAACGAGCCCGGGAAATGCGCGGTGTGGAACAGCGGCATATCGATGGCGGCCTGCAGGTTCTTGCCGTGATGGGCATAACGCAGGAAGAAGGGCAGTTGCCACTGATCCTGCTGATCGCCGCCCGGCGTGCCGAACACCATGGAGGGACGCCCCTGATGCAGCGCAAGCGAAGGCGTCAGCGTGGTGCGCGGGCGTTTGCCCGGTGCAAGCGAGGTCGGCAGGCCTTCCTTCAGCCAGAACATCTGGGCGCGGGAATTGAGCGCAAAACCGAGGCCGGGCACGATGGGCGAGGATTGCAGCCAGCCGCCGGAGGGCGTGGTGGAGACCATGTTGCCCCAGCGGTCGATGACATCGATATGCACCGTGTCGCCGCGCTTCTCCGTCAGATGCGACATGGTCGGCTCGTAGACCGTGCCGGTGCCGCTCATCTCGGCCAGCATGGCCATGGTGGCATCCACCTGCTTTTCGTAACCCGGCACGGTGCCGGGGCGCAGCTCCAGCGATGCCTCGCCGCTCATCAGCGCGCGGCGGCCGGCATTGTAGCTTTCCGACAGGAGATATTCCGTCGGGATCTGGCCGAATTCAGGATCGCCGTAATAGACCTCGCGGTCGGCATAAGCGAGCTTCATGGCTTCGACGATGGTGTGGATGAAATCGGGACCGGAGGGGTCCATGGCCGCAATGTCGAAGCCTTTCAGAAGCGCAAGCGATTGCAGCAGAACCGGACCCTGCCCCCAGGCGGGCGTCTTGGCAATCGTCCAGTCGTGATAGTCGAGCGTCTGCGGCGCTTCGACGGTCGCGCTCCAGTCCGCCATATCCTGCGCCGTCAGCACGCCCCTGTGCCGTGCGCCGCTGGCATCCATGACTTCCGCTGTCCTTACGTAACCGTCGATAGCTTCCGCAACGAAACCCCGATAAAAGGCGTCGCGTGCCGCCTCGATCTGGTTTTCGCGGCCGGAGCGCGCTTCGGCTTCGGTGACGATCCGCTGATAGGTCGCGGCCAGGACCGGATTGCGGAAGTTGGCGTGAGGCTCGGGTGCCGCGCCGCCCGGCAGCCATGTCTCATGGGATGTCGGCCATTCCTTCTCGAAGAAATCGGCCAGACCCTTGATGGTGGCGGAGACGCGCGGCAATGTCGGATGCCCGTGCTCGGCATAATAGATGGCGGGTTCCAGCACCTCGCGCACGCTCATCGTGCCATAGTCGCGCAGCATCAGCATCCAGCCATCGAAAGCGCCGGGAATGACGGTGGCGAGCAGCCCGTCGCCGGGGATCAGCTTCAACCCTTCCGACGTGTAATGTTCAATCGTCGCACCGCTCGGGGCCGAGCCCTGTGCGCAGATGACTTCGACCTTGTCCTTGTGCTTCGAATAAAACACGGCCGGCATATCTCCGCCCGGACCGCACAGATGCGGCTCGACAATCTGCAGGACGAAACCGGTGGCGACGGCGGCGTCGAAAGCATTGCCGCCCTTTTCGAGAATGGCCATGCCGACGGCCGAGGCGATCCAGTGCGTTGAGGTGACGACGCCGAAGGTGCCAAGGATTTCAGGGCGTGTTGTGAATTCATTCATTCGGATATTCCTTGTAAAAAATCATGCTTCGCGCGGATCGAGCGCATCGCGCAGGCCATCACCCAGAAGATTGAAACCGATGACGACGAGGAAGATGGCGATGCCGGGCCACATCGTCATCCACGGCGCCTGGCTCAAGAAATTCTTCGCGGTATTCAGCATCGAACCCCAGGAGGGCGCCGGCGCCTGCTGGCCGAGGCCGAGGAAAGAAAGGCTCGCCTCCGCGATGATGGCGGTCGCCACCGTCAGGGTCGCCTGCACGATGATGGGGGCGAAGACATTCGGCAGGATGTAACGCGTCATGATGTCGATGTGGTTGAGGCCGATGGACCTTGCGCCTTCGACATAATCTTCGGTCTTGACCGCCAGCACCTGCCCGCGCGTCAGCCGCACGAAAATCGGCATGGCGGAAAGGCCGATTGCGATCATCGCATTGGTAAGGCTCGGACCGAGGAAGGCGGCAAGCGCAATCGCCATGATGAGAAACGGCATGGCCAGCAACGCTTCGGTGATGCGGGATATGACCATATCCACCCAGCCGCCGAAATAACCTGAAATCAGGCCAAAGGGCACGCCGATCACCACCGCGATCATCACCGAGACGACGCCCGCCATCAGCGAGGCGCGCGCGCCATAGATCATGCGGGAAAGGATGTCTCGGCCGAGATCGTCGGTGCCGAGCCAATGGGCGGCCGAGGGCGCCTTGCGGATGGCAGACCAGCTGGTCGCCACCGGATCGGCAATCGGCAGGATCGGCGCGGCGATGGCAAGTGCGGCGAAAAACAGCACGATAACCATGCCGACAAGCGCCGATTTGTTGCGCTTCATCTTCTTCCAGGCGCGGCTTTCCTGCCGCGTCGCCGCTACGGAGAGGTTTTGATCGAGAACGGTCATGATATCGGGGCCTCAGATCGTCGCCCTGAGGCGAGGGTTGAGCAGGACATAGGCAATGTCGGCCAGAAGGTTCATGAGAATGAAGCCGACGGCGGTGCAAAGAACGATGCCCTGCACGACGGCGTAATCGCGGGTAAACACCGCATCGACCGTCATCTTGCCGAAGCCGGGAATGGTGAATATCTGCTCCGTCAGCACCGCACCGGCCAGCAACTCTCCGAAAAGCAGCGCCAGCAGCGTGATGACGGGCAGAAGCGCGTTACGGAAACTGTGCGACAGGACGATCTCGCGCGGCGAAAGACCCTTGGCGCGGGCGGTGCGGATATAATCGGAACTGAGCACCGCCACCATCGCCGAACGCGTATGGCGCATCAGCGTCGCCGCAAGCGCATTGCCCAGCACGAAGGCGGGCATGATCATGGTTTCGATGGAACGCACGGGATCGACAAAGATCGATTCATAACCGGATGCCGGCAACCAGCCGAGTTTGACCGACACCAGCAGGATCAGCATGATGCCGAGCCAGAAGTTCGGGATGGAGAGGCCGGAAAGCGCCACGATATTGGCCGTGTAGTCGATCCACGTATTCTTCTTGACGGCGGCCAGAATGCCGATGGGAATGCCTATGACCATGGCAAAGAACATCGCCATAACCGCCAGCTGAATGGTGACCGGCAGCTTCTGGCCGATCAGTTCCAGCACCGGCTGGTTGGTGCGCAGCGAAATACCGAAATCACCCGTCACCACACCGCCCAGCCAGTTGAGATACTGAAGTGGAACGGGGTCGTTGAGGCGATATTTCTCCCGCAGGAATTCAATCGTCGCCGGATCGCGCTCCTCGCCAGCCATGGCGAGCACCGGATCGCCCGGCAGCAGTTTCTGCAGCGAGAAGACGAAGATGGAGATGATCAGAAGCGTCGGGATAGCGACCAGCAGTCGCTTGCCGATATAAACAGGCATGGCATGGCCCTCGTTCGTGCCAATTCGTGAGGGCCGCACGGCAAGGCCGTGCGGCGCATGCGAAGCGTTCAGTCCTTGGAGACGCCGAGAAGGCGGATCATGCCATCCGGCGACGGCGCCCAGCCCTTGACCTTGTTGGAAATGGCATAGGCATAGGGCTGGTGACCGAGATAGATGATCGGCATGTCATCGTTGAGGATGACGCTTGCGGCATCGTATTTTTCCTTGCGCACCGCATCTTCGGTCGAGGCGCGGGCCTCGTTCAGCAGCCTGTCGACCTCAGGATTGCAATATTTCACATCGTTGATGCCGCCCTTGCAGGTGACGAACTGATGCAGGTTGCCATCCGGATCGATACGTCCCGACCAGTCGGAACGGCTGAGCTGGTAGTTGCCGGCGGTCTGTTCGGACAGAAGCGTCGCAAATTCCGTCGCCTTCAGGGTGACGTTGAAGCCGGCTTCCGCGACCATTGACTGGATGACCTGCATCATCTGCGTCTGCGTGGTGTTGTTGGCGTGCTGAAGCTCGATGTCGAGCTTTTCGTAACCCGCCTCCTTCATCAGCTCTTTGGCCTTGTCGATATCTCGCGCCGGCACGGCCAAGTTCTGGTTGAACCACGGGCTTGTGGGCGGGAAAGCCTGATTGCCTGCCTTTGATGTACCCTCGAAGACGATCTGGCCAATCGCTTCCCGGTCTATGGCATAGGAAAAGGCCTGACGCAGGCGCTTGTCCTTGCCGAGCGGATTATCCGCGCGCGAACCATTGTTGATATTGACATACATGGCCATGTAGCCCGGTCCGATGACATCCGCATAGGTCAGATTGGCGTCGTTCCTGACGGACTCGGCATCGGAGGCCGAGATGCGCTCGGCGATATCGAGGTCTCCCGAGCGAAGATTGGCAAGCTTCACGGTCGTATCGGGGATCGGCAGATAAACCACCCTGTCGACCAGAATCCTGTCCTTGTCCCAATAATCGGCGAATTTCTCGAGCACGATACGGTCCTGCTGGATGCGCTCGACGAATTTGAACGGCCCGGCGCAGACCGGCTTCGAACCGAAATTCGCGCCCAGCTCCTTGGCCGCCTTCGGCGCGACGATCATGCCGGCGCGGTCGGAAAGCTGCGCCAGCAGCGTGACGTCAGGCGTCTTCAGGGTGAATTTGACGTCCAGCGGCCCGGTGGCCTCGACCTTTTCGACCGAGGAAAGCTCGCTCTTGCGGCGGGATTCCGGCAGGGTCATGTTGCGCTCGATGGTGGCGACCACAGCCGCCGCGTCCAGTGTCTCGCCGTCGTGGAATTTCACGCCGTCGCGGATTTTCATCGTCAGTACCTTGCCGCCCTCGGACCAGGCCCATTCGGTGGCAAGCTGGGGAACGATCTTCATGTCCTGCGAGATGTCGACGAGCTTGTCGCACATGGCGGTGTAAACGATACGTCCGACGAAGGTGCGCGATTGCGCGGGGTCGAGAACGTCGGCGTCATCGTTGAGGCCGATGCGCAACTCGGACGAGATGGCCGGCGTGGACAGGAATGCACCGGCCAATAAGACCGCGGTCAATGTCTTGATTTTCTTCATGTTCTATCCTCTGGTCAGGTTATCTTTGTTTTTCATTGGCCGGCCCTGAAAGGCCGGCAGGTCTGCCCTGCTGCCTATGAGGCCGGCGTGAGCGGATTATCGGCATCGCCCGTGCTGCGGGCGGCAATGTCTTCTCCGGTTTTCTCCTCCAGAAAGCCGAGCGAGGTGGCGCGGATCAGCCTTTCCTGATGCATGAGAAGGTGCTGGCGCATCGCTTCGCCGGCTCTTGCGGGGTCGCGATCGGCGATGGCATCGACGATCGCTATGTGCTGCTCGAAGGAAGCCTTGCCGTTCGTACCGCTGCGACGCGCCAGTTCCCGTATCGACTGCCATGCATCGTCCTGGCGAATGCGGTTGACGACATCGAAGATGGACAGGAACAATTTGTTGCCGGCGCTCTGGGCGATCTGGCGGTGAAGCGAACCGTCCCACAACTCCTTGGCGTCGGCATCCGTGCTCTGGCCGGTCTTCTGGACGAGGGCGCGCATGCGTTCCACTTCGGCAGGCTTGGCGCGCATGGCCGCAAGCTGCGCCAGTTGCGGCTCGATGCGCAGACGCACTTCCATGATTTCCATGATATCCGTGCCGGCGACCAGTTCTGTGACCTGAGCGGACCAATCGTCCGGCTTTTCGCCCACAAAGGTTCCCGCCCCCTGCCGTCGCCAGATCAGACCTTCGGCTTCCAGAACCTCAAGAGCGCGACGGACCGCACGACGGCCGACATTGAAGGTCTCCGCGAAGGCCCGCTCCGTCGGCAGGCGACGGTCTTTCGCAAGATCCTGCGTCTGAATGTACTCCCGTAACTTCGCCAGCGCGTAGTTGGAGTTGTCGTTGGGGTTCACCGTCACGTCGCACCATTTACTGAACCAATCTTATATTGGTTCATTTGGTGAGAAATTCTTGCCGCCGTCAAGCTTATTTTTGAGCGGCAATAACTGGCGCTCAAAATATGGGCATACGGCTTTTTTTGAAGGTGAAGGGTGGGCGTCATAGACGCACCCACCCCTCCTAAAGATCGATGGAGAACCTGATGCGCCCCGACAGGCGCTCGCCGGGGGCAACCGTCCCTAGACCCTGCCCTTCCCGCCGCGCCTGCGGCAAACCAAGCGCTCCGGCGGCCATGGAAACGGGCTCAAGACAGAGATAGCGCTCCATGCGGTGCACGGCGAGATGGCCGAAAACAGGATCGGCTTCGAGCCGCAGTGAAAACCTGCCGAAGTCGACCTGCGCGCTTGACCAGTCGGTGAAATGCAATGTGTATCCCGTTGCGGCGGGAATGGCGGCTTTCGGGCGAGGTGCCGGCGGCTGGCCGGTTGGCACGTTCTGCGCATCCAGCGCATATTGCAGTCTGGCGTCCGTCCGCGCATCGCAACCGAGCCCGGCCGCCAGATAAGGATGCCAGCCCAGCGACATCGGCGCCGGCCCATTCGCGCGATTGGTTATCGACAGTTCCACGGTAAGGCTGTCGTCTTCCAGCAGAAAAGACTGCTCGGCGCGGAAGGAAAAAGGCCACTCCCCGTCGGCCTCGTAGTCCAGTACCAGTGAGACCCGATCCGAAGACAGGTCTGAAATCTCCCACGGCCGGCGGTGAGCCGGGCCATGCATGGCGTCAGGCGCAAGCGCCGGATGCGGCAGCAGGTCATGGCGGATATCCGCATGGACGAAGGACCCGTCATAGAGCCGGTTGTGATAGGGAAACAGCGGGTATGCACCGGCCCTCGGCCAGTTGAACGGCTCGAAATCCCGCTCCGTTGTCGGCACCAGAATATCGCCGTAGTCCGAGTGCCACAGATGGGTCATCCTGCCGCCCCAGGCGGGGCGCAGGCGGGCGGAGAGCCGCCCGCAGGCAATCGCAACCGTTTCAGGCGAAAGCATAGGAGCCGTCAGGCCGTTTCGGCACCCGTCTTTGCCAGTGAACATAGCCATCCTCCTGCATGGCTTTTTCATCCATCTCCACACCCCAGCCGGGGCGATCGGGCCTCAGCTCCAGATATCCGTCCTTCGGCAGATAGGGGTCGACGACATAACGGGTTTCGTCCTCGCGTTTTTCCAGATCGGTGCCGCCATAAACGTAGCATTGCCCTTTCGGCAGCCGGTATTCGAGAATGCGGAAATTCTGCTGGGCGGCGGAGAAGTGCACATTGACGGCGGTGGCGAGCGGGCCCATCGGGTTATGCGGCGCGATGCTGACGAAATGGGCTTCCGCGAGCGTGGCGATGCGGCGCATCTCCGAAATGCCGCCGACGACGCAGATATCGGGCTGGATGATATCCGCCCCCTTTACTTGAAGAAGACGCAGGAACTCATTGCGATTATAGAGACTTTCACCCGTTGCCAGCGTGCAGTTCAGCCCCTGTTTCAGGTCTCCCCACATCTCAATGTTTTCGGGACGCAAAGGCTCTTCGAAAAACAGCGGATCGTAAGGGGCAAGCGCATTGCCAAGCTGGCGGGCGGCCGCAGGCTCGAAAATCTTGGCATGGGCATCGAAGGCGATGTCATAGTCGGGCCGCACTGTTTCGCGAAGGGAGCGGAAATATTCGGCGGAACTGCGCACCACCTCCCCCCAGCGATGGGCGTGAATATCGAGGCGCCACGGGCTGAGCTTGAAGGCCGTGAAGCCCCAATCCTCGTTGAGACGGTCGAACTCCTCCTTTGCCGCCGGCGCATCCGGGGCCGTATAGACACCGGCATAGACCTTGATACGGTCGCGTACTTCACCGCCCAGCAGCTTGTAGACGGGCACGCCCGCCGCCTTGGCGGCGAGGTCCCAAAGGCAATGGTCTAATGCCGAGATGGCGGATAGACCGAGCGCTCCGGGCGGAAAGCGGTTCTGCTGGAGCAGGAGGTTGTAGAGATACTCAACCCGCGTCGGGTCCTGCCCGGCAAGGAAGCTATAGAGGTAGTCCAGCACCGGCGGCAGGGCGAGATCGGGGCCGTGATTGTAACATTCACCCCAGCCGGTCAAACCGTCATCGGTATCGAGAGCGACGATGACGCGGGGGCGGTCCTTGTCGCGGGTGACGAATACCCGCATGCGATCGATTTTCATGCTTCAGTCTTCCTCATGAATTGCAGCGTGCAGCAGGCCCGGCACTATCGCGCGACGGCCCCGTTCTTGACTTCGGATGGTTCGACGTAGCGGAATCTGCGGGTGCGGTCCCGGTCGCGCGGGTCCGGGCGCGGAATGGCGGAAAGAAGCGCCTGCGTATAGGGATGATCCGGCGCGTTGCAGACCTTTTCGGCGTCTCCCACTTCCACCAGCTTGCCGCGATACATCACGCCGACGCGGTCGCACATGTATCTGATCACGCCGATATCGTGGCTGATGAAGATGTAAGCGAGGCCAAGCTCGTCCTGCAGCCGCATCAAAAGATCCAGCACCTGGAACCGCACCGAGACATCCAGCGCCGAGGTTGCCTCATCCGCCACGATGATACGCGGCTTCAGCGTGATGGCGCGAGCGATGCCGATGCGCTGGCGCTGGCCGCCGGAAAAGGCGTGCGGGTAACGCTCACGCCCGGCCGGATCGAGACCCACCTGCTCCATCAGGGCGCAGACACGCTCATCCAACTCCCTCCCCCTGGCAATGCCGTTGACCAGCAACGGCTCGCCGATGACCTGCGCCACCGTCATGCGCGGATTGAGCGATCCGAACGGGTCCTGGAAAACCATGCGCAGCTCACGCCGTGCGGCTTTCAGATCGGCGCCTTCGATCCTGGCCAGATCGACCACGCTGCCATCCGCCCGGCGATAGAGCATCGCGCCGCCGGTCGGATCGTAAAGGCGCATGATGGAGCGGCCCATCGTGGTCTTGCCGGAACCGCTTTCACCGACGATGCCGAGTGTTTCGCCCGGCAATAGCTTGATCGACACGCCATCCAGCGCCTTCATCTCGCCGAAATGCATGGAGAGGTCATTCACTTCGAGCACCGGCGCGGCCGTGAGATCGAGCGGAGGCCGCGCAAGCCGGATTTCCGCCTTCTGCTCCAGCTTCAGCACGGAGCCGATCAACATGCGGGTATAGGCGTCCTGCGGATTGTGGAATATCTCATCCACGGTTCCATATTCCTTGGCGACACCATGATGCATGACCAGCACGTCGTCGGCAATCTGCGCCACCACACCCATATCGTGGGTGATAAACAGCACCGCCATGCCATGCGCCTTTTGCAGCCGCGATATCAGGTCGAGGATTTCGGCCTGTGTGGTGACATCGAGCGCCGTCGTCGGTTCGTCGGCGATCAGAAGCTGCGGCTTGCAGGCCAGCGCCATGGCGATCATCGCACGCTGGCGCATGCCGCCCGAATATTGGAAGGCGTAGCGATCCAGCGCCTTTTCAGGGTTAGGGATTTCCACCTGCCGCAACAGTTCGATGGCCTCGGCCCGCGCCTGCGCCTTGCTCATCTTCAGATGCAGCCGCAGCACCTCGGTAATCTGGTCACCCACGGTGTGCACGGGTGAAAGCGACGACATCGGCTCCTGAAAGATCATCGCGATATCGGCGCCGCGCACCGAGCGGATGGCCCGGCTGCGCGGATCGAGCTTTGCCAGATCGAGCGAGGTGCCGTCGGCGCGGTTGAGGATGATCGACCCGGACGCGATGCGGCCGGGGCTGTCGATGATCTGCAGGATCGAGCGGGCGGTGACGGATTTGCCGGAACCGCTTTCGCCGACGACGCAGAGGGTCTTGCCGGGATCGATGGAGAAAGACAGATCGTTGACCGCCCGGAAAACGCCGTTTCTGACCGGAAATTCAGTGACCAGATTGCGGACTTCGAGCAGCGGTTTGGCTGGCTTCATGGAAAGAATGTCGCTCATCCGGGCCTCACTTGTTATAGGGGTCGGCTGCATCGCGCAGACCGTCACCGAGCAGATTGAGCGCCATGACGGCAATGACGACCGCCACACCGGGCAGGAACAGCCAGGGTGCTGTCGCTATCGAGCGGATATTCTGCGCCTCGCGAAGCAAAACGCCCCAGGAAATCGTCGGCGGTTGAAGGCCGAGGCCAAGGAAGGACAGCGATGTTTCCGCAAGGATCATCGCCGGAACCGCAAGCGTGACCGAGGCGATGATATGGCTCGAAAAACTCGGCAGCATATGACGGAAGATGATGCGCCCTTCCGGCACACCATCCAGCCGGGCCGCAGCCACGAACTCTTCGGTTCTGAGCGACAGGAACCGGCCGCGCACGACGCGGGCAAGCTGCGCCCAGCCGGTCAGGGACAGGATGATGGTGATCATCATATATTGAAGCGTGGCAGGCCAGCCCTGCGGCAGGGCGGCGGCCAGCGCCAGCCAGATGGGAATGGTGGGCAGCGACAGCACGAAGTCGATCACGCGCTGCATGACGAAATCGATGCGGCCGCCATAATATCCCGAAATGCCTCCCAGAACGACGCCAAGCAGCAGTGAGAAGAACACGCCGACAAGACCGATGGACAGGGAGACCTGCGCGCCCTGCACCACGCGGCTGAAAACATCTCTGCCGAGACGATCTGCACCGAAGAGGAAGAGCGGGCGCGTTTTATCGGTGGAGGCCAGCAGGTGGATATCCGTGGTGAACAGGCCGAATACGGAATATTCGTAACCGCGACCGAAAAGCTGGACCGGGATTTTCTTGGCCGTATCTTCGACGAAGACCGCCGCAAGCGTTTCAGGATTGCGGGTCAGCTTCAGCGGATAATAATGCAGCCCGAGCGAGAAACCCTCGGTCGTATCGATGAAATGAACGCGCTGCGGCGGATGGAAGGTCGCCCGCGCATTCTGCAACACCGGATCGTTGATGGCGAAGAAGCCGGGCACCAGCGCGACGATATACATCGCGACGGTGATGAACAGGGCGGCCATGGCCAGCTTGTGGCGCTTGAAGGCCCACCAGATGAGCTGCCACTGCGAGGCGACGGCGGCGCGGTCCTGCCGGGCATTGGTGGTCATGGTGATATCGCTCATGGCGCCCTCCTATTCGAGCCGGATGCGCGGATCGACCAGCGCAAGCAGGATGTCGCTGATCAGCGATCCGATCAGCGTCAGCGCGCAGATCAGCAGCACGAAAGCGCCGGCGAGATACATGTCCTGCGCCATCAGCGACTGCAAAAGCAGCGGCGCGGCCGTCGGCAGATTGAGCACGATGGCGACGACCACGGAGCCCGAAATAAGGTTGGGCAACAGCCATGCGATGGTGGAGATGAACGGGTTGAGCGCAATTCTGAGCGGATATTTCGTCAGCAGCTTGAACTCGGACAGTCCTTTCGCCCGCGCGGTGGTCACATAGGGCTTGGGCAATTCATCCAGCATATTGGCGCGCATGACACGGATGAGGCTTGCGGTGGAGGAGACAGCAAGGATGGCGACCGGCAGCCAGATATGGGCCATGAGGTCCATCATCTTGGCGATGCTCCACGAGGCGGTCTCGTATTCCGCCGAAAACAGCCCGCCGACATCGGCCCCGAACTCCACCGCCGCGACATACATCAGCACCAGCGCCAGCAGGAACGAGGGTATGGAAAGGCCGAAGAAGGAAAAGGCGGTGAAAAGATAATCACCAATCGAATATTTGCGCACGGCGGAGAAGACACCGATGGGAAGCGCAATGGCCCAGGTTGCAAGAAGGCTTGCGATGGCCAGAACCAGCGTCAGCGCCATGCGCTCCCAGATGAGGCCTGAAACCGGCTGCTGCCATTCGAACGAAATGCCGAAATCACCGCGGCTGACGATGCCCCATATCCATTTCAGATATTGCACGATCATCGGGTCATCGAGGCCGAAACGTTCGCGCAGCTGCGCCGCCGTATTGTGGTCGATGACCTCGTTGGAGGCGGCCAATGTGGCGATATAGGTCGTCACATAGTCGCCAGGCGGCAGCTGGATCAGGACAAAGGCAAGGAAACTGACGGCAAACAGGGACGGTATCATCCACAGCAGGCGTTTTACGATAAAAAGCAGCATGTCGTTCTCGCAATCACATTGTGCCGCACGCGCCGCCCTCCACTAAGGAGACGGGCTGTGGGTGGTCGAAACAACCTGAGAGGCGTCGCCGCGTTGCGGCAGCGACGCCCATGTGGCGGTGTCAGCTTGTGAAGGTGAACTGTTGCGGCAGCGCCGGGCCGGGATTGGGCCAGGTCCAGCTGTCGGGTTCCGTTTCCGGCACATTGCGCAGATTGTTGCGGATGATGCCGAAACCGCCCACAGCAAGGCAGAGGCCGATTGTCTCGAACTCTTCCGCCGCAATGTCGAAGATCTGCTTCATCTTCTCGCCGCGCTTGGCAAGGTCGGCCGTCGAGCGCGCCTCATCGAACAGCTTGAAGCGCTTTTTCTGGCTTTCCGGCGGCTCTTCGCCCTTCTGGCCATTCGAGGTATACCAGAGCGCCCACGGAATGGCGTAACGCGACCCCTGCGGATGGAAGGCGAAGAAATCGCGCGGGTCGAGCATCGGATCGAGACCGCCGGGACCCGGCCAGACGGCGGCATCATGGGCGTTGTCATCGCCGCGCGTATAATAGAGCGCGCGTTCGATGGTGTTGACCTTGATGTCGACGCCGATCTGCGCCCATTGCGCCTTCACCAGCTCCAGCGCATCGACCAGATCGGGATAAAGCGTCGGGATGACGTCGATAGAGAAGAAGACGGGCTGGCCGTCAGGCCGCAACCGCATGCCGTTGCCGTTCTTCTTGTCGTAACCGGCCTTGTCGAGAAGCTCGTTCGCCTTGTCGGCGTCGTATTCGGTGAATTGCCGCGCCAGCTTTTCATTGTACCAGGGGTGTGTCGGGCGTGGCCCGGCCTGATAGCCTTCGCTTTGACCGAAATAGACGATGTCGATGATTTCTTGCCGGTTCAGCGCAATGGACAACGCCTGACGGAAAGACTTGTCGGCAAACATCTTGCGCATCGCCGGGTCTTTATGGGTGATGTTCAGGTAAATCTGGCACTGCTGCGCGGCAGACGGCACCAGCGTCAGCAGGCGGTAGTCACCCTTTTTCATGTTCTGAGACAGGGTCGGCTTGTTGGCGAGAACACTGATATGGCGCTCCTGAATGTCGATCTTGCCGGAAATGACGTTCAGCATCAGCGATTCGACATCCTGCGAAATCCCGAAATTGATTTCATCGATATAGGGCAACTGGTTGCCTTCGGTATCGACCTGCCAAAAATAAGGGTTGCGGGTCATGACCACGCGTGTCGCACCGCCGGAATAGGGTTCCTTCACCACCCACGGATCAAGCGTCGGCTTGTCGACATTCGACCAGCGGGACGGAATTTCGATATCGCCGCATTTGGCCCGGAACAGTTCGGTCCAGCTGGAGACACCCGCCGCCTTCACATCGGCATCGAGCGCCGTGTTGTATTTCGGCAGAAACTTGCTGCAATAGTGCTTTGGAAACAGCGTCGGATGCTGGCCGAGCGGCGTGGCGAGGTTTTCGAGATAAAGCGCATTCGGCGCGGCGAATTTGAACTTTACCGTGAAATCGTCGACTTTTTCGACATCGACCGCCTTGCCGGCCACGGAAAGCTGCGCCGGCGTGGCGCTGTAAAGCTCCTTGTTCTTGATGCAGTCCTCGATGGCGAACACCACGTCATCGGCGGTGAAGGGGTGGCCGTCCGACCATTTTGCGCCCTCCAGCAAATGGAAGGTGAATTGCGAGGCATCGTCGTTGACTTCCCATTTCACCGCAAGGTTCGGCAGAACCTCGGTGAAATCCATGTTCCAGCGGACAAGGCCCTGATTGCCGACCATGCGCAGGATGCCGTTATGGTCCGACGAGCCGCGCAGGCCACGGCGCAATGTGCCGCCATAGGTGCCGATTTTCTCGTGCGGCGTCACCACCATCGGATTTTTCGGCAGACGTTCGGCCAAAGGCGGCAATTTGCCGTCCTTTACCAGCGCCTCCAGTTCCGGCGCCTGCTTGCCGGCGGCAGCCCGCGCCGAGGTCCCGATGACGGAAAGGGCGGCCACGCCGCCAACACCCGCCATGAAGGTTCGGCGCGTTACGCCCAGTGAAAATGCTTCGCCATCGCGCATCGACAATCCTCCCAAAAAATCACCGGCAGCGAGACGGCTTTCACCGAACCGCGACGGCCCTCCCGGCCAGCCAGCACGCCGATCCTCCATCGGCAGGGGCAAACCATATGGGCCTTTTCAGATGATTACAAGTATTGACAGATTTTTACATCTTTTTTATTTGTAGGCCGGTTTTCAGGATCAGGCTTGAAGAAAAATCGGTAGGACAGCCCCCTCGCGCACAAATATCCCGGTATTTCTGTTGCGATTGAAATGCAGGAAACCCATTAACTTCAGCGATTTGCAACGGAAGGGCTGCTGATGGACAATCACACTGCATCTGCCGCCGCTCGAGGCGAGACTCGGCTGAGCGACATCATCTACGAAAAAATCGTCGGCATGATTTCGGACGGGCGGTTTCCCGTGAACGAGCGGCTGCCATCGGAACAGAATCTGGCGTCGCTGTTCGGCGCATCGCGGCCAGTTGTGCGGGAAGCGCTGGAGCGGCTTCGGAACGACGAGCTTATCGTTTCGCAAAAGGGATCCGGCTCCTATGTACGCCAGCAGCCGGATTCTTCCGTGTTGCAACAGGTGCCGGTCGGCTCGCTGGCAGACGTGCAGCGTTTTTTTGAGTTCAGGGCCGGATTGGAGGCTTCCGCGGCCGAGCTTGCGGCGCGCAACTGGCAGGCAGCGGACAGGTTGCGTATCGAGCAGGCGATTGCCGCGCTGGAACAGTGTCTAGAACGCAACGATCTCGGCGCGGAGGAAGACTTCGCCCTGCACGAAGCCATCGCGAAGGCGAGCCATAACCAGTTCCACATCACGGTGCGAATATGGTTCAAGCCCCATTTCGCCATCGGCCAGTCGGTAACACGCAGCCTCAGCCTCAAGCGGACGCCGCAGCATGTGCGCGAAGTCCAGAACGAGCACACGGCCATCGTGGAAGCAATTTTTGCGCGGCGTGAGCAGGCCGCGCATGACGCGATGAAAGACCACATATTGAAGGCGCGCGCCCGCATGTTTCAGGGCGTCGGCAGCTAGGCCGCACCCTGGAATGTCGAAAATAGAATCATAAAAGGCGGATGAGGGAGAGGAACCAGTGAGCCAGCCGCATATCATAGAACCGAAGCTCCGTTCCCTGATCGATACCCCGCTGAAGGTCGGCGAATCGCCTGCCTGGGACGAACGGACCGGCGATTTGTGGTTCGTCGATATTCTCGCGCCCGCCATTTTCCGCCTGCATCCCGGCGGAAAACTCGACAGATACGACATGCCCGCCCAGGTGGGCTGTCTCGGCCTTTGCGACAATGGCTTGATCGTGGCGGGCCTCAAGACCGGCGTGCATCTTCTTAATCCCGCGAGCGGCAAGCTCGATCTTCTGTGCGACCCGGACGACGGGCGGCCCGACAGCCGCCTCAACGACGGAAAGGTTGGTCCGGACGGCTATTTCTGGGTGGGGACCCGCGACGAGGCCGCGATACAGACAGGCAATGCACGCCTCTATCGCGTCGCCCCGGACGGCGGCATCGAATGCATCATCGATGGCGACATGTTCACATCTAACGGGCTTGCCTGGAGCCCGGACGGCAGGCGCATGTACCATTCCGACAGCAGCGGCCTCATGTATCAGGCGTTCGATTTCGATGTCGCGACCGGCAGGCTGGGCCCGGCCGAACGCCTGCACGATTTCGCGCCGGATGAAGGCAGGCCGGACGGTGCAGCGACCGATTGCGAAGGTTGTTACTGGAGCGCCGGCGTTCAGGCGGGACGTCTCAACCGCTTTTCACCGGACGGCGAATTGTTCGAGGTCTACAGGCTGCCGTTCAAGGGGCCGACCATGCCGTGTTTCGGCGGTCCCGACCTCAAGACGATCTACCTCACAAGTCTCGTCACCGAGACGGACGGAATAACCACCGCAGGCACGGTTGTCGCATTCGATGCCCCGGTCGCCGGCACGCCCGTTCACAAATTCTCCATCTGAAGATGACTTTTGATCTTAAGGAACCCAGTTGATGACGACATTCGATTTTCGCCAGGCCCTGCAGGGTATCTCCGGCGTTCCGGTAACGGCTTACGATGCAAGCGGCGAAGTGCAGACCGGTGTCACCGCCGAGGTTTACGCCCGCGTCGCAAAGGCAGGCATCCACAATATCGTTGCGGCAGGCAATACCGGCGAATTCTACGCCTTGACGCCCGCGGAAATTCTGAAGGTTTATGAGGCTGCAATAAAAGGCGTCGGCGGCAAAGCCCCGGTTACGGCGGCGATCGGACGCTCGCAGCGCGAGGCCCTCTCCATGGCGCGTCAGGCAAAAGAAATGGGCGCATCCGCCGTCATGTCGCATCAGCCGGTCGACCCTTTTGCAGCCCCGCAATCGCAGATCGACTATTTTATCGGCCTTGCGGAGGGCAGCGAATTGCCGTTGGTCGCCTATGTCCGGGCGGACGGCTTTTCGGTCGATGACATGGTAAGGCTTGCCAGCCACCCGAATGTCGCCGGCATCAAGTTCGCGACGACCGACATCATGCTTCTGTCGCGCGCGATTGCCGCTTCCGATCCGAACGGCGCTCTATATGTCTGCGGACTGGCTGAAAGCTGGGCGCCTGCCTTCGCGGCGGTTGGCGCGCGTGGTTTCACATCCGGTCTCGTCAATGTCGCGCCGCAATTTTCCCTGCAGGTTCACGACGCCCTGAGGGCCGGCGATTTCCCGGCCGCACGGAAGATCATCGAAAAGATCGAATTGTTCGAACGGCTGCGGACACGATATCGCAACGGCGCGAATGTGACCGTGGTGAAGGAAGCCATGGAAATTCTGGGGATGAAGGTTGGCCCCGTTCGCGCCCCGGGACTTGCCCGTCTGGACAAAGAAGATCGCGCGACGCTCGAAGGACTGCTTGCCAGCTGGCGTTGATGGACGCCATACCGGCAAGCTGCACGTTTTCGCTTTAATCAGATCATATGCCGGCATGAGCCGGCATATGCTTTTCGGGCCGATGGACGCTCAGCCGAACAGCGCAAGGCTGCTTTTCACGGTAACCCATACGCCCCACAGAAGCGGAATACCGACAGCAACCCAGGCAAGTGCCGCCTTGGTGTCCAGCCCGCCACGCCCGATGCCGAAGGAGCCTGTCGGGCCGGCATTGGCGGCCGCCGTCTTTGCCTGCAGCGTCGCGACCTCCGCATCCGACATGAACCACCTGTCCGAAAGCGGCCGCACGAAAGCGTTGGCCACGAGGCCGATCGCCAGCATGCCCGCCAGAATATACATGGTGCTGGTGTAGAGCGCGGGTCCTGGCGCCACGCCCGCCGCGATCTGCGCTTCGCGGATGTAGTTGACGACGACCGGCCCGGCGATGCCCGCAGTCGCCCACGCCGTCAGCAGGCGGCCGTGGATTGCGCCGACGAACTGCGTGCCGAAAATATCCGCAAGATAAGCGGGAATGGTCGCAAAACCACCGCCATACATCGACAGGATGATACCGAAGGCGAGAACGAAGAGCGCCTTGTTGCCCATCGTCGCAAGCGTCGGCGCCAGCGCATAAAGAATGATGCCGAGAATGAAGAAGCAGAAATAAGTGTTCTTGCGGCCGATCTTGTCGGACATCGACGCCCAGAAGAAGCGGCCGCCGATATTGAACAGGGAAAGCAGCCCGGTGAAACCGGCTGCAATCGCCGCGATCTGCGCCTTCTGCCCGGCATCGAGATCCGCAAAACCCACACCCGGCAAGCCGATCAGCGAGCCCGCGAAGATTTCCTGCAGCATCGGCGAGGCCATGCCGATGACGCCGATACCTGCCGAAACGTTGAGGCACAGCACCGCCCAGATGAGCCAGAACTGCGGCGTCTTATGTGCATCGCGCAGATGCACGTGGCGATGGGTTATCATGGCGCTTTTGGCGGAAGGCGCGGTCCAGCCTTCCGGACGCCAGCCCGACGGCGGAATGCGATAACCGAAGGCACCCGCCATCATGAAGACGAAATAGATCAGGGCCATGACGACGAAAGTCTGCCAGACGCCGACCGAAACATCCGTCTTGAAGTTGTTCATCAGCAGATTGGCAAGCGGCGCGCCGATCATCGCACCACCGCCAAATCCCATGATCGCCATGCCAGTTGCCATTCCGCGACGGTCCGGAAACCATTTGATCAGGGTCGATACGGGCGAAATATAGCCAAGGCCGAGGCCGATACCGCCAATGACGCCGGCGCCCAGCCACATCAGCCACAGCTGGTGCGTGATGACGCCGACTGCCGCCACCAGAATACCGCCGCACCAGCAGCAGGCGGAAACGAAGCCGGCCTTGCGCGGCCCCACTCTTTCCAGCCAGCCGCCCCAGATGGCCGCCGAGCAGCCGAGAAGAACGAAGAAAAGCGTATAGATCCAGCCGAGATCGGCGACGCGCCAGTTGCACTCAGTGGTGAACAGCGCACCCAGAAGGGTAAGGCTGGAGCAACTGGGGTCCGTGGCCGGCAGCGCCTTCGACAGCGGCAGCCAGAACACGCTGAAGCCATAGGCCATGCCGATGCATAGATGAATGGCAAGGGCCGCCGGCGGCACCAGCCAGCGATTGAAACCCGGTCTTGCGATTATTCGTTCGCGGTCCAAAAACCCGGCTTGCGCCGCCTCTCCCGCTGTCGCACCTGCTACTGCCATTGACATTACCTCCCTCGTGGATGTCTGGACATGTCACGTTCGCCCCGCCGGGCGAACACCGATATCGCCGAACGTCCCCCGTCCGGCCGAAAGTGTGATTTTGCGGTCGCGCCGCTCAAGCCCCTGTGCTTTCCGGGACGCTCGGTTCCGAAAGGGACTCACCCGCAATCGGTCCTTTGCCGCCCGGTGCGCCCTTGGCGTCCTCGCCGAGCCCCACGGCATCGGCCGCCGGATCGTCGGGCCGCTTGATCTTCTTCGACGCGGCAAGCACAAGCGGCAGAAAATCACCGGCCCCGGCATCCACCATCTCGAAGAACCGGCGTCGCATGCGCGGTTCCCAGAACTTGTTGATGTGGGTGGCGACACCTTCGATGCGAATATCCTCCGGCTGCGACAGAAAGAACGTCGCGATCTGGTTCGCCATTCTCACCAGCTTTTCATCGGTGTGGTTGAGCAACATGACCTCTTCCCCCGCGCCGGCTGCCGGCCGACGCCTCTGTGTGTGACAAGGCCGGGCGCACCCGGCCCTCCTTATTCCGCCGCCTCGAGCTTGCCGCTGATCCGCCGCGAACGGCGGCCAAGCGCATCATATTCCTCCTGCCATTCCGTCGGCCCGTTGGAAGGCGATACCTGCACGGCGGTCACCTTGTATTCGGGACAGTTGGTCGCCCAGTCGGAGAAGTCGGTAGTGATGACATTCGCCTGCGTGCCGGGATGGTGGAAGGTCGTATAGACCACGCCCGGCGCCACACGGTCGGTGATCAGCGCCCGCAGCGTCGTATCACCCGACCGGCTGGCGAGCTTGATCCAGTCGCCATCCTTCACGCCGCGCTGTTCGGCATCGTGCGGGTGGATTTCGAGCCGATCCTCCTCATGCCAGACGACGTTTTCCGTGCGCCGTGTCTGCGCGCCGACATTGTATTGCGACAGGATGCGGCCGGTGGTGAGCAGCAGCGGGAACCGCGGCCCCGTGCGTTCGTCCGTCGCCACATATTCGGTGCGGATGAACTTGCCCTTGCCGCGCACGAAACCGTCCACATGCATGATCGGCGAACCATCCGGGAATTTCTCATTGCAGGGCCACTGCACCGAGCCCTTTTCTTCCAGATAGTCGTAGGACACACCGGCAAAACTCGGGGTCGTCGCCGCGATCTCGTCCATGATCTCGGACGGGTGTGCGTAGTTCCATGCAAGCCCCATGGCCTGCGCCAGCTTCTGCGTCACTTCCCAGTCAGCATAACCGTTCTTCGGGGACATGACCTTGCGGACGCGGTTGATGCGGCGCTCGGCATTGGTGAAGGTGCCGTCCTTTTCGAGGAAGGTGGAACCCGGCAGGAAGACATGGGCGTAATTCGCCGTCTCGTTCAGGAAGAGATCGTGCACCACGACACATTCCATGGCGGCAAGACCGGCCGAAACGTGCTTCGTATCCGGATCGGACTGGAGAATGTCCTCACCCTGAATATAGATGCCCTTGAAGCTGCCATCCACGGCCGCATCGAGCATGTTGGGAATACGCAGCCCCGGCTCGTTGTTGAGCTTTACGCCCCAGAGTTTCTCGAAGATGTCGCGCGTCGCATCGTCGGAAATATGCCGGTAGCCCGGAAGCTCGTGCGGGAAAGACCCCATGTCGCAGGAGCCCTGAACGTTGTTCTGACCGCGCAGCGGATTAACGCCTACACCGGGGCGGCCGATATTGCCGGTCGCCATGGCCAGATTGGCGATTGCCATCACCGTAGTAGACCCCTGGCTGTGTTCGGTGACACCGAGCCCGTAATAGATGGCGCCATTGCCACCCCTGGCATAAAGACGTGCAGCGCCGCGCACCTCTTCCGCCGGCACACCGGTGAAGCTTTCGGTTTCTTCCGGGCTATGCTGAGGCTCGGCGACGAAAGCGGCCCAATCCTCGAATTCCGACCAGTCGCAGCGCTCGCGGATGAAGGCTTCGTTGAACAGCCCTTCCGTGACGATGACGTGCGCGAGCGCCGTCAGCACCGCGACATTCGTTCCGGGCTTTAGCGGCAGGTGGAAGGACGCCTCCACATGCGGCGTGCGGACGAGATCGATACGGCGCGGATCGATGACGATCAGCTTCGCGCCCTGTCGCAGCCGCTTCTTCAGCCGCGAGCCGAAAACAGGATGCCCATCGGTCGGATTGGCGCCGATCACCAGCACCACATCGGACTCCTCGACACTGTCGAAATTCTGCGTGCCGGCGGAAGTGCCGAACGCCTGGCCGAGACCGTAACCGGTCGGCGAATGGCAGACGCGGGCGCAGGTATCGACGTTGTTGTTGCCGAAGCCGGCGCGGATGAGTTTCTGGACGAGGAAGGTTTCTTCGTTCGTGCAGCGGGACGAGGTGATGCCGCCGATGGATTCCCGGCCATATTGGCCCTGAATACGCCGGAACTCCGAGGCGACATGGGAGAAAGCCTCCTCCCACGTAACTTCCCGCCATGGATCGCTGATCTTTTCGCGGATCATCGGGTTGAGAATACGGTCCCTGTGGGTGGCATAACCATAAGCGAAGCGGCCCTTGACGCAGGAATGGCCGCGATTGGCCTGCCCGTCCTTCCACGGCACCATGCGTACCAGCTCTTCACCGCGCATTTCCGCCTTGAAGGAGCAGCCGACGCCGCAATAGGCGCAGGTCGTGACCAACGAATGTTCCGGCTGGCCGATCTCGATCACCGATTTCTCCGTAAGCGTCGCCGTCGGACAGGCCTGCACGCAGGCGCCGCATGAAACGCAGTCGGAATCGAGGAACGCCTCATGCGCACCGGGCGATACCCGGCTTTCGAAACCGCGCCCTTCAATCGTCAGCGCAAACGTGCCCTGCACTTCCTCGCAGGCGCGCACGCAACGGGAGCAGACGATGCATTTGGAAGGATCGTAGGTGAAATAGGGATTGCTTTCGTCCTTCGGCATCCAGCGGGCATTGAGATCGCCATCGCCCGTGCGAGCCTTGACGTGGTTGTCGCCTTCATAACCGTAGCGAACATCGCGCAGGCCAACGGCGCCCGCCATATCCTGCAGTTCGCAATCGCCATTTGCGGCGCAGGTCAGACAGTCGAGCGGGTGATCGGAGATATAAAGCTCCATCACGCCCTTGCGGATCTGCTTCAGCCGTTCCGTCTGCGTGTGCACGACGAGACCGGGGGCGACGGGCGTGGTGCAGGAGGCAGGGGTGCCGTTGCGGCCCTCCACCTCGATCAGACAGAGGCGGCAGGAACCGAAGGCATCCACCATGTCGGTGGCGCAGAGTTTTGGAACATCTATACCCGCTTCGCGCGAGGCGCGCATGATCGACGTTCCCGCAGGCACAGTCACCTGCCTGCCGTCGATGGTGAGCGTCACCATGTCCGTTGCGTGGGATTTGGGGGTTCCATAGTCGAATTCTGTCACAAGGGCCATGGTCTTACTCCGCCGCTTCAACACGTGGGATGGGGGCAAAATCATCAGGGAAATGCCGGAGCGCGCTCATGACGGGATAGGGCGTGAAGCCGCCGAGCGCACAGAGCGAACCGAATTTCATGGTTTCGCAGAGGTCTGCGAGGAGTGCGGTGTTTTTTTCCCGCTCGATGCCGAGCGCAATCCTGTCCGCCGTCTCGACACCGCGTGTGGAGCCGATGCGGCAGGGCGTGCATTTGCCGCAGCTTTCGACGGCGCAGAATTCCAGCGCGAACCGGGCCTGATGCAGCATATCGGCCGTGTCGTCGAAAACCACGATACCGGCATGCCCGATCAGGCCACCGGCGGCGGTGAAGGCCTCATAGTCGAAGATCGTGTCGAACAGCGAAACCGGGAAATAGGCCCCAAGCGGACCGCCCACCTGCACCGCCTTGACGGGGCGGCCGGTGATCGTGCCGCCGCCGATATCATTGACCAGCTGCCCGAGCGGCAGGCCGAAGGCGGTCTCGTAAAGCCCACCATGCCTGATGTTTCCGGCAAGCTGGATGGGGATGGTGCCATGCGAGCGGCCGACGCCGAAATCGCGATAAAACGCCGCGCCGCGATCCATGATGACCGGAATGGAGGCGAGCGAAATCACATTGTTGACGACGGTGGGCCTGGCGAACAGGCCCTGCAAAGCAGGAAGCGGCGGCTTGGCGCGCACGGTGCCGCGCTTGCCTTCCAGACTGTTCAGAAGCGAGGTTTCCTCGCCGCAGACATAAGCGCCGGCGCCCATGCGCACTTCGAGATCGAAGGCCCGCCCGGAACCAAGCACGGATGGGCCGATGATGCCTTCGCGGCGGGCGATTGCGATTGCCTGCTCCATGACCTTGATGGCGTAAGGATATTCCGAGCGCGTATAGATGAAACCTTTCGTCGCGCCGACGGCGAGGCCGGCAATCGCCATGCCTTCGATCAGCACGAAGGGATCGCCTTCCATGATCATGCGGTCGGCGAAGGTGCCACTATCGCCCTCATCGGCATTGCAGACGATATATTTCTGATCCGCCACTGCGTCGGCGACGGTCTTCCATTTGATACCAGTCGGGAACCCCGCGCCGCCGCGTCCGCGCAGGCCACTTTCGGTCACTTGCGCAACGATATCGAGCGGCGCCATGGCGACGGCTTTTTCGAGGCCTTTCAAGCCCTGATAGGCGCGGTAATCCGCAAGCGACAATGGATCGGTGACGCCGCAGCGGGCAAATGTCAGGCGCGTCTGGCTTTTCAGGAACGGGATGTCCTTCGTCGGTCCGAGACAGAGACGATGCTCGCCGCCGGTGAGAAAACCCGCATCGAAAAGCGAGGCAACATCGCTGGCCTTGACCGGCCCGTAGGCGATACGGCCATGTTCGGTGCGCACTTCCACCAGCACTTCAAGCCAGAGCATGCCGCGTGAACCGTTGCGGACAATATGCACATCGAGATTGCGGTTGGCCGCCTCGCGGACAATCGCTTGCGCGACACGGTCTGCGCCAACGGCAAGCGCGGCGGAATCGCCTGGAACAAAAACGGTGACACTCATCGGCGCGCCTCCGCCAGAATGTCGCCAAGACAGTGCTCATCCAGTCGTGCGTGAAGCTCGCCATCCAGCATCAGTGCGGGCGCCTGTGCGCAAAGCCCGAGACAGAAGACCGGCTCCAGCGTGACGGAACCGTCGGCTGCGGTTTCGTGCCAGTCAAGGCCGAGCCGGTTCTTGATGGTTTCGGCAAGAGGCTCGCCACCCATCGACTGGCAAGCCTCGGCGCGGCAGAGCTTCAGCACATGCCGGCCGGACGGATGATCTCGAAAATCGGGATAAAAAGTCACGACGCCATGGACCTCGGCGCGCGAAATATTCAGCGCGGATGCGACGATCTGCTTGGCGCTTTCCGGTACGTAGCCGAATTCTTCCTGCACCGCGTGCAGAATGGGCAGCAATGGCCCTTCCAGGTGGAGAAGTTCGTCAATGATGGCGGAAACACGAGCCGCCTCATCTGCGGCAACCGCACGGATATTCATAAGCCAGTCCTCCCAAACCGACAGGGGCAGGTATGGCGAGCGGCACATGTTTCAGTGCCGGCGCAGCCCCTGCATGGTTCGGGAGAATGGCGAGGTCGGCCGGATCAGGTCAATAATGTGTTTTCGTCAACCGATAGGAAATTCCTATCAAAAGCCATCGCCGCTGCGCGCTGACGCGCCTCATGAAGAAGCGCGGAAACGAGTGGCGTGTGTGGTTCGCGATAGGTCGCGATCAGCCCCACCAGATGCTCCGCATCCGGCTCGGTAATCGGTATCATTCTGATCTGCTTTGGAAAACCGAATGATTCCGCTATGTTACGCGGCATTATTGAAGCCCATTGTCCGGTTCGGATATGCGAAAACAGCACAATCATGGAGTTGGACTCCAATGTCGGTTTCACCTCTACGCCCGCTTCAGCCATATGCTTATTGATGATGCGGCGGTTCTGCATATCAGAAGTCAATAGGCATAACCTAAGACCTGAAACCTGCTTCCAGGTAACGCTTTCCTGATCGGCGAGCGGCGTTCCGGCCGCTGCAATCAGGTGATATCGCTCGGAATAAAGCGGCACCGTGGTCACTCGGCCAAGAGGTTCATTGTCGAGATAGCTGATTCCCGCATCGATCTCGAGGTTTTCAATCTGACTCAGGACCTGAAGCGAGGTGCGTGACGTCACAGAAAAGGTCACGTCGGGATGCCGAGCCTGAAAGGATTCCGTCAATCGCGGCACCATCGCAAGCGCCGTCGGAATGACCGCAAGGCGGATGTGGCCCGCCAGACCCTTGCGCGCCGCCCGCATTTCCTCACGCATGGTGCGCGTATCGGCGACGATGCGACGCGCCCATTCCAGAACACGCTGACCTTCCGGTGTCAGCCCCTGATAACGTGCCGCACGCACCACAAGAACGACACCAAGCTGGTCCTCCAGCTGCCGGATCGCGGCCGAGAGACTGGGTTGGGAAACGCCGCACTCCTCCGCCGCGCGGCCAAAATGCCCTGCGCGCGCCAATGCAATGAAAAATTCCAGCTTGTCGATCATGCGTCCTCCCGCGTCGCTCGCGACCCTGCGGATGGTGCGAGCAGGAGAACACTAGAACGAGGCGGGGAAGCCCGCAAATGGATGCCGTTGTTTTCCTGAAACCGTACGGGGGGCAAGACTGGGTTCCGTCAGGCGCGGGCAGTCATGGGCGTCGACGTTCGGTCAACCACTCCAACCGCACTGGACGCAGCTCTATGACGGCACTGACCCATCCGTCGTTTCGCCAGACCTGCCGCACAGCGCCGGGAAGCGAAACCAATCGTCATCGCCACCTCGATGCCCTGCCCTCTCATTTTCTAGAGTTTGCGACGGCAGGCGAAAGGTATTCAGCTTCGGCCGCAAGAACCGTCACTCACCATCCGGCTTGATGAAGTCGGTCATCGCGGGCGCCTTGAGGACAAACTGGCGATCCGAGCTGATGTAATTATCGGCATGCAGGCGCGCAATCGGCTGATATCGGTCCGGATCGACATAGCGCCCCTCCGCATCGAGGCAATCCTTGTGGACATGCATGTGCACGACTTCGCCCAATACCAGGGTACGGCGCGGATAATCGATCAGGCGCTCCACACGGCATTCGAAGGCGCAGGGCGATTCCGCCGCAAAGCTCGCATCGATCTTGCTGCAGGGCGTGGCCGTCAATCCGGCAATCGAAAGTTCATCAACTTCGCTGTCGAAACCGAGGCCGCAGACGAGCATCTGTTCGGACAGGGCTATATCGACCATGTTGATGACGAATTCGCCGGTGCGACGAATATTGGCCATCGTATCCTTCTCCTCGCCCGTCACACGCGGCTGGATGCCGAGAACAACGATCGGCGGATCATGGGAGAAAACGTTGAAAAAGCTCATCGGCGCGGCATTGTTGTGGCCAGCGGCCGAGCGCGTCGTGACAAGCGCTATCGGCCGTGGACCGATAAAATTGGTCAGCAAACGATAACGGCTTTGCGGCTCAAGCGCGGTAAAATCGAATTCCATGGGAGTACCTGATTTATTGTATACAATAATATTTCATATTGCAGGCAATTACTCAATCACCCTGATCACGGGATAGCCGATTTTGCTGCATCACATTTGGGAGCAAAGGATAAGCAGCAAGCCCGCACGCATCCTCCAACCAATGGATGGAGCCGCCATCCACGCATCGACTATAAGTGCAAAAACTCCCCGGCCTGGAGGGGTCCGGGGAGTAAACCTGACATCATGTCAGAAACTTTGACTGGAGCTAGTTACTCATCCGTTCGGAAACGGGGTGGATCTGAGTTGTCTAACCCTACTATGCTTTTTGTAGACTATTAGAACGAACGCTGCAGGCGAACGAAACCGGTCCACTGGTCGCCAGCGCCGCTGCCGATGCCGCTACGAACGCGCTCATCGCCGTCAACGCTCTGGTAGTTAACCGAAACGAGCGTGGAGAGGCCGGAAGTGATCTTGTAGCCAACTGCTACACCAGCGCGCCATGCATCGCGGTTGCCGGTGAAGTCACCATCGGTGCCGATATCAAGCGTACGGAAGTACTGAACACCGGGAGTGATGGTCAGCTTATCGGTCGCCTTGACGGCGTATTCAGCAGCAACTGACCACTCGGACTCTTCGTAGTATGCGTTGGCGCCAGAAGCCCATACACCGGCGAGGCCGAACGTACCCCGGCCAACTTCAGCCGTCACGATGGCGCGGATCGCACCGTTTTCAGCGTCGGTGTCATAACCACCGAGCAAGTTGGCCTTAACGCCGCCGAACTTGGCGCCAATGATGGCGCTGACGCCGACATTGTTGTCGCCCTGGCGGTTCTGCGTCGTCCAGTTGAGCTGGTTTACGCCCAGATTGTTGCGCTGGATGGTCGTCGTGCTGCCAGATGTTGTGATCGAGTTACCGGCGATAACACCTTCCAGTTCTTCAACGGCAACACCAGCATAGAAGGAACCAGCGTCGTAGGTGTAACGGATAGCGTTCAGACGGGTCTGGTTCGAGCTGAGGTTATCGACTTCACCAGAGAGACCGTCATCCCACCAGTTATAGTAGAAACCGACCCTCAGGCCGCTGATTTCGATGAAAGCCTGATCAAGAACGACAGCGCGGCTGCTGTCCTGGTCGGCCTGGCCGCGGAAACCGAAGTAGCCGCGCAGAGCGCCGAGCTCGGTGTCCGAACGCGTGTCGACGTTGAACTGGGCGCGGGTGAAGGAATCCCAGTCGGACGTGCCGGACTGGTCACGACCGAAGTCGGTCTGGAAACGAACGTAACCGTCGAACTTCAGGCAGGTTTCGGTGCCGGGGATGTAGAAGAAGCCGGTGCCGAAAGCGTCGCAGACGCGAACGTATTCCATGGGCTCGGGCTCGGCAGCGACGATGGCGTCGGCGGCCTGTGCGCCGGATACTGCTGCGAGAGCCGCAGCGGAGCCGATCAGAAGGCTCTTGATGTTCATTTGTAATCTCCAGTCAAAAATTTTTCAACGAATGCGCAAATTTGAGGGCTGGTCTTTTCCCTGCCGCCCGCTTCCCTGCGCTGATTCAGCAAATGACAGAAGTTGCCGCAGACTCGCAATTTAAATCGACGAAACACAAATACAGACAAAGTACGTAATTCAGTTTCGTAGTAAAATTACAACAATTCAATAGTTTAAAATATAATATTTCTTATTATTACTTCAAAATAATAGAATTAATTACTTTTAAATATTATCTTCAATTACTAAATTATAAGGCACAAAAACAACAAACGCTCCCGTTCCGTCCGGATCGGGAGGCGTCAGCACTCGCGGGCATGGAGAAGCAAAGTGGTTTTCATCGAGGAACAGGAAAGGACGCAGGCGGCAAAACGTACGCCCGGCCTCTCCCGGAAAGCCATATCTGGCCGATCTGAAACAACCGGTCGCCCGGGCGGTCTACAGGCGGTCTTCGGGTAAGCCGGTCGTGAATATCGTCGTCTTCGCCAGCATGTCTTCTATCGCCTCTGCCGGCACCGGGCGGCTGAAGTAATAACCCTGACCGTAGGGGCAGCCGGCATCACGCAGAAATGTCGCCTGCTCGCCGGCTTCCACACCTTCGGCAATGACATCGATGCCGAGAGACCCGGCAAGCTGGATCATGATCGAGACGATGGCGCTGTCCTTGGTCTTTTCCGGCAGATGGGTGAGGAACGAGCGGTCTATCTTCATGCAGGACAGCGGGAATGTCTTGAGCATGCCGAGGCAGGAATAACCGATACCGAAATCATCCAGCGCCAGGCTGACACCCATCTGTTTGATGGCCCGCATGATCCGCACCGATGTTTCGACATCCTGAATGATGAGCGTCTCGGTGATTTCGATTTCCAGCAGGGACGGCGCAAGGCCGGTTTCCTTGAGCACAGACCTGATCTGCTGCACCAGCCCGCCCTGAAATTGTCGCGGAGAGATATTGACCGCCATTTTGACGGGCGACAGGCCGGCGGCGGCCCATGCCTGCGCCTGACGACAGGCCTTTTTGAGAATGCTTTCTCCGAGTTCGACGATCAGGCCGGTTTCCTCCGCAAGCCCGATGAATTCCGCAGGACCAAGCAGACCTTCGGTGGGGTGCTGCCAGCGCACCAGCGCCTCCACGCCGCTGATCCGGCCGCTGAAAAGATCGACCTGCGGCTGGAAGTGCAGTACGAACTCGTCCCTCTTTACCGCCTTTCGCAATTCCTCGATGCGGGTGAACTTCTTCCTCAGATCATCCGCCATATTCGGGGTGAAGGTGGCAATGCTGTCGCGACCGGTATGTTTGGCCTCATACATGGCGAGATCGGCCGCCGCGACGATTTCCGCGGTGGTTTCCCCATGCTCCGGGAAAAAGGCCATGCCGATGCTGCATGTGACCTTGATATCGTAATTGCCGATACGCAATGGCTGCGAGACAGCGGCGCGGATGCGCTGCAGGCGGTTTTCGACATCGTCCCTGCGCTCTTCGAGAATGATGACGAACTCGTCGCCGCCGACCCTGAGAACGAGATCGTTCTTCCGGAGGCTTTTCGCAATGCGCTCGGCGGTTTTCGACAGCAACGCGTCGCCGATGCTGTGGCCGAGCGTATCGTTGATCTGCTTGAAATTGTCGAGATCGAGAAAACCGATACCGACCCTTCGGCTCGCCTTTGCCGCAGCTGCCAGTATTTCCGGCAGCCTCGTATCGAGGAAACGGCGGTTCGGCAGCCGGGTCAGCATGTCATGATCCGCCAGGAAGGCGATATGTTCCGCCGCCCTTTTGCGGTCGATCGCCAGCCCCGCCATGCGCGCCGCCGCACCTATGAATTCCACCAGCGCCGCATCCGGCTGGCGGCCGGCCAGCATGCACCAGACGAAACCGTGCGCCTTGCCTTCGCTGGCCGGAATATCGAAACTAAACGCAATATTTTCTGCCGGATGGATAAGGCTCTCAGGATCGCTGACACTGGAGACAAGCGCGGCCAGCCCCTCCTGCTGCGCCAGTGCCGGCGAGGCATAAACGGAAGGCTCCCCTTCCGCCGCATCGAACACCCGCACCGCGCAGGCCAGTCCGGTCGCGAGATTTTCGATGGCCTTGACGAATTCCTCGAGAAAATCCTCGATACGCGCCGCCGCGACGATCATTTCCAGAATATGCGCCTGCGCCTGAAGCAGTCTTTCCGAAGCCTTTTTCTGGGTTATATCCCGCGAGGCGCCGACCACGCCGATGATGTTGCCGGCCTTGTCCTTCAGCGGCACTCGCGACATCATGAGCCAGCGATCGATATCGCCGCGCATGGCGCGTTCCTCGTAACCGAGATCCGGTTCGCCGGTGCGCATCACCCGCGCCTCGGTATCGGGAATGCCGGCGCGCCGCGCCGCTTCACCGTTAATATCGTAGTCGGTGAGCCCGATCAGTTGCTCGACCGTGTCAAAGCCGTTTTCGGTGACGATGGCGCGATTGGCGAAAAGAAAGCGCCCTTCCAGATCCTTGGCATAGATAAAATCCGGCACGTGGTCGATCATCGCTTCCAGAAGCGCGTGCCGGTCGGAAGGATTGGTGTTTTCGCTCATGTCAGGAGTGGCGGATGGCGTGACATCGCGCTTTTTTCGCGACATCCGGTTTTCTTCGGGTGTCTTCGGGCCTTTGGAACGCACCTCTCCGCCTCATCATTTTATAAGGAAGCAGAATAGTAGGATTATACGTATTATATAAATATGAACAACGACGGGAGATTGCCGGGAAACCAGCCTTTTGCGGCAGCCTCCCCGACCCCCTGCCGGCTTGAATCAAAACGGCGCAACCGAAGCTGCGCCGTCAAGGCCACAGGCGGCAATTCGTTAACGGTCACACCACCGGCGTCGGCAGTTCTTTGCCGGCAAAATGGGCATCGAGATTGGCGAGAACGAGATCGGCCATGGCGCGCCGCGTCTGGTGCGTGCCGCTGCCGACATGCGGCGCGAGCGTGACGTTGTCGAAGGCGAAAAGCGCTTCCGGCACACGCGGCTCATCCTCGAAGACATCCAGCGCCGCTCCGCCGATCGTGCCGTTCGAAAGAGCTTCCACCAGCGCCTTTTCATCCACCAGCGAACCGCGCGCCACATTGACGAGCACACCCTGGGGCCCGAGGGCCTTCAGCACATCCGCATTGACGATATGGCGGGTTTCGGCAGTAGCGGCGGCGGCAATGATCAGCACGTCGCAATTGGCGGCCAGCGCCTCGATGCTGTCATAATAGTCATAGGCGACATGGCGGCGGTTTCTGGCGGTGTACGAAATGCGCGCATCGAAACCTTCGAGCCGCTTTGCGATTGCCTGACCGATACGGCCGAGGCCGAATATGCCGTAACGGCGGCCGGCCACGCGGGTGGAAAGCCCCATATCGCCCTTCAGCCATTGGCCGGTGCGCACATGCTGATCCGCCTGCGGCAGCTTGCGTGCCTGCGCCAGAACCAGACCGAGCGCGAGGTCGGCAACATCGGCTGTCAGCACGTCAGGCGTATTGGAGACGCGGAAACCGCGTTGTTTGGCATCAGTCAGATCGACCTTGTCGAAACCGACGCCGTTGATGGCGACGATTTCAAGATTGGGAAGTGCAGCGCCGATATCCGGTGGCAGGCCGATATGGCCGCCGGTGACGACGCCGCGGATTGAAGCTCCCTTGTCAGCAAGGAACGCCGCCTTGTCAGCAGCCTCGAACAGCCGATGCACGGTGAAACGCTGCGCGAGTTCTTCTTCCAGTGCCGGGATGAGCGGGCACAATTGCACGATTTCAGTGGTCATGAAGTTTCCTTTGCGCCGGTGAACTACTTCACATCGGCCTTGACGAATTGTCGGAGTTCCGGCGTTTGCGGGTTGGCGAAGAGTTCGGACGAACGGCCCTGCTCCCAGATCTTGCCCTTGTGCATGAAGATGGTTTCGGTTGCCACGCGGCGCGCAAAGGCCATTTCATGGGTGACAAGGATCATGGTCATGCCGTCTTTGGCGAGGTTTTCCATCACGGTCAGCACTTCCTCGGTCAATTCAGGATCGAGCGCCGAGGTCACCTCGTCAAACAGCATCACCTTCGGCCGCATGGCGAGCGAGCGGGCAATCGCCACGCGTTGCTGCTGGCCGCCGGAAAGCTGATCCGGATAGGAATCGAATTTCTCCGAAAGGCCGACGAGTTGCAGAACTTCGCGGGCGATATCCTTCGTTTCCGATTTCGCCACATCCTTGACGATGCGCGGCGCGAGCATGATGTTCTCGCCGACCGTCAGATGCGGGAAGAGATTGTAGCTCTGGAACACGATGCCGACATCGGTGCGCAGCTTGCGCAGCGCCTTGGCATCTTCCCCGATGGCGTGACCTGCAATTTCGATGCGGCCCGAATTGATCTTCTCCAGCCCGTTCATGCAGCGCAGCAGCGTGCTCTTGCCCGAGCCGGAGCGGCCGATGAGGGCGAAGACTTCACCGCGGCCGACCGTCAGCGACACGCCTTTGAGGACTTCCAGAGCGCCAAAGCTCTTGTGAACGTTTTCAACGATTACTTCCGGCATGAAGCCTCCTTTCCAGCCAACGCGAGAGCTGGGACAACGGGTAGCAGACGACGAAATAAAGCACGGCCACCGCGACGAAGACGCGGAACGGCTGGAACGTGGCATTGTTGATGAGCTGCCCCGCTCTCGCCAGTTCGACGAAACCGATGATCGATGCGATGGACGTATTCTTGACGACCTGAACGGCAAAACCGACGGTCGGCGGTAGCGAAATGCGGATCGCCTGCGGCAGGATGACGTAGCGATATTGCTGGGCGCGGGTCAGCGCCAGCGATTCCGACGCTTCCCATTGCTGCTTCGGCACCGCCTGGATGCAGCCGCGCCAGATTTCCGCGAGGTAACCCGATGTATAGATCGTCATCGAGGCGCCGGCGGCAAAGAGCGGCGGCAGTTCCAGTCCGGCAAGGCTGAGGCCGTAATAGGACAGGAACAGGATCATCAGCACCGGAATGCCCTGGATCACCTGGATATAGGTGCCGGCGGCAATGCGCAGCGCCTTGAAATTCGAGGTGCGGGCGAGCGCCACGAAGAAGCCGACGATGCCGCCGCCGATAAGCGCAATGATCGTCAGAAGCACGGTCCATTGCAGGGCGGTCAGCAGGAAGCCGAATTCGTTCCAGCCGAAAGTTCGAAGAGTCATGACTGCACCTCCGGCATGGCGGTCATCGTCTTGCGGGCGACGCGGCGGCCGAACAGCCACATGCCAACAAGGGCAAGGATGAGCCGCAGCGAAAGCGCCAGCGCAAGATAGATGAGCGTGACGACGATATAGACCTCGAAGGAGCGATAGGTCTGCGATTCCACGAAGGCTGCGGCAGCCGCAAGCTCATGGGTGGAAATGGCCGAACATATGCTCGATGCCAGCATCATCAGCACGAACTGGCTGCACAGCGAGGGATAGACCTTGGCGATGGCCGGCACGATAATGACGTGGCGATAGATCTGGTACTTGGTAAAACCCAGCGCTTCGCCCGCCTCGATCTGCGACTTGTGCACCGCCTCAATGCCGGCGCGGATGATCTCCGTCGAATAGGCAGCGAGGTTGATCGTCATGCCGATCAGCGCCGCCGTATCCGCCCCTACCCTGAAGCCGAGGCCCGGCAGACCGAAATAGACGATGAATAGCTGCACCAGAAACGGCGTATTGCGGATGACTTCCACATAACCGTCCACGATGATGCGGACGATGCCGCCATTGATGGACCGCAGCGAAGCCAAAAGAATGCCGAAAGCGCAGCCGAGCACGATGGACAGGACCGACAGCTTGATCGTCAGCCATATGCCGTTCAGAATCTCGTTCTGATACTGGGCGAGCGCGCCGAATTGGAATGTATAGGACATGCGTCACTCCGTTGACATTTCCCGGGCCCGCCGAAAATCTTCCCGGCGGGCGCGTTGAAAGGCTCAATCAGAAGCTTGGCAATTGCGGCAGCGGACGGCCGGTCCACTTCACCGAGATACGGTCGAGATCGCCGGACATCTTCATGAGGTAGATGGAGGTGTTCAGCCATTGGCGCAGCTCGAAATCCTCAAGCTTGGTCGCCATGGAATTGCCCTGCTGGAAGAAGGTGAAACCAACCTGCAGACCGGCTTCCGGGCGCTGCTTGATGATCGCTTCGCCAACCGTGGACGGCAGGGCGACAGCATCGACCTGGCCGGCAAGCAGTGCCTGGGCGCTGGTGGAATCGTCTTCGTAAACGACGATTTCGAGACCTTCGACATTGGCCTTGCGCAGCGCGGTTTCCTGCGAAGAGCCGCGATTGACCGAAACGCGCTTGCCCTTGAGGCTGTCGAGATTTTCGAACTTCTGGTCCTTGCCGGAAATGATGTCCATGTTGAAGGCGCTGTAAGGCTGCGTGAACATCACGGTCTTGGCGCGCTCGCCGGTCGGCGCAAGCGTCGCAACAAGGAAGTCGACCTTGCCGGTCTGAAGGGCGGGGATGCGGGCGGGCGGTGTCAGCGGCACCAGTTCCACCGGCAGCGACAGGTAAGAGCCGATGAGATTGGCGACATCGACGTCGTAACCGGAAGGATTGCCCTTCTCATCCACCATGCCCATCGGCGGCGCACCGGTCAGAACACCGATCTTGACCTTGCCGCGCGCCGTGATCTCGCTGATCGAGACGGCATGGGCGGACGTGGTTGCGGCGAGCGTTGCTGCTGCAACACCGACGGCAACGGTCATGTTCTTCAGAAATCTGGATATGCTCATGGTTTCTCCTCCAACCTTATAGTGGCTGCCCAGAATGGAACAGCGGCCTTGCGCAAACCGGAAAATGTTCTCGATAACATTTTAACGCGATTGACTAAAAACTCCTCCCAAGAAGGCGCGAAAGCACAAAACCAGATGAATCTCCTATGAAATTCAATGATTTCGGCTGGTTATCGATTTTCCTCTGTTCGACACCGCTTCACGTTCTTGGCAGGATCAATAATGCATGTTATCGGTATCATTGCAAGTCCGATCTACAGAACTGTTTGGGTCGGCATTCATTCGGGAGGAAACATGTATACACGCTCGGCAATTTTCGAAGGCAGGATTCACCCCGGCCGGGAGGAGGAGTTTTTCCGCATCGTCGAGGAGAAACTGCTGCCGGTCTGGAAACGCATGCCGAATGCGCAGGCCGTGCGGGTGATGCGCACCGAGCGTACCGACCCGGACGCCGCCTCGATCATCATGGTGCAGGAAATCGACTATCCGTCGATGGAGGCGGTGGAGGAAGCGCTGGTTTCCCCCGTCCGGCTGGAAGGCCGGGTGCTGACGGATGAGATGATGAGCATGTGCGACGGACGTTTTTATCATCTGGTCTATAGCCGCGTCGCATAAATCCGGTGCACGCCGCATCGATCTGCAATCATACGGCGTGCTTTCCCTTATTGTCTTCGTGTATGTCTTGTCCTGAACCGGTTCGAATTTAGGGAGACATGCTTTGGTGGAGCGCACGCCCTTGGCCGCAGCGTTAGTCACGTCAAAAAAAGCAACCATGAGCGATGTCTCGAAACTCGCGGGGGTCTCCAAGATGACCGTTTCGCGAGTGCTGGCCGATCCCGCCCTGGTGTCGGAAGAGACACGCCAGAAAGTGATGAAAGCCATCGAGAAGCTAGGCTATGTGCCGGACCGCATCGCCGGTTCGCTGTCCTCCCGCCGCACCAATTTCATCACCGCCATCCTGCCGACGCTCACCAACTCCAACTTCGCCGATAGCGCCCAGGGGCTTGCCAATGCGCTGCGCGCCGCCGATTACCAATTGCTGATCGGTTACACCATGTACGATCTGCAGGAGGAAGAACGCGTCATCCGCACCATGATGGAGCGCCGCCCCGATGCCATCGTCGTCGCCGGCACGGTGCATACCAAGATGGCGAGCGAAGTTTTGATGCGCGCCGGTATTCCCATCGTGGAAATATGGGATGTTCCCGAACACCCGATCGACCATGCGGTTGGTTTCTCCAATTACGAAGTGGGAAGAACCGCCGCCAAGCATCTGATATCGCTTGGATTCAAGCGAATCGGCGCGCTCGGTTCGAGGGCCGATGGCGATGTGAAGGACTGGCGCGGCGAAAGCCGCCTGCTCGGTTTCGGCGCGGCCCTGCGGGAGGCCGGCATTGCCGACGATCTCATTATCCGCGAAGGCAGCGCTCCGGTCTCCTATGACCACGGGGCAAAGACCCTCGGCTCGCTGCTGGCCAAGGCCCCAGATGTCGAGGCCATCTTCGCCGTATCGGATATTTCCGCCGTCGGCGCACTGATGGAATGTCATCGACGGGGAATCAGTGTCCCTGATCGCATTTCCATCCTCGGCTTCGGCGACTTCGATATCGGCCGGCAATGTTACCCTGCAATTTCAACGATCCGCGTCGATGCCCAGATGATCGGCCGCAGAGCGGGCGAGTTGCTGCTTTCGATACTGGAGGCGGAAAAGGATGCCATTGTTCCCGAGGGCGCAAGGGTGGATGTCGGGTTCGAGCTGATCGTGCGGGAGACGACGAAACGGCTGGGTGGATAAGGCTTTAGCAATAGTGGAACGAGCGGATGTCGCTTGTTTCTTCTCCCCGAGGGGGAGAAGTCCGCGGCAGCGGGATGAGGGGGCAAGCTCTCATTCTGTCGCTGGCGTTACCCCCTCATCCGACCCTTCGGGCCACCTTCTCCCCGGCGGGGAGAAGAAACGGGCCGCACCGCCGGGCATATCTAAAAATCCCACCCCAGCGAAATTTTCGACCCGTAACGCCCTTATTTACCGCGCACCCCAGGTATCCGTCAGACGATACCCTTCCGGCCACGGATCGGACGGATCGAGCATGTGCTGGTGAATACCGGTGATCCAGCCTCGGCCGGAAATTTCCGGCAGGATGGCCGGGCGGTCGCCGACCGTTGTGGTTCCAAGAATACGGCCCGTGAAGGTGGAGCCGATCAGCGACACCGCCGTCAGTGTTTCGCCTTCCTTCATCTCGCCGCGCGCATGCAGCACCGCCATGCGGGCTGAAAGCGCCGTGCCGGTCGGCGAACGGTCCACCTTGCCCGGCTGGATGGCAACGGCCGCCCCTGCCCTGAGGCCTTCGGCCGTGCGCTCCACCTTGCCCGCAAACAGGCAGAAGGAAAAATGCCGCCAGTCCGGGTTTTCGGGATGGTCGAAACCCAAAGCCTTGTTGGCGGCGTTGGTGATGCGCACGCCGAGGCGGGCAATCTCATGCGCCTCTTCCGGCTTCAGGCTAAAGCCCATCGCCTCGGCATCGACGATGACGAAGCTGTCGCCGCCATAGGCCGTGTCCACTTTCAGCGTACCGAGGCCTTCAACTTCGAGTTCGACATCGAGCTTTGCGGCAAAGCTCGGCAGGTTCTGCACGAAAATGCGCTCGGCCTTGCCGTTGCGGCATTCGGCGCGCACCTTCACCAGCCCGCCCGGCGCTTCGAGCAGCATGTGGGTTTCCGGCTCCTGCATCGGCACGATGCCGCCATCCAGAAGCACGGTGGAAACGCAGATGGAGTTGGAGCCGGACATGGGCGGCGTGTCTTCCGGTTCCATGATGATGAAGGCGGCATCCGCATCCGGATGTTTCGGCGGCACCAGCAGGTTGACGTGCCGGAATACGCCGCCGCGCGGCTCGTTGAGCACGAAATTGCGCAACGTCTCATCGCGGGCGATGAAGCGGCTCTGTTCCCAGATCGTTTCGCCCGGCGGCGGCCTGACACCGCCGACGATCACATCCCCCACCTCGCCTTCCGCATGGGCGGAAATGACATGAACGGTCTTGATACTGCGCATTCAAAACTCCTTAGGAAAGCCATGAAGGAAGAAGGGATGGGGCACGGCCGGTCAGCGCGCTTTCAACGCAATCGGCAAGGCTGCCGAAGCGCACCGCGCGGCCGCTGAGGCCGGGTCCGTAATGGGCGTATTTGCCAGAATTGGTCATCAGGGCACGGGTCTTCGTCGGGAAAACCGGCTCGGAAATGGAGCACCAGCAGAGATCAGGCAGCACCTGCACGCCGCTGTCGCGCAGGCTTTGCAAAGTGCCGTCCTGCCCGGCCGCATCGATGACCTGCTGGCCGGCTGTGACGATGACGGCGACATCCGCGTGACGCCGGCGGCCGGCAAATTCAGCCGCAAGCGCGTGGCACTCCTCCAGCGAGGCATGCGGACTGCCGATGGCGACAAGTTGCACCTCCTCCGGTCCCTCATTGAGAAGCGACCAGCCGGCGGCCATATCGGAGGGTGAGACGGTGACGATATCGGCCGTTTCGAGAGGCGGAAGACCGGCTTCCGGCGTTACGCCCTCTATATGAAGCATGGGCGCAGCGGAGGTGGTGCCGAAAGCGGCGCAAAGCGCCTTTAGATCATCCCGTGACGGCTTCGCAGGGCCAAGGCCGCGCAGCAGCGGAATGCAATCCGGCGCGGCCTTGCCCGCCAGATAGCCGATGAGCGGCCAGAAGGCATCATCCACGCCCTGCGGCAACGCCACATTGACGATGCGCTGAGGACGGCGATTTTCCTCCAGATAGACGCCGGCAAGCGGCGCCCTGCCCGTCAGCGCGATGCAGAGATCGAGAAAATCCGGATGTTTCGCCGTGCGCGCGCCAAGAACAGTATTGGCGAAGATGACCGCGTTCGATTCGGCCCAGGCGATCATGTCGCCGGCCTGCGGCGCGCTGTCGAGCAGGTAAGGCGAACAGGTGAAGGTGGGCCGACAGCCCATGCGCACATAGGCATCCGCCAGCCTTGCGGCCGGGTCGCCGAAATCCTCCGGCATGCCCTGCGAACGCCAATGCGCCTTGTCCACCGAAATGGCGTTCATGGTCGTCGGCACCCGTACCTGCGCCCCCATCTCCGCCATTTTTTCCGCGAAGGTGAGATTGGCGGGGCTGGCATAGATGCAACCGTCAATATGGCCCTGCCTGACATCGACAAGCGCCGATGCCCCCTGCTGGGCGGCCATGGCGACGGTGATGCGCATGGCCTGCTGCACGGCGACGCCATCGCGTCCTTCGAGCATGGCCCGGTCGTCATCCCCAAGATCGAGATGCGCCGTCGCCGGCGGCGTGATGAGAAGGGAAACGCCATCGGCTTCGATGGCCGTCTCATCGATACGGACATGAACGGCCTTGGAAAACCGGGCGAAATTTTCCGCGTCGAGGCGCAGCACCGGCAAAGGCTTGCCGAACATTTCGGCGGCGATCAGCGCGCCCAGCGTCAGCACGTCCTCGGCCTCGCAGAAGACCAGCGCCGAAGGCGCACGGCCCGTAAGGATAAGATCGAGCAGGACACCTGAACCGGTGCAGGAACCGCGGCTGGTGGGCATGAACAGCACGCCGCCGGTGAGACAGGTGCCATGCAGCGGGTGGTGCACGTCGATGACCCGGCCGGTGGCGGGATCGACCCCGCCCCAGAAACTCAGCGCTTCGGTGGTGGAGATCGCCGGCCCTTCAGCCGAACCGGCCAAAATGCTGCGGGCTTCAGGAACGGCTGCCGTCGAGAGGGAAGAAGACATCGGAAATCCCCGTCAGAAACGTTGCGGCGAAAATGCCCTTGTATCGATGGCGGGTTTTTGCCCCGTCAGAAGATCGGCGACGATGCGGGCCGTGCCCGCCGATTGCGTCAACCCAAGATGCCCATGGCCGAAAGCATAGACCACCCGCGCCGTGTGCCGTGCTTGCCCGATGGCCGGCAGGCTGTCCGGCAGCGAGGGGCGAAAGCCCATCCATTGCTTGCCGCCTTCGGTTTTCAGGCCCGGCAGGAAGGCTTTCGCCTTGGTCAGCAGCGCCTCGGAACGGGCGAAATTGGCCGGAAGCTCCAGCCCGCCCAGTTCTACCGCGCCACCGACGCGGATGCCGGAGGAAAGCCGCGTGACGACGAAACCATGGCCGCCGAAAGTCACCTGCGTGCGCAGATCGAAGGCGCCAGACGGCAGGGTGGTATTATACCCCCGTTCCGTTTCCAGCGGAATTTTTTCCCCGAGCGAACGGGCGATGCGATGCGAAAAGGCGCCGGCCGCCAGCACCACCCTGGCGGCCTTGCGCGTGCGGCCGTCATGGCTCACCACCTCGACGCCGTCTTCCAGCGGCCTGAGCGAAGCGATATCGAGGCATTCGATACGGCCGCCAATGGTGCGGAAATGGTCGGCCAGCGCCAGCGTGTAGAGCTTGGGGTCGGCGATGGAATACCAGCCGGGCGTGAACGTGCCACAGGTGAAACGCGGCGCGATGCCGGGCTGTATCTCGGCCATCTGTTCGGCATTGAGATGCCGGAACTCGATGCCGTGCCGCTCGCGCGCCTTCCAGCCGGGAAGCGAGGCTTCGAATTCCGCCTCGCTTTCATAGACCTGGAGGTTGCCCTCCTTGCGCAGCATGGCGATGGTGTCGGTCTTTTTCAGGAAAGGTTCCAGCTCGGCCTTGGCGAGATCCATCAGCGCGGTCTGTGCCGCGGTGGAATGTTCCACCTTCGACGCCGCACAGGCCCGCCAGAAGCGGAACATCCACGGCGCGATCTTCAGCGCATAGGCCGGCGGCACACTGAGCGGACCGAGCGGATCGAGCAGCCACTTCGGCGCCTTCCAGAGAATACCCGGCGATGCGAGCGGCAGAATATCGGTGAAGGCGAAGGCGCCGGCATTGCCGGCGGACGCGCCCGCCGCCGGTCCCTCGCGGTCGATGACCGTGACCGAGAGGCCACGGCCCTGCGCCGCGATTGCCGCCGAGAGGCCGACAACGCCGGCCCCTATGACGATGACATCATTTGCAGGCATTACCGCACGCTCGCCAGGAACTTCTGGGTTTCAGCATGCTGCGGCGCGCCGAACAGCTGGTCCGGCGTGCCGATTTCCGCCATCACGCCCTGATGGAAGAAGGCGACGCGGTTCGAGACATCGCGGGCGAAGGCCATTTCATGGGTGACGCAGATCATCGTCATACCCTCATCCGCCAGCATCTTCAGCGTATCGAGCACTTCGCCCACCAGCATCGGGTCGAGCGCTGACGTGACTTCGTCGAACAGCATATATTCCGGCGACATGGCAAGCGCGCGGGCAATCGCCATACGCTGCTGCTGGCCGCCAGACATGCGGTTCGGATAGACCTTCAGCTTTTCGGCAAGGCCCACATGGGTCAATTGCTTCACCGCGATTTCCTCGGCCTGCTCCTTGGAGATGCCAAGAACCTTGCGCGGCGCCAGCATGACGTTTTCGAGCACCGTCAGATGCGGGAAAGCGTTCCATTGCTGGAAGACGATGCCGACCTTGCGGCGCAACTTGTTAAGGTCGGTGGACTTCGCATGCACTTCCGTGCCGTCGATAACGATCTTGCCGCTGTCGATCGGCTCCAGGCCGTTGATGCAGGTCAGCAGCGTCGACTTGCCGGAACCGGAACCGCCGATGATGGTGACCACCTCGCCCTTGTTGACGGTGAGGTTGATCCCTTTCAGAACCTCCAGCGGGCCGAAGGATTTGCGGACGTTTTCGATCTCAATCATTGGGGGACCACCGTCTTTCGAGATACCCGCCGAAACGGGCGATGGGGAAGCTGATAAGGAAGTAGATGGCGCCGCAGATCATCAGGATGGTCAGCGGTTCCTGCAGGCGGGTGACGAGGATCTGCGAGGCGCGCAAAAGCTCGATGAGGCCGAGCCACAGCACCAGCGCCGAATCCTTCATGACACCGAGCGTGAGCCCGATCCATGAGGGCAGCGACACGCGGGTAGCGAGCGGCAGCACGATGTAGCGCATATCCTGCGACCACGTCATGCCAAGTGAGCGGCAGGCACGGCGCGTATTGGACGGCACGGCATCGATGCCGCCGCGCACGATCTCGGTGCAATAGGCTGCCGTATAAAGCGACAGCACCACGCAGGAGGTGGTGAAGGGCGGCCAGCCGAGCTTGGCTATCGACTGGAAGGCGTTGCCGAGGACGAGCTGGATGAGCAGCGGCACGGAACGGAAAATATCCAGCACGAAGGTCAGCGGCAGCGACCAATAGGGGCCGAACTGGAAACGGATGATACCGAAGATGATCCCCATGACAGTGCCCGCCGTGACGGCGACGGCGGTGACGGCAAGCGTCATGCCGGCACCCTTGGCCAGGAAGGCGAGATCACTCCAGGTGAGAGCGGTTTCAAACATGGCTCACCTCTCTCAATAACGGAACAGACGCGCGGCCAGCAATCTGGCGGCGAGCGTGACGATCGTGGCGATCACGTAATAGATGACCGCGGCGAGCGCGAAAAATTCGAAGGTACGGAACGAGCGCGCATTGAGCGCCTGCGTGACGCCGGCGAGATCCGTATTCATGCCAACCGTGACACCGAGCGAGGTCATGAGGATTGCCCAGACCATCTGGTTGGTGGCAGGCAGGAACGCAACGCGCAGCATCTGCGGCAGGATGATCAGCCGGAAGGTCTGCATCGAGGTCATGCCGAGCGAACGGCCCGACCGCGTCTGCGTATCGGGAATGGCCTTCAGCGCGCCACGGAAATTTTCCGCGAGATAACCGGCATTGTTGAAGGCGATACCGACCAGAAGCGCCGTATAGGGGCTGAGGTGAATGCCGAAATTGCCAAGGCCGAAATGGGCCATGTAAATCTGGAACAGCGCCGGCGTGTTGCGGGCGATTTCCACCCAGACGGCGGCGAAAGCGCCGAGAATGCGGTTGCCGGAGAGCCGGAACAGCGTCAGCACGATGGCGCAGGCAAGACCGATCACCATCGACAGAATGGCGATCTGCAGCGTCACCACCGCACCGTCCAGAAGCTGCGGCAGAGCCTTCAGCGCCTGATTCCAGTGGAATGTATAATTGAACATGGGCGTCCCGCCTTTTCAGAAACGATCAACGGCGCGATCTCTGTGACCGCGCCGTTTACGAAAAGTCCTGATTAGCGATAAACGCCGTTGACGGTGAGCGAGGGAACTTCGCCGCCAACCCATTTTTCGTAGAGTTCGGCGTAACGGCCGGTGCGAACCTGCTGGTTGATGAAGAGGTTCAGGTAGTTGATGAAGCCGTATTCGTCGCGGTTGGTGAAGAGCGCGACATAATCGATGTCATAGGGCGCCTTGCCGACCACGGAGATGCCGGCGAACTTGCCGCCCTTGACGTTGGACTGGGCAACCGTCGAGGTGGAAACGGTGGCGTCGATCTGGCCCTGGCTGAGCGCGAGGAACACGTCTGCCTGCGTCTGGTAAGGACGGAACTCGCCGGTTCCCCATTCCTTGACCGACTTTTCGAGCGCAATGGCTTCGAATGTGCCGGCGGTGGCGCCGACCGTCTTGCCCTTCATGTCCTCGAAGGACTTGATGCCCGACTTGTCATTGGCGGTAACGGCCATTTCGAAAGCGAAGTAGGGCACGGTCATGCCGACCGTCTTGGCGCGCTCCAGCGTATCGGAGGTCGAGGCAACGCCGACATCGACACGGCCGGACATCAGCGCCGGAATGCGCTCGGGGAACGGCGTTTCGACGATTTCAGCGGTAACGCCGAGCGCCTTGGCGAGATCGTTGCAATAATCGACATCGAAGCCGATCGGGTTGTTGGCGTCATCACGCGCGCCCATGGGCGGGAAGTCGAGCACGACGGCGCAACGCAGCGTACCGGACGAGATGATGTCGTCCAGCTTGTCGGCCTTGGCCGGGGTGATAGCGGAAGTGGCGGCCAAGAGGCCGGCGAAAATGACCGATTTTTTCATTCTTGATTTGCTCCCAGAATTGGTCTGCCGTTGAAGGCGCGGTCACTATTTCCCCATGGAAGCGATAAATCAACATAAAAATACAATGAGTATACAAAAAGAATTTTGTGCGCATGCGAACTGATGAGGTGTCGCGGATGATTAGGCCAGCCGGCGCGCGGCGAGCGGACAAGGTGGGCGAAACATCCAGCATCCCTCATTCCTGTGCTTGTCACAGGAATCTAGCCAGCCCAAGTCTTTGGGCTGAAAGAGGCTTTCCGACGCGCAGACGCGCGTCGACCGGTTTCCTGTGACAAGCACAGGAATGGGGGCTTAAGGTATCTTCGTGTTTGACAGAGTGGCCTTCTGCTCTGACTGAGCTTCATCGAAAAGACACGTTGCAATACTCACACCTTTGTATACTTTATGTATTCAAAATGTGCGAGCCCTATCGGAGGACTATGATGAGCGACACGACCACCTTGACCATTGAGGCACTTTTCCAGCGGGTCGAGTCGATTTTTTTGAGGGCCGGGCTGAATGACGTACAGTCGGGCGCATTGGCGCGCGTCATTACTGCCGGGGAGCGGGACGCCTGCAAGTCCCACGGCATCTACCGTATCGAAGGCGCGCTCCGCACCGTCAGGGCCGGCAAGGTGAAGCCCGATGCGATACCTGAAGTGGCTGAAGACGACGGCACGGCCATCGTCAAGGTCAATGCCCATGGCGGCTTCGCCAACCCCGCCTTCGAACTTGGTCTGCCGGTTCTGGTGGAGCGGGCGAGACGCTCGGGCATCGCAGCGCTCGTCGTCAATGACTGCACGCATTTCTCGGCGCTCTGGCCGGAAGTCGAAGGGCTGACCGAAAACGGTCTCGCCGGGCTGGTCATGTGCCCGAGCTATTCCACCGTCGCGCCCACCGGCGGAACCAAGCCTCTGCTTGGCACCAACCCCTTCGCCTTCGGCTGGCCGCGCAAGGGCACCTCCCCTTATGTCTTCGATTTCGCGACGTCGGTTGCGGCCCGCGGTGAAATCGAACTGCACCGGCGGGCCGGAAAGCCCCTGCCTGAAGGCTGGGCTCTGGATGCCGACGGCAAGCCGACGACCGACCCGGAGGCGGCCCTTGCCGGTTCCATGCTGCCCTTTGGCGGCCACAAGGGATCGGCCATCGGCACCATGATCGAGCTTCTCGCCGGCATCATGATCGGCGATCTCACCAGCCCCGAAGCGCTCGAATTTCTCGGCACCACCACGCTTGCCCCCACCCATGGCGAATTGATCGTCGCTTTTTCACCTGAGGCCTTTGCCAAGGGCCGCCCCGGCGATCCCTTCCAGCGCGCGGAAGTGCTGTTCGACGCCATTATCGGCCAGGGCGCCCGCCTGCCCTCGGGCCGCCGCTTCACTGCCCGCGCCAAATCCGAAAGCGAAGGCATCACGCTTACCGCCGCCGAAATGGCCGGGCTAGACCGGCTGCTGGAAAAGGGGCTGGACGCGGTTTCCTGACCGTGTCGGAGAACAATATACATAAGGCCCGCCGCCCGGTGCAGAGTTGACGGCGTAATCCGCAAACCTCTCCTCCGTCATCCTCGGGCCTGTCCCGAGGATCTGCAACGTATTGATTTTATTCACCTTGATTAGATCCTCGGCACAAGGCCGAGGATGACGCCGAGAGAATATCCACTCTTCATCGCCAACTTCGTGGGGATTGTAGCCGGCAGAAAATTTAAACCGGAACAGCCGTGGGACAAGTCCGGGGATGACGTCGAAGCCAAGAAACGTTCAAACCTCGTAAATGCAAAAAAGGCCCGCAGTTGCGGGCCTTTTGTTTTCACGTCAGCAATATCTCAGGCAGCCTTGCAGGCCTGCACGGCGCCCGGAAGCTTGCTCCAGTCGGCATACCAGCTGTTGAACAGCTTGAACTGCGCCTCGACATAACCGCGCTGGCTGTCGGTCAGGGCGTCGGTTTCGTTGAAGTGCAGCGTGTATTCCTTGTCGCCCTTCAGCACCATCATGTGCTTGAAATAGAGAACCAGATCCGGGCCTTCATCGAAGGAAGAGAGAACGGCGAGCGCCTGTTCCAGCTCCAGCGCGCGGGCGCGGGCGTCCGCGTCACCCTTGGCGGCGGCCTGCGACAGCTTGCAGAGGTGAATGACTTCCTTCGGCAGGACATTACCGATGCCGGTGATGGCGCCGGTGGCGCCGCAATTGACGAAGCCGTGGAAGACGGCGGTATCGACGCCGATCATCAGGGTCACGTCGTCATCGCGGCTGGTGATGTTCTCGGCCGCATAACGCATATCCGCCGGGCCGCCGAATTCCTTGAAGCCGACGAGGTTCTTGTGCTCGGCGCGCAGCGCGAAGAAGAGATCGGCGCGGGTGGCGAAGCCGTAATAGGGGCTGTTGTAGATGACGGCCGGGATTTCCGGTGCAGCCGAGAGGATGGCCTTGAAATGCGCCTTCTGGGCGGCGATGACCGAACCGCGCGACAGGACGCGGGGAATGACCATCAGGCCCTTGGCGCCGACCTTCTGGGCGTGGGCGGCATGGGCAACGGCGGATGCCGTGTTGACCGCGCCGGTGCCGACGATGACCGGAATACCGGCTTTCACCAGGCGCTCCACGCCTTCCATGCGCTGCTCGTCCGTCAGGAGCGGCCAGTCGCCCATGGAACCGCAATAAACAACGGCCGACATGCCATCGGCGATCAGTTCCTTGCCCTTGCGAACAAGCGCATCGAAATCGGGGGTGCGATCATCCTTGCAGGGGGTCATCAAGGCGGGAATCACGCCGGAAAAAATGCTGGCCGTCATTAATAGCTCCTAAGGGACAGTTTTTCGGGAATGGACGCACGTCCGCGCCACCCTTTCGACAGGGACATTACTATCTTGTATTTTATTTGTCGACAAGAAATCGACAAGCTACAGATTTATTTCCAGACGCTCGTTTCGCACCAGCAGTTTCTGCACCTGCCGCACGATCTGTTCGGCATGCTCGCGGGCCAGCCTTTCGGAAAGAGCGATATCGCGCGTGGCGATCGCCGCGATGATCTCATCATGATCGTCGACGAAACGCTTCGGCAGACGATCGTCATAGGACTGGTAATAAAGCCGGAGAATGCGCCGTCCCTCATCCAGCAGCCGCTTGAACAGGCTGGTGAAATAGGGGTTTCGACCGGCTTCGGCGATGGAAAGGTGAAGCGCGGCATTGGTGGAGATCATTGCCAGCGCATCCTGCTCCTCCACCGCAATGGCGAATTCCGCATTGTGGGCGCGGATGCCGGCCAGATCTTCCGGACGGTGATATTGCGCGGCAAGCTGCGTCGTTACCCGATACATCAACACCAGCGCATCGAAATAGGTGTGCATGTTGAGGAAATCGATATTCGACACCATGGTCGAACGGTTCGGCAACGTATCGATCAGCCCCTCGCCCGAAAGCCGCACCAGCGCCTCGCGGATCGGCGTGCGCGACATCTTGAACCTTTCGGCAAGCTGCACCTCATCGATGGGGCTGCCCGGCGGTAGAACCAGATCGAGAATCTCGTCGCGCAGCAAGTCATAGACCATCTTCACGCCGGAGCCGCGCTTGCGCTCGGCAGAAGCAATTATATCCGTCATCACCAAATCCCTCTTGTCGACATAAAGAGTACTATTATATTTTTTCGCAATCAACGCCGCGCAGCGTCGTCGCCTCTTCGAATGGCGGAATAATTGTTCAAAAACAACAAAAAGCCGTCGCGAAAATTACCCGCGACGGCTTTTGATCGTTCAGTTTGTGGCGTGGACGCTGTTTATGGGGCATCGCCGACTAAAGAAGGCGATTTAACCAGGGATTGAGGAGCACGCCGCGCCTCAAACCAGCATCAATTGCGCAGGCCGGTGGCGACGACGGAAATCTTGAAAGCGCCGTCCAGCGTCGGGTCGAAGGAAGCGCCCATCACCACATCGGTTTCCTCGCTGACCGCCTCGCGCACCAGCGTCATTGCCTCATCGATCTCGTAGAGCGTCAGATCGTTACCGCCGGAAATGGAAACAAGAGCGCCGCGCGCTTCCTTCAGCGACGGTTCTCCGAGCAGCGGGTTGGCGATGGCTGCGGCCGCCGCTTCCGAGGCGCGTTTTTCGCCCTTGGCCTGCGCCGTGCCCATCAGCGCCCGGCCGCCATTCTTCATGACATAGCGCACATCGGCGAAATCGAGATTGACCAGGCCTTCGCGCAGGATGAGATCGGTGATGCAGCGCACGCCAAGCGACAGAACCTTGTCCGCCGTTTTCAGCGCATTTTCGAAGGTCGTGCCGGCATCGGCAATGCGCAGGAGGTTCTGGTTGGGGATGACGATGACGGTATCGGCCGTGTTGAGCAGGTTGGCGAAGCCGTATTCGGCAGCCCGCATGCGGCGCGCGCCCTCGAAGCTGAAGGGAAGCGTCACGACACCGACGGTGAGGATGTTCTTCGCCCGGCAGGCTTCGGCAATGACGGGGGCAGCGCCCGTGCCGGTGCCGCCGCCCATGCCGGCGGTGATGAAACACATGTCGTAGCCGCTCAGGTGATCCATGATCTCATCGAGGGAATCGATCGCCGCCTGCCGGCCAACCTCGGGATCAGCGCCCGCCCCAAGCCCGCCGGTCAGTTCGGAGCTGAGCTGCACGAGCCGCGGCGCGTTGGTCTTCTTCAGCGCCTGCGCATCCGTATTGGCGGCGATGAAATCGACGCCGCCGATGCCCTCGGCAATCATGTTGTTGATCGCGTTGCCGCCACCGCCACCGACGCCGACGACGGCGATATTGGGCGTGTTGCGGGCAATGGTGGCGCGCGGAGACTGGGTCATCGTCTTATTCTCTTTCTAAACTCATAGGGTCCCGCGCCGTTTTTTTGACCGCGGCACGCGAATGATCGGCAAGGTTCCAGCGCTTCCTCCCAGATGGGAAAGAGGCTGTAACGCTTTGAATTTTCATGCCGGCCTTTCACCCCATAATGGCGAAAGAACGGTGTTCCAGGGGGCGAAAGATGCTCCACGGCGACGTTCTCCGACCCCTTCCCCGGATGAAAACCGAACCGAATCAACTGCTTCGCTCTTGAAAGGTGATAGCCGAAAAGGCACGCCGTTTACACTCCATTCACTATGTTTATCTCACTTTGGAACGAGTTACGCCGAGAAGTGTTTGCTTGCCGACCGCGCTGGAGCGGCGGGAGATAGAACGGAACCGGCCCTCCCCACTCCAGGTTTAGTGGATGCATCGGAGACCCGAAAACTGCGCTGCACTTTTCGGTCCGATGCTCTGGAGCACACAGAATGGAGACAGGCATATGTTGGCAGACGCCTTGCAGAACGAACCGGGTTTCCGCACGGAACAGCCGCGTGTGCTGATCGTGGAAGACGAATTCCTCATCGCCATGGATATAGAGGATTCCATTTTGCAGGCGGAAGAAGAGGCGGATGTCATCGGCATCGCCAACCGGCTGGAAGACGCCGTGGCGCTTGGCAGCCGTGCCGATATCGCCTTTGTCGACGTCAATCTTGCCGACGGACAGACCGGCCCGGAGATCGGACGGCGGCTTTCCGAAGATCATGGCGTGGTGGTGATCTTCATGACGGCAAACCCCGAAGTCGTCGTCAACCTCGGCATCGGCGCCGGCGTGATCGCCAAGCCCGTGCCGCAGGACGCCGTTGAGCAGTGCCTTGCCTACGCCCTTGCCAGACGCGCAGGCACCCATGCCGTGACGCCCATCGGCATGATGGCTTTCGACTGAGATATTCCTGAAGAAAAAGGAAGATGCTGAAAACAAAAAAGCCTGCCGCGGGAGGAGGTGCGGCAGGCTTTTTGAAAAGATGAACAGCGATATGGGAGGAGGAAAACCGCTGTCCCCGGGGCAATCCTTTGGGAGGAGGAGTAGGATCACCCGCATTACCAAAAGGATGTGGGAGGAGGTACATCCCTTTCGATGATTGGAAGATAGCATTTTTCTGCGTATTTGACAGGCACAAGCTTGCAGCACAGATATGCATTCACTGCATGGCGATATTCGTCGCCTGACGTCGGGAAAACCCCACCTTTCGGCTCGGACTTCGACATCGCCGGATTATCTGGTGGATATTCGCGGTAAAAGCATTCCATATCCCCAAAACAAAAACGCCCGCGGAGCGGGCGTTTGGGCATTCAGAAGCGGCGATATCGCCTTGATTACCTGCCAACGGCGGCGCGGGCGACGCTGGTGATCTGGCTGCGATCGATACCGAGATCGTGCAGTTCACGGGTGCTCATACGGCCGAGTTCGTTGATGGTCTGACGGTATTTGCGCCAGTTATTGAAGCTGCGTGCTACGTTCATGACATTACCCTTTCTGAGGTTTAGGTGACGTCAGTAACGTTTTCGTTCCGGCGTCCTTTGATGCCCCCTATATGCGCTTTTCGATGACGAATTAACAGGCAGAATAAGGCAATCCACCCATGCACCAGACGCAAGGGTTCCCCATGACGGTTTGCGACGAAAAAGAAACGTGACTAAAATTCAGACGGTTCGCCGGGCCTGGAACCGTCCCCCTCCGCTCAGAACTTGTAGCGGACGCCGAATATATTGGCGTTTGTGGCGCCTTTCATATTGCCCAGTGTTTTGCCACCGCCGGAACGGTGGTGAAGACGCCAGAAGAATTCCGTCGAGGAATCCTCGCGGAAGGACACGTTGATTTCCGGTCCCAGATAAAACAGGACATTGGCATTGCCGTCGTCCTTGATTTCCTGTTCGCGCTCGCGGCCCGGCTGCGCATCCGTGACGAGGCTGAGGCCGGCGGTAAAGCTTGGCGTGATGAACAGCCGTTCTCCGAGCCTGATCTGCTCGTAACGCGCGACCGGACCCGCCCAGACTTCACCGGTAAAGCCCTTGCCAAATCTGGCGGCGACGCCAATTTCGCCGCCGAGTTTCACGTTGCCGATGTGGTAGGGATAGAACTGATAGCCGCCGCCAAGAATGGCATTGCGCTCATATTCCACCGGAATGAGGGCCGCACTTTTCAGCATGTCTTCTTTCGTCAGGGCGCCGCCGAAACCGAATATCGCTTCGCTCGTCTCCGACGTCATATCTTCTGACGCAAGAGAGGGCGTTACCGCCAGAGCAATCATGGCTGCCAGTGACAGACGTGCTGCAATATTCATTTTGCTACTCCTGAACAAAGCCCGCTTACCCAGCCGTCCTCATAGGCATATTCACGGAAGGCGAACATACCGTTACCGAACACAATTAATTCAACTTGCGCGGAAATAGGCGGAATCAGCGCAGGAACCGCCTGAAACGGCGAAGCGCGAAAACGAAGAGCGCGGAGCCGATGGCCAGCAGCGCCAGCAATTGCGGCCAGACTACATCCAGCCCCGCCCCCCTGAAAAGCACCGATTGCGCCAGTATGACGAAATGGGTGTTGGGTGCGAGAAGCATGATGTACTGGATGATATCAGGCATGCTTTCACGCGGTGTCATGGCGCCGGAGAGCACCTGCAACGGCAGCAGGAACAGGATCAGCAGCATGCCGAATTGCGGCATGGAACCAGCCACCGTCGCAAGGAAGATGCCCATCGACGTCATGGCGAAGAGCTGCAACGCCGTTCCGAGCAGGAAGAGCAAAAGCGAGCCTTCGATTGGAATGGCGAGCAGGCCCCTGACGACGACAAACAGCGAAAAAGCAGACGCCACCAGCACGACAAGGCCCATGGACCAGACCTTGCTGAGCATGATTTCCAGCGGCGTGACCGGCATGACCAGCAGATGCTCGACCGTGCCATGCTCGCGCTCGCGAATGAGCGCCGCCCCCGTCAGCACGATCGACAGCATGGTGATGGCGGTGATGATGTTGTTGATCGACCCGAACCACGACTTGTCCAGCTCCGGGTTGAAACGGGAGCGTAGCGTCAGATCCACCGGCACCGAAGTCGCACCGCGATAGCGGTTGATATATTCCTGAACTTCGCTCGTTACGATGCTCTGCACATAACCGCCGCCACTGAAAGCCTGGCTCATGCGGGTGGCGTCGATATTGAGCTGGATGGCCGGCTGCTGCCCGGCCATCAGCCGGCGCTGGAAATCCGGCGGGATGTTGAGCGCGAAGGTATCGAGGCCCGCATCCATGCGCTTGTCCATTTCAGCGATGGAAATCTGCTTCGGCGGGGAGAAATAGGGCGGATAAAAAGCCGTGCTGATGCGCCCGGAAAGCGGCGACTGATCCTCGTCGACGATGGCGATGGCGGCATTGTTCAGCGTCTCCGGCAGCGCGCTGGAGCCGGTATAGATCTGCAGCGTGAAGGCGTAGACGATGAGCAACAGCAACATGCCGTCACGCGCAAGGCCGCGCAGTTCCTTGATGCCGAGCTGGAAGATGTTGGACGAAAACAGCTTCATGACGCCTGTTTCCTCAAAAGTGCGGCGCCGGCAATGAGAAGCAGCGGAATGGCGATGAGAAGCGGCAGGAACGAGCCGGAGAGCCCGGCGAAATCCAGCCCCTTGGAGAAGGTGCCGCGCGAAATGGTCATGAAATAGGTGGCGGGATAAATGTTGCCGATAAAGGCGCCCGCCCCCTGTAGCGACGAAACGGGATCGATCATACCCGAATATTGCGTTGCCGGAATGAGCGTCAGCAAAGCCGTGCCGAAGATCGCCGCGATCTGGCTCTTCATGAAGGACGACATGAGAAGGCCGATGGAGGTGGCGATGATGACATAGAGCAACGCTCCCGTCGCATAGGCGAGATAACTTCCGGTGAAGGGCACCTGGAAGATGAAGATGGCGAAGGCCGTCAGAAGCAGGAAATTGAGCATGCCGAGGGCGACATAAGGAAGCTGCTTGCCGATCAGGAACTCCAGCCGCGTGGTCGGCGTCACATAAAGATTGACGATGGAGCCGAGTTCCTTTTCCCTGACGACGCTGAGCGCCGCCAGCATGGCGGGAATGAGCATGAGCAGCAGCGGAATGACCGCCGGCACCATGGCGACGAGGCTCTTGACGTCCGGATTGTATCGATAACGCGTTTCGATGCTGAATGTGCTTTGCGTCGCCGCGCTGCCGTAAATCTCGGCCGCCTTGCGCGCCAGCCATGTCTGGTGCATGCCCTGCACGTATCCGCGAACTGTCTCGGCCCGCTGCGGCATGGCGCCGTCGATCCAGGCGCCCACCTCCACCGTCTTGCCGCGCAACACGTCGCGGCCGAAACCGGGGGGAATTTCAATCGCAAGGCTCAGTTCCCCGTCACGCATCCGCCGGTCCATATCGGCATAATCGCGGATCGGTTCCTTCTCGATGAAATAACGGGAGCCGGCAATGTCGAGCACGTAATCGCGGCTGATGGTGGAATCGTCGCGGTCCAGCACCGCGAAAGTCAGGTCCTCGACATCGAGATTGATACCGTATCCGATAACGAACATCAGGATGACGCTGCCGAGCACCGCCAGCGTGCCGCGAATGGGATCGCGCTGAAGTTCCAGCGCCTCGCGGCGGGTATAGCTGAACATGCGCCTGAAATCGAAAAACCTCTTTCGGGCGGAGGCGGCATGTTGCGTCGCCGGCACCTGCGCTGTCGCGACGGGCGCTGCCGCAGGCTCCGCCTTTTTCACGCCCGAAGCATCCTCCAGATAAGCGACGAAAGCCTCTTCGAGCGTTGCGGCATTGCGGCTTTTGGTAATCGCATCGGGCGTATCGCTGATCAGCACCTTGCCGGCATGCATCAGCGAAATCCGGTCGCAGCGCTCCGCCTCGTTCATGAAATGGGTGGAGATGAAGATGGTGACATTGTCGTTGCGCGAGAGATCGGCAAGGATTTGCCAGAACCCGTCGCGCGCCACCGGGTCGACACCGGAGGTCGGTTCATCGAGGATGAGAATATCAGGCGAATGGATCATCGCCACCGCCAGCGACAGTCTTTGCCGGATGCCGAGCGGCAGGTCGTCCGGCAGGGTTTCCATGACCGCACCGAGATCGAAACGCTCGGCCATTTCGGCGATACGCGGTTGAATGCTCTCTTCCGGCAGCTTGAACAGGCGGGCGTGAAGATCGAGGTTCTGGCGCACCGTCAGCTCGGAATAGAGCGAGAAGGCCTGGCTCATATAGCCGACGCGGTGGCGGATCGCCATGTCGCTGGCATCCACCTTGTGCCCGAAAAGCTTTGCCTCGCCTTCGCTGGCCGCCAGAAGCCCCGTCAGCATCTTCATTGTGGTGGATTTTCCGCAACCGTTCGAGCCGAGAAAGCCGAAAATCTCGCCGCGCGGAATCTTGAAGCTGACATTGTCGACGGCGGTAAAATCGCCGAAGCGCATGCTGAGATGCGACGCCTCGATGGCATAGTCGCTCTCACCGGTCACCTTTCGCGGCGCGATATGGACTTCGTGGTAACCCTTGCGCTTTTCTTCGGGAAGAAGCGCGATGAAGGCGGCATCGAGATTGGGTGCGGAGGTGCGCTTAAGAAGTTCGGCAGGCGAGCCGGTGGCTAAAATCTTGCCGCCATCCATGGCGACCAGCCAATCGAAACCGGCGGCCTCTTCCATATAGGCCGTGGCGACGATGACGCTCATGCCCGGACGCCCGGCCCGGATGGAATCGATCAGCTCCCAGAATTGCCGGCGCGACATTGGGTCGACGCCGGTGGTCGGTTCATCGAGAATGAGCAGGTCGGGATCGTGGATAAGCGCGCAGCAGAGCCCGAGTTTCTGCTTCATGCCGCCGGAAAGCTTCATCGCGGGGCGGTCGGCGAATGGCTCGAGGCCGGTGCTCTTCAGCAATTCGGCGATGCGCGCCTGCCGCTCCCTGCCGCCCTGCCCGAACAGCCTGCCGAAAAAGTCGATATTTTCGAAGACGGACAGGGTGGGATAAAGGTTCTTGCCAAGACCCTGCGGCATATAGGCGATACGCGGGCAGGTATCTTCGCGGTGGCGCGGATCGGACATGTCCCCGCCCAGAACCTCCACCCTGCCTTTCTGGATGGCGCGCGCGCCGGAGACGAGCGATAACAGGCTCGATTTGCCGACACCGTCAGGCCCGATAAGCCCGATCATCCGCCCGGCGGGGATATCGACCGATATGTCGGCCAGCGCTATGGTGGTTCCAAAAGTCAACCGCACATCGGCCAATCGCGCGATCGGTGCATGCCTGTCATTCGTTGCGGGAGGCGCGACCATGGTGGCCACCGTCACTTGACGAGATTGCGTTCGAGGTTTTCCGGCCAGGCGGCCTGCGGATCAAGCCGGACATAGGCCATGCCGGGCAGCCCGGTTTTGACATACTGGATATATTTCTGCAGCAGCTCCTGCGGGATTTGCGCCCTCACCCGGAATGTCAGCTTCTGGCGTTCCTCTTCGGTTTCAACCGTTTTCGGCGTGAACTGCGCGACATCGGCGACGAAGGAAACCTTCGCCGGAATGGTATATTGCGGGGCGGCATCCAGTATCAGGCGAACGTCCGATCCCATGGATGTGCGACCGGCCTCGGCCGTCGGCAGGAAGAACGTCATATAGACATCGCCGAGATCGACCAGGTTCAGAACCCGTCCACCAGCCGACAGCACCTCACCCGGCTGGGCGATACGATATTGCACGCGGCCGTCGCGGGGCGATTTCAGCGTCGCATCGGCGATGTCAGTCTCGATGCTTTCTATATCGGCCTGCGCGGCATCCACCGCCGCCTCGGCATCGACGATCTGCGCCTTGGCGGCGTTGATTGCGGCATCGGAGGCGGCAAGCGAAGCCTCAGCGGAGGCGAGCGTGGCGCGGGCGGACTGCTCGGCGGCCTCACTGTCATCGACGATCTGCTGCGAGACGGCGTTGCCGGTCAGCAGCTGTTTCGAGCGCGCATAGGTCTTGGAGGCGGAATCGAGCTGGGCCTTGCGCTGTTCCACCACCGCCAGCGCCGAGGTCTTTTCGGCCTCCCGTTGGGCGACAAGGCTGTTGGCCGTATCGATTGCTATTTTCGCGCGGCGAAACTGTGCTTCCGCCTGACGCTTCCTCGCTTCCAGCTGGGCGGTGTCCATCTGCGCCAGCACCTGCCCGGCCTTCACGAAATCACCCTCACGCACCATGATGTCCTGAAGACGACCAGCAGTCTTGGTGGAAATATCGATTTCGACGGCCTCGATCCGGCCGTTGCTGGCCACGAAACCGGCGGGAAGTCCCTCACCCTTCAGCTTCGACCAGGAGAAATAGGCGACACCGCCAATAACCAGAATCACCAGACCAACGAGCAAGCCTTTTTTAGACATCCGTCTTCCCCATGAACCCTTCGAATTTCAACCCTAATACGATGAAACCGAAGAAGCCAGCCACCATTGCGTTTAGTATTCGCACCCGACATTTCTCCTGTTTGAGGAGAACGGGCCGGGTTAAGGGCTGTTTACGTGAGGGTGTGCTTTGCGGCTTTGACACAAGTCAAGTGCGCGGGAGGTTTAGGGCAAAAGCTGGAAGCACCATGGAGACTCACCGCCGGAATTAAGGGGCGGCATGACAATCCCCGTCCGTCATGCTCGGGCAGGATTTGACCGAGACCGACATTTGTTGACTATAGAGATTTGAAGCGAGCCCCCCGCAACCAGTTCAGCATAATTCGCTCGTTATTCAAGTGTAACAATCACTTACGGTTCAGCGGCGGACCACTGAAATCCCGGTCGCCAAAACGGCGGGGCTTGGCTATTGTGTAGCCAATCGGAAGTTTTCATGATCCTCAACTCACCAGGACCGTGCGGTTAGGCCCTTTTCGGCCAACCATGAATTATGCAACCACTTTTCGGTCCGGCGTTTGCCGGAGCGCGTTCGAACACCATCACCTTCCAGTCAGCGCCAACGATAACCCACATCCAAAGGTCGTCGGCAGTATTTTCACCTTCATGCCGGTCAACGACAGGTCTGCGGTGCGACCATTGCGAGTGACATGTAGCGGTTCGTGCGGTTCTATCCAACTGATTTTCAGAACCGTCAGCGCTTGGGCAAAAGATTCCGAACTGAGCATGTTTTACAACTACCTGAGAGTCAGGCGCGCCATTTACATCGTCGGAACTCAGAAGAACACACCCTTGCCGCCTATCGTTTCCTCTTCACGCTGCGCCGTCCACCGATACCCATCCTCGTTGCTGCGCAGTTCAAATGCCCAGCCCGTATCGAGATCAATCAGCACAGTGATTTCCGTGTCCGTGTAGTTCACGGCTGCGATCCACTCCTGCCCTTTATGCTCCGTCACGAAACGCCCGCGGGGGTCGTTCAATAGCAATGGGTCATATGGGGAACCACTGAAGACGCACTCATTCGGTCCGGCAGGTGGCCACTCTCCCTGTTGCTTCACAAACAGGAGGAAGCCAAGATCTTCATCATCTTCCGTCCTGATGACAAAACTTGTCACGATAGTGCCTCTCTCAGACTTTACGGGTGTCCATCGCGCTAAAAATGATAGCATTAGCGGTCCTAGACCCGATGACCGTCCTTCCCTCCCAATTATGCGAGCAGTGGTAGAATAGAAGCGTCCGTGCCACGAACCAGAAGAGTGACGATGACGCATGAAGCTCATTGGTCTTGACGTTATAAAGAAACGGTTGCGGTCGCAATCGCCGGCACAACAGCCATGCGTGCGACTGCATCGGTGATGGATTGTGTGCAAACGTCCAGCCCATTGAAGCCGCGCGGGAGGAAAAGATTCGGCCTGCATGTTTTTCCTGTGGCCAATCCTCATGTCAGCGCACCGGTACGGCTTGGTCTTGCCGGCGCGGTCCGCCGCCATACCTGCGTCTGAAAAGCTTGATAAGCGGTTTCTCGAACAGGAAATGCGCCAAGACCGACACGGCCAGTGCAACGATGATGATGACCGCTCCTGCGAGAATACCGGGCGCCAATATCTTATGAATGATTGAGATCACCAGGCCATGCAGAAGATAGAGGGCGTAGGACGAGTCCCCGATAATCTCGATTGGTTTCAGCAGACGTCTCGGCCATAATCCGGCATTTTCGAGCCACACGCATCCGGCCACAAGGAAAAATGCAGGTACGCCCCACGTCATCAGGCGCAGCATTCCAGTTTGCTCGCTTATCATAGCCGCGGCAACAAAACCCGTCAGTGATATGACAAGCGCGGCGATACCCGCTTGTCCGCCCTGGAACATAAAGCGCGACAGCAGAAGCCCGCCGAGGAACTCCAGCAAGAGCGGCGAGGTCCAGGTCTGCATGAAGGGGGATTGCCAGTTGAAAACCTGTCCTGCCAAAGCCATGGCGGACAGGATGCCGACCGTCACAGTCAGCGGCGCGCGCAAAGCAAGTCCAAGCGCGAAGACAATATAGAAGAACATTTCCATATTAAGTGTCCAGCCCACGACCAAAAGGGGAGCTACCTCGCCGTTATCGCCTGTATAGGGAATAAAAAGCAGCGATTTCCATAAATGCTCGAGGGTAAAGGTAAAGGTGGAAAAAACGCCCGCCATCGCACCGGCGCACATCACCAGGGTCACGGCCCAGTATAAGGGCACAATACGGACCAGCCTGTGATATAAAAACGCTCCCGGTCCCGCCGCCGTTGCGAAAGAACCCATGATGAGGCCGGAGATGACAAAAAAGACATCCACACCTGCCGCCCCAATCGTAAATGGCTCACCGACTATATGAAACAGCAGGACCGAAAACGCCGCGAGCGCCCTCAGAAACTGGATGGAATAAACCTTTTGCATTGCCGCTCCTGAAGTACTCAACCGTTCACGTCCTTCGCCTCAAATGCAGACAGAGGCGGCGAGTCGCACCAACTCGAAAAAGTCGCCGAACTCTCCTGATTACGATGCTTGCAAGAATTGATGAGGTATACGTTCAAAAAACACCTAAAATCTGAGGAACCAGACGACCAGAATTACTCTTACCAGAAGCAGCCATCTCTTGTGCAATTGAGTAAATGCCCTGGTTACGGACGCTTATATGCCGCAACGTAGTCGATTTTGACAGTGTTGGGATAATCTGCAGGGTCTGGCGTCCCTGGCCAAACGCCTCCCACTGACTGGTTCAGGATGAAGTAGAACGGAACATCGAATGGTTCTGCTCCGGCGTAAAGTCCTGAGCTGTTGGGAAGGGGAAATGTGATCTTCTTGACAAAGTTGTCATCGACGAAGAACGAGATTCCTGTCGTATCCCATTCGGCGGCGTATACCGTCCAACGGTCGACGCTGGGGATAACGTTTGCCGAACCGGAGTCCTGTGTATGCCCAGCAGTCGATGTACCCCAGTGCAAAGTACTGTGCACTGTTTTGTCTTCAGTGGCATTGGTCGTCGAGTTGAGTTGCCCCACATATTCAAGAATGTCGATTTCGCCGCCGCAGGGCCAGTACATGCCGCAAGTTCCCCAGTTCTTTTGCAACTGCGGCATCATCCAGAATGCTGGCCAGGATCCCCTTGCGACTGGCATTCTGATCCGTGCCTCCAGACGGCCGAAAGCCTGCGAAAAGCGGTCTTTCGAGATGACAAGTCCGCTGAGCCAAGATTTGGTGACCCCCAGGCAGCTCACGGACTGCTGTTTTGCGGTCAATTGCAGCGAGCCGTTTTGGATCGCTACTTGCGAGGCATCATAGCACTCCGTTCCCCAGGTTTCGCCAAAACCCTCTGTGCTTGACCCGTATGTTGGGCCCGTGGTGATTGCCACCCACTTTGCGGGATCAAGTGTACCATTCGAGAACTCATCCGAAAAAGTCAGAGCCCAACCATCTCGGACTGGAACAGGTACATTGTCTGGCTGCGTTGGGGGGGAAGCGGCGACGCCTGGATTCAGCATGACATCATCGACCAGCACCGAGACCGCACCGCCATCCTGTCTTTCAGCTGTAATGCCGATCAATGTTGTATTCGGCATGGGAACGTCAATAACGATGCGCGTCCAGGCCGTTGATGAAACGGCAATCGGGCCGGTGTTGGTATCCCATAGTGTTTCGTCGGTTACCTGGTCGACCAGTTTCGTGTGAACAAGAGCGCTTCCCGTCTCCGCTCGGACATAATAAGCAACTCGGGTTAATGGCTGAGGGCATTCGCCGGGGCTTATATCTCGCTTGGCGGTGCCATATGGAGAACCGCTCAGTTTGAGCGACCAGTCATCTGTTCGTCCGGGGGAGGTTCTGGCCACCGCATTACCGCTCCACCAAACCACAAACCCGCCCGTGTCTTGCGTGAAAGACTGGTTTGCGCAGGCATCGTTAGCAACGACGACATCATCAATATAAACTGTTGTGTTGGTTGCCGGCGAAACCGGCTCGGCGGTAATGCCAATGAGCGTCTCATTGGTGATCATGACGGGAATCGAAATCCTTGTCCAAGTCGTCCCCACAACGGTCGGTCCGGCGTTGACCGAATCGTACAGGACAGCGTCGGTCACCTGATCAACGAGCTTTGTATAAATACGAGCGCCACCCGTTTGGGTGCGCACCCAATAATTCACATAAGCGATGCCGAGCGGGCATTCGGTGGGTAATATGTACCTGGTTGCCGTGCCGGGACTGCCCTGCAAACGCAGGGATCGCGAATCCGTACGGCCGATGGACGTATCCACGACCGGAGTCGACCCACTCCACCATGGTCCCCAGCCTCCGAGCCCAGCCGAGAATGACTGGTTCTCCCCGCAATCTACACTTACAGCATGAGCTGGAGAGCCCGCAGCATACAAAATCATGGCAAGTAGCCAGGTCAGTAAAGAACCTCTCACGACACCCCCAAAATAAAGACAGCTTATAGTTGAATTCCAATAAGCCTGAACTGGCATCTTCTCGTCAAGTGCGGAGTTGGGGATTCGTCGAAAAGGCACATCTTTATCGAGATGATGAAAGAATCTAAACCGAGCCAGAATCTGCGCACCGTTTGATTGCAGAAAAGCGTCTGTTTTTCCGCTTAGGCCTCTTTCCTTCACAACGGAACTGCTATTCATCCGTGCATTCGGAATAACTAAAAAATAGGGTTTTCTTGGGATATTGATGTCACCGGAATGAAGCATCGGGCACATGGGAAAAATGGCAGAGAAGATCCCCTTATGGATGCAGCGCACGAAGAACAGACGCGTGGAAATTGGCGGAATACACTGTTTTATGTGACGTTCCTTTATTTTACGGTCGGTTTCTCACCCTATATTTCGCTCTCGTCGACCTATCAGGGCTCCGCCATGGCGGAGGGGTCCAACCTGCTGAACCAGCTCACCGCGATCATCCTGCTTTTCAGTTTCATGGTGTTCATGGTGAAGGAACGGTCTTTCTCCATCGTCTTCACGCCGCGTCTGCTGATGGCGACGATTTTCGGCTGGCACGCCTTCACCTCTCTCGTGGGGGAGGCGCCGATGTTTTCGCTGCGCCGGCTTGTCATGTGCGCCATCATCTGCGTGCTTGCCGGTTGCTTTTTGCAATTGCCGCGCACGGAACGACATTTCACTACGCTGCTTGCCAGCTGCGCGATGATTATCCTTTTCCTGTGCTATTTCGGCGTCATCGTCCTGCCGTCACGGTCGATCCACCAAGCGAGCGATGCGCTGGAGCCCCTTCTTGCGGGTAACTGGCGAGGGGTCTTCCAGCACAAGAACGAGGCTGCCTCGGTCATGGCCGTGCTGATCATCGTGGCGATTTATCTTTGCCGGCGCTGGTCCTTCATTGGCGGTCTGCTGGTGCTGCTGTTATCGCTGTTCTTCCTGATCAAGTCAGGCGGCAAGACCGTACTCGGGCTGGTGCCGATCATCATAGCAACGGGCTGGTTCATCGTCGGCTGGCCCGGCTGGCGCTATATGGTGGTGACCCTGCTTTTGTTGGTCTTTACCGTTGTGGTCGTCGGCACCACAATCGATCCGGTCTTTTCGCAGATGCTGACAAGGATGGGGCTCGATGCCAGTTTCACCGGAAGAACCGATATCTGGGTCGTCGCCATCGATTACATCCGCAAAAGTCCGATCCTCGGATATGGCTATCAGGCCTTTTGGCGCAGCGACGCCCTGATGTCGAGCATGGATAGCAACAGTTGGGCAACGACCGCGCCAGCGGCCCACAACGGATATTTCGATCTGCTGCTTGCGGGTGGCATCCCCGGTCTGGTGCTGGTGATGATGTGGATTTATCTGCTACCGCTTCATTATCTCGGCAAAATGGACGAGGCGACGCGCAAAAGTCCGCTGACCCGCCTTTACGTCGGTATCTGCCTTTATGTGCTGCTCTACGGTTTTCTGGAAACGCTATTCTTGCTCAGTTCGGGCTTCGTCTGGTTTTTTCTCCTCGTGGCGGTAATGGGCCTGCATCTGCAGGCGAACGCCAGCCTTGCCGAAGACGAGGCAGAGCCGGAATCTGCGCGAACCGGCGCTAATGCGGACAGGGCTACGATACCGCACTTGCGATTGGCTGCTGCCCGAAAGAAGTTCGCGACTGCCCAGTTGGCACGAAACTCCGAGTCTGGCCAAAAAAGAGCTGAGTGAATAAGCCAATTAAGATTTAGTACGTTTGCCTGGGACAAGCGAAGATCACATTGGGTGGGACCGATTTCAATAATCGGTATTACCCGAGTGCATCGCAGAGGCACTAAGGCATACAGAAGTTAAGTTAACGTGGGCAGGCTGGTCTGCATGCTTGATGTCACTTCGACTGAATCTTGGGATCGGCTTTCTCTCGCCCTGCGAAAGGGCGAGAGAAACCGGCCCTGTCCCGAGCATCTGCTCCCTGTCAATTTTCGCTACGTGGTTGATTCCTCGGGACAAGCCCGAGGATGACGTCGAATATGGAGAGAGGCGTGTCGGTGAACTCGACCGCAGACGAAAACCCGACGCCTCGCATTTTCGCAGCGACCGGCGCCTTACACCGCCCGCGCCCGCTTCACCTCCACCTGCGTCCATTCCGGCAGCCAGTCGCGATGGGCCAGCAGCAGATCGTCCACCAGTGACCAGATCTGGTCGAGATCCAGTTCCGCCGCCGTGTGCGGGTCCATCATCGCCGCGTGGAAGATGTGCTCGCGGTTTTCGCTCATCAGCGCCCGCACCGTCAGCTCCTGCACATTGATGTTGGTGCGCATCAGGGCGGTGAGCTGCGGCGGCAATTCGCCGATGAAGGTGGGCTGCACGCCGTTATGATCGACCAGGCACGGCACTTCCGCCGCGCAATCCGATGGCAGCGAGGTGATGCAGCCATTGTTGCGCTGGTTGCCGTAAATAACCGAAGGTTCGCCGGTCCAGACCGAGTTGATGATGGAGGAGGCATATTCCTTGGATTGCTTGACCTCGATCTTCTCGGCCGAACGATAGGCCGCCGCCTGGCCCTTCCAGCGCTCGATCTGCTCGATGCAGCGCTTCGGATATTCATCGAGCGGGATACCGAATTTCTCGATCAAATCCTCGCGCCCTTCCTTGATGAAATAGGGCGTATATTCGGCAAAATGTTCGGAACTTTCGGTGACGAAATAACCGAGACGCGTCAGCATCTCGTAACGCACCTTGTTGGGGCAACGCGGGTTCCAGCCGGGTTTGGGCGCACGGCCTTCGCGGTAGCCGCGCACGAGGTCGGGATAAAGGTTCTTGTAGCTGCCATCCGGCTGGCGGTGTTCGAACTCCAGGAAGAACGCCATATGGTTGATGCCGGCCGAACGGTAACGGATTTCCTCATATGGAATATCGAGATCGTGGGCGAGTTCCATGGCCGTGCCCTGCACGGAATGGCAAAGGCCGACCTGCCGGATCGTCGGATATTTTTCCGCAATCGCCCAGGTGTTGATCGCCATGGGATTCACATATTGCAGCATGATGGCGTTGGGGCAGACGGCCAGCATGTCCTCGCAAATCTTCCACAGATGCGGCACGGTGCGAAGGCCGCGCATGATGCCGCCGACGCCGAGCGTATCGGCGATGGTCTGGCGCAGGCCATATTTGCGCGGCACCTCGAAATCGGTGACCGTGCAGGGCTCATAACCGCCGATCTGGAAGGCCACGACAACGAAATCCGCGCCGGCGAGCGCCTTTTTCTGGTCCGTATAGGTCTCGGCTTTCGCCTTTGCGCCAAGCGTCGAAATCAGCTTGTTGACGACGATGGCGCTTTCTTCCAGCCTCTCGCGATTGATATCCATCAGTGCGATGTTGGCGCCCGAAAGCGCCGGACGCTGCAGCACGTCGCCAATGATGTTCTTCATGAACACCGTGGAGCCTGCGCCGATGAATGTGATCTTGGGATCTCTTGCCATGTCTACCTCCAGCATTGGGAATTCAAGCGATTTCGAAGGCGGCCCGTACAAGCCGCTGGGTATATTCGGTTTTCGGATTTGTCAGCACATCCTCGACAGGCCCTTGCTCAACGATCTGCCCGCGCTGCATGACGATGACGCGGTGGCAGAGCGCGCGGACCACTTTCAGGTCGTGTGAGATGAACAGGTAGCTCAGGCCCCGCTCATCCTGCAGCTTGCGCAGGAGATCGATGATCTGCGCCTGCACGGAAAGATCGAGCGCCGAGGTTGGCTCGTCGAGCAGGATGAATTCCGGCTCCAGCGCCACCGCACGGGCAATGGCGATACGCTGGCGCTGGCCGCCGGAAAACTCGTGCGGGAAACGTGAGAGGATATTGCCGGGCATGCCCGCCGCCTCCAGCGCGTCGCGCACCCGGTCCAGCCTTTCGGCCTTGGTTCGCCCAAGACCGTTGATGATGAGGCCTTCCTCGATGATCTGGCCGATGGTCATGCGCGGATTGAGCGAGGCGAAGGGATCCTGAAAAACGATCTGCATACGCGAACGCAAAGGCCGCATTTCGGTGCGGGAGCGGCCATCGACCCTCTCGCCATCAAAGATCACCTCGCCGGCCACCGGCTCGTTCAGCCGCAGCAGGGATTGGCCGAAGGTCGTCTTGCCGGAACCGGATTCACCGACGAGCCCAAGCGTCTCGTGCCGATTGAGGGTGAGCCCCAGGCTGTCGACGGCGATCAACTCCTTCAGCTCCGGTTTGAACAGCCCGCCGTAACGCATCATGAAAGAGACGCGCACGCCGCTTGCCGTCAGCAGCACGCCGGAATTTTCCGGCAGCGGCTTTGCCGTGCCATGCGGTTCGGAGGCAAGCAGCTTTTTCGTATAGGGGTGCTGCGGCGCCTCGAAGAGCTTTTCCGTGGTGTTGTGTTCGCGCATCTCGCCATGCTGCATGACATAGACGTAATCGGAAAACTGCTTCACGATCGTCAGGTCATGGGTGATGAGAACCACGGCCATGCCGCGCCTCTTTTGCAGATCGCGGATGAGGTTGAGGATCTGCGCCTGCACCGTCACATCGAGCGCGGTGGTTGGCTCATCGGCAATCAGCACATCCGGATCGTTGGAGAGCGCCATGGCGATCATCACACGCTGCCGCTGGCCGCCGGATAGTTGGTGCGGATATTGCTTCAGCCGCGCTTCCGGCTCCGGTATCTGCACCTGCCGCAGAAGATCGAGCGCCCTCGCCTCGGCCTCTTTCCGGCTGAGCTTGGAATGAACGCGGATCGCCTCGACGATCTGGCTGCCGATCGTATAGATCGGGTTCAGCGAACTCATCGGCTCCTGAAAGATCATCGAGATGCGGTTGCCGCGCAGCGCACGCCGCTGACGGCTAGAAAACTTCAGAATGTCGTCGCCGTTGAAACGCACGGTGGCGGATTTCGCAACGGACGCCCGCTTCGTCAACAACCCCATGATCGTGCGGGCCGTGACGGATTTTCCCGAACCGGATTCGCCGACGATGGCAATCGTCTCGCCCCTGTAAAGCTGGAAGGAGATGTCCTTCACCGCCTCCACCGTGCCATGTTCCACCCTGAAGGTCACGGCGATGTTGCGCGCATCGATGATGGCGTCGTCGTTCCGGTCATCGGCATCGAGCCGGATGGCGGGGGCGTAAGCGTTGTTCTGTGCAGCAGCAACCATGTTACGCTCCTCTCAATAGGGATCGACGGCATCGCGCAGGCCGTCGCCCAGCGCGTTGAAGGCGAAGACCGTGACCAGCACGAAACCGACCGGTGCGAGAATCCAGGGATAGGAACCGATGACGGAATAGGTCGCCGTATCCTGCAGCATCAGCCCCCAGGAGATGAGCGGCGGCTTGACCGCAAAGCCGAGGAAACCCAGGAAAGATTCGAGCAGCACGACGCTTGGGATATGCAGCGTGACGGCAACGATCACATGGCTCATCACATTCGGCAGGATGTGCTGGAAGATGATGCGCCGGTCGGTCGCCCCGACGGCAATGGCCGCCCGCACATAATCGATACGCGCCAGCGCCAGCGTCTTGCCGCGCACCTCTCGCGACATCTGCGCCCAACCGAGCGCCGACATGACACCGACCACGAAGACGAGGAACACGGTGGTCGGCGCGGTGACTGGAATGAGCGAGGTCAGCGCGAGATAAAGCGGCAATTGCGGGAAAGCCAGCACCACTTCCACGAAACGCTGCACCCAGGCATCCAGCGGCCCGCCGAAATACCCTGATATCAGGCCGACACTGGTGCCGATGACGGTAACGATGGCGACGACGCTCAAGGCGATGGCAAGCGAGATGCGCGAGCCATAGATGGCGCGCGACAGAACATCGCGTCCGAACTTGTCGGTTCCAAGAAAATGCACCGGCTGGCCATCGGTCGAGCCGAAGAAATGACGGCTCATCGGGATAAGGCCCAGCAGCCTGTATTCCGCACCTTTGACGAAGAAGCCGAGATAGACGGGATTGTCGTAATCCGGCCCGACGATGGGCTGGAAGGTGACCGGATCAAGCTCTTCCGTTTCGGCGATGGCATAGACGCGCGGTACGAGGCTGAAATTACCATCCCTGTCGGTGAAGCGCACCACCTGCGGCGGCGAGAAGCTGCCATGGGTTTCGAGCGGGTTCATCGGCGCGAAGAAATCCGCAAAGATGGCGATCAGGATTAGCAGCGCCACCAGCACCAGCCCGACCATGCCGGTGAAGGAGCGTCTGAGACGCCGCCAGACCAGCGCGAGATAGGTCTCGTTGCCATGGGCGGAACGGTCGGGTTTTGCCGCAGTGGCGGTTTCGGTCTTCATCTCGTCAAACGCCATCATCTCAGGCCCTCCCGAATTCGCGAACGCGCGGGTCGAGCATGGCAAGCAGCATGTCGGCGATGATGTTGCCGACGATCAGCGTGGCGGCCAGCACCATCATGAAGGTCGCGGTGACATAGACATCGCCCACCGCCATGGAGCCGACAATGGCCGGGCCGACGGTCGGCAGCGCGAAGATGATCGCGGTTTCGATCTCGCCGCTCAGCATGTAAGGCAGCACCACGCCCTGATACATGACGAGCGGATGCACCGCGTTCGGAACCGCATGGCGCATGATGACAGCGCCTTCCGAAAGACCCTTGGCGCGCGCCGTCTCGACATATTGCGCATTCAGCGTATCGAGCAGATTGCCGCGCATCACTCGCATATTATAGGCCAGCCCACCGAAGACGGCGATGGCGACCACGGGCCAGACATGGCTGACCAGATCGACAAATTTGCCCCACGACCATGGCGCACCGCCATATTGCGGCGAGAAGAAGCTGCCGATCTCGGACACGTCGAAATGAAACACCATGAGATAGACGAGGATCAGCGCCATCAGGAAACGCGGGATCGTCATACCAAGGAAGGCGATAGTGGAGAGCAGATTGTCGACCCAGGAATATTGCCGTGTGGCCGCCCATATGCCGAAGGCGATACCGAGAACCGATGCAAAGATGTGGCAGACCAGCGCCAGCGCAATGGTGCGCGGCAGGCGTTCGCCAACCACATCGGCGACCGGCTTGTTGTAATAGAAGCTGTAGCCGAAATCGCCGCGGGTGACGATGCCGCCGATCCAGTTGAAATATTGAATGACGAGCGGCTTATCGAGGCCGTGCTCGATGCGGTAGGCCTGCGCCTGCGCTTCCGCCTGTTCAAAGGACGCGCCGCCCTGGTTCATCAGCTGCGAGCGGATGTAGTCGGCATAATCGCCGGGCGGTGCCTGAATGATGGCGAAGGTCACCACGCTCAGGATCAACAACACCGGAATGGCGGATGCAACTCGTATCGTCAGAAATCTCAGCATCGAACGGTCTTCCTCGGTTTGGATGGGCCGTGTATCTCCGGCCGCGCTTCACGCGCGACCGGTACCGGGTTTTCTCCGGGAGGAGTTCTAGTTAATCGGCCCGCCCTCACCCGGCTTGCCGGGAAGCTGCTGCGGGAAGAGTTCGTATTTGCCCTGCTTGTCGGCCGCGACCCAAAGGCGTTCGCGGATGATGGAGTCTTCGGCCCAGTTGAACATGAAGATCGGCGTGCCCTGCGGCACATTCGAGAACCGCTTGTTGACGATCAGCGCACCGGGATATTCGGTGAGACCGATCGTATAGAGGTTCTGCGTATAGACCTTCTGATATTGCTTCATCAGCTCGGCCCGCTCGGCATTATCCTGCGAGGAGATGAACTTGCGAACGATGTCGGCCATCTCCTTCTCGAACGGCATCAGATCGAGTTCCTTGCCTTCGGGCGAGCGGTGGTTCCAGCTGGTGCGCGGGCCGACAGGGGCAAGCTGCTCGGTATTCTGCACCACGGATGAAAGCTCGGTGGAATTGCGGCGCACCAGCCAGTCGAACTGCCCGCCATAATGGGCGGCATCACGCTGGTTGGAATCGAGGCTGTTGATGACGACGCGCAGGCCGAGTTTCGCCATCTGGCCAACAAGACCTTCCGCGAGGCTCTTGTCCGTCGCGTAACCGTTATTGACGAGAAGGGTAATTTCGACATTGCGGCCGCCCAGCGTTTCCTTCGGGAAATTCAGGAAACCATCGCCATCCGTATCCTTCAGGCCAATCGAGGCGAGTGCGGCCTTGGCGGCATCGAGGTTGAAGGGGTAATAGACCGTGGAGGCGCGGTCATAGAAGCTGGTGCCAGACGAAATGCCGCCCGGATAGATCGCCGTGAACGGTCCCTTCACCAGCGAGTCGCCGACTGCCTTACGGTCGATGGCCGATGTGACGGCCTGACGGAACACCTCGTTGCGGTTCAGCTCGCGGATCGCCTGTCCGCGCTCGTCCGGATTGCCCCAGCCATTGGCGGAGAAATTCATCTGGAGATTATAGCCGATGAGGCGCGGCCCGAAGGCGAGACGAGCCGGCGCATTGGGATCGGCGGCGCGTTTCAGCGAGGCGACGAAATTTTCCGGCTGTTCGAGGTTGGAGAAATCGCCCGATCCCGCCACGGCCTGCACATCACGGTCAGCCCAGGTGGAGAGCTTGTAGTGGACCTCGTTGAGATAAGGCAGCTGCTGGCCCTTCTCATCGACCTTCCAGTAATAGGGATTACGCCGCAGCACGATGATGTCATCAGGACGATAAGCGACCGGCACCCATGCCCCCATGACCGGCATGTTCATATATTCCGGCGGGAAAGCGTTCTTGAACTGGTTATAGGTGTTCTTGGAATATTTCGGATGCTGCGGTTTCAGGATATGCGACGGCCCGGGGCAGAAGCTCGGATAGGCCATGGTATAGAGATATTGCTTGGGAAACGCCGCCTTGAAGGTCCATTCGACGGTGTAATCATCGATCTTCGTGAGTGTCGTTCCCTCACCGAAAGCCTCGGGCGATGCGCCGCCGCCAAGCGGTGAAACATTGGGGTCGACGACGGCATCTTCCCAGTAGAACATCACGTCATCGGCGTTGAATGCTTCGCCATCTGACCACTTGGCGCCCTTGACGAGATGCATCGTCAGCTTGTGGCCATCCTCGGACCATTCCCAGCTTTTGGCGAGATTGGGCAACGGTTCGGTATCCTTGGCATCCACCTGAAATAGCGGTGCGGTGCGCGTCAGGCATTCGGAAAGGGCGATATCGATGCCGCCCCAGCCCTGGCTCTGGCCGGCAATATAGTTCCAGCCCTCGGGCCTGCCGCCGATCACATGGCGCATCGTATCGCCGTAAACGCCCATACCGTCGGGCATATTGCCGGTCTTGTAGACCAGCGGTTCTTCCGGCAGGCGCTCTTTCAAGGGCGGCAGCTTGCCGGTCTTTTCGAATTTCTCGCTGACCCAGTCAGGCTCGCTGTAGCTCGGCAGCGCCTTGAATTCGAGGATCGAGTCGCGCGCCACATAATTGATCTTGCCTTCGGCCGGAAATTGCGGCGGCTCGGGCGGCGTGGCGGTCTCGAAGGCATTCGCATTGAGTGCGATCATCGAAACACCGAGACCCAGTGCCGAGATGATACCGATCCTGCGTTGAAGTAACATCGTCATTCCTCCCAAATGGCAGCTCTTCGACCGCCCACCCTCTGTGATCGTTCTGGCCGTGGCGGCGAACTCCCTTCCGCCGCCCGGCCTGTTCCCATGCCTTTCCTTCAAACAGCCTTTTCCTTCAAACAGCCTTTTTCAGCGCCGATTTTTCGGCCCGCAATTCTTCGATGGAGCGCACATTGCGGCGCGCAGCCCCCGCCCAGTCGCGGGTCTTGACGCTGGATTTGGCAAGCCGCTCCTTCGCTGCCGGCACGGCATGGGCATATTGCGGCAGCCAGCGGGCCTGCGCGACAACCATCTCGTCCACCATCTGCCAGACCTCCTCCGGTGTGGCGACGGCGCCGACCAGCGGATCGTGCAGCACGGCAAGCTTCAAAAGATCGATATCGCCGCTCACCGCCGCATGCACGGACATGCGCTGCACGTTGATGGAAGCCATGCAGGTGGCCGCACAGGCTTCCGGCAGGGTCACGCCCGAGACCATGTTGATGCCGAAACGGTCGACAAAACCGGGGGATTCGATGATGGCATCGGCTGGCAGATTGGTGATGACGCCATTGTTCTTGACGTTGAAATGGCCGCGATAGACACGCCCGGTTTCCAGCGCTTCCAGAATGTGGCTCGCATGTTCATTGGAGCGCTTGGCCGGGTCGATGGGCTTGGCGGCGGATGCCAGGAATTGCGGAAATTCCGTCTCGAACCAGTTCCGCGTTTCGGTAGAGTGGCGGAGATAACCGCCGGTTTCGCCGTGGATCCAGTCGGACATGTCGATCCAGCGGGCGATTTCCTCCGGCCGCTTGCGATACCACGGCAGATATTCCGACAGATGGCCATTGCTTTCCGTCGAATAGACACCGAACCGCTTCAGCACGTCGATGCGCAGCTTCTCCTGCTGCGAGAAGACCGGATGCGCCTCGAAGGCCGCGACCAGCTCGTCCTTGCCGATCTTGCGACCGTTGAGCCTCAGATCGATGAACCACGTCTGGTGGTTGATGCCGGAGCAGATGTAATCCAGCTCGGACACGCTTTTCGCACCGAGAATTTCGGCGATCTGTTCCGCGCCGTGCTGAACGCCGTGGCAGAGACCGACGGTATCCACCTTGCCATATTCGATGGCCGCCCAGGTGTTCATCGCCATGGGATTGGCATAGTTCAGGAATTTCGCACCCGATGCGGCGACCTCGCGGATATCCTTGCAGAAATCCAGAATGACCGGAATGTTGCGCTGACCGTAGAGAATGCCGCCGGCGCAGATCGTATCGCCCACGCACTGGTCGATGCCGTATTTCAGCGGAATGCGGATATCGTCCGCATAGGCTTCCAGACCGCCGACCCGCACGCAGCTGATGATATATTTCGCACCCTCCAGCGCCCGCCGCCGGTCGGTATCGGCCGTCACCTTCACGGGGAAACCATTGGCCTCGACGATCTTTTCGAGGATCGCCCTGATCATATCCAGATTGTGCTGGCTGATATCCGTCAGCGCGACTTCAATATCGCGAAACTCCGGCACACACAGGAGATCGGTGAACAGTTTTTTCGTGAAACCGACGCTGCCTGCGCCAATAATAGCGATTTTGAAACTCATAACGCCACCTCTGTTGCAAATCGAACGGGTGAAACGGGCCGAAGGATCTTAAAATGGCACTGCAGAAAAATACCCGTAAGAATCCCGGAAAACCGGCCTTCCTCTCCAATTTTTCAGCAGCAATATCCTGCTGGCTGTCTCCTCGGATCGGGATTATGCGTATAATATCGGTGAGGACCAGAGAAGGATTATGCTTTCATGGGTAATTTTGTGCTGCGGGATTTGATCGATCAGGGACCCGGCATGCGAACAGTCTCGCTGCCGCGCGGCCGCCAGACGCTGCACACCATGCCGACCAGCAGCGGTTATGAAATCCGCAGCGGCGGCAATTACGACTGGGACGGGCGCAAACGCGGCCAGACGCCTTTTACCGTGCTGCAATATTGCATCGCCGGCCAGGGCAATCTGCGTTACGAGAACCGCCATTATGTGGTGAGACCGGGCGAAACCCTGCTGCTGCTCATTCCCCACAATCACCGCTACTGGCTGGAAGAAGGCAAAGAATGGGAGTTCTTCTGGATTTCCATGAACGGCGAGGAAGCCCTGCGCATTCACCGCAATATCCTCTCCGTCACCGGCCCGATCCTCAAACTCCAACCCGAAACCGTGGATCATCTTGCCGAATGCTGCTCGCGCCTCGTCAATGGCGCGGAAACGCCAGGCGCGGCTTCCGCCGTCGCTTATGAAGCGGCGATGACGCTTTATGACGATGTCTTCGGTTCTCATCCTTCTTTCGGCGGCGAATATCGTACCATGCAACAGGTGCTGAGCTACATCGACAGCCATCTCGGCGAACGGCTTTCGGTCAGCGACCTTGCGGCGGTGGCAGGCCTCAGCCGCGCGCATTTTTCCCGCATCTTCGCGGCAAGCGAGGGCCTGTCGCCGGCGGAATTCGTGCTGCAGCGACGCCTGCGCCGGGCGGCCAAGCTTCTCACCTCGGCGGCCAACCTTCCCATCAAGGAGGTGTCGGTGCTGTGCGGTTTCGAGGATCCGAACTATTTCTCCAAGGTTTTTCGCAGGCTCTACGGCACCAATCCGAGCGAATTCCGCACCACCGGCATGTATGCGAGCGTGCGGCAGGGCTGAACGACAAAACGACTTCGTTTTGACATGTTTCAGGCGATTAAGGATGGGCGTTACGCCCTTTTTGGAGACCCGCCGAGGTGAAGAGCAAAATCCGGACGTTCCTCGTCTTTCCGCTTCGGGCGATCATCGTTTTCGCCCTGATCCTCGACGGCATTTTCCGCCCGCTCTACCGGCCCGTCATCAGGGCCATATCCGGGCTGACATTCATCAAGCGACTGGAAAGCCGGATCGCGCGATTGCCGCGTCTTGCCATTCTCCTTTGCCTTGCGGTGCCCTTCGCCATCGCCGAACCGATGAAGATCATCGGTCTCGTCCTCATTGCCCATGGCGCCGTCAAGGTGGGGCTGGTTCTGACGGTCTTCGCCCATCTCGCGACATTCCTGATCGTCGAGCGCATTTATCACGCCGGCCGGGAAAAGCTCCTCACCTATCCCTGGCTTGCATGGATCATGCGCTATGTGCGTTTCGCGCGGTCGTTTTACGATCGCTTCAAACTTGCGGCGCTGAACTGGGTCAGGCTCCGGCTTCTCGCGCAATAGAGGCACAGCGCCCCGTCACCGTTTGCGGCGCAGTTCCGCAAGGGCAGAGGATGCCCGTACCAGCCTGATCCGCCCTACCCGCTTCACTCCCCGCGCGGATACCGCTGGTTTTCCTCCAGCACGTTGAGGTCCATGTGGTTGCGCATATAGCGCTCGGAGGCTTTCTGCAAAGGTTGGTAATCCCACGGGTAATAAGCGCCGTTGCGCAGCGCCTTGTAGACCACCCAGCGACGCGCCTGGCTTTCCCGCACCGCCGCGTCGAAAACCGGGAGCTGCCAGCGGCTGTCGATTTCAGCGGAAAGCGATGAGAGGACGGTGCTGAAAGCAGGGTCGCCGGCAAGGTTCGTGCGCTCCTCAGGGTCCGCGTCGATATCATAAAGCAAGGGCGGATCGGCCTCGCAGACCGATAGTTTGTAGCGGCCGTCGCGAAGCGCGACGAGCGGTGCTATCGAGCCTTCGGCGGCATATTCCATCGGCACCGGGCCGCGCTCGCCAGTTCCCGCTGCCAGCGCCGCCAGATCCTCGCCGTCCGTCCAGCGTTTGAGCGAGGTGATATCGAGCCCCGCCAGACCGCAGAGCGTCGGCGTGACATCGAGTGTGGAGACTGGCGTGTCGATCAAAGCCGGCTGCCAGCCGGGTGCGGCCACCATCAGCGGCACGCGGGCGGAACCTTCGAAGAAACACATCTTGAACCACAGCCCGCGCTCGCCCAGCATATCGCCATGGTCGGAGAGGAAGAGAATGATCGTGTCCTCCTCCATCCGCGTCGCCTTCAGCACCTGAAGGATTTCGCCGACCTTTTCGTCTATATAGGAGATATTGGCGAAATATCCGCGCCGTGCCCGGCGTATCTGCTCCGGTGAAATATCGAAAGCTTCGTGATCGCAGGCTTCCAGCAACCGTTTCGAATGCGGATCCTGCTCGTCGAAGGCAATCGCCGATGTCTGCGGATCAAGCTCGGGGCAGTCTTCGTAGAGGTCCCAGAATTTGCGCCGCGCCACATAGGGGTCGTGCGGATGGGTGAAGCTGACTGTCAGGCACCACGGCCGATCATCGAGGCGGCGCGACAGGTCGTAGAGCTTGCGGCTGGCGTGGTAGGCCACCTCGTCGTCATATTCCATCTGGTTGGTGATTTCGGCGACGCCTGCGCCGGTGACCGAACCGAGATTGTGATACCACCAGTCTATCCGCTCCCCCGGATTGGTATAGTCGGGTGTCCAGCCGAAATCGGCGGGATAGATATCCGTCGTCAGACGCTCCTCGAAGCCATGCAGCTGGTCCGGGCCGACGAAATGCATCTTTCCTGAAAGGCCGGTGTAATAACCCGTCGCCCGCAGGTGGTGCGCATAGGTCGGAATATCGGAAGCGAATTCGGCGGCATTGTCGTAAACCCGCGTGCGGCTCGGCAATTGCCCGGACATGAAGGAGGCGCGGGCCGGCGCGCAGAGCGGGCTTGCCGTATAGGTGTTGGCGAAGCGGACGGACCGCTTCGCCAGTGTTTTGAGATGGGGTGCGTGAAGAAAATCGGCCGGGCCGTCGGGAAAAAACGTCCCGTTGAACTGGTCGGCCATCAGGATCAGGATATTGGGACGCGGCATTTCCACTTTCCGGTTTAGAGACCAAGCTTGCCTTTGACGGCGTCCGCACCCGGCTTGCCATCCAGCGTGGTAACGCCCTGCAGCCAGCCATCCAGCGCCTGCGGATTGGCCTTCAGCCAGGCCGCTGCCGCCGCCTTCGAATCCTCGCCACCAAGAATGGAGCCCATCAGGGTATTTTCCATGCCAATATCGAATTTCAGGTTCTTGAACAGCGTCGCCGCATTCGGGCATTGCTGCGGCCAGCCGGTGCGGGCGAGCGTATAAACTTCCGCGCCGCCGAAATTTGGGCCGAAATAGGCGTCGCCGCCGGAGAGATAAGCAATATCGATCTTCTCATTCATGGGATGCGGCGCCCAGGCGAGGAAGACCACCGCCTTCTTGTCCCTGCCCGCCCGTTCCACCTGCGCCAGCATCGCCTGTTCGCCGGATTCGACGAGCTGCCAGCCCTTCAGGCCGAAATCATCGGCGTCGATGATCTTCTGAATATTCTGGTTGGCCGGTGCGCCGGGCTCGATTCCATAAATCTTGCTTTCGAATTCATCGGCATGTTTGGCGAGATCGGCGAAATCCTTGACGCCCTTTTCCGCCATATAGGCCGGCACTGCCAACGTGAACTTTGCACCCTCGAGGTTCTTCGTCATCACCTCGGCCGCTTTGGCGGCATTCAGATCGTCCACGAAGGATTTCTGCGCCGGCATCCAGTTGCCAAGGAAAACGTCGATTTCGCCGTTCTTCATCGCCTGATAACCGATCGGCACTGACAGCGTCTTGACGTCAGCCTCATAACCCAAGGCATCCAGCAGCACGGAGGCAACGCCATTGGTGGCGGTGATGTCGGTCCAGCCCGGATCGCTGAGACGGATGGTCTTGCAGGCCGCGTCATCGGCCGCCTGAAGCGGGGTGGAGAAGGCCGCCACGGACAGAAAAAGACCGGCGGCGATACGATGCAGATGAGAAATGGTTTTCATTGCGGCTCCCCTTTTATCAATCCAGTTTATTGAACACCACGTTGCTTTTGCCTGTGAAGCGGGTATTTTTCGATAGTTGATATAAGGAATTTTAATGTCAGACCGGCCGCTTGATCTGGGATGGATGCGCATTTTCACCGAGGTTGCCCGCCGCGGCAGCCTGACGGCGGCGGCGGCATCCCTGCGGCTGACGCAGCCTGCCGTAAGTTATCAGATTCGCCGGCTGGAGGAGGAACTCCGCGTAGCGCTCGTGCAGCGCAGACATCGCGGCATCGAACTGACGACGGAGGGTCAGAGGCTGTTCGAGATCGTCTCGCGCAATGTCGACGCCATCGACCTTCTGGCGCAGCAGCTTCGCCGGACGGAAGAGCGGCAGACCATTCGTCTGCACACGGACTATGCCTTTTCGTCCCTGTGGCTCATCCCGCGCATGCACGGCTTTCGCGCGCTCAACCCCGACATCAACATCCAGATCGTCGCCACGCAGGACCCACTTGGCCAGGGCAAACACGACAGCGACGTGATGGTGATTTTCGGCACGCGGCAGGAGGCGGGCGAAGGAGCGGTATTGCTGCTTTCGGAAAAGGTCACGCCGGTCTGCTCGCCGGCGCTCCTGGCGGAAACGCCGGCACCGGCGGGTGTCGCTGATTTTTCACGCCATAAACTCATCCACCTCGAAAACACCTCGCAGGCGCACTGGTTCGACTGGACTGCCTATTTCAAGCATTTCGGCGTGCATCGCGGTGCCGAGCATGATGGCGGCGATATCAGCTTCAACAATTACACCATGGTGGTGCAGGCAACCATTGGCGAACAGGGTTTCGCGCTCGGCTGGGCCGGACTGGTCGATCCATTGCTGGAGGCCGGCGTGCTGGTGACGGCCGGCCCGAGCCTCGATGCACCGGGACGCGGCTATTGGCTGATGCGGCCGAAAAGCAGCGACAGTGCGGTAAGAAAACTCACCGGCTGGCTGATCGACGAGCGGCGATGACGCCGCCCGCCAGCCTGTACCGTTTGCGGCTCAGATGGGATAATGCAGCGGCCCATCCTGCAACGTGACCCAGCGCAGCTCGGTGAATTCCGCAATGCCCGCCGTGCCGCCAAAACGGCCGTAGCCGGAGGCCTTGACGCCGCCGAAAGGCATCTGCGCCTCATCGTGAACAGTCGGGCCGTTGATGTGGCATATGCCGCTTTCGATGCGGGCGGCAATGGCAAGCGCCCTTGCCTGATCCCTGCCGAAAATCGCCGCGGAAAGACCGAACTCGGTTTCGTTGGCGATGCTCACGGCCTCATCGATGCTGCCGGCCCTGATGATGGAGACGACGGGACCGAAGCTTTCCTCTGCATAAAGCCGCATGGCAGGCGTGACGCCATCGACGGCGATCGCATCCACCATCGTGCCGTTGCCGCCGCCGCCCGCGACCAGCCGCGCGCCCTTGGAGACGGCATCATCCACCAGCGCCCGGATGCGCGATGTCGCTTCGGCGCTGACCAGCGAGCCGAGCGGTGTTTTGCCCTCACGCGGATCGCCGGCCGTGAGGCTCGAAGCCTTTTTGGCAAAGGCCTCGACAAATGTATCGGCAACACTGTCGAGCACGATGATGCGCTCCGTCGACATGCAGATCTGGCCCTGGTTCATATAAGCGCCGAAGGCAGCAGCCGCGACAGCCGCATCGATATCGGCGTCATCAAGCACGATGAACGGCGCTTTGCCGCCCAGCTCCAGCAAAGCGGGTTTCAGGTAACGGCCGGCCGTTTCGGCAATCACCCGGCCGACGCGGGTCGAGCCGGTGAAGTTCACGCGTCTGACGGCGGGGTGCGCGATCAGCGTATCGACGATCTTTGCGGCATCTTCCGGCGCATTGGAGACGGCGTTGAGCACGCCCTTGGGCAGACCCGCCGAAGCGACGGCTTCGATGATCAGCGCATGGGTGCGCGGGCACAGTTCCGAGGTCTTCATGACAACCGTATTGCCGCAGGCAAGTGGCGTGGCGATGGAGCGCACGCCGAGAATGACCGGCGCATTCCACGGCGCCATGGACAGGACAACGCCGGCCGGCTGACGCAATGCCATTGCCATGGTTCCCGGACGGTTGGAGGGGATGACCTCGCCCTTGATCTGGGTGGTCAGGCTTGCCGCCTCCACCAGCATGTCGCTCGCCAGTTTGACGTTGAACCCGGCCCAGGCATCGGTTGCGCCAATTTCTTCCTTCATCGCCTGGGTAATGTCAGGCCCGGCGGCGAGGAGCGCCTGCGCGGCAGCCAGGAGCAGGCGGCGGCGTTCACCGGGCGGTGTTGCCAACCAGACGGGAAAGGCCGCGGCCGCGGCATCGGCCGCACGGGTGGCGTCCTCTACCGTTGCAGCAGCCGCGCTGGTCGCCACGTCGCCGGTGATGGGGTTGCTGCGTTCGAAACGCTTGCCGCTCGCGGCCGGGCAATGATCGCCGCCGATGAAAAGATTGACAGTCTGCATGGTCTTTCTCCTGAGTTCAGACAATGGCGGCGGTGGTGCCGCCGAGAAACGCCCGTTGCACGGCTGGATCGGCGGACAGGGCTTGCGCCGTGCCTGCCCCGACGATCCGTCCTGCTTCCAGCAAATAACCGCGATCGGCAAGCGCAAGGCTTTCGCGCACATTCTGCTCCACAAGCAGAATGGAAAGGCCGCTCTTTTTGATCTCCGCCAGGGCGGCGAAAAGTTCCTGCGTAACGATGGGCGCAAGCCCAAGGCTCGGCTCGTCCAGCAGCAGATAATCCGGCGCCGACATCAAAGCCCGCCCGATGGCGACCATCTGCTGTTCGCCGCCGGACATGGTGCCGGCAAGCTGCTGCCGCCGCTCCGCAAGGCGCGGAAACAGCGAGAAAATATGCTCTCTTGTCGCCTTTTCCGCTGAACGGGCATGGCGGGGATTGGACCCGAGACGGAGATTGTCCTCCACCGTCAGCGCCGCGAAAATTCCGCGCCCCTCCGGCACCAGCGCCACGCCCCGCTCCACGATCTGATGGGCGGGAACAGCGGCAAGCGACGAACCGTTGACGCGCACGTCTCCGGAGGCCGGAGCCACCATGCCGCCGACCGCTTTCAGCAGTGATGACTTGCCAGCGCCATTGGCACCGAGCAGCACCACCGTTTCGCCCTTGGCGACATTGAGCGATATGCCGTCAACCGCGAGATGTTTGCCGTAGCGGATTGTCAGTGCGTCTATTTCAAGCATGTGCCGCTCCCAGATAGGCGGAAATGACCTGCGGATCGTCAAGCACCGTTGCCGTCGGCCCGTCGGCGATCTTGCGACCGGCCGCCATGACCACGGAGCGCGGGCAGAGTGCGCGCACGGCGGCCATGATATGTTCCACCAGCAGGATCGTCGTTCCCTGCGATGCCAGCCGCCGGATCAACGCTATTCCTTCCTGCAGCTCCGTCGGGTTGAGGCCCGCAAGCCATTCGTCGAGAAGCAGAAGCTTCGGTTCGCCCGCCAGCGCACGCGCCAGTTCAAGCCGTTTCTGGTCGATGTAGGTGAGATCGCCGGCCGGCATTGTCTCGCGCCCGGCAAGACCTATTCTTTCGAGGCAGGCGCGCGCGACCTTCTCCGCATCGGGACGCGAAAGCCGCTTCGGCCCGAACATGGCCGATACGGCAACGTTTTCAAGCAGGGAAAGCGACGGCAGAAGCCGCACCAGCTGGAAGGTGCGCGCCACGCCGGCGCGCGCAATCACATCCGGCCGCCGGCCTGCAATCTCCTGCCCTTTGAGCCGGATAGACCCTTCGGTCGGCTTCAGTGCCCCGGAGATCAGGTTCATCAGCGTCGTCTTGCCGGAACCGTTTGGCCCGAGCAGCCCGACGACCTCGCCGGCCTCGATTGTGAGGCCAAGGCCATCCACCGCCTTCAGCCCGCCAAAGGTCTTACGGATATCGGTGATTTCGAGAACGGCGCTCATGCGGCTTTCTCCTTTTTGCGCAGCTTCTCCAGTGCCGCCAGCACGCCATCCGGCAGAACAAAGACGATGAGGATGAAGAGAGCGCCGAGAATGATGGAAAAATGGTTGGGGAAGTTAGCGCCCAGCCACTCGAACAGCAGGAACAGCGGCACCGCACCGAGAATGGGTCCCCAGCGGCGTGTGGCTCCACCTAGCAGCGCCATGATGACGGTGAGGAACGAGACCTGCGGATTAAAGACGATGGCCGGCTCGATATAGACCCAGCGCGGGGCTTGAATGGCGCCGACCAGCGTGATGATCGTGGCAGAGAGCACGAAGAGCGTCAGCTTGGTGCGGGCGAGATTAATGCCCGCATGGGCGGCCACGACCTCGTCGTCACCGATTGCCTTCAGCGCCAGTCCGAGTTTGCTGCGGTCGATTAGAATTGCCAGCAGAAGTGTCACGACAGCCAGCGCCAGCAGTTGCCACAGCACATGCTGCGGCTCCAGCGGCAGGAAGATGTAACGCCCGAGCGTGCCGGTCACATTCACCTCATACCAGGTGATGAGCTGGCGGATGAGTTCAGCAAGACCAAAGGAAAAGATCACGAAATAAATGCCGGCGACGCGCAGTGTGGAAAGCCCGACGACAAGCGCCAGCGCCGCGCCGACGAGGGCCGCGCACAGGAGCACCAGCGGCCATGGCAAAACCTCGCTCAGCACCGCGACCGTATAGGCCCCGACACCGAAGAAGGCGACGGTGGCGAGCGAAATATAACGGGTCGGACCGGAAAACATCGCCCAGGCGGAGGCGAGCGTCGCATAACCGAGAAGGCCGATGATGACGCCGACGCCATAGGCATCGAAAAAGAATGGGGAAAGCGCCAGCAGTGCAGCTGCGGCAAGGCCGATGAGAAGCGGGATCATTTGCCCCTCCTTGCGAAGATACCTTCCGGACGCCAGAGCAGCACCACGAGGAAAAGCAGATAGGTGGCGGCAAGCGTGAGGCCGGGATCGACATAAACGAGCACGAAGGTTTCCACGAGACCGAGCAGCAGGCCGGCCACCAGCGCGCCAAGCAGATTGCCGACACCGCCCATGATGACGACGACAAGCGCCTTCATGGTGAAGACCACGCCATAGGAGGCGGAAAAGGTCTGGTACATCGAGATCATCACTCCACCCGCCACGGCGAGTGCGCCGCCAAGGGCAAAGCCGATCGAGGCCACACGGTTCACATCGATACCGACCAGCGGCGCGGATTTGGGCGCAAGCGCCACCGCCCGCAGGTTGAGACCCCAGCGGCTGTGGGTGAGCGCCAGATATAGCCCACCGCCGATCGCGACCGACAGGCCGAAAGACAGCAGCCGGTTGAGCGCCACGGTCGTGCCGAAGATGTCGACACCTTCGGCGAGATAGGAATAGGAATGGTAGTTGCCGCCAAACGCAACAAGCATGATGCCCTGGATAACGAAGAGCAGCCCGAAGGTCGCCAGAATGGAATCGACTTCCAGACGGCTGGAGCCGCCCGAACGGCGCACGAGCGGCCGCATCATGACCCGGTAGATCGCGAAAGACAGGCCGTAACCGAGCGGCACGATGATGAACAGCGACCAGAGCGGCGACAGGCCATAGCTGGAAAACAGCACGAAAGCGATGAAGGCAGCCGCAATCAGCACTTCGCCATAAGCAAGGTTCATGATGCGGGCGATGCCATATTGCAGCGAAAGTCCAAGCGCGATCAGCGCATAGGTCCCTCCCAGCATCAAGCCGAAGATGAGGGTGGATAAAAACAAGGGAATGTCTCCAGTCTGGAACATGGCCGAAGCCTGCCGGCCGGGGTTCATGGCCCCGGCCGGCAAAGGCTCACCATTGCGGCTTCGGAATGACCGGCTTTGCCGCGCCTGAACGGTCTGCCGGCGCAATCGCCACGAAGCGGTCACCCTGCCATTGTCCCGCCCACCAGAGCTGGCGAAGCTGGTTGTCTTCAAGCTTGACCGGGCCGATGACGGTGTCGAAGCTTCCCGTCGAAAGTTCATTTGCGACCGCCGCCTTGTCGAGGCCGACGCGTTGAACGGACTGGGCCAGCATTTCGAGGCTCGCATAGGTGATGGCGCTTGCCCAGCTGTCCGGCTTGGCGCCGATAAAGGCCTCGTGGCTCTTGAAATAATCCTCGATCCTGTCGCTGCTGCCATCAACGCCGCCGATACTGATCACGCCTTCCTGCTTGCCATCGGAGACCTTCGGGAAGATCGGGAAAGCACCGCCGACGCCGACATAAAGAACCTTCGGGTTAAACCGGGCCGTCTGCGCCTGTTTCGTCACCGCGAAACTGTCGGGCGGATAGGAAAAGGCGATGAAGCTGTCGGCACCGCTCGCCGCCGCCTCGTTCACCAGTGCTGCGAAATCCGAAGTGCCAACCGGATAGGTCTTGTCATAGGCGAGTGTGAAACCCGCTTCCTTCAGCGCCGGTCGCGCAGCCTTGATGAGATCGATGCCGAAACCGTCAGCCACGGAAATCACCGCGACCTTGTCATTGATCTGGCCAGCCTCGCGTGCGGCTTTCAAAACCTCAGCCAGGGCATTGGCATAATCATGGCCGCCGCCCAGCATCCAGAAGCTCTTCTTCCAGCGCGCGGCAAATTCGGGCGCCTTGTCGGTCACACCAGTAACCGCAAGCTGCGGATAACCGAAGCGCTCATAAAGCGGTGCGACGGCCAGATTGAAGCCCGTGCCCCAGGGCGGCAGAATGAAATCGACCTTGTCCTGGCTGGCCAGACGTTCGGTGAACCGCACCGCATCCTCGGCCGAGGAACGGTCGTCATATTCGACCACTTCCACCGGCAGGCGCTTGCCATCCGGCAAAGTGAGGCCGCCGGCATCGTTGACCTCCTTCACCCATAATTTGTAGTTTGGAATGGTGGTGATGCCAGCACCTGTGGCATTGGCGCCGCTTTTTGAAACGGCATAACCGATCTTCACCGAGGTACGGTCCTGCGCATTGGCAAAACCGAAAGATACCGCCGACAGGGCAGCACCGGAGAGCAGGCAGAACAGCGTTCTGCGCTTCAGACTATTCATGATGTTCCTCCCAAAGCGCCTTATCGGGGTTGCCGTTCTCCTCAAGGTTTTCCCCTGCGCTGAGTAAAGTTTAGCAATGACAGCCACATATAAAATGCACTAGTGTAGCGCATTATTGTACTTTTGGAGGTTGAATGCCGCTGCACAGCCAGATTGCCGGCAATCGCGCTGAGATAACCGCACGCACCCTCTCCTCGTCATTGCGCGTATCGGAGTTGCGGCTGGAATCGGACAGTGCCCATCTGCTTCTCCTTTCCGCCGGTGAAGCGGAAATTCTCCAAGGTGAAAAGACGCTGCCGGTCTTAGCACCGGGGCTCGTCTGGCTGCCCATCGGCCCCGCCGGCCGCCTGCGCCTGAATGCCGGAAGCCGTGGATCGCTGCTGAGGACGAGCGAAATCGGGCTTGCCCATGCGATGCCCACCGGCACGAGCGCCAGCGCCGTGCGCAACATATTACAGCGTGTTCTGACGCAGGCGCCGGCGGAAAGAGACCGGCAGGAGCTGGCGGGTTATCTCGAGACCATCGCCAGCGAAAACGTCCGCGCAACGACCGGTTCGGACACGATCATCGCCAGCCTGCTCTCCGTTACCCTCATCCGCATCTGCCAGCACGCCATCGCCGATATTGCCGCTGCCATCTCCACCCCCGGCAGCCTTACCGAACGGTTCGTCCTGCTGGTAAGCCAGCACAAACGCGACCAATGGGGCGTGGATGATTATGCTAGATATATGAGCGTGAACCGTGAGCGCCTGGGATTTGCGGTGCGCAAGGCCACGGGGCTTTCGCCGCAGGCCTATATTCACCGGGAGTTGCTATCCGAAGCACGCGACCTTCTTCTCAACTCATCGCTGCAAGTTGCTGAAATCGCCTTTCGATTGGGCTTTCAGGACCCCGGCTATTTCAATCGTTTCTTCACCCGCAACGAGGGCACGTCTCCCGGACGTTTCCGCCGGGCCGCAATGCGGATGCAGAACGTGCCGCCGCCATCCTATGCGGCGTGGCCGTGACCTGACAGGCGGCTGAGAATTAGGCCGCTTCCAGTTCCTTGATATTGGCAAGGTCCGCTTCCAGCCTCACAGCAGCCGCCTTAATGTCAAAGGCGTTCTGCAAGTTCAGCCAATATTCCGGTGTGGTCTTGAAAAATTTTGCCAGGCACAAGGCGGTGTCGGCGGTGATGCCGAGTTTCTCTCCCGCAATCCGTTCTATGCGGGTGCGCGGAATATTGAGGTGCCTCGCGAGAGCGTATGCCGACATCCCCAGCGGCTCAAGATAGAGTTCCCGCAGGATTTCGCCCGGATGGATCGGAGGCGATTTACTGATTGTCATGCTCGCTGGCCCTCCTTGGCCGATTTGTCATGAGCCTCTCCACGAGAATGACAGACGAGTGATAGTCGGTTATTTCCACGCTTTCCGGCCCTGCTTCCGCCCAGACGAAGCAGATGCGCCACTGCTTGTTGACCCGGATCGAATATTGCCCCTCACGGTCGCCGGACAGCTTTTCTAAACGGTTCCCGGGCGGTGACCGAAGGTCTTCAACCGTGGGTCGCCGCATCCAGAATCGTGAGTAGTTGCTGGGCGCAACGTACCAGATCGCCGGGAAAGCCCTTATTCACAGATCCGTCGTCAATCGATGCGGTCAGCTTGTTTTTGAAAAAACGGATCATTGCTGGCCTCGTGATGTTGGTATCATACGCACAGAAGTCAACAGTATCGTATCTTAAAGAGATACGCCTATTGCCACCCCGCCACCGTTCGATGCCGCCCGATCGGCAGCATCATCGGCTTGCCAGAGGTCGGATCCTTGATGACCCGGCTTTCGATGCCGAAGACGTGACGGACATTCTCCTCCGTCAATACTTCCTCCGGTGTGCCGAAGACATGCAACTTCCCGTCCCTCATGGCGACGAGATGATCGGCATAACGGGCTGCGAGATTGAGGTCGTGCAGCACCATGACGATGGTGGTCTCCCGGGCGTGGTTAAGGTCGGTCAGAAGGTCCAGCACCTCGACCTGGTGGCTGATGTCGAGGAAGGTGGTCGGTTCATCCAGCAGCAATATGTCTGTCTGCTGGGCGAGCGCCATGGCGATCCAGACGCGTTGCCGCTGGCCGCCGGAAAGCTCGTCCACCGGCCGCTCGGCCAGTTCCACCGTATCGGTGGCGACAAGGGCTGCGGCAACGGCCTCGTCGTCCTGTCGTGACCAGCGGGCAAACAGGCCGTGATGCGGGTGCCGGCCACGGCTGACGAGATCGGCAACCACGATGCCCTCCGGCGCTATCGGCGATTGCGGCAAAAGGCCCATGCGCCGTGCGAGGTCGCGCGAGGCAAGACGATGGATCGATTTCCCGTCGAGCAGAACCTGGCCGGCGCGCGGCGTGATGAGCCGCGACATGCTGCGCAGCAGGGTGGACTTGCCGCAGGCATTGGCGCCGACGATGACGGTGATCTTCCCGCGCGGAACGGTGAGATCCAGTCCCTCGATGATGAGGTTTTCGCCGTAGCCGGCCGACAGGCCGTTCACGGAAAGGGAGTGGCCGGTCATAACGAGCCTCCGCTGCGGTTGACCCGCACGATCAGGTAAATCAGATAGGGCGCACCGAGCGCGCCGGTAACGACGCCGACCGGATAACGGCCCGGCAACAGGAACTGGCCGCAATAATCGCCCACCAGCACCAGCGCCGCCCCAATCAGCGCCGCAGGAATGAGCAGCGAGCCGTTGCTGCCGACGATGCGCGCCGCAATCGGCCCGGAGAGGAAAGCGACAAACGCGATGGGACCCGAGACCGCCGTTGCAAAGGCGATCATGCCCACGGCGGCGATGATGACGATGATCCGCGTTCGCCCCACCCGCACACCAAGCGCTGCAGCGGCATCGTCACCCAGTCTCAACGCTTCCAGATCACGCGCACGGCTGAGGAGCAGGCCGCCGAAAAGGATGAGCGCGATGAAGAGCGGCAGCAACTGCGCGATTTTCGCGCCGTTGACGCTGCCGGTCAGCCAGCGCATCGCCTCCTGCAACGTCCATGCCGGCGCGACGGAGAGGATATAGGCGATAAAGCTCTCCAGCATCGCTGAAACGCCGATGCCGACAAGGATCAGCCGCGTTCCGGCCACGCCGTTGCGGAAGGACAGGAGATAGACGAGAAGCGCGACGCCAAGACCGGCGGCGACGGCGAAGACCGAGACCAGCGGCCCGTTCATCTGCAGGACGACGATGGCGAAAACGGCTGCCGCACTCGCGCCGGAACTGATGCCGATAATATCGGGGCTGGCGAGCGGGTTGCGCAGCATGATCTGGAAAGCGACGCCGCCAAGCCCGAAGCTAAAGCCTGCCAGAATCGACAGCAGCGCGCGCGGCAGGCGCAACTGCCCGACGGTGAAGGTGACGCCGGCAATGTCCTCCCCCAGCAAAACCCGAATGACATCGCCGGGCGGCGTGAAAGATTGCCCGAGCATCAGCGTTGTTGCGAAAGCGGCAATCAGAAGCGCCGACAGGGCGGCGATGACAAGGCGACGCCGGCGCTGGCGGGCATGGCGATTGAAGACGAGATTTTCGATGACGGGAGCGTACATGGTCACAATTCACGCACCCTCTGGCGTCTGACAATCCAGATGAAGAAAGGCGCGCCGACAAGGGCGGTGACAATGCCGACATCGAGTTCCGACGGCCGCGCCACGATGCGCCCGACAATATCGGCGGCAAGCAGCAGACACGCCCCGCCAAGCGCCGAGAACGGCAGCAGCCAGCGATTGTCCACACCGACGAGCAGGCGGCAGAGATGCGGCACCACCAGCCCGACAAAACCGATCGGCCCGCAAATGGCGGTGGCCGCACCGCAGAGCAGAATGGCGCCGAAGGAGGCCACTGCTCTCGCCATCGCAACATTCTCGCCGAGCCCGGCGGCGAGTTCGTCTCCGAGCGCCAGAGAATTCAGCTTGCGAGCCGAAAGCAGGCTGATGATGAAGCCGGCGGCCAGAAAGGGCAGCACGGTCTCAATGCGCTCGAAGGTCGCCCCGCCGACGCCGCCGATCTGCCAGGAGCGGATGCCGCCGGCAATATCGCTGCGCGGCAGAACGACGGCGATGACGAGTGAGGAAAAGGCGACGGAGGTGGCGGCACCCGCAAGTGCGAGTTTCAGCGGTGTCGCCCCGCCCCGCCCCAGAGAGCCGACAACATAAACGAAAACCGCCGATACCCCCGCCCCGGCAATTGCGACCATGATGAAGGCATGAGCCGAGGCAATGCCGAACCAGACGATGCCGATGACGACGGCAAGCGACGCCCCCATGTTCACACCGAGAATGCCGGGATCGGCAAGCGGATTGCGCGTGACGCCCTGCATGATCGCCCCGGCCAGCCCGAGTGCGGCCCCGGAAAGCAGGGCAAGCAGCGTGCGCGGCAAGCGTACGGCAACCGCCGCCTCTGCAACCGTCTCGACGCGGCCGCTGAGCCCGCCAACAATATCCGCAAAAGAGACGTCACGCGTGCCGATGGCGACGGACAGCGCACAAAGCAGCGAGAGAAACGCCAGCACCGCGCCGAGCCAAGCCGTTCGCACGCGGTTGGAGCGGCCGGCGAGCAGCACGGCCGTCGCTTTGCCGTGTCCAGACGTTGTCACTGCGATTTCCCGGAGGATTTGTCGGCAGCCTTTGCCAGAAGATCGGCATAGTCCTTCAACACCCACGAAATCGACAGCGGCGTGGGATTGGAGGCGGTGCCGAGCGGGTCGCGACCCAGCATGACGATGGCATCGTTGGCAACGGCCGGCATGCGGGCGAGAAGCGGATCGGCTCGCATGGCGTTCAGCAGCGGCTCACTGCCATAGGTCACGACGATATCGACATCGTCGAAGGCATCCACACGCTCGGCGCTGACGCCGGCGGCGAATTGCCCCGGCTTCGTGGCTTCCACGACGCTTTTCGGCGAGGCAAGTCCAAGATCGGCGAAGAACTTCACCCTGGTGTCATTGGCCGTATAGAAATTGACGACGCTGAGATTGGTGGCGTCGAGATGGGTGACGAACATGGCTGACTTGCCCCTCAACTGCGGGTGGCCGGCAACGACCTGCGCGATTTCACCCTCGATGCGTTTGATGAGCGCCTCACCGTCCGCGACCATGCCAAGCCCGGCGCTGTTCAGCCGGATCATTTCGCGCCAGTCCGTAGCCCAGGGAGAAACGGGATAGGCAACGACAGGGGCGATCTGGCTCAGCGTATCGTAGTCGGACTGGCTGAGTCCTGAATAGGCGGCAAGGATGACATCCGGCTGCGTCGCCGCCACGGCCTCGAAATCGATGCCGTCACCCTCGTCGAACAGCACCGGCTTTGCCGCGTTGAGTTCGGCAAGCCGCTTCGCCACCCATGGCAGCAGGCCATCGCCGTCATCATCGCCGAAATTGGCCGCCGCAAAACCGACAGGCACGATGCCGAGCGCCAGCGGCACCTCATGGTTGGCCCAGGCGACAGTCGCGACCCGCTGCGGTTTCTTCGCGATCGTGGTCGTGCCGAAAGCATGTTTGATGACGACGGGATAGCTGGTCGTCTCCTTCGCCGAGGCCATATTCGGCGCGATCATCGACAGGAAAAGCACAAATACCGGCAGGAGGCAGCGGAACGGGCGAAGCATTGGCGAGCTCTCAAAAGTTCAAAAGTGGACTTGAACTCTCAGCTTCAATTGCCTCCGTCAAGCCCAGGCAAGAAATGCCGTCGCAACAGCGGTGAAATTTCCGGGGTTTTGTACAAAACCGCAAAAAGTTACAATACCGGACAAACTTTCTCAAGTTATTGGGCGCTTCGAGAGTGGGCCGTGGAAGCGGCGATCGGGGCATCAACTTCTGGAACATACCAATGAATATCGAAACCGAAGGCAGACACCGCAAAACCGCGCGACGTCGTTATCAGGATGCGGCGCTGCTTGCCTGCACGGCGCTTGTCGCCACCCTGCCCGGCACCTTGCTGGCGCAGGAGGCTGCCAACACAAACAGCAGCACGGTTCTGGAACGGATCACCATCGAAAGCGGTGACAATGACCAGAAGTCCATCGTCGCCACCCGCACGACGAGCGGTAGCAAGATGGCGACCGATATTCTCGACACACCGGCCTCCGTTTCCGTCATCACCGCCAAGGAAATGCAGCAGCGCGGCGTGCAGACCGTGGAAGAAGCGCTGCAATATACCGCCGGTGTGACAACGGATTTTTACGGCTCCGACGACCGGTTCGACTATTTCAAGATTCGCGGTTTCGACGCTTATACCTATCGCGACGGGTTGACGCTTGGCCGTCCCTTCGGCGCGCTGCGCGAGGAAACCTATGCCTATGAGCGCGTGGAAGTGCTAAAGGGCGGCAATTCCACCACCTTTGGCGTCTCAGATCCCGGCGGCTCGGTGAATTATTCCACAAAGGTGCCGAAACGCACCCGTTTCGGTGAAGCTTATGTCACCGGCGGCTCCTATGGCCGCGCCGAAACCGGCTTCGACTTTGGCGACAACATCACCAGCGACGACACGCTGTCCTATCGCCTGACCGGCAAGCTCAGAAATGCCGATGCGGAATATGACTATTCCCGCGATGACGAGAAATTCTTCATGGGCGGCCTGACATGGCGTCCCACGGACGTCACCAGCCTTACCGTGGTTTACGACCACCTCAACAAGGATGGCGTTCCGGGCGGCGGCGGCCATCCCGTCGGCTCGCATTTCGACCGGAGCCGCTTCTTCGGCGAACCGGACTACAATTATCGCGGCACAAACCGCAATTCGCTGAGCGTGATGTTCGACCACGATTTCGGCTCCGGCCTGACGCTGAGTTCCAACGCCCGCTACAGCAAGGCGAATACAGACTTCGGATACGCCTATATCTCGTCCACGCCGACCAACGGTTCGACAATCGCCGACCGGTCCTATTTCGGCAACGACACCGAGACCGAAAACTTCCTGATCGACACGCGGCTGCAATACGATACGCGGTTTGAAAATGTCGAAAGCCGCAGCCTCGTCGGCGTCTTTTATAACGACTACACCTCTGGCAGCAAAAGCTACTTCGGCGCAGCGCCGAGCATCAACTGGATGAACCCGGTTTATACCGGCGCACCCGCTTCAGTGCCGCTCTATGCCGACTCCCTGACGGACCAGAAGACCAGGGCGATCTATCTCCAGCAGGACTTCACCTTCTTCGACAGGCTGATCGTCAGCGCCGGCCTGCGCAACGACTGGATCGACACCGACCAGACCAACCGCCTGCGCGGTACCTCGGCCAGCGGCGATATCAGCGAACTGACCAAGCGCATCGGCGTGTCCTACAAGATCACCAATGAGATCGCGCCTTATATCAGCTATGCTGAATCGGTGGTGCCCGCATCGGGACTCACCGTTGAACCGGAGCGCGGTGAGCAAATCGAACTCGGCGTGAAATATCGTCCGGACGCTTTCCCAGCCCTGTTCACCGCCTCGATCTACGATCTGAAGAAGAACAACATCACCGTCACCAGCCCGATCACCAGCCTGCCCACGACCATCGGCGAGGTGCGCGTGCGCGGTCTCGATCTCGAAGCCAAGGCGGAAGTGACCGACAATCTCAGCCTGACGGCGGCCTATTCCTATCTCGACGCGGAAATCACTGAAAACGGCACCGGCGGCAATGTTGGCAACCGGCCGCAATTCGTGCCCGAGCATCAGGCTTCACTGTGGGTCAACTACACGCTTGCAGGCAACGACCATTTCGGCGACATGACCTTCGGCCTCGGCGGCCGCTATACCGGCGCTTATTATTTCGACAACGCCAACAAGGTCGAAACAGGAAGCAGCGTGACCGTGGATGCGGCGTTCAGCTACAAGATTCAGGAAACCGCTTCGCTGGACGTCAATGTTTCCAACATCTTCAACGAAAAACACGTCTCTTATGGCGGGTTCGGCGCTGACTTTTACAATCCCGGCCGGGCGTTTTCCGTGACCTTACGAAAGACATGGTGAGCGGATATATTAGCAATATTTTTCAATATATTGTACTGTTTTCCTAACACACAACGTCATCCTCGGGCGTGTCCCGAGGATCTAACCACGTTTCATCTAGTCTGAAGTTGGCAGATCCTCGGGACGAGCCCGAGGATGACGTGGAGAGAGGCTCGAGGAATGCGCCAAACCGCTGATCATGGGCGGCGCAGGGTCGACCGCTATCAAAGAAGCCTGTGCAGCCGTCGCCAGGCGGCCGGCGTGTTGCCCACGGACTGGCGGAAAGCCTTGGTCAGATGGGCCTGATCGGAAAAGCCAAGCTGGGCGGCGATATCGGCCACCGTCAGATCGCCTTCCAGCAGAAGTTTCTGGGCGGCATTGATGCGCCGCTCCAATTGCCATTGCAGCGGCGTCTTGCCGGTGGTCTGGCGAAATACGGTGGCGAACCAGCTTTCCGAAAGCCCGACGATATCGGCCATCTCGGCAACCGTCATACGGTCGTCGCCACGCTTTTCGACCTGGGCAAGAAGCTTGTTCAACTGCGCCTGCGTCAGCCTGCCATTGGCCTGCTCCGGCGAAGGGCCGGGAATATCCAGCAGGCCGGCGACGATGCTGCCGACGAGGCTTTCCGCATAGACCGCATGTTTCGAGGGTTCAGCCAGCTCATCGACAAGCAGGCCGGCAAGGGTTTCCACCGAACCGATATCCTGTATCTCGACCGGACGGCGCAGCGCCGTCATCGCCGCCGAACTGCCGACCGAGGGCGACAGGAAACGCAACAGGCGATCCTTGTGAATATGCAGGTTGAGATGCGAGAACCGGTGCGTGGCGCTGCTGCTCGTCCACATCGGCACGCCGGCCGGCACATAAACCGCCCGTGTCATCGGCCGCGAATGGTTGGTGAATTCGCCATTGCGGTTGGACATGCTGATGCGCGATGAGACATCGTTGAAAAAGATCATGATGCGCGGATCGGCGGCCAGATAATAACCCTTGGCTCCCATCTGGCTTTCCGCTTCCCAGAAAGCACTGACCAGCCCGTCGAACTGGCGCCACTTCACCGGCGCAGTAACGCTGATCCCTTCCGTGTGCCAGGTCATGGAATGCCAGAAACTCACTGCGGGTACCGTCCGGTTGTCGGGTCTGGGTCGGGTGAAATCAAAAGACGGGCGCATCGCGCCAGTCATCGCGTTTCGCTCCAATAACATGACTTATCAATTCATGTTAATAGCAAAGATCGTTATAAAGTGAAACATTCGCTGCGGCGACCGCGCTGGAACCTCTGCTCATGACGGCCGTTGAACTCCTGACAGAAGTGCAACAACGGAGATTACCATGGACAGCAAGAAGGAACCGGGCGACTTCGCAGACAAGAAGCGCGAGGAGCACGGCCGTGGCGTGATCGTGGCTGGGCCGGACGCGCATGAAAACGAGAAGGACGGCAAAGCCCCGTCGCCAGACGCCGGAAAAACCCCGGCCGGCAAACCGGTTCCGTTCTCGGACCGGCGATAGGGAAACCGTCCTGCGCAAACAAGATAATGAGGCCTATAGGCCTCCAGCAATCTTTCGCCGTCACGGCAACCGTTGCGCCTTGGCGGTCGATATAACGCAAAACACCTCCCCGATTTCCCGGGGAGGTGTTTATTCTTAAACAGCCGGATTTTTCTTACAGAAGGTCGAAACGGTCGGCGTTCATGACTTTCGCCCAGGCGGCAACGAAATCCCGCACGAATTTCTCCCTGCTGTCATCCTGCGCATAAACTTCCGCATACGCACGCAGAATGGAGTTCGATCCGACGACGAGGTCCACACGGGTCGCGGTATACTTCGTCACACCCGTTCTGCGGTCGCGAATCTCATAGAGATTGTTACCGGTCGGAACCCAGGAATAGGCCATGTCGGTCAGCGTGGTGAAGAAGTCCGTCGTCAGAGCGCCGGGCTTGTCAGTGAACACGCCATGCGCCGCACCGGCGTAGTTGGTACCGATGACGCGCAGGCCGCCGATGAGCACCGTCAGTTCCGGCGCGGTCAGGCCAAGAAGCTGGGCGCGGTCCAGCAGCAGCTCTTCCGGGCTGACGACATAGTCCTTCTTGATCCAGTTACGGAAACCATCCGCCAGCGGCTCCAATGGCGCGAAGCTGTCGGCATCCGTCTGTTCGGCGGAAGCATCGCCACGGCCGGGCGCGAAAGGCACGGCGATATCGAAACCAGCCGCTTTCGCCGCCTGTTCCACACCGTAATTGCCGGCCAGAACGATCACATCCGCGATGCTCGCGCCGCTTTCACCGGCGATCTGTTCCAGAACGGACAGCACACGGGAAAGACGGGCGGGCTCATTGCCTTCCCAGTCCTTCTGCGGTGCAAGGCGAATACGTGCGCCATTGGCGCCGCCGCGCTTGTCCGAGCCGCGGAAAGTGCGTGCGCTGTCCCAGGCGGTCGAAACCAGATCGGCAATCGGCAGGCCGGAAGCAGCGATCTTCGCCTTGACGGCAGCGACATTGTAACTCGTGGAGCCTGCCGGAACCGGATCTTGCCAGATCAGGTCTTCAGCCGGAACATCCGGGCCGAAATAACGGGACTTCGGTCCCATGTCGCGGTGGGTCAACTTGAACCAGGCGCGGGCGAAGACGTCAGAGAAGTGGTCCTGATCGTCCTTGAACTTCAGCGAAATCTCGCGGTAGATCGGGTCGACCTTCAGGGCCATGTCGGCATCGGTCATCATCGGGATGGTGCGGATCGAGGCGTCCTCGACATCGACAGGCTTGTCTTCTTCAGCAATGGTGATCGGCGCCCATTGCGATGCACCGGCGGGGCTGTGCGTCAAAGTCCACTCATGCTTGAACAGCATGTCGAAGAAGCCGTTGTCCCACTTCGTCGGCTCGCTCGTCCACGCGCCTTCGATGCCCGATACCACGGTGTCACGGCCAATGCCGCGGCCCTTGGTATTGATCCAGCCAAGACCCTGATATTCCGGGCCTGCGGCTTCCGGATCGGGGCTGAGGTTGGCGGCGCTGCCATTGCCATGCGACTTGCCGATGGTGTGGCCGCCGGCGGTGAGAGCCACGGTCTCTTCGTCGTCCATGCCCATGCGGGCAAAGGTCTCGCGCATCTGCGCCGCTGTCGCCAGCGGATCGGACTTGCCGTTCACGCCTTCCGGGTTGACGTAGATGAGGCCCATCTGCACGGCGGCAAGCGGGTTTTCCAGCGTCTCTGGCTTGCTCACGTCGCCGTAACGACCGTCGCTCGGCGCCAGCCATTCCTTTTCGTCACCCCAATAGGTGTCCTTTTCCGGCGCCCAGATATCTTCGCGGCCGAAAGCGAAACCGAAGGTCTTCAGACCGGCGACGTCATAGGCAATGGTGCCGGCGAGCGCGATAAGGTCGGCCCAGGAAATCTTGTTGCCGTATTTCTTCTTGATCGGCCACAGAAGGCGGCGGCCCTTGTCGGTGTTCACGTTGTCCGGCCAGGAGTTGAGCGGGGCAAAACGCTGGTTGCCGGTGTTGGCGCCGCCGCGGCCGTCAGTCACACGGTAAGAACCCGCCGCATGCCAGGTAACGCGCGCCATCATGCCCACATAGCTGCCCCAGTCCGCCGGCCACCAGTCCTGGCTGTCGGTCATCAGGGCGCGCAGATCGGCCTTCAACGCTTCGACATCGAGCGTCTTCAGGGCTTCGCGATAGTTGAAGGAGGTGCCGAGCGGATTGGTCTTGGTGTCGTGCTGATGCAGAATGTCGAGGTTCAGCGCATTCGGCCACCATTCGGTCACCGATTTACCCGAGGCCGTGTTGCCTCCATGCATGACAGGACACTTGCCAGCCGGTTTTGAAGTTGCGTCCATTTCGCCCTCCGATGGGTTTAACAATTAAACGAAATAATCAATTCGACATGTGCAGCGTTGAGAGCCAGAGCCAGCGGCAGGTCATGGGAAAACCGTGCAGCGACGCTGGTAACCTCTCACAGCTACAGCTTCTTTCTGTCATGAAGATGACTAACAGCCGGGTTCCATAATTTCCAATTGTATATTCTAAAGGCTGCGATATGCTGAGCTTATGATTGCGCTCTCCATGAAACATCTCCGTTATTTCGACGCTCTGGCCAAGATCGGCCATTTCGGCCGGGCGGCGGAGGCATGCGCCATTTCCCAGCCGGCGCTGTCGCTGCAGATCCGGGAGCTGGAGGAACTGATCGGCGCGCCGCTCGTCGAGCGGAGCAGCCGCCAGATCCGGCTGACCGCGCTTGGCGAGGAATTCGCCGAACGCACCCGCTCGATATTGCGTTCGGTGGATGAGTTGCAGGATCTGGCGCGGGCGCGGCATGGGCCGCTCAGCGGCCGCCTGCGCATCGGCGTCATTCCCACCGTCGCACCCTATCTTTTACCACAGATTATCAAGACACTCACGCGGCATTATCCCGGACTGGAGGCCCGCCCGCGCGAAGCGGTGACGCAGAAACTCATCGAGGACCTTCTGGAAGCCCGGCTGGACATGGCGATCGTCGCCCTGCCCGTCTCGGAGCCGGCGCTGGAGGAGGTTCCGCTGTTTTCGGAGGAATTCATTCTGGTGCGGCCGATGGAGGATGCGGGCATGCCGGTGCCCAGCGCCGACAAGCTGGGCGAAATGCGCCTGCTGCTGCTCGAAGAAGGCCATTGTTTCCGCAACCAGGCGCTTTCCTTCTGCAGCACGACCAATGCACCGCCGCGCGTGCTGATGGAAGGTTCCTCGCTCTCCACCCTCGTGCAAATGGTCGGCGCCGGCATCGGCGTCACCCTCATTCCGCAGATGGCCGTCGATATGGAGACAAGGCAATCCACGGTCTCGGTGTTCCGGCTGGCGGAACCGCGCCCGTCGCGCACCATCGGCATGGTGTGGCGCAAGAGCAATCCGCTCTCGGCGCAGTTCAGCCACATCGCCGAAATCGTCCGCGAATGCGGGCTGCAGAAACTCGGCCTGTCTTGAAGACGATAGACACATCAATATCAGGAAAGCGAATGTGAGCAGGCCGAATTACCGCGATATCGCCCGTCTCGCAGGCGTTGGAACCGCCACGGTCGAGCGGGTGCTGAACGGGCGCGGCGGCGTTCGTGCCGAACTCGTGGAAAAGGTCGTTCTTGCCGCACGCACATTGGATTATCCGCGCACCCTGCCGGAGACCCACCGCGGGTTGCTGCGCATCGAAGTGCTGATGGTACGCCCGGAAACCACCTTTTACAGGCGGCTTTCCAAGGCCTTCGAAAGAATTGCCGCAACGCTCGACCCTCTCGTCGTTGTCCACCGCAGCTTCGCCGAAGAGATGAAGCCGGAAGAGCTGGCGAGCCGCATCACCGCCGCCGCAGAGGCGCGCGCCGGCCTTATCCTCGCCATTCCGAGCAGCCCGGCGGTCAGCGCCGCCGTCGAGGCGGCGGTGGCGCGCGGCGTGCCGGTCGTGCATGTCGTCACACGCGCCTCGGCGGAAAAGGGCGAATTCATCGGCATCGACAACGGCGCGGCGGGACGGACGGCGGCGCATTTCATCACCCGCATGGCGCGCCAGCCCGGCCCGGTCATCGCGCTCTGCCATCCGATCTATCAGGTCCACCGCGACCGTATCAGCGGCTTTTCCGATTACTTCCGCGATCATGCCGGCAAACATCGCTTCGAATGGCTGGGCTTTACCCGTGATGACGAATATTACAGCGCCGAGGCCCTGCGCATGGCGCTCGATCTCTATCCCGACATGGCCGGACTTTATAATGCCGGCGGCGCGAATGCCGCCCTGATCGACGTTCTTCGCCGGCATCCGCGCGGCGGCGAGATATTCTTCGTCGGCCATGAATTGACCGATTATACGCGCAAGGCCCTGAATGACGGCATCATGGATATCGTGCTCGATCAGGCCCCCGAGGCGCAGGCCCGCCGGGCGCTGGACCTCGTCCTTCGCCGGATCGGTCTCACCGATATCGAGCCCGATAACGCGTCCATTCGCTTCGTCACCATCACCGCCGAAAGCCTTTGATCTGATTTGATCAAGGAAGGCTTCGGCGTTCACCACCCGCCCTGCTAATTTCTCTTCAGGGAGGAAAGCCGCAGAGCGCGAGAAGCGCCGGGCGGCCATGGCGTGCAGACGCCCTTCTTCATCGTGAGAACTTGCGCGGGCGCATCGGGAGCGATCGTCCGAAGGAGAGCGCTATGGACGATCTGAAATATGGAACGCGTAACAAGCGTGGCGACTGGGCGCCCAACCAGCCGGTGGAAACAGCACCGCTCTTTGCCTTTCCCCCGCGCCTCGTGGCGGTGCTGAAGTGGCTTCCGCATTATTTTTTCCCGTGGAATGCGATCTTCGCACTTTCGGCTGTCGCCTATTGGGCCTTTGTCATTCCACCGGTCGAAACCATGGCCACGCTCGGCATCGGCTGGATCGCCTGGCTTTATGCCGTCAATGCGGTCTGCGTTTTCCTCTTCTACGGCGGTTTCGAACTCCATCTCTATATTCTCAAGCGGCAGGAAAACCGCTTCAAATATAACGGCAAGTTCCCCGCTGAACAGAAGAGCAAGGCCTTCTGGTTCGAGAGCCAGAACCTCGACAATATCCTGCGCACCTTCCTTTCCGGCGTGACGATCTGGACCGCCATCGAAGTGGCGATGTTGTGGGCCTATGCCGATGGTTATGCGCCATGGCTCAGCTTTGCCGAAAATCCGTGGACGCTCGCCGCCGTGGCGCTTGTTGTGCCGATCATTCACGAATTTCACTTCTTCTGCATTCACCGGCTCATCCACATACCGCTGCTTTATAAATGGGTGCATTCCGTCCACCACAATTCGGTGAACCCGTCGCCCTGGTCGTCGCTCTCCATGCATCCGGTCGAGCATGTGCTCTATTTCGGCACCGCCTTTTATCACCTGATCCTGCCGTCCAATCCGGTCCTCATGCTTTACCAGCTGCATTATGCGGGTTTCGGCGCGATCCCCGGCCATGTCGGCTTCGACAAGGTGGAGATCGGCGAGGACAAACTGGTCGATAGCCATGCCTATGCACATTACCTCCACCACAAATATTTCGAGGTGAATTACGGCGACGCCCTCATCCCGCTCGATAGGTGGTTCGGCACCTGGCACGACGGCTCAGCCGAGGGGGAAGCCCGCATGCAGGAACGCTATCGCAAACGCAAAGAAAAACTCGCAGCCCGCAAGGCGCGCAACACCATCGGGGAGGCAGCCGAATGAGCTGGGTTTCAGCCTGCAAACTGGAAGACATCGAGCAGGAAGGCGCGATCCGCTTCGACCACGCCGGACGCACCTATGCGATCTATCGCGGTCCGGATGACAGCGTTTATTGCACCGCCGGTCTCTGCACCCATGAGGCGATCCATCTTGCCGAAGGGCTGGTGATGGATTTCGAGGTGGAATGTCCCAAGCATTCCGGCGCCTTCGATTATCGCACAGGCGAAGCCCTGCGGCTGCCCGCCTGCGAAAATCTGAAAACCTATCCGGCGCAGGTGGTGGACGGCGAAGTACGTGTCACCATCGGATAGGCCGAGCTTTCTAGCAGGCCCGAAAGGGCCTCCGGAATGCACCCGGGCGGCCCGGCGCCCCAAGGGAGGACGACATGAAATCCATCTGTACCATGGCCGCTGTGGCGGTCCTTTTCGCGGGCACGGCATCGGCCGAGACCATCGGCGTTTCAATGCAGAGCTTCGACAATAACTTCCAGACCCTGCTGCGTGAGGGGCTTGGCGTCCGGGCGTCGGAGGTCGACGGCGTCAAGATCCAGGTCGAGGACGCGCAGGCCGATATTTCCAAGCAGCTCAACCAGGTGAATAATTTCATCGCCGCAGGCGTCGATGCGATCATCGTGACGCTGGCGGATACTTCGGCCGCACCCGGCATCAGCGATGCCGCAGCCAAAGCGGGCATTCCGCTGGTCTACCTCAATCTCGAACCGGACAATGTCGCCAAACTGCCGGAAAAGCAGGCCTATGTCGGCTCGCGGGAAACCGATGCGGGGCGGCTGGCCGGCGAAGCGGCCTGTTCGCTGCTCAATGAGAAGGGAAAGGCCGCCGACGCGCAGGCCTATATATTGATGGGCGATCTTGCCCATCAGGCCTCACGCGACCGCACCTCGTCCTTCAAGCAGGCGCTCACATCCGGCGACTGCAAGGCCGTCACCATCGCCGATGAGCAATCGGCCGCCTGGACACGGACAACCGCCATGGACATGACGACCAACTGGATCACCGCCGGCCGGCCCATCGACGTCGTCTTCGCCAATAATGACGAGATGGCGATCGGCGCGGTTCAGGCGCTGAAGGCGGCCAGCGTTTCGATGGATGATGTGATCGTCATCGGCATCGACGCCACGCCGGACGGGCTCGCATCCATGGCCGCCGGCGATCTCGACGCCACGGTGTTCCAGAATGCCAGGGGGCAATCGACAAGCGCGCTCGATGCCGCCGTCGCCCTGATACGCGGCACGCCGGTCGACAAACAGGTCATGGTGCCTTTCGAACTGGTGACGCGGAAAAACATGACCGATTACGCCAGCCGAAACTGATCCTCCCCCAGCCGGTGCGCCCTTAAAAGTGCGCCGGCCCCTTCTCACGGAGATACCATGGGCGCAATCGTCATCATCGGCGCCGGCGAGGCGGGCACACGTGCCGCCTTTGCACTACGCGAAGCGGGCTTTGCAGGCAACGTCACGCTGGTCGGCATGGAGCCGCACCCACCCTATGAACGGCCGCCGCTTTCCAAACCGCTTGAAGGTGCGGTGCGGATGAAACCCATCTGTGCCGACGGAGCGCTGGAGGCTGCCCGTATCTCCTATCGTCAGGGCGTATCGGCGACCCGGATCGACGTGAAAGACCGTCTTGTGACGCTCGATGACGGGCAGACGCTCGGCTATGACAGGCTGCTGCTCGCAACCGGGGCGCAGCCGCGAAAATTAACCTGCCCCGGCGCGGGGCTGGCGCTGGATTTCCGCACCCATGCCGATGCGCAGGCGATTTTCTCCCGCACAGACAATGGCGCGCGGATTGCGATCATCGGCGGCGGGCTGATCGGAATGGAACTTGCAGCGGTTCTGCGTGGCAGGGGACTTGCGGTCAGCATCATCGAGGCCGCAACACGGCCGCTCGGCCGCGCGGTTCCCCCACATCTTGCGGAACGGATACATGCGCGCCATCTCGAAGAGGGCGTGAATTTCCATCTGGGACAGGGCGTTTCGGAAATCACGCCGGAAGCAGTCTTGCTTACCGAAGGCGGGCGCGTGCCGGCCGATATCGTCGTCTCCGCTATCGGTGTCCTGCCCAATGTCGCATTGGCACAAACGGCAGAGCTTGCGACAGGCAATGGCATCCTGACCGATGCGTTTCTCCGCACCAGCGATCCCCATATCTTCGCGGCGGGCGATTGCGCGGCCGTTTTCCAGCCTGGCGGCGGACATATCCGGTTTGAAAGCTGGCGCAATGCCCGCAGCCAGGCGGAGGTCGCAGCGCGTAACATTCTTGGCGCAAACGAGGCCTTCGCCGCCCTGCCCTGGTTCTGGTCGGATCAATATGATCTCGGCCTTCAGGTCGCGGGCCTGCCGCTGCCGGAGCATCAAAGCGTCACCCGTCCGCTGGGCGATGGCGAACTGGAATTCTACCTTCAGGACGGCCGCCTTGTCGCCGCCGCCGGGCTGGGCACCGGCAACAGCGTCGCCAGGGACATAAAACTGGCCGAGATGCTGATTGCCGCCGGCATCAATCCCGATCCGGCGGCCCTTGCCGACCCCGGCGTCAATCTCAAATCATTGCTGAAAAGCGCGCGGGCGGCCTGATGCAGAAATTGCTCGTCTTTCAATCGCTGTGGGCCATGGAAAGGCTCTCCGGCAACAGCCATGAACCCGGCCTTGAGGAAAACATAGCCCGGATCGCCGCAGCGGGTTTCGATGGCGTCAGCGCGCATTATACCGACCGTGCGGATGTGCAGCGTCTCAACAGGGCGATACGCGGCACGGGCCTTCGGATCGAAGGTGTCTGCTTTCCACGCAGTATCGAGGATCTGCGCCACACGCTGGCGCTGGCGCAGGAATTTCCCGTCAGCCATATCGATCTGCAGGCGGATATTCGTCCGCGCCGGGTGGAGGATTGCCTGCCGCTTCTTGACGGCTGGATGCGGCTTGCCGAAGAGGCGGACGTTCCCGTCTTCATCGAAACCCATCGCAATCGGATCACCAGCGATCTCCTGTTCACGCTCGACCTTCTGGAACGGCGGCCTGAACTGCCGCTGCTGGCCGATCTGTCCCACTATCTCGTTGCCCGCGAATTCGCCTTTCCAGTCGAAAATGAAAGCCAGCGGCAGATCCGCCGCATCCTTCACAATGCGCAGGCCTTTCACGGACGCGTCGGCTCCTGCGAGCAAATCCAGATCGAGATTTCCTTCGCCCATCACCGCCCATGGGTCGATCTGTTTCTGAACTGGTGGGACTATGGCTTCCGCCACTGGCGATCGCTTGCGCCAGATAATGGTGAGCTGGTCTTCACCTGTGAACTCGGCCCCAGCCCCTATGCCATCACCGGCCGGGACGGCAGCGATTCCACCGACAGATGGATGGAATCGCTGCAACTCAAGACGATGGCGCAGACGCTATGGGCGCAAACCGCTCATTCTGCGAGCAGGATCGCGACCGTCTCCGATATCAACCGCTGATGCTATCGCCCCGCGGCCTTTGCGTGTCTGTCGGTCCATTCGGGTGGCGCACCGAACTTGTCAGCCACCATGCCCTGCAGGCCGCGCGACCGGCCATAGGCATCGCATTCGACATATTTCGGTTTTCCACCCAGAGCGGACCGGATTCGATGGCCGGAGGGGATAGAGAGGTTCAGCCCGTCGGAGACCTTGCCTGTCACCAGAATGCGCGAGAAGTAGTTGGAGAAATCGGCCGCAAGCTCGTAGGCATCTCCGATTTCCGAGACGCGGGCGTTACCCGTGATGGAATTCGCGCCCTTGGACCAGACGGCTGCGGCGCGCTGGACGCCGGTGCTATCCACCGCCTCCGCCTCGACAGCGAGGCCGCCAAGCCCGAATGGAAGACGCGGCACGCTGACCGGCAGGACGAAGCCGCTGCCGAGCGTCACGGCCGTCGATACCCCGGCCATGGTCTTGTCGGTCGGCACCAGATCGGTGATGACCGTGCGCACCGTCATGTCCGCCGGCTGGCCCAGCGCGGCAATCCGGTATTTATCGCTGAGCGCCACGCAGATGGCGCGATCCAGCGCATTCGAAACAAGGACACGGTCCTTTTCGGATGTGACCCGCGACGAGGCCGCGAAGGAGAAAGTGGTCGGCACGATGGCGACGGTCTTGACCCCGGCCAGTCCGTTAGCGTCCACGAAGGTGCGCGATTTGGTGAACTTGCCCTTTACCGGGCTGAGTTGCGCATAAGAGGTCAGCGTACCGCCTTCCTTGAGCGGCACGGACGTGCAGCCGGACATGATGATGGCAAAGGGCAAGGTGGCGAAGGCGACGCCGCGACTGCGGGAGGCCCTGTCGCCGGAAGCCCGGGCAAACAGACTGCACTGTTGTTTCACTGCACGTACTCCAGTTGGGATGGTTGATCCTGTGCCCCACACGGTACGACAGCGAAAATTGCGGCAACATTACAATTGCCGCCCCTGAAATCGCGCGCAACGCAGGATCAGAAACGTAACCGGAAGGTGCTTCCGAAGGCGCTGCTGTCCAGAAAGATTCGCCCGTTATGGTTGGCGACGATCTGCTTGACGAGGCTGAGGCCAAGGCCCGCCCCGGTGCTGCGCGGCGTAACGCGATAAAAAGGCTCGAAAATCCGCTCCCGCTGGTCTTCGGCGATCCCCTGTCCCTCATCGGAAACCGCGATCTCGCCACTGGCGAGAATCGAGACGTGGATCATCCCCCTGTTCCCGCCATGGTCGATGGCGTTGCGCACGATGTTGCTGATGGCGCGCGGCAGGGTGAACGGGTTGCCCAGTATTTCATATCGCGCGACCTGCGTTTCGAAGGAGATATCGTAGCCCGCCGAAAGCGCGAGCGGGGCGAGATCGGCAACGACGGTGCGTACCGTCTCGACGAGGTCCAGCGTTTCGCGCCGGTCGTTCACCTGATCGTTTCTTTCGAAGGCGAGAAGCTGTTCGGTGGTCTCCCCAAGCCGCGCGACATCCTCCATCAGGCGTTGCTGCTCCGGCCCCGGCAAGCCCTCTATCCGGGTCTGCATGATCGCAATCGGCGTTCTCAGCTCATGCGCCGCATCGATGAGAAAACGCTGCCTCGCCCGAAACTGCTCTTCGAGCCGTTCGAGGATGCCGTTGAAGGCAAGGATCAGGGGCACCACCTCCCGCGGCACATCCTCGACCGGAAGCTTCGAGCCCGGCCGGCGCGGGTCGATCTCGGGAGCCTTTTTGACGACGGAACTGAGGCCGGCAAGCGCCTCGCGCACGATGCGGGGAACCGAGAAGAACACGGCGGGCAAGATGACAGCCAGGAGGGGAACGTAAATCTTGTAGGTTCCGGCAAGGAGCGTCAAAAACTGCCCCCTCATATGCGTGGTTCCGCCGAACATGACCCTTACGGAACCCCACTTCGTCTCCATGCTTTCAACCAGGGCGACCTCGGAGATGCCCTTTCCTCCGCGAATATCGGCATCCGTCAGCAAATGCAGATACGACGACAATTCCTCATAAACGGCGGGCACGGCGCCATAGCTCGCCACCCGCCCGTCCAGCGTGGAAGCCACGAACCAGAGCGTTGAGTTCTCCGCCTTCAGGGCCTGCAATGCCGGGCCATCGGTAACGACCAATCCTTTTTGCGGATCGAGCGAAAGCGACTCATCAAGTGTTGCCGACAGATCGTCCCAGAGCGCAATATTGGGCGAAAGCATCGTCATGCCGTAAAAGCAGAGGCCGATGATGACCACGGCAATCATGGCGGAGACGACGACGCTGAGCTGCCAGCTCAGTTTCCACCACAAGGACGAGTTGGAGGTGCCCTGCGCTTTCATGCCTCTTCCTTCAACAGATAACCGATGCCGCGAATATTGTGGACGCCAACGCCTGCGGAGGCATCGAGCAGGCGTTTTCGCAGCCGCGATATATGCGCGTCGAGCGCATTGGACTGGATCTCCTCCTCGTAATTGTAGACGGCCGCCTCAAGCGTGGAACGCAGCACGGATTTGCCCTTGCGCTTTGCCAGCGCAATGAGAACCGCAAGCTCGCGCCTTGGCAGATCGAAGGGAACGGAATTGATCGTGACGCTGAGATGGAGCGGATCGATAACGATGCGGCCGGCGGTGATTTCGGCCGGCGCAAGGTTTGCCGGCCTTCTCAGAACCGCACGCACCCGCGCCAGCAGCTCACCGACGAGAAACGGCTTGCCGAGATAGTCGTCGGCGCCGCCATCCAACCCGGCGATGCGGTCTTCCGGTTCGTTCAATGCCGTCAACAGAATGATCGGCGTGTCGATGCCGGCGTGGCGCAGCTGCGGAATGAAGGCAAGTCCCTCCCCGTCCGGCAGGCGGCGATCAAGCAGGATGGCGTCATAGACGTGCTGGCGCGTCAACTCCATCGCATCGCCGAGCCACATCGTATGGTCGATGACGATGCCCTGCCTGCCGAGCGTCGCCGTCAGCGCATCCGCCATTGCCTTTTCGTCTTCGATCAACAGAAGTCTCATGCGTCACCGTCCCTTCGCATTCCCTTGTCTGCCAGAAAGGTTGCGGCAGTATTGCGGCAAAGCAGCCGCCAGAGCATTTCCAACCCGGTGCATGGCGGTTTCCCCTCCAAAAAGGCATGAAATCAGGGCGCCGGAACATAAGCCCCTGCTGTTTAAGCAGCTGCGTTCGCAAGGGTAATGCTGCTGCAATTATGGGCGCCTATCCAGATGCCATACGCCTCAAGAGAGGCAATGCGACCGCCTGAGCGGCGGTCCCGCTATGGAAAGGATTTCAGCATGTGGGTGAAGAGAACCATCAAGGCGGGGATCGCGCTTGCAGGTTGCGTTCTCGTTGTCACCGCTCTCGATCCGGCGCGCGGCAGCGTCGATGCGAATGAGCGTGTCAAAGGCATCGTGAGCGGGCTCGTCGAAACCGCTGCGATGAGCCCGGCAGGCACTCCGTTCGAACTGACGGCCACCGAAACGGCAAAGATCGGCACGCGCCCGATGGTGGAGCGGCTTGGCATCAGCGGCGAGCTTCAGCCGATCACCCGCGTGGTGATCCGCGCCCGTGAAGCCGGCAAGATCGTCGAGATGAATGTCCGCGACGGAGACACGGTGCAGGCGGGCAAGCTGCTCGTGCGTTTCGAAACCGATGAGCTGCAATCGACGCTTTTGCTGCGGCAGAGCGACCGGGACGCGGCCGAGGCCGAGCTGATGCTGGCAATGCAGGCCCTGACGAGAACCGAACAGCTTGCCCTGAAAAACATCGCTTCGGCGGAACAGTTCGACAAGGCGAAAAGCGATGTCGCGGTGAAGACGGCAAGGCTCCAGAGCCTTTCGGCGCAGGCGGATATTGCCCGCCTCGCCCTTCGCAATGCCGAAATCCGCGCACCCTTCGGCGGCACCGTCACCCGGCGGCTGGCCGAGGCGGGATCGCGTGTCGGCGCGGATGGCGAGCTTCTCACGCTGGTCGATACCAGCGTGCTGGAGGCGAAGGTTCTTGTCGCGACGCGCGATGTTCCGCGCGTCACCCTCGGCCAGACGGCGGAACTGGAGATTGACGGCCTTGGCGGCCGGATCGTCAAAGGCACGGTCGACCGCATCAGCCCGGTTGCCGAAGACGGCACCCGCTTCGTCGCCGTCTATCTGCGGTTGGCCAATCGTGACGGCCAGCTGTGGGGCGGAATGTTCGCCAGCGGATCGATCCTGCTGCGCGAGAAAAATGATGCGCTCGTCGTTCCCGCCATCGCGCTGCGCAAGGATGAGACCGGTTACCATGTGCTCAAGGTGCAGGACGGCCATCTTCGCCGCCAGATGGTCACGGTGGGAGCGCGCTGGAACGGCGGCAACCTGATCGAGATTGCCGCCGGGTTGAAGGATGGAGAGACCATCCTGACCGCGCCGCTTCCGCAATTGCGGCCCGATATGGCCGTCACCGTCGACAAGGCAGGCTGAAATGTTCTTGACCCGCATATCCGTTACCCATCCCGTTTTCGCCACCATGATGATGGTTGCGCTTCTGGTCATGGGCGCCTTCTCCCTGCAACGGCTCGGGCTGGACCAATATCCCAATGTCGACGTTCCCGTGGTGGTGGTCATCACCTCTTATCCGGGTGCGACGCCGGAGACGGTGGAAACCGAGGTGACACGCCCGGTCGAGGATGCGCTGAACGCCATTGGCGGTCTCGATGAGGTCACCTCCACCTCCTATGAGGGGCGCTCCGTCGTCGTCGCGAAATTCAAGCTCGAGGTGCGCAGTTCGGCCGCCGCGCAGGAGGTGCGCGACAAGATCGCCGCTATCGAGGCGAATTTTCCCGAAGATGCCAAAAAACCGGTCATATCGAGGTTCGACCCCGCCGCCGAGCCGATCCTGTCGGTGGCGATCAGTTCGACATCGCTCGATGTGCCCGCTCTCACCAGCCTTGCCGACCAGAAGGTGGTGCGGCAGTTGACGACCGTTGCCGGCGTCGGCCAGGCAACGCTGGTCGGCGCGCGCAAACGGCAGATCGATGTGACAATCGACGAGACGCGCATGCGCGCCCTCGGGATCGGCATCAACGAGGTGGTGAACGCGCTGCGCACCGGCAACAGCAACAGCCCGGCCGGAAGCGTTGTCGATCCCGTCTCCGAACGCACGATTCAGGTGCAGGGGCGTATCGAGGAGCCGCAGGCGCTGCTGGATATGGTCGTGGCAAGGCGTGGCGGCGCGGCCATTGCGCTTCGCGATGTCGCAACGCTTTCCGAAGGGGCAGCCGATGCCGAAAACCGCGCCCTCTATAATGGTCAGACGGCGCTGGCGATCGACATCGTCAAGGTTCAGGACGCCAATACGGTTCAGGTCGCAACAGATGTGAGGAAGCGCCTCGATGCGCTCAATGCCGAGCTTGCCCCGCAGAACGTGCAATTGCGCATCGTCACGGATGCGTCGATACCGATCCGCGAATCCGTCAGTCAGGTACAGACAACGCTGATCGAAGGTGCGGCGCTCGCCGTCGCCATCGTCTTCCTGTTCCTCAATTCCTGGCGCAGCACGGTGATTACAGGGCTGACATTGCCGATAGCAATCATCGGCACGCTCGCGGTGATCCATCTCCTCGGCTTCACGCTCAATACGCTCAGCCTGCTGGCGCTGACGCTTTCCATCGGCATTCTGGTGGATGACGCCATCGTGGTGCGCGAAAACATCACCCGCCATCTTCACATGGGTAAATCCCACCTGCGCGCAGCACTCGACGGCACCAATGAAATCGGGCTTGCGGTAATCGCGACAACGGCGACAATCGTGGCAGTCTTCCTGCCGGTCGCCTTCATGGACGGCATTGTCGGCCGGTTTTTCTATGAATTCGGCGTCACCGTCTCCGCCGCCGTCCTGATCTCGCTCTTCGTCGCCTTCACGCTCGACCCGATGCTGTCCAGTGTCTGGTACGATCCGGACGCCCAGCCCGATGCGAAGCGCGGGCCGGTAGGCCACCTGATCGCCCGTTTCGACCGCGGCTTCGAATGGATGGCCGGGCAATATCGCCGGGCCATCGGCTGGACCCTGCGGCACCGGCTCGTCACCCTGCTTGTCACGTCGGGCATCTTTATCGGCAGCCTGTTCATGGTGCCGCTGGTCGGCACGGAGTTCGTTCCGAATGCCGATGAGGGCCGCTTTCAGGTCAATATTACCGCGCCGGTCGGCTCCTCGCTGGATTATACGACAACGAAGGTGCGGCAGGTCGAAAAGGCGCTGAAGGAATTTCCGGAAGTCGAGACGCTTTATTCCACCGTCAATACCGGCGGCGCCGCCGGCAAGCATCGCGCCGCCATATTGGTGGGGCTGGTGCCGCTCGATATGCGGAGCCGAACCCCGCTCTCCCTTGCCGAACCGGTTCGCAAACGCCTGTCAGCCATACCCGGCATAGAGGTCACGATCCTGCAGAATGGCCTTGGCGGCGGCGAAAGCCCGGTGCAGCTCAGCATCCTCGGCGACGACCGGGCGGTCCTCGAAAAAATCGCCACCAGTCTGGTCGAAGACATGAAAAAAATCCCCGGCCTAGTGGATGTGACCTCCAGCGCCAGGGATGTGACCTCCATTCTTTCGGTCCGTCTGAAGCCTGCGGCGGCGAGCGATCTCGGCATTGCCCGCTCCGATCTTGCCGCAGCGCTTTCCCCCCTCATCGGCGGCGAGGATGTGTCGAAATGGACGGATGCGGACGGCAACAGCTACGATATCGTCATCCGCCTGCCTGTCGAGCGGCGGTCCGACGCGGCAGGTCTCGGTGAATTGATGATCGCAACCGGCCGCACGGCCGCGAACGGCGCACCGCTGATGGTGCGTCTCGATCAGGTTGCCGATATCGGCATCATGCCGGCCCCCGCCGAAATCCGCCGTATCGACAATCGCCGCGAGATACTGGTTTCGGCCAATATCGCCGGCCGCACGCTTGGCGACGTGACGGAGACGTTGCAGGGCCTGACCGCCGATCTTGAGCTGCCGAATGGCTGTCGCATCCGCTTCGGCGGTGACGCCGAAACCATGCAGGAGACCATCGGCCACATGGTCACGGCGCTTACCATGGCCGTTATCTTCATCTACATCGTGCTCGCCTCACAATTCGGCAGTTTCATGCAACCGCTCGCCATCATGGCGTCCCTGCCGCTTTCGCTTGTCGGCGTCCTCATCGGGCTGATGGTGGCCGGCAGCACGATCAACATGTTCTCGCTGATCGGCTTCATCATGCTGATGGGCCTCGTGACCAAGAACGGCATCCTGCTGGTCGATTTCGCCAATCGCGAGCGGCGGCGTGGGCTTTCGCTGAACGAGGCGCTGGAAAACGCCGGCGTCATCCGCTTCCGCCCGATCATCATGACGACGCTTGCGATGATCTTCGGCATGATCCCGCTCGGTCTGGCCGTCAGCGGTGGCGGCGCGCAGCGTGCGCCGATGGCCCATGCGGTGGTTGGGGGCCTCATCAGTTCCACGCTGCTGACCCTGATCGTGGTGCCGACCATCCTGTCCTATATAGACAGCATCGTCAGGCGTTTTACCCGCCTGTTGCCGAAAGCGCCGGACGAAACGGGGCATTCGAACCATCAGGCGGAACCTTCCCAAGAGCAGCCGGCCTGAAAAGGCCGGTTTTGCATCTATGGGGCTGCCGTCACCTCAGCAGGAGAATAGCGGCTGGCCCCGCCAGAAGCACGGCAAGGACGATGATGGGATGGAGATAACGCAATAAAAAGCGGAGAGCGGGACGACATGGTTTTATGCAACGGCACCTGACGACAAACATCAGGCAAGGTTGGAGATGGCCGATTGCGGCGGCATTACGGTCCTGGGCACAGGAGCGGCTGCCGGACGCATGCGGTTACGATCTCTCGCTGCCCTGACGCTTCTTTTTGCCCTTCGGACGAAAATCGACAAGAAGCGACTTCAGTTCGATATCGCGAACGCGCCTTGCCGCCTCATCCGGGCGCACCCATTCCAGCAGGCGTTCACCGCGTTCCTTGAAACTGGTTTCCGCCTCCGTCACCTCTATCTGGAACACATCGACCATGCAGGGAACGACATCGCCATTGTCGAGCATCTTGAGATAGGTATAGCGGCCAACCGCATTCTTTTTCACCCGGCCGCGCACGCCCGCCTCCTCCCACGCCTCGATTGCCGCCGCCTCGTGCGGCTTCTTGCGTTTCATCGGCCAGCCGCGCGGAATGATCCAGCGTCCGCTGGTACGGGACGTGACAAGGAGGATTTCGACATCCTCGCCATTGCCGGCATAACGGAAGCAGAGCGCGGCATATTGCTGCCGGAAAGCGCCGGTGAAGAGCTTTTCCGGAACCGCAGCAAGTTGCTGGAGCAATGTCAGTGCACGAGCCGGGCGGGTTTTCCGGCTTTTCTTGGTGGGTTTCATATCCGTTGATAGTGCTGATTTTCCGGGTTGCATCAATGCCCCGCGTGCATTTATGACAGTTTTATGACAATCACCCCCCACAACTAATAAAGCGCCATTGAGGGCCAATTCGCATGATGAGTATTTTTCGCAAGCTGATGCCGCGCGAGGACCGTTTCTTCGACATGTTCAGCAAACATTCCGAAACCGTCATCAAAGCGGCCGAGGCCCTTGACCAACTTTTGAGCGGCATCGACGTCGAGAAGAACTGCGACCTCATCGTCGCCCTCGAACACCAGGCGGACGACATCACCCGCGAGGTGCTGCTCGCCGTCAGGCGCAGCTTCATCACCCCCTTCGACCGCGGCGACATCAAGGATCTCATCCAGTCGATGGATGACGCCATCGACATGATGCACAAGACCGTCAAGACCATCCGCCTTTTCGAGCAAACGGAATTCGATCCGCTGATGAAGGAAATGGGTCATGAGATCGTGCGCGCAGCCGGCCTCATCGCGGAAGCCATTCCGCTTCTCAACAAGGTCGGTACGAATGCGCATCGCCTGTCATCCATCGCCGAAGAGGTGACCCGCGTTGAAGGCCGCTCCGACGAACTTCACGATCTGGGTCTCAAGGACCTCTTCCGCCGCCACGGCGCAAGCGGCAATGCCATGGCCTATATGATCGGCAGCGAGATCTACGGCGAACTCGAAAAGGTCGTCGACCGCTTCGAGGATGTGGCCAACGAGATCAGCGGCATCGTTATCGAGAACGTCTGATGGATGTCGCACTTGCCCTGCCGTTACTAATCGGCCTTATCGCCATCGCGCTGTTCTTCGATTTTCTGAACGGTCTGCACGATGCCGCCAATTCCATCGCCACCATCGTCTCCACCCGCGTGCTGCGCCCGCAATATGCGGTCGCCTGGGCGGCTTTCTTCAACTTCATCGCCTTCCTGTTCTTCGGCCTGCATGTGGCCGAAACGCTCGGCACCGGCATCATCGATCCGGCCATCGTGTCGCCGCAGGTGATCTTCGCGGCGCTGATCGGCGCCATCGTCTGGAACATCGTCACCTGGATTTTCGGCATTCCCTCCAGCTCGTCGCATGCGCTGATCGGCGGGCTCGTCGGTGCGGGATTTGCGAAGGTGGGTTTCAATTCCATCGTCTGGTCGGGTCTGCTGAAGACCGTGGGCGCCATCTTCATGTCGCCGGCCATCGGCTTCTTCCTCGCCCTGCTTCTGGTGCTCACCGTCTCCTGGCTGTTCGTGCGGCAGACGCCGTTTGCCGTGGACCGCACCTTCCGCGTCATGCAGTTCATCTCCGCCTCGCTTTATTCGCTGGGACACGGCGGCAACGACGCGCAGAAGACCATGGGCATCATTGCCGTGCTGCTCTTCAGCCAGGGACATCTCGGCGAGAGCTTCTACGTGCCCTTCTGGGTGGTGATTTCCTGCCAGTCGGCCATGGCGCTCGGCACGCTGTTCGGCGGCTGGCGCATCGTCCACACGATGGGATCGAAAATCACCCGGCTGAACCCGATGCAGGGTTTCTGCGCCGAAACCGGCGGTGCGCTGACGCTGTTCGGTGCGACATGGCTCGGCATTCCGGTCTCCACCACCCACACGATCACCGGCGCCATCGTCGGCGTCGGCGCGGCCCGCCGCGTCTCGGCGGTGCGCTGGGGCCTTGCCGGCAATATCGTCATCGCCTGGATCGTGACCATGCCGGCGGCTGCGCTGATATCCGCCGCGGTTTACGGGCTGACGTCGCTGTTCGGCTGACAGCTCCATCCCTGCCCCGATTTGCCGCTCCACCCGGAACAAAAGCCACCCCGTGGCTGTTGTTCCGGGTGGAACAATGCGGATCGCGGACATGGCACGACAGGTTTTCTGGAAGGGTTATTTGAAACTGTCGCTGGTGACGGCCTCCGTCTCGCTGACGCCCGCGACGACGGAAGGCAACAAATACACCTTCCACATCCTCAATCGCAAAACCGGCAACCGCGTCGAAAGCCGTTATGTCGACAGCATCACCCACCGACCGGTCGCCGCCAAAAACCAGGTAAAAGGTTTTCCCCGCGCCGAGGACGATTACGTTCTGCTGGAAGATGACGAGATCGATGCGGTGGCGCTGGAAAGCACCCGCACCATCGATATCAAGACCTTCGTGCCGAAAGGATCGATCGACTGGATCTGGTACGACCGTCCGCATTTTCTGCGCCCGGAAGACAAGATCGGCACCGAAGCCTTCAGCGTCATTCGCGAAGCCATGAAGGTGAACGATGTTTTCGGCATCGCGCGCCTGGTGATCTACCGTCGTGAAAGGGCTGTGCTCCTCGAACCGTCGGGAAAAGGCATCATCCTGTGGACGCTGCATTACGGCGAAGAGGTACGCGAAAGCATCGACGCGCTGGAGCCGAAGATGAAAATCGACCGGCCATTGCTGGAAGCCATGGAAAAACGCATCGGCAAACAGGTGACGGGTTGGAAACCGGCTTTGGTGCAGGACCCCATTCAGAAGAAGATCAAGTCCCTGCTGAAGACCAAGGGCGACGAGGTCTCCTCCTCGAAAAAGAAAACCGGCACGAAGGCCCGCACCGGCGGCAATGTCATCAACATCATGGATGCGCTGAAGAAAAGCCTTGCTTCCGAAAAGAGAAGCTGAGGCTCGATGCCTTCAGCGTGCCTTTTTCGGAAGCGGCTCGGCAGCAGCAAAAAAGCCGTCCCACGGGTCTTTTTTCAGCGCGGAAAGACGCGCGCCGATATTGTTGACGGTGAAATGGGCCGGGCCGATCTCGGCGGTGAGTTCCGACCATTCGAGCGGCGCTGAAATAGCGGCTCCCGGCCGCGCACGGGTCGAATAGGCCGCAACCGCCGTATTGCCCCTGCCATTGCGCAGATAGTCGATGAAAATGCGGCCCTGCCGTTTCGCCTTGGTGGCGACCGAGAGATATTTCTCCGGCTCGGCCTTCGACATATCCGCCGCCATGGCCTTGGCGAAGGCCTTGACCGGGGCCCAGCCCGCCTGCGGCTTCAAGGGTGCGACGACATGCAACCCCTTGCCTCCCGACGTCTTGAGGAAAGCGGCAAGTCCGGCCTCTTCGAAACGCCGCTTCAGTTCAAGCGCCGCTTCGATCACCTCTTCCCATGCCACATCCTCGCCGGGGTCGATATCCATGGTAATCATGTCCGGCTTTTCCCAATTGGCAGTGGTCGCACCCCACGGGTGGATTTCGAGCGCGGCGGATTGCACGAGCGCCATCAGGCCATCGAAATCGGTGATGCGGATCAGCGGTTCGCCGCCCTTGTCCTTGGGATCCCGGATCTGCTCGACGGCCTTGTTGATGCCGCGCCAGGCATGTTTCTGGAAAAATCGCTGCCCCTCTATGCCCTCCGGGCAGCGCAACAATGCCAGCGGCCGGTTGACAACAAAGGGCGCCATGTGCCGCCAGACCTGCGCATAATAATTGGCAAGCCCCTCCTTCGTCACACCGTCCTCCGGCCAATAAAGCCGGTCCGGATGGGTGAACTTGATCTTCGATTGCGGCGCCTGGGTATCGGACACGGCCTTCTCCTCGCGTTCGATTTCTGCTGCGGGCTTGTCTTCGCGCAGCCCCCGGAAGGAGGCGTGACGCAGATTGCCATCTCCAGACCACGCACGAAACTCCACTTCAGCGACCAGTTCCGGCTTGACGAAATGAAGATCGCGGCGGGCAAGCGCGGTGAGTTTCTCACCGAACGGGCTTTCCTTGCGCTCCAGCGGCTTCAGCCGGCCAAGCAGCATCTCCGCCACTTCGCCCGTATAACCTGTCCCGACACGGCCGACATGGCGCAGCTTGCCATTTTCATAAACGCCGAGCGCCAGCGATCCGATGGCGTGGTCCGATGTCGAGGAGACGGTATAACCGCCGATGACGAATTCCTGTCGCATCGAGCATTTGGATTTTACCCATTCGCCCTTGCGGCCCGAAACATATTTGCTGTTCTTGACCTTGGAAATGACGCCCTCGAGGCTGAGCCGACAGGCATGGTCGAGGACGAGCGCGCCGCTTTCCTCGAAATGCTGGCTGTAACGGAGATGAGGGTCACCCGCCGGCAACAGCTTTTCGAGCAGCGCCTTTCGCTCGCTCAATGCCCCACCGCGCAGATCGCTGCCATCGAGATAGAGAAGGTCGAAGGCGTAAAATACGAAGCGGTCGCTGCGCCCTTCGCTCAGATCCTGCTGCAAGGCGGAGAAATCGGAGGCCCCGCTGTCGCGTTCAACGACGATTTCGCCGTCGATCAAAACCGTTTCCACCGGCAGCGCCGTGAGAGCTCCTGTCACGGCCCGGCCGAATTTCTCCGTCCAGTCCAGCCCGCTGCGGGTCAGCAGTTGAAGCTTGCCCTGATCGACCCGCGCCTGCAGACGATAGCCGTCAAATTTGATTTCATGCAGCCAGCGATCTCCGTTAGGCGGTTTCGGCTTGAGCGTGGCGAGCGCCGGCGGCACGAAGGATGGCATGGCCAGTTTGCGTGCGCCTTTGGGCAGCGCATGCGCCTGTTTCCTGCCGGAGGCGGAAGCCACGGTCTTTTTCGATACCGTTTTGGAGTTCCAGGTATCCTTCGGTTTGGCCGCAACTTCCTCGACGCTGCGCCCGGTCTTTACGGATTCCGGCCGTTCTTCGAGAATATCAGCGCCGCCCTTATGCCTCGCCTCCTCGTCATCGCCCTTGATCAGCAGCCAGTTCTCCCGGCTTTCTCCGGGCTTTCCATGCATGCGCACCAAATGCCATCGGCCTTTGAGCTTTTCGCCGTCCAGTTCGAATTCCAGATGGCCTTTGCGATAACCTTTCCGGGCGTCACCGATCGGTTGCCAGGTGCCGCGATCCCAGACGATCACGGTGCCGCCGCCATATTGTCCTTTCGGGATGACGCCCTCGAAATCGCCATAGCTGAGCGGATGGTCCTCGACATGCACGGCAAGGCGCTTGTCCTCGGGATCGAGGCTCGGGCCGCGCGTCACCGCCCAGCTTTTCAGCACCCCGTCCATTTCCAGCCGAAAATCATAATGCAGGCGGCGGGCATCGTGTTTCTGTATCACGAAGCTCGAGCCCTGCTGTTCGGCCGTCGTCCCTTTGGGCTCCGGCGTCTTGTCGAAACTGCGCTTGGCGTTATAGGTCTGCAATCCCATGGATCAGCTCGCTTTCCGCGGGGCCTTGCGGCCCGCTGCCGTCGCCCTTTTCCTGCTGCCCGCTTCGGCCCCCGCGCTGCGACGCAGGGCCTCCTTGAGATCAATGATATTGTCTTCCTTGCGCGGCGGCGGCCTGGCGATTTCCCGGCCTTCGATCTTGGCTTTCACGAGTTCTGCGAGTGCATCATTATACCGATCGCTGTAGTCTGCCGGGTCAAATGTGCCCGCACGCTTTTCGATGATGTGTCCGGCCAGCTCCAGCATTTCCTCATCGAACTCGATATCGGGGATCGACTTGAAGACGGATGTCTGCGAACGGACCTCGTAGCTGAAGTTCAGCGTCGTAGCGACGAGAGCCTTACCGCTCGGACGGATCAGCAGGACACGGTTGCGGCGGAAAAGCACCGCTTCGCCGAGAGCTGCGACATTCTCGTCGTCCATTGCCCTGGCAAGAAGCGTAAGCGCCTCTTCGCCGCCCTCCCCGCTCGGCGCGAGATAATAGGACTTGTCAAAATAAAGCTTGTCGATCTCGTCACACGGCAGGAAATGCCTGACGCTGATGACCTTGTCGCTTTCCGGCATCAGCTTCGCAATCTCGTCTCCCTCGATGACGATGTGGTCGCCATTGTCCAGCTCGTATCCCTTGACCTGATCCTCGCGGAGAACCGCGTCGCCGGTATCGCTGTCTACATATTGCCGCTCGACGCGGTGGCCGGTCTTGCGGTTGACGATATTGAAAGAGATTTTCTCCGCCGAGGTCAGCGCGGAATAAAGGCCGACTTCGCAGTTGAAATCGGCAAAGGCCAGATGGCCTCTCCAGCTCGCTCTCCGGTTCATGTCCGTCGTCCCTCGTCATCGCTGCGGGAAGACATGTCTCCGCGTCGGCCCTTGGCCAGAATACGCTCGATGGCGGGCACGTCCGCCTCCGCCAGAACCGGCACCGGATCGGACGCCATGGCTTCCAGCACCTCCGTCGACAGCCCGCCATTGCGTATAACCCATTCCATGGCCTCGCGGGTCTGCCGCTCCGCCTTCAACTGCGCATAAAGCGCCAGTATCAGCCGGTCGCGAACATCGAAGCTCTTCAAACTTCTGTCTGAACGTTCTGACTGCCGTTTCATTTCGAAATCCTCGAAGGCCTATCCGGCATTAGCGGGCATCGCCTCAGGCAATGCCCCTGCCGCCGGTCACACCATAAACCTCGCCATTGATGAAGCTCGCATCCTGCGACGCCAGCAGCACGTAAACGGGCGCCAGTTCCACCGGCTGTCCCGGGCGGCCGAAATCGCTGTCCTTGCCGAAATTCCTCACCTTCTCGTCCGGCTGGCCGCCGCTTGGCTGAAGAACCGTCCAGAACGGGCCGGGGGCGACGGAATTGGCGCGCACGCCCTTTTCGATAAGCTGCTTTGCAAGCGCTTTCGTATAAGCGACGATGCCGGCTTTCGTGGTGGCGTAGTCCAGCAGGATGGCGGAGGGCTCATAAGCCTGTATCGACGCTGTGGTGATTACCGACGAGCCCGGCTTGAGATGGGGAACCGCCGCCTGCGCTATCCAGTGCAGTGCGTAGAGATTGGTCTTCATGGTAAGATCGAAATCGACTGTCGATAACTCGTCGACGCTTTCTCGATATTGCTGCCTTGCCGCGTTGACGACCAGAATGTCCAGCCCGTTGAGATCGCCGGCCGCTTTCTCGACCAGTTCGCGGCACCAGGCCTCGTTGGTAATATCGCCGGGCAGCGCGACCGCCACGCGGCCCTCAGCCTCGATGAGCGCCACGACCTCCTCGGCGTCGGATTCTTCTTCCGGAAGATAGGAGATCGCCACATCCGCGCCTTCCCGCGCGAAGGCGATGGCAACCGCGCGGCCGATACCGGAATCGCCGCCGGTAATCAGCGCCTTGCGACCGGCAAGCTTGCCGGTGCCCTTATAGCTTTTTTCGCCATGATCTGGGAAAGGCGTCATATTCGTCACCAGACCCGGCATCTCCTGGGTCGGTGTCGAAAAGGGCGGGCGCGGATATTGGCTGCGTGGATCCTGAGGCTCGAGGCGGTCTGTCATCGCGGTCTCTCCCATCGATAGAGGTGCATCCGAGGCGCGTTCAGGACAGGCAATCGAACTATCCCGTCATGCTGATCGCCGGTGTCGCCGGGGCAACCGCGGCATGGACGCGCCATACGCAAGCCTAACGATCTGCCGTCGCTCTCGTTCCATGGGATGTGGGAAAGGCAGGGCGACGGCGTCTGCGCCGTCGCCTCTTTTTATCAAACGGAATGTTTCTTCCGTGTGGTGGCGCTGACGACCTGAGCAGGCGCGACATCCGGTTTGCCGAAGAGATAACCCTGCGCCTGCGCGCAGCCCTCGTCGACCACCATGCGATATTGCGCATCCGTTTCAATTCCCTCCGCCGTCACCGGCAGATCGAGGCTGCGGCCGAGGCCGATCACCGCGCGCACGATGGCGCGGGCATTGTCATCGTCGCTCATGGCGGCGATGAAGCTGCGGTCGATCTTGATCTTGTCGAAGGGGAAGCTCTGCAGGTTGCTGAGCGAGGAATAACCGGTCCCGAAATCGTCCATGACGATGGCGACGCCGAGCGCCTTCAACTGGTTGAGGATGATCAACGTCGCCTTACGGTCCTTCAGAAGCGCGGCTTCGGTGATTTCCAGTTCCAGCCGGTTGGGCGAAAGTCCGGTCTGCATCAGCACGGTGCAGACGACATGGCCGAGATTGGCCAGCGAAAACTGCAATGGCGAAACGTTCACCGCGATCTTCAGGTGCGGTGCCCAGCCGGCCGCCTGACGGCAGGCCTCGCGCAGCACCCATTCGCCGAGCGAGATGATGATGCCGCTCTCTTCGGCAATCGGAATGAAGACATCCGGCGGCACCACGCCCCGTGTCGGGTGCTGCCAGCGCACCAGCGCCTCGTAACCCACGACCTGGCCGCATTCGACTGACAGCACCGGCTGATAATTCAACAGCAACTCGTTGCGATTGATGGCAAGCCGCAGATCCGTCTCGAGCTGGCGGCGTTCGCGCGCCTCCTGATCCATCACCGGATCGTAGAAGGCCAATATGCCGCGCCCGCCCATCTTGGCGCGGTAGAGCGCCAGATCGGCGGCGTGCATGATGCTTTCATGGTCCTTCCCGTCCCGCGGGAAGACGGCGATGCCGATGCTGACGCCAACGGAGGTCGGATCGTTGGCAACATTCATCTTCAGCGCGAACATGCCAAGGATCGTCTCGGCCAGCAGGCGCGCCTCTTCCGCCCTGGTGTGCCGGGCAGTCAGGATGACGAATTCATCGCCGCCGAGACGGGCAACCACATCCCCTGCCCTTGCGCATTCATCGAGAATGGCGGCGACCTTTTTCAGGACGCGATCCCCCTCGGCGTGGCCGAATATGTCGTTGACCGCCTTGAACCGGTCGAGGTCGAGCGCCAGCAGCGCGAATTCGTCCTCCTCGTCGCAATGCTCGATCTGTTGGTGAAGACGGGTCTGGAACATGGTGCGGTTGGAAAGGCCCGTCAGGACGTCGTGGCGGGCGAGATATTCGATTTCCCGCTGCGCTTCGCGCTTTTCCGTCAGGTCACGGATAGCCATCACCTCGCAGGGGCGGCCGCGATATTCGATCGTGCGTACGCCGAGCTCGAATATCTGCGCCTGCCCGGCGCGCTCGCGAACCGCCTCCACCGGTGCATGGCGCGGCATATAAGCGGGCTGCCCGTCGATGGCCTTGAAGAGATCGTCAGGGTTTTGTCCGACCAGCGACGCTTCCTCCCGGCCCAGAAGGCCGGCAAAGCGTGTGTTAAGCTCCACGATCCGCCCATCGCGGACAACGGCGAGACCATCGAGCGTCGCATCCACAAGACCCTTGAGATCGACAAGGTAACGATCCACAAGAGCGGCGGCGGCAGTGGTGGACAGGATCAGGAACGTGACGCCGGAAATGGCGCAGATCATGATCAGCCGGGCGACATTGTCGGGATCAGGCCCCGATACGGACGGATCCGGCGAAAGCACCGTGGCCGACATGGTCGTGAAATGCAGCGCGCAGATCGCGAAGATCGCCGATCCGGCCGGCGCGGCGATGCGCTGCCAGGAGCCGAGGCGACGAAAAAGGAAAAAGGCGAGGAGAAAAGACGCCCAGGCAACCGCAAAACCACCCAGCACCGGCCCCCACCGATAGCTGATCGTGGCGGCGACATCCATTCCCGCCATGCCGACGAAATGCATGACGGCAACCGACAGCGTGACCAGCGTGCCGACGATCGCCGGGCTGTAAGCGGCCTGCGAGCGGCTGGTGAGCGCCAGCCAGAAACCGAAAACCGGAAGAACCGCCGAAAGAGCCGTGAAGGCGAAATCATAACCGATCGGGACCGCGCCCTTATAGGCGAGCATGGCGACGAAATGCGTGGCCCAGACGCTGAGCCCTCCGGCAAAGGCGGCAACCAGCACCCAATAGGGCTTGCGGCCAGCCGGACTTTCCTCCGCACGCAATAAAAGATGAAAAAAAGCAAACATGCCAAGCAGGCAGATAACAGCCGCAAGAAGCACGACCGCCCGGTCGTGTTGTACGACAACGCATTCCAGAACCGTGAACATGACGCACTCTCCCAGCCTCTGAAGAACCGCTCACGGTGGCACTATGGGAGTGGTTTATTTATAAATCTCTAATGCAACTAATGATAAATGTAACGATCTGTTCTGCAACGTACAGAAAGGAACGGGCCGCACGCGGCAGCCCGTAAGCTTTTTTTCGCGCGCGGCTCGACCCGGACTATAGGAAAGGCCGTTTATTTCCAGCTTCGATAATCGGCTGCGGTACATCCGAAAGGCGCAGGGCCATCGGAGAAACGCTCCTGCAGACGGGCGCATCCCCACTCGTTAATTGCTGCGGGCATCATGTTGTTGAGGTCCATGCCGGGCGAGTTGAACTGCGACGGGGCGCTGGTAACGTACCACAGCCAATAACCGATAACCGCGACGACGATGACGGTCACAATGGCAACGAAAGTCCCCAGTCTGCGCAGGAGGCCCGGCCCTTTGCCAATCGTCGCGCCCGGAGCCGAGGCGCCCTCCGGCGTCTGGTTCGCGAGCATCGGGGCAAGCGATGCGAGGGCCTCCGCCCTTTCCTGCTCCGATAGCTCGATCCGCTCCAGCCGGTCGTCGAGCAGAACCGGCAGCGCGGTCTTGCCGTGCCAGACCGCCAGCGCAACATCGTGTTTTCCGTTATGACCAACGACGACCGGGATTCGCCCCCTCTCCAGATGGGTGAAGGACTGCCGCTTGGTCTTGTCTTCTCTGACCGTATCGGCATAGGTGACGAAGAGACGGCTGCGTTTTTCGGCAACCGCCGTCAGCGCCACCGGAATGACGGTCAACGGTGCGGGTTTGCGCAGCTGCAGGCAAACCCGCAGGACCCGGATAAGCGTGAACAGCATCGCCAAACTGCCGAAACCGAGCAGGGCGACGAACACGCCGAGCGTGATGATGCGGTTCCAGAGCATGTCGAGGCCCAGCGAAATCGTTGCGAGTTCCGGGTTCTTCGCGGAGATGACCAGCCCGGTTTCATAATCGCCGGAATGGAAATCGACGAACATGACCTCGACATCCTTCTTGTAGCTCACCCCCGCATGGTCATAGGAAAGGTCCGCCTCACAGGTCGTGAAGATTGCCTTGCGCGTCTTGCAGCTGCCGCTGATATCGCCGCTTTCAATCTCCAGCGGATCTTTGCTGATCTGATAGTCGCGCAATATGCCTGGGCCTTCGGCGACAAGCATGACGGCCGTGATGACCAGAAGCACCGGAATGGAAAAATAATAGGCTGCCGGCACTGAAATGACGCCACGTTTGAGGCTCAGCGGCCGAGACGGAAGTTCTATCTGTGCAAGGTTCATGGTCATCAACGCATTCTTCGGGAGGTGGGTGAGCGGAGTTCACGACTCTCGCCCGATGGAAGGAATAGTCATCGGACGATCTAACCCGATGAAGTCCTTGAGAAAACCCCCTGAAATTGCTGGATGGCGTGCGACAACCACCTGCTGCGACTAGTTTCGTTTCCGCGAAGAGCCGGAGGAGCGTCATGGAGGACGCTTTCAGGGGCACGGACCTAACCGCCGATAAAAAAACGGGCGGTAAAACCGCCCGTCGCAGGTTCCAAAGACTATAGTTTGCCCTTAGTCCTTCGTGACCTTTTCCAGCCGGGTCGTCTGGCTGGGATGGCCCACATAATCCTTCACGCGCGCATTCAGCACGATCGGCTCAAACCTCTCGAACATCGGCAACACCGCCGGCTTCTGGGCGACAAACATTTCCTGCATCTGGGTGTAGATTTCCCCGCGCTTCCTGGCGTCCGGCTCCAGCGAAGCCTTTGCCGTGAGCGCCGTCAGTTCCGGAATGTCCCAGGCCGAGCGCCAGACGAAATTGCCGGCGTTGTTGGCGGCCAGCGAATTGTCGGGGTTGCTGGAGAACTGCTCCATCGAGCCCAGCACATTCGGCATGTAGGCGCCGGTCTGCGGAATGAGCAGATCGAAATCCCGCGCGCGGTGGGCGGCAATCACGTCCGAACCGTTACCCTGCTGGATATTGACCTTGATGCCGATCTGGCTGAGCGACGCCTGGATCGCGGTGGCGAGATCGATGCGCGGCGTCTGCGCGATCGTTTTCAGATTAAGCGTGAAGCCGTTCTCATAACCGGCCTCCTTGAGGAGGGCCTTCGCCTTCTCCACATCGAGCTTCCAGTCCGGGCTCGGAATGGCGTATTCGAAGTTTTCCGGCACCGGCACCGTACGTGCCCGGCCATAGGGACCCATGATGGTCTTTTCCATTCCCTTGTAGTCGATGCCATAGGCAATCGCTTCGCGGACCTTGGGGTTGGACAAAGGCTCCTTGCCGGCGTTCATGGACAGGACGTAGAAGCCGCCCGTCGGCACGCGCTGGATCTGGAAACCTTCCTTGTTGTTGAAGATTGCAAGGTCGGCAGCCGTCAACGCACTGGCGATGTCGATATCGCCACGCTCCAGCATCAGGCGCTCCACCTGGCTTTCCGGCACATGCCGCACGATGACGCGGCGCATTTTCGGGCTACCGGCTACATAATTCTTGTTGGCCTCGAGAATGATGATCTCGTTGGGCGACCAGCGATTGAGCGTAAAGGGACCGGAACCGGCGGAATTGGTTCTCAGCCAGCCATTGCCCCAGTCGCCACTGCTTTCATGCGTCTTGAGTTCCTTGCTGTCGACGACGCTGGCGATGACCATGGCCAGACGGTAAAGAAGCAGCTCGGACGTCGTTTCACCGGAAAGATCGATGCGTACCGTTTTCTCATCCGGCGCGCTCACCAGCTTGTCGACATTATCGGCATTATAGCCAACGCGCTTGAGGTTGGCTGCGGCCGCCTGGTTCATCTTCAACAGCCGGCTGAGCGAATAGACGACGTCTGCCGAGGTTACCGGATTGCCCGAGGCGAAATTGGCTTCGCGAAGATGGAAGGTGATGCCCTTGTCATCTATCTCCCAGCGCTCGGCAAGCTGCGGTGAAACCTTGCCCGAACCATCGACCGAAATCAGACGGTCATAGAGGTTGGACATGATTTCGTTGGCTTTTCCTTCGGTGGCCTGATGCGGATCAAGCGACAGCACCTGAGCCAGCGATGTTCCGATGACAAGCTGGTCATTCGGTGTTTTGGCCACGGCTGGCGCTGCCTGCACCAGCATGGCGCCCAGGGCCGTGGTGAATGCGAGACGGATCAATGATTTTCTCATACCTGCTCCTCCTACAGATCGGTAATTCACGTTTGGGAAAAAAGCCCGCGACGCAGCGGGGCGTCGCGGGCCAGAACGGTCAAAGATGTTTGTTATCAAGCGCTTCTATCAGCGCGGCGATGTAGCCGTAGCAGAAGGCGAAAGCGACACCGACGGCATCGCGCCCGGCAATCGTCGGCACATGGTCTGGCATGATCATGTAGCGATAACCGAGTTCGTGATAGAGTTTCAGCGAACGCACCATGTCCATGTCGCCCTCATCGGGGAACGTCTCCATGAAGGAGAGTTTGCCGCCGCTGATATTGCGGAAGTGGACGTTGAAGATCTTGTCGCGGCTGCCGAACCACCTGATAATGTCGTCGATTTCCTCGCGCGGATTGTCAAGCATCTCGCCGATCGACCCCTGGCAGAAATTCAGGCCGTGATAGGGGCTCTCGCGCATCTGCACGAATTTCTTCAGCCCCTCGACCGTGCCGAGAACGCGGGTGACGCCCCTGTAGCCCGGCGGCGTATAGGGATCATGCGGATGGCATGCCAGGCGCACGCGGTTGCTTTCGGCCACCGGCACCACACGCTCGAGGAAGTAATCGATGCGTTCCCAGTTCTCGTCTTCGGAAAGAACGCCAGCGAGACCCGGCGCTGCATCATGGTCCGCCTTGTCCCAGCGCCAGGCCTCGTTGAGCGAGCCGCCGCGGCCGCGCTCCATTTCGGTGCGCGGAATGCCGATGAGGTTGAGATTGTATTTCGCGGCAGGGATTCCGGCCCTGGCGATATTCTCTATCATCGTGCAGACGGCATCGATCTGCCGGTCGCGATCAGGACCGGCAAGCAGGATATCGGGATACGACGCCTGTTCGATGGGCCGCGACGGCAGCGGCAATTGCACCATGTCGAGAACGAGGCCAAAGCTTTCGACCTTGTCACGGTGGCGCTCAAAGTCCTCGAAAGTCCAGCTCGCGGGCTTTCCGGGCGGATCCGCGTTGATATTTTTGACGCCGAGCTGCGCCCAAACCTTAAAATCCTCGTCATCGCGCGCAGCAACCTGGGTGCCGACATACATCGATTCTCTCCTCTCTCCATGCAAGTCATCATATGACATCGCATGAAATAAGATGAGTGTCGAGATGCTATTGCGCTTCTGAAAGCAACCTGTATCGGCGCTGGCTCGCAAGCATATGTTCGCGCATAGCTTTTCGCGCCGCTTCCGGATCCTGTTCGACGATGGCGCGCAGGATTGCCTCGTGCTCGGCCTGCACTTTGCGAAGATAATTCGCGTCACCGGTTTCCGGCAGCGTCGGGAACTGTCCGCGCGGTATAGAGCGCGAACCGAACTGACGCAGAGCCTCCAGATAGAAGCGGTTGTTCGTGGCGATCGCGATGGCCGTGTGAAACTCGTAATCGGCATCGACAGTGGTTTCACGCGCATCGATGGCGCGGGCCATTTTCCGGTGCGCCGCAGAGATTGCCGCCTCCTGCTGTGCGGTGCGGCGATAGGCGGCGATTGCCGCCGCCTCCCCTTCCGTCGCAAGCCGGAACTCCAGCATTTCCAGCGTTTCCGCAATGGTTCCGACTTCGGATTGCGTCAGTTTCACGCCGGCCCATTCACTGGCATTGCTGACGAAAACCCCCTTGCCCTGGATGGGAACGACATAGCCGGCGGAACGCAAATCTGCGATCGCCTCGCGAACCACGGTGCGGCTCACGCCGTAGCTGCGTTCAAGCTCCGGTTCGGTGGGAAGTTGATCTCCGTTTTTCAATTTTCCACTGCGAATTTCTGCGCTGAGATTATCGATGATCTGTTGTGCCCGCCTCTCCCGAGGCCTCGCTTTGTCGCCCATCATGCCACTCTTCCCTCTTGCAGAATACGAATCCCTTCGGTACTCATATTATGACATGGTCGCACATCATATGTTTTCATGTTAGCTCAGGGAGGAGTTGGGATGAAGTACCATCAAGAGTTTTTGCAAAGGAGAATTGCGCGTCTGTGGCGAGCAGTGCGCAATGGCTCGGCCGCTGACGGCGTTCTCACAGGAAAGTGCGGCCAGCAATGACGGAAATCTCACTGCGCGGGCTTGGACATCGTTTTCTGCAACTGATCGTCAGCCTCTTCATCCTGCTCTGCATCACCTTCATCATCGGCCGGGTCATGCCGAATGATCCGGTCGGGGCAATCGTCGGCGAACTTGCCGATCCCAAGGCCTATGAGGCCATGCGAGCGCGGCTGGGGCTCGACCTGCCGCTTTACCAGCAATTCTTCATCTATCTGCGCGGCCTGCTGCATGGCGATTTCGGCATTGCGATCCTGACCGGCAACCCCGTGACCCGCGATCTGGCGCAGGCTTTCCCCGCCACTTTCGAACTCGCCACGCTGGCGATCATCATCTCGACGGTCATCGGCGTCCCGCTCGGTCTCGCCGCCGCCCTCTTCCGCGACACCTTCATCGACAAGTTCGCGCGCGTTTTTGCGCTGGTGGGACATTCGATACCGGTCTTCTGGTTCGGCATCGTCGGGCTGGTGATTTTCTACGCGAATCTCAACCTTGTCGCCGGCCCCGGCCGGGTCGACGTCTTTTACGAAGGCCTCGTGGAGCCGAAGACGGGATTGATGCTCGTCGACAGCCTGCTTGCGGGCGAGACGGAAATCTTCTGGAACGCGCTTGGACACATCATCCTGCCGGCGATCATCCTCGCCTATATGGCCATGGCCTACATCACCCGCATGACGAGGGCCTTCACCCTTGAACAGCTCAGCCAGGATTATGTCATCGCGGCACGGGCCAAGGGTGTCAGCCCCGCACGCACCATAACCCGCCATGTGCTGCCCAACATCGCCGTGCAGCTCATCACCGTTCTGGCGATCTCCTATGGCAACCTGCTGGAAGGCGCCGTGGTCACGGAGATCGTCTTCTCCTGGCCCGGCATCGGCCAATACATGACGAATGCGCTGCTCATCGGCGACATGAATGCGATTCTGGCCGCCACGATCGTCATCGGCTTCATTTTCATGTTGCTCAACTTCCTCGCCGATCTGGCCTACACCACGCTCGATCCCCGTACCCGGGAGGCCGCACGATGACCGATATCGCGCACAACAATACCGTTGATCGTCCCAGCGCCCTGTCGCGCATCTCAACCACCACCGCGCGGACACTTCGAAAGCTCGCGGACGAACCGCTTGGAATGTTCGGCTTCGCCATTCTGGCAATTCTGGTTCTGGTCGCCATTTTCGCACCGCTCATTGCGCCTTACGATCCTGCCCGTCAGGCTCTGGAAAACGCGCTTCAGCCTCCCAGCTGGGCGCATCTGGCCGGAACCGACGAATTCGGCCGCGACATTTTCAGCCGGCTTGTTTACGGCACCCGCATCACGATCCAGACGGTCTTGTCGGTCTCGGTCATCGTCGGTCCTATCGGCCTTGCCATTGGCGTGATGGCCGGTTTCTTTGGCGGGCGAACCGACGCGATCCTGATGCGCGCGACCGATATCGTCCTCTCCTTCCCCTCGCTCGTACTGGCGCTTGCCTTTGCGGCCGCCATGGGCGCCGGCCTCGGCACGGCGATCATTGCGATCTCGTTGACCGCGTGGCCGCCGATTGCGCGTCTTGCTCGGGCGGAAGCGCTTGTCGTGCGTAATACCGACTACGTCGCCGCCGCCCGTCTTTATGGCGCCTCGCCGCTGCGCATCCTGTTTCTATACATTGCGCCGATGTGCATCCCCTCGGTCATCGTTCGCCTGACGCTGAACATGGCGGGAATCATCCTGACGGCCGCTTCACTCGGCTTCCTTGGTCTCGGAGCCCAGCCGCCGCTGCCGGAATGGGGCGCGATGATCTCCAGTGGCCGTAAGTTCATGCTCGACTACTGGTGGGTCGCCGTCATGCCCGGCATCGCCATCCTGCTGACGAGCCTTGCCTTCAACATCGCCGGCGATACGCTGCGCGACCTTCTGGATCCGCGTCATGCCCGTTCCTGATAGCTCCCCCATCCTCTCGGTCCGCGACCTCAATGTCCGTTTCGGCCGCAACACCATTCCGGCGGTGTCCAACGTCAATTTCGACGTCGGGCGCGAAAGGGTCGGCATTGTCGGTGAGTCCGGCTCCGGAAAATCCACCACCGGCCGGGCCGCCATGCGGCTCCTGCCGAAAAGCGCCACGGTGACGGCGGAGCGGATGGATTTCCTGTCCGAGCCGTTGCTCGAAAAATCCGAGCGGCAGATGGGTGCGATCCGCGGCAGCGAGATGGCGCTGATCATGCAGGATCCGCGTTATTCGCTGAACCCGGTGCTGCCCATCGGAAAGCAGGTGGCGGAGGCCGCCGAACTGCATCTGGCGCTTACCGGCAAGGCGGCGAGAGGTGCAGCACGCGACATGTTGCTGCGCGTGCGCATCAACGACCCCGACCGCGTGATGGCGCTTTATCCGCACCAGATATCGGGCGGCATGGGCCAGCGCGTGATGATCGCCATGATGCTGCTCGCCAAGCCGAAGCTGGTCATTGCCGACGAACCGACCTCGGCCCTCGATGTCAGCGTGCGCAAGGATGTGCTTTTGCTTCTGGACGAGATGGTGCGCGAGAATAATTCCGGCCTGATCCTCATCAGCCATGACATCCGCATGGTCGCGGCCTTCTGTGAGCGCGTGCTGGTCATGTATGGCGGGCGCGTCGTGGAAACGCTGACCAAGCTGGAAGATGCTCAGCATCCCTATACGCGGGGGCTGATCGCGGCGATGCCAGACCCCCGCAATCCGGTGCGGCGTCTCAAGGTGCTGGACCGTCAGGCCATCGATGCGGAGGTGATGCGATGATCACGGTAGACAAGCTCGACGTCGTCTACGGCGCAAAGGAAAACCGCAATCACGTCGTGCGCGGCGTCAGCCTCACGGTCAACAGGGGTGAAACGCTCGGTATCGTCGGCGAAAGCGGCTGCGGCAAGTCGACCTTGCTGCGGTCGCTGGCGGGGCTGGAGGCCGGCTGGACCGGCTCCATCAGCTTTAACGGCAAACCGGTCGGCAAGACCCGCAGTCGCGACGAACTGAAACTGGCGCAGATGGTGTTTCAGGACCCCTACGGCTCGCTGCACCCGCGCCACCGCATCGGCCGGGCTCTCGCCGAACCGATCCGCGCGATGGGACTTGGCGATGGCTGGTCGAAAGTGCCTGCCGCCCTGCAACAGGTGGGCTTGCCCCCACATTTCGCCGAGCGCTTCCCGCATGAGCTTTCCGGCGGCCAACGCCAACGCGTGGCAATCGCCCGCGCGCTGATCCTCGAACCGCCGATCCTGCTGCTCGACGAGCCGACATCCGCGCTCGACGTCTCCATCCAGGCCGAAATCCTGAACCTGCTTGCCGACCAGCGCGAAGAACGCGACCTCACCTTCGTTCTCGTCAGCCATGACCTCGCGGTGATCGCCCATATGTGCGACCGTGTGCTGGTCATGCAGAACGGCGATTTTGTCGATGAGCTGACCAAGGCCGATCTTGAAGCGGGCATCACCCACTCGGCCTATTCAGGCGAGCTGTTCGAAAGCAGTTTCCTGTAACGATCTCCCCCACAACGCTCACACCGGGCGGCCCATCCACGGCCGCCCGCTTTCTCCCATGGCGTAATTTCGGGGATTTCGCCCGACCGGCAGCGGCCAATCGCCGGCAGAGGACGGGCGACCTTTTGGGCCGATAAATTTCACCACCGACTGCGCTCGAACCACCGGAACAATGCGTTCAGCATTTGTTCTGGATTGCTGTTTGAGTCTTTGCTAATCATTGCGACGACAGGGCAGACAATGGCCGGACATTCCGACGACTGCCATCTCTGAACAAGGTTCTCACCCGTGGGAACAGGCAGGTTATCTAAGGATTGCTGGCATGGCGGTTGCCTATCTGGAAAAGCTCAACGAACAGCAGCGCAAGGCGGTGGAGCATGGCGTTGGGCTGGCAGACGGGCACACGGCCGGACCGCTGCTGATCATTGCCGGGGCCGGTTCGGGCAAGACCAATACGCTCGCCCACCGGGTTGCGCATCTGATCGTGAATGGCGCCGATCCCCGCCGCATTCTGCTGATGACGTTTTCCAGACGTGCCGCCACGGAAATGTCGCGGCGGGTCGAGCGTATCTGCAAACACGTTATCGGTGCGAATTCGGCAATCATGACAGACGCGCTGGCCTGGTCCGGCACGTTTCACGGCATCGGCGCGCGCCTGTTGCGCATCTATGCCGAGCAGATCGGGCTCAACATCGATTTCACCATCCACGACCGCGAGGATAGCGCCGACCTGATGAACCTCGCCCGGCACGAGCTGGGTTTTTCCAAAACCGAAAGCCGCTTTCCAACGAAGGGTACGTGTCTTGCGATCTATTCGCGTGTGGTGAATTCCCAGACGCCGCTCAAGGAGATATTGCGCCAGCATTATCCCTGGGTCGCCAACTGGGAGAGCGAACTTAAGGAACTGTTTGCAGCCTATGTGGAGGCCAAGCAGGTCCAGAACGTGCTCGATTATGACGATCTCCTGCTTTACTGGGCCCAGATGGTCAGCGATCCCATCCTTGCGGACGATATCGGCAACCGCTTCGACCATGTGATGGTCGACGAATATCAGGATACCAACCGGCTGCAGGCTTCGGTGCTGATGGCGCTGAAGCCCGGCGGCCGCGGCCTGACCGTGGTGGGTGACGATGCGCAATCGATCTATTCCTTCCGGGCGGCGACGGTGCGAAACATCCTCGATTTTCCGGCTTCCTTCAGCCCTGCTGCCGACATCATCACGCTTGACCGCAACTATCGCTCGACGCAGCCCATCCTTGCGGCCGCCAACGGCGTCATCGATCTGGCGCGCGAGCGGTTCACCAAGAACCTCTGGACCGAGCGGCAGTCGCTGGAGCGCCCGAAACTCGTGACGGTGAAAGACGAGACCGAGCAGGCGAATTTCATCATCGACCAGATTCTCGCCAACCGCGAAACCGGCATGACGCTGAAACAGCAGGCCGTGCTGTTCCGCACCTCCAGCCATAGCGGCCCGCTCGAGGTGGAACTGACCCGCCGCAACATCCCCTTCGTCAAATTCGGCGGCCTGAAATTCCTGGACAGCGCCCATGTGAAGGACATGCTGGCCGTGCTGCGCTTCGCGCAGAACCCGCGCGACCGCGTCGCCGGTTTCCGGCTGCTACAAATGCTGCCCGGCATCGGACCGAAGAAGGCCGGCAATATTCTCGATGCGATTGCGACAGACCCCGAGCCGCTGCTTGCCCTTGCCGAAATACCGCCTCCGCCGAAGACCGGCGACGACTGGACAGCCTTCACGCAAATGCTGGTGGGCCTGCGACAGGCGCCGAATGACTGGCCGGGCCAGATCGGGCAGGCGCGACTGTGGTACGAACCGCACCTGGAACGCATCCATGAGGATGCGGACACCCGCAAGGCCGATTTGCTGCAGCTTGAGCAGATCGCCGGCGGCTACCCCTCACGCGAACGCTTTCTGACCGAACTTACGCTCGATCCGCCGGACGCCACCAGCGATCGGGCCGGCGTGCCGCTGCTTGACGAGGATTATCTCAGCCTCTCCACCATCCATTCGGCAAAAGGCCAGGAATGGCGCTCCGTCTTCATCCTGAATGTGGTCGATGGCTGCATTCCCTCCGATCTCGGGGTCGGCACCACCCAGGAACTGGAGGAGGAACGCCGGCTGCTCTATGTCGCCATGACGCGCGCCAAGGACAGTCTGGCGCTGATCACGCCGCAACGTTTCTTCACCGGCGGGCAGAACCAGCAGGGCGACAGGCATGTCTACGCCGCAAGAACGCGCTTCATACCGGCGACCCTGCTGCAATTTTTTGAGACAATGACCTGGCCTCTGGTTTCAGCCGCCGCTTCCGAGCGCAGCGCACAGCAAATCCGCATCGATGTAGGTGCGCGAATGAGGGCGATGTGGAAGTAAGGCTGCCGGTAATCAGAACTTTCAAACGGCGCGACCGAACGAAACCGAAGGCCTGATCAATACTCGATCTCTCCCTCGTTTCGGCCCGCCGGACAGTTTCAGCAGGCTCGGCTTTAGGGCGTCTCCCTGCCATCGATCATCGAAGTGTGAAAACTGGGATTGGGCACATGCCTTTCGCCTGCTGTTCGACCGAGATTCGATCTCTCTTGTGTGGGCGGTCAATAAAGCGTTATTGACTGTCCCTACCGATAAAGCCATATCACCTCAGAGTAGGCAGACCAGACAGGATCCGCATAGTGCAAGTAGAAGCATTCTCGATACCAAGCTTGAAAAAGATAACTCCAGCTCGTTTCGGGGACAGCAGGGGTTACTTCAGCGAGGTTTTCAAGAAGGACTGGTTTCGCGAAAATGTATTGGACGTGGAGTTCGTACAGGACAATGAATCCCTGTCTACACAAGCCGGTACCGTACGGGGGCTTCATTTCCAGACAGAGCCGTTTGCACAGGGCAAGCTCGTTCGCTGTATTCGTGGGCGGCTGCTGGATGTCGCGGTGGATATCAGGACGGGATCACCCACCTTTGGACAATGGGCGGCTGTCGAACTCTCACCCGAAAATGGCGAGCAGCTATGGGTTCCAGTGGGATTTGCCCACGGTTTCATGACGCTCGTTGATGACACGGTCATCTCATACAAAGTGACGAAGCCTTATAGTGCCGCCAATGACCGCGGCACCAAATGGAACGACCCTGCCATCGGCATCAATTGGCCGAAGCTCGAGGGTTACGTCCTCTCGGAAAAGGACGGCAAGCAACCGCTTCTGTCGGAATTGCCTGAATATTTTACTTACCAAAACACTGGAAACTGATGATGCGCGTTCTAGTTACCGGCGGCGGCGGATTTATCGGCTCGGCCCTCGTACGTTATCTCGTGAGCGAGATTGGCGCGGATGTTCTCACCGTCGACAAACTGACATATGCAGGAAATCTGGCCTCCCTCAAGCCAATCGAAAATGCACCCAATCACCGCTTTATTCAGGCCGACATATGCGACCGGGCGGCGATGAATGAGGCATTTGCGACATTCCAGCCGGATTACGTGATGCATCTGGCCGCCGAAAGCCATGTCGACCGCTCTATAACCGGCGCCGCTGATTTTATTCAAACCAACATCAACGGCACTTTCACGATGCTGGAGGCCGCGCGGCAATACTGGAGCGGCCTTGCGGAAGACGCCAAGGCGAATTTCCGCATGCTGCATGTTTCAACTGATGAGGTTTACGGCTCTCTCGGCGATCACGGTCTGTTCGAGGAAACAACCCCTTACGATCCTTCATCGCCCTACTCTGCCTCGAAAGCCGCAAGCGATCATCTTGCCACAGCCTGGCAGCGCACATATGGCCTTCCGGTTGTCATTTCCAACTGCTCCAATAATTATGGACCATTCCATTTCCCGGAAAAGCTCATTCCACTGATCATTCTCAACGCGTTGGATGGCAAACCGCTACCAGTCTATGGAAACGGCGCGAACATCCGCGACTGGCTTTATGTGGAAGACCATGCCCGCGCCCTGTGGCTCATCGTTCAAAAGGGGCTTGTTGGCGAGAAATACAATGTCGGCGGCAGAAACGAGCAGAAGAATATCGATGTGGTGAACTGCATCTGCTCCATTCTCGACGAACTGCGCCCTCAATCCAAACCCTATGCCGAGCTCATCAAATACGTTACCGATCGCCCTGGTCACGATGCGCGCTACGCCATTGATGCAACGAAGCTGGAAACCGAGCTCGGCTGGAAAGCACAGGAAAACTTCGCCACTGGCATCCGCAAGACCGTGCAATGGTACCTCGACAATGAATGGTGGTGGCAACCGCTTCGCGAGGGTGTTTATGCCGGAGAGCGCCTTGGCGTTCTGACGAAGGGCTGAACGAATGCGGCTGGCAGTTACGGGCAAAAATGGTCAGGTCGTCAGCGCCCTTCAGGCACTGGCGAGCGCCGAGCTAGAGATCGTGGCTCTGGGTCGACCGGAACTCGACCTAGCGCAGCCTGAAACTGTTTTAAAAGCGCTGCGAGAGGTAAAGCCCGACGCTGTGGTATCGGCTGCTGCCTACACCGCTGTCGACAAGGCAGAAAGCGAGCCGGACATCGCTTTTGCCGTTAATCGGGATGGAGCAGGGGCTGTCGCACAGGCGGCAAGTGACCTTGGTATTCCCGTCATTCATCTTTCTACGGATTATGTTTTTGATGGCACGAAGGCGACGCCTTATGTCGAAAGGGATCCGACAGGCCCTACGTCCATCTACGGCCGCTCGAAGCTCGAAGGCGAACAAGCCGTTTCTGAGGCTACCGGCAACTACGCTGTTCTGCGAACCGCATGGGTCTATTCGGAACATGGCAACAACTTTGTAAAAACCATGCTCCGGCTGAGCGAAAGCCGCGACGAGATCAATGTGGTCGCGGACCAGTTCGGATGCCCAACCTCGGCCAACGATATCGCCACCGCTATCGTAGCAATCGCAAGGAAACTCCTGGACGATTCCTCGATCCGTCTCCGTGGAGTTTTTCATCTTGCCGGAACCGGGGAAACGAACTGGGCAAATTTCGCGAAACAGATATTCGCATTCTCTGAAGAAAACGGCGGAAAGTCGATGATCGTCAACGACATCACGACGGCACAGTACCCTACACCAGCGCGGCGTCCGGCAAACTCGAGGCTTGATTGCAGCAAGCTGGAAGCGGTTTACGGCATAAGGCTGCCGAACTGGCAAACATCAACGCGCGCGGTCGTTACCGCTCTTGCGCAGAGCGAAAAGGAAAGGCCATGAAAGGCATTATTCTGGCCGGAGGCAGCGGTACACGCTTGCATCCTATGACATTGGCGGTCTCGAAGCAGATCCTGCCGGTCTACGACAAGCCGATGATATATTATCCGCTAACAACATTGATGCTTGCTGGAATTCGCGAGATTCTTATCATTTCGACGCCTCACGACATGCCACTTTTTCAGAACCTTCTGAAAGACGGCTCTCAATGGGGACTTTCAATAGAGTATGCGATACAGCCCAGTCCTGACGGACTCGCTCAAGCCTATATGATCGGTGCAGATTTTGTTGCGGGCTCGCCCTCGTGCCTCATTCTGGGTGACAACATCTATTACGGACATGGCCTGCCGGAGCTACTCGATACGGGTACAGAGATAAATGACGGTGCAACCGTTTTTGCATATCATGTTAAAGATCCTGAGAGATACGGTGTCGTGGAATTCGACACTGAAATGCGAGCCCTCTCAATCGAGGAAAAACCAAAAAAGCCGAAATCAAGTTGGGCCGTCACAGGACTCTATTTCTACGACGCAGATGTTGTGAATATAGCAGCCAATTTGAAACCCTCAGCTCGCGGCGAGTTCGAAATAACCGACATAAACCGGACCTATCTTGAGCGCGGGAAACTGAAAGTTTCGATAATGGGACGTGGCTATGCCTGGCTTGATACAGGGACCCCTGAAAGCCTGCTGGAGGCCGGCGAGTTCGTGCGTACTCTGGAGAAACGGCAAGGTTTCAAGATTGCCTGCCCCGAGGAGATTGCCTTGAGCAAGGGCTTCATAACGAAGTTACAATTTGCGGCGATTGCTGCCAAATCTGGCAAAGGCGACTATGGCGAATATCTGCGCAAAATTGCAAAATCATAGCGAGGGACCAATCTGGCGTTTTATCTGAATAATATGAATTATTATTTGGAAATCGCCAATAACAAACAATGCTATACATCGGTGTATCATTTGTGTGCGTTGGAGAACTGCGGTGTAACGACACCCTGCTCGCTTCATCCGAATGTTCGATACAGATATTAGCCAGAGTGATATGGAATTTTCCATGAAACATGTGAAAATTGTTTCTCTTGAACCCGGTTGTTACGCCATCAAATTTAAGGCTGACCCGGGCGTAACGGCGATCGAATTCGCCGATACTGAAGATAGGCAACGTTCCTGCAGGATCGAATTAAGGCCCGGAAAATTTGGATACGAACTTCAGCTAAAACAACCCCTTAAATCGATATCTTTCCGCCTGGTTGCACGTGAACCGGAAAAACAAGAAGCGCATATTGAGTTCAATCGCGTGTCTACAGTTTTATTCCGTACCAGAATGCTGTTGGCGGCCACTACACGAAACAGGGTTCAGAATTTTGGCCCCGGTGAAAAGCTTCTTTGCCACGGCGACACACCTTCAGTCGTCGCTGCGGCAGCATCGGCCAATGTCGAGCATCGTTATCTCTATCTCTATGACTTGGATGATGAATCCATCATTCATAATGGCTGGTTCTGGGCCGATACGGGATGGCAGCATCAACCCCATTTGCAGGCCCCAGCTGAAAACATAAGCGTTCGCGCATGCGTATATATTCATATGCATTATTTGGAAACTTGGCCGGAAATCAGAACCGTCTTACTGAATAACGCGGGGGGAGCCGACATCATCGTCACCACAAGTTCCGATGGCGATCACTTTCCCACCGAAGTGCGCAAATCATTTCCAAACGCGAGAGTCATGCAGATCGAGAACCGAGGGCGCGATATTGGTCCGTTTGTTGAACTGCTCCATCAAGGCGTTTTCGATCCTTACGATGCGGTCTGCAAAATCCACGGTAAGCTTTCTCTAAAAGGTGGCAAAGAAACAGTCTCAGGGCATAGAATTCGCCGCTACGCGCTTGCCTGCCTCCTTGCAGATGGCGCTATGACCAACGTCATTAACGCATTTTCGAAAAACCCGGACCTCGGCATAGCGGGTCCATACAACCTCAGGTTACCGCCCCGGGAAACCTCGGTGATGCGCTATCTGAAGGACGAAGAAAACCAGATCCGGCAAGTATTTGCGCGAACCAACATGGAGTTTGATCTTCAACAAATTGAATTTTTTGCTGGCACGATGTTTTGGTTCAGACCCGCAGCGTTAAAATTGCTACAAGACGCAAACTTTCGCATCTCAGATTTCGACATCGAGAACGGTGCCAAGCGTAACACGCTGCAACACGGCTTGGAGCGCCTATTCCCCACTTTTGTAAGAAAAGCCGGATATCGTGTCGCCGGACTTCAGCCATATTCGCCAACCCCTGAAAACGCCACCATCGAGTTTCTCTAGACATGAAGCAGCAGCCATTGCTTTCCGATATCACCGTTATTTCCGTCTGCTACAAAAGCGACGAAGTTATTGGCGACATGATAAATGCAATCCCAGAAGTCACTCCGATAGTTCTTGTGGACAACGGAAAGTCCAACGATTTTAGCAAGATTCCCTTGAATCGAAAAATTCGCGTTTTGACGCTGGAGGAGAATGAAGGTTTTGGGCGTGGCTGCAACGCCGGCGCGACCATTGCTGAAACACCGTGGCTGCTATTCCTAAATCCCGATGCCAGACTACAAGATGGAGCTCTTTTGCAATTGCTGCTCGCTACTCAGCGTTATCGTGATGCCGCGGCATTCAATCCTCGGATCAGCAACAGTGATGGGAGCCCATATTTCAAACGTCGATCGTGGCTTTTACCCCAAAACAAATATATGTCGCGAGGCTGGCCGAAAGCTGACTGCCATGTTCCTGTACTGAGCGGCGCAGCTTTATTCTTGTCGAAACAAAATTTCGAAACCATCGGTGGTTTCGACCCGAACATCTTTCTCTACCATGAAGATGACGATCTTTCACTCAGACTTCAAAAACTCGGCCCCTTGATGTTCATACACGATGCGGCAGCAACTCATACAAGTGGGCATTCCTCGGGCCGATCTCCAGAAATAGCGCGTTTCAAAGCCTTCCATATGGCACAGTCCCGCATCTACACGGGAAAAAAACATGGGAGGCCATTTACCGTCTCCTCTTCACTTATGCAGGCCATAGCCTTGTTTCTTTCACCTGCAGCCCTTTTTTCGGCACGTCGGCGTGCGAAAGCGGTTGGCTTCTTGAAAGGCGTACTTGTTGCCCGTCGCGATAAATAACAAATCTTGCCATGACGTGCGGAACTACCTCGAGGTTGCCCGAGAGCAAGCGGACATAAACTCGGAAAATCTAGGCCAATGACAACATTGGGAACTCCCCCAGCTGAGGCAGCTATGTTCAGTTCATCTTTAACGGTATCCACGATTAACAAGCATTACCTAACGGTCAAAGCGAGTAAAGTCGGACTATGCACCGTTGAGATAGAAGCAGGAAGGGTTCGGGAAAAATATTTCCTGAAACTTCAAAAGAAAAATTCTCTATTTATCCTGCGAACGATTTCAGGCGAGAACAAATTGATTTTCTCCGCCCCTTTCCCGATAGAAGTCGCAATTACCCAAAGGCTGCATAAGCGCCGTCCCCTGAAGGTGAAACTATACGAAATATTGGACGACATACGGCGCAGACGCGGTATCCATTGGCCGGATATCCGTACGTCGAATGGCATGGAGCTCCGCGAAATCACACCAGGCAGGTTCATGCCGGAAGCGGCGTCTGACGACGAACGAATAATGTTTCACCGTTTCAGAGATGCCGAACCTGAAATCAGCCTACTGTCGAAGGGGCAGCCCCAAGAGTTATTTTTCTCCACAGATATACTGGCTGATATACTCGACTGGTTGAATGATGAAACGGGATCCGACTTTGGTTTTTTTGCCAATGCCGAGAAATTCTCAGAAAGCAATCGGAGCGCCGTTCAATATTATTTGGAGCAGTGTTTCGGCAAAAAGACGGACGAAGGGCCCGCGATGCGATTTATGCGGGCAAATCCAAATACAGGAATGATATCCTTCGGCATAGCCGAAGCACCATCAAGTGTTCACCACAACCGTAGGGCCTTCAGGCGAACCTTGGCGCTGATGAATATGCATTTTGCAGACGTGGAAACGAGCCCTACCTTTCCATCCGCTTGCCTCTTACGAAAATCCGCACTGAAGTGGATATCAGCGATGAACATCGAGCGTCGGGACGTCGAGACCGGCCTGTACGATGCCCCTACATTGCTGAAGTTGATTCCTTCTCTCGTCCGCAAAGCGGGCTTTGGAATTGTACCGATTCCGTTTTTTCATGAGGAATTATTGATTGGCCGTCCCGTGACAGAAGCATCATGGGTGCAATTTCGCTCCATTTCCGACCCCAAGAGGAAAAACATATGTCTCTTCGTGGGCTTGCTGGGAAAGGATGGTAAATTTGCGCCACACGCCTTAGCCTACATGCGCGCGCTTAAGGAACAAGGGCTATACCTATATGCTCTGGGTGTTAGCCTGTCGCCTCCAGAAACTGCCTGCGATCCGGGAAAAGACTTTTGTGACGCGTTTGCGGCACGCGAAAATGACGGTCATGATTTCGGGCTGTGGGCAGCAGCGCTGCAGCGCCAACCCGAGCTATGGGAAGCAGAAACTCTTCTCTTTGCCAATGACAGCATGATTCCTGGTCCATCATCGCTGAATAACTTGTTCGAGAAACTTTCTTTATCGCCATACGATGTAACAGGTTTGACTGACAGCACGATTGGTAACCCTCACCTGCAAAGCTACTTCATACATCTCAATAGGCAGGCCATCGAAACCGCCGCCGTCCGGAAGTTCTGGTATTCAGTACTGTCGTTGACGGATAAAAGCAGAATTATCAATCTTTATGAAATTGGAATGACGGCCAAATTCTCAGCCGCAGGCCTTAAATGTGGCCCGCTATTTTCCGCTTCGTCCGCCGTTCGCGGTGGGGATCGGAACCCGTCCATCTATTGCTGGAAGGAACTGATTCAATCCGGCTTCCCATTTGTGAAAACACAGATTATCAAGGACGCAACGGCTTCCAATACAACCGACGAGGTGTTGACTTTTTTGAAGAACAGCGGCTTCAACCTCGAAATCATTCCAGGATACACGCCGCCAAAACATCGGACGCTCTGAAACCATTTCCTTGAATCATAGGAAAACAAGCAGTCGCACTATCCAGAAACTTGATCATGGTGGAACAAAAGCAGCCTGATTTTCTAATGCCTCATAATCCTGTTGGCGCTCCAGTTTCCCTCGTGAAAATTAGCTGAATTTTACGCCGCTAAAGATTGCGCGGGTTGACACTGCCCGCTCCGCACTCTACGCCGACGATAGGTAGAGCGAACCTATATTCGTCGAAGCCAAAACTATGGTGCATGCGGGGGCAGGCAATGGTCGAGTTGAAATGGTATGACGGAAGCAAGACTGAGATAAAATCATGTCTGGCTTGTGGGAAAGCAGGGGAAATGACCCTGACGGTCAGTACGGGTCACGTTGTTCAGAATCGTGGCGATGTTCTGTTCTATAAGTGCCCTACTTGTTCGTCAATAAACGCCGAAGGTCAATTTGCGGACTTTCTGACTTCAGATGAAGGCTTCATCGGTTCCGATAGCAGTAAATATGTCTGGGATCACTACCTCGAAATCGGTGCTGGCATCGACTTCATGGTCAGACCTATCGAGCGTGCCGGCATCGTAGACAAGGGAAGTCTTCTCGACGTTGGCTGTGGGTACGGCTTTCCGCTGGACTATTGGAAATTCATAGCGCGCGGCGAAGCTGTCGGATTGGAGCCCTCTGAATATGGAGACCGCGGCAGCAAAGAGCTCAATGTTCGGATCATTCCCGAATACTTATCTGATCAAACAGAACTTGTAGGACAGAAATTCGACAGAATTATCTCATCTGAAGTTATTGAGCATGTCCCCGATCCAAAGGCATTCCTCGAGGGAATAAGGGCATATTTGGATGAAAAGGGAGTTGTGATACTCACCACCCCGAATGCGGGCTTTATTTCGCCCGGAGGTCCTCTCAGCACTATGATCGCAGCCTTATCTCCCGGCTTGCATCAAATACTGTTTAGCAAATCCGCTTTGGAAGATCTGCTTCAACAGGTCGGGTTCCCCTATTATGCCGTTGAGGTTCGCGAAGAGAGACTAATTGCTTACGCAGCCAACCAACCGATTTCCTTTAAGAATGACGACGCAAAAATACGGGCAAACTACCTCCAGTATCTGCGCTCGAAGGTCTCGGAAACAAATCCCACAGACGCATTGGGTGCGGGAGTTCGCTACAGGCTTTTCAAAGAACTAGTGAACGAGGGGCGTTTTGACGAAGCACTCCCTCTCGGAAACGAAATAGCTTCTTCGATAATAACGAAATATGGATTTGATCCACTTTCACCCCCGGAAACTCTGCGCGCGATACAGTATTGTGATACGCTGCCAGCATATGCTGCGGCCGCACCCTTTTTCCTTCCCTGCTTTGTGTTTTACGCAGCGATGTTGACGCGACACGGCAGAACGATGGGAACCTATAACGCAGCCGATTTATTCTCATGTGCGGCAGATCTTTGCGCCCATGCTCAAAGACACAATGTCATTTTTTCGCAGGAAGCCGGCACGCTTTACTGGGTTTCTGTTTACGAAGAAGGTTTTGCCAGACTGGTTGATGGCGAAAAAGAGCGCGCATTTCAGTTGATGGAACGGATACGCAAAGGTTCGGCACCAGAGGAAGAATATCTGGAAACCTGTTCTCGGCCCCAGGCACTGATTTTACGAGCGACCCTTCAGTCTGGAATCGCCAAGCTGCAGGCAGGTGAGCCAGAATGGGCGATGTCAATCCTTCGTAAACTTATGGCTGGGACCCAGACAGAAGAATCGCAGGTAATATTCAACGAAGCGAAATCGGCATGGCGAACGGCCGCAGCTCAATCGCGGGATATGCTGCCTCAGAGTATCATATCTAGCCTAGAAACGTCCTCGTCTGGAAAACCAGCAAAAAAAGGCTTCTTGGCATCACTCTTAGGAAGCTAGGCAGCCAGCAAAGGTCTGACGCAGTTTCGCATCTTAGTTTAGAATTTATAGGGAGAGAAACTCTCCCCTATTTTTTAACACCCGTTTTCTAAAACTATATCAGAAACATAGCGCCCAATTGCAAGAGATGACGTGAGGCCCGGTGATTCAATTCCAAATAATTGGATCACCCCCGCTACACCATGTTCTTTAGGGCCCAGGATCTGGAAATCTTGTTTCGCAATCGATGGCGGTACAATTTTAGGACGGATACCGGAATATGCAGGCTGAAGGCTATCATCTGGCAGACCGGGCCAATATCGTCTTATAGCGCCATAGAAGTCAGAGGATCTACGAGGATCCACCTCATAGGATATTTCATCAATCCACTCGACGTCCGGACCGAACCTCGCCTGTCCGGTCAAATCCAAAGTAAGATGGACTCCTAATCCGCCGGAAACCGGAACGGGATAAATCAGTCGCGAAAACGGCGCGGTGCTTCCCGTAAGACCAAAATAGTTGCCTTTGGCAAAAAATGCATTCGGAATCATGTCTTGCGGAAAACCACCAGTCAACGCCGCCAACATTGGAGCTTCTAACCCGGCAGCGTTTATAAGCCAGCGACAGGATATCTGCATCGGGTCAACGCCGCCGACCGAAACAACCGTTTGATCGCCCGTGACAGCTGCTACAAACGGGCTCCGATAGGAAAACAATACGCCGTTGGCCTCCGCTTCCCCAATCATGGCCAACATGAAACCGTGACTGTCAATTATCCCTGTTGAAGGAGAATAAAGCGCTTCAACGACATTAAGTTCAGGCTCCTTTCGCAAAGCCTCCTCTTTGGTAAGACGGACCAAATCCGAAACACCATTTGAGTGGGCATGCTTCGCGATCGCGGGAAGCTTCTCCGCTTCGTCACTGCTCGTTGCTACAACAAGTTTACCACATCGGCGGTGTTCAACTTTGTGCTCTGCACAGAAGGCGTACAATAGATCCCTGCCAGATACGCAAAGGCGGGCCATATGGCTATCTGTAGGATAATATATGCCAGCATGGATTACCTCACTATTTCGAGACGATATCCCAAAACCAAAGCTGGGCTCGGACTCCAGTACGAGAACCTCTTTTCCCGCAAGCGCCAAGCTGCGCGCAATTGCTATGCCGATCACTCCTGCGCCGACAACAACGCATTCAATTTTTTCCATATTAGCCGCCTGAGAGGTATAACAACACCGACAACAAGATCGGAAAAATCCGATCAATTTTTGAACGATTTGAATGAAAAATAATGAGCGGGATTTCAAACTTGGGACTGGTTTGAGACCGAGACACAAATTTCCGTTTAGGAGCCACTCATAATAAGACTTAGATGCTCTTCCAGAACATCGATAGTTATTGGAGAATCCTCATTGATAACTTCACGCCAATCAGCCGCGTCAAAGACATAAGAGGGATTCAAAGTGACCAGTTCTGTCTTTATAAAGGGGAAATTATGGACTTGGACAAGATGGCGCCAAAAAAAGTGAGTTGGATTGAATACCATACTCCACAATCGAGCCTTCATTCTCATCCTGATCCAGTTAAAATCACCCTGAATCCCTTTCCCGTCGTCGGAAAGTAGCAACTTTTCCTCATTCAGCGAAAATTCTTTGAGAATAATCGAAGCGGAAGCCATTAATTCACGAAGAAGGTCTCTGTCGTTGAGATACTCCGCCTCGATTTCCTCGTAGCTAAACAGAGTATAAAGTGGAACTTTCTTTCCCAGAAGGAAGGTCGACAATGCAAGTTCGCCACGCTCAATCATGTTCTTTTTATTGAACGAACAGCGCAATTGCTCGAAAAACAAATCCAAACCCAAGAGGGCTTTGCTTCCACGAAATAACAGAAAATACGACTGCAAGTGCGGGGAATGGTCAGGGCTGTCCGTGAGCCCAAGTACCCCCTCGTCAATAGAGCGGAGGGAAGCCATAACCGGTGCAAACGGACGGACGGGTCCCAAAATGCTATCATTCGTCAACAGTATCTCAGGAGCATCAACAAATTGCTGGCGAAAACGCTGCCAGGCATCTTTCCACGCACCGAAGTCACGACCGAAAGAGCGACGCTCGAAGCCGAAGCAGATTAAGTTTTCGATCAACGCGACTTTATCTGCAGGAACCGGAGACATCGTCACGAAAACAATCTCAAACCCCTCATTTTTTAATACTCGGAGTTGCTCCACAACCATCTGTGAAACCGTTCCAGCGGGATTGAAATGAGCGTATATTGCTATTGGCTTACGTGCTGGTATCTGTTTATCAACAAAGACGTTCCGGACTCGGGATGCCCAGCCCGCCTCGTCTTCTTTTCTGTCCCCTATGCTAGGGCCAGACCTTATTTTCTTACGAAGAAACCGCTCAAGCCGTTTGCCTAAATTTCTTTCACGCTTAACAACTACCGACACTTTACGCGTCGTCATTCTCTTCGGCGTTGGGAAACTCATGCTCTCACCGGTATGATTGTGCAATTTCGTCCCAGGCACTCGCCTCATCCCAATTTTTTACATAATGCTTGGCAGATTGAGTGTTCACGCGCATCAACGGTTCACTAAAATCGGTCTGCTCACCCAGTTCCAGCCCACAATCCAGATTCATTCGCTCTCTCATCGCCATCGCGAATCGTTGTGCAAAGGCACCTTGTGTCTCGATGTAACCGCTGGGGTTCAGTTTCGACGCTACGTTTTTCAGCTCTGCCACTTCGGATACATATCTAACATAAGCGGAGGCAAGGAGACGCACATGGATGTTGTCACGCACATAATCGGGCGTGTTCACGCGCGCAACCTCGCCTTGTTTCCAGGTGCGCATCAAATATGCCGCGAAACGCGGCTCCTCAAGTGGCCCGAAGGGATTGGGGATGACAAACTTACCGAAAGCTATGTCAATATCCCGGCAGTAGTGTTTCACAACTTCCGCAGTAATCCCCTTGGAAAGACCATAGGGGGAAAATGCAACAAGCGGCGCGTTACCAGCGCCTTCGTTTTGTTCGAAAACGCTCCCTGTTAAAATGACACCCTTTAACCCCCCAGCGCGAAGCAGCTCCAGAACTCGGCGTAAATGATGTGTATTTTCGCTGAGTGCACCCGCCACATCGAAGTCCGGACTGCGATAATTTCCTACCTGTGCTGCATGATGGCACAAGATATCGTAACCGCCACTGGCAATCTCGCAAAACCTCTCCGAGCCAAAAGGAGCCTGATCAATGACGTCTGCCACGAGCTGAAGTCGGCGAACCCGTTCGGCCCGCACGCCTTCGGTATAAGAAGAAATACTTCCGCGAAGAGGAGCCACCACCTTGATGCCGGCCCCAGCTAATGCTTCAGCGAACCAGTAGCCGGTAAACGAGCTGGCCCCAGTTAACAGCACTTTCATTTCAGGCCCCGCATAAGTTCAGTTCCATGGAATTCCGGATTAAAGTCGGGCCATGCTCTGTCTTTTTCGGACACTTCAACTGGCTCAATGGGCCACTCGATACCGAGAGCAGGATCGTTAAATCGAAGCCCTCGTTCGCACTCAGGAGCATAAAAGTCACTGACAAGATAAAGAGCTTCGGTATCGTCGGTAAGCGTGATGAACGCGTGCGCAAACCCCCTCGGCACGTACATCATCATCCGGTTCTCGGCGGACAACTCCGCGCCGAACCATTTGCCGAATGTCGGTGAGCCAGCCCTCAAATCAACGATAACATCGTAGAGAGCACCTCGAATGGCACGTACGACTTTAACTTCACCCGACGGCGGAAGCTGATAGTGCAGCCCCCGAAGTGTACCTCTTTTGGAGCTTAGCGAGTTATTGATTTGAACGAAGCGTGTCTCCAAACCTTCCGCCGCAAATTCTTTTTCGCAAAATAATCGCGCAAAAAAACCACGGTCGTCGCCCCGTTTTTCGAGCTCTATTACACGCGCACCATCTAAAGGAGTTTTATGGAAAATCATTTTCTAAATCTCCAGGGCCTCAGGCTCGTATCCAACGCAAGTCTTTTCCAAGCCTGCCAGATTCAATGTGGTGTTCGAGAGTCTTTAACCGAATAAACGGAGAGTTCCGAAAATCGCGATCACGGAAACTCATTCTCGTCAGGTTAACAATAAGCCGTTCGATCGACTGATCCAGGGACACCTGCGGGATAAAATCCGGCGCCAACGACTTGAAAAGCGTGAAGTCGACTTTGTAGGACCGCTTGTCTGGTGGTGCATTTGTGTTGATGCTAACTTTTGTTCCAGATACTTGCCGAGCGACAGCCTCTGCAAGGTCGCGAACCTGATAGTTGTTTTCATCTCTTCCAGCATTTACGGCAAGAAACTGCCCACCGTTAGAAGCCTCGCGCACAACCGCCCACGAAATGGCACGCGCCATATCCTCGACGTCTATCAGCGGTCGCCACGGAGATCCATCACTCAGAACCGTGATTTCGCCGGAAGTAAGTGCTCCCGCAACGAAGTCATTTAGTACCAGATCGAGACGAATTCGATCAGACGCACCACATGCCGTCGCGAAACGAAGGCTCGTAGTGGTCATTCCCTTCAGGTCGGTCTGTTTTAAGCGTTCTTCCGTACCGATCTTGGAACGAGCATAGGCAGTAAGCGGATTTGTCGGATCGGTCTCTTTTCGAGCGCCGCCCTCTGCGAAGCCATACATGCTGCAGCTCGACGCGAAGACGAAATTCTTGACTCCGGCCTCGGCGGCCAGTTCAGCAATCCGGACGCTGGCATTTTGATTGATATCCTCAGTCACCTGCTCGAACTGATTACCCATAGGGTCATTCGAAACAGCGGCCAGGTGAACGACTGCGTCCACACCCTCAAGGATTTCAGCTGGAAAATCGCGCACATCACCAAAAAACTGCCGGTCAAGCACCACCTCTGGCAGGTCCTCAGCGCCAGTGAGTGACTGTCCGAAATAACCGGCATCAAAGCCGATCAAATGCAATTCAGGCACGTTCTTCTTTAGGAAGCGCGACAATACGGGGCCGACATAGCCCATATTTCCAGTAATCAGAATCTTCATCACATCACCACTTTTTCCAGGGAGCCTTGTTATCAACCCAAAGCTTCTCAAGCATGTTTTTTTCGCGAAGGGTATCCATCGGCTGCCAGAACCCTTGATGTTCAAACGCCATCAATTCGCTATCTTTGGCTATATTCATAAGGGGCTCGGCCTCCCACGAGGTCGAATCGCCAGCAATGTAGTCGATCGCCTTTGGAGACAGTACAAAGAACCCGCCATTAATAAGGCCGACTTCGCCCTTTGGCTTTTCCAGAAAGCTCCGGACGGCCCCATCCTCGATCTGCAGAGCGCCGTACCGACCAGGAGGCGTTACAGCCGTCACTGTCGCGAGCTTCCCGTGATCCTTATGAAAGGCAATGCTTTTCGAGATGTCGATATCCGACACGCCGTCACCATAGGTGAAACAGAAAGCCTCTTCATCGCTGAGATACGGGGCGACACGCTTCAAGCGACCACCAGTCATTGTATCGTCGCCGGTATCGATCAAAGTCACCTTCCAAGGCTCCGCCTTGCGATCATGCACCTCCATCGAATTCGAGGTCATGTCAAAAGTAACATCTGACATATGCAGGAAATAATTCGCAAAATATTCTTTAATTACGTAGCCTTTGTACCCGCAGCAAATAATGAAGTCATTCACCCCATGAGAGGCGTAAATTTTCATAATATGCCAAAGGATTGGCTTCCCACCGATTTCGACCATCGGCTTGGGTCGCAAATGCGTCTCTTCCGATATTCTGGTTCCTAGTCCACCAGCCAAAATAACAGCTTTCATGGAGATCACACCTCGATTATTTGCACTACAATCAGCTAGATGCAGTATCCGAGATAAAATGGCAAGCCTCAGCATCCACCAGTTGATGATGAGGTACGACTCCTCAGACTTTAAGATGAGTTGTAAGGCCGCGCCTATTCCAGATTTGCCAGAATGAACGCTAACAGCATCGTTTACAGCCTACCAGAACCCAACGTAAAAAACCATTAATTAATTGATATTGTTAATTAAAATTTGATTCTTAATGCCGCACCGAAGAAGACTTCGCGCAACAGGCTGAAAAAACCTCACGCACACGAAACTAGCGCACCGGCCAACGCTCCCAGCTACCAATCGTAGGACCTTATGAAAGAGTGCAGGCCAAAGTGACAGTTTTCGCTTAATCACATTTGGAGATCGGCGAATCACAATATTTGATCCAGAGGAAGGCTCTGGCTCGTTGGGGCAGTGTGTAGAAAGACGGCACTGGATTTCAGGTGGATGAATTCATCCGTTTGGCCACGGCCTTTACCCACATCATGGCGATCCTATTTAGGTGTCCCACATACCGTACCCAAAGCGAATGTTGACAGTTTCGGGATGTAACATTATTTGCTTCCTTTAAAAGCGAGGTTTGTTGCACCCTTGAACGGAAAAGTCCCTATGATGATCGCAAACTCGGGACGCGGTAAAGGGTGTATTTTGCGACGAGTTTCAATCAGCAGCTCGTGCGTTATAATGTCGACCCCTGCGCCTAGCCCATTGTGGATGTCGAGACTAAAATAAGGATGTTTCGGTGATCGGATCGTTTTTGTCGCCAAACGACAAGAAGTTGTTGACGCGACTTTTCAAAGACAACTTTAAAAAGCACGTTGGCTGGTATTCTGCGGCGATTACAGCGATGTTTGTGGTTGCAGGCATGACGTCGCTCAGCGCCTGGATCATGCGCGATATCGTCAACAGCGTCTATCTGAAACGAGGTTTCGACGTCGTCCTCGAGATTGCATTTGCAGTCGCAGCCATCTTTATCGTGAAGGGCCTCGCGACCTTCGTCCAAAGCTACTACCTGAGCAAGGCAGGCAACAGTATCGTTGCCGAACAGCAACGCAAAATCTATGACAGGCTTCTAAAGCAGGGGGTTTCATTCTTTCAGAATCTCCCGTCCTCGGAATTGCTTATCCGCGTTACCTATAACGCACAGTCTGCGCGTAATGTGATCGACACTATCGTCACATCCTTCGTTCGTGATCTGTTTTCGCTCATCGGTCTGATCATCGTAATGTTCGCTCAGAATTTCCTTCTGAGTGCAATTTCCATGATTATCGGCCCAATAGCAATCTTCAGCGTCCGATTGGTCTTGCGCCGCGTGCGCAAGATCATGGAGGCCGAACTTGCCTCACTAGGTGAGATCGTCAACGTCGTGCAGGAAACCAGCATCGGTGTTCGCGTTATCAAAGCTTTCTCGCTTGAGAAATTGATGCGCCAGCGCATGAACAAGGCCGTTTCCGATGTGGAACAGCGCTCGAACGGTATCGCCAAGCTGGAGGCGGCGACGAGCCCCATCATGGAGACGCTGTCCGGCCTTGCTATTGCGGTCGTCATCGCCGTGTCTGGTTATACCGTCCTCGAAAAAGGCGGCTCCCCTGGCGACCTGATGGCATTCATCACCGCGCTGCTTCTCGCTTACGAACCGGCAAAACGTCTGGCCCGTATGCGTGTGCAGATCGAAGGTGGCATGATCGGGGTACGGATGATGTTCGAGGTTCTGGACGCCCCGCTTACGCTCACGGAAAAAAACGACGCCCTCCCCCTTCCCAAGGCAAGCGGCAATGTGGAGCTGAAGAACGTCAGCTTCGAATATGTTTCGGGGCAGCCAGTTCTGAAAGACGTCAATGTACTGTTCGAGGGTGGCAAGATGACCGCTTTGGTCGGGCCATCCGGCAGTGGCAAGTCGACCATTATCAACCTTATGATGCGTCTTTACGATCCGCAAAATGGTTCTGTTGAAATCAACGGAATGGATTTGCGTGACGTCTCCTTCGCCAGCCTGCGCGAGCATGTTTCTTACGTCGGCCAGGAAACTTTCCTCTTCTCGGGGACGGTAAAGCACAATATTTCCGTGGGTCGCGACAACGCCACGGACGAGGAAATCATCGCTGCCGCAAAGGCTGCCAATGCGCATGATTTTATCATGAAAATGCCTGATGGTTATGACAGCAAGCTGGGAGAAAACGGGTCCGGGCTGTCTGGTGGCCAGCGGCAGCGTGTTGCTATTGCCCGCGCCATGCTGAGAGATGCAGACATATTGATCCTCGACGAGGCGACGAGTGCGCTCGATTCTGAATCCGAAGCACTCGTCCGAGACGCGCTGGAGAGACTGACGCTTAATAAAACGTCTATTGTCATTGCTCACCGGCTTTCCACGATTAACCGGGCTGACAAAATTGTCGTCATGGATAACGGACAGGTTGTTGAACAGGGGAGCCGTCGCGAATTGCTCGCAACGGATGGTCTCTACAAGCGCCTGCACAGCATTCAGTTCGATGCAGATGTAGCTTAGCCCAAAAAAGATCGGGCGGCCCTGCCGCCCGAATTTTACTTAACCATTTCCGTACCGATTACTATCTATTGTCATGCGATTTTCACATCGCGCGTCCTTCTGGCGAAAAGCAGTGGGATTTTCATCAGTCGATCAGGTGAATGACGTCTCAACGCTAGTGGTGCAGACAGTTCTTGCGGTCACTACCCGCCTTATTCATGCCGGGTGACGTGATCACGAACGTGCACCGCCGTGTCCGCCTTGTAATGAAGCCGCCGGCTTTCATGAAAGCCGATGATATTGTCGAACTCGGCAACGATAGCCTTGGCAAACATCGCCAAATCGTGACAGCATTCGATAAGTGACTGCAAGGATGGATGATGGCGAAATGACGGCTATCGAAGAACTGGCCAGAAGATTTGCGCAAGCAGATGTCACCGGGGGGAAAATTCCTCTGGCGCAGATGGAGACAGATGGCCTTGTTCCCGATGATTTCGAAACTGCAATGGCCGTACAGCGCGCATCCGCTCAGGTTTTGGAAAAGCCGGTAAAAGGCTGGAAACTGGCGATCCGGCCGGATGGCGAGGCAGTCGGCGCGCCGATACTGGATTGTTACCAAGTCGAAGACAACAATATCGCCTCTTTTCCGGAAGCGGGAACTGAAGGCATCGAGGTGGAGATATGCTTCACTCTTTCCTCCGATATACCAGCCCGCGGTACGGTGCCGTTCACCAGAGGCGACCTCTCGCGGCACATCGGCAAGGTCCATCTGGGTGTTGAACTTCTACGCTATCGGCTGGCTGAGAAAAATCAGGTGCCCTTTCCGTTGTTTCTGGCTGACCGCCTTGCCAACCACGGCTTCGTCATCGGTCCGGAAATAGATACCGGCGTTCTGGACGTCTTTGCCGAAAACGAAGCAGACCTGCCACAGCTTACCGTGACTGAAGGGGCAGTGCAATTGTTTGATGCCAAAGCAAAACACCCGAACAGGGATTCGCTGGCACCCCTTCTTGCCTTCGCCAACGCCGCGCTCAACAAAGGTGACATGCTCAAAGCGGGGAACGTGGTGACGACAGGCAGCCTCTGCGGATTGATACCGAGCGCGCTCGCGCTCGATGTGCATATAGCCATGATACAGGTCAGTGCGTTTACACTTTCAGGTTCGAAATCATCAGAATTTGGTCACTCAGCATAAACACCCCATTTTGCAGCCGCGGCTTCCGACCGCAAATGCTGAGAACGCGTATCATTGTAACCACGGCTTTTCCAATGCCTCCGGAAGGTCACTTCACCCGCCCATATTCGCCCAGAAAATCGAGCAGCGCCCGGATGCGTGAGGGAAGCGGCCCGCGCTGGCCGACATAGACGGCATGAAACATTTCCATTTCGCCCGTATCGAGATGATTAAGCACGGGAATCAGCCGGCCGGCGGCGATATCGTCCCTCACGGTGAAAGCGGCAAGGCGCACCAGCCCGACGCCGGCAAGCGCCAAACGGCGAAGGCCTTCGCCATCGCTCACCTGCACACGTCCCGTCGCCGGGATGAGGACGGTCTTTCCCTCGTCCCGCAACGGCCACCCGTCGACTGACCGGGCATAACCAAATCCGAGGCGATTGTGATCTTCCAGATCGGCGATTGTTTGCGGCACGCCACAGCGCTCCAGATAGTCAGGGGCGGCTGCGATCATCATCCTCGTCTCGCCGAGTTTGCGGGCGACGAGGCTTGAGCTTTTCAGCGGCCCGGCGCGCACCGCGACATCCATGCGCTCTGCAACGAGGTCGACCACCTGATCGGTCTGGACGATATCGAGCGTGATATCAGGATGCAGCGACAGAAAGCGTGGCAGGATGGGTGCAAGAATATGCGTTGCATAAGAAGCGCTGGTGTTGATCCGCACGCGGCCGACAGGCTGTTCGCCCAAGCCGGCGGCACGCTCGGCCTCTTCGAGATCGGCGAGGATGCGGGTGGCCCTTTCGTAAAAAGCGCAGCCCTCCGGCGTTATCTGAAGCTGCCGGGTGGAGCGGATGAGCAGGCGCGCGCCCAGGCGACCTTCCAGCCGTGCGATAAGCTTGCTCACCGCTGAAGGCGTCATGTTCGCCGCCGCGGCCGCGCGGGAAAAGCCTCCGAGTTCAACGACCTGCACGAAGATTTCCATCTCCCCTGCCCGGTTAATCTCAAGTCGCGCCATGATGACTTCATCTCACAAGTGATATTATTTTCGGCATTCTATTTCATTGAAGAGCCAGCGTCTATCTTCGGACAGCGATTGAAACACATCACAATCTTCGTCTGCCAGATCACGACGGGATGGGAGGCACGGCGCCATCAGGCGCTTGGCCCAGAACCATGCCGAAGCAACAAAGGAACACCCCATGGAATATCGCTATCTCGGCAAATCCGGCCTGAAAGTGCCGGTTTTGAGTTTCGGCACCGGAACTTTCGGCGGCTCCGGCCCGCTCTTCAGCAACTGGGGCAATTCGGATGCTGCGGAAGCCCGGCGCCTGATCGACATCTGTCTCGAAGCCGGCGTCAACCTGTTCGATACGGCCGATGTCTATTCCAATGGGGCATCGGAGGAGGTTCTCGGCGAGGCCATCAAAGGCAGGCGCGACAGCGTTCTGATTTCAACCAAGACCAGCCTGCCGATGGGCGACGGGCCGAATGAGGCCGGATCGTCCCGCTCCCGGCTGCTGCGCGCGGTGGATGATGCCCTGCGCCGTCTCCAGACCGACTATATCGACATTCTTCAGCTCCACGCCTTCGACGCCTTCACACCGGTTGAAGAAGTATTGTCGACGCTCGATACCCTCGTCCGCTCCGGCAAGGTGCGATATACTGGCGTTTCGAATTTTTCAGGCTGGCAGATCATGAAATCGCTCGCCGTCGCGGACCGATATGGCTGGCCGCGTCATGTGGTCAACCAGGTCTATTATTCCCTTATTGGCCGGGACTATGAATGGGATCTGATGCCGCTCGGTGCGGACCAGGGCCTTGGCGCGATGGTCTGGAGCCCGCTAGGCTGGGGGCGGTTGACCGGAAAAATCCGCCGCGGCGCACCGCTGCCCGAAGGGAGCCGGCTGCACGAGACCGCCAGTTTCGGCCCGCCGGTGGATGATGAGCGTCTCTACCGCGTGATCGATGCACTCAACGCTATCGCCGAAGAAACCGGCAGAACCGTGCCGCAGATCGCGCTCAATTGGCTGCTCAGACGGCCCACCGTTGCCACTGTCATCATCGGCGCACGCAATGAGGAGCAGCTTCGCCAGAACCTCGATGCCGTGGGATGGGAGCTGACATCCGCACAGGTGGCACGGCTGGACGAGGCCAGCGAGACGACTGCTCCCTATCCGCATTTCCCGTATCAGCGGCAGGCGGGCTTTGCCCGTCTCAATCCGACGGCCGTAACACGTCAGACTATGCCGCTCTAAGGCGGTTCAGGCCGCCTGAACTGCAGGCGGCCTGACAGTTGTGGAGCCTCAGGCGGCTTTGTTTCCCGAGCCTGCTTCCACCCGGCCCGAAAACCAGTTCGCCAGGATTGCACCGGAAATATTGTGCCAGACGCTGAAAATGGCGCTCGGAACCGCGGCGAGAGGTGAGAAATAGGCCGTTGCAAGTGCCGCGCCAAGGCCCGAATTCTGCATGCCCACCTCAATCGCAATGGCCTTGCGCTTGGCAAGCGACAGGCCCGTTGCCTTTGCGGCGAGATAACCGAGGAGATAGCCAAGCCCGTTATGCAGGACGACGACGGCAAAAATCATCAGTCCAGACTGGGCGATGGACGCCTTGGATCCTCCCACCACCGCTGAAACGATGAGCACGATGCCGATGACGCTTACCAGCGGCAATGCCGGAACGGCGGTCTTGACGAGACCGGGAAGCAGCTTCTGCAGGGCGGCGCCGAGAGCGAGCGGAACCAGAACGACCTTGACGATGCTGAGGAACATGGCCCAACCGTCAACCGGCAGGAACTGGCTCGCAAACAACCAGACGAGGAACGGCGTCACCAGCGGCGCGGCAAGCGTGGTGACCGAGGTGCAGGCAACGGACAAGGCGACATCGCCCTTGGAGAGATAGGTCATGACGTTGGAAGATGTGCCGCCCGGGCAGCAGCCGACCAGAATGACGCCCGCCGCGACTTCCGGAGGCATGGGAATGATGCGGGTGAGCAGCACCGCCAGAAGCGGCATGATGAGAAACTGGCCGAGCACGCCGATCGTCACATCGAATGGCCTTTTTACGACCTCCCTGAAATCATCGACCGAAAGTGTGAGCCCCATTCCGAACATGATGATAGACAGAAGCGTGACGATCCACGGCGCAATCTGCTTGAACGTATCCGGAAAAAAGAAGCCGAGCACGGCAAACAGGATGACCCAGGCGGCAAAGGTCTTGCCTACAAAAGCCGAAACGGCTGCCAGTGTTTTCATTTCCATACTCCCAAGATGATCATGAAACCCCGTCTAGACTCCTATGGTGCCCTGTCAAGGTCATTACTCGGTTGCTAGACCTCGCGGTCGAAAACGATCCCTCCGCCGCGATGCCGCCGTCGCCACAGGACTGCAATTTGGACGAGGGCTCATCTATCCGCTTCCCGTTGCGCCGAAGAGAGCCCGAGGGCCGCGCATACAAGGTCTCAGATGCTGGACTGCCTTTTCGTCGTGCATCCCGTTAGGCTGGGTCGAACATCTCCCTGAATTCCGCGTCGGCGAAGTAGGCAAGTTTTTGCGCAAAAACCGGTCGTTGCCCGGCCAGGAACAGCAATTGTCCTTTCGCCGGCAGATTGCGCACCTCATCAGGGGTGAGGAGCGGCCGGCCGGTATGCTGTTGGCTATAGGAAATTCCGGTCTTATCGGAATCGAGCGCTCTCGCCATCGTCTGGAACACGACCGTTTCCTGTCCGAGCAAATCAGAGATGAGGCGGGCGCTGTCATGATCGTTGACGCCGAAGACCTGCAGCACGCCGGCGTTTGACAGAAAGGTTCCGGCGCGGTGACCGTATGTAGCACGCAGCTGATGGATGTCCTGGAGGATAGGCCAAAGCTGGACACCATAGCCTGCCATCAGACCCATCGCGCGTTCGACTGGACCCAAATGCCCAAGCGATGCGAACTCATCGAGCAGATAAAGAACCGGTGTCACCGGCTTTGTCGGATCGCGGGCCATTTCGAGCAGGCTTTGCGAGACAAGCAGGCGCAGCCAGCGCGAATAGGTCGAGAGGCGGTCAGGCGGAAGAACGAGGAACACCGTCACATTGCTGTGCTTGAGATCGGCAAACCGGAAATCCGAGCGACTGAGGATGGCGGTCATGCGCGGTGAATCAAGAAAATGCGTATGGCGTTGAGCCGCGGAAAGAACGCCTGCGGCTTCGCGGTCGGATTTTCCGAGGTGGCGGTTTGCGGCACGCGCGACAAGACCGCTCGCCGCATCGCTGTCCTGCATACGTTTCAGCAGTGCTGCAAACTGTTCCGGAGCAAGGGTGAGATAGTCGCGAAGAGTTGCGAGATGCCTGCGTCTCAAAGGCTCCGCCGAAACGATCTCGAGCAGCAATCCGGCGATCAGTGCTTTTGCCTCCTCGTTCCAATGCGCCTCCCCCGCCATTCCCGGTTCGTCGAATACAAGAGCGTCGGCAAGCGCACTGGCGTCTTCCGCGACATCAAGGCTGTCGGGATCAAGCATGGTCAGGGGATTGAAGGCTGCCGAGGGTCTGCCGGTGATCCCGAAAGGATCGAGCACATGAACCGGCCCAAACTTCTGGCGCGCCCGGCCGGTGATCCTTGCATTTTCGCCTTTTGGATCGACGCAGATTACGGAACGGTCGGCGGTCAGCAGGTTTGGAATGATCGTGCCCACGCCCTTGCCGGTACGCGTCGGCGCCATCGTCAGGAGATGGGCTGGACCGTCATAGCGCAGAGGCTTGGCCGTCTTCGTATCACGACCGATCAGGAGGCCGGAGCCGGATGCGGTGAGAGCGGCTATCTCCTTGTCTGTCGCAAAGCGGGCGGAGCCGTGGGTATCATCGTCACTGTCCCCGAAATGTAAAATCAGCGCACTGGTGATGAACCGGAAGGTGATGACGGCAAGCGCCAGCAGGGTGAGGAAATCGGGGAGGATGTAGACAAGCGAGCCGCGCCCGAAACCCGTTTGCTCGAGGAAATGACCCCCACCCATGCCGATCACAAACGTGACGATGATAAGGATGAAGAGAAATCCGGCGAGCTGTTTCCAGATTCGGAACGGCATGGTGATCAAAGCCAGAAATGCCCAAATCGGTTCCCGAGCGGCAGCGCGCATCATGTTCTTGAATGCGTCCCGAAAAAGTCGCAACCGGTTCATGGAGCACCCTGCCCGCTGTCGCCACACTCTCCTGTGCCCGGCAGTCCTGGTCCGATCAGATCGTCAAACAGCGCCTTGTCATTGTCGCGTGTCAAAAAGCCTGGTAGTTCGCGACGCAGCCATGTACCGAGTTGTTTGCTGAACTCCTGATCATTCGAGGTCTCCATATGATGCAGAACGAGCGACCCGATCAGGACCTTGCGGCGCGTATCGTTGTTGCGCTCGGTTTTCGAGAGCCGGGCCTTGAGCGCGGACCGTTGCGCATCCAGTTCAGCCAGGCGCTGTTCGATGGTTTTCCTTGCCACGATTGTTCCTTTCGATTGCGGTCCCACCGGAACTGCCGCTGTTGACCACGGCTTTGCTCCTGGAAGACAGACCAGTTTCTATGAGGAGATCGACATAGCGATTGTAAGAGGAGGTTGGGCTGTGGTTCACGACGCTGCGGTGGCTGCTCCCTGAGCTCAAGGTTGTTGAGCCACCAGTGAATCTCAGTCGCTGGCGTTCGCGGCCTGTTCGAGCCTGGCGATATGTTCCTGGCAGACCGTGTTGACGAGATCATAGAGGATTGACGTTCTGGCAGTCAGCCAGGTCAGCGCTTCCTCGGTAATTTCGTAATGGTCGGAGTAACGGGCTTTCACATAGGCTTCATTCAGCGTGTTGAACCACGACTGATACCGATGTTGATCCCGCGGCCAGGCCTCGGCAAAACGGATATCCTGCCCCTCAGCCAGCCCTCGTAAAAACTTCAGATTATGGCTCGCAGGGCTGTAGTTGGTGAGGGTCAAAAGCAGCGTGGAATAGGCCTGTTCTATGGATTGGTGCAGCATGAAAGCCGCGCTCTTTGCGTTGTGCTTCTGCAGAGCAAAGAGCGTGTGGTCTATAAAACTATCAACGACACCGAGCCGGCTGGCATAATGTCTTTTTGCCAGCTCATATGCCTGTTGCCCCGTAAGCGTTTTGGGCTCGGCGAGTTCTCTGTCATCAAGCTCGTAAAGCGCAATGCCATCCCGTCGGATATCGCTGAAGAAGTATTGCCCTTCCTGCAAGAAATTGCTGATCTCGCGAGCGCCATGGATAATGAGGCTCACGGGCGTCTCAATTTCCTTGTCCCACATCAGCCGGTCTGTCGCCTTGTCCCAGTATTTGGGATCGGCCAGTTCCTTGTTGCTGACGATGACGAGAATGTCGAAATCGGAGCGGTAGCCTTTCGATGTATGCGGCTCATCCACCCAGTTGCCACGCGCGTAAGAACCGAACAGAATGATTTTGAAAATCCGTCCATCTTTCTTGGCGTCAGACTTCGAGCGCTCGACCAGATCAGCAAACTCTTCCTGGATAATCCCGACGACACGCGCAAGCTCGCGTTGCTTTCGTTCCGGCAGGTGTTCAAGGCTGGTCTTCATGTCTGCTCCGTTTCTGGACGGTATCCTGTATGGGCCATTGTAAACTTCTTTGAAACTCCGATTTTTGGTTGCCACCAATCGAATGCCTGTCTGCCGACCTATCCACATGCGATCCTGGTACAAACGGTTCTGATCTGAGCCGAGCGGTTAATGTTACTCGGGCACGATCGCTGCTCTGATACCGCCGCTGCAACTGCTCCAGCATGAACGACCCAGGCAGATCTTTCGGCGCATTGCCTGCGCCCGCTCCTGTTTGTCGAGCCGCACCTGCAATGGTTTCTTCCGCTCGTCCAGCTCCCTTGTCCCTTGTCCCTTGTCCCCGATCAGTCGTGCGATCAGCCTGCACATATCGCCCTCCCCTGATTGACGCGATTGTTTCCCTATTCAAACACGAGCAATGACCGCTTGGCGACTACTACTTTTAGTAGTCGAAATCGCCGTTCGATGTTGCTAGCGTCGCCACCGGTAAACAGACAAGGGCGCACTTACGACTTGCACCGCAGTTGAGTGCTGAATTTCCCCGTTTGCGGATCGGAGATTTCGGTTGGCGATTTATCATCTCAGCACCAAGCCTGTCTCGCGCTCATCCGGCCGCAGCGCTGTGGCATCTGCCGCCTATCGTTGCGCGGTTCTCCTCACCAATCACCGCGACGGCCTCGTACATGACTTCACCCGGAAAGAGGGTGTGGAGCACATCGAGATCGTGCTGCCGGAAGGTCTTTCTGCCGATTGGGCCTTGGATCGGTCGGCTTTGTGGAACGCTGCCGAGTTTGCAGAAAAGCGCAAGGATGCCCGCGTTGCCCGCGAATTCGAAATCGCGCTTCCGCGTGAGCTTTCGCCAGAGGGGCGACTGAAGGCTGCGCGCGCCTTTGCCCAGGATCTGGCAAACCGCTATGGCGCGGCCGTGGATTTTGCCATCCATTCGCCAGGTGAGCACGGTGACATCCGAAACTACCATGCGCATGTGCTGATGACGACGCGGCAGGTTGGTAGAACCGGCCTTGGCGAGAAGACCCGTCTTGAGCACAAGAACGCAAGGCTGTTGGCAAACGGTATGGCGACAACCGACATGCAGATTCAAGATATCAGGCAATCATGGGAAGGCATCGCCATCCGTCAGCTTCAACACGAAGGCCTGGATATCCGCATCGATCATCGCTCACATGCGCAGCGCGGTCTTGAGTTGTCGCCGACCGGGCATATGGGCGTGCATGCCTCGCAGATGGAACGGCGAGGAATGGCCGTCGAGCGCGGCCGGCTGGATGACAAGGCAGCACGGCGAAATGCCGAGCTGATCCGCCAAAAACCGGAACAGGTTTTGTTGCTGATCAGCAATGAAAAGAGCGTGTTCGATCGACACGACATTGCCAAGACCCTGCATCGCTATATCAACGATGACGCACAGACATTCCGGAACACTTTTGCGGCTGTTATGGCATCACCAGCGCTTGTTGAGCTTCAGGCTGAGCGCATCGATCCTGAAACAGGTGACGTTTCCAATGCGCGCTATTCGACGCGGGAGATGATAGATCTGGAATTCGCAATGGCGCGGTCGGCGAACCGGTTGCATCAGGCGCAGTCCCATGGCGTCGATCCTCGCCATGTCGAACGTGCGATGGAAAGGCAGGATCGCTCTCTTCGGAACAGCACCGGCGGAATGGTGGCCGCGAGCGACCCTTCAGTGGGATTGTCGGACGAACAGCGTCATGCGATCAAACATGTTACAGGCCCCGAAGGCATCGCGGCCGTGGTCGGATTTGCCGGTGCGGGAAAGTCCACCATGCTGGCAGCGGCTCGTGCGGCGTGGGAGGCGCAAGGTTATCAGGTCCACGGTGCGGCTCTGGCCGGAAAGGCTGCCGAGGGTCTTGAAGAAAGTTCCGGCATTCAAAGCCGCACGCTGGCGTCCTGGTCTTACAGCTGGGACCATGGCCGGGATCTGATCGGTGGCCGGGACGTGTTCGTCATTGACGAGGCCGGCATGGTCGGGAGCCGGCAACTCGCCCGCTTTATCGCAGAAGCAGAAGAGCGCGGCGCAAAGATCGTTCTTGTGGGCGACCACGAGCAGCTCCAGGCGATCGGGGCCGGTGCACCCTTCAGGGCGATTGCCGAGCAGATCGGCCATGGGGAACTTTCCGGCATTCGCCGCCAGCGCCATGATTGGCAGCGAGAAGCATCGGTTGCCTTTGCGACCCACAAGACGGCCGAGGGCCTTGCCGCCTATCGCGATCACGGCGACATCCATTTTGCAGAAAGCCGCGACGCAGCGATGGCGCAGATCGTGGGTGATTATCTTGTCGATAGTGAGAAGCGTCCGGATGGCACCCGGGTTGCCATGGCGCATCGCCGTGTGGATGTGCGCGCCCTCAATGTCGCAATCCGTTCCGAACTTCAGAACAGACAAAGGCTGGAGCGCAGCCACGGGCTGAGCGCCGGTGCGGACCGTGGAGACCGTGGCGATGGTGAGGATGTTGGAGAACTAACCTTCGAGACCAATAACGGCAAACGCGCCTTCGCCGCCGGTGACCGGATCATCTTCCTCGAAAACAACCGCGACCTCGCCGTGAAAAACGGCATGCTTGGCACCGTCGAGCATGTCGAAAAGGGCAAGATCATCGCCCGGCTCGATGGTCGAGGCGGCGATAGCGTCAGCATTCCCACGGACAGCTACCAGGCGATCGACCACGGCTATGCGACGACCATCCATAAAAACCAGGGCGCGACGGTCGATCGCGCCTTTGTGCTGGCGTCCAGCACCATGGATCGACATCTGACCTATGTTGCCATGACCAGGCATCGCGACAGCGTGCAGCTCTATGCCGACATCAAGGAGTTCACCAAGGCCGGCCGGCTGGTTGACCATGGCGTTGCGCCCTACGAACATAATCGTCAGGCGCGAGAAAACTATTTTGTGACGCTGGAAAATGACAAGGGCGAACAGCGCACGGTGTGGGGCGTTGATCTCAAGCGGGCCATGCACGAGGCCTCACCACAGATCGGGGACAGGATCGGACTACAGCATCAAGGCGCCACGCCTGTCACGCTTCCGGACGGTACGCAGGTCCAACGCAATGCGTGGCGCGTCGTCAAGGGTGATGAACTGGCCTACCAGCAGTTAGACAACCGCCTGTCGCGTTCCGGCGCGAAAGAAACCACGCTGGATTACATCAGGGACTTTGCCGAGCGGCGGGGTATAGCGGAGCAGCTCGGGGTCAGGAGCGAGATCGAGCTTGCTACCGCCCAAAAAGAGCGTCAAGAGGTTTTGGCCCATGCGGCCCATCCGGTGCGGGAGCAACAGGACCGGCCATCAGAGCGTCAGCAGGTTTACGAGGAACGTGTCGGCGATCTGGCCGGCCCTGTTCGCCGCGAAAATCGTCGCAATCAGTTCGCCGGAAATATCGATGACGGACGGCAGGACGACAGGACAGAGGACAACAAAGGATATCGCCGCATCCGGTGGTCCGATCTCATGACGCGAGACGGGGCCGTCCCTGCCCCCACAGAAGCCGCAGGCCAGCAAAATTCTCTGGAACCCGGCAAGCCAGCTCCGCTTGTGCCAGCGATCACCCGGTACGACCGCAGCATCGAAGAGGTGGCTCAGAAAAGGGCGATGTCAGTTATCGATCAGAGATTCGACACGGTGGAATCTGTCGCGCGGCACGTGTTCCGTGACCCGGTCGAGGTCGCCGCGAGACTGCGCACCGCGATGATCGAGAAGGAAGGCAACGGCAAGATCATGGCGAAAGCCATGGCCGAGCAACCAGAGCGCTTCGGGGAGCTACGCGGCAAGTCGGGTCTGTTCGGAAACAACAAGGAGCGGAAAGAGGCGCTGCAATATGCGAGATCTCTCTCTGTCCATATTGGCTATGTGTCCGAGGCGTGGGAGCGCCGGCTTGGCGAAGAGCGCGCGAGCGAACAATGGCAGCGCGAAAAGCGTGATCTGATCGAAGTACCCGGCCTCACCTCGCGCAGCGCCGAAATCATCAGCCAGGTGGAGAAAATGCCGATCGAGAGGCGAAGCAAGTTCATCAAAGAGCTGCGATCGTTACCTGAGGGCCGAGCCGCGCTCGATGAGGCCAAGCTGGTGGCTGAAGCGCTCACCCAGCGGTTCGGAAGCTCCGATCCTCGCAGGATTGCCGAAGAGCTTGCAGCACGCCCGGAGCTCGCAAAGCAGGCTGAGCAGATCCAGATTACCGCCCGTATCGTGAACCGAACGCGCAAGGCCGAGCTTAGCCATGACCACGCGTTGAAACGGCAGCTTGCCCGGTCTCGGGGGCTTGGACTGAGCCGATAGTGTGCGCTGGCGACAACACTGGCGCCAGCTTTGATAATCCTCAAATTCCCAGAACATGGAGCGAGCCAGCTTTTCGGCGATTCCGCGCCATGTTTCACCGGTTGTGTCTGCAACCAAATTCCTGACTAGAGATTTTAGGCCGTCCTCGTCATATTTTTCCATCAGAATTACGTGGCGTACGAAATGTGGCTCTCGGTCACTATACTCGACCAGCCAACGAGGGGTGCAAACTTCAAAGCTAAAAATCTCAGCGCCTGGGTAGTTTTCTTGTCCAATCAAAGCTTAGGCAGCAACATGAAAATTATAGGGGTCATCTGGCCAGTATGCCCAATTTTCATCGTCGATCAGGTCGATAGATTTTATCGTTGCTCTCATGGGATAACATCCACTTGGCCGTTAGCGCCCCACTTCCCACGGGGAGTGGTCTGCCCGAGCTTTTCAGCAATGCCGGGGCGGCCTAAATTGTCTCAACGGTGGCTCGTATTGCATAGCCGAAATTCTTATGCTCCACCCAACCAGACATCGTTTGCCCACGTTGCAAGGTTGGGCCAAGTCTCGGTCGTTGGACCGTTGTGGTCCCAGAAATGTATTTTGCCATCGGGCGCGATGCAGTAGTAGTCACCGTTGTCTTCACATATTGGAAGCCAATCGTGGGGTAGGCCAGCGCTGCGGCCTTGTTCAATAGCAGATCTCAATTCCCCATAAACGCCACCCATCTCTTCATTTAGAGTAAGTGGCGACAGGTAACCGATGAAAGCGTTAGATATGCTCTTGAGAAATTTTTTATAGTCTTCCGAGAATTCGAAACCCGTGGCGGCTTCGTATCTCGCCATTAGAGCATCATCCGGAAGCGGAATTTTACGTTTTCGCGGATCATCTAGTCGATTTACTTCACTAATAATCGCGTCAATATGTTCAGTCACCAGATACATCTCCTAGAAATCGTTTGCTCGGTTATCCAATACAAGGCCGTGGCAATGAACGCGGATACGACGCGCCGTCCGCTCTTGCCCGCATGAGCCAATGCATTGCGCATGAAGTGCAGCCTGCAACGCTGCCAAGTGGCGGAAAGCATCTTCGATACTGCCGCTTTGATGCCTTCATGGGCATCGGAGACAACGAGTTTGACGCCGCGCAGCCCCCGCCTGGTCAGCTTGCGCAGGAATTCCGTCCAGATCGCTTCGGCCTCAGACGTGCCGATTTCCATGCCGAGCACTTCGCGTCGACCGTCGGTGTTCATGCCGCACCCAACATGGAGCCAGATCTGTGGTCATCGCCGCGATATCCGCCGAGACTCAGCACGAGTCGTTGGGTGGCTGTGGTCTTCCAATTAACCACCACAACGATGTCCACGCTGCCGTAGAAAGTAGTTTCAGGGAAAATTGCTATCAGATTACGCGCTATTGACATTTTTTTCAGAGGTCAAAACAAGGGCCGCCTGGCAAATGAAGACGAGAATTGCATACCTTCTGTCCTTCGGGTGTGCCATGTAACTCGTCCAGAAGCCGGCTCAAGATTGTCCTGACGTCGTCATCACTGTTGTGCTCGATATAAAACCGGGACAGATTTTTACCGGTTTCCTGTCGTTGGGCCCGTAGCAGATACGCTGTCGCCGTGGTCCAGAAACCGGGAGTGTCCTCCGGAAGCGACTCCGGAAGTTTTGCAAGACCGCGGCGCGAAATCTTCAAGCTGAGCAGCGTATTGTCGGTCTCCAGGATCGTGCCGAGAAGGAAGAAAAATGCACGCCTCGCAGCCAATGCCGATATGTCAGGCGCGTGTGCAATATAGAACATTCCAGGCTGCACTTGGAGCTTATCGGTTGATGAAATCATGGCCATGCGGTCGGGCTGGGTCCCTCTTGCCCATCCCCGCAGGAAGTTACTCAGGATAGGGTTGCTGGGCAAAGCCTCATGTTTGATGGCCTCATTATCAAGGTTGATTTTTGGGAGCGGTGTGTCGGCAAGAAGAGGTTGCGGCTGAAACAATGCGGCATCAGGCGCGAACAGCACCCAATGGAATTGCGAATAGATAATGTCCGGTTTCGCTTTTGCGTCATAGCGCCTAGCCTGACGCGCAAACTCGGATAAAACGGCCTTTCTAAGAAAACTTTTGTCTTCCACGGAAACAAAGCCCTGCAGCTCTGGAGCCATGATACTCCAGATTGCCTGCTCGGTCGGCCAACCGTTGCGGAATTTCGCATCCCTAATAAGAGGACTCCAGTCGTTCAGAGCCTTCTCAATATCCACACGCATCCGTGGCGTACCGATACGATAGAGAAACGACCAAACGCGCAGTTTGGCTTTTCGGACCTCGGCCAACCTGTTGGCGGACGGATCAATAGTGCGGGACGCAAATAAGGCGGTATGCGTTGGACCGCTGCTCGCTCTAAGAAAACGCTCTTGGTTCCGAGTCAGGGTGGGGAGCCATAGCAAGTTAGGCAACTTTCCAGCGGGAATATCGGGCGTGATCAGGCGGGTTGAAAAGCCGTCCGGTTTGCTTGATCGAATGTTCTGAAAGAAATCGAAGAATAAATCATAGCCAAACGCCTCGTCTTTGATTGCCGCATCGAACGCTGGCAGAACCATGTTCGTCACGAGCTTTTCGGCGGGCTGGGGGTAAAGATACCTCGCACTCCATATGTTGCTGCCACTATCCGCCAGGATGATAAGACCAACAACAAGGGGGAATAGTTCCAAGCCGGTGAAAAAAATTAGTAGCCAGTCTGGGTTGGTAGGCGAATAAGGCGTCAGGTGATTGCGGCGACGCACCTGCTCCCAAATGTGTTTTTTATCCGTTTTGATTATGCGTTTGATCAGAAATCGAAGGGTAAGCCTTCGGAAGAAGACCGCAAAGGTCAGCCGCAATGCCAGCACAGACAAAAGCGAGACAGCGGCTATTCGAATGTCTGTGCCTGCTATTATTCCCAATGTCAGATAGGCGGTAACAAGAGTGAGTCCGAAAATGGTAAGGCCAAACCACAGATTTGTCGACCGCATGATGTGGTATGACGGCATCAGCGTTCTGGCGAAATCGAACGAGAAAGGCCAGCGCCCCCTCTCAAGAGCTTCGTGATAATATGAGTTGAGATCAATTGTCCCTAGGCGTGATGGTTGATCTTCCAAGGGGAAGAGCGGGATTTTTCCATTGAAGTAAGCCGCTTTGCCCTGACTACTTCTGCGCAAAATAGCGTTGCCGCGCTGCGCTTCGGCGAGCCAGTCGAAATAATGTTTTGCCGATTGCCAGCCGCAGACCGTGGTGAGAAGGCCCGGATTTTCCGAAAAATTAGCTCCCTCCTCAATGGCGTTGACCATTGCAGCGATGCCTTTTCCCCCCGTATAGTCTGACAACGGGATTGTATCACCCTTGGGCGGCAACAGTCCCTCAATACCTCTTGCAAGCACGTGGATGAAGTTTACATGTTCGGCAAAACTTAGCTCACTAGATGCGCGGTTTAATAGTTCTGTCCATTTGTCGACGCGCCAGTTGCCTTTCTGCGCAACTCCGCGTGTCCGTTCTCTTCCAAAGCTGATAAGTTCACCCAATTCATCCAGCAGCCGAGGTAGACTTTCTTTTCCAGCATTCTCCTTCTGCGTGGGCTCCCAAAAAAAGGGCGCTACGGCGCGTTGTGAGTAATTTTCAGGCTCAGCCGGATTATCGGGATTTTCAGAATTGCCGAAGCTGCCGGAGCCCTCTGCAACTCCGTCTGTGCTTATGCCGTCAGGCGAAGATGGGTTGGCGATTAGCACGTCTACCATCCGGCACTTTACCGTCGCAAGCGCCTGCTTGCGAGCTTCGACCAGCAGCTGGAACCCTGTCGGGTCCTCATCCGGGCGAAAATCCCTGAGACGTCGCGAATAGGCTTTGCGGATCGCCTCCTCGCTGCTCAGGGGCTTGATGCCGAGCAACGCCCAACAATCGCCACTCATTGCGGCTGGCTCCACATTTGATCAAGCGCGTCCAGCTGTTTGGCAAACGTTTCCCGCAGTGGTCTCGCATCCCGCAGTCTTTGATTATCCAGAGCCGCGATAAACTGCGCCATTAACGCTGATATCTGTTGGCGCTGCTCGCCGATTGCCTCGGCATAGAGGCGCTCCGCCCTTGCGACCAGGGCGAGGTTTTCTTGCTGCTCGCGCGGGGCCAACTTGATTTTCGATAGTTCCTTGAAGCGCAGAGCGATTTCGGCTTCGGTCAGACTGGATTGGTTTTGGAACACTTTACGCTTAAGTTCTCCTGTCGAGAGAATCTTGACCTCTACCTCCAGCGCGCCGCTGACATCATAAGTAAAGCGGACCCCAATGCATTGAGATCCGGCATTGCCCAGCGGTACCGGCACCTCCAGATTTCCGATCAGAATGTTCTGTGAAGGCCGCATGTTCTCGCCTTGATAGACCTGTACATCAATCTTGGTCTGCCCATCGACGGTGGTGGAGTAAAACTGCTCGCGACTTTGCGGAATGATCGCGTTGCGTTCGATAATGGGCGACATCAGCAACTCGTTTAGGCCGTAGGCTTGCTCAACCGACGCAATACCCAATGTATAGGGGCACACATCAGTCATGATGATCTCGTCAAGCGCTTCGTGCCGAGCATGGAGCCCAGATTGAACTGCCGTTCCGATGGCAATGGCGTGATCGGGATTGGGATGCAACAGTGGAAACCGCCCGAACAGGCGGGTCGTCATGGTCTTGAGCAGCGGCATTCGCGATGCGCCACCCACCAGAACAATCTGGCTGAGCGACGATGGGTCTGTTTCGGAATCGCGAATGACCCTTTCAATCGGCCTCCGCAACCGAGTGATCAGCGGCTTCCACAGCTCCTCTGCCTCCAGTCGCGTTATTTTGCCCTCAACGTCTTTTCCAAAGACGTTGATATGATAAACCGCGTCCTGGGTCTCGCTCAGCGCTGCCTTAAGCCGCTCAGTCTCATTCAGAAGCCTGGCCCGATCTTGCGGTGGCTGGTTTTCGGAATCGAGACCGTGGAGTGTCACGAGGTATGAAGCCAAGCTGTCTCGAAAATCATTACCACCTAGCATAGAATCCCCGGCGGAAGCCTGTATCTCCATAACTCCGTCGAACTTGTGCAATAGGGAAACGTCAAACGTGCCGCCTCCCAGATCAAGGATCAGAAATTGCCCGTCCTCGGAGCTTGCAATTCCATGGGCCAGGGCTGCGGCGGTCGGCTCGTTGATAAGTCTCGTAACATTCAACCCAGCCAGATGCGCGGCATTGATAGTGGCCTTACGCTGCGGATCGCTGAAATAGGCCGGGACAGAAATAACCACATCAGATACGTCGGTGTCGAGCGCAGCCTCCGCATCTCTTTTTAGGCTTCTCAGGACAAGCGCAGACAGCTCCTCGGCGCGCCAAGCCTTCTTCGCAAGTTTCACCTCGTGATTTGTCCCCATCCACCGTTTGAAGGATGCCACCGTTCTGTCCGGGTGAGTAATCAGCCTGTCGAGAGCTGGGCGTCCGACAATGGCGTCGCCGTTATCCGCGATACTGACCACTGATGGTGTCAGAAACTCGCCCAGCGCATTCTCGATCAGTTTCACGCCTTGGTCTGTCCAGTGCGCTACTAAAGAGTTTGAGGTTCCAAGATCGATACCGATAAGCGCCATTAATTTTCAACATCCTGTTTTAAAATATGGTTCGATAGGTCCCGTCACAAGGGTTTCCAACGGCAAAAAAATTCCAATTCTGCCTCATCAAGCCGTTTTTGTGAGATTTATCGCTGAAAGGAAGAAGCCTTGTCGTAAACGCAAGGCATACCCTGGTTCCGTCCTGATAAAAGAGAAGACGTTGCGCCAATTGCTCACTGACGCCAAGTTCCTGCAGTTAACTTCTTTTGAATTGGCATAAAATCTGGAAGAACCTGTTTAATCGGCAGGCGACAACGAGCGACTCAAAAACAAACGACCAAGATTAAGTTCGTAAACAAGGTCTCCTCTTTCAGCCTTGAAAGACAGAATGTCAGGCTGTTGCAGGTAAAGAGCAACATCTAGAAATGGCTGCCAATTCTCCCCTTTCGCCTCTGCTTTAATTAGCTCTTCCCTGTTGCGACGGTTCGTCGTTAACACAAAGCTTTCCGGCTCCCACGCGTCAATAAACGATCGCGCAAGAGCTAGTACTGTCTTTCCAGAGGCGGGGTCGAAACTTCGAGGGAGATTCAGCACAACGGCATTTGAAACTCCGCTCGCGTTATAGATACCACACCTGACCGATAGCCCCGCTTCGTCTGAACCGGCTTCGCCGTTCCAAAGACCAAAACCGAAGCCTAGCTCTTCGATGATTGAACGATCCATGTCTCGTCTATTACGGCCCTTCTCCAACATGACGCGAACATCATCGCTGCACTCAATGGAAATCATCTTTTGTGTTAGTGCTTTTTTTCGACTCTTGCTCTTCTCGCGCCAGCCACGAAGCGTATCTGAGACACCTGCGAGGTTAGCGAGAAAGCATGTCGCACGTCTGGTGCACTCTTCGAGAGTTTCTTTACGAGATGACCAATAGGCGGCGGCAAAATAACTTTCCAAAGCAGGGCTCCTATTGTGGTGGCACGACATTAATTTTAATGCCGTTTATTCGGTTATCGAGTAGCAAATTTTGAATGGCCTTGGCAGCGCTGGGTTCCGCCACATTCCAAGTGATGGGGGCACCGCCCGCCGCAATGCTCTGGCGTTGGGCTTGATCCACTAGGGCATCCGCTCCCGAGAACCACGATTTGAAATTCCCAGTGGTTTTATCCACAAATTTTGCATATCCAGGCCCTTTCGCTTCGAGCAGCGTACCGTTGGCACTCACCCCATCAAACTTGACGCCATTTACAACATATACCTGCCCGGAAGTTCCGGTAATTTGCTTTTGATAGGCCTGCGCTCGTGGCGACATGGCTTCTGTGACCGCAGCCCAATTTCCTGAAGCGCTATTTGTGGGAGCTTCTCCAATTTGTCCTGTCGCACCTGTCCCCTTTGATCCAGTGCTACCGCTGCCCACCGTTTCACCGATAATAGTCTTTGCATTACCGGCACCACCGAAGGCGATCGCCCCGCCAATAATCGGGTCGCGAATGATGCTGGCGATCTGTTCTTTCGAACCCGTCAGAAGGGCCTTGGCTGCATCGCTTTTCAGCGTGGAGGCGGTGTCGCCAAAGTTCTGGCCGCTTTGAGCATCATTGCTGTCGGCATATTTCCACAAAGCCAGGAACACCATGTGCCGGTCGAGGAGCGACAATTCATCAGACTCACCATTACCTGTGAGGGCTGCGTCGAGATACTCCGCCGCCGCAATCCGCAGATCGGTACGAGCCTTGACGCAGGAGGCCGACGAATTGCCGACACAATCATCGAGCTTTTGATCGCGACCTACCGAGAGGATTTGCAGTTCCTCTACCCGACCACAGGCCGGCGAGTCGGAGCTTCCGGCCTTGCAATCCGCCAGGGCACGCGCGAACTCTTCCCGCTCCTTATGTGTAAGATAATTGTACTGGTACTGCGCCGCTCCATAGGAGCCGCCTTCGCCGCCGCCAACGGCGCCGACGAGACCGCTGAGACTTGAACCAATAGCCGCCGCAAGTGCCTGCCTGTCCTGATCGGACAGGTTGCTGTCCCTGAGCATGCCGTTGACGAGATCAGCGATGGCGGGCGTGAGCAATGACGAACTCGCCGCGCCGAGTGCACCTTTCAGTGCGCCTTCCCAGCCGTTGACGCCACCAAGGATGCCGCCGCCGATGGCATGCAGCAATGCACGGCCCTGGCCGCCTTCTTTCCAGAGTTCGGCGGCTGCGCCGTCCCCACGCTCCAGCGCATCCTGGTAGAGCCCGCTGGCAATATCGCCGACGAGCCCGGCCATTGTTGCCTGTGCCGCCAGAAGATCGGCCTGTGTCTTGTACTGCTGCCGCAGGATATGTTCGAGATCCGGCAGGCCAGGCAGCGCGATATTGGTATTGGCGGTATCGCGGCGGATGGTGCCGATGTCCTGCGTCTGGTGGGCCGGATCGGTAATGGTGATCGGGATGTTGCCGCCGATGGCCGAATAGGCCTTGCCGGTCTCGTTCTCGCCAGCCTTGACCGGCGGTGCGATGGAGAGGCCGCCAGTCCCGATCGAGCCGCCATAGGTTTCGGCTTTCCAGCTTGAATGCGTATCGATGTCGGTGGCGTCAAGAGTGCCAGTGGAGAGGTTGTTGCGTGCCGCCCCGGCCTCACTGGTAATCAGGCCGCCGACAAGCGTGGTGTGCTGCTCGACATTGAGATCGATGCCACCCGTTCCGGCATGGATGCCGGATTGTTCGGTGACAATGGCCGCATCACCTTTAGCCTTCTGCCCGGAGCCGGAGACGCCGGCGTTTCCAAAGCCGATCTGGCCAGAGACATTGAGCTGGTCCGCCTTTGCTTTGGCCGTATCCACTTGGCTTTCGACCGTCAGGTTTTTAACATCGGCGGTGACCGAGTTGCCGGCGACGGTCGCACCCTTCAGCGCCAGATCGTTGGTGACGATGGCGACATCACCAGTGCCGTTGACATGCGTGTTTGTATGGCTGGTGCCCGAGGTGGAAGAGCCGCCCTTGCCGTAAGAACCGTTGACACCGACGCTGGCATTGCAGCCGCCCGACGTCGTGCAGCCCATATTGATGCCGGCGCCTGCACTCCAGGACTTGTTTGAACTTGCCGCGTTAGATGTACCTTTGGCGGCATTGAGATTGATGTCACCATTCTCTGCGGACAGGAAGATGTCGCCAGTCAGCGCATCGGACGAGATGACCGGCAGGCCGTTCTTGCCGTAACCGGCTAGAATCTGCGCGCCCTCACTTCTGATATTACCGTTTTGTGCCTCGATGGCGATCGAGCGACCGGCACGAATGTCGGTGACGACAGGGGTGGAGAACGAGGAAGAAGCGCTATTCTCCTGGTGGCTAATCCCGGCATTGACACCAACGCTGAAGGCGAAACCCTGGCCTGATGAAAGCCCCTCGGAGACACCCTGCAGATCCTTGTAAGCCTGATAGAAGCCGAGCCCCGCAATGGCGCTGTTTGTGATGGCGTTGACACCGCCGCCATCCGACAGCCGTTCAGCCGAGTGCATGACACTTTGGGCCGCCTTGCCAACCTGGCTGGTCACGGAAACGGTCACACCGGCAAAGGTTTTTTCGTGCATCTCCTGATAATTGGTGCGGTCGTTGGCCGAAAGGAGATTAATATCATTCCCGGCAAAGAGGTCGACATCGCGCCCGGTGGAGGCGGTTGCCGCCTGCAGATTGACGTTGTTGCCCGAGGAAACAAGGAGATCGCGACCGGCAGTGAGCGTCGAAACCGCGTTGGTGTCGGACTGTTGCTGTTTGCTGTCCTTGGTCTTCTGCGCGCCGAGGCCGACGGAGAAGCCGCCATTGCCGGCGGAGAACGACAGGCCGAAACCGGATTTCTTCTCCCGCTCGGACAGGGCAAAACTTTCCGCACCGGGCGTTACGTTAACATCCCGCTCTGCTGAGAGATTGATATCGCGGCCTGCCATAATGGAGGAGCCGATCACATTGACGTCGCTTTCGCGTGCCGTGACGGTTACGTCAGTCCCGGCAGTCAGCGCGGAGCCAACGTTGAGGGTGGACGACTGGCTCTTTTCTTTCTGTTCCTTGCCCCAGAGTGAAAGGAAGCCGCCGCCGGAACCGGCAAACAGGCCAGATTTCTTCCTGCTGCTCTCCAGCGCGTGCTGTTCCTCGGCCCCGATGATGGCGACGCTGTCGCCCGTGATGCTGATCGCATCGCCTGCCGTTATGTTCGAGCCGGCGATGACAGCGTTGCCGCCAGCATCCAGCTTGATGTTGCCGGATGCGGAAAGCTCGGAGCCGACTGTGGCTTCATCATAGTTGTACTGCGTCGAGCTTTTTTTCGAGAGGAAGCCCTTGGATGAGGAGCTCTGCTCGAACTCAGCAGTATTCTTGCCCGACGCGATCAGCAGATCGCCCCCTGCGCTGACGTTGATATCGGCTTTGTTGGTCTCATCGCCAGCAGTTACGTTCGACGCGGAAACAACGGTATCTCCACCTGAGACGATGGATACACCCTTCCCGCCACTGACCGATGATCCGACGGCAGTCTCGGTTTCCGTGTGGCTCGTCGTCTGTTTCTTGCCGCCGAACAGGCCACCCTTTTTCTTGTAGGTGTAATCGATCGTGGTGGTGTCGACAGCTTCGGCAATTGTCACGTCACCGGTCGCTTTCAGACCGACCGTCCCATCAGCGGCAATCGTGCTGCCGATGACGTTGAGGCTGCCACCCGCATTGGCGGTGATCGATCCGCCCGCGGTGATCTCGGAACCCTGACTTGTGGTTCTCACAACCGTTGTCGTGCTGCGCTTGTCACGTAAGGTACTGGTTGTCGACCTCTCGGTAACGGAGATATTGATGTCTCCATTCGAAGTCAGTCCGAGATTGCCGCCGGCCGTCACCTTCGCATTGGCGAGCAGAATGCCCTCGTCGCCCTTGATTGAAGCATTACCGCCTGCGCTGAAGGAGCCGCCGATTGCCGCAATCGATGAACCGGAAACGGTAAGATCGCCAGTCGATGCAATCATCCCTGATGTTGCAAGCAAGCCAGTGTCGATCGTTACCTGATTGCCCGCGATCAGCGCGCCAGCGGAGTTCAATCTTTCCCTGTCATTGGCGGCAAGATGCAGCACCGGTGCCAGAACGGTCGTACCGTTCACCGTCTGCCACTCATAAACAACGACGGATTCGTTGAGGCTGGCGATCTCCTCAACCGTCAAAGGTTGGCCGAGCGGGCGCTGCTGCGCTCCGAGATAGGCGGCTCCATTGTCGAGAAGCTGCTTTATCTGGGTAATTGAATCCTGCCCGGTAAAACCGGAGCCTGTCGCCAGTCTGAGCTGCTGCTCAATATATTGGCTCTCGAAATAGGCGTCCCCAAGGAACTGGATCTGGCGATCAGGCTGATAGCCAATGCGACCGAGGAAATAGCTGGAGCCATAGAATTTCGAGACGTCGAGGAAGGCGGCGCGGGTTTCATAGAGGAATGTCTGGCCGGGAATGGTGCCGCCAAAGCCGCCGGACTGTGGGGTGGCGACACCGCCAAGCGTGAACAGCGCACCGCTCGCCGTTACGCCGGCCAGCAGTGCGGTCGGATCGCTCGAAGGCTGAGCCGTAGCAACGGCGGCATGGTCGGCGATTGTTCCGGCCGAAGCAGTATTGTTGACGGCGGCAAAACCGGTGATACCAAGTGTTCCGCCAGAGCGGATCGTCGTGGTAACGCTACCGATCGCCTCGACGCTTTCCACGGTCCGTCCCGGCCCGATATCCTTTGACGTATCCCGCGTTCCGAATGGGCTGGGGCCAGGCACGGCGACCTGCCATGAACCTTCATGGCCACCTGTGTCGCCGGTCGTTTTCGTTTCCGTCCATTCGTAAATGACATCCGGATAATACTGGCAGCCGCCGTGCTGGTTGCAATTGAGCGAAGTCGTGCGCTGCAATTGCAGCCCGAGATTGGTCAGCGTGCCCGAGCCATTCAGCGTCATGCCGGAGCCGGCTTCGATTGCACTATAGGCATTGGTAAGATCGACCGTGTCGACAGAAAGTGTGTTGCCCGCCTTGATCAGCGCTGCGGGACTACCTGAGGATATGAGCCGATCCTCGACGACGTCCCGGTAAACGCGATGGATGGGGCTACCGATGACGAATGACCGGTTATAAAATTCGATGGGCGACGAACAATCCCCGCACTCTCTCGCATAATATATGTCATACGCGGAAACGAGCGCGTTAGAGAGGAACTGTGTTGTGTAGGTAGGTGCAGTTGTTCTTTCGTTGCGCAGATTTGCAGTAATGATCGACATGTTGTGACCGGCTGAGATGAAGCCGGAACTGTTGACAATGGCCGCATTACGCCCGCCATGAGCGTTTCCCGCAATCGTGAGATCATGACCGGCGACAATCGCCCCCTGCTCGTTGGCAAGCACGCCCCCCACGAAAAGCGCCGCGTCATTGCCGGCATAAATCAGGCCGGTGGCAGTGTTGGTAAGATTGCCGGTGACATTGAACGTCAGATCGTTACCAGCGGCAAGCTGGCCGGCATTGACAAGCTGGGGGAGTGTTAGCGTCAGGTCCCGGGCGGCCAGCAGGTTGGTGGCACCGTTGGCGACGAGGCTATCTGCTGCGATCGCAATATCGCCCGGCACTTGAGCGGAACGAGATGCGTTGCTCGAAGCGACGGCATTGAGCCGCGTCCCTCTCAGATCAGTCACTCCGGATGACGTAAGATCGATACCGCCGAACGTCAGCGTGCTATTGGCCAGATTGATATTATTGGCATCGATGTAGAGCGTGCCCGATATTGCAAGTCCGCTCCTGTTATTGGAAAGGTCGGCATGTTGCTGCCTGATCCTGATGTCGCCACCGGCGGCTGTGCGTTTATCGAGGCTGATTACACCGCCGGCTGAAGATAGCGAGACGTTGCCATTGGCTTCCAGACTGCCATAGCGGATGTTGCCACCAGCCGAGGCCTGCAAATTCTCTTCGGCAAGCACGAGCCCTGAAATCCCAAGATCAAGGCCGGAAAGCAGCGCCAGATCGCCTTTCGAAAGGAGCGCGCCCGCTGCAATCGAGCCTGAAGCAGCCGAAATCGACATCGCCGCGCCGGACTGGGCCGTGCCGTTGATGCCGATGGAGCCCGCCCCCGACCATAAAGAAACAGCTCTTGCAGCGGAGACGTCGGCCACCGCAACACGTCCATCTCCCAGGACAGTGATCGCGCTACCGGCGCCAAGAGTGCCGACGACATCGACGAAGCCGGCCCCGCCATTGACAAGGATATCCTCTTCCGCGCCGATCGAAGCGATCTTGGTGTCCTTCCCCGCCTTGACCGACACTGATTTCTTCGAGGTCAGACGACCGGTCGAGACACTCCCCTTCGAGGAGACGCTGACACCTTTATTGCCGGACGCATTGCCGATCGAAATCTTGCCGTCTGCCGATAGCGAAAGCTCGCCTGTGTTGGCAGCCATGTCGCCGCGCATGCGAACGCCAGCGCCCTTCTCCGTGACGACCATCTTGATGCGGCCGGCCTGCATGGCCCCAAGTGCTGAGCCATCGATTGCGTATTCAGGTGTCCCGGAGGTGGCATCGAGCGCTGTTGCCTCACCCGTGGCATAATCGAATTTGCTCTTCCCGGCTGTCAGGCGCAGGTCCTCGCCATAGATCGTTCCGTCGATCTGGATGGTACGGGACACGACATCGAACAGACTGACTGCGCCGTCACCAAGCGCAAAATTCCCACCGCTAGGACCGAAGGTGACATCCCCTGCGTTGACCGTGAATCCATTGAGACGTCCATCGGTGCCGATGTCAGGTACACCCGTCGTCAGCGTGGCGCGTGGCGTGTTGATGAAACCGCAGCCGTCGCAGGTGATCCCGTTCGGATTGGCAATGATGACATCGGCCCTGCCACCGAACACTTCGGTTGGACCGAGAAGCGAACTGCGGTTTTGCGACGTGACCTCATTGAGGATGACCGTGGCGGAACCCTTGCCTTGAAGGTTTGGATTGCCGGGTGTCACGCCACCCAGTTTCGACGTACCGATCTCACCATTGAAGTTGTTGAGAATGACCCCCGGTGTGCCGACGTTGAAATTGTTGTATTTGTTGTGCGACAGACCTTGGCTGTTGGGTCCGACGATATCAATGAGCGGCACTCCGTTCGGAGCAGCCCCTATCCCGGGGCGATTTGCAAAAGATCCTCCAACTTCCGGCGATATGTCCTGTGCGTGAAGAAGCACTGGCTGAAGCAGGAGCGTAAAACTGACAACGGTGGCAATGATTTTTTGAGCCAGCGTCCCGGCATTAGCGAACAACGCGAGGTCGGTTGTCTTGCGTGGAAGACGCTTAAACTGTGATGTCATTGTTGCTCGCCTCTCGTGGCAGACGGAATTTGGGGCTTAGCGGTCTTTTCTGCTCGTGTCGGCCGGGGATGGCTTGCTGTCGAGTTTCTTGTAGACATCTGCCAGCTTCGATTGCGGAGCTGGGCATTTTTTGCTTTTGGCAATCTCGGCAAGGACCTGATTGCGGTTACGCAATGCGTCGATTTCCAGTTTTTCCGGCGATTTCGGATCCATGAAAAAAAGGGCCGGCCAGAACAGAAGAACACCTGTCGCACCAAGGATCACGTTTTTACCCTGCGCGTCGGATCGTTCCTTCACCGTCGCCAGCACCTGCCGCTCATTGGCCTCGAACTCGCGCTTTATGCCGGCGCAGTCGAAAGCACTGTCGGCCGGATTGGTGGAAGACACCGGATGTGCAGCCCGGCCACCGCAACCGGATACGACAATAGCTGTCGCCACCAGGGCGGAGATGAAAGATAATTTGGGGGTGTGAAAAGAAGAGCTGATCATAATATTCTCTTTTGAAGCTACCAGCGTGCCGTCACGCTGGCGAAAATGAGATTTCCGCGCCCGCCATTGACGCTGCTGGAAAATGCCTGGGAGTAGCCAAAATCGGCGCTGATGTTTCCCCCCACGAGTTTCGCACCAACGGTCCAACTCGCGAGATAGCCGCCGGGAATGTCGAATCGATCCTGCGAGAACACGCGGCCGTAATCGAGACCGAGGTAAGGGCGTAGCTCGCCCAGAACGGGCGCCAGACTTGTGCCTTCCCATGGCATTGTCCGCCATGCCAATTCGTTGTGGCTGAAGAACCCGTTATTACCGAATATGACGCTTTCCCTCAGGCCGCGTACATTGCTGAAGCCACCAAGCCCGATCTGCTCTGCGCCAAACATGTTATCTGGCGAATATTGCGCATTGAGGAGCGTGGTTAACTCGAACCGCTGGCCAGCTGCTTCGAACGGCCGCGTCGCGCTGACGGTCGTGTTGAGTTTCAGGAACCGGGGATCGGCCGTGCCGGCCCCGGGCTCTCCGGCCTCCGCAGCGTCAAAAAGATCGAGACCCTTATCAAGGGCAAAATCGAGGGCGATGACGCCACCCAGTATTCTTTGCGAACGCGACAAACCGAGAGTGCCTATCGTGTATCGGCGGCTTCCAACCTCAATCCGGTTGCCGAGAAGAAAATTGTTGGTTTGCTTGTAGGTGAGGCCGCCCCTGAGCGTCGTGATCGAGTCCTTGTCTCGCCGGATAACGCGATCGATGCCAAATCCAATCTGACCGGAATCACCCGAAGTTTCGATCGGCCCGAAATTGCCGGGAATAGTGCTGTCATATTCGTACCAGGAACCATTCGCCGAAAACGTCCAGTAGCCATAGGGTACGCTTGTATTGACCGAATAGCTGTTGCTGTGGCCGCGACCATTATCGTCCCATGGGTAGTCCGGGCCGCTGCGCCCATAGGAAAACCCCAACTGGTCATTGATACCCAGCAGGCCGTCGAGGCCGAACGAAACGTTTGTCTGGGAGTAACCGGTGCTCTTCTGACCCAGATTGTTGTTGGAAATGCTCGCGTACCAGCGCTTGCGGGGTTTGTTCTCGACATTTAAGATGGACGTTCCATCCTCCTTGCCGGGCAGCATCGAGGTCTTCGCATCGTTCGATGACAGACGATTGATCTGGTCCAGTCCCTGCTCCACATCGCGGATGTTGGCGACCTCTCCTTTCATGCCGGGAAAGGCCGTGGCGAATGAGCCGTTTCGCCGGGCCGGTTGACCGTTAAGGTAAATATCCGAGATCGTGCCTTCGACGACGACCAGCCGCAGCAGCCCTGTTCCGGCAATATCCTGTGGCGGCACATAGGCGCGTGAAGTCACCAGTCCCTTGTCCAGATAGAGGTCGGTGATAGCCTTGAGCAGGGCAGTAATATCCGCCACGCCGATACAGTGATTGTTGTAACGCTGCGTAATTTTGCCGAGTTCAGCTGGGGAGAGCCTTGTCGCACCTTCGGTCTCTACACGCGAGATATCGAAGCATGGACCAGCGGATTTCGCGTCGCCTCCCGGTGCGCGGCTCCCACGACCAGCGACGCCATCAGGAGTTACCTGTTTCAGGTTCTCAAGCCGCTGCAACTGCTGTTGCTGATCCTGCCGGCGGGAAAAATCATCGGCGGGCGACTGTGCCGTTGCCGGCTCTGACGCGAGCAGGCCCGCGAAAAGCGAAATGGCAAAGGTCCGCTTGAATGCGTTTGTCGACATACCGAAGGCATTCCGCTCTGCCCGCGCGGCAACCGGGGATTTTGCGAAGATTCGAGAGGTCGGCACAATTGCGAGACAAAAATCAGGAGGGAGTAGCCGTCGGAAACCCGGAATGAAAACAGCAAGTAGCATATTTAGGAGGCCTGCATTTGAAATGAAGTTCGTCGCGGCAATGCCGCCCATGCTTCACTCTGCAGCTGTCCTTGCTGTCGATCCCCTACCGGGTGCATAGATCAGTTCATCTGATCCAAGAAGCGTTAAAGTAGTAACTTTCTTTGCGAGACGATAGTCTCTAGTCATTTTCTCAAAGAACCGCGCACGTTAAAATTCACGTAATAATCAATCCTACCAACATCATGGCAAGAATGTTACTTTTCATCCGTGATTTTTCAGGACAATCCGCCGAATTTCCCCGCTACGGATCCTTTGATTCAAATAACAACCAGAAGTTATTGCAATACGTATCACCCTGCAAGCCCCTCATAGGTACCAAAGTTAAGGAAAACTAAAATTGCTTCGCAGCCGGCGACATATTCGGGCAATGGAGATGGCTCGATCTCAATCGCCGAATTCGAAGTTCATCAGTGGTCAACCATTGCGGTTGCGGACTAACAAAGGGACTGTTTTAGCCTCACTCACCCCCGGTCCGAGCCGTGCGGAGCGCAAACGTCTTCAGGTCCGGGCGGGCTCCCACAATTCCACGGGATTGCCTTCCGGGTCGTGTATCCTGGAGAAACGTCCAACCTCCGAATCCTATTCGGCCCGAGTTTCAACCTCTACACCTTCGTTCGTGAGCTTCGCGATGAGGGCATCGAGATCATCCATTGCTGTTCAGCACGGCCGAAATAATCGCTGTCTCTGGCGAAAGGCCCAAAAATCGTCATTCCGGCGTCCTGCTGCCATACCGATTATGCAGATTGTCGATGCCGAGATGTTTCTCATACCATTCAGCCAGGCCAGGGACATCTGCTGCTCTGAAGAATACGCCACCAATTCCAACGGCTCGGAATTCCTCCCGCTTTGCGAGAAGGGACGCGATGTTGCGCCGCCGCGGCGGCAATATCAGGCAGGACCATTGATTACGCCGGTCTCAAATCGCGAAAGGTGAGCTTTGCCACGCCGAAACATCCATCCGTTACTCCGACTGGCGCGCACGGCACAGCGCGAAAAAACCTCTTGACCTGAACCATGGTTGAGGTCCTAGAAGTACTGTCACCTTGTTTTCGCAAGGCTCTTTCCATGCTCTTGAGCGAACAGTTGACAAAGGATACCCCATGGCTTTCCAGCTTCCCGACCTCCCCTATGCCCATGATGCGCTCGCCCCCTCGGGCATGTCCGAGGAGACGCTGAAGTTCCATCACGATCTTCACCACAAGGCCTATGTCGATAATCTCAACAAGGCGATCGTCGGTACCGAATGGGAAAACAGGAGCCTCGAAGAGATCGTCCGGGGCACCTATGAGAAGGGTGCGGTGGCGCAATCCGGCATCTTCAACAATGCCTCCCAGCACTGGAACCACAATCTCTTCTGGGAAATCATGGGGCCGGAAAATCATGCGATCCCCAAGGTGCTGGAAGATGCGCTGACGCAGTCCTTCGGCTCGGTCGCGCTGTTCAAGCAGAATTTCGCCCTCTCCGGCACCTCCCAGTTCGGTTCGGGCTGGGCGTGGCTGGTGGTGGATGCCGACGGTTCGCTGAAGATCACCCGCACCGAAAACGGGGTCAATCCGCTGTGCTTCGGGCAGAAGGCGCTTCTTGGCTGCGATGTCTGGGAACACAGCTATTATATCGATTTCCGCAACAAGCGACCCGCTTACCTCGAAAACTTCCTCGACAATCTGGTGAACTGGCAGGCGGTCGCCGCCCGCCTTTGATTTGAGCCCCACCGATCCGGCCGGTCCCACTGCCCTGGGCGGCCGGCCGGATCAGGCGCAGCCGGACAGCCGCCGTCCGGCTGCAACTCCCTTCGAGCGTCTCAATGCCCTATGTCGTCACCGAAAACTGCATCGCCTGCAAATACATGGACTGCGTGGAAGTCTGTCCGGTCGAATGTTTTTATGAAGGCGAGAACATGCTCGTCATTCACCCCGATCAATGTATCGACTGCGGGATTTGCGAGGGCGAATGTCCCGCCGCCGCGATCCGGCCGGATACCGAAGCGGGGCTGCATGTCTGGCTCGACCTCAACCGCCGCTATTCCGGCATCTGGCCGCGCGTGCATGAGAAAAAGTCACCGCCTGACAATGCCGACATCATGAATGGCGCTGCGGCAAAAATGTCCATTTTTTCGAAAAATCCGGGAGCGGGCGGTTAGCCCGGCATGTCATGTCTCATAATCTCAGGCTGATCGATGGCGGTGTGGTCAATCACGCGCATGTTCCGCTGAAAGCTTGCGCCTCTCCGATGATCTCCCCGCGTGATTTCAAGGATTCAATGGCCGCCCTAACCTTCACCGTGGCGGTGGCCACGACCTGCCATGCCGGAGAGCGGGTTGGGCGCACCATCACCTCCTTCATGCCGCTCAGCGCAGAACCGCCGCTTCTGATGATCTCCATCGACGCCAGCAGCCGCATGGTCGATCTCATCGCAGCGAGCCGACGCTTCTCCGTTGCGGCACTGGCCAGAGGACAGGAGGAGATTGCCGATGTCTTTGCGGGCAAGGGAAATCACCCGGACCGGTTCAGCGTCGGAGACTGGGTTGCCTGGCCGTCAGGAAGCCCCAGACTTGCCGATGCGCTTCTGTCCATGGACTGGGAACTTGTCGGTTCCATCGATGCCGCAGACCATATACTGTTCGTGGGCGCCACAACCGAAGCGATGTCGGATCGGCTGCGCAAAGCCCTGCTCTGGAGCGAACGCGCCTATACCGGCACGGATCCAACGTCACTCCCTCTAGATGGTCCGAAAAGGCTCCCGCCGCCGTCGTGACCGGCACGACTAGGGAAAATCCGCGCGGTCAGTGCCTGTCGCTGTTCGCACGGGCAAAGCTGCCCGGAGCGACACCCGTTCTCCTGCGGAAAGCGGTGCTGAATGCGCTGGCGGATTCATAACCGATCTCATCCGCGATATCGTCGAGCGACTTCACCCCGCGCATCAGCGCGTCCCTGGCAAGCGCCATCCGCCAGCGGGCCAGATATTCAATCGGCGCGCAGCCGAGCATTTCATGAAAACGCGCCGCGAAGGCCGAGCGCGACATGCCGGCGATACCGGCAAGTTCGGCGACAGTCCAGTTCGCGCGGATATTGGCGTGCATGGCGGACAATGCGCGGGCAAGCCCCGGCAAACGCATTCCCTTCACCAGTCCCGCCGGAATAGCCTCGTTGCCCGCGTTCGGCCGCCGCAGCACTTCAACCAGCAAAACCTCCAGCATGCGCCGGATGATCAGTTCCTTGCCCGCATCCTCTCGCGCGCATTCTTCCGCCAGCAATTCGATCAGACGCGCCAGCCGGGATGCTCCGCCCTCACCCGCCGGCACATGGATCAGCTCGGGCATTAACGAAAGCAGCAGCGCCGCATTGACCCGCTCGAACGTGAAACTTCCTCCGAGCGCAACGAAATCGGGTTCCCCTTGCTGTTCCCCATGCCGCACCGCCTGATCTTGTGGTTCGACCGGAATACAGTCGACGTCGGTATCGCTGCAAAGCGAGAAGGCGGGCGTGGAGGGCAAAAGCAGGAAATCGCCACGCGCCAGCCGCAGCGGTTCCCGGCCATCGATGATGACCCAAGCGGCACCGGCCAGGACGACGGCAAAACCCGGGGCGTCATAGGCGCGATAACGCACGCCCCATCGGCCTCGTCCGGAAATCGGCTTCGAAACGGCGGCGCTCGGCCGCAAAAGATCGATGATATCGCTAAGAGGATCCATTCTCCGGACGATCAATAATAAATTTCGGTGTTAAGAGCATATATCATCCAGAACACATCGTCTATCTCCGGTCATATCGAACAATGGAGATTATGATGACCAGAACGATCCTCATCACCGGCACCTCATCGGGCTATGGCAAGGCAACCGCCGAGCTCTTCCTTTCGCGCGGCTGGAATGTCGTTGCGACCATGCGGCATCCAGATCCCGACCGCTTCGTTGGCGACACGGACCGGTTGCGCGTCCTGCCGCTGGATGTGACGGACGAACAAAGCATCGCGGCGCTGATCGATGCGGCAGGTCCGCTCGACGTGCTGGTCAACAATGCCGGCATCGGCATGGTCGGCGCTTTTGAAGCAACGCCAATGTCGGCGATCCGCACGATCTTCGACACCAACAGCTTCGGTTTGATGGCAATGACGCAGGCGATAATCCCGCAGATGCGAAAGCGCCGATCCGGCACGATCATCAACGTCACATCCAGCGCGACGCTCGCCTCCTTCCCGCTCGCCGCCGCCTACACCGCCAGCAAGCAGGCTATCCAAGGTTTCTCCGGCTCGCTCGCGCATGAGCTCGGTCATTTCAACATCCGGGTGAAACTGGTGGAACCGGGCTATGCCCCGACCACCCGCTTCACGACGAACGCCATCCTGCCGCTGGAGCAGCTGCTGCCGGACGATTACATGGACTTTGCAGGGCCAATCCTCGAAGGCTTCGCCAAACCGCCCATGACGACCAGCGAAGGCGATGTTGCCGAAGCGATCTGGAGCGCCGTCCATGACCTATCCGGCCAGCTTCGTTTTCCCGCAGGTCCTGACGCAATTGCGCTGTCTCGGGCGAACTGACGATCGATAGCGGCCGGACCGGACATTGCTCGGTTGCGGCGTTTCAGCCGGCTGATATGCAGATGGCAGATGTTTCAGCACATCCGCCATCGACTTTACCAAGGGTCACGCAGGTTCCGCCGGCACTCTTCCTGCGATCTCAGGCCACAACCCCTCCGTCACCGCCATCAATGCCGGCGTTCCTGCGGCAACCCACGGAATGCCGCTACCGAGGCGCGTTCCGATACGGACATCGAGACCCGCCTCCCGTGCGAGAACGGTGCCGCCGGCGATATCCCACATGGTGGTCAGCTTCTGCAGATGGCCGTCGAAGATGCCGCGTGCGGCAAAGGCGAGACCAATCGATGTCGAGCGGATGGATTCCACCACCCAGCCCGCATGCCTGAGCCCGACATTGAGGGCCGCTACCTCTTCCGCATCGGCGGCGGCGCTGTCGCCGAGCGACATGACCTGCACAGCCTCGAAGGGTACATGGCGGTCAAGCGGCTTGCCGTTCAGCATCAGCCCGGTTCCATCCGCCGCCGCGTAGATATCACCAAAGACCGGCATGGCGACGACGCCGAGTTCCGGTCGGCCGCTCCGCACGAAGCCGAGCGAGATGCCCCAGAGCGGCGAACCGCGCAGGAAATTGGCCGTACCGTCAATAGGATCGATGATCCAGTAGGCGTCATCGGCCACACCGCCCATTTCTTCGCCCAGCACCATCTCACCGGGAAAGGCTTCCGCCAGACGGTCACGGATGAGCCTTTCGACCGTGACATCGGCTTCCGAGACGAAATCCTGAAAACCCTTCGTCCGGGTAGCGATGGCGTCGCGCGACTCGAAAAAGCGAAGGGCAAGGCCCATCGCTTCTTCGATAATTGCGACGGCGCGGTCGAGACGCCCGCTCATCGTTTCCACGCCCTGCCGGTTTCGCCAGCGCCCGCCTTCAGCCAGCCGGTGAAGGCTTCGACTTCATCGGTCTGTATCGCCCCGACACCGGCCTCGGCGAGAGCACCCCAGACGGCTTCGGGATTTGAAAGCGCACGCGTATCGTTGAAATCAAGGCAATGGGATACGTCGAGCGAGTTTATCCAGAGGCGGATATTCTGGCGCTCCATCTCGGCACGGCCCTCGGCCAGATCGGCAATATCGGTGAATTTCACCTCGATCATCGGCGCGTTCAGTGCCTCGATACGGCGCAGATCCTCGGCGAACTTGCCCTTCCGGACCGGGAACATCGGCATATGCGGGATCTTGCCGAACCAGTCGGCATCCAGCACTTCGAAATGGCCGGCTTCCGGATCGATATCGGTCTTCACCAGCACCTGATCCTCGACGCCAAGCCGCAGCACGGTTTCCATGACCTGCGGCAGATCGCGGGTGAATTTGGTGTCGATATTGACGGTGATCCTGCCGCGCGCCTCTTCCAGCAATTCTTCCAGCGTCGGCACGCACTCGTCGGTCACATCAGCCGCATCACCGCCCGCGCCAGACTTCAGCCTGGCTGCGCGAACCAGCTCGAACGGCAATTCGCTCACCGTCCCTTTGCCAGTCGTGGTGCGGTCGAGCGTTTCATCGTGAATGACAACCAGCCGGCCATCGGCCGTCGCCTGCGTGTCGATCTCGATCATCTCGACACCGGCCGCGACCGCGGCGCGGACGGAGGCGAGCGAGTTTTCGGCGGTGGCCGTCCAGAAGCCGCGATGGGCGACGGTCAGGATAGCCGCATTGTCGCGGGTGCAGAGCGCAAGCACATTGCAGGGAGTGGAAGTCTTTCGGGAGGTGGCAAGGGTCTGGTGCATGGTTTTCACTTTCGGACGTTGCAATTACCGGGTTTGAGCGCCCGGATCAGATTTTCCCCATGCCCGCCGCCATCAGGTCGTCGCGCAGGATGCGGCCGGCGATGATGAAGACGATGAGTGCGGGAAGAAGCAGGATGAAGGAGACGATGGAGGCGAGCGGCAGCTGCATCGAATAGGGATCGAGATACATGTAAAGCTTGATCGGCAGCGTCTCGACGACGGGCGCGCCGACGATGAAGGACTTGTCAAACTCCTCAAAGCTGCCGATGAAGGACATCAACCCGCCGGCCAGAAGCCCAGGCACCGCCAGCGGCAATATGATATGGAGGACGATGCCGACTGTTCCTGCGCCGAGCGAACGGGCGGCATGGATGAGGTCGTCTGGAATGGTCTCCAGCGCCGCCGTCATCAGCCGGATCATCAGCGGCAGGGTACCGACGATCTGCACGAGGATGACCCCCGTTACCGAATAGGCGAGGCCGAAAAGCAGGAACACCTGCCCGATACCGACGGCGACGACCAGCCCTGGAATAATGATCGGCGCCAGAATGAAGATTTCCACCAGCCGCTTCAGCCGGAAGGGAAACCGCGCCATCGCCCAGGCGGTCGGAAGAGCGATGACTGCCGTCAGGAAGGTGACGACGATGGCGATGACGATGCTGTTGACGGCGGCGCGGATGAGGCTGCCGTCGCTCAGGATGCTTGCCCAGCGCGCCGTGGTATAATCCTTCGGCACGACAAGCGGCGGCGACCAGCCGTCGGCAATGCTCCAGAGAAACATCAGCGCCAGCGGCACGGCGATGGCGAGCGTCAGCGCGCCATACAGCCCGATCGAGACAAAAATCCGGTCCTCGGGCGTGAAGGCGCGGCGGCGGGGAGTGATGGCGGGGTCGGTGGTGATAACACTCATCATGCGTCTCCTCGGTTTTGCCCGGGGCCGATGCGGGATGTGAGGGAATAATAAAGAATAAGCACGGAGACCGCGAAGAGGCTCAGAACCATGCCCATGGCATAGACCTGATTAAACCGACCCTGATTGAATTCCTTGACCATCAGCACCGAAAGCGGCCGGGCCGTCGGCGGGCCGACGATATCCGGAATGGCGTAAGAGCCCATGGAACCGATGAAGGTGAGAAGAATGGCGGCCGTGATGCCTGGCATGGCGAGCGGTACTTCCACGAAGAAAAATGTCTTCAGCCGCGAAGCGCCAAGCGTGCGGGAAGCATAACGTATATCCTCGGGAATGGCTGCAAAGGCGCTGGTGATGATCAGCGTCATGAAAGGTATCTGTTTCCAGACGCTGGCGAGAATGACGCCGATGCCCCAGTCATCACGCACGAGCTTGGGCAGTTCGAGCCCCAGCGGCGCGACCAACCGGTCGAGGAACCCGCCCCTTTCGAAAACCACGATCACCATCAGGCCGACGATGATGCCCGGCACCGCCATCGGCAGCTTGTAAAGGCCGCTGAACAGTTTTCGTCCGAGAAAGCTCTTGCGGATCAGAAGCGCCAGCGGCACCGAGGCCGCAAGCGAGACGATGACAGGCATGACACCATAATAGATGGAGGTCGTGAGCCCCCGGATCATCGACGCGCGGGTGAAAATCCGCTCATAGAACATCAGCGTGAAGCCGCCATCCTCCTGCCTGAAGCTGCCGATCAGCGCCGACAGCAGAGGCCCGCCGAAGAAGACCAGAAGATACCCAACACCCGGCAAGAGCAGGAACAGAAGCTGGGCGCGCCTGTCACGCAGAAGCCGGGCCATCATGCCGCCTCCCCCGCCATCCTGTCATCGAGAAGATGGACCGAACCGGGAAACTGCAGGGCCACCCTTTGCCCGGCGTCGATCAGGGTTTCCGCGCCGGACTGGCTGACCCTTATCTGGCGGCCGCCGATCTCGACCGTATAGAGCGCATTGGCGCCCATGAAGGAAACGGCGGAAACCGTGCCCTCACCGGCCTGATCGGCGCGGATGTGAATATTTTCCGGACGAACGGAAATCTGGACATTGCCGGCGGCAACCCGATCAAGCGTCACGCACTGGCCCCAGGGCAATTGCGCCTGCTGACCCTCGGCGGATACGGGCAGAAGATTGGTCTGGCCGAGAAAGCCGGCGGTAAAGGCGTGTTTCGGCGCACGATAAAGCTCGAGCGGCGTGCCGATCTCGACCACCCGGCCGGCATTCATGACGACGATCCGGTCCGACATCGCCATGGCTTCGGCCTGATCATGCGTCACATAAAGGCTTGTCGCACCGATGCGGCGGTGAAGCTCGGTCAGCTCATGGCGCAGTGTGTCGCGAAGTTTGGCATCGAGATTGGAAAGCGGCTCGTCGAACAGAAGCAGGCTTGGCTGCATGACAATGGCCCGCGCGAGCGCCACACGCTGCTGCTGGCCGCCGGACAATTGCCGAGGCATGCGATCCACCAGCCCGGTGAGATTGCAGATATCAAGCGCATGGGCGATGCGCCGCACCCGCTCGTCCTTCGCGACCTTCTTCATCTTCAGGCCGAAGCCGAGATTTTTGGCGACCGACATATGCGGGAAAAGCGCATAGGACTGGAACACCATGGCGATATCGCGCGCTTCCGGCGGTGCCTGATCGATGCGCTTGCCGCCGAGCCGGATTTCACCGCCCGAAGGCTGGCTGATGCCGGTGAGGATGCGCAAAAGCGTGGACTTGCCGCAACCCGAGGGCCCAAGAATGGTGACGAATTCGCCCCGCTCGACGGTAATCGACACGGGATGAAGCGCCCGGCTCGCCCCGTAGTCCTTGCAGATATTGCTGATCTCGAGTTCACTCATGGCGAGCCTCCCTCATATTTTTGACCAAGGGTATCCGGACCGAGCATGGCACTTGCGGCCGCACGATCCGGTCATCCTGATGGCGTTACTGGTTGAGGACTTTTTCATCGAGCGCTTCGGCAAGCGCCGTCGACATGTCCCAGAAAGCCGGCAGCGACAGGCGCGGATAGACGCTCTGGGGCAGCACATGCTCCTGCACAGCCTTCGGCATCAGATCGTTGGTGACATCGGCGCGTGGAGAACGGGAGGCCTTGTTTTCCAGCTTCCAGAGCTGGAATTCCTTACTCATCGCCATGTCGATCAGAAGCAGCGCCGAGGCGACATTCTTGGCGTTGGCGGGCACGAACATGGCATCGCCCGAACCAACCTGCCCCTTTTCCAGAAGCGTGACGCGGAAACTGTCGGGCAATTGCTTGGTGCCGAGGAAGCTCATGACCTGATCTTCCCAGACGGTGCCCATGTAAAGCTGCTGATTGTTGATGAGGTTGAGCGTATCGGCATTGCCATTGGTCAGCTCAGCCACGGCGAGAAGACGACGATAATAATCCCAGACAGGCGTAAGGCACTCGGACTCCATCGCCCAGTCTTCGGCCTGCTGCAGCGTCTGGTTATAGTCGGTCAGCTGCTTGCGGCAGTCGCCGGTGAGATAATTGAGAGCCACCGAATAGATGAAACCGCCGCCCGAGCCGCCCTTGGCCGGCAGGGTGACGCCAAGCCGCTTGGGGTTCTTTTCGGCCCAGATGAGAAGATCCTCGAAGCTTTTCGGCACATCCTCGGCCTTCACGAAGGCGGAATCGTAACCGATTGCGGTCTGGTTGAGATGCACCAGCGGGAAGCTGCCGCCATGCGCCTTGCCGAAGACGGTTTCGGCCAGTTCCGGATTGTAGTTGGCCATGTTCGGCAGGATTTTCGTCAGCGCAATATTGCCGACAACACCCTTGGCAGACAGCAGCGGATAGCTGCCGCCACCGGCGAAATAAGCATCGACGGGCGAATCCTGCCCTGCCGCCTGCACCGCGATCAGCTGCTGGTTCGCCTGATCGCCCTTCACGTCGCTATAGGCGACCTTGATGCCATATTTGGCTTCGAAACGGGTGATCAGTTCCTTCCACGTATCGGCAAAACTGCCGGCGAAATTATACATCGTCACCGAGCCCTCGGCTTTGGCCGCGGGAACGACGATGTCGTAGAAATTGTCGCGCGTGACCTTCGAAAGATCGAAGTCGAGGTTTTTCATATTGCTGTCAGCGGAAAGGCACGGCGCTGCCGTCGTCGCCAGCGCAAGCGTGGCGATCGCAAGAAATTTCATGCGCATTGAATGGTTCCTCCTGGGGACCCGTTGTAGACCGGCCCCTTATTAATACACTCTAAGTGTAATATTTGTGACAGTCCAGTGAAAAATGCTGTCGCAAACCAATGCCCCGTGTTGCCGCCGCCCCGCACAGCCGTTATCCAAGGCCATGACAACAGATCAGACGCCGCACCAGACCTTCGATCGCCAGCCGCTTGCCAGCGAGAATGAGCGTCTCATTCTGGATATCATCCGCCGCCACGGCCCCATCGCCCGCGCATCGATCACCGGTCACACCAACCTGACCCAGCAGTCCGTGCATCGGCTGATCGAAGGTCTGCTGGAGCGCGGGCTTCTGCGAACCGGCGCGCCGCTCAAGGGCACGCGCGGCCAGCCGAGCCCCACCATCGAACTGGTGCCGGAAGCGGCCTATTCGCTTGGCATTTCCATCAACACCGACTCCGTCGTGATCTGTATCGCCGATCTTCGCTGCGACGTGGTCGTCGAAGAAAAACTGAAGATGCTTCCGGAGGACCGGGAGGAGACGCTTGTCGCTTTGTCTCTGGCCCTCGACAGGCTGCTCTCGGAACATCGCATCCCGCGGGAGCGCCTGCTTGGCCTCGGCTTTTCAATGTCCGGCTTCTTCGTGTCGGAAGACCGCGCCTTCAATGCGCCTGAGCCCCTGCGCGACTGGTCGTTAATGGACCTGAAGCCGATCCTCGAAGAGAGGTTCCGCCTGCCGGTCTGGCTGGAGAACAATGCCACCACCGGCGCGATCGGCGAAAGTCTTCGCGGTGTCGGCTCCTGGTGCCATACCTTCGCTTATCTGTCCTTCAATTACGGTTTCGGCGGCGGGTTGATCCTCAGTGGCCAGCCGTTTCACGGCTTTCATGGCAATGCCGGCGAATTCAGCGGCATATACAGCCCGGATGAATCGCCCAAACGCCCGGCCCTGCAATATCTGATCGCCACGCTCCAGAAAAACGGCGTCGACATCCATTCCATCGAAGCGCTCTATCAGCAATTCGACCCCGCATGGCCGGGCGTCGAGGAGTGGCTCGCCGAGACGATGCCGCAGGTGGACAGGCTGGTGGCGAGCCTGATCGCGGTTCTCGATCCGCAGGCCATCGTCTTTGGCGGGCAATTGCCGCGTGCGCTGGGCCGGATGATGATCGAACGCACGCACATGCCCTCCCGGCGCGAACATCGTTATGGTGTCGGCCCGAAGGAGGCGAAGCTGGTTCTTGGCGAGGCTAAGGGCGATCCCTCGGCTCTCGGCGCGGCGCTGCTGCCGCTCAGGGTGCGTTATTTCCTGTAACTCAGCCCAAACGGCCTGATGTAATCCCGCAACAATCATCACGGAAACGTGAGCCTGATTTCGCCCCCGGTTTTTTACTGGTTGGCAGCTTGCATCCGAAGGCGATAAATATGATTAGAAATATCATGTTTATCGCGACATGACGCAGCGTATCCGGCTGCTTCATGCGCCAGGCCAATACGCCACCGGGTCGATTGATGAGCAAAGCCCTGTTACAGGTTCTCGATGCCGAGGAGGAAAGCCGCCTGATGCGGTTTTTCCGCCGGCGCTTGCAGAACCGGGAAGACGCTGCCGACGCCATGCAGGAAACCCTGCTGCGGGCGCTGGAGGTTTCTCATGCGACGCTGATCGACAATCCACAGGCCTATCTTTTCCAGATCGCCCGGTCCGTCGCCCGCCTGACCGCCATTCGCCAGTCGCGCGAGCGGCCGTTATTCGCACCTTACGAAGCGGGTTTTGCCGTTGCCTGCGAAGAGCCGGGGCAGGAGCGGATCGTCGTCGGGCGGCAGCACCTTATTTTGATGGCGCGGGCCATCGAGGCACTGCCCAAGCGTTGCCAGCAGGTCTTCGTGCTCAGCCGCCTGCATGGCCATTCCAATGGCGAAATCGCCGCCCGTCTCGGCATTTCCCGCAACATGGTGGAAAAACACATCATCAAGGCGCTGCTGCACTGCCGTCAGGTCCGCGCGCAAATAAAAATGTAGACCGGCATCAGGTGTTCGCATCCTTTTTCACTCTATAAGGGAAAAGGACCACATCTCAGCACGCAACAAACGGCAGATCAGGACATGAACAAGCGCCCGGACGGTCTGAAGGATAACGGCTTGACCGATGAGGCTCTGGCCGAAGAGGCCGCGTTGTGGGTGGCGCGCATGCAATCGGCAGACGCGACGGAAGCGGAGCGCGAGGCGTTTCATGTCTGGCTGCGGGCCGATGCCGCCCATGCCAGCGCCTATGAGGACATGCAGAGCCTATGGGGCGAGCTTGGCGATATCGAGCTTGCACCGGTTGAACAGCGAAAACGGCGCGGACCTCGCCGGGCAATGCTGGCGGGCGTTGCCGGTCTCTGCCTCATCGGGCTTGCGGCGCTGTTTGCGGAGAAAAGCGGATTGAAGGACCGCTGGCAGGCGGATTATTACACCGAAATCGGCGAAACACGCATGCTTTCGCTGGAAGACGGGAGCCGCATCAGCCTGAACACCGATACCGCGATTGCAGTTCATTATTCGCAAAAGGAACGGCGCATCACCCTTCTTCGCGGCGAGGCCTATTTCGATGTCGCCAAAAACCCGGAGCGGCCCTTCATCGTCGAGGATGGAGCGCTGACGGCAAAGGCGCTCGGAACCCATTATTCGGTGCGCACCGGCAATGGCGCGCTGCCGCAGGAGGTGCAGGTGGAGGAAGGCCGGGTGGAGGTGACCGCAGGCGTCGAGATCGCTGTGCTCACGCCCGGAGAGGCCGTGACCCTTGGCGGCGACGGCAGGCTGGTGCGCGCCCGCAAGGATGTCGCCAACAGCATGGCCTGGCGCGAAGGCAAGCTCGTCTTTTCCGGCCAGCCGCTGCGCGAGGTTCTCGATATTCTCTCGCAATATCGCCGGGGCCGCATTGTCATCCTCGATGAGGCGGCGGCGAGGCAGCACGTCTCCGGCATCTTCGACCTCAAGGACACGGATCAGGCGCTCACCATTCTCGAAGAGAGCCTTCCCGTTTCGGTATCGCGGCTTTCCGGAATGCTGGTTCTCGTCCGCTCGCGATAAAATAACTTTTTTTCGCGAATCCGACGTCAGGAGTCGGCCCGCCTTTTCACTCTAGGCAATCAGGACCCGTTTAATCGGGCTGCATGAGATCACGAGTGAGAGGGAATGACATGAATTTGGGCAAGCAGGCACGCGGCTGGTTCTGGCTGACGACGACGGCGATCATCGGGGGTATCGTCGCGGCGGGTCCGGGCGCCACGACCGCCAGCGCGCAGACACCGCCCGCCGCAAGCGGCGCACCCGCCACCGTCACCGTCTCCATTCCCGCAGGGCCGCTGGAAAACGCCATTCTCAGCTTCGGCCGTCAGGCCAATCTGCGCATGGTCTACCCCTCCGCGATCACCAGGGGCCGCAGCACGGCCGGCGTCAAGGGCACGCTCAGCGTATCGGCAGCCGTCAGCGGGCTTCTGGCCGGATCGGGACTGAACTACGCATTGGCCGGCGGCAACACCGTCCGCATTTTCGATCCCGCCAGCCAGACCGGCGAAAGCGGCGGTTCGGCTGCCGCCGGCAGCACCCTGCTTGCGCCGATTACCGTGCAGGGCACCGGCCTTGAAGGCGCCAGAGGCATCATCGAAAGCAATGGCTATGTCGGCAAATCCGGCCGCACCGCCACCAAGACCGATACGCCGGTTGCCGAAACCGCCCAGTCGATCACCACCGTCAGCCGCAAGCAGCTCGACGACCTGAAGCCGCAGAACCTCTCGGAAGCGCTGAACTACACGCCCGGCGCGCGCATCGGCCAATATGGCGCGGAGCCGCGTTTCGACGCCTTCAAGGTGCGCGGCACCGATCTCAGCACCACCGGCATCTTCCGCGACGGCTTGCGGCAGGTCAGCAGCCAGAACGGCAGCGCCCGGCTCGAGCCCTATGGCGTGGAAGCGGTTTCCATCCTGCGCGGCCCGGCCGCCTCCATCTATGGCGCCAGCAGCTCCGGCGGCATTGTCGATATCATTTCGAAACGCCCGACCGAAGAGACGCTGCGCGAGGTGGAGCTGCAATATGGCTCCTTCGGCCGCGTGCAGGGCGCTTTCGATCTTTCCGGTGCCGTCGATGACGAGAAGACCATGCTTTACCGCCTGACCGGGGTGGCCCGCGACGGCCGCAACGAAATCAGCGCCATCAAGGACGACCGGCTGTTCATCGCGCCGGCCTTCACCTTCCAGCCGGATGCCGGCACCAAGTTGACGCTGCTCGGCGAATATATGGACAGCACCACCGGCGGCACCTGGGGATACATCAACAATTACGGCAGCGACGGCAAGTCGATCGGCGCGACGCCGGTTTATGGCGGCGATTCCCGTTTTAATGATTTCGAGCAGAAACAATGGCGTATCGGCTATGAGTTCGAGCATGAAATCAACGACAACGTCACCTTCTACAGCAAGGCGCGTTATTCCGGGCTTTCGGCCGACCAGCAATGGGTCTTCGCCAACTATCCCGGCATCACCATCGAGGACAATGAAGGCGTCTCCGCCGACAATTACCTGAAGACCGAATTCGACACCGGCCCGGCGAAACATACGCTGCTGACCGGTATCGACTTCAGCCACATGTCCTACACCTCGAAACAGGGCAATGGCACCAGCCCCTTCACCGACACCTTCACCTATGTGCCTGACGTATCGCTGATACTGACCCAGCGGATGAACACGCTCGGCATCTATGCGCAGGACCAGGTCGAAATCGACCGCTGGCGCCTGACGGCCGGCATTCGTCACGACTGGCTGGACACCGAATATCAGGCCCAGACCGTCGGAGACGCAACGGCTCCCACCTATGACGGCGATGAAACCAAGACGACCGGCCGCGCCAGCCTCGGTTATGTCTTTGACAGCGGCGTGATGCCCTATGTCAGCTACGGCACCTCCTTCGTCGCCAATCCGGGCGTCATCATCACCACGGGAACGGTAACGGGCCAGGCGCAGCCGACGGTCGGCAAGCAATATGAACTCGGCGTGAAATATGCCCTGCCGCAATATAACGCCCTGCTGAGCGCCGCCTTCTTCAATCTCGATCAGGACAATGCGACGGTCTACGAGACCTCGTCTGGCATCAACCTGCTGCGCCAGCTCGACCTGCGCTCGCGCGGCGTGGAACTCGAAGCCACGGCCTCGCTCGACAATGGCTGGAGCCTCATCGGCTCCTATTCCTATAACGACGTCGAAATCACCAAACTGACGTCGGAAACGGTGGGCAAGCAGCTCAATTCCTCGCCCTATCATACCTTCTCGCTGTGGGCCGACTACGAGTTCCAGAGCGGAGCGCTCGAAGGTCTGGGCATCGGCGCGGGGCTGCGTTATGTCGGATCGAGCTTCGGCGACAACCAGCACACGCCCATTCTCGACAATGAGGCCCGCACTTTCGTCGATGCATCGCTGCGCTACGATCTTGGCAAGGCCCTGCCCTCGCTGGAAGGCGTGAAACTGCAGATCAATGCCACCAACCTTCTCGACGAGGTGAAACAGGTCTGCACCACGGGCTTCTGCTATTATGACGAAGGCCGCAAGGTCGTCGGCAGCATCCGGTATCGCTTCTGATGCTGCAGCAGAACCCTGCCACAACCAAGCCGTCGCCGGCCGCCGTCTTCGTGGCGGTCGGTGGGCTTTATGTCGGCCAGAGCGTGATTGGCGGGCTGACCTTTCTCGGGCTGCCGGCGGTGCTCAGAACCGCCGGACTGCCGCTGGACCAGATCGGCCTGCTTTATCTCGTCGTTCTGCCCTGGGCGCTGAAATTCCTCTGGTCGCCGCATGTGGAGCGTTACCGGCTGCCGCCCGTCGGCAGGAACCGGTCGCGGGTGATCGTCGGCACGGGCATCGTCGCCTGCGCCTGCGGCCTCGCTGTTCTTGCCTTCACCGGCCCGTCGCCGGTTTCCGTCGCAATCGCCATCCTGTCGGTGATCGCGCTGGTGACGGCGACCGTGGACATCGCCTGCGACGGCTACGCAGTCGAAACGCTGGCGGAAGAGCATCATGGCTGGGGCAATGCCGCACAGGTGGGCGGCTCCTATCTCGGTTCCGCCATCGGCGCCGGCCTGTTTCTGGTGCTGGTGGAGCGCGCCGGCTGGACCAGCGCCACGCTGGTCATGGCCGGGCTGGTCATCCTGCTCGCACTCCCCTTCCTGTTCGGCCCGGCGGCAAGAACGGTCACGCAAACACGGGACCACCTGCCATCGATCAAAAACGCGCTCAAGCGGCGGGAAGTCCGCACCGGCCTTCTGGTCGCGGCCGTTTATGTCGCGGCGCAGAAATGGGGTCTGGCGATGCTCGGCCCGTTTCTGGTCGATTACGGCTTCGATCTCGCCACAATCGGCGCACTGAATGGCGTGGGCAGCATGATCGTCGGTTTCGCCGGCGCGCTGCTCGGCGGAACGCTGGTACGCCTCTACGGTGCGTCACGAATCCTGCTCATCGCCATCTTCGTGCAGACGGCGCTGTTGTGCCTTTTCGCCTATTTCAGCGTTCATCGCGATATTTCGCAATGGGTCGTCATGGCGGTTGCGGTGGCAAGCTCGTCGGGCATCATGTCCATCGGCTTTGTCGCGCTTTACGCCTGCTTCATGGGCTGGTCCGACCCCCGGCAGGCCGGGGTCGATTTCACCCTGTTCCAGTGCATGGATGGCGTTGTCGGCATGATCGGCGGGCTGGGCGCCGGCGCGATTGCCGAAAAATTCGGCTATCAGGCCTCCTTCATCATTGCCGCTATCGTTTCCGTGCTCGCCGCACCGGTCATCTTCCTGCTCATGCGACGGCAGAATTCCTGAACCGAAGCCCCGGGCGCGGCGGCTTAAACCGCGCCCGGCAGGCCTCCTGCATCGGCCTATTCGACCACCACCGACAGTGCCGAGCCGGTATAGACCGGCCGCAGCTTCACGCTGCCCGCATCTATCGAGGTAAAGGTTCCGGTCAGACCGTTGGCGGAAATCACGTCGAACCGCGTGCCGGCGGCCGGCGCGCCGCCATCGAAAACGAGCTTCAGCGCCGCGCCGTCCAGCACCGCATTGCCCTTGATCCGAAGCGCAGCCTTTTTCGGATCGACCGCCAGCGTGCCGCCCGACTGCGCATAGTCGCCGCCGATGACAAGATCCGTCTCTCCGCCGAGCGAAAGCGTGCCGCCGCTGACCAGCACGCCGCCGGTTCCAAGCGCATCGGCGGACGACGCCACCAACGTTCCCTCCCTGAGAATGGTGCCGCCGCCATAGCTGTTATGGCCGCCAAGTGTCAGCGTTCCGCTGCCGGATTTGACGAGACGCCCTGCCCCGGCAATATCGTTCGTCCATCTGTCCGCCGCATTGAACCCGCCGGCGGCAGCATCCATCGTCACCTCGACGTCGCCGTCAAACGCGCCGTAACCGCTGGCGGCAGCGACCAGATTGATGCGGCCCCAGCCATTGCTGTCATCCAGCAGCGGATAACCGGCCTCGATGCCGGTGGAAAACAGCACGGCGCGCCGCTGGGCGGCATCGAGATAGGGCAGACGCGTCTCCAGCAGGACCTCCGCCCCCTTCGGCACCACCATCGGCGCATCGCCTGCGGCCTTGTCGCGGCTGAAGGAATAGGTCATGCGCCTGCGATAATCCGCCCCGTTCTTCGCCGCATCGGCAAATTGGTCGACATCCGGCTTTGCGCCATGGGCGAAATCGATGAGCGACTGGCCCTGCGGCAGGCGTTTGGCGAAATAGGCCTGCAAGGCCGCATGCGCGGCCTTCTTCACCTCGGCATTTTTGGGGTCCTGCAACATGGCGGCAGCCATGGCGGTTGCGGTGATGCGGCCGCCGATCACGTCGAGTGGTGAATGCATGCCGGCGACGATGCGGCTCTCGCCGAGTTCGGAAGCCGCCGTCAGCAATTCGGAAAAGCGCTCCGGCACCGCATAGGCATAGGCGATGGCGGCCAGATAGGCGGCATTGGTGTGCCCGCTCGGAAAACCGCCATCCTTGCCGCGCCCGCGATTTTCCCGCGCATATTTAAGCGCCGGCACGATGACGCCCGGATCGCGGTCATGGCTTTCGAAGCTGCGGTCGCCAATCGTTTCCTTACCGGTCTCGATCACCTCGCCTTTGTCGTTCATGCGCCAGGGCCGTGGTGAGGAATAGAAATATTTCGCCGGCGACGTCGTGCCTTCCGGGCCGCGGATCACCTTCATGAAGGCAACGAAATCCTTCAGTTCGCTATCGGCTGCACCCGCTTCGGTGCCCTTGTCGTCCTCCTTGCGGGTGATGACCTCGTTCGGGTCGAAATCCGAAAGCGTATGATTGATCGTCGTCGTCGCGCCCGCCCCTTCGCGATACCAGGCGGCAAGCGGCCCCATGCCGTCGATGACGCTGTAACCCTGCGAACGCCGGTCGTTCATATAGGCTTCGAAGGCCGCAGCGCGGGTGCGGTTCTCGCCGGTGACGGACAGCACGTAACGCATGTTTTCCTGCCAGACAGCGGGATCGACAATCTTCACATGGCTGAAATCCGCCGGGCCATCGCCATTGGCGCCGCCATCCGCCCATTTTTCATCGCCGAGCGTCCAGATGCGCTTGAAACCGGAGAGGATTTCGATGATCGGGTTGTCCCGGTCATCATAGGCGCGAACCGCCTCGCCCTTCTCGTTCTTGCCGGTCTGGTTGCGATAATTGTCGGCAAGCGGCAGCGGATATGTTGCCGCCGGTTCCGGCACCGTAATCGCATAACCCTGTCCTGCCGGCCCGGTGCGATCGAACGCCTGCGCGCCCGGAACCAGAACCAGCAATGCGACGGAGGCGAACAGGCTCGAGCGTGCGGAAAGAAAAGACGACATCTTCAGTCTGGCCATGACGAATCCTATGATTTTCAGCGAGTGACGCGTGACGAAAACAGGCGGCGCGGCGTTCCGCGCGCCTCATCGTCAGGTTTAAACGGAGCGTATTTCAGTTTTTCGATGGGCCGCCGGGAACGGCTCCCTGCGGCAATTCCTCCAGCGAAAATGCGCCGCCTTCGGAAGGAAACGGCGCGATATGCCCGGAGCACCGCTCCGGGCATATCGTTCGAAAGCTTCATCATTCCACCGGGCCGTTATTTCTTGACCGCGACAGCCTCGTTGATCTTGGCGACGTCATCTTCCAGAACCTTGTAGGTCTGGTCGAGCGTCAACTCGCCGACGATGAGCTGGCTCATGCGCTGCACGATCTGCTGATACATGGCGCTGCCGCCCTTGGCGCGCTCGAACTCACGGGCGGCCTGCGGCACGTTCTTCTTGTTGTCGAGGAACACCTTCATCGCCGCCTTGGCGTCTTCGCTCTTCAGCTTGTATTGCGGATCGACGATCTCCGCGCCGGTCAGGATGACGTAGTTCTCGGCGATTTCCCGCTGCACCTTTTCGGAGCCGAGGAATTCGATGAAGTGCGCCACATCTTCCGGATATTTGGTGCGCTTGAAGCCGACAATGGCGGTGCCGCCGGGCATGGCGTAGCATCCGGCATCGCCGCAGGGCGCATTGATCGCCGTCCATTCGAAACTGTCGCCGATCTTGTTCTGGAACGGATTGACCATCCAGTTGCCGGCCAGATAGGTCACGACATTGCCGTTGACGAACTCGTCACCCATGTTCTTGTACTGCGAACCGCCGGCCGCACCCCACATTTCCTTGGGGAAGCTGCCATTCTGCGTCCATGAATAGATATCGGCGATGTATTTTTTCGCCGCATCGTCCGGGAAGCTGAACTTGCCGTCCTTCACATAGGTCGCGCCATAAGCAAAGGCGCCGCCGGAGAAGCGGTGGCCGGAACGGTCCATGGTGAAGGGAATTTGCACTCCGGTCGCCTTGGCGACGCGGGCGGAAGCCTCGACGATCTCGCTAAACTTGGCGGTCGGGCCGGGCAAGGGTTCACCCGCCTGCTCGAACAGCGTCTTGTTGACAAAGGGCAGATTGAGCGTCTGCGACGCCATGTACCCGTTGATCGACTGCGGATCGTTGACATTCGGCAGGCGGAGCTGGTTGAGGCTGGAACCGTGCAGCTTCGCGAAGGCTTCCGCATCCTTCATGTAGGGGCGCATGTCGAGATAATAGGGCGCAAGCTGCCAGTCGGTGATCTTGGCGATGTCAGGACCTTCGCCGACCGCAAGCTGCACCGGCAGCTGCTTGGAAACCGCGTCATAACCCGAAGACACGAAATTGATCTTCACACCCGGATTGGCCGTCTCGAACTCCTTGCTGAGTTCCGACATGCGCTGCACATAACCCTGGTCGTCATCCGTAAAAAGGAAAGTAATCGTGCGGGTCTCGGCCTGGGCCGTCGCAAGACCTGCGACAGAGGCCACCACGAGGGCGCTGACGCCCGAAAACAATTTCATCATGCTCATCCTCCCAATGAAAACATTTTCATAAATCGAACGGAAGCTCCTCTGCTTAATTCGATTTATAATGTTTTGCGGCTTGACAGAATAAACGTCAAGCTGTTTGTTTTACATAAATCGCACAAATCGACGCGGAAAAGCGAAAATCGAATTGTGAAAATAATTTCATAAAGATCGACGGGAGGCGATCCATTATGACGGATGGACCATTTGCGGCGAACGCGTCGCAGCCGACATATACCGTCGCAAACGGCGAAACGGTGACCGCCTGGATCGTCTCCGATCTGGTGGAGACGTCGTTTCCCGGCACCGCAGCCCCGGCCGAAGACCGCGTGAACTATCGCTTCATCAACGGTTTCGTGGATGTGGGCGACCTGCCCTGCCGCAAGGCCTTCCAGCAGACCATGATCGGCCGAGACATCGCACCCGAGACTGGCTTTGCGGTGTCTCACCTCAACCTGCCGGGTTCCAACCGCCGCGTCGAATTCACCGGCTTCTGGCATGTTCCCACCCATGTACAGCGCTGGCTGAAGGGCACATTCCGCAGCGACGCAGCAAGAAAGGCGCATTTTCGGCTGCGTACCTGCGGCGGCGTCCGCATCTGGGTGGGCGGCGTCGAACAGGTCCGTTTCGAACCCTTCATCCGCAATGTCGAAAGCAGCCGTGACATCACGCTCGATCTTTCGGCCGGCGACAACGAGGTGCTGCTGCTCTGCGAGGATCTGGCGGAACGCGACATCATCTGGTTCTTCGAACTTGAGGTCGTCGACGCCGTGCCGCTGACCGTCGTGCTGCCCGTGCCGCTCGACCGGGAAGAAACAAAGCGTCTAGCCGCGCTGGTGCGCGATGTTCGCCCGGCACGCGACGTGTTTTCCGGCACGGCCCTCGAACTGGTCTTCGGGGCGGCGCCTGCGAGCGACCTGCCGGTGCACATCGCCGTCAAAAGCCATGGCCATGAGCGCGCTTCGCTTGCGGAAGTGGACACCGTGTTGAAGGCCGGGCAATCCTCGCTGACGATCCCTGGAACGACAAGCATTTCGGACGGATATCACGGCGTCAAAATCACCATGGGTTCGGGAGCGGGAACGGTAACCCGCGTCATCGACGCCGCTTTCATGCATGACATCGCGCCGGAAGCATCCAATGGCGATATCAACGAGCGAAAAAAGGCGGCCCTCTCCTTCAGCGCCCGCTTCGGCGCCTGGCGCATCGGCCGCGCGCTGGCGATGGTCGCAACCGGCAGTGATGACATCGAGACGGTCGGCGGCATCGTCGATGCGACGCTGCATTCCATCGATCGGCGGGAAGACTGCTCCGATTTCGTCATGATCCCGCTGCTGTGGCTGGTGCGCGCCTATGGTGACCGCCTGCCGGCAGAGATGCGGGCGCGGATCGATACCTCGATCCTCGGCTATCGCTACTGGGTGGACGAACCCGGCAATGACGTCATGTGGTTCTGGAGCGAGAACCATGTTCTCTGCTTCCATACCAGCCAGTTGCTGGCCGGCGAGTATCTGCCGGATGCCGTCTTCACCGCCTCCGGGCGCACCGGCAGAGAACAGGCGGCGCTGGCCGCCGACCGGCTGGAGCGCTGGTTCGACAGCGTCGAGGCGCACGGGCTGGCCGAGTGGAACTCCGCTGCCTATTATCCGGTGGATTTCATCGGCCTTCTCGCCATCGAACATTGGGCGGGACCGGAGCTTGCAGCACGCGCGCGCTATCAGATCGATCTCATCTTCGAAATGATCGCGTTGCACACGCTCGGCGGCGTTCCCTCCGGCTCTCAAGGCAGAGCCTATGACAAAGAGCTGCGCGCCGGGCCGCTGACGGAACTGGCGCCCTTTGCGCAGGTCGCCTTCGGTCAGGGCTGGCTGAACAACGGCGTCGCCTCGCTGCCTATGTTCTGCTGCGGTGATTATCTACCGCCGGCGCACCTCGCCGCCCTTTCAGAGCTGACAAGCGGCCGTATGGTCGAGGCACGTTATGCGCAGGGGCTGGAGCCCGGTAAGCTCGTGCTGTTCAAGAACGAGGCCGCCCAGCTTTCCACCGTTGTCGACCACAAGACCGGCCGCAAGGGCCATCAGCAGCACGTCCTGGACATCAAACTTGCCGGCCACCCGATGGCACGGCTCTGGGTCAATCATCCGGGCGAAGACGATCCGTGGGGCACCCAGCGCCCCTCGTATTGGGCGGGAAGCGGCATCCTGCCGCGCGTGGCGCAACATCGCGATCTGGCGATGCTGATCTTCGATACGCACGATCACCGCAACGACTGGACCCATGCCTATCTCGGCCGCGACGGGCTGGACGAGGTGCTTCTAGAGGGCAACTGGCTCATCACCCGCTCGGGCCGTGGCTTTGCCGCGCTTTATGCGACCAACGGTCTCGAGCCCATCACCACAGGCGCCACCGCCAATCGCGAGATCAGATCGCCCGGCCGCCGCGCCGGCTGGGTCGGCATCATTGGCTGCGGGGATATGGAAGCCTTCTCCCGTTTTCGGGAAAAAATCCTCGCCACGCAGATCACCTTCGATGCCGAAAGCCGGCTGCTCTCGGTCACGCCGCCGGGCGGAGCTGAGCTTACCCTGACTTGGGACGGCGCATTCACCATTGGCGGGCAGGCCATGGCCTTCGACCACGACCAGCCCCAGCCGGAAATCACCTTCGACAGTGCCGACCCCACATCGGGCGGCGCGGCACAACCATTCTACTCCCAGAGCCTTTCCGCATTTCTGCGAAACGCGAAAACGCTCTAGCTCTTTGTTTTAACGCATTGTCCGGACGTAAAAGCGATCCCCGCTTTTACTGGAAATGCTCCTAGCGGAATTTGACAGATGAACCAGCCAAGCATGGAAAAAGACACTCTCAGGACGACGATCGACAATGTCGCCGCCGCCTTCAGCCGCCTCAAGGGCATTCAGGAAGGTCTGGTCAGCGGCAGTTCCGATGGCAAGATCCAGTTCGATGAGTGGGACTGGGAAGTGGGTGTGGGCCTTTACGGTTTCCTGCGCCGGGCGCTCGCCGCCAACGACCAGAAGGCATTGGATGACCTCGTGACATGGTATGGCTGGCAGATCGAACGTGGCCTGCCGCCGCGCCAGATCAACAGTTCCGCCCCGATGCTGCCGCTTGTCATCCTCACCGAACATGTCGACCGGCCGGATTTCCGGGCGCTGGTGGAAGACTGGGCCGACTGGCTGGTGCATCAATTGCCGAAAACCGAAGATGGCGGCTTCCAGCATGTCGTCAAGGAGCGGCTGAATGAGGGCGAACTCTGGGACGACACGCTGTTCATGGCATGTCTGTTCCTCGCCCGCGCCGGCGTCGTCTGCAAACGTCAGGACTGGATCGACGAGGCGGTCTACCAGTTCATGATCCATACGCGTTATCTGTCGGACCCCGTCACCGGGCTCTGGTATCACGGCTGGACCTTCAACGGACGCCATAATTTTGCTGACGCCTTCTGGGCACGCGGCAATTCCTGGATCACCGTCGCCATCCCCGAACTCTTCGAACTGGTGCCGACGCTTGCCGGAAAGGACAAACGTTTCCTCGCCAATGTGCTTTCAAGCCAGGTGCGGTCGCTGCGGCAATATCAGCGTGAAGACGGCATGTTCCACACACTTCTCGATGACCCGACCTCGCCGGTCGAGACATCGGCGACAGCCGGCATCGCCTATGGCATTCTGCGCGGCATCGAAGCCGGCATTCTCGGCGAGGAAAATCGCCCGCATGCGGAACGCGCGCTGAAGGCGGTGCTTGGCAATATCGACGATGAAGGCGTCGTCCACGGTGTTTCCGACGGCACGCCGATGGGCCACGATCTCGAATTCTACCGCCGCATTCCCAACCTGCCCACGCCCTACGGGCAGGCGCTGACGATGCTGCTCCTGATCGACGTTTTTCTGAAAAGGCCAAAGGCATCATGAACATCGGTCAGGACATCACAGTCGCGGCGGGTGGCCTTGATGCCACGGCGGCCATCCAGCAGGCTATCGACACCGTTTCAGCCGCAGGCGGCGGGCGCGTGTCTCTTTCGGCCGGGCGCCATGTCAGCGCCGGCCTCCATCTCAAAAGCGGCGTGGAACTGCACCTTGCCGAAGATGCGGTGCTTGCCCCCGTTTCCGATTACGACGCCTATGCCCTCACCCGGGTTTCGGTGATTGCCGAAGACTCCGATCGCGGAATGATCATCGCGAGCGGCGCAAGCAATATCGCCGTCACCGGCCCCGGCCGCATCGAGGCCGGCGGTGAAAACTTCATCGTCGGCGACGACAAGGCCATGGGCACCTATGTCCCGGCGAAAAAACGCCCACGCGTGATGGTGCTGGAAAGCTGCCGCAGCGTGCGCCTCGAAAACCTGTCCGTCAGTGGCTCGCCGATGTGGACGCTGCACATGGTCGATTGCGAAGACCTTCATTTCCGCAATCTGCGCATCGAAAACGACCGCCGCCTGCCCAATACCGATGGCATTGTGCTCGATGCCTGCCGGCGCGCCCTGATCGAGGATTGCTTCATCTCGACCGCCGATGACGGCATCTGCCTGAAGACCAGCGCCGGGCCGGATGGCAAGGCTGTGGGAGCCTGCACCGATATCACCGTTCGCCGCTGCACCGTTTCCAGCATGAGCTGCGCGCTGAAGCTCGGCACGGAATCCTTCGGCGATTTCACCAATGTCGCGTTCGAGGATTGCAAAATCGTCCAGTCCAATCGCGGCGTCGGCCTGTTTTCCCGCGATGGCGGTGCGATGCGCAACATCCGCTTTTCAAGGATCGAGACCGAATGCCACGAAACGCCGGGCGGCTTCTGGGGTTCGGGTGAAGCGGTCACCGTCACCGTCGTCGACCGCCGCCCCGAGCGTCAGGCCGGCAGCGTCGACAATCTGGTCGTGGAAGACTTGAGCGGTTCGATGGAGGGCGCGATCAACCTCGTCGCCACATCGAAGGCCGGCATTCACAATGTCTGGCTGGAGCGCATCACGCTGTCGCAGCAGCCCGGCAAGCTCGGCACCGGCCTGCAATACGATCTGCGCCCCACAAATGCGGATATTGCGCCAAGCCCCCATGCCGCCGGCCGCGCTAATGCCTGGACGCAGGATGCTGAGGGCAGGATCGTCGGAATGGAGGATTATCCCGGTGGAATGCCTGCGGTCTTTCTTGCTGGCGTGGAAGGATTTGCGGCACGCGATGTCGCCATCAAAAGAACGACGCCCTTGCCCAAGGGCTGGAACAGCCAAGAGATCGTCGCGACGACGAACTTGTCCGAAGGGAGCAGGTGATGGGAAGTCTGAAACTCGAAAACCTCAACAAGGCGTTCGGCGCCGTTCATGTGCTGCATGATATCGATCTTCAGATCGAGAACGGCGAATTCGTCGTTTTCGTAGGCCCCTCGGGCTGCGGAAAATCGACGCTGCTGCGCATCATCGCCGGTCTCGAGGACGTCACCTCGGGCACCATCGCCATTGGAAATCGCGATGTCAGCGCGCTGTCGCCGGCCGAGCGCAAGATCGCCATGGTCTTCCAGTCCTATGCGCTTTATCCGCATATGAGCGTGCGCAAGAACCTTGCCTTCGGCCTGGAAAACCTGCGTTTCAAGCGGGCGGAGATCGAAAGCCGCATCAACGAAGCGGCGCGCATGCTCGCCATCGAGCCCTATCTCGACCGCAAGCCGAAGCAGCTTTCCGGCGGCCAGCGCCAGCGCGTCGCCATCGGCCGCGCCATCGTGCGCGAGCCTGACATCTTCCTGTTCGATGAGCCGCTATCCAACCTCGACGCGGCGCTGCGCGTGCAGACGCGCGCCGAAATCACCCGCCTGCATCGCGATATCAAGACGACGATGATCTATGTCACCCACGATCAGGTGGAAGCCATGACCATGGCCGACAAGATCGTGGTGCTGCGCGCCGGACGCATCGAGCAGGTGGGCAGCCCGCTCGAGCTTTTCGACAATCCGCGCAACCTCTTCGTCGCCGGTTTCCTTGGCTCACCGCGCATGAACATGCTGAAGGGCACCATCACCAAGGGCAGCGACGGCGGCATCGCCATCGACGCCGGTTACGGCGTGTCCCTGCCCTGCCTTGTCGATCCGGCAGCCGTCAGCTCCGGGCAGGCGGTTCTCGCGGGCATCCGCCCCTCGCATTTCATCATCTCCGACAATGCCGGCTTGCCCTTCGAGGTGCAGTATCACGAAAGCCTCGGCACCGAGACCTATCTCTATGGCAATCTCCAGGGTGAGAAAGAGCAGATCATCGTGCATCAGGCGGGCCATTTCGCCCCCGCTTCCGGCTCGGTGCTGAAGATCATGCCGGCGCGGGAAAAGGTGCATGTCTTCGATCCCGCCACCGAACTGGCGCTGCCGCGCCTCGACAGCGAAGGGAGGGGTTAGCATGGCCAATCCGACGCTTGCGAGACTGTCCGACCGTGCGCTCGATGCCGTTATGGCGATTGCCGAGGTGCCGCTCAACTTCATTGAGCGGCTGATCGGCAAAAGGCGCATGCCCTATATTTTCCTGATGCCGAACCTCGTTCTTTTCGGCATCTTCACCTTCCTGCCGATTGCCATTGCCGTCGGTTACGCCTTCACCGGTGGCACCGAACTTCTCATCACCGACCGCCCCTTCGTCGGGCTGGAAAATTTCGGCAAGCTGCTGGATTGCCAGAGCTACATGGACCCCGGAAGCTGCCGGGAATCGCTGTTCTGGACGGCGATCTGGAACACATTGTGGTTCGTGGGCTTCAACGTCATCGCCACGCTGCTGGTCGCGCTCATCACCGCCCTCATCCTCAACCGGGCGATTACCGCACGCGGTTTCTTCCGCGCCATGTTCTTTTATCCCGTCCTGCTGTCGCCCGTCGTCATCGGCCTCATCTGGAAATGGTTCCTCGACCGCAACGGCCTGCTCAACGCCTTTTTCCAGATGCTCGGCGTGCCGCCGGAAATCTTCCTGCTGGATGTCGGCTGGTCGCGGTTCTTCGTCGTGGTGGTCTCCGTCTGGTTCCACATGGGCTTTTATACGCTCATCCTGCTCGCCGGCCTTCAGGCCATCCCGAAGGACCTTTATGAAGCCGCCGCCATCGACGCCGCCTCGCCCCGGCGCACGCTTTTCCGCATCACCCTGCCCCTTCTCGGCCCCAACCTGCTCGTCGTGCTCATCCTGCTTATGATCCGCTCGGTGCAAATCTTTGACGAGGCATGGGTTCTGACCAATGGCGGCGGGCCGGGCACGGCCAATACATTCGTGGTGCAATATATCTACCAGATGGCGTTTGGCAGCGATCTCAGGCTCTTCGGCCTGGCTTCAGCCGCATCGGTTCTGATGGGCCTTGTGCTTCTCGCACTGACGCTCGTGCAACTGCGCCTCGGCAAAAAGATGGAGTCCTGACCATGTCCAACGCCGTCTCCTTCCTCACGCGCACCCGCCGCCCCGGCCGGATCGGCCTCACCGATATCCTGTCCTGGGTCTGGCTCATCGGCGGCACGCTCGCCGTCCTCATCCCGGTCGTCTGGGCCGCCATGTCATCGCTGAAACCGGAAGCCGAAATCACCCGGTTTCCGCCGAGCCTTCTGCCGCGCGCCGCCGTGCAGGTGGAGGTGCAGGGTTACGACAAACCTCTCAGCCTCTGGAAAGCCCCCATTGACGGCATCGAGCGGGAAATGGCCATGGTCCGCCGCATCGGCCTGAAAGCCCAGATGGTCGACCCCGCCAATCCCGGCCCGCCCGTCAGCGTCGACACACGGGAAATAACACCCGTTCAGAAACTGACCATTGCAACGGAAAACTTCACCGATCCGCTCACCCGTTTCAGCTTCCTGACCTTCCTCAAGAACTCGGTCTTCGTCACTTTCGTCGCAACCGTCCTGACGCTGATCGTCAACGCCATGGCCGCCTTTGCGCTGTCGAAATACCGCTTCCGCGGCGAGAAGGCGATCTTCGTGCTGATCATCTCCACCCTGATGATCCCGCTCACCGTCGTCATGGTGCCGGCCTATCTCGTCATCGTCGGCGTCGGCCTCGTCGACAATCTCTGGGGCGTCATCATCCCGACGGTCGCGACACCGACCGGCGTGTTCCTGCTCAGGCAATATATGCTGACCATCCCGGACGAGCTGATCGAGGCGGCCCGCGTCGATGCGGCAAGCGAATTCCGTATCTTCTGGCGCATCATCCTGCCGCTGACGGCCCCGGCGCTCGCAGTTCTCGCCATCTTCTCGGTTCTGTGGCGCTGGAACGACTTCCTCTGGCCGCTGATCGTTCTCAGCAGCCGTGAAAACTTCACGCTGCAGGTGGGGCTGAACGCCTTCCAGGGCGAGTTCTCGGTGCAATGGCACTATATCCTTGCCATGACCTTTCTCAGCCTGGCGCCAGTCACCGTCGTATTCCTGTTCCTGCAGCGTTACATCACGACAGGGATTGCCGGCACGGGCATGAAGTAAGGAGAGTACGAGCGTTGCGGTGAGACAGCCGGCCGTCACGATTGGAATATTAAAGCCCCTCCACCCGTCATCCCGGCCTTGAGCCGGGATCCAGCCGTCGCGCGTCTGCGCGGCGAAAGGACTCTTTTCAGCCCAAGGACTTGGGCTGGCTGGATTCCGGCTCAAGGCCGGAATGACGGGAGAATTAAACGTTTGGAGTTTGTTCAGCGGTCAACACTAGACCCACACTCCAACACCCTACCTCGGCGGCGGCGCGATGCTGCCCCTCAGCACAAGGCGACAGCCGAGTTCCAGCCGGTGCGCCGGGCGGGTGGGATCGGCCGCCACAAGCCGCTGCTCCAGCAGCGCAAGCGCAGCGCCGCCCAGCCTGTCGGCGGGCAACTGGATGGTGCTGATCGGCGGCGCACTGAAGGCCGCCGGCATGATATCGTCAAACCCCAAGACCGAAACATCGTCCGGCACCCGGATTCCGGCTTCCGTCAGGGCCTTCAGACAGCCAAGCGCAAGATTATCGGCAGCGCAGAAGATCGCCGTGGCGTTTCTGAGCGGCCGCTGTTCGGCCAGCAGGCGGCGGATGGCGGCCTCGCCCCATTCGGGCTCGTAGCTCTCCACCTCGATGACCATATCGGCGGGAACAGTGAGACCCGCCGCGAGATACGCGTCGCTATAACCGTCATATCGGCGGCGGATCGTCGTGCGCCCCTTCCAGGTGATGTGCAGAATATTGCGATGCCCGAGCGACAGCAGATGTTCGATACCGAGCCGCGCGCCAAAACGGTTCTCGGCGGTCACCGTATCGACGATCATGGCCGGGTCCTCGCCATTGATCAGCACCACCGGCCGCGCAAGCCCAGACAACGCCTCGACCAGTTGCGGCCTGTCATCGTTCAGGATGACGATACCGTCGACATTGTCGGCATCCGCCGCCGCCGCCACCGCAACCGGGTCGAGCCGGCTCGTTGCGCTGACATAGGGAACGATGCGAATGCCGCGCCGCTCGCATTCGCGCCTGAAGCCGTTCAGCATGGTCCAGCTGACCATGTTGAGATCGCTCTGCGGTGCGGCATCATTGGTCATGGCCAGAAGTACGACGCGCAGGGTGGCGATCGTCGCCTTCTGTCGCCGGTTTTCGAGATAACCGAGCGTGCGGGCCGCCTCCAGCACCCGCTCGCGAACCTGCGTGGTCAAGGGTGCTGTGCCGTTGATGGCGTGCGACGCCGTGCTCAGCGAAACATTCGCCTCCCGCGCCACGTCCTTAAGCGTCGTTTTCCTGTCTATTTTCATAAAGGGGAAATTCAACCACTCTACTTCGGACGGTGCGGGCAGAAAGCCTGCCTCACGCAGTCGATCTGAAGAATACCCGTGCCTGTTTGCTGCTCTCTCGTCGCTCGAAGACTACAGCATCATCCGTAAATGCGGAATTGATTTCTCTGGGTTTTTAATCCCATGCAAGAAACGCCGCCCGCAGCGAACCGCGGGCGGCAAGGCGGTCAGAGCGCCTGGGAGATATGGTCGATGCTGCTCTTTACGGCAGCGGCCGGATCCTTCAGCTCGTGCACTTCGGCCGCGAAGGGCTCGAAGCTGTAAGGTCCCTTGTAACCGGCCGCCTCGAGCGTCCTGATCTGGGCGATATTCTCCAGCCGGTCGCCGCCATCCACCAGAACGCGGTGGGCGTCTAGCATGTCGGCTACGGAGACGGCAGGATCGGTCACACCGGAAATATGCACGAGGCCGGTGCGTTCGGGGAAGAATTCGGTCTCGCCCGCAAGGTGATGATGGAAGGTGTCGTGCACCAGCCTGTAGACATCGCCGCCACCGGCCGCATCGATGGCCCTTATCGCTTCGGCCTTGGTGCGCAGCGAGGAGACCGGGAAGCCGAGTGGCTCGACAAAGCCTGTCAGCCCGCGTTCCTCGAGGATCGGCTTCATGGCCTTCAGCGCCGTGACGAGATCTTCAAAAGACACCGGCGTACCGTCGTTGAGCGGGCACATGACCAGTGCTTTCGCGCCGCTCGCCGCCGCATAATCGGCCATCGCGACGGCCCGCGCAGGCAGGTCGCCCGACCAGACGTTGAAGGGGTAAAGCGCATTGATCGAGATGATCGTCACACCGGCCTTTTCGGCCGCCGCCTTCACGGCCGCCGGCTCCACCGTGCCGACGATGTTCGGCAGGTCGTTGCGGATTTCGACTTCGGTAAGGCCGAGTTCGCGGGCTGTCGCGAAGAACGCCTCGAGGGAGAGCTTCGGCGCGGTGATGTGGTTGATGGCAAAACGCATGAAAGACCTCACTGATAAAGGGCGGGACGGGTGGGAAGCTCGATTGCGACGGCTACCCCATCCGTTTCCTGCGCGGCCACGCAGGCGTCGGAGGTGATGGCGGCCACGTAGCCGTCCCAGGAGTTGGGTCCCGATGCCGTGCCCTTCGCCGCCGCATGGATGAAGTCCTGCAATTCCACATCGTAGCTGGCGATGAAGCGGTCTTTCCAGTCGGTGAGGATATCGTTCTGCAGCTTCGCGCCGAGGCGGGTCTGCACCGACATCGGCTCCGGCAGGCTGGCAATGCCGTCCTCGCCCACCACCTGGCACTGGATATCGTAGCCATAATGGCAATTGACGAAGATTTCGACGTCGATGATCGTGCCCTTCGCCGTCTCCAGAATGACGATCTGCGGGTCCTTCAGCCGCGCATGGCTTCTGGCCGCCGAACGGGGAAAGAGAACGCGCGCCGAAACATAGTCATCGTCGAGCAGCCAGCGCAGCACGTCGATCTCATGGATCATCGTGTCATGGATCGCCATCGGGGTGACATATTGCTCCGGAACCGCCGGGTTGCGGTGGGCGGCGTGCACCATGATCGGCGCGCCGATCCTGCTGTCGACGGCCTGTTTCAGCGCCACGTAACCGGCGTCATATCGGCGCATGAAGCCCACCTGAACCAGCCGCCTGCCATGCGCCACCTCGGCGTCGACGATGCGTCTTGCGCCTTCCGCCGTTGTCGCCAGCGGTTTTTCGCAGAAACACGGCTTGCCGGCGGCGATTGCCGCCAGCACATATTGCTCATGCGTGGCACCCCATGAGGTGACGAGCACGGCATCCACGTCAGGCGATGCGATCAGCTCTTCGCCGCTGGCGAAAACGACGGCATCCGGGGCGATGTCGTTCTTGACCGCCTCGGCCGAGGCGCCGTTGACGTCGCTGAGCGCAACGATCTTCGCGCCGCCCAGAACCTTGTTGATACGGCGGGCATGATCACGCCCGATTGCGCCGGTGCCGACGACACCAATTCTCACAGTCATCTGAAAAACCTCATTTCCAGTATTTGGCGACGTATCGCCGGGTTTCGCTGAGCATGAACCGCGCGCTTTCATCGACGCGGTCTTCCCAGGCAAAGACGCAATTCGACAGCACGCCGTCGAATTTCATGTCGGCAAGCGTCGCAAAGAAGGTTTCCCAGTCGATCTCGCCCTGGCCGAAATCGGTGTGCTGATGCACCCTGACCTTCGAGCCGGGCGGATTGACGATGTAACGCAGCTGCGACGACTTGTTGTGGTCATAGGTATCGGCAAGGCGCACATGCACCAGATGGCCCTCGGTCGCACGCAGGTTAGCCACCATGTCCGGCCCGTAGAAGAACGTGTGCGGCGCGATGAAGGAGGCCTTCACCGCTTTGGAATTGATGGTCTTGATGATGTCGATGGCCGGCGCAATCTCTTCGATCCAGTCTTCGGGATGGGCCTCCAGCGACAGCACCAGACCTTCCCGTTCAAGGATCGGCACCAGAATATCCATGGCGCGGAAGAACTGCGCTTCGCAGGTTTCCGGGCGATGCAGGCCGGAACGGTCGTTAAGGCTGCGATCCGGCGAACCGCCACGGCCGAATTCCGAAACGAACATCGGGCATTCCATCTCGACGGCAATCTCGATGGCGCGTTTCCAGTTGTCGATCGCCACCTCCCATTCGTCCGGATAGGGGCTTGCCCAGCGATACATGGGCTGTAGCGTCGCAAGGCCGACACCATGGTCCTTCAGCGCCTTTTTGAATTCGGCGACGCGTTCGGGATAGACCTTCGGCCGGGTCCACCAGGAAAGAAAATCCGGACGGGGTGAAAGTTCGACATAATCATAGCCGAGTTCGGCAACCTTGCGGCAGGTCTCGGCCAGCGAAAGGTGCCGGAACATGTGGGGGTCGAGCGTATGTTTCATGGCTGTTTCCAGTGGAGTGATAGATGAACCGGGGCTGAAGCCCCCGCTTATTTGGCGTAAGCGGACATGTTTTCCGGGGTGACGAGTTCGAACGGAACCCAGAGCGTCTTCTCAGGGCTTTGCCCGGCAGCGGCCTTCACAGCCGTCTGAACCGAGACCTCGCCCTGCTTCGTTGCGTTCTGGTACACGGTAATATCGAGATCGCCGGCCTGCATGGCGGCAAGACCGTCTGGCGTGGCGTCGATGCCGGCAATGACGACATCCTTCATGGAAACGCCCGCCGCCTTGAGCGCCTGCGCGGCGCCGATCGCCATTTCATCATTATTGGCGATGACGGCATCGAACTGGATGCCCGCCGTCAGCCAGGAGGAAACGAGGTCCTGCGCCTGCGTCCGGCTCCAGTTCGCCGTCTGCTTTTCGAGGATTTCGATCTTGCATTCCGGCTTGGAAAACACCGTTTCTACATCCTTGGTGCGCACCAGCGCCGCGTGGTTTTCCAATGGTCCCATCAGGATCACGGCCTTGCCCTTGCCGCCCATCAGCTTGCAGGCGGCTTCAGCTTCCATGGTGCCGGAATCGAGTTCGTTGGAACCGACGAAGGCCGTCCCATCAGGCAGGCCGGTTTCGAGTTCTGCCGGCGGGTGATTGACATAAACGAGCGGGATTTTTGCGGCGGACGCGGCCTTGGTGATCGCCGAGGTGGCATCACCATCCACGGCATTGACGATGATTGCATCGACACCGTTGGCGATGAAATTCTGCACCTGATTGAGCTGTTTCGAAGGATCGAGCTGGGCGTCCTCCACCAGAAGCTCGATGTTCTTGTCACGCCCGGCCTCAGCCCTGATACCGTTAAGCAAAATCGTCAGGAACGGATTGTCGAACGATGTCATGGAGACCGCAACACGGGTCTCGGCAAGGGCAGGCGTTGCGAAAATGCAGAGCGCAGTCGCCATCAACAGGTTTTTCAAGGTCTTTCCTCCCGCGGAAAACCTCCGCTGGTTCAATCGCACTGATATCGCTGAAGCCGGAATATCCTCCCCCGCCTTCAGCATCTTCGGTCTGTCACGTCATTGTCAGGCCCGAACGGGTCTCAGTTCTTGGCCTGATAGTCCTTGAGGTTTGCGGGTGTGACCAGTTCGAAGGGCACGAAAACCTTCTTGTCCACCGCATCCCCCTTTGCCAGTTTCAGCGCCGTATCAACCGCGCCCTTGCCCTGACCGGCGGCATTCTGGAAAACGCTCACATCCAGCTCACCCGCCGCCATGGCGGCAAGCGCATCCTGCGTGGCGTCGATGCCGGCGATGATGACGTCATCCATCGATCGGCCGGCCGCCTTCAGCGACTGTATCGCGCCGATGGCCATTTCGTCATTGTTGGAAATCACCGCATCGAACTGCACCCCGGCCGAAAGCCAGTTGGTCATCAGGTCCGAGCCTTGAGTGCGCGACCAGTTGGCGGATTGTTCCTCGACAAGCTTGATGAAGCTGCAATCGGACGTCGCCACCACGTCCTTGATATCCTGCGTGCGCATGCGGGCCGCCTGGTTGGAAAGCTCGCCCATCATCACCACCGCCTTCGCTTCCGCCTTGCCGGCTGCCTTCAGCAGGCGGCAGACTTCCTGCGTCTGCAGGGTGCCGGACTGCTTTTCATCGGAGGCAACGAAGGCCTGTTTTTCCGGCAGGCTGTCGAGGTTGACCGGCTGGCGGTTAACATAAACGAGCGGAATGCCGGCGGCAGCGGCAGCCTGCGAAAGCGCAACCGTCGCATCCGTATCCACCGGGTTGACGATGATGGCGTCGACACCGGCGGCGACGAAGTTCTGCACCTGGCTCAACTGCTTGCCGACATCGTTCTGCGCATCCTCGATCTGCAGCGAAACGCCGCTCATGCCCTTGGAATAATCGATCATGCCGTTGCGCAGCACGGTCAGGAAATTATCGTCGAACAGGGCCATCGAAACGCCGATGGTTTCCGCCGAGGCGGTCGTCGCCAGCATGGTGGCGAGCGCTGCAATCGCGAAATGTCTTTTCATGTCGTTCTCCTCCAAAACCCTTGAAAAGAACCGGCTGCACGGTCCAGCGCCCATCGCGCCGCTACCGTTTGCCGGCAAAAAATACCCGTCGCCGCGAAGAGAAGTCCGCAGCCTGAAGCAATCCGAAACATCGTTATTATCGTGGATCAGCCTCCTGCCCGCTCCACACGCAGGCAAGATTTCTCAGTCCCGGCCCGGCGTCAACGGGTCAGCGGCAACCGAAACCATCAAGGCTGATAGAAAGAGACGCGGAATTTATGATAGAATCTATCAAACCATCAAAGGCTTTCAGGAACCCACAGATGGGCGGGCACAAACCGCTGTCCCGGCGTTTCCGCCATGCCATGTTCAATGCTGTGAACCATGGTGGCGATGAGGTCCGTGCATAATTCACGGAGCGGCGTCTGGAATATGCCGCTGATACGCTTTTCCAGCAGCGCCTGACGGGATTCGGGCGTCAGTTCATTTACGAGACAGACGATGGCCTCCTGCCGGTTTTCCTGCTGCAAGGCCTCGATGACACCTTCCATGCCGCCGCCGATGCAATAGATGCCGACCAGATCCTTGTGCTTGGCGATGGTGTCCATCACCAGCTCATAGGTCAGCCGCCGGGTTTCCAGCGTAATCAGCGCGTCCATCACCTCGAATTCCGGCGCATATTCCCGCATATAGCTGCGAAAGCCGGTTTCGCGCAGCGAATGACCGTGAAAACGGTGACCGCCGAGCAGCAAAAGCACCTTGCCCCTGCTGCGCGCCAGCCGGGAGATCATCCAGGCCGCCGTGCGCCCGACTTTCATATTGTTGGCGCCGAGATAAGCTTCCCGCACCCCCTGCGCGAAATCCGAAAGCAGCGAAAATGTCGGAATGCCCTTCGCCTTCAGGGCCTCCACGGCGGCGGTGACATCGTGATGGTCCGGCCCGGTGGCCGCCACCGCCTGCACGCGGCCTTTCATGCCGGTCAGAAGCGCGGCAAGTTCGCTCGGCTCACCCGACTGGGCAAATTCGATGCGCAGATTGAGATGACGATCCCTCACGTTACGCGCCGCAAGCTCCAGCTCGTCGGCAAAGGTTTGGTAGAAGGCGTGCCGTTCCTTGCGCAGGATGATGCCGAGACTATAGGACGGCAGATCGGCCAGCATGCGCTGGCGAATGATGTTGGTGGCGTGAAAACCGATCTTCTCCGCCGCCTCGAACACCCGCCGCGCGGTTTCTTCGCGCACCGGCAGGCGGCCGTTCAGAACACGGTCGACGGTGGCGACGCTGACGCCGGCGGCTGTCGCAACATCTGTGATGGTCGGACGTTTCATGCGGGCACCCCGTAGACGGAAAGATTCCTGTCATATCTCGCAAAACATGTCACGGATCATGATGAAATCCAACATGTGCAGAGGGATAAGAGCATGGAGTACTTTATCAGGGAATAATCGACCGGGGCCTGCATCGCAGGGCCGGCTTGCTTGGCCCAGCAAGCCTCCTCCCCTCATCTCTGTGCTTGTCACAGAGATCCAGCCAGCCCAAGTCCTTGGGCTGAAAGAGTCCTTCCGCCGCGCAGACGCGCGTCGGCTGGATTCCTGTGACAAGCACAGGAATGAGGGGGGCTGGGATGTGTCAGAGCGAAAAATCACCTGCCGAGTAACCTGAATGGCCACTGTCACACGTAAGGAAGCTGCGGCAGCGGGCATTCATACCGTTTTACGGCGGCATTAGCACCGATATCACGATGCTGAAGCCGCTATCCCGTCAGACCCGTTCCAGCGCCACGGCAATACCCTGCCCGACGCCGATGCACATGGTGGCGAGCGCGAGACGCTTGCCGGTCAGCGAAAGTTCGAGCGCCGCCGTGCCGGCAATGCGGGCACCGGACATGCCGAGCGGATGGCCGAGCGCGATGGCGCCGCCATTGGCATTCACCCGTGCATCGTCATCCGCAATGCCGAGCTGCCTCAGCGTCGCAAGACCCTGGCTCGCGAAAGCCTCATTCAGCTCGATCACGTCCAGCTGCTCCTGCTTCAGCCCGAGCCGGGCCAGCAGCTTCGCGGAGGCCGGGGCCGGGCCGATGCCCATGACGCGCGGCGGCACGCCGGCAGCGGCACCGCCGAGAATACGGGCAATCGGCGTCAGACCGTATTTCTTCGCGGCCTCCGCCGATGCGACGATGAGTGCGGCCGCGCCGTCATTGACGCCGGAAGCATTGCCCGCCGTCACCGTCGCGCCATCGCGCCTGTTGACCGGCTTCAGCTTCGCCAGCGCCTCGAGGCTCGTGGCGCGCGGGTGTTCATCCTTCGATACCACCAGCGGATCGCCCTTGCGCTGCGGGATCGTCACGGGCACGATTTCCTTATCAAGACGACCGTTCGCCTGCGCATCAGCCGCCTTCTGCTGGCTGCGCACCGCAAAGGCATCCTGATCCTCACGCGATACCTGATAATCGACCGCAACGTTGTCACCCGTTTCCGGCATGGAATCGACGCCATATTGCGCCTTCATCAGCGGGTTGACGAAACGCCAGCCAATGGTGGTGTCGTAGATTTCGGCATTGCGCGAAAAGGCGCTTTCGGCCTTCGGCAGAACGAAGGGCGCGCGGCTCATGCTTTCCACGCCGCCGGCGATCATCAATTCCGCCTCGCCCGATTTCACGGCGCGGGCGGCTGCGATGAGGGCATCCATGCCCGAACCGCACAGCCGGTTGATCGTCGTTCCGGTCACCGAAACCGGCAGGCCGGCGAGCAGCAGCGACATGCGTGCGACGTTGCGGTTATCCTCGCCCGCCTGGTTGGCGCAGCCGAAGATCACATCTTCGACGGCTTCCCAGTCGACGGACGGGTTGCGCTCGACAAGCGCCTTCAGCGGCACCGCGCCAAGATCGTCGGCCCGCACCGAAGAAAGCGCGCCGCCGAAGCGGCCGATGGGCGTGCGGATATAGTCGCAGATAAATGCGTCGGTCATCGGTTTTTCCTCAAAGTTCCGGGGCGACGAGATCGGCGACCTCGCCATCGACCGCCAAAGGCGCGCCGGTCATCGCCTGCAATTCATCGAAGCTCATGTCAGCCAGTTTTTCACGCAGCACGAAACGGCCATCCACCACGTCGATGACAGCATGGCTGGTATAAATGCGGGTGATGCAGCCGACGCCGGTCAGCGGAAAAGCGCATTTTTCAACGAGCTTCGGTTCGCCATTCTTGGTTACATGTTCGGTGATGACGAAGACCTGCTTGGCGCCATGCACGAGATCCATGGCGCCGCCGACGGCCGGCACGCCCTTGGAGCCGACACGCCAATTGGCGAGATCGCCATTCTGCGCCACCTGGTAGGCCCCGAGGATCGCCACATCCAGATGCCCGCCGCGCACCATGGCGAAGCTGTCGGCATGGTGGAAGAAGGCCGCACCCGGCTTCAGCGTCACGGCCTTCTTGCCGGCATTGATGAGGTTCCAGTCCTCTTCGCCTTCCGGCGGCGCTTCGCCGAAATTCAGGATACCGTTTTCGGTATGAAAGATCGCCTGACGGCCGGGCGGCTGGTAACGCGCCACCATTTCGGGAAAGCCGATGCCGAGATTGACGTAAGCGCCATCCTCGATGTCCTGCGCCGCGCGCCATGCGATCTGGGCGTTGGAAAGCTTGATGTCTTCGCGGGTGTCAATGGTCTGGGTCATGCGTAGGCTACTCCGGCGCGAATGAGGACTTCTTCCTGTTGCGGATCGGGGATTTCCACGACGCCGTTCACGAAAATGCCTGGCGTGACGACATGCTCCGGATCGATCTTACCGGCTTCGACGATCTTCGAGACCTGCACGATGGTGGTCTTCGCGGCCATGCACATCAGCGGGTTAAAATTGCGCCCCGCCTTGTTGTAGGTGAGGTTGCCATAGGTATCGCCAAGCTCGGCTTTCACGATGGCGAAATCCGCCTTCAGCCAGCGTTCCTGAACGTAAGAGCGGCCGTCGAATTCCGCGATCACCTTGCCTTCAGCCAGTTCCGTGCCGAAACCGGTCGGGGTGTAGAAGGCCGGAATGCCCGCACCGCCGGCGCGGATGCGCTCGGCAAGCGTGCCCTGCGGCACCAGTTCCAGCTCGATTTCACCGGCCAGATACCGGTCTGTAAAGGCACGCGGATCGGAAGAGCGCGGGAAGGAGCAGATCATCTTCCTGACCATGCCGGCGTCGATCATCGCGGCGATGCCGATGCGGCCGTTGCCGGCATTGTTGTTGATGACCGTCAGGTTCTTCGGGCCCTTGTCGATCAGCGCATGGATCAGCTCGATGGGCGCGCCGGAGCCGCCGAAACCGCCGATCATGATCGTCGCACCGTCACCGATGCCGGAAAGCGCATCTCTAGCGCTCTTGATTGTCTTGTCCATTAAAACCTCCATCCAGCCGGACGGATGGAACCCGCAAGGCTGCCTGACCGTGAGGTAAATCCGAAACCGGCTCGACGGCAAGGATTTTGTGCGGTATATGATTTTTGTTCGTATATCGCACAAATGGAGCCGCCACATGGCTGTCAGCGAAAGAGACATGATGGGCGGTCTCGCCAAGGGATTGCGGGTCATCGAAGCCTTCAGCGCCGAACGGCCGCGCCTGTCGATTTCCGATGCCGCCGAGATTGCCGGGCTGGACCGCGCCACGACGCGGCGTTGCCTGCTGACGCTTTCGGAACTCGGTTATGCCGCTTATGACGGCAAGTTCTTTACCGTGACGCCGAAGGTGCTGCGGCTTGGCACCGGCTGTCTGGCCACCATGCCGCTGCCGCGCATCGTGCAGCCGCTGCTCGACCGACTTTCCGAAGAGATCGGACAGAGCACCTCCGTCTCCATTCTGGATGAGACCGAGATCGTTTATGTGGCCCGCGCCGCGCAGCAGCGGGTGATGTCGATTGCGCTGATGCCGGGTTCGCGCCTGCCCGCCTATTGCACCTCCATGGGCCGCGTTCTCCTTTCGACGCAGACGGCCGAGCGGCAGCGCGACATTCTCGAAGCCTCCCGGCTGGTGGCACGCACGGAAAGGACCATTATTGCCATGGACGCCCTGCTCGCCGAAATCGAGGCGACCGGCCATCGCGGTTATGCGCTGATCGATCAGGAGGTCGAGATCGGCCTTCGCTCCATCGCGGTGCCGCTGAAAACCATGCGCGGCCAGACGGTTGCCGCCCTTAATGTCGGGCTTGCCGCCTCGGTCGCCTCGATGGAGGACCTCGTGGAGCGATACCTGCCCGCGCTTCTTGCCGTTCAACGGGAAATGGCAAGAATGCTGGTCTGAAGCGGCACCTGCCGCGCCCCGGAATCCCCCATTTTCCGCTGCTCCGCCAGCCGCCAGGCGCGCGGGGTCATGCCGGTCTCGCGCTTGAAGAACCGGTTGAAATAAGCCGGATCGGCAAAGCCCAACCCTTCAGCGATCATCTGCACGCTGGAAACGGTAAAGATCAGCTCTTGTTGGGCAATCTCGATCTGACGCTTAGCGATCAGCCGCTGCAGGCTGAGGCCGGAAACGGAGCGGACCAAACGGTTGAGATGGGTCTCGGAAAGACCGAGCTTTTTCGCATAAAACTCCGCCTTTTGCGGCTCGCGAATATGGCGGGCAATCAGTGACAGCAAAAGTTCGAAACGCTGCTCCGCAACACCTTCGCCGGTTCCTTCCAGCAGCGGCCGCGCCGCCCGCGCCAGAAGCGCCGTCACGATGGCCAGTTGACCTTCGATGATCGCATCCCGGCCTGTCTCGCGTGTTTCATATTCTGCGGAAATCTGCTCGAACCCGCTGTGCAGGCGTTCGCCATCGGTAAAATCCCGCAACGGCAACAGGACAGGCCGCGGGAAATTCCGCAGCAACAGCGCCTGCACCGATGCCGGCAGGGCGCCCGGCAGCACGGTAACGATCACCCCGCCAATATCGCGTGAAAACCGGAATCCATGTTCGAAACCCGGCGGCACGACAATGGCGACCGGCGGGCGGATCGCCTCGATGCGGCCATCCAGCAGCGCATCGCCCTCGCCACCCCAAATGTACAAGATTTGCTGAAAGGCAGCGTGACGGTGCAGGCCGATTTCAAAGCGGTGAAGGCTGCTTCTGGAAAAAAGCGTCTCGCAATGAAAGCGAAAATCAGTGCCTTGCACCGCTTCTTCGCCATACAAACCCTCACTCGCAGCAAGCCGCATGTTCCTTCGCTCCTCCGCACAATGGTCGGATTGTGCAATTTGCCGATCAGAAAGTCCATTGAGCTTGCCGCGTCCCTTGGTCAATTTCTTGATAGGAGACAAGTTCGGGAGGAAACAATGCGCACCCAGGTCGTCATCATCGGCTCCGGCCCCTCGGGGCTTCTGCTTGGCCAGCTTCTGGCCAGAGAAGGCGTCGAGACCGTCATTCTCGACCGGGTCAGCAAGGATTACATTCTCGGCCGTGTCCGCGCCGGCGTGCTGGAAGAAGGCACGGTGCAGCTCATGGAAAAGGTCGGCGCGGACAAACGCCTGCACCGGGAAGGCCTGCCGCATGACGGATTTTCGCTGACCTTCGACGGTCGCGACCACCGTATCGATCTCTTCGACCTGACCGGCGGCAGCCATGTGATGGTCTACGGCCAGACCGAGGTGACCCATGACCTGATGGATGTCCGCGAAGCGGTAAACCTTGTGACCATCTACGATGCCGGCAATGTCGAACCGCATGATTTCGATGGCGCAAGCCCCTATGTCACCTATCAGAAAGACGGCGTAAGCCACCGGATCGATTGCGATTTCATCGCCGGCTGCGACGGCTTCCACGGGGTGAGCCGCAAATCGGTGCCTCAGGGCGCGATCAAGGAATTCGAGAAGGTCTATCCTTTCGGCTGGCTCGGCATTCTGGCTGAGGTGCCCCCCGTCAACCACGAACTCATCTATGCCAACCATCCGCGCGGCTTTGCGCTCTGTTCCATGCGCTCGCACACCCGCAGCCGTTATTACATTCAATGTTCGCTGGAGGACCGGCCGGAGGACTGGAGCGACGAGCGCTTCTGGGACGAAATCCGCCGCCGCCTGCCGGAAAACCATGCCGATGTGATGGTCACCGGCCCGTCCTTCGAAAAATCCATCGCGCCGCTCCGGTCCTTCGTCTGCGAACCCATGCGGTTCGGAAGGCTGTTTCTGGCCGGAGACGCCGCCCATATCGTGCCGCCGACGGGCGCGAAGGGCCTCAACCTTGCCGCCAGCGATGTGCATTATCTGAGCGAGGCGCTGATCGAATTTTATCGCGATCGTTCCGAGGCCGGAATCGACGGCTATTCGCAGAAGGCGCTTTCCCGCGTCTGGAAGGCCGTGCGTTTCTCGTGGTGGATGACGACGATGATGCACCGCTTTCCCGATACGGGAGATTTCGGCCAGCGCATTCAGGAAGCGGAACTGGATTACCTCGTACAATCGCGCGCCGCTTCCACCGCGCTTGCGGAGAATTATGTGGGGCTTCCTTACTGAGAGGCAGCCTCCGGCCTGCCATCCAGCAACTCGCCCGCCGCCTCGCGAATAGCCTGCATCAGCAGCGACAGCGGCAGCGAGGGCTGCGTATCGGCCCTCACCGTCAGCCCCACCGGGCCGCTGGTATCGCCAGTTTCGACCGGCAGGATCGCCAGAATACCATCCGCCACATCGGCCGCCACCACGCCTTCCGAGATGATCCAGATCGCATCGCTGGTGCGCAGGAAGGCGCGGCCGAAGGCGTCGGACACGGTTTCGATGCGGATCGGCAGGGCCGGCACGCCGTTGGCGATCAGGAACTGCTCGACGACAGGGCCGATGACCGATTGTCGTGTCGGCATCAGCACCGGATATTCATGCAGGTGATCGAACACCGAAAGGCCGGGTGACAACAGCGGGTGCCCGGCGCGCACCACGAAGCGCACCTTTTCCGAATAGAGATGCTCGAAGGAAAAACCCGCCATTTTCTGCGGTGCAGCCAGACGGCCGACAACAAGATCGAGATCGCCGACGCGCAACTGCTCCAGCAGCACGGCGTTTTCGCCCGTGACGATCTTCACCGGGCTGCCGGTTTTTTCGGCCAGAAAACCGGCCATCGCCTTCGGCATGATTCTCACCGAAACCGTGGGCAGAGCGCCGACCCGCACCGGCGGACCGGCACGCGCCGCCTCCTGCGATACCGAATCGACTGCCTGCCTGAGCGCGGTCATCGTCGCGCCGGCATGGCGCAGGAACACCTCGCCATAACGGCTGATGCGGATGCCGCGCCCCTCACGGTCGAACAGCGAGACGCCGAGAATATCTTCCAGCTCACGGATCGTCTTCGTCACCGCCGGCTGGCTGATATGCAGGATTTCCGCAGCCCGGATGACACTTTTCTGCCGCGCCACCTCCACGAAGGTTTGCAGGTGCCGGAACTTGATACGCTGATCGACCATCGCTCATATAATCCAGAGGTTATGATTTTCATCGATAATGTCATTTTACTTAACCGGAACCCGCTTGCAATATCCCCGGCAGGAGGAGCACATCATGCATTTTCTGCGCTGCGGCGAGACCGTGATCCATTACCGCGTCAGGGGATTGGACAAAGGCAAGCCGGTCATCGCCTTCATCAATTCGCTCGGCACCGATTTTCGCATCTGGGATGCGGTGATCGAAGCGCTCGGCGATGATTATGCCTATGTGCTGCACGACAAGCGCGGCCACGGGCTTTCCGATGTCGGGTACGCTCCCTATTCCATCGACGATCATGCCGGCGATCTGATCGCACTCCTCGATCATCTTGGCGTGAAGAGCGCGATCATCTGGGGCCTGTCGGTGGGCGGCCTGATCGCGCAGGGGCTTTATGCCCGCCGCCCCGATCTGGTGCGCGCGCTCGTGCTCAGCAACACCGCCCATAGGATCGGCACGGCCGAGATGTGGAACGCCCGCATCGACAAGATCGCCGCGGACGGCCTCGTCTCGCTGGTCGATCCCGTCATGGAGCGCTGGTTCACACCCGCCTTCCGTCAGCCTGACAATGCCGCCTATGCCGGCGCGCGCAACATGCTCTCGCAACAGCCGGAAGCCGGTTACAGCGGCACCTGCGCCGCCATCCGCGATGCGGATTTTACCGAAGAGGCCAGGCGCATCGCGGTGCCGACGCTTTGTGTTGCGGGTGATCAGGATGGTTCCACCCCGCCGGAACTGGTGCAATCGCTGGCGGGCCTCATTCCCGCAAGCCGCTTCGTCACCATTGCCGGCTGCGGCCATATTCCCTGCCTTGAACAGCCGCTCACCTACGCACAGGCGGCGTGCATTTTTCTCAATACCTTGCCGGAGCATTGACCGATGGCGGACCATATCGACAAGAATGAACGTTTCGAACAGGGCATGAAGACCCGCCGCTCCGTGCTCGGCGACGCCCATGTCGACCGGGCGCAGACCATGACGTCCGGCTTCGACCAGCCCTTCCAGCAGCTCATCACCGAAGCGGCCTGGGGCACGGTGTGGTCCGGCAATCACTGGACGAAGCGCGAGCGCTCGATGGTCACCATCGCCCTGCTCGCCGCACTCGGGCAGGACGAGGAACTTGCCATGCATGTGCGCGCCACCGCCAATACCGGCGCCACCGAGGCGGATATTCGCGAGGCGCTGCTGCATGTGGCAATCTATGCTGGCGTGCCCGCCGCCAATCACGCTTTCAAGATCGCCAAGCTTGCCCTGGCCAGCATGAAAGTCGATAGTTCCCCTGATAATTCTGGCACTGATAATTCTGGCGATGAGGAGGAGACGAAATGAGCAACCAGCCGCCGGAAACCGGACCGTTCTTCGCACGCAACCGCGATATTCATCCGCTCGCCTATGCGCCCGGCTACAAGACCTCGATCCTGCGTTCGCCGCAGCGCGCGCTGATTTCGCTTGAGGGCACCAAAAGCGAGATCACCGGCCCGGTCTTCGGCCATGGCATGCTGAACCCGCTGGATAACGACCTCATCCTCAACTATGCCCGCCCCGGCGAAATGCCGGTCGGTCCGCGCATTCTGGTGCACGGCCGGGTGCTGGACGAGCGCGGCCGGGGCGTGGATGGCGCGCTGGTGGAATTCTGGCAGGCCAATGCCGGCGGCCGCTACCGCCACAAGAAGGAAAGCTACCTCGCCGCCATCGATCCGAACTTCGGCGGCGTTGGCCGCACGATCACCGATGAGAACGGTTATTACTGGTTCAAGACCATCCAGCCGGGTGCTTATCCCTGGCCGAACGGGGTCAATGACTGGCGGCCGGCCCATATTCATTTCTCGGTCTTCGGCCACGGCTTTGCCCAGCGGCTCATCACCCAGATGTATTTCGAAGGCGACCCGCTGATCTGGAAATGTCCCATCGTCAAGACCATTCCGGACGAGGATGCGATCACAAGACTGATCGCGCCGCTGGACATGAATGCGACGCTGCCGATGGACATGCTGGCCTATAAGTTCGATATCGTCCTGCGTGGCCGCCGCTCGACCCTTTTCGAAAACCGCATGGAGGGCAACTGACCATGGTTCAGCCGCTCAACTATCTCAAGGAAACCGCCTCGCAGACGGCAGGCCCCTATGTGCATATCGGCTGCACGCCGAATTTCGTCGGCATCGAGGGCGTGTTCGAAAAGGATCTCGGTTCCGGTCCGCTTTATAACGACAAGGCGCGCGGCGAACGCATCAGTGTGCGCGGCACGGTCTATGACGGTGCGGGCATGGCGCTGAAGGACGCGCTGATCGAAATCTGGCAGGCCGATACCGATGGTTATTACAACAGCCCCAGCGAAACGCGGGGCAAGGCCGATCCAAATTTCATCGGCTGGGGCCGCTCGCCCGGCGACATGGATACGGGTGAGTTCGTCTTCGAAACCATCAAGCCTGGCAAGGTGCCGTTCCGCGACGGCCGGCCGATGGCGCCGCATATCACCTTCTGGATCGTCGCCCGCGGCATCAATATCGGTCTGCAGACCCGCATGTATTTCCCGGAAGAACAGGAGGCCAATGCCGCCGACCCGGTTCTTGCCCGCATCGAGCAGAAAAGCCGCATCGCCACGCTTGTCGCCAAAAAAGAGGAAGGCAACGTCTATCGTTTCGATATCCGCCTTCAGGGCGAAGGCGAAACCGTGTTTTTCGATATCTGACGCATATCGCGCAAAAGTGTGCAGCGGTTTTGCGACGACGATATGCGCAAAAGAAAGCGAGACGGAAGATGAGCCTTTCCCCCTTCGAGCATCCGTTTTTGTCAGGCCTCTTCGGCGACAGCGAGATCGTCGAGCTGTTTTCGGCAAGAGCGGATATCGACGCCATGGTCCGTTTCGAGACGGGGTTGGCGCAGGCGGAAGCACAGGCCGGCATCATCCCCGAGGATGCAGCGGAAACGATCGTTTCGCGGCTTTCGGACTTTGCCGCCGATATGACCGCGCTTCGCCATGGCGTCGCGAAGGACGGCGTCGTGGTTCCCGAACTCATCCGGCAGATGCGCGCATCGGTCGCCGGTCAGGCGGCGGACGGGGTGCATTTCGGCGCCACCAGCCAGGATGTCATCGATACCAGCCTGATGCTGCGGCTGAAAGCTGCGGCGGAAATCATCTCCGCCCGGCTCGGCCGCCTGATCGATACGCTGGGAGACCTTGCCTCCCGCGACGGCCACAACCCGCTGACGGGCTACACCCGCATGCAGGCCGCCATCGGCATCACCGTCGCCGACCGGGCGGCGAGCTGGACTGCGCCGCTGGAACGCCACCTGCTGCGGCTCGAAAGTTTCACGCAGAGCGGCTTCGCCCTGCAATTTGGCGGCGCGGCCGGCACGCTGGAAAAGCTCGGCGACAATGCCGCAGCGGTGCGTGCCGATCTCGCAAAACGGCTCGGCCTTGCCGACAGGCCGCAATGGCAGAGCCAGCGCGACGGCATCGCCGAATTCGCCAATCTGCTCTCGCTGATCACCGGCGCGCTTGGCAAGTTCGGGCAGGATATCGCGCTGATGGCCGAGCTCGGTGCGGAAATCCGCCTCTCCGGCGGCGGCGGTTCCTCGGCCATGCCGCACAAACAGAACCCGGTCAATGCCGAAACGCTGGTGACGCTCGCACGCTTCAATGCCGTGCAGATATCCGCCCTGCACCAGTCGCTCGTGCACGAACAGGAAAGGTCCGGCGCGGGCTGGATGCTTGAATGGCTGTCGCTGCCGCAAATGGTGACGGCAACGGGCGCCTCGCTGCTGATCGCCGAGCGATTGGCCAAGCAGATAGACAGGCTGGGCGCAGGCGAAAACTAGAGCATTTCCAGGAAAAGCGGAACCCGGTTTTCCGTCCGGAAATGCGTCAAAACAAAGAGGTGGAGTGTTTTCGCGATTCGAAGAAAAGCGGAAAAACTCCAGCCGCAAGGCCGGTCGATTTCGTGTTCAGACAAGGTTTCCGGGCGCTGCCGAACGGCGGGCCGGAGGCAACATGACGACGCGCGGAAAGCGCTTGCGCTTTTCCGCATTAGTCATTGATAAAAAAGGTTTTATTCAAAAATCCAGAGAATGAAAAAACAGCATGAAAGCTGCTTTTTAACCGGACATGCCGCTTGACACAAAAATGAACTAACTGGTACAAACATTAAGATTAACAGCCTGCCGCCGACAGGGGTTTTGAAGCCTGCAGCGGCAGTGAACGACAAATGGAGGGCTTTGGCGCCGCAGGGTTTCCAAAGCGATGCGGACAAGGCGAAACGCCTGTCCGGACCCGAACGGGTTGGGAGGAAGAATGTCTTACAGTCTCGATTTTTCGGCGGTCATGGACCGCCTGCCCGAGCTGCTTTTAGCCTGTCTGGCGACGATCGGCCTGGCGATTGCCGGCATGTCGCTCGCCACCGTCATCGGCGTTCTGGGCGTCGTCGCCCGCCGCTCACGCTTCAAGCTGCTGCGCGGCCTCGTCATCGGCTTTGTGGAAACAATCCGCAACACGCCGTTTCTGGTGCAGATATTCTTCATCTTCTTCGCCCTGCCGCAGATCGGCATCAAGCTCAACCCGACGGTAACGGCCATCATTGCGCTGGCTCTGAACGGTGGGGCCTATGCGATTGAAATCATTCGCGGCGGGGTCGATTCCATTCCCAAGGGGCAGGTGGAGGCGGGGCTTGCGCTCGGCCTTCACCGCGCGCAGATTTTCCGGCACATCATCCTGAAGCCGGCGCTGCGGGCGGTCTATCCCTCGCTCACCAGCCAGTTCATCATGCTGACGCTGACTACCTCGGTCTGCACCTCGATCGCCGCTTACGAGCTGACCTCTGTGGCGCAGAAGATCGAGGCGGATACCTTCCGGTCCTTCGAGGTCTATTTCTCGATCACGCTGCTTTATCTGGTCATTTCCTCGCTGATGATGGGCATTTTCTCGCTCATCTCCCGCGCATCCTTCAGCTATCCGGTCAAGTGAGGAAAAGACAATGGCATCCATCGGTCCCAACGAACTCTTCTTCCTGCTGCAAGGCCTGAAATGGACGCTTGCGCTGACCATCATCGGCTTTATCGGCGGCGGCGTCTTCGGCCTTTGCGTGGCGCTTGCCCGCGTTGCCGAAAGCCCGGCGATCCAGCGCGCCAGCACCGGTTACATCGCCGTCTTCCAGGGTACGCCGCTCCTGATGCAGCTTTTCGTGGTCTATTACGGCGTGGCGCTTGCGGGCCTCAATGTCGATGCCTGGATTGCGGTCGCCATCGCTTTTACGCTGCATGCCAGCGCCTTCCTCGGCGAAATCTGGCGCGGCGGCATCCAGGCGGTGCCGAAAGGCCAGACGGAAGCCGCCAATGCGCTCGGCCTGCATTACATCTCGCGCATGAAGGACGTGGTTCTGCCGCAGGCCTTCAAGATTTCGCTGCCGGCCACCATCGGTTTCCTCGTGCAGCTCATCAAGGGCACCTCGCTTGCGGCCATTGTCGGCTTCGTCGAGCTGTCGCGCGCCGGCCAGATCGTCTCCAACCAGACGTTCCGCCCGCTCACCGTCTTCGCCCTCGTCGGCGTCATCTATTTCCTGATCTGCTGGCCGCTTTCCCTGTGGGGCGCCGGTGTCGAAAAGCGGCTACAGGCCGCGTCCCGCTAGTCAAAATCATCTCATCAGCTTTGTAAGGAGGAGCAAAAGATGAAAACCACCAGCATGAAATTCTCTCGTCGCGCCCTGCTCGCGCTTGCCGCGGCAACGGTTGCCCTGCCCTTCGTCGCGCCGGTCGATGCTTTCGCCGGCACGGTGGAAGAGGCCAAGGCCAAGGGCAAGGTCGTCATCGGCATTCAGGGTGATAACTCGCCGTGGGGCTTCGTTAATTCCAGCGGTGTGCAGGATGGTCTCGACGCCGATATCGGCAAGGCCTTTGCCGATTATCTCGGCGTCAAGGTTGAATTCGTACCGCTCGCCGTGGCCAACCGCATCCCCGCTTTGCTGACCGGCAAGGTCGACCTGCTGTTCGCAACCATGGGCATGACGGCCGAACGCGCCAAGACCATTCAATATTCCAAGCCCTATGCCGGCAACGTGCTTTCCGTCTACGGCCCCAAGGACAAGAAGATCGCCGGCTATGACGATCTGACCGGCATCGCTGTCGGCGTGCCGAAGTCGAGCGCCATGGACACCTCGATCACGGCGGGCGCCGGCTCCAAGGCCAATATCCTGCGCTTCGATGACGACGCCGCCAATATTCAGGCGCTGATTTCCGGCCAAGTCGAGGTCGTCGGCGGCAACCAGTTCTACGGCGACCGCCTGAACAAGGCCGCCGAAGGCAAATACGAACCGAAATTCGACCTGACGACGCTTTACAACGGCGCCGGCACCCGCCCGGGTGAAAAGGACTGGAACGAAACCGTCAACGCCTTCCTCGACAAGATCAAGTCGGATGGCCAGTTGGCCAAGATCTACGACAAGTGGATGAAGCGCGAAGTTCCGGCCTTCCCGGACAGCCTGCCCGACATCCCCTTCACCGTGAAGTAAGCAGGAGGTTTCCATGCCGCTATCCGCCGCCGCACAGGTTCCGCTTATCGCCCTCGAAGGGGTTGGAAAGTGGTATGGAGCCTTTCATGCGCTTAAAAATGTCAACATGACGGTTCGCAAGGGCGAGAAGATCGTTCTTTGCGGGCCGTCCGGTTCGGGCAAATCCACGCTCATCCGCTGCATCAACCATCTGGAGGAAATCCAGGAAGGCAAGATCACGGTCGAGGGAACGACGCTGTCGGATTCCAGCCGCGCCATCGATGCGGTTCGCCGCGAAGTGGGCATGGTGTTCCAGAGCTTCAATCTCTTCCCGCACAAGACCATCATGGAAAACTGCACGCTGGCGCCCATGCGGGTGAAGGGCGTGTCGAAAGCCGATGCGGAGGCGACGGCGCGCAAATATCTGGAGCGCGTGCGCATTCTCAACCAGGCAGACAAGTACCCGGCCCAGCTTTCCGGCGGCCAGCAGCAGCGCGCGGCCATCGCCCGGGCGCTGTGCATGGAGCCGAAGGCCATGCTGTTCGATGAGCCGACCTCGGCGCTCGACCCGGAAATGGTGAAGGAAGTGCTCGACACCATGATCGGCCTTGCCCGTGACGGCATGACGATGATCTGCGTGACCCATGAAATGGGCTTTGCACGGCAGGTGGCCGACCGGGTGATCTTCATGTCGGAAGGGGAGATCATCGAGGAAGGCCCGCCGGAAGAATTCTTCCGCGATCCCAAGCACCAGCGCACGCGCACGTTCCTCGGCGAAATTCTCGCCCACCACTGAGGTTCGCGCGCTCTTAAGGCGGGCGGGGATAATCCCGCCTCTCCCACACCGTCCGATGAGCGACACGTGATCATGACAGAGAAAACATCCTTCAAGGTCGGCCTGATTGGCGCCGATATACAGCTTTCCAAATCGCCGGCGCTGCACATGCGCGAAGGGGCGGCCCACGGGCTCGATTATTCCTACGAGCTGGTGGATGTCACCGCCCGCAAGCTGCCGCCGAGCGCCCTTCCCGACCTGCTGGACGAGCTGGAAGCGCGTGGTTTTGCCGGCACCAACATCACCCATCCCTTCAAGCAGGCCGTTATTCCGCATCTGCATGAACTGTCGGACGATGCCCGCATGCTGGGCGCGGTCAATACCGTCGTCTTCCGGGACGGACGCCGCATCGGTCATAATACCGATTGGTACGGCTTTTACGAAAGCTTCGTGCGCGGTCTGCCGGATGCACGGCGTGACCGGGCGCTTCTGGTCGGCGCGGGTGGCGCTGGCGTTGCGGTGGCCCATGCCGCATTAAAGCTCGGTATCGCCCGTCTCGACATTTTCGACCGGGATTTCCCAAGGGCGGAGCAACTGGCCCGGGAACTCAATGCCCGCTTCGGCGAGGGCTGCGCGCTTGCCGTCAAAGACCCCGCCACCTCCCTGCCCTTTGCCGATGGCCTGATCCATGCCACGCCAATGGGCATGCCGGCCCATCCCGGCATGCCGGTTCCGGCCGATCTCATCGAACAGCGGCACTGGGTGGCCGATATCGTCTATATGCCGCTTGTCACCGAGCTATTGGCGACGGCGGCGAAAAAGGGCTGTCGCACCCTGCCCGGCGGCGGCATGACGGTGTTTCAGGCCGTCGGCGCATTCCGCCTCTTTAGCGGCCGCGAGCCGGATGCCGGGCGCATGACGGCGCATTTCACCGAGCTTTGCATGGCGGAGGGGGTCGCATGAGCCTTTTCACTGTTCTGAACGGTCCCAACCTCAACCTGCTCGGCCAGCGCCAGCCGGAAATCTATGGTTATGAAACGCTGGCCGATATCGAGGCCAATTGCCGTGGGATCGCCGAAACCGCGGGCCACGATCTGTTTTTTGCCCAGAGCAACCGGGAATATGAGCTGATCGACTGGATTCACGAAGCCCGCGGCAAGTCTGCGGGCATTGTCATCAATCCCGGCGCCTTTACCCACACCTCGGTCGCGATCCTCGATGCGCTCAATGCCTTCGAGGGGCCGGTGATCGAGGTGCATATTTCCAACATTCACAAACGCGAGGTTTTCCGGCACCATTCCTATGTCTCGACCCGCGCCGAAGGCGTGATCGCCGGCCTCGGCATCGAAGGTTATGAGGTGGCGCTGCGCCACCTCATCGGCCGTCTTTCGCGCCCGTCGTGATATGGGCGGGCGTCAGCACATAACGCAGCACCATGTCGCTGACATGCCGCGACAATGTCTCCTGGCCCTTATCCGTATAAAGGCTGTCGCCGAAGATGAACGAGAAGGTGGCGACATTCGAGACGTTGAAAAAGGACAGCGCGCTGATCTGCCAGTGCAGTTCCAGCGCATCGATACCCTCCCGAAAGATGCCACCTTTCTGGCCGCGCAGCAGCACGCTCTCCAGCGCGTCGATCGCCGGGCGGTTCAACTGGCGGATCGTTTCGGAAGACTGCATGTGCCGGCCATGATGGATGTTCTCGATCATCACCATGCGGATGAAGGCCGGATTGCGCCTGTGGTGATCGAAGGTGAACCGACAGAGCTTGTCGAGCGCCGCCGCCGGCTCCAGATCGTCCAGCTCCAGATCGCTTTCGCCGCCGCGCACCTTGGCATAAGCCTCCTCCAGCACGCGCTGATAAAGGCTCTCCTTGTCGCTGAAATAATAATAGATCATGCGCTTGGAGGTTCGCGTGCGGGCCGCGATCTCGTCTATGCGCGCGCCCGACAGGCCGTTTTGCGAAAACTCCTCCATCGCGACCGAAAGAATGTCCCGGCGCACCCCTTCCGGGTCGCGCTTCGCCTGCCGGGTATCGCGGGCGTCGCTCAAGGTCGTGCTTTTGCTCATGCTTCATTCCCTGGACGGGGCTGCCATCCGGCGGCGTCCCCTTTATTAACCAATCAGTACATAAGGCTGAAAAGGAAGGCAATATGGCGAGCTATGACACAACAAGACACGGCATGCCAATGCGCACATCCATTGCAACCGTGTCGATCAGCGGCGAGTTCCCGGAAAAACTGGCGGCCATCGCCAAGGCGGGCTTTTCCGGCGTTGAGATTTTCGAAAACGATTTCCTGACCTACGACGCCTCACCGCGCGAGGTGAAGGCGCTGGCCGCCGATCACGGGCTGGATATCACCCTTTTCCAGCCGTTCCGCGATTTCGAGGGCATGCCTGAACCGCACCGCGCCCGCGCCTTCGAGAGAGCACAGCGCAAATTCGACATCATGGGCGAACTCGGCACCGACCTGATGCTGATCTGCTCGAATGTCTCGCCGGTCTCGCTCGGCGGCATCGACCGCGCCGCCGCCGATTTCCATCAACTCGGCGAGCTTGCGGCGAAACACGGCGTACGTGTCGGTTACGAGGCGCTGGCCTGGGGCCGCCATATCAGCGATCACCGCGATGCCTGGGAGGTGGTGCGCCGCGCCGATCACGCCAATGTCGGCATCATCCTCGATAGTTTCCACACGCTGTCGCGCAAGATCGATCCCAATTCGATCCGCTCCATTCCCGGCGACAAGATTTTCATCGTGCAGCTGGCCGATGCGCCGCTGATCGACATGGACCTGCTCTATTGGAGCCGCCATTTCCGCAACATGCCGGGTGAAGGCGATCTGCCGGTGGTGGATTTCATGCGCGCCGTGGCCGCAACCGGCTATAGCGGCCCGCTGTCGCTCGAAATCTTCAACGACCAGTTCCGCGGCGGCTCCGCCCGGCTGCTGGCCGAAGACGGCCACCGCTCGCTCATCAACCTCATGGACCAGGTGCGCCGTCTCGAACCCGACATCCGCATCGATGTGCCCGCCATGCCGGAACGGGTGGAGACGGAAGGCGTGGAATTCGTCGAATTCACCACCGCACCGGAAGAAAAACCCAATCTGGAAGCCCTTCTCACCACGCTCGGCTTTGAAAACACCGCCCGGCACCGCAACCGCGATGTCGATCTTTATACGCAGGGCGATATTCGCATCGTCATCAATACAAGCGATGGCGGCGACAGTTTCGCGGGAGCGTCCTATTCCATCCACGGCACCAATGCCTATGCCTTCGGGCTGAAGGTGGATAATGCTGGGGCGGCCCTTGCCCGAGCGGAAGCGCTCGGCGCGCCCACCTTCGCCGAACCGCGCAAGTCAGGCGAAGTCGCCGTTCCCGCCATTCAGGGCGTAGGCAACGGCGTCATCTATTTCCTCGACGGTTCACCGGAGCTTTCTTCCATCTGGGACAATGAATTCGTGCCGACGGAAGGCCAAACGCCGGAAGGCGATGCCGGCCTCAGGCGGATCGATCATCTTGCGCAAACAACGCATTACGATGAAATGCTGACCTGGCTTTTATTCTACACCTCGCTGTTTGCGACGCGGCGCACGCCGATGGTCGATGTGGTCGATCCGGGCGGGCTGGTGCGCAGCCAGGCGATTGAAAGCGTGCCCTCGCCGCATTTCCGCCTGACCATGAACGGTGCGGACAATCGCAAGACTTTCGCCGGCAAATTTCTGGCCGAGGGTTTCGGCACCAGCATCCAGCATATCGCGTTTGCCACCGACGATATCTTCGCCACTGCAAAAGCTTTGCAGGCGCGCGGTTTCCACGCCCTGCCGATCTCACGCAATTATTACGACGATCTGGAAGCCCGTTTCGGGCTGGAGCCGGAGTTTTCCGATGCGCTCAGGGCCGCGAGCATTCTCTATGACCGCGACGACAATGGTGAATATTTCCAGATCTACAGCCGCACCTTCGGCGAGGGTTTCTTCTTCGAAATCATCGAAAGGCGCGGAGCCTATGGCGGTTATGGCGCGATGAACGCGCCCTTCCGTATCGCCGCGCAACGACGGCTTGCGCCGCCGGTCGGCATGCCGAAGGAATAACAGCCTGCATGAAACCGGTGGCCTTGAGCTAGGAGGGTGCTCCTTTCAGCCTGCCGCCAACCTTCCCCTTCGTCATCCCTGTGCTTGCCACAGGGATCGAGCCGATGCGCGTCTGCGCGGCGGGAAGAATCTTTTCAGCCCACGGACTTGGGCTGACTGGATCTCTGTGACAAGCACAGAGATGAAGGAGGCGAGTGCAACGAACTTCTGCTCGCTGTTTAGTCCCATCCCGGACGAACCCGCGCCAAATTAAAATGCACATTGCGCATTTGTAGAGCAGTACACAAAAATTGTTCAACACTCTGGACATGATTGTTCGGTTTTGTTAGCTTTTTCGGCAAAACAAGGGTGGGGAATTAGAGTTACATGCGCATCGTCGAATCTGCGGCTGACGCAAATCATCCGGCCGGTACCGATGAGGTTGCCTGCGGCGCTTCGGTGACATCGAATGTGCCGTGTCGGCGGGCGACGGCCAACGCGCATTTTGCCGACAAAGCGGCCTGAAGACATGCAGTTCTTCGCGACATTCCCGTCCTTGCCCATGGCGTCGCCCAGCACGCGCCTGCCCGAGACATTTTCCCCTTCCTCATTTTCACATGGCCGCGCCAGCTTTGCCGCGCAGGCCACGCCGGAGACGCTGACATGACTGCCGCACCCGCAAACGCCCTCCTCTCGGTCGAAGGCCTGAGCGTCGAGTTCGGCAACAGCCGCGTCGTGGACGATATCTCCTTCAGCGTCGAGCCCGGCCGCACGGTCGCGGTCGTCGGCGAATCCGGATCGGGAAAATCGGTCACCTCGCTTTCCACCATGCGCCTTGCCGACATGATGGGCGCGACCTACCCCACCGGCAAAATCCTGTTTGAAGGCAAGGACTTGCTGAAGGCTTCGCAGAAAGAGATGCGCGCGATCCGCGGCAAGGAAATCGCCATGATCTTCCAGGAGCCGATGACCTCGCTCAACCCCGTCTTCACCATCGGCGACCAGATCTGCGAAGTGCTTGTGCTGCATGAAAAGATGGGCAAGCAGGCGGCGCTGGCGGAAGCACAAAAGCTGCTCGAAATGGTGCGCCTGCCCGATGCGGCCGAGCTTCTGAAACGGTATCCGCACCAGCTTTCCGGCGGCATGCGCCAGCGCGTGATGATCGCCATGGCGCTCGCCTGCCGGCCGAAGCTTTTGATCGCCGACGAGCCGACGACGGCGCTGGATGTGACCATTCAGGCGCAGATCCTCAACATCATGCGCGATCTGCAGAAGAAGCTCGGCATGGGCATGGTCTTCATCACCCACGATATGGGCGTGGTGGCGGAAATGGCCGATGACGTGGTCGTCATGTGGAAGGGCAAGAAGGTGGAGGAAGGTCCGGTCAAGGATATCTTCGCCAACCCACAGCACCCTTATACCCGCGCCCTGCTTTCCGCCGTTCCGCGCCTCGGCAGCATGGAAGGCGAAGAGTTTCCCAAGCGCCTGCCGCTCACCGTGTTGCAGGACGGCCAGCCGGTCGTGGTCGGCGAGGAGCGCGTGCAAAACACGGCGAAATACGACGCCAAGCCGCTTCTGTCGGTCAAGGACCTGTTCGTGCGCTTCGATATCCGCAAGAACCTGTTCGGCAAGGCGACGCACCGTTGCAGCGCCGTGCAGAAGGTGAGCTTCGATATTCACGCCGGCGAAACGCTGGCGCTCGTGGGCGAATCCGGGTCCGGCAAATCCACCATCGGCCGCACCATCCAGCAGCTGCAGACGGCCATATCAGGCGAAATTGCCTTCAATGGCCGCAGCTATTCGCAGATGTCGGCGGCGGAACGCTTCCGTATGCGCCAGGAAGTGCAATATATCTTCCAGGACCCCTTCGCCTCGCTCGATCCGCGCAAGACGGTCGGTTTTTCGATTGCCGAGCCGATCAACACCCACGGTTTGATCAACGATCAGAAGGCGGTACGCCTGCGGGTGGATGAATTGCTGGAGCGTGTGGGCCTCAGCTCCGAACATGCCGCGCGTTATCCGCACGAGTTTTCCGGCGGCCAGCGCCAGCGCGTCTGCATTGCCCGTGCGCTCGCTTCCGATCCGAAGCTTATCATCGCCGATGAGGCGCTCTCGGCGCTCGATGTCTCCATTCAGGCGCAGATCATCAATCTGTTCATGGATCTGCAGGCGGAGCGTGGCCTCGCTTATCTCTTCATCAGCCATGACATGGCTGTCGTGGAAAAGATGAGCCACCGCGTCGCCGTGCTTTATCTTGGCCAGATCATGGAAATGGGCAGCCGCCGGCAGGTGTTCGAAACGCCGACGCATGATTATACCCGCCGCCTGCTTTCCGCTGTGCCGGTTGCCGATCCGACAATTGAGCGCCACACCGCCATGATCGAGGGCGAAATCCCCAATCCCGTGCGCCGTGTCGGCGATGAGCCGGCCATTCTCGCCCATGAGGAAATCAATCCGGGCCACTTCATCGCGAAGAGCGCCTGAATAACAACCAGAACCACAACCATCTGAAGAGGAACAGGTAGATGACAATGATAAAGAAGGGGATGACGACAACGTTCGTCGCACTTGCCATGGCCGCCACGGCCTTCACCGCCGCACCGGCCCTTGCCGCCGGCAAGATGACCATTTCCAGCCCGCAGGACCCGGGCAGCTGGGATCCGATCGACACCTTCCTCGTACAGTGGGCGGCCGTCGCCACCAACATCTTCGATGGCCTCACCTATCGCGGTCCGGACCTGAAGGTTGTGCCCGGCCTTGCCGAATCCTGGGAAGAGCTGGATGAGGGCAAGCGCATCCGCTTCAAGCTGCGCCAGAACGTCAAGTTCCACAATGGCGAACCCTTCAACGCCGCCGCCGTCAAGTTCACCTTCGAGCGCCTTCTCGGCGAACAGGGTGCCAAGGGACCGCAGCGCTCCAACTATGTCGCCATCGAAAGCGTCGATGCTATCGACGATTACACCGTCGACATGAAGCTGAAGGCGCCGGATCCCGTGCTGCTGACCAAGCTTGCCGGTTATGGCGGCATGATCGTTCCGCCTGCCTACATCAAGGAAAAGGGCGAGGACAATTTCAACCTCAACCCAGTCGGCACCGGCGCATTCAAATTCGTTTCCTACGCGCCGAAGACCAATATCAAGCTGGAAGCCAACCCCGATTACTGGGGCGGTGCGCCAAAACTTTCCGAGCTTGAATATCGCTTCATCGCCGAGCCGGCGACCGCCGTTGCCGAATTGCAGGCCGGCCGCGTCGATCTCGTCATTCCCCCCACCATCCCGATCGGCATGATCCCGGTTATCGAAGGCGATTCCAAGCTTGAGATCGTCAGCGTTCCCGGCCCGACGGTCGACGCGCTGCGTTTCAACACCCGTGACGGCATTACCGCCGATCCGAAGGTGCGCAAGGCGATCATCATGGCCGTCGATCGCGGCACCATCGTCAAGTCGATCCTCGCCGGTCAGGCATCGGAAATCGCAAGCTTCCAGAGCGCGCTGTCCTTCGGTTACGACCCGGAACTGAAGCCGCTGCCTTACGATCCTGAGGGTGCGAAAAAGCTGCTCGCGGAAGCCGGCGTCAAGGCAGGCGCGGCGCTGCAGATCGATATCCGCGGCAATGACGCGACGATGAACGAGGTGGCGCAGGTTATTTCCAGCTACCTCTCCATGGTCGGCATCACCGCCACCATCAAGCCCTATGAAACCAACGTTCTGCTGAACGACATCATCCCGCAGGGCAAGACCGGCGCGATGTTCCAGCAGAAATGGGGCGGCTGGACCTTCGATTACGACAACACGGCCTATTCCATGTACCACTCGGGTGAGAAGTGGAACCCTTACGACAAGGACGAAAAGCTGGACAAGCTGCTTGAATCCCAGCGTCCGCTGACCGACCGTGCCGAGCGCGAAAAGATCCTCAAGGAAATCGGCAGCTATACCGCCGAACGCGCGCTGGAAATCCCGCTTTACAACACCAATGCGATTTACGGCATCAACAAGCGGGTCAAGGGTTTCGTCGCACCGCCGGATAACCGCCTGAAGCTGACCGACGTTACCGTCGAATAATCAGGCTGGTCTTCTGATCAACACACCTTGCCCGCCGCAATGCGGGCAAGGTCGGGTCTCTCTTCAAGGTAAAAAACGTGGCCGGTTTCCTCATCAAGCGATTGCTGCAGGCGATTTTTGTCGTCATCGCCATCACCCTTCTCGTTTCCTTCGCCATTCGCCTCACCGGCGATCCGGCTGTCACCATGTTTCAGGGCGGCGGCAGCATGACGGAAGACGATCTGGCGCGCATTCGCGCAGCACTCGGCACCGACCGGCCGTTCTTCGTGCAATATTTCAGCTTCCTGAAGGGCCTCGTGACACTCGATTTCGGCCGCAGCTTCACCGGCAGCACGCCGGTCTCGCGCCTCATCGCCGATGCCCTGCCCGCCACGCTTTTGCTCGCCTTCATCTCCATGGCGGTGTCGATCGCGCTTTCCATCCCGCTCGGCATCAAGGCGGCGACCTCGCGTGGCAAGACGGCCGATCAGGTGATCCGCATCTTCTCGCTCATCGGCCTGTCCTTCCCGAATTTCTGGCTGGCGACGATGCTGGTGCTGCTGTTCTCCATCACGCTCGGCTGGCTGCCGCCCAGCGGCATGGGCGGTTTTGCCAGCTACATCATGCCATCAGTGACGATGGGTGTGATCCTGACAGCCACCAATGTGCGCCTTGTGCGCACCGCCATGCTCGATACGCTGCGTTCACAATATGTCATGGTGGCGCGCGCCAAGGGCCTCAGCGAAAGCAAGGTTCTCTACAAACACGCGCTGCGCAACTGCGCCATTCCGCTCATCACCTATTTTGGCCTGCAATTTGGCGGGTTGCTCGGTGGCATCGTCGTCATCGAACGTGTCTTCAACTGGCCGGGCCTCGGCACGCTGGCTTTCGATGCGGTCGGCGCGCGTGATTATCCCGTGCTTCAGGCCGTCATCACCGTGCTGTCGCTGATGATCGTCGGCATCAACCTTCTGGTCGATATCGCCTACGGGCTTGTCGATCCGCGCATCCGCACGGAGTAAGTGACGATGGCTGCCAAAACCTCGCGTCTCGCGCGCTTCACCAATCTCGAATTCGTCCTCGGCGCGTTCCTCACGACAGTCATCTGCCTTGCCGTCGTCTTTTCCGACGTGCTGTTTCCGGGCGGTGCGGACAAGATCGACCTGATGGCCCGCCTTGCCAAACCCTTCGCCAATGCCGCCCATCCGCTCGGCACCGATCCGCTCGGCCGTGACGTGCTCGCCCGTGTCGTCGCCGGCGGCAAGATTTCGCTGCTGGTCGGTTTCACATCCGTTATCGGCGCGGTCATCTTCGGCGTCGCGGTCGGTCTGGTCGCCGGTTATTATCGCGGCTTTTGGGATATGCTGGTCATGCGCTTTGCCGATATTCAGCTCGCCATGCCCTTCATTCTCTTGGCCATCACCTTCATCGCCATTGTCGGCGGCAGCCTCACCAACACCATCATCCTCTTGATCATATCGCAATGGGTGCAATATGCCCGCCTCGTGCGCGGCTCGGTGCTGACGCTTCGGGAACGGGAATTCATCCTTTCCGCCCGCGCCATCGGCGTGAAGGACTGGCGCATCATTCTCCAGCACCTGCTGCCGAACCTCATCGGCCCGGTCATCGTGCTGATGACGCTGAATGTCGCCAACAACATCCTCTTGGAAAGCAGCCTCACCTTCCTCGGCCTCGGTGTCGATCCGACCATCCCGAGCTGGGGCGGCATGCTGGCGGATGGCCGCACCTATCTGCAGACCGCATGGTGGGTCAGCGTTTTCCCCGGCCTTGCCATCCTTCTGACCGTGCTTGGCCTTAACCTTCTCGGCGACTGGCTGCGCGACAGCCTCGACCCCACCGGCAGAACCTCGAGGTAACAGCGATGAGCCAGATTTTCGACCAGACTTTCGAACGCACGCTGGATGCGCTTCTCGCCAATGCCGAGCCCGGCCAGTCCTTCGAGGCATGGAGCTTCGATGACGCCAAAAGCCGCCGCGAAGCCGAAAACCGGCTGAAGAAAAAGGGCGTCAGCGCCCGCATCCGCAGCGCCTACAAACCGCTTCTCTTCACCTTTCTGGAAGAGATCAATCTGGATGGTGTCGATACCATCGAGGTACGTTACCCGGTGCACGCGAACGCCCCCGCCAATCGTTTCCGGCTGGAAGCCTATCCGCTGGCGGCTCTGGTGGGCGATGCGAAGATCGACTTCGTCGCCCGAAAAGACGACGCCTTCCATTATGATGTTACGCTGACCCGTAACGGCAGGAAGGAAACCCTGAAGATTCTGGCGCCAAACCGGGTGCACACCGATATCGTGGGCGAAACCAATGTTTCCCCCACGGGCTGGTTCCGGCTTGCCGGCGATGCTGTGGGTGAGCGGTTGGAGACGGATTACGAACGGCTTTTCGAAGCGGCGATCCATGCCGTCGCCAACCACGGCTGGGGCGATGAAGAGCCCTATTTCGAGGAACTGAACATCCGCGTCGCGCATCCAGCCGAAGATCTGCCGCTTTCCCTTGGCGATGAGGTCGTCAGCCTGCGCGAGGCGCTGCATGAGGATTTCTATTTCTCGCTGCTGGAGTTCTTCCAGAAGAAGTCCGGCCGGCCGCTGGGCGACCGGGGCCTGAAACCCGGCCAGATCGTGCCGGAAATCGTGAAAAGCGAAGGCGAAGTCTCCGTCCGCATCGAAGCCCGCACGCTCACCACAGCCTTTCTCGATGGCCGTGAACAGCCGATCGATACGGCCAGCGAACCGGTTGCGGCAGGCCAGCTCGCGAAACTGCTTGAAGACATCGGCGGCGAGGCCTTCGAGGCCCGCTCCCGTTCCGGCCGTATTCTTGCCGCCCGTTATGTAGCCGGCAGCGATGCCGCAGTGATGATCAGCGGCGGCCAGCATCCCAACGAGACCACAGGCATCGTCGGCGCCATCCGCGCCGCCCGCAAACTCGCAGAACGCAGGGGCGCGCATTTCACCATTTCGCCGCTGGAAAATCCGGACGGTTACGCCCTGCATCAAAGGCTGAGAGCCGACAATCCGCGCCACATGCATCACGCGGCGCGTTACACCGCGCTCGGCGACGATCTCGAATATCGCACGCGGGAAAATTCGGGTGCCCACCTCAATGAGAAGGCAATCCGTTTCAGGGCGCAGGAGATGAGCGACGCGAGCCTGCATGTGAACCTGCATGGTTATCCATCCCACGAATGGACCCGGCCGCTTTCCGGTTATGTACCGCGTAATTTCGCCATGTGGACGCTGCCGAAGGGTTTCTTCCTCATCATCCGCCACCATGCGGACTGGGAAAGGCAGGCCGAAGCCCTGCTCGACCGGGTAACCCGCCATCTCGGCGCCATTCCCGGCCTGCTCGATTACAACAACCGACAGATCGCTCTTTATGAAATCCACGCCGGCGAAACCGGTTTCCGCATCATCAACGGTTTCCCGTGCCTGTCCTCCGTCGATGACCGCCACACCGTGCCGATGACGCTAATCACCGAATATCCGGACGAGACGATCTACGGCAACGATTTCATCACCGGCCACACCGCACAGATGGAAACGGTGCTCTCCGCCTATGATGCCTGGCAGGAGATTCTCGTCGGGGAAGTCGCCTGATATTCAGGCCGCCCTCGATGGGCGGCCTATTTTCCCGCCGTGCCAGCGAGTTTTTGGTCCCGCTGCTTCTGCAAAAGCCTCTTGCCCTTGCTCAGAATATGGAGATTAGCGGCATCAAGCTTGTTGTACCCCGCCTGAATAATATCCAGATCGGCAACGTGACCGATTGCTGCCAGTTCATGCATCACGTCGCCAATAGCGACATCGACACTCGGCTTTTGCAGGTTGACCACATCCTCCACCGCAGCGTGCATGCCTTGCGCGTCTCCGCCCATGACGCGATACAGCGCCAGCGCCTTGCGAAGAAATGCTTCGCGGCGCTCGATCTTATTGTTGAGTATACTTTCGCCAACGCGATCTCGCATCAACTCAACAACTCTATTTTGATATTCGCCCATCAGACACCAAATAAAGTTCACAATATGCTTCGCGAGGCTACAAACAATCCCCTTAGAACTGGTTAAGGCACGAGGCTTGCGCGGGTATGACCGTCATTTTCGAAACATGTCACAAAAGCTGGTTTTCATGAGGAAGCATTTCGATACCACGTCCCGCGAAAACGCCGGTCGTGATGGCTGCGGCGGCGCTATACATTGAGAATCACGGGATGATCACTATTGTGCGATCTCGCATAAGACAAACCCGGTGAGATGGGTATTGATAACCGTCAGGTTATTTATCACCCCCCTTATTTCATTTTACTTTGGCCACGGCACTCATCAATCTGGCAGTCTGGATCGGTGGATGGGAGCCACGGATCAATTGGGAGGAAATCATGAAATTACGGATCACCGCCGCCATCGCGGCCATCTGCTTCAGTACTGCCGCTTATGCCGAGACCATCAAGGTGGGCGTGGTCGGTCCGTTCTCCGGCCCCTTCGCGCTGCAGGGCAAGAACTTCAAGGCCGGCATCGATGCCTGGTTCGCGCTTCACGGCAACAAGGTCGGCGACGATACGGTGGAGGTCGTCTATCGCGATGTGCCGCAGGCCGATCCGGCGCAGTCCAAGGCGCTGGCGCAGGAGCTGGTGGTGAAGGAAGGCGTGCAATATCTCGCCGGCTTCTATTTCACCCCCGACGCCATGGCCGTCACGCCTTTGCTGAAGCAGGGCAATGTGCCGATGGTCATCATGAATGCCGCCACCTCGGCCATCGTGACGAAAAGCCCCTATGTGGTGCGCACCTCTTTCACCACCTGGCAGACCTCCACTCCCATCGCCAAGGTGGCCTTTGATGGCGGCGTGAAGAAGGTCATTTCGCTGGTCAGCGATTACGGCCCGGGCGTCGATGCCGAGAACGCCTTCAAGGCGGCCTTTACCGCCGCCGGCGGCGAGGTGGTGGAAACCATCCGCATGCCGCTTTCCACCAATGATTTCAGCCCGATCATGCAGCGCGTGAAGGATTCCGGCGCGCAAGGCGTCTTCGCCTTCCTGCCGTCGGGCCCGACCACGCTCGGCTTCGTCAAGGCCTTCAACGATAACGGCCTGAAATCCGCAGGCGTCAAGCTCTTCGCACCGGGCGATCTGACGCAGGAATCCGACCTGCCGGCGCTTGGCGAAGCCGCACTCGGCATGCAGACGACCTTCCACTACGCCGTTTCGCACGATTCGCCTGAGAACAAGACCTTCGTGGAAGCCGCCGCCAAGGCGATCGGCAATCCCAAGGAACTGTCCTTCCCCGCAGTCGGCGCCTTTGACGGCATGTATGTCATCAGCAAGATGATCGAGGCCACCGGCGGCAAACAGGATGCGGAAAAGGCGGTGGACGCGGTGAAGGGTCTTTCCTGGACAAGCCCGCGCGGCCCTGTCAGCATCGATCCGGAAAGCCGCCACATCACGCAGAACATCTATCTGCGCGAAGTGGCCAAGGGCGATGACGGCAATTATTACAACAAGGAAGTCCAGACCTTCGAAAAACAGGGCGATCCGGGCCTCGCCGCCGCGAAATAACCGGCGACACGGGCCTCGCCGCCGCGAAGTAACAGCGGCTCGTAAAGACGTTCCGGGTCGCCCGTCGCGGCCCGGTTCCGGCCCGGATGGGTATTGCAGCACCGGGAGGAGCTTTTCAGCATGCAGACGGTCTTCAGCATCCTTGTCGATGCGCTTGCCTATGGCATGGTCCTGTTCATCATCTCCATCGGCCTTTCAGTGACGATGGGGCTGATGCGGGTGGTCAATCTGGCGCATGGCGCCTTCGCCATGATCGGGGGTTATCTCGCCTCCTATGCCGCCCACGGCCTCGGCCTCGGTTACGCCGTGGCGATCCTCGTCGCCATTGTCGGCACCATCGTCATCGCCATTCCGCTTGAGCGTTTTCTCTATCGCCGCATCTATGGCGCACCCGAACTGACGCAGGTGCTGATGACCATCGGCATCACGTTCTGCATCATCGGTATCGCCAATTTCGTCTTCGGGCCGACACTCAAAACCATTCCCTTGCCGCAGCAGCTGGCCGGCCCCACCGATCTCGGCTTCCGCACCATCGCCACCCACCGCATCTTCGCCATTGCCTGCGGTCTGGCTGTTGCCGGCGCACTGTGGTTCACCTTCGAAAAGACCGCCTTCGGCATCAAGCTGCGCGCGGCGGTGGACAATGCCGCAATGGCGGCCGCACTCGGGGTTCGCACCGAGGTCATCTATGCCGTCAGCTTCGCCATCGCCGTCGGCCTTGCCGCCATGGGCGGCGTCATCGGCGCGGAACTGCTGCCGGTCGAACCCTATTATGCGCTGCGCTACATGGTTACCTTCCTCGTGGTAGTCTCGGTCGGCGGCGCGGGCTCCATTCCCGGCGCGCTGATCGCCTGCCTGCTGCTCGGCGCAATCGATACGACCGGGCGGTATCTCGCCCCCGAATATGGCGAATTCTTCTTTTACCTGGCGGTCATCGTGATCATCACGCTGTTCCCGCGCGGCCTTCTCGGAAGGGCGAAATGAGATGGCGGTGCTCATGAACGACGTGACTGAAACGGCAGACACCCCGAAGGCGCGCTCGCCGCTGCGCACGCTTGCGGGGCCGCTCCTCATCATCGCCGCCGCTGTTGCCGGTTATTACCTGTTTCCGGATAATCTGGCGCTTCTGACCCGCATCATCGCCATTGCGCTGCTCGTGCTGTCGATCGATCTCGTTACCGGCTATTGCGGCGTCGCCACGCTTGGCCATGCCGCGCTCTTCGGTGCTGGCGCCTATGCCGCCGGCATCGCCGCCGCCCATTTCGAGATTACCGATCCGCTGCTGATGACCGTGATCGGCGCGGCTGCGGGCGGCGTCGCGGGGCTGGTCTCCGGCACGGTTCTCTTGCGCGCCCACGGCCTGCCGCAGCTAGTTCTTTCCATCGCCGTCATCCACCTGTTCCATGAGGCGGCCAACAAGGCATCCGGCTGGACGGGCGGTAGCGACGGTCTTGCCGGCGTTTCTCCGGACGCACTGTTCGGCACCTTCGAATTCGATCTTTTCGGCCGCACCGCCTATATTTACGGCGTCTGTCTGCTGCTTGTCGTCTTCCTCGCCCTCAGGGTCGTGGTCAACTCGCCCTTCGGCATGTTGTGCCGCGGCGTCAAGCAGGACAGCATCCGCATTCAGGCCATGGGCGGCGGCGTCAACGGCACGATTTTGAAGATGTTCGTCATATCGGGCATCGTCGCCGGCATCGGCGGTGCGCTCAACGCCATTTCCACCCAGGTCGTCGGCCTCGACAGCCTCAGCTTCACGCTTTCGGCCGAAGCGCTGGTCATGCTGGTGCTCGGCGGCGCGGGCTCGCTTTACGGCGCGCTGATCGGCACCGTCACCTTCATGTGGTTCGAGGATGTCGTTTCCGCCGCCAATCCGTTCCACTGGCTCACCATTGTCGGCCTGCTGCTGATTGCCGTCGTGCTTTTTGCGCCGCGCGGGCTTTATGGCGCGGGTGAGCAGATCATCGCGCGCATCCGTGGAGGTCGCAAATGAGCGCCATTTTCGAAGTCTCCGGCCTCAAGAAGAATTTCGGCGGCCTCGTCGTCACCAACAATGTCTCGCTGTCGCTTTCGCCGGGAGACCGCACGGTGCTGATCGGCCCCAATGGCGCCGGCAAGACCACCTTCGTCAATCTCGTCACCGGCAATATCAAGCCCTCGGCCGGCACGGTGCGCATCGCCGGCGAGGATGTGACCGGCCTCAGCGCCAGCCAGCGGGTGAAACGCGGCCTCGTCCGCTCGTTTCAGGTCACGCGGCTGTTTCAGGACATGACGCCGGAGGAGCATGTGGCGCTTGCCATTCTCCAGCGCGAAGGCAAAACGGGCCGGATTTTCGGCCGTTACCGCGCCATGCCCGCGGTCATGAGCGAAGCCCGCGACATTCTCGGCACGCTTGGCCTCCTCGCACTTGCCGAAACAAGAGTGCGTGAAATCGCCTATGGCCAGCAGCGGCTGATCGAGATCGCGCTTGCCATGGCGCTTCGCCCGAAAATCCTGCTGCTGGACGAACCGGCCGCCGGCGTGCCTTCCACGGAAACCGCGCGCATCGAACAGGCGCTCGACCGGCTGCCGGCGGACCTCGCGATCCTGATGATCGAGCACGACATGGATCTGGTCTTCCGTTTCGCCAAACGTGTGGTGGTGCTCGCCGCAGGCGCGGTCATCTTCGACGGTTCGCCTGAAGACGTCACCAGCAATGCGGAAGTCCGCCAAGCCTATCTGGGAAGTTACGCCGATGCCCGCAGCGCCGCTTGAAATCGTCAACCTCACCGCCGGTTATGGCCCGACAAGGGTCATCGAGGGCCTGTCGCTTTCCGTGCCGTCGGGTTCGCGTTTCGCGGTTCTCGGCCGCAACGGCGTCGGCAAGACCAGCCTCTTCGCCACGCTCGCCGGCCAGACGAAACGCTTTGCCGGCGATATTCGCATCGGCGGGCAGGACATCGCCGCCCTGCCGAGTGCCGCCCGCGCCAAAGCCGGCCTCGGCTACGTGCCGCAGACCCGCGATGTGTTTCCCACCCTCACCGTCGAGGAGAACCTGTTCGTCGGCCTCAAGGCCCGGCCGAAATCGGCCATCGAGGAAGCCTACACGCTGTTTCCGCGTCTCAAGGAGCGCCGCCGCAATCTCGGCTCGCAACTCTCCGGCGGCGAACAGCAGATGCTCTCCACCGCCCGCACGATTCTCGGCCAGCCGCGGGTGCTGCTTCTCGACGAACCGCTCGAAGGCCTTGCCCCCGTCATCTGCGAAGAACTGATGGCGGCCTTCTCCAAACTGGCGCAATCGGGCGAAATGACCATTCTCCTCGTCGAACAGCGCATCCAGATGGCCATCGACTTCGCCGATCATGCCATCATCATGGAACGCGGCCGCATCGTCTGGGAAGGACCGTCGAGCGATCTTGCGGAGAACCCGGATATTATCGATACGCATCTCGGGGTTGGCGGGCTTCACTGAGCCAACGCATCATGTATATAATCTCTGTCATACCGGCCTTGAGCCGGTATCCAGCCAGCCCAAGTCCTTGAGGTGAAAAGACTCTTCGCGCCGCGCGGACGCGCGCCTACAGGATTCCGGCTAAAGGCAGCAATGACGGAGGGTGACCGATCACACAAAGCCCCCGCCGTCTCATTTGCCCTTCCTAAAAAACCCAATGGAATAAAAATTCCATTGCAGTTAAAGTGCACACGATTTCAGTCTGCACAAAGGAACGACAATGACGGCAATCGAGGCGCCAGAATCCGTAAAGGCTTTTGAGGAGCGACTGCTCCAGGTCGCGGAGGGTTTGCCGAAACGATTGCGGCAATGCGCCGATTATGTCGCCTCCAATCAGGACCGCATCGCCGTTTCCACCGTTGCCGAAATGGCGGAAGGGGCGGGCGTGCAACCTTCTGCCTTCATGCGGTTTTGCCAGATCATGGGCTTTTCCGGCTTTTCGGAAATGCAGCGGCTGTTCCGTGATTCCTATGTCGGCGGCTGGCCGGATTATGCCACGCGACTCGACCATCTGCGGGAGAAGGGCGATGAAAGCGCATCCGGCCTGCTTGCCGAATTCGTGGAGGCCGGCCGTTCCTCGCTGGAAATGCTGCTGAAATCGGTCGATACACGCCAGCTTGACGAGGCGGTTTCGGCTTTGGCCGGTGCGCGCACCGTGCATATCATCGGTCTGCGGCGGTCTTTCCCCATTGCCAGCTATCTCGCTTACGCCTTCGAGAAGATGAAGGTGCCGGCGGTTCTGCACAGTGCGGTCGGCGGGCTCGGCAATATCAGCGCCATTTCCCGTGACGACGCGCTGATCGCGATCACCTTTTCCCCCTATTCCGCTGAGACGCTGGAACTGGCGGAAAACGCCCGCGCCAACGGTATTCCGGTCGTTGCGCTCTCCGATTCCGCCGTCAATCCGCTCCGGAAATCTGGCGCGACGCTGCTGACCGTCACCGAGATCGATTTCGGCGCGTTCCGCTCGCTTTCCGCCACTCTCTGTCTGGCCATTACGCTGGCCGTGGCTGTGGGAACTCGCAAAACAGCCTGAATATTTTTATTGAAAACGGAAAAAATAGAATTTATGATCCAAATCCATGAAACGGGCATTCCATAATCGTCCGTCTCGTGACGAACGAAAATGAGCGGAGGAGGCTCATCGGAGCGGGATGGCGAAAGATGCGGGCGATCGTCGCCTGAATGCCGCTCCAGACATGTGAGGCAGACCGTACCGAGGTGCGGTGCTAAGGAGGAACCTTTTGAAAAAACTTGATCTCATCACGATCGGGCGCTCGTCTGTCGACCTGTATGGTTCACAGGTCGGCGGCCGTCTGGAGGACATGGCCTCCTTTGCCAAATATATCGGCGGCTCTCCCACCAACATCGCAGCCGGCGCCGCACGCCTCGGGCTCAACAGCGCCGTCATCACCCGTGTCGGCGATGAGCATATGGGCCGCTTCATCCGCGAACAGCTGGTACGCGAAGGCGTCGATGTGCGCGGCGTGAAGACGGACCCGGAGCGGCTGACCGCACTGGTGCTGCTCGGCATTCGTGACCAGAACCAGTTCCCGCTGATTTTCTATCGCGAAAACTGTGCCGACATGGCGCTCAGCGAAGACGACATCGATCCCGCCTTCATCGCCGAAGCCGGCTGCGTCTGCGCCACCGGCACGCATCTGTCGCATCCGAAGACGGAAGCGGCAGTGCTGAAGGCGCTGAAACTCGCCCGCGAAAATGGCGCGAAGACCGCGCTCGATATCGATTACCGGCCCAACCTCTGGGGTGTGGCCGGCCATGGCGATGGCGAGAGCCGTTTTGTCGAATCGCAGAAGGTCACCGCCAAGCTGCAATCCACCCTGCATCTGTTCGACCTGATCGTCGGCACGGAAGAGGAATTCCACATCGCCGGTGGCTCCACCGATACGCTGACCGCGTTGAAGGCCGTGCGCAAGGTTTCGAACGCGACGCTGGTGTGCAAGCGCGGGCCAATGGGTGCTTCGGTTTTCGCCGGCGATATTCCTGCCAGCCTCGACGATGGCGAGACGGGCGAAGGTTTCCCGATCGAGGTCTTCAACGTTCTGGGTGCGGGTGATGGATTCATGGCCGGGCTGTTCCGCGGCTGGCTGCGCGGCGAAGACTGGCCGACGACGCTGAAATACGCCAATGCCTGTGGCGCTTTCGCCGTCTCCCGCCACGGCTGCACGCCTGCCTATCCGAGCTGGGAAGAGCTGCAATATTTCTTCAAGGCCGGCATTCGCAACAAGGCGCTGCGCAAGGACGAGGCGCTGGAGCAGGTGCACTGGTCGACCAACCGCAAGGGCGACTGGGACACGATGCGCGTCTTCGCCTTCGACCATCGCATGCAGCTGGAAGCCATCGCCGACGAGCTTGGCGTGAAGCACGAGCAGATCGGCGCTTTCAAGAAACTCTGCCTTGAGGCTGCACAGCATGTTGCCGGCGACAGGCCGGGTTACGGCATTCTCTGCGATGGCCGTCTGGGACGTGACGCCCTGTTTGCCGCCAGCGGCTCGGGCCTCTGGATCGGTCGCCCGGTGGAATGGCCGGGTTCGCGCCCGCTGACGCTGGAACCCGATCTCGGCAAGGATTTCGGCGGTCTTTCCGAATGGCCGCTTGAAAATGTCGTCAAGGTTCTGTGTTTTTATCATCCCGACGATACGGATGAGATGCGCGCCACGCAGGAAGAGACCGTCATGCGTCTGTTCCAGGCGACACGCCGCAACCGGCTGGAAATGCTGCTGGAGGTCATTCCCTCCAAGGTCGGCCCAACCGACGATTTGACCGCCGCCCGCATCATCGAGCGCTTTTACGAGATCGGGGTCTATCCCGACTGGTGGAAGCTGGAGCCGATGAAGACCCGTGCTGCGTGGAAAAACGCCTGCGACGCGGTGCATCGCAACGATCCTTACGTGCGGGGCATCGTCGTTCTCGGTCTCGATGCACCGCAAAGCGAGTTGGAAGAGAGCTTCCGCCTTGCCGCCGGTTTCGATCTGGTCAAAGGTTTCGCCGTTGGCCGCACGATTTTCGCGGATGCCGCCCGCAGCTGGCTCGGTGGCAAGATGACCGATGAGGAAGCGGTCAGGGATATGGCGCAGCGCTATACCAGCCTGTGCCGCATTTGGGATGAGGCGCGCGCCAAAAAGGGAGAGGCAGCGTGAAGACAATCAGATTGACGGCTGCGCAGGCCATGGTTCGTTACCTGGCAGCGCAGATGAATGAACATGGCGAAACCTATATCGCCGGCATGTGGGCCATTTTCGGCCATGGCAATGTCGCCGGCATCGGCGAGGCGCTTTATGGCATCCGCGACGAACTGCCGACCTATCGCGGCCAGAACGAGCAATCCATGGCCCATGCGGCCATTGCCTATTCGAAGCAGCTGCGTCGCCGCCGCGCCATGGCGGTCACCTCCTCCATCGGCCCGGGTGCGGCAAACATGGTGACGGCGGCAGCGCTCGCGCATGTCAACCGCCTGCCGGTTCTGCTGATCCCCGGGGATGTCTTCGCCAATCGCGGCCCGGATCCCGTGCTGCAGCAGCTCGAGGATTTCGGCGACGGCACCATGACGGTGAATGACTGCTTCCGCCCGGTCAGCCGTTATTTCGACCGCATCATGCGGCCGGAACAATTGCTGACAGCGCTCCCCCGCGCCATGCGCACCATGACGGACCCGGCCGATTGCGGCCCGGTCACGCTCGCCTTCTGTCAGGATGTGCAGGCGGAAGCCTATGATTACCCTGTCAGCTTCTTCGAAAAGCGTGTCTGGCGCCAGCGCCGCCCGGAACCCGATATGGTAGAATTCGAAGAAGCCGTCGCCGCGCTTAAGGCGGCGAAGCACCCCATCATCGTTGCCGGCGGCGGCGTGCATTTTGCCGGCGCAACCGAAACCCTGAAACGTTTTGCCGAAACCCATTCCATTCCCGTCGTCGAAACGCAGGCCGGTAAATCGGCATTGGCGTGGGATCACGATCTCAATTTCGGTCCCGTCGGCGTCACCGGTGCTGAAAGCGCCAATATCATCAGCGAAAAGGCCGATCTGGTCTTCGGCGTCGGCACCCGTTTTCAGGATTTCACCACCGGCTCCTGGGCGCTGTTCAAGAACCCGAACCGCAAAATCCTGGCGCTTAACGTTCAGCCCTATGACAGCGCGAAGCACGATGCAATCAGCCTGACGGCGGATGCGAAGATCGGGCTTGAAAAACTCTCCGCAGCACTCGGCAGCCACCGTTTTGCGGCGCCGGATGCCGGTCTCAAGGCTGCATGGTTCGAAAAGGCCGATGCCGATACGGCAGCGCCGGGCGAGGACAATGCCAACAGCCTGCCGACAGACATGCAGGTCATCGGCGCGGTGCAGCGCCAGTCGCGCGACAATACCGTCGTGATGTGCGCGGCCGGCACCATGCCGGGCGAGCTTCACCAGCTGTGGAAATCCAGGCTGCCGCTCTCCTATCACATGGAATACGGCTTCTCCTGCATGGGTTATGAAGTGGCCGGCGGCCTCGGCATCAAGATGGCGGAACCGGACCGCGATGTGATCGTCATGGTCGGTGACGGCTCCTACATGATGATGAATTCCGAGCTTGCGACATCGGTTGCCATGGGCGTGAAGATCACGCTCGTCATCACCGACAACAGGGGTTACGGCTGCATCAACCGCCTGCAGATGGAAACCGGCGGCGCTGAGTTCAACAACCTCTACGCCCACACCAACGTCAACCCGATCGCCATCGATTTCGTGGCCCATGCGGGCTCGATGGGTGCGGACGCACGCAAGGTTTCCACCATAACCGAGCTGGAAGAGGCGCTTGCCGCGGCCCGTGCCTCCAGCCGCACCACCGTCATCGTCATCGATACCGATCCTTACCCGACGCCGCAGGCCGGCGGTCACTGGTGGGATGTCGCGGTGCCTGAAGTATCCGACCGCGCCGAAATCGGCCCGGCCCGCGCCCGTTATGAAAACCATGTCAAGGAAAGACAGTAAGATGATCCGTTACGGTACCAACCCGATTGCCTGGTCCAACGACGACGACCGCACGCTGGGCGCGCATATCAGCCTCGAACAATGCCTCGATGAGACCGCGAAGATCGGTTTCGACGGCATCGAGAAAGGCCACAAGTTCCCGACGGAGCCGGAAGGCCTGAAGGGCGTGCTTTCGCCGCGCGGCCTCTCTTTCGTCTCCGGCTGGCATTCGCTGAACCTTCTGACCGACGACATCGAATCCGAGAAGAAGGCCATGCAGCCGGCGCTCGATCTCCTGAAGGCCATGGGCTCGAAGGTCATCATCGTCTGCGAGACCTCCAACGCCATCCATGGCGATGACAACAAGGCGCTGGTCGACCGTCCGCGCCTTGCGGCCGAGGACTGGGCGAAATTCGGCGCGGGCGTCGAGGCGCTTGCCGCCTTTGCCGCAGAACAGGGTATCACCCTCGTTTATCACCACCACATGGGCACGGTGGTGGAGAGCGAAGAGGAAATCGATCTCCTGATGAAGCATACCGGCCCGAAGACGCATCTGCTGCTCGATACCGGCCATTGCCTGTTCGGCGGCGGTGATCCCGTGCGCGTCGCGCAGAAATATATGGGCCGCGTCGGCCATATCCATGCCAAGAACGTGCGCCCTGCCATTGCCGATCAGGTTCGGGGTGAGCGGCTCTCCTTCCTCGAAGGCGTTCGCCGTGGTGTGTTCACCGTTCCCGGCGACAGCGAAGGCGGCGTCAATTTCCCACCGGTTCTGAAAGTGGCGGCCGAGCATGGCTACAGCGGCTGGCTGGTAATCGAGGCCGAGCAGGACCCTGACGTGCGCAACCCGTTCGAATATCAGAGCCTTGGGCTGAAATCGCTGAAGGCTTTTGCGCGCGAGGCGGGGCTGGACAAGGCCGAGGCTGCTTGAGCTGAGCGGGTAGCGGGCGGCTATCCCGCCCGTCATACCGGCCTTGAGCCGGTATCCAGCCAGCCCAAGTCTCTGGCTGAAAAGAGTTGTCCCCGCCGCGCAGACGCGCGTCGGCCGGACCCCGGCTCAAGGCCGGGGTGACGAGACGACAAGAACCAACGAACGAATGACCAAAAAGGAACACCACCATGACCTCACTTCTGCGCAAGCCGGTCGCGACCAGCGGCAAGGTGCACGATATCACGCCCCAAAGCGCGGATTGGGGTTATGTCGGTTTCGGCCTCTACCGCCTGAAACCGGGTGAGACGGCGGCGGAAAACACCGGCGATACCGAAGTCATCCTCGTGCTGGTCGAAGGCAAGGCGACGATCTCCGCGGGGGGGAAGGATTTCGGTGAACTCGGCGACCGCATGAATGTGTTCGAACGCAAACCGCCGCATTGCGTCTACGTGCCCGCAGGCTCCGAATGGTCGCTGACCGCCACGACCGATTGCACCGTCGGCGTCTGCACCGCACCCGGCGAAAAAGGCAGCCGCGAGGCGCAGCAGATCGGCCCGAACGGCGTGCAGCTGACCGAACGCGGCAAGGGCGCCAATACGCGTTACATCTTCCCCATCGCCATGGAAGAGCGCGACGTGGCCGACAGCCTGCTGGTGACGGAAGTCTTCACGCCGTCGGGCAACTGGTCGTCCTATCCGCCGCACCGGCATGATGAGGATAACTATCCAGACATGACCTATCTGGAAGAGACCTATTATCATCGTCTCAACCCGGCGCAGGGTTTCGGTTTCCAGCGCGTCTTCACCGAAGACGGATCGCTGGATGAGACCATGGCGGTGTCGGACGGCGATGTCGTGCTGGTTCCCAAGGGCCACCACCCCTGCGGCGCGCCCTATGGTTATGAGATGTATTATCTGAACGTGATGGCGGGTCCGATGCGCAAATGGCGCTTCAAGAACCACCCGGATCACGACTGGATTTTCAAGCGGGATAATCCCTGAGACGCGCAACGTCCCTCATTCCTGTGCTTGTCACAGGAATCCAGCCGACATGCGTCTGCGCGGCGGGGAGAGTCTTCCCAGCCCAAGGACTTGGGCTGGCTGGATCCCTGTGACAAGCACAGGGATGAGGGCGGAGGGGTTTTGTTCCGCCTGCCACATTTCAATAAACGCTCAATATTCTAAAACTCTCGGGAGGAGAATAGCATGGCCGCTCTTGGCGTGGGCCTTATCGGCACCGGTTACATGGGCAAATGCCACGCGCTGGCGTGGAATAACGTCACCAGCGTCTTCGGCGATGTGGAACGCCCGCGCCTCGTGACGCTCGCGGAAGTAAACCCCGAGCTTGCCGCGAAGAAAGCGGCGGAGTTCGGTTTTGCCCACTCGACGGGCAACTGGCGCGACCTGCTGTCCAATCCCGAGATCGATGTCATCTCGGTCACCACGCCCAACGCCTTCCACCCGGAAATGGCCATTGCCGCCCTTGAGGCCGGCAAGCATGTCTGGTGCGAAAAGCCGATGGCACCCGCCTTTGCCGACGCGGTGAAGATGCGCGATGCGGCCCGCCGGTCCGGCAAGGCAGCGGCGATGGGGTATAATTACATTCAGAACCCCGTCATCCGCCACATGCGCCGTCTGATCGACGAAGGCGCGATTGGCAAAGTTTATCACGTCCGGGCCGAAATGGACGAGGACTTCATGGCGGATGCCACGCAGCCCTTCTACTGGAAGAGCGAGGCGTCTTCCGGTTACGGCGCGCTGGATGATTTCGCCGTGCACCCGCTGTCGCTGCTCTTCGCCCTTTTCGGCCATGCCGAAAGCGCCATCACCGACATGGTGAAGCCTTACGAAACCCGGCCGCTTGCCGGCGGTGGCGACCGCGCCGTCGAGACGCACGACCTCGCCAGCGTGCTGTTGAAGCTCGAAGGCGGCATTTCCGCTGTGCTCATCGCCAACCGTTCCGCCTGGGGCCGCAAGGGCCGCATCGCTATCCAGATTTATGGCTCCACCGGCTCGATCCTGTTCGATCAGGAACGGATGAACGAATTCCAGCTTTACACCACGGATGGACGCCCGGAAGAGCAGGGTTTCAGAACCATCCTTACCGCGCCGCACCACAAGCCCTATGACCGCTTCATCCCCGCCCCGGGCCACGGCCTCGGCTTCAACGACCTGAAGGTGATCGAATGCCGCGAACTGATCGCGGCGATCGAGGGGAAAAAGGCGCATATCATCGATTTCGAGGAAGGCCTGAAGATCGAGCGCAGCATTCACGCCATGGCCCGGTCATTTGCCGAAGGGCGTTGGGTGGGAAGCTCGGAGATTGCGGAATAGGGACGCGCATGAGGTGAGCGCAAAGCTTCACCTCTTTCGTCATGCTCGGGCCTGTCCCGAGCATCTGCAACATCTTGATTTTATTCGACGCGATTAGATCCTCGGCACAAGGCCGAGGATGACGACGAGAGAATGTGCACCCTTTACTACCGACTTCAAGGGGACTGCAGCCTGTCTGGAAATTTAAACCGGACAGCAGTGAGGCAAGCCCGAGGATGAGGCTGGAAAAGGATTACCCCTTGACCGGCGTCTCCGGAACCGGCGTCAGCACCTTTCCGTCCTTAAACCAGCCGAGAATATTGTCGGCCACCAGATCGGCCATGGCGTTGCGCGTCGGAACCGAGGCGGAGGCGACATGCGGCAGCAGGGAGACGTTCGGCAGCGACAGGAAGGCTTCCGGAACCTTCGGCTCGGCATAGAACACATCCAGACCGGCAGCACCCAAAGCGCCGCTCTTGAGCGTCTCAAGCAGTGCATCCTCATCGACGCTGGAACCGCGGCCGACATTGATGAAAACGCCCTGAGCCCCAAGCGCCGTCAGGATTTCCGCATTGATCGCCTTGTGCGTTTCCGGCGTGCCGGGCACGATGCAGATCAGTATATCGACCGCTTCCGCCATCTCCTTCAGCGAGCCGTAATAGGTGTAGGAGAGACCATCCCGCTTGCTGCGTGTGTGGTATCCGATCTCCACCTTGAAAGGCTCCAGCCGTTTGGCGATTTCCTGGCCGATGCGGCCCATGCCAAAGAGACCGACCTTGCGGCCGCGCAGCGAAAACGGCGACAGCGCGAACGGACCTTCGCCAACCCATTTGCCATCGCGCAACCAGGTCTCGGCCTGATAAAGACGGCGCACGGTGTTGATCAAAAGCGCAATCGTCGTATCGGCCACCTCGTCGTTCAGAACGTCAGGCGTATTGGTCACCACGATGCCGCGTGTGGCGGCATGTTTGGCATCGACGCCATCATAACCCACGCCGAAATTGGCGATGATCTCGAGCTTCGGCAGCGCATCGATCCATTTGGCGTTGACGACGCCGGAAATGGCAATGGCGTTAACACGCTCGGCCGCGCCCGCCGGCAGAACCGGCTCGGCACCGGCAGGCACGGCCACGATCTCAACCTTGCCTTCGAGGCGCTCGAGAACGCGCGGGTTTATCTTGCCGGGAACGAGAACGACGGCCTTTTTGTCAGACATGAGCGGATATTCCTCCTGATAACATTCCAATAGCCGGAGCGGGTTTCAGGCGAACCTTTCGCCATACCACTCCCCTGGGCGGCGATCCTTTCAAACAAAGGCGGCCGTGAAAAGGGCAATAAGGGGATGCTATGGGGGCAGACGGAAGTTTCATGTCGATTTTTTTAAGCGCCCCATCACCGTCATGCCGGACTTGATCCGGCATTCAGTCAGCCCAAGGACTTGGGCTGATAGAGTCTTTTCACCGCGTAGACACGCGGTGGCTGGATTCCGGCTCAAGGCCGGAATGACGGAAGAAGGAAACATCGCGAACAACCAGAAACATGCAGCCTGCCGCATCCATACTTCCGGGCGATGTACTCACACCCGCGGCCGCACCGGCCCGGTCGATTGCCGGATGCGCATTTCCGGCTTGATGAGGTGAATGCCATCAGGTTCATGGCTGCCCGCCAGCCTGTCCAGCAGCGCGCGCGCCGCCAGGCGCCCCACCTCCGCCTGACCGTTGGAAACCGTGGTCAGAGCCGGGGTAGCAATCGCCGCTTCCTCCAGATCGTCGTAGCCGGTGACGGAAATATCGACGCCCGGCACCAGACCGGCGCGGGAAATGCCGTTCATGAGACCGATGGCGACGAGATCGTTCCAGCAGACGGCGGCAGTCGGCTTCTGCGGCAGCGAGAGGAAATGCACGGCCGCCTCGAAACCGCCCTGCTTGGAACGGGGGCCGGGAATGCGCAGGTTCGGATCGACCTCGATGCCGGCCTTGCGCAGCGCATTGACGTAACCCTGGTAACGGTCGCGCCCCGTCGATGTCTGGTCGGTGCCACCAACCATGGCGATGGTGCGGTGGCCGAGGCTGATCAGGTGGTTGGTGGCCAGCGAAATGCCGTAGCTGTCATCGCCACGATAGGTCGGCATGTCGACGCCATCCATGGAACGGGCCACCAGAATTGCGGGCATGCCGTTCTCCTCGGCCAGCGTCATGTCCTCGATCGGCGTGCCGATGGCCGGCGACATGATGATGCCGTCGGAACCCAGCTGCAGCAGCGTTTCGATGAAGGTGCGCTGTTTTTCCACCGAATCGTAGTGGTTGGAAAGAATGAAGGTCTGGCGGCTTCGGTCCAGCTCGCTTTCGATGGCTTTCAGAATTTCCCCGTAAAACGGGTTCATCACATCGTGGAACACCACGCCGACAATGCCGGAGCGGGAGGTGCGCAGGCTGGCGGCGCGGCGGTTATAAATATAACCCAGCGCCCGCGCCTGTTCCTTGATCTTGTCCCGCGTATCGGCAGCGACCAGGGGGCTGTCGCGCAATGCAAGAGAAATGGTGGCGGTCGAAAGACCGAGGCTTTCGGCAATCGTGGACAGTTTGACCTTTTGGGCCACGGCATTCCTCCCCAAACGCGTGTCAATGACGGATAGCTCCGTTTAAATTGCAATTAAACAATTTAAACAAAATCCGCAACCCGTTTAAGGAATACCCACAAAACAGATGGTTCTTTTAAAAATTTCAGCAAAAATTATTGAAGATTGGCGTCAATCGCCTTCAAGAGTTTAACGATATTGCGCACATCCTTGGCCGAAAGCCCCTCGACGGCTCTTGCGCCGCAATTGTCGATGGAAACATTGATGTGTTCGACGCTTTTCAAACCCGCTTCCGTCAGCTTCACCAGCGTCACGCGGCCATCCTCGTCATCGCCGCTGCGCTCCACGAAGCCCTGCGCTTCCATGCGGCCGATGGTGCGCGTCATGGTGGGCGCCTTAACGCCGAGTTTCTGGGCGATCTGCCCCGGCGTCAGGCTGCCTTCCTGCGCCAGCGCCAGGATAACGCCGTCTTGGCCCGCATAAAGCCCGCTTTCGGCAAGGCTGTGGCTCAGCGCCGTGCGCATGGAACGGGCCGCCTGGGTGATGGATTGCGCCAGTTCCTCGGGGTTGAAATTCTCATCCCTCTTTTTGGCGTCCTTTACCTTCTTGCCGCCCTTTTCCTTCTTGGCGCTTTTGTCCTTATGCCCGGTTTTGTCCTTGCTCATATGCGAGTGCCTTTTACCCTGTGGCGGAACCGATATATGTTGCTGGAAATCCTTAACGAATGCACGCGCGGACTGCCAGATGCCAAACTCATACACGCATTATCACGACGAAAACGTAACAGACCCGCATCTTCGCGCAACAGGTGCAATTTCCGTGCTGCCGCTCGGCGCGCATGAACAGCATGGGCCGCACCTACCCTTCGAGACCGATACGCTGATTGCCGAAGGCATCGCCGCCCGTCTCGCCGCCGCCCTGCCCGCCCACCTGCCCGTTTCCTTCCTGCCGGTGGAACCGGTCGGATATTCCATCGAACACATGAATGTGCCGGGCACGAAGACCCTGCGTTACGATGAGGCCATCGAGCGCTGGCTCGGCATCGCCGAGGCGGAATATAACAAGGGCGTGCGCAAGTTCGTGATGCTGAACGCCCATGGCGGCAATTCACCGCTGATGACCATCGTTGCCACCGAGGCCCGCGCCCGTTTTGGCATGCTGGCGGTCGCCACAAGCTGGACCCGTTTCGGCGTACCGGCCGATATCGTGAAGCCGGAGGACAAGGCAGTCGACATTCATGGCGGCGATATCGAGACATCGGTCATGCTGGCGCTTCACCCCGAACGCGTGGCGATGCAGAAGGCCGCAAACTTTCCCTCCCGCCAGAGCGATTTCGCCAGCCGCTTCAAACACCTGCGCGCCTATGGCCCACATGCCTTCGGCTGGCTGATGAGCGATCTGAACCCCGACGGCGTTGCCGGAAACGCCGCCGCCGCCACCGCGGAAAAGGGCGAAAGGCTGATTTCCCATGCCGTAAAAGGCCTTGTCGAACTGCTTGAAGATATCCACGCTTTTGACATAACGTTATTTCATAACAAAATTTGAGTGACATGGCCGGATTCGGCCAAAATCTCTTTGAACTGCCAGGACGTCGCGCCTATATGGACGACGACACATCTTCCTGAGGCCTGACGGCCTCTCTCCACGCGGGGTTTTCCATGACCGAAACAGCTATAGCCAAGCCCATTCCAGTCACCGTCCTGACGGGATATCTCGGCGCCGGCAAAACGACGCTTCTCAACCGCATTCTCTCCGAGAACCACGGCAAGAAATACGCTGTCATCGTCAATGAATTCGGCGAGATCGGCATCGACAACGATCTGATCGTCGAGTCCGATGAAGAAATCTACGAAATGAACAATGGCTGCGTGTGCTGCACGGTGCGCGGCGACCTGATCCGCGTCGTGGAAGGCCTGATGCGCCGGCCCGGCCGTTTCGACGGCATCATCGTCGAGACGACAGGCCTTGCCGATCCCGTTCCCGTCGCCCAGACCTTCTTCATGGATGACGATGTGCGCGCCAAGACCGAGCTTGATGCCGTCGTTGCCCTCGTGGACGCCAAGCACCTGCCGCTGCGCCTGAAGGACAGCCGCGAGGCCGAAGACCAGATCGCCTTTGCCGATGTCGTCGTCGTCAACAAGACCGATCTTGTTTCGCCCGAGGAAGTCGCCCGCATCGAGGATATCGTGCGCGCCATCAATCCTTCCGCCCGCATCTACAAGACGACGCGTTCAGGCGTCGATCTTGCCCGGGTTCTCGATCAGGGCGCCTTCAATCTGGAACGCGCGCTCGAAAACGATCCGCATTTCCTCGAGCATGGCCATGAGGATCATGTCTGCGGCCCTGATTGCGACCACAATCACGATCACGGCCACCATCATCATGACCATGACCACGATCACGGGCATCATCATCACGATCATGACCATGGGCACGACCATGGCCACGATCACCACCACCATGGCGCGGTTTCGCCGATCCATGATGTGACGGTGCAATCGGTCTCGCTGCGCGGCGGCGAGATGAACCCCGAGCGGTTCTTCCCGTGGATCCAGAAGGTCACCCAGACCGACGGCCCGAACATCCTGCGCCTCAAGGGCATCATCGCCTTCAAGGGCGATGCGGAACGTTACGTGGTGCAGGGCGTGCACATGATCATCGAGGGCGACCACCAGCGCCCGTGGAAGGAAGACGAAAAACGCGAAAGCCGCCTCGTCTTCATCGGCCGCAAACTTGACCGCGAAAAGCTGGAAAATAGCTTCAACGCCTGCCTCGCGACGGCCTGATCCTCATCCCTCCGGCACCCCGGCCTTACGCCGGGGTATGACCGTTATCTTCCCTCATCTCTGTGCTTGTCACAGAGATCCAGCCAGCCCAAGTCTTTGGGCTGAAAGGACTCTCCCCGCCGCGCAGACGCGCGTCGGATGGATTCCTGTGACAAGCACAGGAATGAGGTTGAAGGGATGTAAAGCGGTTCCGCTTTTGCCGGAAATGCTTTAGAACCATGCCTGCCGCCGGGGTCGACATCGTCGCCCCATCCGACACAGATACGAAAGACCGATGCCCCATGCCGACTGTTGCCCCGCTTGATATCGAAGGCCACGTGGTCTCGACCCATTTTCTCGGCGACATTCCCCTGTTTGCCACCGCCGCCGGCACCATTCACCGGCTGGATGGCGGCGAGAAGGTGACTGAGGCGCATGACGGGCTTCTGACCTGCGTGCGCGATCCCTATAGCGCCACCCTGCTTTCCGGCGGCGAGGACGGACGTGTGCTGCGCATCGGCCATGACGGCAGCATCGGCGAAATCGCCAATGTGCCGCGCAAATGGGTGGGCGTTGTTGCCGGCGGGCCGCAGAAGGCTGTCGCTTATGGCGTCGGCAAATCCAGCTTCGTGCGGCTGTCGGACGGCACGATCAAGGAATTCAAGGAAGAGCGCACGGTGGAGGCCATCGCCTTCGCGCCCAAGGGCCTGCGCATTGCGGTGGCCCGTTATAACGGTGTAACGCTGCACTGGGTGGCGACCGCCGGCGATCCGGTCGATCTGGAATGGAAGGGCGCGCATACCGGCGTCACCTTCTCGCCCGATGGCAAGTTCCTCGTCACCACCATGCAGGAAAACGCCCTGCACGGCTGGAAGATGGAAGCCACCAAGGGCGGCATGGAAGCGCGCCACATGCGCATGACGGGTTATCCCGCCAAGGTCAAATCCGTATCCTGGTCGGCAAAGGGCAAATGGCTCGCTTCTTCCGGCGCGCCGGCCGCCATCGTCTGGCCGTTTGCCGGCAAGGACGGCCCGATGGGCAAGGCCCCGGAAGAACTCGGCAGCCGCGCCAACATCATGGTCACCAATGTCGCCTTCCACCCTGTGGAAGATGTGCTCGCCATCGGCTTCATCGACGGCATGATCCTCGGCGTGCGCCTTGCTGACGGCAAGGAAGCCCTGCTGCGCCGCCCCGGCAAGGGCGCCATCACCGGCATGGACTGGAGCGCCACCGGCAAGCTGCTCGCCTTTGCTTCGGAAGCGGGTGATTGCGGGATCATCGATATTTCGGCTTGAGGGATGGTCGCGGGCGTAACAGGCCGCTCCGCACTCCCCTCATTCCTGTGCTTGTCACAGGAATCCAGTCAGCCCAAGTCCTTGGGCTGGAAGGAGTCGTTTCGCCGCACAGACGCGCGTCGACTGGATTCCTGTGACATCCTCGGGCTTGTTCCGGGGAACAGGAATGAGGGTCGTCCGCTATGTCGCCGCCAGACAAGCCCTTGTGCAAGATTGCCGCCCCCCTGCAATACCCTACTCCCCCACCTGCCGCCGCGTCAGAAACAGGAGCAGCAAGGCCGCGCCCGCGCCAACCGAAGCGAGCCGGATCGAGACGCCGAAACTTGCATATTGCGACACGAACCCCATCAGCGGCACTGCAAAAAGCGCGGCAAGGAAGATGGAGTTCATGTAGAGCGCCGTCGCCCGGGCCGTGCGGCCGCGCGCAAATCCCTGCACGAAGGTAAGGCAAGTGCCGGCGCAAAGGCCGTAATAGGCGCCTTCCAGCGCCGCACCCGCGATCATGGCCGGCAATGTGGTGACGGAGGCTATGACGTTGAAGGCGACGATGGCCATCATCGCTGAAACGCCCAGAAGCAGGCGGGCGCTGAAGCGGCGCATCATTCGAGGCGCAAGCAGGATGAACAGAACCTCCATGGCGCATTTGACGCTGAGCGACAGGCCCGGCACGTAATCCGGCAGACCGACCTCCCGCACCAGAAACACCGGCAGGGCCGAGGCGCAGAGAGCGTGGGCAAAAGACATGCAGAAGCTGGCGGCCGCCGCCAGAAGCAGCGGCAGGTTGCGCCGTGTATCGTCGTCACCCGCCTGTCGCCGCTCCATTGGGCTGGTCTGGTCGCGCGGCACGACCGCAAGGGCAAGCCCGCCCCAGATGACCGCCATCAGCATGGCATTCACGAACACGGCCTTCGCGCCGGCAAGGTCGAAGATCAGATAGGCGGCGGCGGGAATCAGCATCCATGCCAGCGACACCATCGTCCGCAGGAAGGCATTATAGGCGGCCGTATCCAGCGCCTTCACCCGGCCATGATACCGGCCGTAACTGAAAATGAGCGTGCTGGCGGCATTGGAAAGCCCCATGCCGGTCGCCGTTATCGCCACCAGCAGCGCCAGATGCCCGAAACTCGCCGCAGCCGCCGCGACAAAAGCGCCGCACACGGAAAGTATCAACAGCGGCCTCACCCTTACCCCGGCATCGACGCGCTCGCCATAAACACGGCTGGCGGCAATCGAAGCCAGCGCCGCCGTCACGCTGTAAAAACCGACTGTTGCCGGCGGATGGCCAAGCACCTGGATGATATAGAAACCGATAAATGGCACGACGGCCGCATTGGTGCTGCCGGCAATAAAAACCAGCAGGGCGATCATATAGGCCTGACGATCGAAAGCGCCCGGCAAAGTGCTTTTCTGTAGCATGGGAATCGACTGAAGGCTGGGAGGCGGGACGGGATGACGGCGACCACAATCACACCAAAACGGCCAGCTGTTCAAGCCTGCCTTGAAAGGCAATGTGCGTTTTCGCCTTCGGCGGAACGTCCGCTGGATTGATGCAAGGATCGCCGCATCAGGCGCGCGGGGCGTCGCAACGCTGCGCCGCCCCTTTTCGAAAACGGAATAACCGTCAGAACTTTACGCCGAGGCCAACCTTGACGACGTGTTCGCTTACATCGCCGGTCGAGGTGATCGGACCGGTACGGTAGGTTTCCTTGCCGAAGTCGTTGTAACGATATTCGACGCGCCCAAACAGGTTGTTGGTGAAGGCATAATCGACACCCGCACCGACCGTCCAGCCGTGCAGAACCTTGCTGTCCTCACCGAACGGCGCTTTGACTTCGCTATCCGTCGCAGTGTAGCCGGCGGCGGTATAGATCAGCGCGCGGTCGATGGCGTAACCGGCGCGCAGGCGTGCGGAGCCGTTCAGGCCTGCGGAAACCTCGCTGGTGACAATGGTCTTGTCGCCCCAGGCGTAACCGAGATCGCCCTCGACGCCGAGAATGACGGAAGGGGCAACTTCAAAATTATAACCCGCGAAACCGGAAAAACGGCCGCCGTCAAATTCATGCTCCGTGGTGACGCCGAAAGTGGTCGACTTAACCCGGTTCCAGCCGTAACCCGCAGACGCACCGACATAAACACCATCCCAGGAAAAGGCAGGCGCAACGTCGTTGACGACCGGCGCGGACGGAATCTCGCTGACGGCATCGGCGGCAACGGCCACACCGGAGAAAACACCGAGCAGGCCGAGCGCGAGAAGTGATTGTTTCAACATGCGATAGCTCCTTGAAAATAACATCCCGTCACCTGCGGGCTGCGAGTATTTCGCGACCAGAAGCGCAGTGTCGTGACGGGGTTAACGCACCCGTAGATTGAAGAACATCGTGGTTAAAATCGCGTAAATAGCGCAGATAAAATAGCCGTCATGAAACGTATTTCGATTAATATCTGCAATATTTACCAAATATAAATTAGAATTAACGCGGATATTCACAAGTCGGCCGCCGCAACGTAAAAACGGCTCCAACCGCATCACAAAGACCACCACGAGTAGTGGCCATCCCGCACTTCTGTGCGCGTCGTTCACATCGGCGACGCGGACAAAAAAAGAGGGCCGCGAGGCCCTCTTCCAGTCATGCGATGCGCCGTTTGTTCTTGCCGGAAACGCCATGCGTCAAACACACGCAACTCGAGGGTCATTGCCGGCTTATGCGCTGCGCGCATCGTCTGCGTCGAAAATCCCTGATGATTTTCGAGCTGTTGCGTTGGAGCGGGATGGAGAAAAGCCCGATGGTTTCGCCATCCCGTTCCACGTTTCGGTTAGTGGCGGCGCTTTTTGCCGCCGTCATTCTTGTTGTCGATGACATCGACGGACGTCTTGTTGCCGTTCAGCACACCGTTCAGGATGCCGGTCTTGTTGCCATTCAGAATCCCGTTATTGGACAGGATGCCGCTGACACCGAGATCGATGCTCGGCGAGACGACGACAAGGGCGCCGCCCTTGTTGCTGTTGCCGGACAGGATGCCTCCCAGAAGACCGCCCGCATTGGCCTGACCAACGGAAGCGACAGTAAGAATAGCGGCTACACAAGCGAACTTTGCAATCATTTCTCTCTCCTCTTTTGTTTGATCACGCCATCTGGCGTAACTGAACTGTATATTTAGAGGATTCTAATTCAAGCAAAGGCTAATATTACAATAAACGATTAACACTAATACTTGTCATTTTAATCAAATTTTACATATCGCGACTTCGCGCTCCCGCCCCTTGCTCAAACAATGTCGGTCAGCACCTGTGCCGCAACAGTAAAGCGGCGCGGGAAACTTTATTAACCATCCAAATATAAGATATTGCTTAATTAGGGACCGGAGATGCGCATGCGGGTGGGGGGATATATCGCGCTTGTTCTCGGGCTTGCCTGCGCCTACGGCGCGCGGGCGGGGGAAAAGGCCGATGAACACAATGTCACCTATAAATCCGGCATTGCTTATGACAGCAATTATTTCGCCGACACCAACCGGCTGAGCGCGATTTCGCTGCGCGCCGGCTTCGGGCTCAATGGCAAGATCGCGCTGGAGGGGGCTGAGCTGCGCTATTCGCTCGAGCAGGAAGAGGTTCGCCTGCCCCGCTATCGTTTCGCCGATGAACATAACACCATCGCGGCACTGGGGCTGACGAAACGATTTTCCGAAAAGCTGGAATGGGCCCTTGAGCTGCGCGGCACCCGCAGCGATGCCGGCGATATTTTCCTGCACCTGCCGGAAGAAGACATTGGTTACCGGCAGCTGGATCACAAGCTGGAGGCGTCTTCCCAGCTCGGCATCCTCGCCCTTGGCGGCAAGAACACGCTGACGGCAAGCCTCGCCAGCCTGATGAAAGGCAAGGCGCGGTTCCGCCCGGCCTATTTCCTGCCCACCCGACTGGAAGCGAACGAGGCGCTTTTATCGCTGAAGGCCGAACATGCACGATCGCTCGGTGGCGGCGAGGCCGGGCTGACGCTTGCTTACGACCGCATCGCCGTGCCTGAGGGACAGCAGGAAAAATATGAACGTTTCCCGGCGAACACGCTGCGAGGTTCTCTGGCCTATGGTTACAGGTTCTCCGACCGTTTCGCGGTTCTGGCCGAAGCGGGCTTCACATCCATTTCCGGCGATGAGATCAGCGACAAGGTAAAGCGCACCCGCCCCTATCTGCGGGCCGAGGCCGAGGTGAAAGCCACCGAGCGCATCGCCTTCGGCGCGGGCTTTTCGCAGGACTATGCGCTTTTCGACCCGGATGACCCGATTGCCGAATTCCATCGCCGCTTTCAATTCGTCATGAAAAGCAGGCTCACCGAAAAGGTGGGGCTCGATCTTGCGCTGCACCGGGTCCACAAGGACTGGATCTATTATAATTACGATACCAGCGAGCGCCGGCTGGTCGCGACGCTTTCCTTCGATACCGGCAAGAACAGCAAGCTGGAAGTGGAGTTCAACCGCCTGCTGCATGGCGAGCGCGATACCGATCTTGCCTATAGCGGCTCCAGCATCACCTCGCGTTTCAGCGGCACCTTCTGAAATTTAACGTCAGCCCGCGCGAAGGATCAGCCGCATCAGGTCGAAATTCGGTCCCAATTTCTGCTAGAGTCAGACCTTCCAGATTCGAAGGCAGGACAGACCGGATAATGAACAGACGCTTTTTGCTCCTCGCGGCCGGCCTTGCCTGCGTTCCCGTCGCCGCGGCGGCGCATCCGCATATCTTTGCCGAAGCCCGCATGGAAATCGTCGAGGGGCCGAACGGCACCGTTCAGGAAGTGCGCAATATCTGGCGTTTCGACGAGATGTTCTCGGCAAGCGTGGTGATGGATTACGACAAGAACAGCGATCTGAAGCTCGACAAGGACGAGCTGGCCGAAATCGGCAATACCGTCCTGGAATCGCTCGCCGAATATTCCTACTACACCTTCATCACCGCCAATGGAAAACCGGTGGAATTTTCCAAGCCCGAGGCCATTCACGTGGACTATAAGGATCAGCAGATCCTGATGTTCTTCTCCGTGAAGCCGGCCAAGCCTCTGGCCGTCAAGGGCAAGCTCAGCTTCGGCGCCTGGGATCCGACCATGTATACGGCGATCGATTTCGCCAAGGATGGCGATATCGCCACGCAGGGCAAGGATCTGAATGCCTGCAAGCATCATGTCGTCCGTCCCGATCCCGACGAGGTGATCTCGCAGAACCAGGGCACGCTCACCGACGCCTTCTTCAACGATCCGACCGGCACCGACATGACCAAGCTCTTCGCCACCCGGCTGGAGGTCTCATGCTGAGCCGCAGGGCCGGCCTCTTCGCCGTCGCCATCGGCCTCATTGCAGTGGCCGGTGCGGCCCATGCGCAATCGCCGCTCGGCATCGGATCGGCCGAACCTTCCTTTTCCGTCGGCGGCCCCTTCGCGCCGCTGATGCAATGGATCAACGTGCACCAGCAGATGTTCTACCGTGCGCTGACCGGCGCGCTGAAGGCCATGCGTGAGGATGGCTGGGCGCTCAGCTCGCTGATCGGCCTCTCCTTTGCTTATGGCGTTTTCCACGCCGCCGGCCCCGGCCACGGCAAGGCGGTCATTTCGTCCTACATGATCGCCAATGAAACGCAGCTGAAACGCGGCATTCTCATTTCTTTCGTCTCGGCGCTCATTCAGGGTGCGGTCGCCGTCGGCCTCGTCGGTGCGGCCTGGCTGGTGCTGCGCGGCACCTCCATCACCATGACGAAGGCCACGCAGGCGATGGAGATCGCCAGCTTCGCCATGGTGGCGCTGTTCGGCGCCTGGCTGCTGGTGCGAAAACTCTGGTCACTGCGCATCCGGCGCGAACCTGTCGCGGTTTTCGCGGCGGCAGGTGAAACCTCGGCCGGCAGAACCACCGGCATGGGCACTGGCCTCCGGTTTCAGGGCAAGCCGGTTTTTGCCGATCACGACCATGACGGCACAGGCGATCTCTGCGCCGCCTGCGGCAAATCCCATGCGCCGGATCCGATGCTGCTGAAGGGAAAGAACTTCAGCCTGCATGAGGCATGGTCAGCCATCATCGCGGTCGGGCTCAGGCCCTGCTCGGGCGCGATCATCGTCATGAGCTTCGCGCTTCTGAACGGGCTTTATCTCGGCGGCGTGCTCTCCGTCCTCGCCATGTCGCTCGGCACGGCGATAACGGTATCGCTGCTCGCCATCATGGCCGTCTCGGCAAAGGGCCTCGCCGTGCGTTTCGCCGGCCCCGGCAGCCGCAGGGCAGCCGGCATCAGCCATGCGATAGAGATCGCCGGTGCGCTGTTCGTGCTCATCATGGGGCTGTTGCTGCTCGGCGCGTCGCTTCAGCTCTAACCGTCACGGCGACGCTGGTAACGGGCGCGCAGCCAGAACAGCAGGAAGAAACACAGCACCGCCACCGTGCCGAAGGCAGCGGCGAGCCAGGGCGAATAATCGCCGAGCCACAGCATGATCTTCGGCATGACGAAGAAGACCAGCCCGAAACCGACGATGATGAGGGCGGCGGCGATGGCCGGCGACCAATCCTTCTTGCCGGGGCTCGGCTTTTCAGGCGCCGGGTTTTCAGACATCGGCAAACTCCGCACGGATATCCTCAAGCTTGCGCTTCTGCGCGCCATCGGCCGCAAAATTCTCCGGCGCAAGCCAGGCTTCGAAGGCCTTGCCGATCAACGGCCATTCGCCGTCGATCATGGAAAACCACGCCGTATCGCGATTTTGCCCCTTCGAGATCATATGCTGGCGGAAGATGCCCTCGAAGGTGAAGCCGTAACGCTTCGCCGTTATCTTGGAGGGCTCGTTTTCATTGTGGCATTTCCACTCGTAACGGCGATACCCCAGATCCTCGAAAACATGTTTCGCCATCAGGTAATGCGCCTCGGTGGAAAGAGGCGAGCGCTTCATCTTCGCGCCATGGGCGACGGAGCCCACCTCGACCACGCCATTGGCGGGATCGGGCCGCATATAGCTCGCCATGCCGACGATATCGCCGGTGGCGTTTTCAACGAAGACCAGCGTGACCCAGTTGAGCTTCTGCCCCGCGCCGATGAGCCAGTCGCCAAAGGCGTCGGCATCGGGAAAGGCATTTTGCGGGAAATATTTGAGCAGCGCATTCACGCCCTCACCGCCAAGTGCGGCCCAGAGCCTCGCAAGATGTTTTTCGCGATCGAACGGCTCCGCCGTCACGTAACGGCCCTTCAACACCACCGGCTGCGGCGGCGGACATCCCTTGAAATCACTCAGATCGCGCATTCTCTTCCCCATTTGCTGGGAGAAGGATTAGGGCAAGCGGGGCGGGATGACAACAGTGCATGTGGGGTGGGATGCGGTGGCCCTGGCGGGTGTGGCTCACCCCCCTCTGCCCTGCCGGGCATCTCCCCCTCAAGGGGGGAGATCGGCCAGAAGGAAACGCTCGCTCACTCGCAACGTTGGAGATGGCCAAGAGGTCGCCTCGCGTCGATCTCCTCCCTTGAGGGGGAGATGCCCGGCAGGGCAGAGGGGGGTGAGCCACACCCGCCGAGGCTAAACGCCTACCTCAAACCTTCGCCGCCACCACCGTCGCCTCGATATGGTCGACCAGCGCATCCGGCAGCCCAAGCCGCCCGGCCAGAAGGTCGAGATAGCCCCGCTCCGCCCGCGTATCCGCCTCGATGGCAAGCCGCGAGGCGGTGTAAAGCTCCACCTTCTGCTCTTCCGTGCGGGCGGCAGCCACCAGCGCATCGATGTCGAGCGGATCGGCCAGTTCCTTTTCGAGGAAACGCTCGGCTTCGCTATCGAGGCCGGAGACCTGCACCTTGTCCATGATGTTGGCGCGCTCCTTCTCATCGATATGACCGTCCGCCTTGGCGGCGGCGATCATCGCCTGGATGAGCTTCAGCGCAAAATCGTTGGAAAGGGCTGGCGATTGCGGATGGAAGGCGGAATCGGCGGGCGGGGCGAGAAGCTCCGGCTCGGGTTTCGGCGCGGCTTCAGGCGCCTGGCCGGACTTGTAATTCTTGTAGGCGAGGTAACCGAGACCGGCGATGGCGGCGACACCGCCAATGGTGGCGACATTGCCGGCGAGCTTGCGGCCGGTCTTGGTGCCCAGAATGGCGGCGGCGAGCGCGCCGGCCTTGAGCGGATTATTCTTGGCGATATCGGCGGCCTGCCCGGCTCTGTCACGGACGCTTCCCGAAAGGCCCGGCACCTGCGAGCCGAGGAATTGTTCAAGAAGCTTCTTGGCGTCGAACATCAAAATCTCCTGTAGAGGTCAAATCTACAGGGGAGATAGGAAGCCGTGGGCCGAATACAAATGTCAAACCCGCTCACGCCTTCGTGAACGGGTTTGACAGAATGCAAATCAGGCGCGCAGTGCGGCGGCTTCGGCGGCGAGCCTGGTGATGCCCGCCCAGTCACCCGTCGCTACCAGTTCGCGCGGGGCAACCCAGGAACCGCCGACGCAGACGACGTTCGGCAGGGAGAGATAGTCATTGGCGTTCTTGAGCGACACGCTGCCGGTCGGGCAGAAGACCGTGCCGGCGAGCGGCGAGGACAGCGCCTTGAGATAAGGCGCGCCGCCAGCCTGTTCAGCGGGGAAGAACTTCAGCACCTTGTAACCCTCGTCGCGCAGCGCCATGACTTCGCTTGCGGTGGCCGCACCCGGAAGCAGCGGCACTTTGGAACCGCGCGCGGCTTCCAGCACGCTTTTATTGATGCCGGGGCTGACGATGAAGGTGGAGCCGGCTTCCGCCGCCGCTTCGAAATCCTTGGCGTTGAGAATGGTGCCGGCGCCGACATTCGCGCCCTCCACTTCCGCCGCAACCGCGCGGATGGCATCGAGCGCCGCCGGTGTGCGCATGGTGATCTCGATCGCCTTCAGGCCGCCTGCGACCAAAGCGCGCGCAAGCGGCACGGCGGAAGCGGCATCATCCACGATCAGCACCGGCACGACCGGCTGGAGCTTGAGGATGGAGAGCAGTTTTTCGGAGTCCTGGGCCAAGATGAGCCTCCCTTGCGCAATTGAAACGATTGAAATTCCGTCTACCGATTAGCCTGCCTCGGCTTTCATGTCGAGGCGCGCCAGCCGCATTTTTATCCAGATACTTCAATCAATTCGCTTCATCACACTATCATATTGCGATAATCTGGCGCCCCAGTTTGCGGAGACAGCATGGCCAAGGAAATTGAACGGAAGTTTCTTGTTGCAGGCGGTGAATGGCGCAATGAGGTCACGCATAGCATGGCTTTCCGGCAGGCATATGTCGCCTCGATGGAAAACCGCTCGGTCCGCGTCAGGATCGTCGACCAGCGCGATGCGACCCTGACCATCAAGATCGGCGCGAGCGCGCTTGTCCGCGACGAATATGAATATTCCATACCCCTCAAGGACGCCGAGGAGCTGATGGCGAGCGCACCGGGCGTGGTGATCGAAAAAACCCGTCACACCGTCGATCATGGCGGCTTCACCTGGGAAGTGGATGTTTTCGAAGGGAAATATCACGGGCTGGTGGTGGCGGAAGTGGAAATGAACGACGAGAATGCGGATCCCGATCTGCCGTCCTGGCTGGGCCGGGAAGTCACCGGAGACAAGCGCTTCTCCAACCAGTCGCTCGCCATGGACTGTCCGAACGGAGACTTGCCGGATGCCCTTCAGAATTGATCCGAAAAAGCCCTTCGATAACGAAATCCGTCGGGCCGGGCTGGAGCTGATCGACGATACGGTCACGATCCTTCGCGACCAGCCGTCCGGATCGCACGAGGCCGTGCACGACGCCCGCAAGCGGTTCAAGCGGCTGCGCGCCCTCTATCGCCTCATCCGCAAGGCGGCGCCGGATTTCGGCCGCGAGGAAAACGCCCGTATTCGCGATATCGCCCGCTCCCTCGCCTTTGCGCGGGACGCCACGGCGCTGGTGGAGACGGCGGAATATCTCGAGGCCTTCGCCCGCTCGGACGCGCAGGGCGAAGCGCTGCGGTCGATCACCGCGATGCTGCGCGCGCGCCGCGACGACGCGATAGAACATGAGGCGGGTCTCGACGAGGCCATTGCCGCCGCCATTGCCGGCTGCGGGGAAGCGCGCAGGAAGCTTGAGGACCTGTCGCTACCGGATGCTTTGAAAGACACCGCCCGGCTGCTCAGAAGCGCCTGGGCGAAACAGCGAAAAAGGGCGCGCAAGGCGCTCACCGATTGCCACGAGCAGGCCGACGTCGAGCATTTCCATGAATTGCGCAAGTCCGGGCAGGCCTATTGGATGCATCTTGGCCTGATGCGCCGGCTCTGGCCCTCCGCCATGCGCGCCAAGCGGGCCGATACCAAGCGGCTGGTGGATATTCTCGGCCACGAGCACGATCTCTCGGTCCTCGCCGCCGTCGCCGACCGCGAGCCGGACCGTTTCGGCAATGGCGAGCGGCTGGCCCTGCTGCTCGATGCCATCATCGAGCGGCAGCAGGCGTTGCGCACGGAAGGCCTTGCGCTGGCGAACGAGGTGTTTTCCGAGTCCGCCCGCACCGAAAGCCGCATCGTCGGCCTGTTGTGGCGGCAGGCGGCCAAGTAGGCCAAACGCCACTTTCGGCGCTCACCCACCTCCGTCATTCCGGCCTTGAGCCGGAATCCAGCCAGCCCAAGTCCTTGGGCTGAAAAGACTCATCCCGCCGCGCAGACGCGCGTCGGCTGGATTCCGGCTCAAGGCCGGAATGACGGAGGCGGCAATGCAACACCCTGTTGCCTGCACACGGCAGCAGGAGTGACAGGAAGCCCGCAAACCCTCCCGATTTGACGATTTTCAAAATACCCGGAACCGCTGATAAATATTGCTTTGCGGCCGCCGTCGCTGTATTTCAGCGCCCATGACCGACACGACCATTCTCCCCCGCCCGGAAGTCTCTGGTGATTTCCTTGTGGCCGCGCTTTATCATTTCGCCCGCCTGCCGCGGTTCGAGAGCCTGCGCGAGCCGTTATTCGCGCTCTGCCAGGAAAACGGCGTCAAGGGCACGCTGCTGCTTGCCGCCGAAGGCATCAACGGCACCATTGCCGGGCCGGATGCGGGTATTCACGCCGTGCTCTCCTTTCTGCGCGCCCAGCCGGAATTTGCGGCACTGGAGCACAAGGAAAGCCGCGCTTCGCACATGCCTTTCGTGCGGCTGAAGGTGAAGCTCAAGAAAGAGATCGTCACCATGGGCGTGCCGGATATCGATCCGAACCGCATCGTCGGCACCTATGTCGAGGCGCGCGACTGGGACGAGCTGATCTCCGATCCGGATACGATCGTCATCGACACCCGCAACGATTACGAGACCGCCATCGGTATCTTCAAGGGCGCGGTCGATCCGCAGACGAAAACCTTCCGCGAGTTTCCCGACTGGGTGAAGAACAATCCCGGCCTGCACAACAAGCCGAAGATCGCCATGTATTGCACCGGCGGCATTCGCTGCGAAAAGGCCACCGCCTTCATGAAGGAACAGGGTTTCGACGAGGTCTATCACCTCAAGGGCGGCATCCTGAAATATCTGGAAGAAGTGCCGGAAGAAGAGAGCCTGTGGGAAGGCGCCTGCTTCGTGTTCGATGAGCGCGTCTCGGTGGTGCACGGCCTTGCCGAAGGCGACCACCAGCTCTGCCACGCCTGCCGCAACCCGATCACGCCGGAAGTGCGCCTGTCCCCCAAATTCGAGGAAGGCGTGTCCTGCCCGAGCTGCTACGAAGACCGCAGCGAAGAGGACCGCCAGCGCTTCCGCGACCGGCAGCAGCAGATCGAACTGGCAAAGAAGCGCGGCGAACGGCATCTGGGGCGGTAAGCCGGGTCGGCTATCGGCATTCAGAGTAGGATTTCGATTGAGCGGCTCCCGCGTATTTCTTCTCTCCGCCGGGGAGAAGTCGGCGGCAGCGGGATGAGGGGGCAAGCTCTCCGAAATCCGGCAGCGTGGCCCCCTCATCCGACCCTTCGGGCCACCTTCTCCCCGGCGGGGAGAAGAAATGGGCCGCACCTTCAGGTGATCAAGAATGGGTGGAAGTAATCAGCCTCACGCCCCTGCCCGCAACGCAAAAAGCGGCGCATCCTGCCCGTCCAGCATGGCGGTGATCTCTTCCGCCGCGACCGGTTTCGAGAACAGGTAACCCTGCAATTCATCGCAGCCGCACAGATGCAGGATGGCCGCCTGCTCTTCCGTCTCCACGCCTTCGGCCGTCACCGGAATATCGAGCGACTTTGCCAACGCCACGGTGGCCTGCAGCATTTCCAGCGACCGGCCGCCCTTGTCGAGCGCCATGATCAGCGAACGGTCGATCTTCATGCGGTCGAAACCGAAGCGGCGCAGATAACCGACGCTGGCGAAGCCGGCGCCGAAATCGTCGAGCGCTATATGCAGGCCAAGCTGTTTCAGCTTGTCGATGGCCGCACTCGCCCGTTCCGGATGCTGGATGAAATAACCTTCCGTCATTTCCAGCCGCAGCCTTTCGGGCGGCGTCTGCGTCGCGTCGAGAATATCGGCCACATGGCCGGAAAAGGCCGGATTGCGGAACTGCACGGGAGAGATATTCACCGAGAGCTTGATGGACGGCCATTGCTGCGCCGTCTCGCAGGCCTTGTGCAGGACGAGAAGGCCGAGCCGGTCGATAAGGCCGCTGGTTTCGGCAGCGGCGATGAAGATATCCGGCGGGACGAAGCCATATCCCGGCCGCTGCCAGCGGGCCAGCGCCTCCACCCCGGTAATACAGCGCGTGGCGGCGCTGACGACCGGCTGATAGACCACCTGTATTTCGTCGTTCAGAATTGCGGAGCGAAGATCGGCTTCGAGCTGCAGCTTTTCCTCGCGCAGCGCATCCATCTTCAGCTCATAGGAAACGTAACGCCCGCGCCCGTTCTCCTTGGCCTGATACATGGCCATATCGGCACGCCGCAGCAGCTCCTCGCCATTTATGTCGCCGGCACGGGAAACCGAGGTGCCGATGCTGCAACCGATGCTCGCCACCCTTTCACCGATGCTGAAAGGCTCGGTAAAGAGTTCGAGAAGCGCCAGACACAGTTTGCGGCCTTCGGCCCAGACGTCGTTGCCCTGAATGGCGATGGCGAATTCGTCGCCGCCGAGCCGCGCCAGCACCGCGCCTTCCGGCACCAGCACCCTGAGCGCCGCGGCCACGCCCTTGATCAGCCGGTCGCCGGCGGCGTGGCCGTAGGAATCGTTGATTTCCTTGAAACCGTCGAGATCGAGATAGAGCAGCTTGATATCCGTCTTGTCATGGCGGCCCCTGTCGACCATGCGGTTAAGCCTGGCGAAAAGCCCGGCGCGGTTGCTGAGCCCGCTCAGCCGGTCGCGCAGCGCCTCCTCCCGCGCCGCCGCCTCATCCGCCTTCAGGCGGTCGAGCGTGGCCGAACCGATGATGAGCAGCACCAGAAAAAACGTGCCGGCAATGCCAAGCGCGGTAAAGACGACCGGCCGAGCCTCATGAAAGCTGATGTCTCCCGGCAGGTGCGAGCGCCAGACGAGCCGGGCCAGCACCTCCCCCAGCGGATTGACGATATCCACATGGTTGGCGGCAAGCCCGTCGCCATATTGCAGTTCCAGACCGTCGATGACGTAATTGCGGGCAAGCTTGTCCACCGTCGCCTGCTTGAGATGACGGGCGAAAACCAGGTAACGCCGCTCCGCACCGACCGGCGGCAGCGCCCCGGACTTCATCCGCACGAGCGCAACCCCCGCGGCGGCGATACCATCGCCGGTCTTGACGAAGCCGGTCATCTGCGAGGTGATGCCCGGACGCATGGAACGCACGCGCTCGATCATTTCCCTCAGGCCGCCGGCAAAATAGGCGTCCGGCTTCCATGCCACCGGCTTGCCGTCCTGATAGGCCATGCGGACCTTGCCGTCCTCATCGATGACCACGGCCGTATCGAAGAGATCGTTATTGACCGTCATCTCGCCATAATTGCTCGCCACCCAGTCGAAACGATCAGGAGCATAGACATATTCGGCGGCGTCGTCCCAGGCGGCGTAGTCGTTCAGCGTCGCGCCGAGCTGTTCGCGAAAGGTGACGAGGGCGCCCGCCGTCGTCTCGCGCGAACGGGCATTGTCGAGCAGGTTGGCCTTTTCCCGGACCTGGCTCAAGGCGGATAAAACCAGCGCGGTGACGATGAGAAGCACCAGCGCGAAGGTGGACAAGACAACGCCCACGGCGGTTCTGCGCCCGACCGGCAAATAGTCCCCAATGTTGCGCGGCGCAATCCGCATAAAATCCCCTTCGAAAGCATCATCTTCCGAAGGAAACATTCAAAAGCGGTTAAGCCGCATTGTGGCCCCGCCCCAAAAAACTACGGGTATAAAACGACAGTCTGGCGGAGGCGCTGAAAAATCCTTCCCTGAAATGCACGGGGTTTTTCATGGAAGGTGGATTTGCACACGCCTTCAAAAGAAAAACCTCCCCCGCGAACGGGAGAGGTCGTGACTTTTCAGTGCCGGAGCGGCTTACCAGGACGGGATGACCGTGCCGTTGTACTTTTCCAGAATGAATGCCTTCACTTCCGGGCTCTGGTAGGATTCAACCAGCGTCTTCACCCATGGCTTGTCCTTGTCCTGCGCACGAACGGCGATGACGTTCGCGTAAGGGGACTTTTCGCTTTCGATGGCGATGGCGTCCTTCTTCGGGTTCAGGCCGGCAGCCGTCGCATAGTTGGTGTTGATGACCGAAGCGTCGGTATCGTCAAGCGAGCGCGGCAGCTGGGCGGCGTCGAGTTCGACGATCTGGATGTTCTTCGGGTTTTCGGTGATGTCGGCAGGCGTTACCTTGAGGCCGGCCTCTTCCTTGACCTTGAGCACGCCCTTGGAAGCGAGAACCAGCAGCGCGCGGCCGCCATTGGTCGGGTCGTTCGGAATGCCGACGGTTGCGCCGTCCTTCAACTCGTCGAGGTTCTTCACCTTCTTCGAATAAACGCCCATCGGGGTGGTGATGGTGGTGCCGACGCTGACGAGATCGAACTTGCGGTCAGCGATCTGGTTGTCGAGGTAAGGCTGGTGCTGGAAGGAGTTGGCCTGCAGCTCGCCATCGGCCAGCGCCTGGTTCGGCACGACATAGTCGGAGAATTCGACGATATCGATATCGAGACCCTTGGCGGCCGCGATCTTCTTCACCTGCTCCATGATCTGCGCGTGTTCGGCGGGGGTTACGCCGATCTTGATCGTCTCTGCCAGCGCCTGACCGGCGGTGAAGAGAGCGGCGAGCGAGGCCGCGAGAATGAGTTTCTTCATGGTGTCTCCTTGGGTTGTTATTATAAACGCAGTTAATTCTTCCGGGTCCGCTTGTCGAAGCTGCGGGCCAGCCTGTCGCCGGCGCTCTGCACCAGCTGCACCAGCACGATGAGCACCAGAACCACGACCAGCATCACATCCGGCATGAAGCGCTGGTAACCGTAGCGGATGCCGAGATCGCCCAGCCCGCCGCCGCCGACCGCGCCGACCATGGCCGAATAACCGATGAGGCTGACCAGCGTGAGCGTGAGCGCCAGCGTGATGCCGGGCTTCGCCTCGGCCAGAAGCACCTTGGTCACGATCTGCAGCGGCGTGGCGCCCATGGCACGGGCGGCCTCGATCAGGCCCTTGTCCACCTCGCGGATCGCCGCTTCCACCAGCCTTGCGATGAAGGGCACGGTCGCGACCGTCAGCGGCACGATGGCCGCGCTGGTGCCGATGGAGGTGCCGGCGACGAGGCGGGTGAAAGGAATGATCGCCACCACCAGAATGATGAAGGGCGTGGAGCGCGCGGCATTCACGACGAGGCCGAGAATCCGGTTGGTAATCGGCGCCGGAAACAGCTCGCCCTTGCCGCTGGTGGCAAGGAAAACACCCATGGGCACGCCGATCAGCGAGCCGACGATGCCGGCAACGGCGACCATGTGCAGCGTCTGCAACAGGCCCTTGGAAAGAAGGCTGAACAGCATATCAGGCGACATAACCGAGCACCTCCGTGTGAAGACCGGTCTCAGCATAAAAGCGATTGGCGCGGGCGGTGACATCCGCCGAAGCCGGATAGGAGACGACCAGCGAGCCGAAGGGCTGGCCGGAAATTTCCTCGATGGTGCCGGCAAGGATGTTCACGTCCGGGCCGATTTCGGCGACGAGGCGCGCCGTCAGCGGCTGGAAGGCCGTCTCGCCGAAGAACACCAGACGCACCAGAACACGGTCGCCTTCCGTCGCCTGCGGTTTCAGGCCCGAAGTGACCCAGTGCGGCAGCTTCACGCCGACCGAGGACGACAGCAGGCTGCGGGTCGTCTCGTGTTTCGGCGCGGTGAAGATATCGAAGGTCGTGCCTTCCTCGACGATCAGGCCCCTGTCGATGACAGCCACCTGCGAGGCGATGGTCTTCACCACCTCCATCTCGTGGGTGATGAGCAGCACGGTGAGCCCCAGCTCGGCATTGATGCGCTTCAGCAGTTCGAGAATGGATTGCGTCGTTTCCGGATCGAGCGCGGATGTCGCCTCGTCGGAAAGGAGCAGCTTCGGCTGGGTGGCGAGCGCGCGGGCAATGCCGACACGCTGCTTCTGGCCGCCGGAGAGTTCCGCCGGATAACGCTTCGCCTTGTCCGAAAGGCCGACGAGATCGAGCAGCGGCGCGACCCGCGTTTCGATCTCCTTCTTGCCCATGCCGGCGATTTCGAGCGGCAGGGCCACATTGTCGAAAGCGGTGCGCGAGGACAACAGATTGAAGTGCTGGAAGATCATGCCGACGGAACGGCGCAGCGTGCGCAGGCTCTTCTCATCGAGCGCTGCGACATCGACGCCATCGACGACCACGCGGCCGGTCGAGGGCTTTTCAAGGCCGTTGGCGAGGCGGATGAGCGTGGACTTGCCCGCACCGGAGCGGCCGATGATGCCGGTGATGGAGCCTTTCGGCACGACATAGTCGATACCGGCAAGGGCTGCGAAGCCCGGCTTGCCGCCCGTGCCGCCAAAGGTCTTGGTCACGCCTTCAAACGTGACCATAGGCTCCTTTGCCGACCCTTCAGGGACCGCCTGTTCTTGGCGCGCGGGGGATGCCGCGCTGGATGGAAAACTCATTGTAAACTCTGGGAATGCGTGACGGATCGGGTCTCAAAAAATCCTGTTGCGGTGCTGAACCGCTCTCTTCATGCAGCCTTCGGGCACATTCGATGACAGCTGATTTTCCGGGTCATTTCGTCAGGCTTTCACTCAGAAATGCCGGGGATCGGCAATTCGATGGCGCATACTTGCCCGCACACGCCACCTTTTAACAGGGATGTTTTTTCAATTATCTGAAAAGAGAGAAAAAATCTACCGCAAAGCCGCGTATGCAGCCCTGCGGCAGTCCGGAGCATTTTCGCGTTCTTCGAATCGCGAAAATGCTCCAGCTCTTTGTGTGCCGCATTTCCGGACGGAAAACCGGATTCCACTTTTCCTGGAAATGCTTTAGCTTTTGCGAGCGGCGTAAAATCAGACGCGGCTGACGAATTCATCGGCCGGGCGGCGCACCTTCTTCAGGCTCACCAGCCAGTCGCCTTCCGGCTGGCGATAACCGAGCGGCAGGATGGTGACGGAGCGCAGGCCCTTTTCACGCAGGCCGAGGATTTCATCGAGCTTGGCAGGATCGAAACCTTCCATCGGAGTCGAATCCACACCCTCAAAGGCAGCCTGGGCCACGGCCATACCGAAGCCGATATAGGCCTGACGGGCGGCGTGCTCGAAATTCACCTGCTGATCGCGCTGCGGATAAGTGGAAAGCAGCATCTGGCGATAGGCTTCCCAGCCTTCATTCTTGATGCCGCGTTCTTCGTTGACCAGATCGAACATATGGTTGATCCGCTCTTCGGTGTAGTTGTCCCATGCCGCAAACACCAGCAGATGCGAGCCGTCTGTCACCTGCGCCTGGTTCCAGGCGATTTCGCGGATTTTGGCGCGCACTTCGGGATCGGTGACGACGATCACCTCGAAGGGCTGAAGACCGCTGGAGGTGGGGGCAAGCCGCGCCGCCTCGACAATGCGCTCGACCTTGTCTTCCGACACGGCCTTGGAAGGATCCATTTTCTTGGTGGCGTAACGCCAGTTGAGTTTTTCGATAAGCATGTTCGTTTTCCCTGGGAGGACCAACCCGCCCTGCCCCTTGGACGCCAGAACGGGTGCTACGCCTTCGTAGCCCGTCTGACATAGGAGGCGGGACGGCGCGTGCAAGCAGGCACCGCGGGGTAACCGATAAAAAAGTTTGGAAAACTGATAATAAGTGGAAAGAACTTTATTGCGTGACCGCCCTGCATCGTCTCAACCGAGGATCTAATCACGTTGAATAAGCAGAGAGCAGATCCTTGGAACAGGCCCGAGGATGACGAAGGATATTTTTACGTTGCCGACAACCCGAGGGGGATGAATCTCCCTCAACCCCGAACGATTTCTTCCGCCGTCATCGCCACGCTGAGAACATGATCGTCCGTGCCGTGCAGGCCGGAAAGCAGCAGGCCGACCGGCATGCCCGCATCGCCCGTTCCACAGGGGATCGAAACACCGCAGAGATCGAAAAAATTGCCGATCTGGGTGTTGCGCAGGGTTTTCGCATTCATGGCGAAAAAGGCATCGTCACTCTCGAGAAGCGGCGCGACCTTGGCCGCGACATGCGGCAATGTCGGCGATACCAGCAGTTCCTGCCTGCCAATCATGCCGGAAAACGCCGCCGTCATGTGTTCGCGCGCCTCGATGATGGCGATATAGTCAGGCATGGAAATATTCGCGCCAAGCTTCGTTCGTGCCACCACGCGCGGATCCATGCGCGCGGCGTCTGCACCTTCCAGCCGGCTCTTGTGCAGGGCGAAGGCTTCCGCCGTCACCAGCGCGCCCTTTTCCTTGATAAGATCGAACAGTTCCGAAAAAATCGGGAATGTCTGCCGCCGCACCGAGGCGCCGGCGCGGACGAGACGTTCCACCGCCTGCTCGAAAGCGGCTGCGACGCCATCCTCGATGCCATCGAGAAAGACCGTTTCCGGCACCACCAGCGACAGGCCGGAAAGAGGCGCGCGGGTGAGATCGGCAGCCACCTTGCCGCGCATGGCGGCATCCACCCAAACAGCATCCTTCACGGTATGCGTGAGCGAGCCGAGCGAATCGAGGCTCTTCGCCAAGGGATAAACGCCGTGCATCGAATAACGGCCACGGCTTGCCTTGTAACCCACCACACCGTTGAAGGCGGCGGGAATACGCACCGATCCGCCGGTATCGGTGCCTATCGCCACCGGCACCAGGCCGGCAGCGACCGCGACGCCCGCACCCGACGAAGAACCTCCCGGCAGGCGGTGACCATCCGTAGAAGCAGGATTGCGTGGCGTACCGTAATGCGGATTGATGCCGAGACCGGAAAACGCGAACTCGCTCATATTGGTGCGGCCGATGCAGATCATGCCCGCCTGTTTCAGCGCCGTCACCACGTCCGCGTCGCGCGATGCAGGCTTATCGTTGGCAAGCACCGTCGACCCCGCCGTGGTCGCCATGCCTTCAAGGTCAAAGAGGTCCTTCCAGGCCACCGGAATACCATCGAGCACACCACAGGAGCGGCCATCGCCAATGCGTTTTGCCGCGGCTTCCGCCTCCGACATCGCCCGCGCTGCCGTCAACTCGATAAAAATAGCGTGATCGTCCTCTCTCCCGACCGCATCCAGCGTCTCTTCTACTAGGGCACGCGGATCAAGATGGCCGCTCTGGAGGAGAACGGAAAGCTGCGCGATGTTTTTGCCTTTATGAGCCATGATATCTTCCCTGAAAACGGCATGTTACGCGCAAGATGCCGTTTATCGGCCAGTTGGCAAGGCCAATCGCCGCGTTATCGATGACCGGCATGCTGGATCGGAAAACATGGCGGAAATAGCAGAATTTTGGAGTTTATCCTTGACGGCTCACCTCTAACCTCCGATTTTTTCAACCTGAGGTGCAGGGACGTCATCTCTTATATAAGCTACGACTATAAAAAGACGGATTAATTCTTAATCGCATCTAAACTTTGTTGAATTATTTAGCAGACAGCATTGAAACGCATGCCCTATAAAATTCCATAAAACAATTATAACGCGACATCGCGGGGGACTATCGCGAATGGAAGAGACTGCCTATCGCGGGACGGATAGACAGGTTGAACCGGGCCACACGCTTCGCTCACCAACGCAGCCGGAAACAGGCCGGTTTTCGCGACGGCGCTCGCTCGCCAGCAAGATAACCCTGATATTCCTCGGCGGCGTGATCTTTTCCTACAGCGTCGGCGCGCTTGTCGGCTGGTATATGTTCGTCGCCGCGGCCAGCGAGCAATGGCTCAATCAGGCCCGCGTCAATTCGCAGATCGCCAGCGCCACGCTTCGCAGCATCTATACCTATGTCAGCGTCACAGCCGATGCCGACGGGCAGGTCAACGGCATATTGACCGACAAGCCCATCGGCGACGACGAATCCATTCTCGTTACCGGCTTCAACCCCAGCGACGTTCTCGCGCTTATCGGCGCACAGACCAAGAATGCCGTCTGGCTTTTCCGTTATGACGAGGCGGATTCCGGCTTCCGGCAGATCGCGGCAGCTTTCGACAACGCCACCGATGACGGTGAAAAGCCGCTCGCTACCGATCCCATATTTTCCCGGGATGCGGTCGCCGCGCGTTTTTCCACCGGTTTTGCGACCATCGGCGAATCCAGCCACTATATCGGCCTGCTGCCGATCATCAGCACGGAAACGAAGAAACCCATCGGCGCGGTCGCCGTCAGCATTGGCGGCTCGGACGCGCTTTATGGCGCGCAGCGCAAGCTCATCTATAATTCGCTTGCCGCCCTGATCGTGGTCTTGACCGTTACCGGCGTGCTGGTGACCGTCATCGCCCGGCATTTCCTGAAACCGGTCCCGGCGCTGGTGCAGGCGACGCTTCGGATCGCCCGCGAGGAAACGGATGTCGCCACGCCGTTTCAGGAGCGGCGAGACGAGATCGGCGACATGGCCACCGCTATTGAGACGTTGCGCGAGGCGGTTCTGGAACGCGGACGCCTGCGGCAGATACGCGATATGGCGCAGCAGCTGGAACATATGGCCCATCACGATGCACTGACCGGACTTCCAAACCGCGTGCTGCTGATGAAGACGCTCGAAAACCGTCTCGAACAGCTTGCCGCGTCAGGCCAGCCATTCAATGTCATGCTGCTCGATCTGGACCGCTTCAAGGCCGTCAACGACACACTCGGACACGCCGCCGGCGATGCCCTGCTTGTGGCGGTGGCCTCGCGGATTTCGGCCGTGCTTGGTGAAAACGACATGGTGAGCCGTCTCGGCGGCGACGAATTCGCCATCATACAATCGGCAAACGGCGACTGCGAGAGCGACGCGGCGATGCTGGCCGCGCGGGTGGTGCATGCCGTCTCGCGCAGTTTCAGTCTCGAAGGCAGCGATATCAGCATCGACACCAGCATCGGCATCGCCTGCGCGCCGGGCCACGGCACATCCGCAACGCAGCTTCTGCAACATGCCGATCTCGGTCTTTACCGGGCTAAATCCATGGGCTGCGGTTATTTCGTCTTTTATGAGCCCGGCATGGACATGGCGGCGCAGCACAAGCATGCGCTGGAAATAGACATGAAATCCGCGCTCGAAAACCAGGAATTCGAGCTGCACTACCAGCCGGTTGTCAATCTGCAGAGCGGTCGCATCGTCGCTTATGAAGCGCTGGCCCGCTGGCGGCACAGCAAGCTTGGCCTCATCGCACCGGACCGCTTCATCGCGCTTGCCGAAGAAAACAACTTCATCAAGCCGTTGGGCGAGTGGGTTCTGGCGCAGGCCTGCAGGGATGCGATGACATGGCCGAAGGATATCAGGCTCGCCGTCAATCTATCCGCCGTTCAGCTCAGCAATGACGACATCGTCCCGATCGTGGACCGGGCGCTTGAAACATCCGGCTTCCCGGCGGAACGGCTTGAACTGGAAGTGACGGAAACGGTCATGCTGGAGCGCGATAACAGCGCCCGAGCCCTGAAACTGCTGAAGGAAAGGGGCGTTCGCCTCGCGCTTGACGATTTCGGCACCGGTTATGCGGGGCTCAGCACGCTCACCCATGTCGCCTTCGACAAGATCAAGATCGACCGGGAATTCGTCTCCGGCCTGCCGTCCAATCCCATGTGTTCCGCCATCGTCAACACCGTCATCGACATGGCTGAACAGATCGGTCTTAAGGTAACCGCCGAGGGCGTTGAAAACAGGGAGCAGGTCGAAGCGCTCAAGCTTTCCGGCTGCGACGAGGCGCAGGGCTATTATTTTGCCGAGCCCGCGCCGCTTGCCCGCATTCTCAAGAACCGCGCCGTCATCGCTCCAATTGCGAAGGATGAATTCGGCGATATCGGTAGACCGACACAGGAAACCTATTGCCCACCGCAAAAAGCCATTTGAGAAACCGGCCGCCGGCCCAGAGGACATAAAATGCGTCTTTCAGTATTTTGCCTTTTCCTCACATGTCTTGCTCCCATCACGCCTCTCCAGGCTGCCGGCGAAGGCGACACACTTCAGCAGATTGCCAGAACCGCAAAGATCCGCATCGGCTATCGCGAAGCCGAACCGCCCTTTTCCTATCAATTGCCGAATGGGGAGGTCACCGGTTTCTCGACCGATCTTTGTCGGGCGATCAGCGAAGATATTCGCAGGAAACTGAAGCTCGACAGGATCGAACTCGAATACGTCAAGGCGACACCCGCGACCCGCTTTATTCTTGTCCGCGGCGGCCAGATCGACATTGAATGCGCGGCCACGACCAATAATAGCGAACGCCGCAAGATCGTGGATTTCTCCTATCCCAATTTCATGACCGCAACGCAGTTTCTCTCCCGCAAGCAGGACAATCTGAAAAGCCTTGCCGATCTCGCCGGGCGGTCCGTCACATCCGCCTCCGGCACCGTCAATATCGAGCAGCTCAATGCCGTGAACCGGGCGAAAAACCTCAATATCTCTGTGATGCCGACGAAAACCAATGAGGAGGCTTTCGAACTCGTGGTCTCCGGCAAGGCTTCCGCCTTTGTCATGGATGGCATATTGCTCGCGGCGCTCGCGGCAACGTCAGAGAATCCGGACCTCTATGCGCTTTCTGAGGAAACGCTGAGCGCCCCAGAACCCTATGGCCTGGTTTTCCGGCGCAACGACCCCGGTTTCAAGGCGGCGGTCAATGAAAGCCTTCGGCATATTTTCACCGGGCCGGTCATTCATGGCCTTTATGAAAAATGGTTCACCAAGCCCATTCCCCCAAACGGCATGAACCTGAACCTGCCGATGGCCGCCTCTCTGAAACAGGCATACGAACATCCGAGCGAATACCAGGACTGAGAGCGCAAGGCGTCAACCCGTATCGATTTTCATGAAAATGTTTTGACGGATTATTTTGGCTGGAGATGCGCGATGCAGAGATCGACATTATGGCTTATGCTCGTTTTTTCAAGTCTTCTGCCCATCCAGGCGGTGAGCGAGGATGCCCAACCGCCGACGCTTGAAACCATTGCCAGAACCGGCACCATCAAGCTCGGTTATGCCGATCGCAATATTCCCTTTTCCTATCTCGGCACCGGGCCGGAGCCTATCGGCTACAGCATCGAGCTATGCCTGAGAGTGGCGGATTCCATCAAGAAAAAGCTCGGCCTGCCGGAACTGAAGGTCGAGTTCGTCAAGCGCACACCCAGCAACCGCATCATGCTTCTCAATGACGGCACGATGGACATGGAATGCGTGGCGAGCACGAATACCGAGGAGCGGCGCAAGGCCGTGTGGTTCTCCTACAGCCACTTCATCACCGGCACCCGTTATGTGGCGCTGAAATCGAGCGGCCTGAACACCGTCGCCGATCTCGCCGGGCGAACGGTGGTGGTGACAACGGGAACCATCAACATCACCCAACTCAATGTGCTCAATCGCAAACTGGGGCTGAACGTCGCGGTTCTGCAAAATGACAGCACCGAGGGCAGTTTCGACATGGTGACGGAAAACCGCGCCTCGGCCTTCGTCATGGACGATATACTTCTGCGATCCTTCGTTGCCGAGACCGGCAAGCCGGAAGACTACGTCATCTCCGATGAATATCTCGCCCCGCCACAGCCCTATGGCCTGATGCTCCGCCATGGCGATACCGGCTTCCGCGACGCCGTTAACGAGGCGCTCGGCCAAATCTATGAGAGCGGCGAAATCGAGAAAATCTACGACAAATGGTTCAATGCGCCTATCCCGCCGAACGGCATCAACCTGAAGCGCCCGCTGCCCGGCGATCTGGCCGAGGCATTTCGAAAACCCGTCGATACGACAGCAGAATGAAAACGCCGCCCGGTGGTGGGCGGCGTTTTACGAGACGTATCTTACGCGGCGCGCAAATCGGCACCCAGAGGAATCTCGACATCGATCTCCAGAATGGAGACATGCTCGTCGCGATCCATCTTCACATGCACCCGATCATTGTCGATCTGCACATGCTTGGCGATGACGCCGAGAATTTCTTCCCTGAGGATAGCGACCAGATCGGAGCCCGAGGATGCCCTTTCGTGGGCGAGCAGCACCTGCAGGCGTTCGCGCGCAAGCGGTGCCGACTTCTGTTTGCGGAAAAGACTGAAGATGCTCATGCAGCCCTCCTTGCGAAGATCTTGGAGAAGATGCCACGCTTCTCGCCCGGAATGACCACCGGAATATCCTCGCCGGACAGGCGGCGGGCGGCGTCGAAATAGGCCATGGCCGGCGCGCAGCGGGCATCCGCCAGCGTGACCGGTGCGCCGACGTTCGACGCCCGCAGCACATCCGTGCTTTCGGGAATGATGCCGAGCAGCGGAATGGAGAGAATTTCCAGAACGTCGTCGACCTTCAGCATGTCGCCACGCTCGGCGCGGGAAGCGTCGTAACGCGTCAGAAGCAGATGCTTCTCCATACGCTCGCCGCGTTCGGCCTTCAGCGTCTTGGAATCCAGCAGACCGATGATGCGGTCGCTGTCACGCACCGAGGAGACTTCCGGATTGGTGACGACGACGGCCACATCCGCATGGCGCATGGCCAGCGTCGCGCCGCGCTCGATACCAGCGGGGCTATCGCAGATCACCCAGTCGAAATGTTTCTTCAGCTCGTTGATGACCCATTCGACACCTTCCGGCGTCAGATTGTCCTTGTCGCGCGTCTGCGAGGCAGGCAGCAGGAACAGCGTCTCGAGGCGCTTGTCGCGGATCAGCGCCTGCGTCAGCTTGGCGTCGCCCTGGATGACGTTGACGAGATCGTAAACCACGCGGCGTTCAGCACCCATGACGAGATCGAGGTTGCGCAGGCCGACATCGAAATCGACGACCACGACCTTCTCCTTGTTCTGCGCCAGTGCGGCGCCAAGCGCTGCGGTCGAGGTGGTCTTTCCCACCCCGCCCTTGCCGGAAGTTACAACGACTACCTTCCCCATATGGCTCTCCTGTTCCTGTGTTGTTTCTCTGTTATCAGCCAAGCTTTGCGGCCTTGATCGTATCGTTTTCCAGCCAGAGCTGAACGGGCTGGCCGCGCAGCTTGTCGTCAATGTCCTCGGCCACCTTGTAGACGCCGTCGATGGCCAGAAGCTCCGCTTCGAGCTTGCGGCAGAAGATGCGCGCCGAGACATTTCCAAGCGAACCGGCCATGGCGCGACCGCGCAGGGCGCCGTAAATATGCACCGAACCGCCGGCGATGATTTCCGCCCCCGAGGCGACCGAACCGATGACGGTCACGTCACCCTCGGGAAACATGATCGACTGGCCGGAGCGAACCGGCTCGTTGATGACCAGCGACGGCACCACGGCCCTGACCTCACCGGCAGCGCGCGGCTTTTCCTCCGGAAGTTCGGCGGCGATGGCGACCGGCTCAACCTCGACATCGGAAGCGGGCTTTCCGCCCTTCAGCGACGGCGGCATGCCCGGCTCGATCATCGAGGGGCGAACGCCCTCGATACCCATGATGCCGACATTGCGCTCCCTCAGCGCCGCCAGCAGCTCCTTCAGCCCCGCCTTGTCGAGCGACAGCTCCGACACATCCAGAACCACCGGACGCGACAGGAAAAAGCCCGCCGAACGGGCGGCGAGATCATCGAGCCTTTCCAGCCATTGATCGACCGGAGATTCGGGAGACAGGACGACTGCGAGGAAGGAGCGGCCTTTGATACGGATCGAACGCTGGTCTGTTAGCACTTTGGTCATCTTGGTAAACAAATCGTTGACAATTAGGTACCTCGAATATGGTTAACAAATGGTTAACGCCGCCCCTGAGGCGGCGGATTCGTTAAGAAAATTCCGCTCCGAAAAACTTCATGCGAAACATTCAAAATCCATCATTACCTTTTGATTTAACGCGTTTCCGGCACTTGTGAAAACTCACGATAGCAGCTCATCCTTGCTGCAACCTGACGCCCGGCATCGCGAGATGGGCACGCCTTCTCCCCTACCCCAACCCGGCGAGTCGCGGAACATGCGAACGTCCGATTGCGGGACAATATCCGCCTTCGGCCAGATGACCGCATTATGCCTTCAAGGTGGAAAAGCGATTCCGTTATCTCCGCCGATGCTGTAGAGACAGGCGGTCCCCACAGCTTCAACGGAAGAATGAGATGCACAGCAAAGTCCCGCCGCAGAACCAGATATTTTCGCAAGACTATGCGGCCTTCCTGTTCGACATGGATGGAACATTGCTCAACTCGATTGCGGTGGTGGAACGGGTCTGGCGCGAATGGGCCGTGGACAACGGCATAGAGCCGAACGCTTTCCTGCAGCGCATCCACGGCATGCGCGCGTCGGAAGTGGTGCGCCGCGAGGCCGTTCCCGGTCTCGATGTCGCGGAACAGGCGGCGATGCTGCTGCAGAAGGAAATGGACGATGTCGACGGCATCCTCCAGATTCCCGAAGCTGCGGCATTTCTCGAAAAATTGCCGGCCGGCAAATGGGCCATCGTCACCTCCGCCGCCCGCGCGCTCGCCGAACGCCGGCTGGCGGCCGCAGGCCTCACCCCGCCTCCGGTGATGATCTGCGCCGAGGACGTGGTGAACGGCAAGCCTGATCCGGAAGGATATAAAAAGGCGGCGGAAAAGCTCGGCGTCGCGCCTGAAAACTGCGTCGTCTTCGAGGACGCCCCCGCCGGCATTCAGGCCGGGGAAAGCATGGGCGCAACCGTGGTCGTCATCAACGCCACCCACTCCCATCTCATCGAAACGCCGCATCTTTCCATAGGCGGATATGGTGAGCTGGATGTTGTCATCGGTGAGAACGGCGCTCTGAGGCTCGCGGGCAATAGAGGCTGAGAAGCCGAACTTTCTATCGGCTAACAAGCCAACACATCCGACGTCATCCTCGGGCCTGTCCCGAGGATCTAACCACCTATCGTAAAACTGACCGGTAGCAGATGCTCGGAACAAGCCCGAGCGTGACGGAGGCAAGGTTTGCGAACTTTACCATCCTCTTATGCACAAAGATTCAGGCTGGCTGAATGCCCACACCAAGCCGGAATGACGGGAGTGGTAAAAGCCCCGGAATAAGACAACGCCCGACCTGCTGAACCGCCTCAAACTCCTCCCCCACACTTTTCCACCAGCGGCCAATTGACAGCACCGCATAAATGCGTCCTAATAAAATTGGTAAGACCATCTTACCGCTTGCGCGATCGGGGGAGACTTTCGCGCTGGGAGGATATCATGTTTGTGGCTCTGGAGCCGCGCCGCCTTTACCGGCTGGTTGCGGAACAAATTCGTTTGCTCATCGAAAGCGGGGAACTGACCGAAGGCCAGCGCCTGCCGGCGGAACGGGACCTTGCCGAACGCTTCGGCGTATCCCGCCCGACGGTTCGCGAAGCGCTGATCGTTCTGGAAGTGGAAGGCCATATCCATATCCGCATGGGTTCGGGCGTCTATGTCAGCGCGGCCGGCAAGCAGGCCAAGGAAAAGCCGCCGCTGCCGGATGCGCATGGTCCGTTCGAAATCCTGCAGGCGCGCTGCATCATTGAAAGTGCGATTGCGGAAGAAGCCGCAAGGCTCGCCACACCGGAATGCATCGTAAAGCTCGACGACATCATCGAACGCATGGCCGGCGCGCTCGACAATTCACCGCAGGCGCTCAATCTCGACCGCGCCTTCCACACCGCCATTGCCGATATCATCGGCAATTCGGCGCTCAACCGCTTTACCGGCCTGATCTACGACGAGCGCAGCCTTTCGCCCTATTTCGAAAAGCTCGCCAGCTATTTCGAGGGACCGCATACCTGGATCCTCGCCGTGCAGGAACACCGGATCATCCGCGACGCCATTGCCGCGAACGATCCGGAAGGCGCCCGCGAGGCGATGCGGCAGCATCTGACGCTGTCGCAAAAGAGATTTTCCGAGAGTTTCGGGGAGGAAACGATCGGGGAGGAGTGACCGTCGCCGCAACCGGCAACGGAAAAAACAGCACATCTGGCTTTAATTCGGGAGGAGTTAAGAATGAAAATCAGATTGTCGACTTTGATGGGCGCCACAGCCGCCATCCTGCTTTCCGCCCTGGCGGCGCAGGCACAGACCACGCTGAAATGGGCGCATGTCTATGAGACCTCCGAACCGTTCCATACGGATTCGGTCTGGGCGGCGGAAGAGATCGCCAAGCGCACCGACGGTCGTTACAAGGTGGATGTATTCCCCGCCTCGCAGCTTGGCAAGGAAGCCGATATCAACCAGGGCCTGAAGATCGGCACCGTCGATATCATCATTTCCGGCTCGAGCTTTGCCGCCCGTGACTTCAAGCCGATCGGCGTCACCTATTTTCCTTACATCTTCCGCGATCCGAGCCATCTGATCGCCTATACCAAGAGCGATATCTTCAAGCGTCTCGCCAAGGGTTATGAAGACAAGACCGGCAATCACATCGCCGCCGTCAGCTATTACGGTACGCGTCACACCACGTCGAACAAGCCGATTGCCGCCTGCGCCGACATGGCGGGCCTGAAGATGCGTGTTCCTGACGTTCCGGCCTATCTCGCCATGCCGCGTGCCTGCGGCGCCAACACCACCCCGATTGCCTTTGCGGAAGTCTATCTGGCGCTCCAGAACGGCACGGTCGACGCACAGGAAAACCCGCTGACCACCATCGAGGCGAAAAAGTTCTTCGAAGTGCAGAAGAACATCGTCCTGACCGGCCACATCGTCGACCACCTCAACACGGTGATTTCGAAGAACCTGTGGTCGCAGCTCTCCGATGAAGACAAGAAAATCTTCACCGAAGTCATGCAGCAGGCCGCCGAGCGCACCACCAAGACCATCGAAGGCCGCGAAAAGAGCCTCGTCGAAGACTTCAAGAAGCGCGGCCTCACCGTCGCCGAGGTCGACAAGGCCGACTTCGAGAAGAACGTTCTGGAGAAGGTGAAGTTCGAGGACTTCGGTTACGACAAGGCCGACTGGGAAGCCATTCGCGCCGTCAAGTGAGCCAAGATCCGGTGCGGCCCCGTTGCCGCACCGCCCTTTCTCTCCAGACGGGATATCTCAATGTCGCAGGAAATCCATACTCAGGTCACGCCTGAGGAACTCGCCCATACGTTCGACGAGGCGCCGCCGGAGGTCGATCTCAAGGTCTATTCATTCGAAGACTGGGTTACGCTCGGCCTCTTCTGGCTGATGACGGGCTGCGTGTTCCTTCAGTTCTTCACCCGCTACGTGCTCAACGACAGCTATGCCTGGACGGAAGAAATCGCCGTCAACTGCCTGATAGGCGTCGTCTTTTTAGGTTCGGTCATGTGCGTGCGCATGTCGCGCCACATCCAGGTGGACGTGCTTTACCATTACGTCCCGCCGCAGCTGGCCCGCATCATGTCGATCCTTGTCGATGTGCTGCGCATCCTCTTTTTCGCCTACACCTCTTGGCTGATGTGGCGATATATGGAAATCGTCGCGGATGAGGAGATGGTCACTGTCGCTCTTCCCCGCAGCATCGTTTTCTATACGGTTCTGGCCGCTTTCGTTCTGATGTTCTTCCGCTCGGTGCAGGTCTTCATTGCCAATATGCAGCGTGGTTATTCCGTTCTGGAACGGCCCGAAGAATTCCAGAACGCGGGGGATTGATCACATGCTGCTTCTTATCGGCTCCTTTCTTCTCCTGATGCTGATCGGCCTGCCCGTCGCCATTTCCATGGCCTCGGCATCGCTGCTCTACATCGTGTTTTATAATGTCGCGCCTGATATCATCGCGGCGCAGCGCCTGATCGCCGGTGTGGAAAGCTTCCCGCTTCTGGCCGTTCCCTTCTTCATCCTTGCCGGCAACCTGATGAACACGGCGGGGGTTACGGGACGCATCTATTCCTTCGCCGTCGCACTCGTCGGCTGGATGAAGGGCGGCCTTGCACAGGTCAACATCATCGGCTCGGTGATCTTTTCCGGCATGTCCGGCACGGCGCTTGCCGATGCGGCTGGTATCGGCACCATCGAAATCAAGGCCATGAAGGATCACGGTTATCCGGTCGAAGCGGCCGTCGGCGTCACCGCCGCTTCCGCAACGCTCGGCCCGATCTTCCCGCCGTCGCTGCCCTTCGTCATCTACGGCATGATGGCGAATGTCTCCATCGGCGCACTGTTCATGGCCGGCATCGTCCCGGGCGTCGTCATGACGCTTCTGATGATGATTACGGTTGCGGTCTTCGCCTATATCAAGGGCTGGGGCTCCGATACGCCCTTCAGCCTCAGAACCATCTTCGGCGCATCGATAGAAGTCTTCGTGGTGATGATGGTGCCGCTCGGCATCTATATCCTCACGGCATTCGGCCTGTCGCTCAACCTGTCGATCCTGATCGTGCTGGTCATCCTGCTCGCCTGCGACTGGTATTTCGACTTCTCGGCCGTGATGGCGCTGATGACGCCGGTGATCCTCATCGGCGGCATGACCATGGGCTGGTTCACACCGACGGAGGCGGCTGTCGCGGCCGTGTTGTGGTCGCTGTTCCTCGGGCTTGTCCGTTACCGGACGATGACCTTCAAGACGCTGGCGAAATCGACCTTCGATACGATTGAGACGACCGCTTCGGTTCTCTTCATCGTCGCAGCGGCATCGGTCTTCGCATGGCTGCTGACGGTCAGTCAGGCCGCACAGCTTCTCTCGGCGGCGATCCTGACGATCACCGACAGCAAGTGGATCTTCCTCGTGCTGGTCAACCTCCTCATGCTGTTCGTCGGCTGCTTCCTCGATACGATTGCGGCCATCACCATCCTAGTGCCGATCCTGCTGCCGCTGGTGCTGCAGTTCCATATCGACCCGGTGCATTTCGGCCTGATCATCACGCTCAACCTGATGATAGGGCTGCTGCACCCGCCGCTCGGCATGGTGCTGTTCGTGCTCTCGCGCGTGGCGAAACTCTCCGTCGAACGCACGACGATGGCCATCCTGCCCTGGCTGGTGCCGTTGTTCGTGGCGCTGCTGCTGATCACCTTCGTTCCGGCCATCACCCTGTGGCTGCCGACCGAAATGGGCCTGATCCGCTAACGCAAACATCCACACCCGCGCGGTCGCCACCGCGCGGGTTTCAACACAGTACACGATGGTTGAAAATCATTGACGATTCCGCGTGTGGCTCACCCCCCTCTGTCCTGCCGGACATCTCCCCCTCAAGGGGGGAGATCAGCAAGACGCTTTCTCGCCACTTCATTCTCGACCGTCGAGAGGTGCGAGACATCGCCAAGGAACGATCTCCCCCCTTGAGGGGGAGATGTCCGGCAGGACAGAGGGGGGTGAGCCACACGCAGGATTGTCAAATGATTTTCAAACGTCGTGTCCAGTCCAACCACCTAAAGAAAGGGCATCGTCATGCAGACACGCGTGGCACGTCTACACGGCGTTAAGGACATCCGCGTCGAAACGCAGGAGCTTGTGGCTCCCGGCCCCGGCGAAGTGCTGCTCACCATGGCGGCAGGCGGCATCTGCGGCTCCGATCTGCATTATTATCAGGATGGCGGTTTCGGCCCGGTGCGGGTGCGCGAGCCGATCATCTGCGGCCACGAGGCATCCGGCCATATCGCGGCTTTGGGCGCTGGCGTCAGCGGGCTCACCATCGGCCAGCTCGTCGCCGTCAATCCGTCCCAGCCCTGCGGCCATTGCCATTTCTGCCTGAAGGGTCAGCCGATCCACTGCCTCGGAATGCGCTTCATGGGCAGCGCCATGCGCTTGCCGCACGAACAGGGCATGTTCCGCGACCGGCTGGTGGTTACCGCCAAACAATGCGCGACATTTTCAGAGGATACATCACCCGCCGAAGCCGCCTGCACCGAGCCGCTTGCGGTCTGCCTGCATGCGGTGGCCCAGGCCGGCGACCTGAAAGGGGCAAACGTACTCGTGACGGGCGCAGGCCCCATCGGTCTATTGACCATCGCCGCCGCCCGCCATGCCGGTGCGGCCACCATTGTCGCCACCGACCTCACCGATGCAGCGCTGGAACGCGCACCCGCCATGGGTGCCGACCGCACGATCAATGTCGCGAAAGACGCCGAGGCGCTTTTGCCCTATCAGGACAATAAGGGTTATTTCGACGTCATTTTCGATTGCTCCGCAGCCGGTCCAGCACTTCGCACCGCCTTTGCCTGCGTTCGCCCGCGCGGCACCATCGTGCAGGTGGGCGTCACCGGCGACATCACCATTCCGCTCAATGCATTGGTGGGCAAGGAAATCCTCTGGCGCGGCTCGCAGCGTTTCCATGATGAATTCGCCATCGCCGCCGGGCTTATCTCCAAGCGCGGGATCGATGTGCGGCCGATCATTTCCCACAGCTTCCCGCTCGGCGAGGCGAAAGCGGCCTTTGAACAGGCCGGAGACCGCTCCGCCGCCTGCAAGGTGCAACTGACATTTTCAGCAGACTGATATTTGAGGATTTAAGATGAGACATACATGGCGCTGGTTCGGCCCGGTCGACAAGGTCACGGTTCAGGATGCGGCTCAGGCGGGCGCGGAAGGCATCGTCAGCGCGTTGCACCACATCGCTACCGGCGATGTCTGGCCGGTGGACGAAATCACCAAACGGCATGAGGCGATCAAGGCCGGCGGGCTTTATTGGGACGTGGTTGAAAGCGTGCCCGTCTCCGAAGATATCAAGACCCAGACCGGGGATTGGAAAAATCACATCGCCAACTGGCAGGAAACCCTGCGCCGCCTCTCCGCCTCCGGCATCCGCACCGTCTGCTATAATTTCATGCCGGTGCTGGACTGGACCCGCACTGATCTGCGCTGGGAAACCAGACACGGCGCAAAGGCGATGCGCTTCGATCTTCCCGATTTCGCCGCCTTCGACATTCATATTCTGAAGCGCCCGGACGCCAGGGCCGACTATCCGGACTGGCTGCTGGAGGAAGCGGCAAAACGCTTCGCCGAAATGCCGGATGCAAAAATCACCGCGCTCGGGCGCAATATCGGCGCTGGCCTGCCCGGCTCGGCAGATGGTTATACGCTCGCCCAGCTCCTCGAAAAACTGCGCTCCTATCACGGCGTCAACCGTGAAAGGCTGCAGCAGAACCTGATCGACTTTCTCTCCGAGGTGACACCGGTTGCCGAGGAAGTGGGCATCAACATCTGCGCCCATGGTGATGATCCGCCTTGGCCGCTGCTCGGCCTGCCGCGTATTCTTTCAACGGAAGACGACTACGCCCATATGCTGTCGCAGGTCGATAGCCGCGCCAATGGCGTGACGCTCTGCACCGGCTCGCTCGGCGCACGGGCGGATAACGACCTGCCCTTCATCGCCAGCCGTTTTGCCGATCGCATCCATTTCGTGCATCTGCGCAACGTGACGCGTGACACCGATACCGTGCCCTGCTCCTTCTTCGAGGACGAACATCTGGAAGGCGGCACCGACATGGTCGCCGTCATCGCCGCACTTCTGTCGGAGGAAACCCGCCGTCGCGCCGAAGGCCGTGAAGACCACACCATTCCGATGCGGCCCGATCACGGGCAGGAAATCCTCGACGACCTGACGCGCGGGGCGCAGCCCGGTTATCCCGCCATCGGCCGGCTGAAAGGGCTGGCGGAGCTGCGCGGTATCGAACGCACCCTGTCGCATGGCCGTTTCGGGCTGGCGAAGGGTGATCGCTGAGCGAAAGCGAGGCGCGTTTGATCGGCTTCCTATCCGTCATTCCGGCCTCGAGCCGGAATCCAGCCGGCGTGCGTCCGCGCGGCGAAAAGACTCCTTTCAGCCCAAGGACTTGGGCTGGCTGGATTCCGGCTCAAGGCCGGAATGACGGATGAGAGAACCTGCGGTCAATCGTGCCTTGAACTGAAGCCAGGAAAAAGCCCCTAGCCCGCCGGCGATGACGCCGGCGGCTTTCACGACGGCATCCGTCAAATGCGGATGGCGGGTGGGCGACAGGAATTGCAGCGCCTCGATGCCGAAAGCCGCCGCAATGCCTGCCACGATGATCGCCAGCCAGTAACGCGGATAGGCGAGCACGAAGGCGGCCGAGCAGAAGGCGAAGGCCGCGGCGCGGTCGATGCCCACCGTCGTCAGCGTTTGCGGACGAAAGCCGATAGGGCAAACTGTAACGATCACGATCAGCAGGAAAACCGACCAGGCGACATATTTCGGAAGTCTATTTGTCATCATGGCGTCACAATAGAGCGCCGTGCGCGTAAACGGAAGCGCGTCATTTTCACGTCCCGCCCAATTAATCACACTTTTTGGTCAAATAGTTGAGAAACCGCCTTTCGCTCAGGCCCCGCACGGGCTAAGGCAGAAGGCAACCGGGCGAGGATCGCGGCTGATGGCGTTTGTGCTGTCGCCTTTCGGTCCATGTCGCGGTGTCGGGTGGATTTTCCACGCAGGATCAGATTTTCAGGGAAGAGCACAATGAGTTTCAAGCCGCACGGCAAACATCTGGTTGCAGGAGAATGGGTCGCAACGGAAGCAAAATTCCGCAGCGAGCCTGCACATGGCGAGGCTTTCGATTTTTCGGTCGGCACGGTCGATCTGGTGAACAAGGCTGCGGAAGCTGCGGAAGAAGCCTTCTGGAGCTACGGCTACACCACCCGCGAAGAGCGCGCCGCATTCCTCGACACCATCGCCAATGAGATCGAAGCACGCGCCGACGCCATCACCGAAATCGGCTCGTCCGAGACCGGCCTGCCCGCAGGACGCCTGCAGGGCGAACGTGGCCGCACCGTTGGCCAGCTCCGCCTTTTCGCCTCGCATATCCGCAAGGGTGACTATCTCGACCGCCGCCACGACGAAGCGCTGCCGGATCGCCAGCCGCTGCCGCGCCCGGATATCCGCCTGATGCAGCGCCCGATAGGCCCCGTCGCCGTCTTCGGCGCGTCGAACTTCCCGCTCGCCTTCTCCACGGCCGGTGGTGACACCGCTGCTGCTCTGGCCGCCGGCTGCCCCGTCGTCGTCAAGGGCCATTCCGCCCATCCCGGCACCGGCGAAATCGTTGCCGAAGCCGTTCTCGCCGCCGTCAAGAAGCACAATCTGCATCCAGGCGTCTTCTCCCTGATCCAGGGCGGCCGCCGCGATGTCGGCTCCGCGCTCGTGCAGCATCCGCGCATCAAGGCGGTCGGTTTCACCGGTTCGCTCGCCGGCGGCCGCGCACTGTTCGATCTCTGCGCCCAACGCCCCGAGCCGATCCCCTTCTTCGGCGAACTCGGTTCCGTGAACCCGATGTTCCTGTTGCCGGAAGCCGTTTCCGCCCGTGGCGAGGCCATCGCCAAGGGCTGGGCCGGCTCGCTGACCATGGGTGCAGGCCAGTTCTGCACCAATCCCGGCATCGCCGTCATTCTCTCCGAGCAGGCGGATGCGGTTGCTGAAACCGCACGTGCCGCGCTTTCCGAAGTCGGCCCGCAGGTCATGCTGACCGATGGCATCGCCGCCGCCTATCGCGACGGCCGTGACCGTATCGCCGCCGGCAACGGCGTGCGCGACGTGCTCACCACCACCTGCAACCTGCGCAATGCAACGCCTTATCTGTACCGGGTTTCCGGCAAGGACTGGGTTGCCAACCACGCACTTGCCGAAGAAGTCTTCGGACCGCTCGGCCTCATCGTGACGGTCGATAGCCCGGAAGAAATGCTGGAAGTCGCAAAGAGCTTCGAAGGCCAGCTGACCGCAACCCTGCATCTGGATGCCGGCGACGCCGAGCTTGGCCGCAAGCTGCTGCCGATCCTTGAGCGCAAGGCCGGCCGCGTTCTCGCCAACGGTTTCCCGACCGGCGTGGAAGTCTCCGAAGCCATGGTGCATGGCGGCCCTTACCCGGCATCGACGAACTTCGGCGCAACCTCTGTTGGCACCATGTCGATCCGCCGCTTCATGCGTCCGGTTTCCTACCAGAACATCCCTTCGGACGTTCTGCCCGACGATATCCGCTAAAACTTGATGACGGCAGGCGCAGCGATGCGCCTGCCTTTTTTATTCGGCTTTACAGCCCTTCGGGAAATACGGCCTGACGCTGAAGCGTCAACCGCCTTCCCCTCCTCCCGCCTCACGAGCCCTATCCAGATTTTTCCGCGCCAGGACGTCCGCATCAGTTGACATCGCCCCCGCACGTAATGCTAATACGCAATCTCGTAACGTAATAACATTACAGTCATCCTTAGAACCGATACCGGTTCGTATCCGCACGGGGATGATAACGTCTGGAAGGAACACCATGAGATTTTCCCTTCAACAGCACCTTGGCATGAGCGCGCTTGCCACGTGCCTTGCCCTCACCCTGCCGCTCGCCTCTGGCGTGGCGCAGGCGGAAAAGAGCGGCGACACCGTCAAGGAATGGCGTCTCTTCATCGCCGATCACACCCAGCCGGTGGTGCGCGCAATCAATTTCGAAACCGGCAAGGAACTCGGACGCTACGACCTGAAGGGCTATGCGGCGCTGACCGCCAGCGCCTCCGGCAAGACTGTTTTCGCCACACAGTCGGATTCGGATATCGTGCATGTGATCAAGACCGGCATCGTCTTTTCCGACCACGGTGAACACCGCGATCTGGATGTGGAAGATACGGCGCTGCTGCCCGTTACCTTCGAAGGCAAACGCCCGTTCCACGTCGTGCCGCATGATGACCATGCCATCCTGTTCTACGACCGTGGCGGCAAGGCTGAGATCATCGATGAGGCCGCCCTGCTGGATGGCAAGGCAAAGGTCCGCACTGTCGATACGACCGCCCCGCATCACGGCGTGGCGGTGACCATGGGCCGTTACGTTCTGGTATCCGTACCCAACACGCAGATCGAAACCAAACCCGACACGCTGCCGCCCCGCATCGGGTTGCGGGTTCTTGACAGGGAAGGCAAGCAGGTTGGTGAACAGGCGACATGCACTGATCTGCACGGCGAGGCGACATCCGCACGGCTTGCGGCTTTTGGCTGCAAGGAAGGCATTCTCGTTGCCCGGCCGGGCGGCACGGATGGTCCGAAGCTCGAAATGCTGGCCTATCCGGAAGATTTCCCGAAAGCCTATACCGGCACGCTGCTCGGCGGCAAATCCATGCAGTTTTTCCTTGGAAACTACGGTGAAGACAAGGTCGTCCTGATCGATCCTGACAGCAAGGACGCCTTCCGTCTTGTCGAACTGCCGACCCGGCGCGTCGATTTCATCCTCGACCCCGCCAATCCGCGCAATGCCTACATCCTGACGGAAGATGGCGACCTGCATGTGCTTGACGTGCTGGAAGGCGCCATCACCCGCAAGGCGAAGGTCACCGAACCCTACAGCAAGGATGGCCATTGGCGCGATCCGCGTCCGCGTCTCGCCGTTGCCGACGGGCAGGTGGCAATTTCCGATCCGCGCCATTCGCTGGTGCGCGTGGTGGATGCGGAAAGCCTGAAGGAAACCCGCACGCTTGCGGTGGAAGGCCAACCCTACTCCATCGTTGCCGTTGGCGGCTCCGGCGCTTCGCACTGATATCGAACAAAAGAAACCCCGTGCGCCCGAAGGACGCACGGGGTTTCCTGATTTTGATGGGCCGTATTATCAGGCCGACTGCACAGCCTGTATCTTCTCGATGCCGCCAACAATGCCGGAGAAATCCTGCCAGACGCCCTGTGCGCCCTTGCGCCATTCGTCCAGTACTTCCGGCTGCAGCACCTTGCCGCCCTTCGAAAGCGCAAGCTCGACGGACTTTACTTCGTCTTCGACGATCAGCTGGTTGAAATATTGCGCGCCTTCGCTCGATGCCTCCAGGAGAACCTTCTTCTCTTCGTCGTCCAGCTGGTTCCAGAAGGTCGCACCGTAATAGACGACGCCTGAAGCCCAGATGTGGCCGGTTTCCGTCAGATAGGGCACGACCTCGTAAAGCTTGAAGCCGGCATAAGCGGACTTGGTGAGATCCATGGCATCAGCCACGCCGGTTGCCAGCGCATTATAGGTCTCGGTGATCGGGATACCGACCGGGGTGGTGCCGAAGGCGCTCCACAGCTTGGTGTGCAGCGGGCTCTGGATGACGCGGATCTTCTTGCCTTCCAGCTGCTCCGGCCGGGTGACCGGCTCCTTGGTCAGAAGATGGCGAGCGCCGTAATTGATGAAATCGGCGGCGATGAATTGCTGGGCGGCGAGCTTCGTCTTCAGATCAGTGCCAGTCTCGCCCGTCACCACCTTGCGCACATGGTCGGCATCGCGAAACAGGAAAGGCAGATCGAGGATCTGCAGTTCCGGCACCCAGCCGGAGAGCGAGGAGACGGTGGAAAGACTCGCCTGAACCGAGCCCAGCCGGATATTTTCCGCCACTTCCTTTTCACCGCCCAGCGCACCGCTCTTGACGATGTTGAAACGGAAACGGCCGGGCAGCTTCGCCTCCACCAGTTCGCTGATCTTCACCCAGATTTTCGTCTCCGGCTTGTCATCGGCAAACAGCGAGGCAACGGTGAGGCTGCGGGTTCTGGCATTCGCCGTACGCACAAAGGCGGGCGCGGCGAGCGTTGCGGCGCCGATGGCGGAGAGTTTGAGGAGATTGCGGCGATCGATAATAGTCATGATTGAAACCCCAAATTTAGAAGAAAATGGCCCAGGCGCACAAAATGGCGAGGGAAACGAGAAGCGAGACGAGATAGGGAACGACGGCCCGGAAAAGTGCTGTCGCCGGAATGCGGGTGACGCCGCTGACCACGAAGATCAGCATGCCGAGCGGTGGCGTCAGGCCATGGATCATCAGATTGACCACGAGAATGACGCCGAAATGGATGGGATCAATGCCGGCTGCCACGGCTGCGGGCAGCAGGATCGGCCCGAACAGCAGGATGGCAGCACCAATATCCAGCACCAGACCGACCACGAGCAGGATGAGGTTGGAGAGCAGGAGCACCGCAATCTTGCTGCCGCCCAGAAGCGTCACAAAATCGGTGACGAGGCCGGAGACATTGTCCACCGCCAGCAGGAAGGCGAAAGGCCCCGCCGTGCCGATCAGAAGACCGATGGCAGCAGCTTCACCCGCCGACTGGCGGAAGGTCGCGAAAATGCGGCCCGCGCCCAGCCGGTAACCGAAACCGAGAAACAGCGTGTAGAGGGCGGCAAGGGCCGCAGCTTCCGTGGTGGTGACAACGCCGATGCGGATGCCGACCACCACGATGACGCCAAGCCCGAAGGCGGGTATGGCGGCCACGGCCGAACGCCAGCGTTCGCTGCCTGTCGCCTGCGGCAAGGTATCGACGCTGCGCACGCTGAGATGGATTGCCACCGCAAGGCAGATTGCCATAAGCCCGCCCGCGAAGAAGCCGCCAACCAGCAACGAGCCGACCGACAGGTTGGTGGCCGTTGCAAGGATGAGAAAGGCGATGGAAGGCGGAATGACATTGTCCAGCACCGAGGTAGCGGCAATGATCGCGCCCGCCTGCGCCGGCGGATAGCCGTGCTTCACCAGTTCCGGCTGGAAGGTGGAAGCGCCGAAGGCTGCATTGGCGACCGAAGAGCCGGATGCGCCGGAAAACAACACGCTGGTCAACAGCGTCGTCTGCGCCAGCCCTGCCCGCCGGTGGCCGACCATGGAGGCTGCAAAACGAACCAGCTGGTTGGCGACGCCTGATTCCGTCAGCAGGCTGCCGGCCAGCAGGAAGAAGGGAATGGCCAGCAGCAGGAATTTCGACATGCCCGTCACCGTCGAGGACACGATGGCCGGCTCCGGCAAGGTGCTGCCGAAGGCGATCGCCACATAGGCGGCGGCAAGGAAGGCATGGGCAAGCGGTGCGGCCAGAACCAGCCCCACGGCCGCCGTCAGCGCCAGAAACAGGCTCGGCGGCAGGCTCGTATCGATAAACAGTTCCGGCAGGCCCACATAAGAAACGACCGCGATGGCGACGGAGAGCAGAACGGCAAGCGCCTTGCCTTCGCCGACCCGTTGAAGCGCCAGATACACAAAGATCAGCGCGCCGCCTGCACCGAGAAAACCGAAGCGCACCCATTCCGGCAGACCAAGCGTTGGCGATGTGCCGCCCAGCATGGCCGCAATTTCCACCCCGCCGAAGGCGAGGATGAGGGCTGCGACGAAGGAAAAGGCATCGGCCAGAACTTCGGTTGCGGCATGAAAGCGTTCCGGCAGGAAGCGCACGAATACATCCAGCCGCATGGCCAGAGCGCTTTTGAGGCTGAGCGGCGCGCCGACCGCGATCATCGCCACATTGAGCCAGATGCCCAGATCTTCCGCGCCGATGAAACCGGTATGGAACAGATATCGCAGGGCGACATTGACCAGTACCACCACAAGAAGCGTCGCAAGGATGGCGGCGGCAATCGCACCCAGCGCCTTGTCCAGAACGGCAAGCGCCCGTTCGGCCACGCGTTGTGGACCGAAGCGCCGTTGCGCGATTGTTGTTGCCGGACTTGCCGTCATGTTGTTCTTCTCCACTCCCGCACCATGCTCAGGAGGCCTTGGCCGAGAGGTCGCGGTCGAACAGGGTCGACCAGGTGAATTGTTTCGCCGCTGACACTTCCCGCGATACATCGAGGCGTGGCAGAACCTTTTCGCCGAAGCGGAAGGCTTCCTCCAGCAATGGCATGCCCGAGAGGATAAAGGTGTTCACGCCCGCCTTCTTATAGGCCTCCAGCGTGCGGATGACAGTATCCGGCGAACCGACAATCGCGGTTCCGGGGCCCGGACGGACAAGCCCGATGCCAGCCCAGAGATTGGGGGCGATTTCCAGATCGCGCAGGTTTTCCGGCTTCTGTCCGCCATGCATCGCCGTCATGCGCTGCTGGCCGACGGAATCGGTCTTGCCGACAAAACGCTGGTTGGCGGCAATCGCGCGCTCATCCATTCGCCCGTAAAGGTCGGCGGCGGCGGCCCAGGCCTCTTCATCGGTGTCACGCACGATGACATAGAGCCGAATGCCATATTCCAGTTCGCGGCCAAGCTGTTCTGCCCGCGCCTTGACGAGATCGACCTTCGCGCCGATCTGATTGGGCGTTTCACCCCAGGAGAGGTAGGTCTCGACATGTTTGGCGGCAACATCGATGGCCTTGTCCGAAGAACCGCCGAACCACAAGGGCGGCGGCTCGATGCCCTGCCCCACCGGCAGCGCAAGTTTAGCACCCTCGGTCTGGAAATGCCGCCCCTTGAAATCCACCGTCTCGCCGGCGAAAAGCCGGTGCCAGATCTGCAGATATTCATCCGCCATATCGTACCGCTCGTCATGCGGCATGGTCATGCCGTAAGCGCCGAGCATTTTCGCATCGCCAGAGACGACATTGATCAGCAGGCGGCCGCGCGAAAACTCCTGAAGCGTCGCCGCCATCTTGGCAAGCAGCGTCGGCGCGATCAGGCCCGGATGGATGGCGACCAGCAGTTTCAGCCGCTCGGTATGGGAGAGCAGTGCGCCCGCCAGAACCCATACATCATGCGCGCCAGTGGCAAACAGCGCGCCGGTATAACCCAGCTGATCGTAAGCCAGCGCCAGCTGCCTGTAATAACCGAGATCAACCTTGCGGGAGCCTTCCGGCTGCCAGGGATAGGCGCCGTCGGGTGCGCACATGTACCAGAAAACATTCATCTGTCGCCTCCGACGCTGGCTGATTGCGGGGCCGGGCTTTGCCCGGTCTGAACCGGTAAAGAAAAATGGCCGTGCCTGTAAAGCGTATCGGCCTCCTCCTGCTGTTCGGCAAGGATATTTTCAGTGGCGGGCACCACGGAAAGATCGCGTGAGCGCAGCACCTTCGCCCAGGATGCCGCATCACCCTCACTGCCCGGTTCGGCGGCAAGCAGCGCCGCAGCCCTGTCGATATCCGCCATGACGGCGCGGCCGACGCGGTCCAGTTCGGCCGCAATCGCCTGTCGTGTCTCCTGCGCTATATTGTGACGCGCCAGCGTCCAGAACAGCGATCGGTTGGGAATGGTAGAACCACAACGGACCAGAAGGCTGATCTCCTCATGGGTCAGGGCCTTTTCCAGCCGTGGCGACATCGTTACCCAGGCATCGACACGGCCTTCCACGAGGTCAAGCAGGCTGTCGCTGTCACCGCTTTCAATCCGCGTCACGTCCGAAAGACCAAGACCCGCCCCTTCCAGGCTGCGGGCCAGAAGATAGGTGTGAAACGATCCGTCGATCAGCGATATGCGCTTTCCCGAGAGATCAGCGGCAGAACGGATCGGGCTGTCGCGCCGCACGAGGATCGCGCCATTGGCGGGCCTCGGCGCGGAAGCGGCGATATAGACCGCCGAAAGCCCGCGCGCATCAGCTTCAATGGGCGGCGTCGAGCCGGTGCCACCGAAATGGATGTCGCCCTTTTCCAGCAGAGCCGCCGTATCGCGTCCTTCGCGATAGGTCACGAATGCCGGATTAAATTGCTCGAAAGCGCCGGGCCAGAGCCGGGCGAGCCGCAAATGCAGATTGTTGGGATGGACCCCGATTTTCATGTCGACACCTCATTTCGCAATCAATCTACTTTTTTATAGAGTGTTTTCGAGGAACGTTTTGGCGATCCTCAGCCGGAAAGCGAAAGAGAAATCTACTAATCCTATAGATTTTAAAAATTCTGCAGCTGACTAAAAAACGACCCGCATCAAGCCATTGAAATTTATCAGCATACAATTTACTTTTTTATAGTCTGAAACAGGGACCAGTAGTTGTGACGAAACCGGTTTCCAATCTCATCTGCCGCAGCGTGGTGGAAGCGAGCGAGCTTTTGAAGCTTGTCGCCAACGCCAATCGTCTGGCCATCGTCTGTTACCTCATGGAAACGGAAGCGTCCGTTTCCGCACTGGAATATGAACTTGGTATCCAGCAGCCAACGCTTTCGCAGCAGCTCGCCGAATTGCGCGACGCCGGTATCATTGAAGGCACGCGGGAAGGCAAGGCGGTGATCTATCGTGTCACCGATCCGCGCATTATCCAGCTGGTTCTGACCCTGCGCGGTCTTTACAAGGACCTTTCCGATGTGACGGGCAAGAAAGGCCGTCGCGCCCTGCCGCTGGATGAGGCGATGTTCGACTGACATGATCGACCTGTACACCTGGATCACGCCGAACGGCCTCAAAATCTCGGTTGCGCTGGAAGAACTCGGCCTGCCCTATCGCAGCCACGCCATCGACATCGAAAAGGGCGAGCAATTCGCGGCCGATTATATCCGCATCAATCCCGGCTCGAAAATTCCGGCAATCGTCGACAATGAAAACGGCACCGTCCTGACGGAATCAAACGCGATCCTCCTCTATCTCGCCGAAAAGGCAGGCCGGCTTCTGCCCACCTCTGGCGCCGAGCGACTGACAGTCACCGAATGGCTGATGTGGCAGGCCGCCAATTTCGGCCCGACACTCGGTTATGCCCATTATTTCCTGACCTATCATGCCGGAGAGGCCCCCTTTGCCGAAACGCGTTTTGCCGCGGATGTGGAGCGCCTCTACCGGACATTGAACGACCGTTTAACGGGGCGGGAATATGTGGCGGGAGATTTTTCCATCGCCGATATCGCCATCTGGCCATGGGTCTCGCGTTTCGCGCGCCACAAAATCAATCTCGATGATTTTCCGGCGGTACAGCGGTGGTATCGCCAGCTTGGACAGCGGGAAAGTTTTAAGCGCGGTTATCGCGTACCCTTCGCAACGTCGGACGTACCAGGGCTTTAACAGGCGACGAGATGGCCGGGCGAAACCTCGCGATATTCACGCGGCTTGACGGCATAATCAACGGCGCGGATCGGGCTTTTCAGCTCGTCATTGGCAGCACCGCGCCTTGTGTTGCGGCGGTCCGGGTCCGGCACCGGCACGGCGGCCATCAGCTTGCGGGTATAGTCGTGCTGCGGATTGTCGAAGACAGCAGCACGCGGGCCGATTTCGACGATCTCGCCGAGATACATCACCGCAACCCGGTGGCTGACGCGTTCCACCACCGCCATGTCATGGGATATGAACAGGAAGGCAAGATCGAGGCTTTGCTGCAGATCCAGCATCAGGTTGATGACCTGCGCCTTGATCGAGACATCCAGCGCCGAGACGCTTTCATCGGCGACGATGACCTTTGGCTGCAGCGCCAGCGCGCGGGCAATGCAGATGCGCTGGCGCTGGCCGCCGGAAAACTCGTGCGGGTAACGCGCCGCCATATCGGGCGAGAGGCCGACCTTTTCCAGCATGTCGGCCACCACCTCCTTCGCTTCGCGGGCGCTGCCCATGCGGTGTTCCAGAAATGGTTCGGCAATCGCCGCACCCACCGTCATGCGCGGGTTGAGCGAGGCGAAAGGGTCCTGAAAGATCATCTGCACCGTCTTGCGCATTTCGCGCATGCCCATCTTGTCGAGGGCGAGAATATTCTCGCCGTTTACCACCACCGAACCGGCATCCGGCTCGATCAGCCGCATGATGGCACGACCGGTGGTCGACTTGCCGCAGCCGCTTTCGCCCACCAGCGATAGTGTCTCCCCGGCCCTCAGATCGAAGGACACGTTTTCCACCGCGTGGACGCGGCCGCTGAGCCGTCCCAGCAGGCCGGAGTGGATGTCGAAACGCTTGGTCAGCCCCTCCACCTTCAGCACCGGCTGGGCGCTGGCGTCAACGGTATCGGCCGGACGCGCCGGCTCCTGCGTTTCCCCCGTGGTGGTGTTGACGATGGGAAACCGGAGCGGTCTTTCCTCACCCGTCATCGACCCGAGAACCGGAACGGCGGACAAAAGCGCGCGCGTATAGGGATGTTTGCCGCGATGGAAGATATCCGCCGTCGCGCCGACTTCCACCTGTTCGCCGCGATACATGACGACGGTACGGTCGGCAATCTCAGCCACCACGCCCATGTCATGGGTGATGAACAGGACGGAGGTGCCCTCCTCTTCCTGAAGCGTCTTGATGAGATCGAGGATCTGGCCCTGAATGGTCACATCGAGCGCGGTCGTCGGCTCGTCGGCGATCAGGAGCTTCGGCCGGGACGCAAGCGCCATGGCAATCATCACGCGCTGGCGCATGCCGCCGGAAAAGCGGTGCGGATATTCATCGAAACGCGAGGCGGCGGAGGGTATGCGGACCTTTTCCAGCAGGCGGATCGTCTCGGCCCGCGCATCGGCTTTCGACATCGGCTGATGGCACAGCAGAGCCTCGGAAATCTGGTCGCCGATGGTGAAGAGCGGATTGAGGCTGGTCATCGGCTCCTGAAAGATCATCGCCACCTCATTGCCCCGCACCCGCCGCATGGCGTCCTCGGAAAGCGAGAGCAGGTTGCGACCTCCGAGCAGGATTTCACCCTGCACCCTGCTGCTTTCCCGATCCAGCAGCCGCATGATGGAAAGCGATGTAACGCTTTTGCCCGAACCACTTTCACCGACGATCGCAACCGTCTCACCCGGCCCGACATCAAAGGAAATATCACGCACCACGGGTTTCCAGCCGCCATCCACGTGAAAAGACGTGGTGAGATTGCGGACGGAAAGCACGGCATCTTCGGCACTAAGCGGTGCTGCCTGCGGCATGGTCATGATCGTTCCCTTTTCTTTATTCTGGTTGCAATGCTTGGGCGGGCAGTTACCGCGGGTTTCTTCTCCCCGAGGGGGAGAAGGTGGCCCGAAGGGTCGGATGAGGGGGCAACGTCAGCGATTGACAGCACCCTTGCCCCCTCATCCCGCTGCCGCGACCTTCTCCCCGGCGGGGAGAAGAAGCTCGCGGCACCCGCTCGTTCCATATGCAGTCGTTATTAGTCCGGCCAGCGCAGCATGCCGTCGAAGCGGTGGCGGCTGCGGTCTTCGAACGGCGTGGCGATCACCTCGTTGGAGGCACGCGCCTTGTCCAGCTCTTCCGCTAAGCGAGAAGCCACGATGGTTTCCTGGCCGGGATGCAGGTTGCAGGGGTCGAGATAGAAATAACGGTGTTCCACCTCGTGATCGCGGGCAATGATCGGCGGATTGCCTCTGGCCAGCGCCGTCGTCAGGTCCCATGCCGTGATATGGGCTTCTTCGGCATCGATGATGACGCGAAGCCGGTCGAGCGGGTTATTGGTCGGGTCGGGCTCGATCAGCGCCGTCACGCCGGGGCGTCCATCCAGCGTCTTTTTCCAGAGGTTGAGATAGCCGGTTTCACGCTCGCGGATGCCGTCATGGTCACGCTTTTCCCAGGCTTCCAGCGCCGCCATGACGCCATAAATGCTTTCCTTGCCAACCTTCATGCCGCGGCCGATGCCCATATTCTGGAGGAAGGCATTGCGCACCAGTTCCTTACTTCCGGCGACGATGCCGGAAGTGGGACCGCCAAGGAACTTGTGGCCGGAATAGAGGACAACATCCGCGCCCGTCGCCAGAAACAGCTCCAGGTCATATTCGGACGCCGCATCGACGATAACAGGAACGCCCTTGGCATGGGCAATCTCGACGAATTCGGAAAGGTGCAGCAAACCGTAATTCACCACATGGTGCGAGACGACATAGACCGCCGCCGCCGTCTTTTCGGTGATGGCGTTTTCCATGTGGAAACGATGGGTCGATGTCGCCTGCCCGATCAGCACCACCTTGCCGCCGCCGAGGCGGATTGCCTGATCCACCGGCGCGCCATAGCTCACCACATGCCCCATTTGCACCAGAACTTCGTTCTTCTCAGGCGCGACATCGGGCAGCTTTTCGATGGCCAGCAGATTATTGCCGGTAATGGCGCCCGCCACCGCAAGGCTGATGCCGGAGGAGCAGGACGCCGTGACGAAACCGGCCTCGCCGCCCGTCAGCCGTGCAATGATCGCGCTCGCCTTGCGTTGCAGATCATTGATTTCGACGAATTGCGGCAGGATGGTCGCCATGGCCTGAACGGCCTCGGGAACGACAATCGACGCGCCGAGCGAGGTCATGGTGCCCGAGACGTTGATGACCGGGCGAAGGCCGATCCTGCTTCTGATATCCTCGGTCATGTCTTTCTCCTGTCTTTGCGATGCGATAGGCATCGACATATATGCCATAATAATGTAATAGCTTCTCAAAACCATGAGGAGCCAAAATTGGACGCCCATAGACTGGACGAAATGCCTTCAACCGCCGCCTCTCCCACGGAGGAAAACCCGGACGCGAAGACGGCCAAGCGCTCGCGCGTCAGCGGCATCGACCGTGCGCTGCAGGTTATTGATTACCTTTACGAAACCGGATCGCCAGCCGGCGCTTACGCGATTGCCAAGGCGATCAAGGCGCCACTTTCCACCGTCTATGTGATCATCGACGATCTCGTCGAAAAGAACATGCTGGCACGTAGTGCCGATGGCAATATCTGGCTCGGTGCGCGGCTTTATCACTATGGCCTCGCCTATGCCCGCTCGCTGGATTTCATGGGTGTCGCCACCCACGAAATGCACGATCTGTGCCGCCATGCGGGTGAAACCGTGCAGCTTTGCGGCCGCGATGGCGACCATATGCTGGTGCTTGCCATGGCCGATGGTCCGAGCCATTTTCAGGTCGCATCGCGTGTCGGCACCCGTGTTCCCCTGAACTGGACGGCATCCGGCCGCCTGCTCGTCGGTCATTTGCCGGAGGCGGAGCGTGTCGAACTGTTCAAGCGCTGCGCCCGCACCTCGCCCACCGGCCGCGCGGAAATCAACCCGGAGACCCTGTCGCAATCGGCAGGTGCCGCTTTCCATGACCGACTGTCGATACAGGTCGCCGAATCCGATTACGCCGTCGCCTGCATCGCCTCGCCGATCTGCGACAACAGGGGCGAATGCGTTGCGACGATTTCCATCGTGCTGCCGGAACAGAAGGTGCTGGCGGACGAAAACCATTACACCGAACAGGTCAGGGTCTCGGCAGAACGGATCGAAAAGCTGATGGGCTGGCGCAACCATTAAACGGCCTCACCCCTTGAGCGCGACGATGGCTTCGATCTCAACGGTGATGTTGCCCGGCAATGAGCCGAAACCCACGGCGGAGCGGGCATGTTGTCCCGCATCGCCGAACACATCGATGAAGAGATCGGAGCAGCCATTGATAACGCTCGGGTGATCGCGGAAATCGCTGACGGCATTGACCATGCCGAGCAGCTTGACCACTTTTTTCACCCGCGACAGATCACCCAGCGCCTCATGCATGACGGCAAGTAGATTGATGCCGGTGAGACGCGCATGGTTATAGGCCTCTTCCAGCCCGATTTCCGCGCCCACCTTGCCGGCATAGAGATGGCCGTTTTCTTCCCGCGGCCCCTGGCCCGAGAGATAAAGCATGTTGCCTTCCACCACATGGGTGACGAAATTGGCAATTGGCGGCGGCGGCGGCGGCAGGGAGATGCCGAGCGCAGCGAGCCGGTCATAGGGCGAGAGGTGCCCTTCTGCATCAAGCGAAGACTGTTTCACGCGAATTCCTCATAATGCCGGGACGGGTATCCCGTAATGTCTGCGGAAGGCGGAGGGTATGCCCCGCCATTCCATTCGGGTTCAGCGCCAGGAATAACCATGGCTGTGGCGCACCAGCTTGCGCGCCCTTGGAATATAACGGCTGGCGGCAATCGCTTCCGTGCCGATGACCGCGTAACGCGGCTCGAACAGACGCGTCAGGCGCGCCACATCGCCATTTGAATCGGTCGCTTCCATATCTGAATCCACGAGATCGAAAATGGTGAAGTCGGCGCACTGGCCAACATCGAGACGGTTTTCCATATCGAGGCGGATGACGGAGGCCGGATTGCGAGTAACGGCCTCGATGACATTTTCGAAGGGCATATCGACCGACAGCAGCTTTGACATGGTCGTCGCCAGATCCCAGACCGGGAAATTCATCGAATGGCCATGCAAATCCGTCGAGATCGAGAACGGCAACAGACCGCGTGCAATTGCCGCTTCCGCCACCTTGAAGGAGAAGGAGGCGCCGCCATGGCCGATATCCAGCCGGATGCCTTCACCGGCGCAGCGTTCGGCAAGGTTGAACAGGTCCTCGTCTTCCATGATGCTGGAGCCCGACTTGCCGTTGAAGCAATGGGTCACGACATCACCGGGGCCGAGAATTTCCAGCACCTCGTCATAGAGTGCCGGCGGTTCGCCCACATGCACCATCATCGGCACTTTCAGGATCTTGGCGATCTTCTTGCCGAGCTTGACCGGCGTCACACCCCAGGAGCCGGTGATGACATGGCTCGCCCGCACCTTCAGGCCGACAATATGCTCGCTGTTTTCGGCGTAACATTCGAGAATGCGATCAAGGTCGATATCCTTGATGTCGCGCAGTTCCGGCACCCGGTTGCAGGCAACAAGGCCGATGGAACCGAGATTGAGGAAGGCCTTGATGCGCTCTCTCGAGGGTTCGATGATATATTCGCGGAAACCGTGGAAATTCGCCTCGCCCGCCGAACCGGCATCCACCAGCGTCGTGACGCCGCGTTCCGCCCCGCATTCGGAGGGGCGGATGGAGATATCGGTGCCGCCGTGCCAGATATGCACGTGCAGATCCACCCAGCCGGGCGAGATGAAGGCGCCCTTGGCATCGATACGCTGTGCATCCGCAGGCGCCTGCAGGGCAGAGCCTACCGCGGCGATCTTGCCGTCGCCGCCGATCAGAATATCGGTCGAGGCCTGGGACGCCCCCTTTCCGAAACCGACAGGTTTGACATTGGTGAGAAGAATGGGAGCTTGAAGAGGCGCTTTCGCCTGTTCGCCTGAAGTCATCTTACAAATCCCTTCGCAGTCTTGGGTCGAGCATGTCCCGCAGCCCGTCGCCGACCATTTGCAGCGACAGCACGGAAAGAATGATGGCAAAGCCGGGGAAATAGGTCATCCAGTCAGCCTGACCGATATACTGGCGGCCAGCGGAGATCATGGTTCCCCAGGTGGGTATCTCGGGGCTAACACCGAGCCCCAGAAACGAAAGCCCCGCCTCGGCCAGCATGGCGCTGGCGAAAAGGAAGGTGCATTGCACGAGGATGGGCGAGACCAGATTGCGCAGCACATGCCGCGTCATGATGTGGAAGGTGGAAATGCCAAGCGCCTTCGCCGCCTCCACATAGGGCAACTCGCGGATCACCAGTGTCGAGGCGCGGACGATGCGGGCAAGGCGCGGCGAATAAACGACGGCAAGCGCGATGATGACAGTCGTCAGCGACGGGCCGAGTGCCGCCACCAGCGCAATCGCCAGCAGAATATCCGGAAAGGCCATCATCGCATCGATCAGGCGCGCAATCGGCGTATCCAGTTTCTGGAAGAAGCCGGCAAGCAGGCCGAGCGTGATGCCGATCAGCGCCGAAAGCGCCACCACGGCGGCCCCGACCAGAAGCGACAGCCTTCCGGCATAGATGGTGCGGGAAAACACGTCGCGGCCGAACTCGTCGGTGCCGAACCAGTAGATTTCACTCGGCGGCTTCAGGCGGTTCACGATCGACAGTTTCGACGGCGAATAAGGCGCAATCATCGGCGCGAAAACGGCAAGCAGCACGAAGACGACGAGAACGATAAGACCGGCAGCGACCGTCTTGCGCTTCAGGAGACGCCGAATGAAAAGGATGGTCGGGTTGCGCGCCGGCGGGGTGGTGGAAACAATATCGGCCATCAGTAACGAACCCTCGGATCGACCAGCAGGTAAAGCATGTCGATTGCAAAATTGATGAGCACGTAAAGCCCGGCGATGATGAGAAGCGCACCCTGAATGACCGGATAATCCCGCCGGAGTACGGCTGAGACGACAAGATTGCCGACGCCCGGCAGGCCGAAGACGGTTTCCGTCACCACTGCACCGGAAATCAGCACGGCGGCGGTGAGACCAAGCACGGTGAGGATGGGAATGAGCGCATTCTTCAGCGCATGTTTCATCACCACCCGGCGCTCCTTGACGCCCTTGGCTCTGGCGGTGCGGACATAATCGTCACCGAGAACATCCAGCATCGAGGCGCGGGTAAAGCGCAGAATGAGCGCGGAGGAAACGAGGCCGAGCGCGATGGCCGGCAAGGTCAGGTGATACATGCGCTGCAAGAAGCTGGCACCCGGCCCGCCATAACCCGAAACCGGAAACAGATCGAGCCGCACGGCAAAGACCTGCATGAGGATGAGACCGAGCCAGAAGCTTGGAATGCTCGCCGCCAGCATTGCAATGGTGGTGGCTGCCTGATCCACGAAGGAACCGCGCCGGTAAGCGGCGTAGATGCCGACGGGCAGCGCGATGACGCTGGCAATCAGCAGCGAAAAGATCGTCAGGAAGAAAGTCGGCTCCGCCCGGTCCAGCAGTGCCGATCCAACCGGCATGTTGAGGAAGATCGACTGGCCGAGATCGCCCTTCAGCAACTGGCCGATATAATAGACATATTGCACGCCAAGCGACTGATCGAGACCGAGCCGGGTGCGCAACTCGGCAATATCCTGCGCCGAGGCATCCGGCCCCAGCATCACGGCGGCCGGATCTCCGGGAGTGACGCGCAGGATGACGAAAACGATGGTGACGACGAGGAACATCACCACGATCATTCCTGCAAGTCTTTGGAAAATATACCGTATCACGTATGAAGGCTCCAAGGCGCGTGATTGCCGCTATCAGGCGACGGTTGAACCGAGTTGCTTAAAGATCGACTGCTCACTTGCGTCATGCCGGATTAGATCCGGCATCCAGCCACCACGCGTCCGCGTGGTGAAAAGGTCTCATGCGATCAAGGACTTGATCGCGCTGGACCCCGGCTCAAGGCCGGGGTGACGGCATGCGGTGCCGGTCTTATTTCGTAACCGAAGCGTTCCAGAAGTAAGGCCATGGAGCCGGATCGACGCCTTCCAGCTTGTTGGACTTGGCCGCCACGGCATTGAAGTCGCCGATCTTGATGAGCGGCAGCTCGGCATAGATCGTTTTCTGCACATTGGCCCAGAGCGCGATACGCTTGTCCGGATCGGCTTCCGAGGTGAAGGCGTCAACCGCCGCCTTGCGCGCCGGCGTATCCCACCAGCCCGGCGAGCCGGTGGAGAGCGCGCCGATGAGCGCCGGCTCCGGCAGGAAGGGGCTGTGGGTGATGTAGATATCCCAGAGCTTCGGGTCGGCGCGGCGCTGCGTCAGCGTCGCCCAGTCCACCACCTGCATATCCACCTTGAAACCGGCAAGCTTCAGATATTCCGCCGCGACCTGCGCCATCTTGTAGTGGAACTCATACTGGCGGCTGGTGAGGATGCGCAGCGGCTCGCCGTTGTAACCGGCCGCCTTCAGCTTTTCGGCGGCGGCTTCCGGATTGCCGAGATTATAATTGCCCTCGACGCCCTCTTCCGAATGCCAGGAGAAATTATCGGGATAATAGGCGCCATCGAGCGCATAGAAATCCGTACTGCCGAAAGCGGCTGCCAGCATGTCTTCCATGTTCAGCGCTTCGGTCACTGCCTTGCGGACCTCCAGCTTGGAAGAAAGCCCCTCCTTCGTGTTGAACACGAAGACCGGATAACCAAAAGGCTTCAGCATCAAAGGCTGCGAGGCAGACGACGACTTCACCTTGTCGAAGGATTCCACCGGAATGGAATCGACATAGTCATATTGCCCGGAAACGGCGGCTTCGACGCGGGTATTCGGATCGGGCACCGGAACGAAGCGGATTTCATCGAGATATTGATGGCGTGCGCCGCCATAACCGTCGCTTTCGCCATCGCGGGACTTGTAGCCATCGAAGCGGACGAGCTGGATATACTGGTCGGCCTTGCGTTCCTTCAGCATATAGGGGCCGGTGCCGATGAATTCGGCCATCGGCTCCGCCTGCTTTTCGGCCGGCAGGATGATGGCGGCGGAATTGTTGAAGGCGAGCAGCGAGGCGAGCGGTGCATAGGGCTGCTTGAGGGCGATCGTCACCGTTCCGGCATCCTGTGCGGAGATATTGTCGATAAAGCCGGCTGCCTGTTTGCCGCGCGAGGCGACCTTCATCCAGCGGCCGAGCGAGGCGACGACATCTTCAGACGTCATGTCGCTACCGTCATGGAACTTGATGCCCTGCCTGAGCTTGATCGTGTAGGTTTTGCCGTCCGCACTGATCTCGGGCAGGCTTTCCGCCAGAAGCGGCGTAACCTTCCAGCCCTTGTCGAAGGTATAGAGCGTTTCGAAAATATGCTGCGTGACGATGCCGACGAGATCGGCGGTAGACGCCATGGGATCGAGCGTCGGCGGCTCGCCGATCGTGGCGACGTTGATGACGCCGCCCTTCTCCGCAGCCATCATTACACCGGGCGCCAATATCAAAGCGGCGGTGGCGAGAAATGCAAGTTTACGTCTCATGGTCAAGCTCCCAGCTTTTATGTGTTCCATTATTATGTTATATGCATCTTTATAACAGAATATCTCGATAAGACGCCTTGTCAATGACAATGCGGCACGATGATGGGTTTCCATGATCGGCGAAACGCAAGACAGGTCTTTGCGAAAGAAGGCGGCATCGTTTAAGGCAATGAAAAAACGGGAGTTTCGCCAAAAATACGGCGCGCCGTGACATCCATCTCTTCCGGCTGGGAGAGAGGGAATGACGACCGGATTTTGACTGCAAGGGAAGAAAAGGAATTAAGAAGGTTGGATATTTCGCATTTGCGAACAAAGTGCTATTAAAGAGCGACTAACGCTAGGCCACCACAGACATACCCGCATATTCTTATTAATCGTTACGTTATTTGACGCCGCCAGCCGTGTTTTCAAGGGCTGCAGACAGACCTGATATTCTACGCCGCCAAACTTTATTCCATGGCGGAACATTAATTTTTATTACGTTGAAATTATTGAGGAAATTATGAAGACGGCAATCGTGCATGACTGGCTCACCGACAGAGGCGGGGCCGAAAAAGTGCTTCACAACCTTCTTGAGATTTATCCTCACGCGGATCTGTACTGCCTTGTCGATTTCATGAGCGAGCGCGACCGGGGTTTTCTCGGTGGCCGTCCCGTCAACACCTCCTTCATCCAGAAGCTGCCTTTCGCCCGGAAAAAATACCGCTCCTATCTGCCGCTGATGCCGCTCGCCATCGAACAGTTCGATCTGAGCGGCTACGACCTCGTTATTTCCTCGAGCTATGCGGTCGCCAAGGGCGTCATCACCGGCCCGGGCCAGTTTCACGTCTCCTATATCCATAGCCCCATCCGCTACGCCTGGGACCTCCAGCACCAGTATCTCAAGGAAACCAGGATGACGCGCGGCTTCACCTCATGGATCGCGCGCGCCATTCTTCACTATATCCGCATGTGGGACATCCGCACCGCCAACGGCGTCGACCTGATGACGGTCAACTCCAAATTCATCCGTAACCGGGTGCGCAAGTGTTATGGCCGCGATTCCACCGTGATCTATCCGCCGGTGGACACCTCCCATCTTTCCCCGTCCGAGCTTAAGGGTGACTATTTCGTCACGGCGTCGCGGCTCGTGCCCTACAAGAAAGTGCACCTGATCGTGGAAGCCTTTGCAAAGATGCCCGACAAACGGCTGGTCGTCATCGGCGACGGGCCGGACATGAAACGCATCCGCGAAATCGCCACGCCGAATGTGGAAATCCTCGGTTTCGTTGGCAATGACGAGCTGCACAAATACATGGCCGAGGCCAAGGCCTTCGTTTTTGCGGCAGAAGACGATTTCGGCATCGTGCCCGTCGAATCCCAGGCGCTCGGCACCCCGGTCATCGCCTATGGCAAGGGCGGCGTGCTGGAAACCGTCGTTCCGCTCGGCGCCTCCAACCATCCGACCGGCCTTTATTTCGGTGAGCAGACACCGGAGGCGATCTGCGCCGCCGTACAGGAGTTCGTCGACAATTCCGACCGCTTCGACAAGAACGCCTGCATCAACAATGCCGCCCGCTTCTCACGCGAGCGTTTCCTGCGGGAATTCGCGGATACCGTGAATTTCGCACTGGCTGAGCGGGCATGACGGGCACATAAAGACATTTACAAAACAAATGATTAGTCTTCACGTAAGCCAGCAGCAAAAGAAACCGCGCAAGCGTGACAAAACTGCACTAGCGCAATGCAGCAATCAAAGAGATTATGGCAGCCAACTGAATATTGAAGCGTAACAATACTGACACCGTCAGGGGACTTGAACATCGTGCCGCGCCCTGAATTTTTCGGCGCAGTTGAGCGATGATGAACTTGAAGCATCGTCTGAAATTGGGCATATGCCTGATAGGGGACGTAAACATCCCGGGATGCGATTCCGCTGAACGGATGTAATGCCGGTTTGGATTTCCTTTACCGGTGTCATTTATGAAGTGCTTATTTTTAAAAACTTATACGATGTCCGGATTATTTCTGCTTTTCGGACGGAATTGATTTCGAGGACCAAATGCGTTTATTGAATGTTTCGATTCTGCTTGCCTCTGCAGCACTGGCGGGTTGCACCGTTACTGCGGCCTCCGGCCCAGATGCAGCTTCGATCGAATCTAACGCTTCCGTGAAATTCGCCTCCAAGGACAAGCAGAAAACCGCCGGTGTCGACTACGCGCTGCTCGACATCAACAGCTCCGTCCTCAATTACGTCGGCGACACCACAACCACCACCCTGCTCGGCAGTTTCGGCGGCGGCAAGGGCGGTGTTCCGGCGCTGCCGATGGGCGTCGGCGACGTGGTGCAGGTCGCGATCTTTGAAAGCCAGGCCGGCGGCCTGTTCATTCCGAACGACGCGGGCAGCCGTCCCGGCAACTTCATCAGCCTGCCGAACCAGACCGTGGACCGGGAAGGCAATATCAGCGTTCCCTATGCGGGCAAGATCCGCGCCACCGGCCGCAACGTCGAGGATGTGCAGAGCGAAATCGAGGAACGGCTCGCCAACCGCGCCATCGAGCCGCAGGTTCTCATCACCAAGATTTCCAGCCGCTCCGCACAGGCTTCCGTGCTGGGCGACGTCAAGGAGCCGACGAAGGTTCAGCTTTCGGAAGCAGGCGATCGGGTTCTCGACGTCATCTCCTATGCAAAGGGCCTCAGCGCCCCGAATATCGAATCCTATGTCACGCTGATCCGCCGCGGCAAGACTGCCCGCGTCAACTATAACCACCTCGTCAGCACGCCGTCCGAAAACATCTACGTGGTTCCGGGCGACACGATCATGGTGGAGCGTGAACGCCGCACCTACCTTGCCTTCGGCGCTTCGGGCCTCAACGGACGTTTCGAGTTCGAGGATGCCGATCTCAAGCTTTCGGATGCACTCGGCAAAGCGGGTGGACTGCTCGATTCCCGTGCCGATCCGGCTCAGGTCTATGTCTATCGTATCGTCAAGCGCGATCTTCTCGTGAAGCTCGGCATCAATACGTCGAAGTTCCCCGGACAGGATGTTCCGGTCATCTTCCGCGCCAATCTGCGCGATCCGTCGACCTTCTTCGCCGCCACGAAGTTCCCGATGCAGGATCGCGACATCATCTATGTCACCAACTCGCAAGCCACCGAACTTTACAAGTTCCTGGATCTCGTCGGCTCCGTACCGGCAACGACGGGCAATGTCGCCGAGGACGTGCTTGCGACCCGCAACGCCATCCGGGCCTTCTAATCGGAAGCTTTTCGCCGTTCATCCCAAAGCCGCCCCGGAAACGAGGCGGCTTTTTCTTTGGCCGGAACCAGCGGCGAAACGGGAACATGGCAAGCATTGCCTGGGGCATGAACCGAAACCGTCTGCCTCCTGAAAGGCAAGGGATATAGTGACGGTCATTGTCGCCGCCATTACAAAAGTTTAAGGTGATTTCGCAGCGCATTGGGTGTCTTGTGGGGGAAAGCTGCTCCCAAGGCTTACCGCACATGTTCGGGAAACATGTATCGCTCTCATTACGCGGAATCGTCAGATGAAACGTTTCTGGACCGCCCTCAGCGTTCTTGCCATCGCAGCCGCCGGTGCCTGGTATTTCAAGGATCGCCTGCCGCTCGATCAAGTCCCTTATCTCAAGCAATTTGCCAGCGTGTCTCCCAGGGCCGACGCCGAGACGGCGACGCAGCCCTCCCAAAGCGGCCAACCAGCCCGGCAGCAGGGACAAAGACAGGGCGGAGGGCGGCGCAATGGCGGGCCACCCACCGTCAGCACCATCGCCGTCGGCAAGGCGACGCTGCCGATGGATGCAACGGCGACGGGCTGGGCGGTTGCGGCCGACATCACCAATATCGCGCCGCTTCAGGCCGGCCTTGTCATGGAAATCGAGGCGAAGGACGGTCAGCATATCAAGGCGGGCGACCTTATCCTCAAGATGGATGACCGCATCGCCCGCGCCGCTGTCGACAAGGACAAGGCCAATATCGCCGCCGATCAGGCAACGCTGGAGCAGACGGAGGCCGCCTTCCAGCGCGCCGCCAACCTCGTCAAGCAGAGCGCGGAATCCCAGCAGGTGCTGGATCAGGCAAGGGCGGCGCGGGATAGCGCCAGCGCCAAGATCGATGCCGACAAGGCAACGCTTGCCTCCGACCAGGTGACGCTTGAACATATGGAAATACGTGCCCCCTTCGATGGGCGGCTCGGCGACATCAGCGTCAGCCCCGGCGCCTATCTCAGCGCCGGCGTCAATATCGTGACGATCACCAAATACGATCCGATTTCGGTCAGTTTCCGGCTTTCACAGCGCTATCTGCCGCAATTGCGCGAAGGCGTGGCGAAGGATACCGCAGTCGATGTCGACCCCGCGGCGACGGGGGGCGAACCGATGAGCGGCGTGCTGCGGTTCTACGACAATACGGTGGACCAGACCTCCGGCACGGTGCTGGCCAAGGCGGAATTCAAAAACGATCGTGGTCTTTTATGGCCCGGCCAGTCCGTCAATGTCACCGCGCACTTCGTTTCGGACGATGAAATGATCGTCGTGCCGACGGTCGCCGTGCGGCCGGGGCCGAAGGGCAATTTCGTCTATACCGTCGATAGCGAGCATCATGCCCATATGACACCGGTGGAAGTCGCCCGCTCGAATGGCGATCTTACCGCCATCGCAAGCGGTCTCAATGGCGGCGAGCACGTGATTATCGAGGGCCAATCCGAACTTGCCGACGGCCAGTTCGTGGTCGAGCAATTTTCCGACAAGGGTGGCGCGGCCGGCAATCTGGCCGCCAATATTCCGCAGGAAAAGGTTGGCGGCCAATGATCCCGAATTTTTGCATCAACCGGCCTGTCGCCACCACGCTTCTCGCCATCGGCCTGGTGCTGGCCGGGCTTGCCGGCTTCCGCCTGCTGCCCGTCGCCGCCCTGCCGAAGGTGGATTTCCCGACGATCAACGTTTCCTCGTCGCTCTCGGGCGCCTCGCCGCAAACCATGGCCACATCGGTCACCACACCGCTGGTCAAGCAGTTCGAGACCATTCCCGGCGTCAGCGAAATCAGCGCCACCAATACGCTCGGCAACAGCTCGATCGTGCTGCAGTTCGATCTCAACCGCGATATCGATGCAGCGGCGGCCGACGTGCAGGCCGCGATTTCGCGCGCGCAGCGGCAATTGCCAAGCAACATGACGACAACGCCAAGCTATCGCAAGACCAACCCGGCCGATGCGCCGGTGCTGCTGCTGGCCGTCAACAGCAAGGAAATGCCAACCAGCAAGGTGGATGAAATCGCCGAGAACATCATTTCTCCGCTTCTTTCCACCATATCGGGCGTCGCGCAGGTGAGCATCTATGGCGCGCAGACCTACGCCGTGCGCATCGGGCTCGATCCGGCCCAGCTTCAGGCAAGAGGGCTTGGCGTCGACACCGTCACCACCGCCATCGCCCAGGCGAATAATCAGGTGCCCGTCGGGGCGTTGCAGAACGACAATCAGCGCCTGACGATCGAGGCCGATACCCAGCGTACCAATGCGGCCGCCTTCCGCTCGCTGGTCGTCTCGACGAACAATGGCGCGCCGATCCATCTCGGCGATATTGCCAATGTCACCGACAGCATCGACAACACCAATGCCGGCAGCTGGTTCGACGGTGAACAGGCCATCGTTCTCGCCGTGCAGCGCCAGCCGGACGCCAATACGGTCGACGTCGTGGACGCCATCAAAGCCAAGCTGCCGGCGCTTCACCAGCAATTGCCGCCTTCGGTCAATATCAACGTCATGAATGACGCCTCGACCGCCATCAAGGACGCGATTTCGGACGTTCAGTTCACGCTGTTTCTCACCATCGGGCTGGTGGTTGCGGTCATCTATCTCTTCACCGGACACCTGACGGCGACCATCATTCCGGGCCTTGCCGTGCCTCTGTCTCTCATCACCGCCTTCGGCATGATGTATGTTCTGGGCTACAGCATCGACAATATCTCGCTGCTCGGCCTCACACTTTCGGTGGGGCTGGTGGTGGACGACGCCATCGTCATGCTGGAAAACATTCTGCGCCTGCATGAAAAAGGCCTGCCCATGCGCGAAGCGGCCCTTCAGGGCGCGGCGGAGGTCAGCAGCACCATTCTCTCCATGTCCGTCTCGCTGGTTGCGGTCTTCATTCCCATTCTGTTGATGGGCGGCGTTATCGGCAGGCTTTTCAACGAGTTCGGCATGGTCGTCACACTCGCGATCATGGCCTCGGCGCTGGTGTCGCTGACGGTGACGCCGATGCTCGCTTCGCGCCTCTCCGGCCACTCCTCCCGGCCGCCCGCCATCATCCGCTGGTTCGATGCGGGTTTCGAGCGCACGCTTCGTGGTTATGGCCGCGCCGTCGGCTGGTGCCTTTCCCATCGCCGCATCGTTTTGACATCGTTTCTCGCCTCGGTCGCGGCATCGCTCTATCTCTTCGAAACCCTGCCCTCCAGCTTTTTTCCCCAGGAAGATATTGGCCGCCTTTCGGTCTCCACACAGGCGCGTGAGGATATTTCCTATACGGCGATGCGCGATCTCCAGGCCCAGGTCGCCGATCAGATCCGCAAGAATCCGGCCGTGGTGCATGTCACCTCCATTGTCGGCGGCAATTCCCGCAATCCGCTGAACAACGGCTCGATGTTCGTTGAGCTGAAGCCCAAGGAAGAGCGGGCGCCGCTGAGCCAGGTGCTGTCAGAACTGGGGCAGGCCACATCGAAAGTGGCGGGCATACGCACCTATATCAATCCGCAGCAGAGCCTGCGTTTCGGCGGGCGCAGCTCCGCCAGCCAATACCAGCTCGTCGTTCAGGGCCTGAATGCCGACACGACCAATGAATGGTCGAACAAGCTGATGGAGGCGATGCGCCGCGACCACACCTTCACCTCCGTCACCTCAGATGCCCAGAACGGCGCGATCGCCGCGACGATTTCCGTCGATCCGGAAAAAGCCGCCGCCTTCGGCATCACCAATGACCAGTTGCGCAAGACGCTGGAAATGTCTTTTGGCGGTTATACGGCGGCACAGATCCAGTCGACCGGCGACAGCTACGACGTGATTGTGGAATTCGACAGTTCGAAACCGTGGAACGATGATTTCCTCAGCGATATCAATATTCTTTCGGCGAAATCGGGTGTTCTGGTTCCGCTTTCAAACTTCGCCACCCTCACCCGCACGCAGGCGCCTGTTACTATCAACCAGACGGGCCAGCTCGTCTCCACCACCATCTCCTTCAACCTGCCGGATGGCGTGGCGCTTTCCGATGCCACAAGCCGGATCGACCAGATCAAGAGCACGATAGGCCTGCCGCAGGATGTCTTCACCAGCTATGGCGGCACAGCGGCGATCTTCCAGCAGAGCCAGGGCAATACCGGCATCCTCATTCTGGCGGCGGTGCTGACCATCTATGTGGTTCTCGGCGTGCTTTACGAGAGCTTCATCCACCCGCTGACCATCCTCTCCGGCCTGCCGGCGGCGGCCTTCGGCGCACTGGTGGCGCTGAAGGTGATGGGCATGGATTTTTCGATCATCGCGCTGATCGGCCTGCTGATGCTGATCGGCATCGTCAAGAAAAACGCGATCATGATGATCGATGTCGCGGTGGAACTGATGCGCGAAAAGGCGGAACCGCCGGCAACCGCCATTCACGAAGCCTGCGTTCGCCGGTTCCGGCCGATCATGATGACGACCTTCTGCGCGCTACTGGGTGCATTGCCCATCGCGCTCGGTTCGGGCGCAAGTTCGGAACTGCGCCAGCCGCTCGGCATCGCCGTGGTCGGCGGCCTCATCGTCTCGCAATTGCTGACGCTGTTCATCACGCCTGTCATCTTCGTGGAAATGGACCGGTTCGGCCGGTTCCTCACCGGGCTGTTTTCCCGTCGGAAAACAGCGGAAAAACACGCCGAACCGCAAAAGCCGGAAGGGACAGGCGAACCGGACTCCGTTGCCGCCTAAGGCATCTCACGTAAACATGTCAAACAAAGAGGTTTTAACGCAGGCTTTCGAGGCGCTTCAGCGCCTCGGCAAAACCCCTTGCCTGCAATTGAAACGACACCGTGCGGCCTTGCAGATCGGGAGCCTCCACCGTCAGGGTCTGTTCCGCCTTCAGCGCCGAAACAAGCTCGATGAAAGGCGTAAAAGACACGATGCAGCCGACCGGCAGGCAGGTGCTGACCTGTACCTCCTGCAAGCGGACATTTCCGGATTTCACCGCGAAAAGCTTGGTGACGGCCAAACCGAAAGGCAGGACCATGGTGCCGGAAAGCCTGTCTGGCGTTGCGGCATTGTCCAGCCGAAACTCGACGGAAACGACCAGCTTGCGCGTTTTTTCCTCAAGCTGGACCTGCGCGATGGCGCAGGGGGGCTTTACCTTTTCCGCTATGGACGGCGCAGCCTCGGCGCCGTCTTTTTTGGCGGGTGCGGCGCAGGCAAGCTGCCAGCTTCCGTGAACCTCGTGCAATGGCGCCGGTGTCTTCGCTGCCTCTTGCGCGCCCGCACCGCCTGCCGCGACGGCGACGCAAAAAAGAACCGCGAGCGTCGCTTTCGCAAAGCGATTTCGAGTGTGTCTCATCAGAAACGAACTCCGAGCTCTGCGACAGCGGTTTGATCCAGCACATCGGCTGCAAAAACCGCGCCATAACGGAATGTCAAGGTAGCCGAGGAATTGAGATCGTAGCTCAGCCCGAGATTCAATATCGCCGCATCGCGCGTCATCGCCGCACTGGCAACAGCAAAGGCGCTGCCGCCCTGATAAGACAAAATACTCTCCACCGCCGGATCGCCATAGGCGTGACGCCAACCGAGGTCGAATGTCGCGCGACCATTCACGCCTTCAACGGAAATATCGCGGCTGACGCGCGCACCGAGCGTCGAATAGAGCTGATTGTGACTTGCGGAACCGGATGAAACGGCCGCAACGCCGTTCTTTTCGCTGAAGGCGCCAGTATGCGTCTGCACGTAGCCGATATTGGCGTAGGGCTCGATGCGGGTGAGATCGGCATCGAAACGCCAGGCGGCTTCGGCGAAGACCTGCGTGGTGGAGGCGTCATAGCTCGTGGTCAGTTCTTCCCTCAAGGTTGAAAAGGCAATTGCCCGGCGGGTTTCGATATCGTGAAAGGCATGGATCGCTCCGAAGCGCAGCGATGCCGGGCCAACCGACCCACCGGCATAGGCGGCCATATAGTAGCTGTCCACATCGGCCGTGGCGGCAAGGCCGCCCTGGCGGACGGTATCGCGGCCGAAACCGGCGGCGAGGCCCGTGCGCCAGCCGTTATCCCAATCTCCATCGACGCCGAAAAGTCCGCCGCCGCCCCTGATATCAACCGAAGGACCGCGGCTATCGCCATCGAGACGACCGCGCGAGCCAAAACCGCTGGACCAGAAGGCAAGCGAACCTTCGTCGATAGTCTGCGATTCCCTTCCGAGGATCTGGCGCGCATCGATACCGTCGAAAGCGCTGCGCATCCTGTCGAGAATAACGTCGCGCGTCAGCCGGCTGCGGTTTATCAACGCCATTGCAAGCGATGGATGGAGTTCGCCGGTCAGCTGCGAGAAGGCGGATTGAGTTTCACCCTGTTGAAGAAACACCGCTGCCTCATAAAGCGGCGAGGCCTCCCCAAGCGCCTCAACGGCATTGGCTGCACTCGCGCTCTCGGGCGAAGCCCCGCCGGCAAATAGCCCGGGCTCTGGCGAAGCCCGCGTGAAGGAAAGATAAGCTGCCCCGTTGTCGGTGCTCTTCGTCACGCTCACAGTCAAATAGGCGAAGCGTTCGCTTATGCCGGAAAATGCGCCGGAAATGCCATTCGTCGCTGTCAGGATCGTATATTGGGTGCCGAGACTATAGGCCGAATGGCTGGAAAGCGGCGTGACGACGAGACTGACATCACTGTCGATGGTAACGGCGCCATTGACGGCCAGCCTGTCGGAGTTGCCGTCCGCATCGATTTCAACGGCATAACGCGCACCGCTGAGGAATCTTACATCGCCGGTAGAGGTTAGCGTGCCGATAGAATTACCGGGCGAAAGCGCGCCGCCGGAAGCGACTGTCAGGCCGCCGATGGTGCCGGAACCACCGAGCGTCGCGCCGCTGCCGACGGAAACCGGGCTTGCAAGCGAGCCGTTAACGCTGAGTTTGCCCGACGAAACTTCGGTGACGCCGATATAGGTGCTGTTTCCGGTCAGGACCAGATTGCCGCCCCCGGTCTTTTCGAGGGCGCCAGTACCGCTGACGATGTTCGACAGCGTGCCGGCCCCGTCCAAGACGAGTTGCGCATTGTTGACGATCTCTCCGGGGCCGAAACTTTTTGCGGTTCCCGTCAGCGTGCCGGCAGAAACCGTCGTGCCGCCGGAATAGCTGCTGTCTCCGGTAAGAACCAGATTACCGTTACCCGTCTTTTCAAACGAGCCGGAACCGCTGACAAGATTGGAAAGCGTGCCCGCTCCATCCACGACGAGCTCAGCATTATTGGCGATCTCGCCTGAGCCGAAACTCGTGGCTGTGCCTTTCAACGTCCCGCCCGAAACGATGGTGCCGCCGGAATAACTATTGTGCCCGGAGAGCGTCGTCACCCCGTTTTCGGCGCGGATATGGCCCGTCCCGGAAATATCGGCGGATAATACATAATTCGTCTCGGAATGGTTGAAAACGATACGACCGTCCCCCGCGCCGAAAACGATCGCCCCAGCCCTGATCTCTCCAGCCGAATAGGCCGACTGCCCGGCAGCGCCGCCGATGTTCAAAACGCCGGTCGAGCCCGCCTGGAACGCAATGTCGATGATAGTCGCGGCAAGCGAGGCCCCGCCCGTCACGTCCACTTTGCCGCCGCCGTCATAACCGATGACAAGAGTGTCACTGATCTCGACATGCGATCCCGTGCCGTTCACATACAATGTACCGCTTGAGCCTGCCCGCGTGCCCGCATAAAGCCGGTAGGCATCCAGCGATGCACCGTTGAACACCGACACACTGCCGTCTCCGTCATAACCGATATCCATGTAGCCGGAATAAGCGAGATTATTGTCGACCCGAACGCTGACGTTGGAGTCATCGCCATCGACCGTCATTATGCCGAAGGAGCCGGCCAGATAGCCTAACCTGATCTGCCCTGCCCGGATGCCGGCGCCGGCGCTGACCGAAACGTCGCCCTCTGTACCGCTCTCGTATCCGACGACCAGGGCTTTGGCCACCGTCCAGGTCGAGCCGCCGCCGTCGACCGTCACGGAAGAAGACGAACCGGTGCGCGTCGCGACATATCCGCTCTCGCTGGTGACAGCGCCGCCCGTATGAACCCTCAGCGAGCCGCCTCCGACATCGCCCACATAGAGATCGCCGGCATTAAAAGCGCTTTCGGAACCGGAAACAGCGATGGAGCCGCTGCTACCGGCATTTCTCGCGATGACCGTGTCGGCGGCATTGACGATCCCGCCGTTCGCCACCGTCAGCGAGCCCCTACCGTCAAGGCCAACATCGAGACCGCCATTGCCGACCGTCCAGACCGAGCCGCTGCCATCCACGGTGACCTCGCCCGTCGCGCCCGCAACGTTGCCGAGACGCGCGGCGGCGCTTTCAACCGTGCCGCCCGTCTTGATTTGAAGCGCGCCAGAAGCCCCACTCCCGGTCGTATCCAACGTTTTGCCGCCGATCTGCAAATGGCCTGTCGTCCATTTGGTGTCGCCATCGGCTACGACGACGACAGCCGCCGAACGGCGGCCGATGATCGCGGCACCGCTGGTGACGGTCGCCGCCGTGCCGACGAGCATGGTTAGGTTCCCCTCATTGCCGACAACCAGTGTTCCTTCGGTTTTAAGCGAGGAACCGGCGCCACCTATCGTGAACCCACTTATACTCGACGACTGCAGATCAGCGATGATCGTATCGCCGCGGCTCGCGACCGTCCCGCCTCCGGCGATGGTGAACGATGCCGCACCGCCGCCACCGACAACCATGTCTCCGGAAACCGCCAGGCTGCTGCCCTGCCCTTCCACAGACACGGTTCCCATGGAGCCGGCCTCCTTGGCAACCACCAGTGCACCGGTGTCAAGACGGCTTGCGCCCCGCACTTCCAGCACTCCCAAACTCCCGCCACCGAACGGAAGCGCACTAGCGCCATATCCAACAAAAACCGTGCCGGAATTCTCAAGACTGGAAGAATTGTCCAACACGAACAGGCCATTGGCTGTCTCTTTCTCAGCGACGTAGATATTTCCGCCGGACTTGGCCGAGCTTCCGCTGAGAACAAGTTCGCCCCGCCCATTTTTGCCCACCGAAATATCGTGCTCATTCTGCCATTTGCCTCCCGAAAAAAAGCGCAGGGTGCCGGTGACATCAGGCTGAGCGCCCAAGTCGGTGTAAAATGTCGACAGGTCGCCATTGACCGACATTGTTCCATCGGTATTGAGGCCGACAGACAGCCGATAAATCTCGGGTTTTGTCCCGGCGGCGATCGCCGGACCTGCGGAATCGATGGTGACATTGTCATCTGGCAGGGGCACGCGACCATAGGAAATCCAGTTGCCTGGGATAAACCAGTTACCCCCTGCACCACCTCCCCAGACTATCGTATCGGCCAGTACCGACGGGGCGATTGCAAAAGAAAGCACAAGGGCGAAAGGGCTTAAGGAACGTTTTCCCCAGCCCGCGAGTGCGACCGTTGCCCTTGAGCCGGCCCTCCGCGGTTTTACCCTGTCACGGCAGAAACAACCGGACATTCAACCTCCCCCTACCGGCTTCTCTTTCCACCACGCACGATCGGCGAATCATTTTATGATCAAATCAATTAGCCCATTTTGAGAAAACATTGTCAGCAAAAACAGAACAAATCGTATCTATACTGACGACAAAAAGAAAAAACGGAGAACGCCGGGCGTTCTCCGTAAAACAATTGAAATATTTAAACAAGAATATGCTTTTTAAGCACTCGATAAAATACTATCGAATTTTCCTATTGCCGCGAAAATCGGCCAAAGGCTCCGCCCGAAAAGCACAGCGGATCCCCGTCGCGATGGGCGGCGCGCAGCACCTCGCCGACGATGATGGTGTGGTCGCCCGCATCGTGGGACGCCGCCTGCCGGCATTCGAAACGAGCAAGCGTGCCGGGAATGACGGGAACGCCCTCGTCATTCATTTCCCAGTCGAGATCGTCGAAAGCGCGGCCGTTGCGGGTGAAGCGGGCGCTCAGCACATCCTGATCGGCGCTCAGCACGTGGATGGCGAAATGGGTGGCGCCGCTGAAAGCCTGATAACGCGACGAGCTTTTGGCCGGCGACCAGAGGACCAGCGGCGGATCGAGCGACACGGACGCAAAACTGTTGACCGTCATGCCAATCGGCCCTTCCGGCGTCGTGGCGGTCACCACCGTTACGCCTGTCGTGAAAGCGCCGAGCGCATTGCGGAAGCTGCGGCTGTTTTCGCCGCCGGGAACGAATACATGCTCATTGGGCATTTTGATCGCCTCTGCCACTGTCATCACGGCACCTCTTTTCCAATCGCAAGGGTGTAGAGTTCGAACCACGTCTGGCGGTCCATCGTCACGCGAAGCGCATCGGCCGCCGTTCTGATACGCTCGATATTGTTGGTGCCGAGCACCGGCACGATCTTTGCCGGATGGCGCAGCAGCCAGGCGATCGCAACAGCCGTCGCATCAACGCCCTGCTCTTTGCCGATGCGCTGCAGGGCGGCCATTGTGCCGCCATGAGCACCGGAGAACAGCGAGCCGCCGCCGAGCGGCGACCATGCCATCGGAGAAACGCGCTTTTCCTGCAGGAAAGCGAGATCGCCATTGGTAAAACAATCCGTCGCGAGAAGGCTCATCTCGATCTGGTTGGTCACGAGCCGGCTGCTCATCGCCGATTGCAGCAGGGAGAAATCCCACGGGCGGAAGTTGGAGACGCCGACGGCCTTTACCTTGCCGGATGCCACCAGCGCATCGAGCGCCTTGCCGGTTTCTTCCGCATCGATCAACGGATCGGGACGGTGAATGAGCAGCAGGTCGACGTGATCCGTACCCATGTCGCGAAGCGACGCCTCGACCGAGGCGTTGATGTGGCCGGCCGTCGTGTCGTAATGTTTGACGCGGGCGGCGGCGCGACGTCCAGCGGGTGCAACGATGCCGCATTTGGTGACGATTTCTATTCTGTCGCGCAGTCCGGGCGCGGCTTTCAGGCCGGCCCCCAGAATGGCTTCCGCCGTGTATCCGCCGTAAATATCGGCCTGATCCATGGTCGTGATGCCCTGCGCGAGGCAAGCCTCGATCTTGGCCTGCACATGGGCGGGCGAGGTATCGGCATCGTCACCGATGCGCCACATGCCATAAACGATGCGGCTGAGTTCGAGTTTGTCGGAAAGAGCGATGCGTTCCATCAGTGGCGTTCCCCGTTGCCGAGCGGCGTGGCAGGCGTTTCAGAAGGTACCCGGCCGTAAGCATGCGGCAGGGAGCAGGTTTTCATCTGCGGCAGAACCTTGGTGCCGAAGTGTTCCGCCTCATCAATATGCGGATAGCCGGAAAGAATGAAGGCGCGAATGCCCATCTTCTGGTATTCCTCCAGCGTCGACAGAACCTGATCCGTCGAGCCGACGAGAGCCGCGCCGCAGCCGGAGCGCGCCCGACCGATGCCGGTCCACAGATTGGGTTCAACGTAACCGAACTTGTCAGCCAGTTCGCGGGCACGCGCCTGATGCGACACGCCGAGCGAGCCGCTGTCATGGGCGCGGTTGCGGATCAGCTGGCCATATTCGTCATCGAGCTTCGAGACCAGATGTTCGGCGTATTCGCGGGCTTCCTGTTCGGTATCGCGCACCACCATGTGGACGCGCAGGCCGTAATCCAGCGTGCGGCGATGGGCGGCTGCACGTTCATTGGCAGCGCGCATGCGGTCCGCCAGCTGGTCCTTCGTCTCAGGCCACATCAGATAGACGTCACACTGCGCGCCACAGAGTTCCAGCGCATCCGGCGAATAACCGCCGAAATAAAGCAGCGGTCCGCCATTCTGCTGGTAAGGCCGTGCCGGCTCGGTGGAGACACCCTTGAACTGGTAGATTTCACCGTCATGGTCGATGGTGTCGCGCGTCCAGGCCTGACGCAGGATCTCAACGACCTCGTGGCTGCGCTTGTAACGAAACGCACTATCGGCCACTTCTCCGGGAAAATCGGAGCTGATGACGTTGAGCGTCAGGCGGCCCTTCAGCATGTGATCGAGCGTCGCCACCGTGCGCGCCAGCATGATCGGCTGCATCTCGCCGCAGCGGATCGCCGCAAGGAAATTGATGCGGTCACTGATCGGCGCACAGCCTGCAACGAAGCTCAGCGTATCCTGCCCCACCTGATAGGAAGAGGGGCAGAGGATGTTGCGGAAACCGAGTTCCTCGGCCTTTTTGACGATATCGGAGCAATGGTCGAAACTGGAACGCAGGCTGCCATCCGGCACGCCAAGATAGGCGTAGTCATCGGAACACAAAGCGGAAAACCAGGAGACCTCGGCAGCATCGAGATCAGCGGATGTAACGGGTACGACGGTCATGCAATTCCTCCTCAGGGCCGCTCTCGTTTTTCTTGCATAACATCAAGAAATATGTAAATCAATGATGTATCAATTTTTGTTTCGGGGGAGGAAACGGCATATGAAACACACTGGCGGCAGCCTGCCAATGTATATGCAGATCGCGGAAATGCTGGTGCGCGAAGTGGCGGCGGGCCGGCTGATCGATGGAGAGAAGCTCGCGCCGGAGCGCGATATGGCGGCCGATCTCGGCATCGCTGTTGGCACGCTTCGCAAGTCACTCGCCGAATTGCAGGAACGCGGCCTGCTGGAGCGGGTGCAGGGTTCCGGCAACTACATTCGCGCCGTCAGCGATCCGCAAAGCGTCTACGCCTTCTTTCGGCTTGAACTGATCGAGGGCGGCGGCCTGCCGACGGCGGAGGTTCTGGATGTGGCGCGCCTTGCCAAGCCCGCCGACCTGCCCGCCTTCGGCACATCGACCGAAGGACACAGGATTCGTCGCCTGCGGCGCATTGCCGGCAAACCGGCGGCCATCGAGGAAATCTGGCTGGACGGTTCTTACGTCGACACCATCGCCATCGAGAACATGTCGGAATCCCTCTATCTCTATTACCACACCCGCCTTAACCTCTGGATATCGAAGGCGGAGGATCGCATCGATCTCGGCGAAGTACCGGAATGGACACCCGAGGTCTTCGGTCAGAAATCAGGCGCGCTGGTGCCGCGGGTGCTGCGTCTCAGCCAGGCGCAGGATGGTGCGGTGGCCGAAGTTTCATGGACCTGGTTCGATCATACCGTTGCGCGATACGTTTCTCGCATACGTTGAGACCGCGCAAAATTCGCGTGATCCAGATGAACGGAGAAATTTGACGGGAGGCAAGCAAGCAGCGGCCTGTCCTGCTGGTTGTTTTGCGACTATATTTCTTTAAATCAATGGCTTAATAGTTTTTGATTTCTGTCAGAAATAAAATTGATACACTATTGATTTCCTTTTTTTGAAAGGTAATATCACGTCCTCAGGGAGACAGGCGTTTCGCCATCCCACGATATCGCCAGACAATCGGGATCGATTTTCAACGATGCGATGCGTGGAACTTGAAGGTTGATACCGGCAATGGCGTCCATCCGAATTCTGGACGCGCCGGTCGTGAGGAGGAAAATATGGCTTCGGTCAGCCTGCGCAAGCTGGATAAGAGTTACGGTGCGCTTCGCATCGTCAAGGGCATAGACCTTGAAATCAACGATGGCGAATTCGTCGTATTTGTCGGCCCTTCCGGCTGCGGCAAATCGACGACGCTGCGCATGGTCGCGGGGCTTGAAAGCATTACCGGCGGCGAGGTGAAGATCGGCGACCGCGTCGTCAACCGGCTGCCGCCGCGCGAGCGCGACATCGCCATGGTGTTTCAGGATTATGCGCTTTATCCGCACAAGACGGTGCGCGAGAACATGGGCTTCAGCCTGAAGGTTCGCGGTGTCAGCGCCTCGCAGGCCAATGCCAGCATCGACGAGGCGGCGAAGATGCTTGGCATCGAGCACCTTCTCGACCGGCGGCCCGGCCAGCTTTCGGGCGGCCAGCGCCAGCGTGTGGCCATGGGCCGCGCCATCGTGCGCCGCCCGCAGGTGTTTCTGTTCGATGAGCCGCTTTCCAACCTCGACGCCAAGCTGCGCGGACAGGTGCGCACGGAAATCAAGCGGCTGCACCAGCAGCTCGGCACGACCATCATCTACGTTACCCATGATCAGGTGGAGGCCATGACGCTGGCAGACCGCATCGTTATCCTGCGTGGCGGCGATATCGAGCAGGTCGGCACGCCGGACGAGGTCTATAACCGTCCGGAAAGCGTCTTCGTCGGCGGTTTCGTCGGCGCTCCGGCGATGAATTTCGCCCGCGCCAAGGTGAGCGGCGACCGGCTGGCATTTTCGGACGGCAATTCCCTGCCGATGGCAGCCATCCGGCCGTCCCGCGAAACGGGGCTCGAAGGGCGTGAAGTCATCGTCGGCATTCGTCCGGAACATTTCGGCCCCGCCGAGGGCTTCGACACGCAGCTTGCGGTCAAGGTGCAGGTGGTGGAGCCGCTGGGCTCGGACACGCTCGTCCATTTCAGCCTTGGCGATGCGGCGCTGACCGCACGCATGCCGCCGCATCTGCGGCCTGCGCCGAATGAGGAACTGAAGATCGGCGTCGATCCGTCCAAGGTCCATCTGTTCGACGCCGCGACGGAACGCTCGATTCACTGATCGCCGGGCGAAAAACGCTGCGGCCAAGGGTTTAATAACGGGAGGAACACATGACATTCAAAGCTATCGGGGGCAAAGCTATCGGGGGCAAAGCCCTCATGGGTGCAACGCTCTGCGCGACCATGCTCGCCTTTTCGGGACAGGCCTTTGCCGACGCCGAACTGAAAATCTTCGTTTCCAGCCAGCATCAGCCCGATGTCTGGCGCAAGGCGCTCGATCAATATGAGGCGAAGACGCCGGGCGTGAAGGTTGTCATCGAGACCGGCGGCAACACCTCGGAAATGCAGGCGCAATATCTCAACACCGTGATGTCGGCGAAGGATTCCAGCCTCGACGTGCTGATGCTCGACGTCATCCGTCCGGCGCAATTCGCCACCGCCGGCTGGACCAGCGATTTCTCCGGCAAGGACATGTCCGCTTATCTGCCGACCTATGCCGAAGCCAACACCGTGGACGGCAAGATCGTGGCGCTGCCCGCCTTCGCCGACTCCATGTTCCTTTATTACCGCAAGGACCTGCTGGACAAATACGGCATTCAGCCGCCGACCACCTGGGACGAGCTGAAGGAAGCATCCAAGAAGGTGATGGAGGGTGAAAAGAACCCCGATCTTCAAGGCCTGTCCTTCCAGGGCAAGGCGATCGAAGGCGCGGTCTGCACCTTCCTCCTGCCCTATTGGAGCGAGGGCAAGTCGCTGGTCGAAAACGGCAAGCTGAACTTCGATAATCAGGCGGCCGTGGATTCGCTGAAGCTCTGGAAGAGCTTCGTCGATGAAGGTATTTCCAAGAAGAACATTTCCGAAGTCGCGACCGACGACACTCGCAAGGAATTCCAGGCCGGCAAGGTTCTCTTCGCCGTCAACTGGTCCTACGCCTGGACCCATTTCCAGGGCAAGGAATCGCAGGTGAATGACAAGGTTGGCGTCGCCCGCCTGCCGGCCGTCAAGGGCGGCGAGCAGACAACCTGCCTCGGCGGCTGGGAATTCGGCGTTTCCGCCTATTCCAAACAGCAGGATGAAGCCAAGAAGCTGGTGGAATATCTCTCCGGTCAGGATGTGTCGAAGTTCATGGCCATCAACGCCACGCTGCTGCCGACCTATGCCGCTCTCTACAAGGATGCGGATGTGACAAAGGCAATCCCGTGGTTCGCGGACGCCCTGCCCGTGGTTGAGACCGCCAAGGCCCGTCCCGTGACGCCGCGTTACAACGAGGTCAGCGAGACGATCCGCACCACCGTCAACGGCGTACTTGCCGGCGTCATGACGCCGGAGGACGGCGCAAAGCAGATGGAAAGCCGTCTGCGGCGCGTGTTGCGCTAAGCTTCAAGGCCGGAAAGCGGCGTGGTTTCATGCCCTTTCCGGCTGCTTCGACGGACAGGAATAAACGCGCCCGGGCGGTGCGATAAACGGGCCGGATATGAACCGGTCCGATCGGGAGACGATGACGTGAATCCAGTTGCGGGAGTGGCAGGTGTGACAATGCCGGAAAGAACCATGGTCCGGGTGGACGAAAAGCAGCTGCCGCGCTGGACGCGGTGGCTCGATCTCGGCGACCGGTCGCTTGCCGTGCTTCTGCTGGCGCCTGCTGCCATTCTTCTGTCGCTGATCATCGTCTATCCGGTGGCGCGGCTTGTTTATACCTCGTTTTTCAGCCTGTCGCTGACATCGGGCCTGCCGGCGGAATTCATCGGCTTTGAAAACTACACGGCGATGTTCGATGACCCGATCTTCTGGGAAACGACCTGGAACACGGTTCTGATAACGCTGATTACCGTGCCCGGCGCGCTGTTCATGGGCCTTGGCCTCGCGCTGCTCGCCAACCTGCCCTTTTCCATGCAATGGCCGATGCGCCTGTCGCTGCTCATCCCCTGGGCGCTGCCGCTCTCCTTTGCCGGCCTGATCTTTGCGTGGTTCTTCCATTACGAGTATGGCGTGGTCAATGATGTGCTGAACCGGCTGGGCTTTGAAGGCGTCATCTGGTTCAACTCCCCCAACTGGGCGTTTGCGGCCATCTGCCTGACCATCATCTGGAAGACATCCTCTTTCATGGCGCTGATGATCCTTGCCGGCCTGCAGACCATTCCGCGCTCGCTCTACGAGGCGGCGGATGTGGATGGCGCCGGTAAAATCCGGCAGTTCTTCGAAATCACCCTGCCGCTTCTCAAGCCCTCGATCGTCGTCGCCCTCATCTTCCGCACGATCACGGCGCTGCAGACCTTTGATATTCCTTACATGATGACCGGCGGCGGCCCCGGCACATCCACCACGACGCTTGCCATGTACATTCACCAGAACACCGTTTCCTTCCTCGATCTCGGCTACGGTTCGGCGCTCGCTGTCATGATGTTTGCGCTCTCCATGTGCGTCACCGCCGTTTATCTCCGCATCATCAGGACGAAGGACTGATCCCATGAGCACCGTTGCAAATTCCGGTCTGTCCTCGTTCTTCTCCGGCAAGCCTCTGCGCTTCATCGCGGCCTCCATCCTTCTGGTCAACGGCCTGTTTCCGGCAATCTGGATCCTCTTCACCTCGCTGAAGACGGAAGCGGAACTGACGGCGAAGCCGATCACCTGGTTTCCGCACGCGCCGACGCTGGCCAACTACATGCAGGCCTTTTCCGATCAGCCGCTGCACCTCTTCCTGTTCAACAGCTTCATGGTGGCGCTGCTTTCGACCGCACTCACCATCCTGATTTCGGTGCTGGCGGCTTACGCGCTGGCGCGGCTCAACCTCAAATACCGGGCGCTGATCCTCTCGCTCATCATCGCCGTTTCCACCTTTCCGCTGGTGACCCTGCTGGTGCCGCTGTTCGAAATCATGCGGGCGCTGAACCTGCTCAACAGCTGGACGGCGCTTATCCTGCCCTACACCGTGCTTTCGCTGCCGGTCTGCACGCTTATGCTGGTCTCCTTCTTCGAAAGCATCCCGCGTGATCTCGAAAACGCCGCCATGATCGATGGCTGCACCCGCATCGGCGCGCTGTTCAAGGTCGTCGTGCCGCTCTGCGCGCCGGGTGTTTTCACCGCCGGCATTCTCGCCTTCGTTAATGCCTGGGATGAATTCCTGCTGGCGCTTTCCTTCAATTCCAATCCGGCCCTCCGCACCCTGCCCGTCGGCATCCAACTTTATCAGGGTGAATTCGCCTTCCCCTGGCCGGTCATTTCGGCGGCGCTGGTGGTTGGTATCGTGCCGGTCGCGATCCTGATCGTCATCTTCCAGGAGCGGGTCGTCTCGGGTCTCACCGCCGGTGGTCTCAAGGGCTAAAAGGTAAAGTCATGCATTTCGAAACGACCAAAGACGGCTTCGCGCTCACGATCGGCAACCGCACCATACTTTCCCATTCTCCCCAAAACCCGGCCTTCTTCGCCGGTTTCGGCAAGGAGCGAATGGACATGTATCGCGGCAATTTCGATATCGAAGACTATGTCATTGAGCGAACCGCCCTGCGCCACGCCGAGGTCAACGGCGACAGCATCACGCTCTCATCCGCGCCGGGACAGGCACCGCGCCTTCGCCTGACACTCGACGGCAACGCGATGCGGCTAACGGCGCTGGATGACACCGTCAACCGCCTCTGGCTGCGCGTCGTTGCGGAAACGGATGAGCATGTCTGGGGAGGCGGCGAACAGATGTCCTATTTCGACATGCGCGGCCGGCGTTTCCCGCTCTGGACTTCCGAGCCGGGGGTCGGCCGCGACAAGACCACCGAAATCACCTTCAAGTCCGATGTCAGCGGCAAGGCGGGCGGTGATTATTACAATACCAACTATCCGCAGCCGACTTACCTGTCGTCGCGCAGATACGCCCTCCATGTGGAGACAAGCGCCTATTCGGTCTTCGATTTCCGCAACGGCGATTTCCATGAGATCGAAATCTGGGCCATTCCCGAAAAGATCGAATTCTTCGCCGGCGATCATTTTGCCGATATCGTTTCCGCCCTGTCGCTGCGGTTCAGACGTCAGCCAGAACTGCCGGAATGGATCTATGGCGGCGCGATCATCGGGTTAAAGGATGGCGTCAACTCCTTCGCCAGACTGGAGAAAATCCGCGCTGCCGGAACGAAGGTGTCCGGCCTCTGGTGCGAAGACTGGGTGGGTCTTCGCCAGACGTCATTCGGCTCGCGCCTGTTCTGGGACTGGCAGGCGAATGATACGCGTTATCCCCATCTGCGCCAGAAGATCGCCGAGCTTGCCGATCAGGGCATCCGCTTCCTGGGTTATGTAAACCCCTATCTCTGCGTAGATGGTCCGCTTTTCCCGGTTGCCGAAAAAGCCGGTTATTTCGCCACCGACGCCGAGGGCAAGACAGCGCTGGTGGATTTCGGCGAGTTCGATTGCGGCGTGGTCGATTTCACCAATCCGGCCGCCGCCGACTGGTTTGCCGAAGAGATCATCGGCAGGAACATGCTGGATTTCGGCCTCTCCGGCTGGATGGCCGATTTCGGCGAATATCTACCGATCGACATCACGCTTTCCAATGGTGTCGACGCCAAGCTGATGCACAATGCCTGGCCAACGCTCTGGGCCGAGGTGAACGCCAAAGCCGTCGAAAGCCGTGGCAAGACGGGTGAAGCGCTGTTCTTCATGCGCGCCGGCTTCACCGGCGTGCAGGCCCATTGCCCCCTCATCTGGGGCGGCGACCAATCGGTTGACTTCTCCCGTCACGATGGCCTGGTCACCGTCATCTGCGGGGCGCTCTCCTCCGGCCTCATGGGCAATGCCTATCACCATTCCGATATTGGCGGTTACACCAGCCTGTTCGGCAATGTCAGAACCGCAGAGCTCATCATGCGCTGGACGGAGATGGCCACCTTCACGCCGGTCATGCGTACACATGAGGGCAACCGGCCGCGCGAGAATCTCCAGATCGATCAGGATGAGGCGGTTCTTGCCCATTTCGCCCGCATGACATCCATCTATGTCGCACTGGCCCCCTATCTGAAATCGCTCTCGGCGGAAGCGGCCAGGACGGGTCTGCCGGTGCAGCGTCCGCTTTTCCTGCACTACGAGAATGACCGACAGACCTATGCCATTCAGGACTGCTATCTCTACGGGGCGGACATGCTTGTCGCGCCGGTCTGGAAAGCAGGTGAAACCCAACGCTCGCTCTATCTTCCGGGCGACAGTGAATGGGTGCACCTGTGGAGCGGCACGCATTATCCCGGCGGACAGGACGTCACCGTCGAAGCGCCGCTCGGCGAGCCGGCGGTGTTCTATCGTGCAGATAGCAGCCATCGGCCGCTGTTTGAACAGCTTCGAACCATTGGCTGACAAAGGGCTAAACGAGTGGGTTCGTCCCTGCCATCACCCCGTCAGGCGGGGTGATGTGATGGCCTTTTTGAAAAGGGCGGTCATCGCATCGCTGATGCCCTGCGACGGGCTGACTTCGAAGAACAGGCCCGGCGAAGCGCATTGCTGCATGCGTGCGCCGATTTCCGGCTGAAAGGGTTTGATCCAGCTATTGTACCAGTCGTTGGTCGGCAGCGGCAGATAGGTGGTATAAAGCACGGCGATCCGAAAACCCTTTTCCTTCAGCTTCGTGCAATATTTGATATCGATCGGTTCCTGACAGCGGCCGCTGGTCGTTTTTTTGGTGCAGGCGGATGGCTTGTAGCTGTCGCCGACACCGTCCGAAACGAAGAAGATGATCTTTTCGGGGCTGGCTGAACTTGCACCGGTGCCCGAACTGCCGATCCTGTCGCCAATCTGGGTCAGTGCCCGGTCGAAATCGGTCTGCTGGTCGTTGTTGAACCCCTGCTTGGGGATCGACATCAGGTCGACTTCAGCGGCTTTTTTCTTCGCGATCGCCAGATCAGATGTCAACGACACGACTTCGAGCAGCTTCGTATCTTCCGCTTTCTCTCCGAAGGAGTAAACCGCCATACGATATTGATTGCTGCTTTTGCGCATGGACTTCGCCGTATCCATCAGGCTTGCCGTGGCCTGCGCCACCACATTGATGCGCGTTGTGACCCCGAGGCTTTTGGCCTTGTAGTAATAGCTGTTCTTATCCACCACCCCGTCTTTCACGATGTGACAGGCGAAAGCACATTTGTCGCTCGTATTCGCAACCATGGTGGCAACGTCGGTTGGCGTCGCGCCAACGCCCATCGAGGGGGTGTTATCCAGAAGGACATAGAAGTCGCTGAATGTTTCCGTCTCGTATTTGGCGGTCGCCTTGCCCGAAACGGTGATGAGATCCTCTCCGAGTATCCGTGAAAGCGTCGTGCCGACGGATGCCGTGAAATTGACCGAGGATTCGATGGCATTACCCTGCTTGATCACCGACACGTCAAGAGACAGGAGCTTGTAGTCGGGATTGGCCCGCTCATTGCTTTCAAAGAATGCAGAGGCTTCATCAGTGCCAAGCGAAATGACACCGTCGCCCGACATTTCCTTTGCCTTGTGAACGCTCGACGACGTATCGGCGACCACCGCAAGCGCCGCGGCATCCGCCGCCATCTGCAGGTCCGATTTGACGGCCATGCCACGCGTTATATCAAGGGCCACGCCGGCCGCCCCAATCAACGGCACCATCAACAGGGCGCTGAGAATGCCGAAATTTCCCGATTTATCCTGCCAGATGTTCTTCAAATTCGCCCCCGGAACTTTTCCCCGGAGCGAAAGTTAGCCGAACAATATTGAAAGGCAGTTTCAAGAGATAACTAATTTTCGATAAATCTAATTTCCTCAATAACTAATACGCCAATCGGAGGTACGCACCGGCGCGAGGCCGTTCGGGCATTCAAGATCACGCCTGACGACGGATCGCTGGTCGGACGTTGACATTTATGAAACTTGACCTACAAAACAAACTCTTCCGAGGGGAGCACCGAACGGTGCTGAGATGGCGATGAGCCGGACCCTTGAACCTGATCCGGGTCATGCCGGCGTAGGAACGGAACTGTCGCGCCAAGAGGCGCTGCCCTTTCTCTTCTCCGCTTTGCCTGATCTCCGAGATTGTTACATCTGGAGACGAATGATGATGCTGAAACCTTCCGCCCTTCGCACACGGTGCGTCTGCGTCTGAGGTCCGGCTCATGCGTGCCACCCATGCGCTGAACGGTGTCGGTCTTCTGCTGGTTTTCTGGCAGGCGGGAACATGGCTGTTTTCGCCGCCCCGCTATATCCTGCCGTCGCCCGCCGATGTCGCTGGCGCTTTCTGGCGTCAGCCCGGCTTCCTGTTCGGGCAGGCACTGGTAACGCTCGGTGAAATGGCGCTCGGTCTCGCGGCAGGCATCGCCGCCGGTATTCTCGTCGCTTTCACGATTGCCGCCATCCCGCGCCTCGGCCGCCTCGTCTGGCCCATGGTTCTGGTGTTGCAGGCCTTTCCGGTCTTCGTGCTCGCTCCCATCCTCGTCCTCTGGTTCGGTTTCGGCATGGCTTCGAAAGTGGTCATGACGGCGATCATCATCTTCTTCCCCGTTGCCTCCGCTTTCACGGACGGCCTCAACCGCACGGATCGCGCCATCCTCGACGCCGCCTCGCTGACTGAGGCGAGCCACTGGCAGATCCTCACCCGGTTGCGCGTGCCGCTGGCGTTGCCCTCGCTCATTTCCGGTCTCAGGGTTGCCGCGCCGCTCGCCCCACTCGGCGCCGTCATCGGCGAATGGGTGGGCGCATCGGCCGGGCTCGGGTTTGTGATGATCCAGTCCAATGCCCGCATGCAGACCGACACCATGTTTGCCGCCATGGCCATTCTCGCCGTCATGGCGGTGCTGCTGCGGCTCATCGTCGACCGGGCGACCGCCAATCTGGCCCCCTGGGCCAAGGAAACAGAACACACCATTCCTTTCAGATCTTTACGGAGACTTTCGGCACCATGAAACGAACTCTTCTTTCCCTCGTCGTCGCGGCAGCAAGCGTACTTTCACCCATGCAATCGCATGCGGCAGACAAGCTGACCGTGTTGCTCGAGTGGTTCGTGAACCCCGATCATGCGCCGATGGTAATCGCGAAAGAACGCGGCCTGTTTGCCGAGGCCGGGCTCGAAGTGGAACTGGTTCCGCCCGCAGACCCCTCCGCCGTGCCGCGTCTCGTCTCGGCCAAACAGGCCGATATCGGCGTGCACTACCAACCGAACCTCTACCTCGATCACGATGCCGGCCTGCCGCTCGTGCGTTTCGGCACGCTGGTCGAGACCCCGCTCAACACTGTCACCGTTCTGGCCGATGGTCCGATCAAAAGCCTGAAGGACCTTAAAGGCAAGAAGGTCGGCTTTTCCGTTTCCGGCTTCGAGGATGCGATGCTGAAGCGCATGCTGGAAAAGGACGGTCTGACGAAGGATGATATCGAACTCATCAACGTCAATTTCTCGCTCTCGCCGTCGCTGATCGCCGGCAAGGTGGATGCCACGCTGGGCGGCTTCCGCAATTTCGAGCTGACGCAGATGAAGCTGGAGGGACATGAAGGCCGCTCTTTCTTCCCGGAGGAACACGGCGTGCCGGCCTATGACGAGCTGATCTTCGTCACGCACCGCGATCTCGCGAAAGACAACCGCCTGCCGCGTTTCCTCTCCGCCGTGGAACAGGCCGCGATCTTCATCACCAACCATCCGCAGGAATCCTGGCAGCTTTTCATCAAGGCCTATCCGAACCTTGACGACGCGCTGAACAAGCAGGCCTTCTTCGATACGCTGCCACGTTTCGCCAAGCGCCCGGCTGCACTTGATCGCACCCGCTATACCCGTTTTGGCGCTTTCATGCAGGAGATGCAGCTGATCAAGCAGGCGCCGGCGGCGGACGACATCGCCGTGGAGCTGCAGCAGCCATGACGACGAATTTCCCGACAGCGGCAATCGCCGCCGAGATTCTGGAGCGCGTGCGGCAGACGCGCCCGCGCGTGCATTGCCTGATGAACACGGTGGTGCAGAAATTCACCGCAGACGGCATCACCGTCGTCGGCGGCATTCCCTCCATGACCACCTCGCTCGAGGAGATCGAGAGTTTTGTCACCAAGGCGGATGCGCTGACCGTCAATCTCGGCACGCTGGATGCCGAGCGGCGAAAGGTCATCCGGCTGGCGATCGAAATCGCCAATGCATCCGGCAAGCCATGGATCGTCGACCCCGTGCATTGCGATTACTCGCCGTCACGGCTGGAATTCACGCGCGAACTCATCGCCCTTTCCCCCACCATCGTGCGCGGCAATCGCGCTGAAATGAGCCTGATCGGCGATGTGCCGGATGCTGTCCGGATTGAGACCGGGCCGGTCGATCATCTGCGCGATGCCGCCCGCAGCATCAGGATCGTCAACGGTCATCCGTGGATGGCGAAGGTGACGGGAACGGGGTGCCTTTCGGGCGGCGTCATCGCCGCCTTCATGGCAGTGGAAAAGGACGCCCTGACTGCGGCGGCCTCCGCCCTTGCCGTCACCGGCGTTTCCGCCGAACTCGCAGCAAAACACGCCAGAGGCCCCGGCACCTTCGAACCGGCGTTTCTGGATGCGCTTTCCGGAATTTCCGGTGAGGACATCACAAATCACGCGAGGATAGAGCATGAACAAGGTTGATTACCGCCTCAACGCACTGGTCGATGCGAGCCTTGGCGATGTCGCGCCGCTGCCGGAGCTTGCTCTGGCCGCCGCACTGAACGGCGCGACCATTCTGCAATATCGCGACAAGCACGGCTCGACGCGGGAGATGATCGAAAACGCCCATGCCATTCACGAGGCTATTACCGGCACCGGCGTGCCGCTGGTCATTAACGATCGGGTGGATGTGGCGCTCGCATCGGGCGCGGACGGGGTGCATCTCGGCGCCGACGACATGGACGCTAAAACCGCAAGGCGTATTCTCGGCGAAAAGGCGATCATCGGCCTCACCGTCAAGAACCGCCCCGATGCCGAACGGGCGGCCTCCATGCCCATCGACTATGCCTGCATTGGCGGCGTGTTCGAAACCATTTCCAAGGTCAATCCGGACAAGCCCGTCGGTGTCGACGGTTTTGCCACGCTGCGCGCCCTGCTGAAGGAGTGGAAGCCGGATATGCCGGTCGGTGCTATCGCCGGCATCGATCTTGCCCGCGTGCCACCTGTCATTGCCGCCGGCGCGGATGGTGTGGCGGTCATTTCCGCCATTTTCCGCGCGGGCGATATTGCCAGCGCAACCAAGGACTTCCGCTCCAGGATTGACACGGCGCTGAAAGCGAGACAGCCATGACAGCCATTGCATTGACCATTGCCGGCTCCGACAGCGGCGGCGGCGCGGGTATTCAGGCGGATATCAAGACCTTCTCCGCGCTCGGCGCCTATGCCGCCAGCGTCATCACCGCCATAACCGCCCAGAACACCAAGGGCGTGACGGCGGTGGAGGATATTTCGGTCGCCACCATCGTCGCGCAGATGGATGCGGTATTCTCCGATCTCGCCGTCAATGCGGTGAAGATCGGCATGGTCTCGCGGATCGAAACCATCGCCGCCATCGCGGAACGGCTTCGGCGGCAATCGCAGCCGGTGGTGCTGGACCCGGTCATGGTGGCTACATCAGGCGACCGTCTGCTGCATGAAGACGCCATCGAGACATTGCGGCGCGACTTGCTGCCGCTCGCGACCATCGTTACGCCAAACCTGCCGGAAGCGGCGCTGCTGACCGGCACTTCGATGGCGAAGACGGAGACGGAGATCGCCCGCCAGGCTGAGTTGATCCTGAAGGCGGGAGCGAAAGCCGTGCTCATCAAGGGCGGCCATGGCGACGGGCCGGAGAGCACGGATTATCTGTTTGCGGACGGCGGTATGCAGGCGCTTTCCGCGTCGAGGGTCGAGACGAAAAACGACCACGGCACCGGCTGCACATTGGCGGCGGCGATTACGGCTCATCTGGCGAGGGGTCGTGAGTTGCGGGAGGCGGTTGGGCTTGCGAAGGAGTATCTGAATGGGGCGCTCGATGCCGGGCGGGACCTTGCCGTCGGGCATGGGCGGGGGCCAGTGCATCATTTTTATCGGTGGTGGGGGTGACTTGAAGGGGCGGAGCGTGGGGTTTACCCCCCTCTGTCCTGCCGGACATCTCCCCCTCAAGGGGGGAGATCGACAAGTGGCCCGCTCACCTCATTCCAGTAAGCCACGCAATCGATAGTGAGACGGTTGCGAGGGAACGAGCGGTCGCCCCATCCAATCTCCCCCCTTGAGGGGGAGATGTCCGGCAGGACAGAGGGGGGTCCCCGCGAACTCCGACGCTACCGCGCCTTCGGCGTCGCCAACACATTCCGGATCGCAAAACTCGAATGAATGCGCGAAACCCCCGGCAGCTTCGACAGAATTTCCTTGTGAATCCGCTCGAAATCGCCAGCACTTTCCGCCTCGCAGCGCAGAAAATAATCCGAACCGCCCGTCATCAGATAACATTCGCGGATCTCCGGATAGCGCCGCACCGCATTTTCGAAACGGTTGAGAAAATCCTCCGTCTGGCGGTCGAGCGTGATCTGCACGATGACCGAAATCACCTCGCCGCCGGCAAGGCCGCTGGTCAGCGCCGTATATCCGCGGATAATCCCTTCCCGCTCGAGAATATCGACCCGGCGCAGGCAGGCGGATGCGGAAAGCCCGACTTCGGCCGCCAGTTTCGCATTGCTGATGCGGGCATTGAGCCGAAGCAGGCGGATGATGTGGCGGTCGGTCGCATCGAGTGACGACATAGAAGATTCCAATCAGCAAAAGAAAATTGCGCCATTGTGAATTATATCGCATTTTCTTCGAACAATCGCCAAGAAATTCGACAATCGTTGCAATACCCTCATGGGATAAAAATGAGGGTGAACGACCATGGACATGCAGATCAGCCGCCAGCAGGCCGCCGGTGGTGCAAGCGGTCATCTGACCATCGATCTCGGCGCATTGCGCGACAATTATCTGACCCTTGCGGCCATGGCGCCCGCGTCGCAGACGGCATCGGTCGTCAAGGCCGATGCATACGGTCTCGGCGCGGATATCGTCTCGCAGGTCCTGTTCGACGCGGGTTGCCGCAATTTCTTCGTCGCCCATATCGATGAAGCGCTAGCGTTGCGACTGCGGCTTTCGGCAGAAGCGCGGATCTTTGTTCTCAACGGTCTTCAGCCCGGCAACGAGACCTCCTGCGCTGCCATGGCCGTTACCCCGGTTCTGAATTCGCTGGAGCAGATTGCCCAATGGTCGGCCCACGCCAAAAAGCTTGGCAAGGCGCTCACCGCCGCCGTGCAGATCGATACCGGCATGTGCCGTCTCGGCCTCTCCCCCGAAGAACTCGAAATCCTCGCCTCCCGGCCGCAATTGCTGGATGGCATCGACATCGCCTTCGTCATGAGCCACCTCGCCTGCGCCGATGAACCGGAGCATGCCTCCAATGCCGCGCAGCTTGCGGTGATGCGCAAAGCCGCCATTGCCTTTTCTGAAGCGCCGGTCTGCTTTTCGAATTCCGGCGGCATCTTTCTGGGCAATGATTACCACAACCACCTGCTGCGCCCCGGCATCGCGCTTTATGGCGGCGCGCCCTCCGTCGCACGCCCCAACCCGATGAAGCCGGTCGTTCGCCTCGATCTCGCCGTCATCCAGACCCGCACTGTGCCCGCCCGTTCGCTGGTCGGTTACGGCGGCTCCTTCGAAGCGGCCGGGCCCACGCGTCTGGCAACCATCGCCGCCGGTTACGCTGACGGCCTGCCGCGTTCGCTCAGCAATCGCGGCGCAGCGTGGTATAACGGCGTGCGCCTGCCGATTGCGGGACGCGTTTCGATGGACAGCATCATTCTCGACATATCCGCCCTGCCCGAGGGAACATTGACCCAGGGCAGCCTTGTGCAGATGATCGGGCCTGAGCAGACGCTGGAAGACATCGCCGAGGATGCGGACACGATCGCCTATGAAATCCTGACCGGCCTCGGACGCCGCTATCGACGCCTTTATATTCAGCCGGGAGAAACCCCGGCAGCCGCTTCAACATCAGTCAATCACAAGTGAGACGATCATGAACGTCACTATCCTCGGAGCCGGCGTCGTCGGCGTGACATCCGCCTGGTATCTGGCCAAAGCCGGGCACAAGGTGACGGTGATCGACCGCCAGCCGGCCGCGGCACTGGAAACCAGCTTCGCCAATGCGGGTGAAGTTTCCCCCGGCTATTCCTCGCCCTGGGCTGCGCCCGGCATTCCGGTCAAGGCGATGAAATGGCTGTTCATGAAACACGCGCCGCTGATCATCCGCCCGACGGCCGATCCGGCCGCATGGCGCTGGATGAGCCAGATGCTGCGCAACTGCACCTCGGCGCGTTACGCCATCAACAAGAGCCGCATGGTGCGCGTTGCCGAATATAGCCGCGATTGCCTGATGGCGCTTCGTGAGGAAACCGGCATCGAATATGACCAGCGCATGCAGGGCACGCTGGAGGTGTTCCGCACCCAGAAGCAGTTTGACGCCATTGGCAAGGATGTCGACGTGCTGACGGCGGGCGGCGTGCCTTTCGAGATTCTCGACCGCGACGGCTGCGCCGCCATCGAACCCGGTCTTTCTCCTTCGAAGGAAAAGATTGTCGGCGGCCTGCGCCTGCCGGGCGATGAAACTGGCGATTGCTTCATGTTCACCACCGAACTTGCCCGCATGGCCGAAGAAGCGGGCGTTACCTTCCTCTACGATACCGGCATCATGCGCCCCATCGTCGAGGCAGGACGCGTCAAGGCTGTGGAGACCACCCGCGGGCTGGTGGAGGCCGATATTTTCGTGGCGGCACTGGGCAGCTATTCGCCGCAGTTCGTGCGCCAGCTTGGCCTTACGCTGCCGGTTTACCCGGTCAAGGGTTACTCCATCACGGTTCCGATCGTGAAAGAGGAGCGCGCACCCGTTTCCACGGTCATGGACGAGACATTCAAGGTGGCGATTACCCGGCTCGGCTCACGCATTCGCGCCGGCGGCATGGCGGAAATCGCCGGTTTCAGCAAGGATTTGCCGGCCGCGCGCCAGGAAACGCTGGCCCACTCGGTGGAAGACCTGTTCGGCGGCGCGGGTGACCAGACCCAGGCGAAATTCTGGTGCGGCCTGCGCCCGATGACGCCGGATGGCACGCCTGTCATCGGCGCCACGCGCTACAGCAATCTTTATCTCAATACCGGCCACGGCACGCTTGGCTGGACCATGTCCTGCGGCTCCGCCCGGGTGCTCGCCGATCTCATCAGCGGCAACAAGCCGGAGATCGACACGCACGATCTGGCGATCAGCCGTTACGTCGCCTGACACGTAACCCGCCATCCCCGTCCCACAAGACGGGATGGCGGTCGATCAAAGCGCCAGAGCATCCTTCAGCGCCAGACCTTCCATCATGCGCAGATCAAGATCGGCCTCGATATGGTCGAGATGCTGCAACATCAGCGCACGCGCCTTTGCCGTATCTTTCGCCTCAAGCGCGTCCAGGAGATCGGCGTGATCATTGTGCCCGCAGCTTGAAACACCAGAGCGCCCATAAAGCGCAATGACCAGAGACGAGCGGGCGACCAGCTCGTCCATGAATTTTTCCAGAATGGCGTTGCCGGCAAGCGAGGCCAGCATCAGGTGGAAATCGCCCGATGCCTTGATTTCCGCGCGTCTGGCGCTCGGGCCGCGCTCATGCTGGTGGCGGCTTTCCTGCACCAGATGCTCACGCAGCCACTTCACCGCCGCAGGCGTTATTTTTTCGATTGCGGCATCCACGACGCCGGGTTCGATCAACCGGCGCGACGCGAACACCTGCCGCGCTTCATCCGGCGTGGGATTGGAAACGAAGGCGCCCCGGTTGCGTTCGGCCTTCACCAATCCCTCGTAGGCCAGCATCTGAAGTGCGGCGCGCACCACCGTGCGGCTGACATCGAACAGCGTTCCCACTTCCGATTCCGACAGTTTGGTTCCCGGCGCCAGCCGCCGGTCGACAATGGCGTCACGCAGCGTATCGCGAATGGCCTGGGCACGGTCTTCATGCGAGGTGTCGGAATTGACGGTTATCTGGGAAAGGCTCATCGGTGCGTCCTGTTTGTTCTTGAGTTCTAGCGCGAAGTGCGTCGCGCGCAAACAGGAATTGCGGGTCGCCGCCGGTCTGCCACAATTCATTCAGCGCCCGTTCAGCAGCCCGGCTGTATTTCCTTAACCATCGAATTTGCAACTGGCAGCGCCCTGCCACCTGTATGGAAGAACACACCATGTCGTCCTTTGCAGCTAAAACAGTTCTGACAATCGCTGTCGCCGCCGCCACCATTGTTCCCTTGAGCAGCGCATCCGCCGGCGACTGGGACCGCCGCGACCGTCGCGATGCTGCCATTCTGGGTGGCGTGCTCGGCCTTGCCGCCGGTGTCGCCGTCGGCTCCGCAATGTCGCGCCCGGCGCCAGCCTACGATGAGCGCGTCTATGTCGACGAGCCGAGCTATGTCTATGAAGAGCCGGATTACCGTTATTACCGCGCAGCACCGCAGCCGGTTTACCGCCCGGCACCGGTCTATCGCGCCCAGCCGGTTTACGACAGCCGTCCGGTCTACAACCAGCGCCGTACCTATCGCACCATCGAGCCCTGGACCAACGCCTGGTACGATTATTGCTCGCAGCGTTACCGCAGCTTCAACACCCGCACCGGCACCTATACGGATTATGACGGCCAGCGTCATTTCTGCGTCGCGGGTTGATCGGGAAGACCTTCAACACGGTTATTACCGTTATTGTCAGGCCGCGGATGGAACCGTCCGCGGCTTTTCCATGCGCGCGCCGCTCCAACTCACGCCGTGCCGCTCTTCACATAATCCGCCCGGTTGATGCCGTGGCGCTGCAGCTTGTCGTAAAAGGTCTTGCGGGCGATGCCGAGCGTGGCGATGGTTTCCGCCACGTCGCCATTCGATTGTTCCAGCGTTTCGCGGATGATACGCGCCTCGATCTCGTCCACGCGCTCCGGCAAGGTGCCGGAAGCGGGGATTGTGGATTGTAAGGCAGGCGCGGTCGCCGCCTCCGTCTCCAGCCCCAGCACCACCCTTTCGGCAAAATGCCCGAGTTCGCGCACATTGCCCGGCCAGTCGTGGTCATTGAGGCGGCGGGAAATGCCGGCGCTGATCTGCGGCACCGCCATGTTGAAACGGTTGGCGGCCTTGGTGACGAAATGGGAAAACAAGAGCGGAATATCCGCCTTGCGTTCGCGCAGCGGCGGAATGGACAGCGTCACCACATTCAGCCGGTAATAGAGGTCCTCGCGAAACGTGCCGCGCTCGCCCGGATCGCCAAGATCGACCTTGGCCGCCGCCACCACGCGAATATCGACCGGCCGCTCCTCGTTGGAACCGAGCGGCGACACCTCGCGCATTTCCAGCACACGCAGCATCTTCACCTGCACCGCAAGCGGCATGCTTTCGATTTCGTCCAGAAACAGCGTGCCGCCGCTCGAATGTTCGATGCGGCCGACGCGCTTTTTCTGCGCGCCGGTGAAAGCCCCCGGCTCATGGCCGAAAAGCTCACTCTCGATCACCGTTTCCGGCAGCGCCCCGCAATTCAAAGCCACGAAATTGCCCTTGGACCGCTTCTTGCTCCAGCGGTGAAGCGCCGTCGCCACCACCTCCTTGCCGCTGCCCGTCTCGCCCGCCACCAGCACATCCACATCCGTATCGGCAATGTGCCGCAGCGTGGTGCGCAGGCGCTCCATGGCGGGCGTCTGGCCGATCAGCGGCAGATCGTCCTCCGCCTGCCCCGCCGCCCGGCGAAGCGCCCGGTTTTCCAGCACGAGGCGGCGCTTTTCCAGCGCCCGGCGGGCGCTTTCCACCATGCGTTCAGCGGGGAATGGCTTGGCGATGAAATCATAAGCGCCATTGTGAAGCGCATCGACGGCCATCGGCACATCGCCATGGCCGGTGATGAGGATGACCGGCAGATCGGCATCGATCTTGCGGACATGGTCGAAAAATTCCAGCCCGGTCATGCCGGGCATACGCACATCGGTGATGACGACGCCGTCGAAATCCTCGCTCAAAGCCGCAAGCGCCTGTTCCGCGCGGGAAAACGACGTGACCGGCAATCCATCGAGTTCCAGCGTCTGCACCATCGCCTTGCGCAGCTGGGAGTCGTCGTCCACCAGGAATATGGTTCCATCCGCCGTCATGTCATGCTCGCTTCAGAAATACGGAAAAACATGTGCCCGCCTTGCTGCTCGCCACCTCGATACGCCCGCCATAATCCGAAGCAATATCGTTGGAGATGACGAGACCGAGGCCGAGGCCGCTCTCCTTGGAGGTATTGAAGGGCGAAAAAAGCTGGGCGCGGATGGTTTCGGGAATGCCCGTGCCATTGTCGCTGACGGAAAGCACGACCATGTCGCCATCCTCGCGCACACGCACTTCGACACGGGCCGCCCCAGTCTCTTCAGTGGCTTCCAGCGCGTTTTGCAGAAGATTGATGAGTATCTGCTCCAGCCGGATACGGCTGCCGAGCACCTTCAGGTCCTGATCCGGCAACACGATATCCAGCGCATCCATCTGCCCGGAGAAGCGGCTGCGCAACAGCATGACCGCACCTTCGATAACCAGTCGAATACTGACAGGCTCGGCGGCGGTGCGGCCCTTGCGCGCCAATATCTTCAGGTCGCCGGTAATCGTGCCGATGCGCTCGGTCAGTGCCGCGATGTTTTCGAGATTTTCGTTGGCCTCGGACATGCGATCGCGCTTCAGCAACGTGCGGGCATTGTCGGCAAAGGCCCGGATGGTCGCGACCGGCTGGTTGATCTCATGCGCCACACCCGCCGCCACCTGCCCCAGAATGGAAAGGCGGTTGGCCTGCACCAGTTCGTGCTGCACATTGCGCAACTCGCCCGAGGTCTTTTCATGCAGGGCAATTTCGGCCTGCAGATGATCGCGAGTCTTGGTCAGGTCGCGGGTCCGCTCCTGCACCTTCATTTCCAGCTCCGTGCGAGCGCGCTGCTCCTCTTCCTTTTCCTTAAGCGCCTTGTGCCTGCGCCACAGCCACAGGGCCGAAAGCGCCATCAGTGGCATCAGCGTCGCCAGCGCCACCACCCTGCCCTCTCGGATGGCCGCGTTCAGCGCCGGCGCGACGGGTTGGAGATAATGCAGCGTCCATGAAGTGGTCGGCACCGGCACTTCCAGCCGCAGATAATCGCCGCGCTCCCTCCCAGGCTCATCGACATGAATGAGCGGAACACCCTCGCTCGCGCGCCGCGCCGCGCGAAACGGCAGCGTTGAAAGCGCCTCATTGCCGAATTGAAGGCTTTCGGAAATGATTTTCCGCCGCGCCTCATCGATCGGCGCAACGGTCTTGAAGCGCCACTCCGGCACGCTGGTCATCAGCACGACGCCGTTTCTGTCGACCACATAGACCGGCTTGCCGCCGATGTTCCAGTCTGTCTCCAGCCGGTTGAACTCGACCTTGGCAATGACGACGCCAAGCGGCCGCCCATCGGCGGCGTCGATGCGGCGAGAGATATAGAGACCCGGCCGACGGCTGACATTGCCGAGAGCATAATGTTCGGACATGCCGGTCTTCATCGCCGCCTGGAAATATTCGCGGAAAGCATAATTGGAGCCGACAAAGCTGTCGTCCTGCCGCCAGTTGCTCGACGCGATGGTCAATCCGGTCGGCCCGGTCACATAAATCACTGAGGATTGTGTGCCTTCAATCAGCCCCTCCAGCTTGCGGTTCAACCGGTCGAGGGCAGGAGCACCGCCGCCATCCAGCGCGGCGGCAAGATCGGGATCTCCGGAGAGGACAAGCGGAATGGCGCGCGGCCGCTCCAGCGCGACATTCAGGAGCGCGATCTTGAGTTCGGCATCCGTGGCGGCCTCGGAACCCGCCATGCGCAGCGCCTGATTGCGGGCGAACTCATCGGCCACCAGCAAAACGCCAAGACTGACAAGCAGCCACAGGCCCGCCAGCGCCAGCCATTGCGCCCGCCGCTTCGCATGGGAATGAGATGCCTGATCCTGATAAGCCATGAAACAATTGTGCGGATTTACACACAGACCGCAAGAGATTTTGTCCGGAATTCCGCACAAATGCATGCGAGCTGATGAAGCGCCAATAAAAACTACTTTTGAAATCAGCCAGTTACACCAAATAAGCAAGTCTGGCATGCGTATTGCACATGACTCCGCAATCGGCGCGAAGCCGTCAACGTCACGGCGATCCCGGGAGGCCAATAAAGGCAGGGTGAGGCCGAGGAGGAAAAAACATGATCGATACGACAGCCGTGGCCGCAGGCCACGCCAAGCAGCCATTCTACAAGCACCTGTATTTCCAGGTTCTGGTGGCCATCATCGCCGGTATCGCGCTCGGCCATTTCTATCCGGCCTTCGGCGAACAGCTGAAGCCGCTCGGCGACGGCTTCATCCGCCTCGTCAAGATGATCATCGCGCCCGTCATCTTCCTCACCGTCGCAACCGGCATCGCCGGCATGAACGACATGAAGAAGGTGGGTCGCGTGGCCGGCAAGGCCATGATCTACTTCCTCGTATTCTCCACGCTCGCGCTCATCGTTGGCCTCATCGTCGCCAACACCGTGCAGCCGGGCGCCGGCATGAACATCGATCCCGCCACGCTGGATGCAAAGGCTGTCGCGACCTACGCCGACAAGGCCCATGAGCAGACCATCACCGGCTTCCTGATGAACATCATCCCGACCACCATCGTCGGTGCTTTCGCCAGCGGCGATATCCTGCAGGTGCTGTTCTTCTCGGTTCTGTTCGGTATCGCGCTCGGCATCGTCGGCGAAAAGGGCAAGCCGGTCACCGATTTCATGCACGCCCTGATGTATCCGATCTTCAAGCTGGTCGCGATCCTGATGAAGGCCGCCCCCATCGGTGCTTTCGGCGCCATGGCGTTTACCATCGGCAAATACGGCATCTCGTCCGTCACCAACCTCGCGATGCTGATCGGCACCTTCTACATCACGTCCTTCCTGTTCGTGTTCGTGGTTCTCGGTGCGGTATGCCGTTACAACGGCTTCTCCATCGTCGCGCTCATCCGCTACATCAAGGAAGAACTGCTTCTGGTTCTCGGCACCTCCTCTTCCGAAGCCGCCCTTCCCGGCCTGATGAGCAAGATGGAAAAGGCCGGCTGCAAGCGTTCGGTCGTCGGTCTCGTCATCCCCACCGGTTATTCCTTCAACCTTGACGGCACCAACATCTACATGACGCTGGCGGCCCTCTTCATCGCGCAGGCGACCGGTATCCACCTCTCCTTCGGAGAACAGATCCTGCTGCTGCTGGTGGCCATGCTCTCCTCCAAGGGTGCAGCCGGCATCACCGGCGCGGGCTTCATTACGCTCGCGGCCACCCTCTCCGTCGTGCCTTCGGTCCCGGTCGCCGGCATGGCGCTGATCCTCGGCATCGACCGTTTCATGTCGGAATGCCGTGCACTCACCAACTTCGTCGGCAACGCCGTCGCCACCATCGTCGTCGCCCGCTGGGAAGGCGAACTGGATCAGGATCAGCTTGCCCGCGTTTTGAGCGGCCAGGAAGAGTTCACCGGCATCGCCGATGTGGATCAGCTTCCGGCTTCGGTTCAGCCCGCCGAATAATAAGACCTCCCAAGGTCCGGCCTGTCCCGGTTTCTCCGGGCAGGCACATATGGAAAGCCCGGCGCATCGACTGGATGCGCCGGGCTTTCATTGTTCAGGCTCGCACCCACCCAATGGGGTTTTTATCGGCCGGAAGATGCGGTAGAGCCGGAGCGGAACAAATGCGATAAGCGGAGTGGCGGCATGAAGAACCTGTTTCTGGCCTGGCAATTCTGGGCGCTGCTATCGGCGGCCTTTGCGGCGCTCACCGCCATCTTTGCGAAGGTCGGCGTCGAAAATATCAATTCCGATTTCGCCACTCTCATCCGCACCGTCGTCATTCTCGCCGCCGCCGGCCTGATGGTTTACATCACCGGCAACTGGCAGCAGCCTTCCACCATCTCGGGAAAAACCTGGGCGTTCCTCGTGCTTTCGGGACTTGCGACCGGCGCATCGTGGATATGTTATTTCCGAGCGCTGAAACTCGGCGACGCCGCCCGCGTCGCGCCCATCGACAAGTTGAGCGTCGTGTTTGTCGCCGTCTTTGCGGTGCTGTTTCTGGGGGAAAGGCTGTCTTTGCCCAACTGGCTGGGCGTGGTGCTGATCGCCTGCGGCGCGGTGCTTGTGGCCTATCGGGGATAGGCCGGCCGGATAAACCGGCCGGCACAATTGCGAGGGTCTTCAGCCTCGAGCGGCAGCAACCTTGTCGAGACCACGCTTCACACCGGCAAACAGCTCGTCCAGCTGTTCGGCCGTAATGATGAGCGGCGGGCAGAAGCAGATGGATTCGCCGATAGGCCGGGTGATGACGCCCTCCTCCTCGATGGCCGCGGCAAGGGCGAGCGTCGTATCGCCCGACTTCATGCCCTCCCACGGTTTCACCTCCAGCGCGCCGATCAGGCCGATGCCGCGCGAGGAATGAATGAGCGGGTGATCGGCCAGCGCCTTCAGATGATCGAGAAACTTGCCCTCCAGCCGGGCGACATTACCGACCAGATCGCGCTCCTGAATGATCTTCAGGTTTTCCAGCCCCACCGCCGTCGCGACGGGATGGCCAGAGGCGGTGTAACCATGGCCGAAGGAGCCGATACGGTCCGATTCATCGGCAATCGGCTGGTAGAAATTGTCATTCATGATGATCGCCGAAAGCGGCATATAGGACGACGAAATCTGCTTGGAGACGACAAGCACATCCGGCTTGATGCCATAGGTCTCGCAGGCGAACATCTTGCCGGTGCGACCGAAACCGCAGATCACCTCATCCACCACAAGCAGAATATCGTATTTCTTCAGGATCGCCTGAACGCCCGCCCAATACCCTTCCGGCGGCAGGAGAACGCCGCCGGCGCCCATTACCGGCTCGCCCCAGAAAGCGGCGATGGTTTCCGGGCCTTCGCGGAGGATCAGATCCTCCAGCTCTTTCAGGATGCGCGCGGTGAAATCCGCCTCGCTCTCCCCCTCCTTTCCAAAATGCACATAGGAGGGGCAGGCCGTATGCAACATACGGTCCAGCGGCAGGTCGAAGCTTTCATGGTTGCGCGGCAGGCCGGTGATCGAGGCCGAAGCAATCGTCACGCCATGATAGCCCTTGATGCGGCCGATGATCTTCTTCTTGTCTCGTCTGCCCAGCGCATTGGAGCGATACCAGACCATCTTGGCGACCAGATCGTTGGCCTCCGAGCCGGAGGAGGTGAAATGCACCTTGGACATCGGCACCGGTGAAAGCTCGATCAGCAGCTCGGCGAGATCGACCGACGGGCCGTGGGTCTTGTAGGAAAAGGTGTGGTAATAGGGCAGCTTCTGCATCTGCTTCGTCGCCGCTTCCACCAGCCGCTGTTCACCGAAGCCGAGCGCCACCGACCACAGCCCCGCCATCGCTTCGATATAGCGCTTGCCGCTGCTGTCGGTGACATAGATGCCCTCGCCGCTCTCGATCACCAGACCGCCGGTCTTTTCGAATTTGCGCAGATTGACGTTCGGATGCATCTGATAGGCGATATCGCGTGCCTCGACGGAATTCGGCAGGATGGTCATCGATGAAGGCTCCAATTTCGGTTGATGCTCGGCGTGTCAGACGTGCTGGCCGCCATTGATGTGAATTTCCGCGCCGTTGATGTAGCTCGACTGCTCCGAGCAGAGGAAATAGATGGTCTGCGCCACCTCGGCCGTGGTGCCGAGCCGCCCGAGCGGCACCTGAGCTTCCACCAGCTCCGCCGTTCCGGGGGAGAGGATGGCGGTGTTGATCTCGCCCGGCGCAATCGCATTGGCGCGCACGCCGCGCGGGCCGAACTCATGCGCCAGCTCCCGCGTCAGCGCCGCGAGCGCCGCCTTCGATGTGGCATAGGCTACGCCGGCAAAAGGATGCACCCGTGAGCCGACAATCGATGTGACGTTGACGATGGAGCCTTTTGCCGCTTCCAGTTCCGGCAAAAGCGTGCGGGCAAGCAGCGCGGTCGAAACGAGATTGACGTTCAGCACCCGCGTCCAGATTTCCGCCGTCGTATCAATGACACCGAGACGGCTACCGCCCTCGCCTTTCGGCGAAATTCCGGCATTGTTGACAAGCGCCGCAAGCTTTCCCTCTGGCAGGCGTGAACGCACCTCGTCCGCCAGATCATCAATGCGGGACAGGTCCTCCAGATCGGCCTGAATATGGCTCTCCCGCGCCGACGGCCAACGGCATTCCTCGGAGAAAGGTTGCCGCGATACGGTGAGAATTCTCCAGCCCTTTTCCTGAAACAGCTTGACGGTGGCGTGCCCTATTCCGCGGCTTGCGCCGGTCAGAAGCATATAAGGAACAGCCATATGAGAACTCCTGTGCCATGCGGACCGTTGAGCCTGCCGCGCATTCAGCCCCGCATGTTAGAGCGCTGCCACCGGCTGACAAGGTCTTTTTTGTCGCGGCGCAGCGATGGCGGATCGGCGACGGGCTAATCCCATTTGATGCACGGCTTTCACCCGAAGGGAATATTTGAAGCCGACCGTTTACCCATAAAATGAAGCCTCCCGAATGTGTGATCAGTATTGGGAGGGGGACGAATGCGCATCGATATCATCGACACGGACGCCGGCTTTGAGGCGATCCGCGAAAACTGGGATGCGGTGTTCATGGCCGATCCCCATGCCCGGCATTTCCTCTCCTGGGGGTGGCTGAGAGACTATATGCCGCGCCGCAGGCGCTGGTTCATTCTTGCGCTGCGCGAACGGGCGGAAGGCTCACCCTATGTGGCGTTTTTCCCGCTGCGCATCGTCACCGAACCGGACAAGAAAACCGGACGCTTCCACGACAGCATCGTCATGGCCGGCAATGCGGCGGCGGATTACACCGGTTTCATCACCCTGCCGGACTATGAAAATCACGCAGTCGCCGGTTTCTGTTCCTATATCCGCCAGCAGAACTGGACCGAGTTGAAGCTCGATTATTTTTCCGGCCCGCCGGAACGCCGCGAGGCGATGATCCGCGCACTTCAGGGCCCGCTCGTCATGTTTCGCGACAACATGCCGACCAACCCCTACAACATCAACAATTGCATCTGCCCGGTGGTGGCCCTGCCGGAGACGTTCGACGGCTATCTCGACAGCCATATGAGCAGCCAGACCCGGCAGAAGCTCAGGCGTTTCCTGAGAAAAGTGGAGGGCGGCGACGAATATCGCATCACCTTTGCAACGAGGGAAACAATCAAGCGGGACATGGACATACTTTTCGATTTCTGGCGCATCCGCTGGGCGCCGCACAAGGGCAAGGAACGCACGGAACTCCTGATCGGCGCGACACGGCAGATGCTGATGGATGTCTATATCCGTGGCGATCTGGAAGTGCCGGTACTCTGGTTCGGCGAACAGCCGCTCGGCGCGCTCGCCAATATCATCGACCGCCAGAAGAAATCGGTCCTGTTCTACATTACCGGCCGCGACGAGAACTGGAAGACCCCTTCCCCCGGCCTCGTGCTGCATGGCCATTGTATTCGCAGGGCAATCGAGCAGGGTTTCAAAACCTATGATTTCCTGCGCGGCAATGAGCCTTACAAATATTTCTTCGGGCCGGAGGAGCAGAAGCTGAGCTGCACGCTGTTCCGCACCCGCTCGGGCGACAATCTCGGCGGCACGCTTCACCCGCGCAGCATCCGTTTTGTCTACGAACAGGCCCTCAAACTCTATAAGACCGGCCAGAAGGCGGCCGCCAATATTGCCTTCGCGCAGGTGCTGACTGCGGCGCCGGACCATCTCGGCGCGCAATTCGGGCTCGCCAATCTGTTGTTCGACCGGGGCGAATTCCGGGAGGCCGAAATCGCCTTTCTCAGCCTTCTGGCCGCCGGGCAGGAACCCGTCGTCCTGTGGCTGCGCATCGGCGAGGCCCGGCTGGCGCAGCAGCATTACCACGAGGCATCCGAGGCATTCCGCCAGGTGACCAATCGCGCGCCCTTCCACCGGGAAGCGCTTTACAAATGCGCCGTGGCGCTGATTGCCGCTGAAAGAACGGTGGAAGGTGCGGAAATCCTCGACAGGCTGCAGCACTATCATTCGGACGATGCAGCGCATCTGGAATATGCGGAAAAGGCCCGTGCAGCCCTTGCCCGGCTGGAACTGGCAAAAGCCAAGGTTTCGCTGCCAGCCGATGTCGTCACGCTCGCCATCAAGCCGAAAACGGCGGGCAAACGCTGGCACCCGCCAAAGGTTTTGCATTAAAGGCAACGCCCTGTAAGTTGCGGCAGGAAAAACCGGCCGGACGACTTGCAAGGATTTTTGATGTTTCTGACCAACAAGGACATGCTCGATCTCATTGAGCTTCGCCATGATCTTCACCGTCATCCGGAAATCTCCGGCGAGGAGAAGGAAACAGCGCGGCGCATCCGCGCTTTCCTCGAGCAGGCGCAGCCCGACCGGCTTTTCGCCGATCTCGGCGGGCACGGCGTGGCTGCGGTCTATGACAGCGGCAAAAGCGGCCCGGCGATCCTGATCCGTTCAGAACTCGATGCCCTGCCCATTCACGAAAAGAGTGACGCTGAATACCGCTCCGGCACCGACGGCAAGGGCCATCTTTGCGGCCATGATGGCCACTCCACCATTCTGACGGCGCTGGCGCTTGGCCTTTCCCGGCAGCGGCCCGCGACAGGTCGCGTCATCCTTCTGTACCAGCCGGCGGAAGAAACCGGCGCGGGCGCCGCCGCCGTCCTCGCCGACCCGCGATTCGAACACATAAAGCCGGATTACTCCTTTTCACTCCACAACCTGCCGGGCCTGCCTTTCGCCCATGTCAGCGTCGTGGAGGGACCGGTCAACTGCGCGTCGCGTGGTGTCAAAATCCGCCTTTCCGGCAAGACCGCGCATGCGTCTTCACCAGAACACGGCATTTCCCCGATGCGGGCAATATCCCGGCTGATGCCGGCCTTGGCCGAACTGGGCTCCGGTTTCCCGCCAGAGCCTGATTTTTCGATGGTGACGATCACCCATGCCGCGATGGGCGAAGCCGCCTTCGGCATTTCCCCGGCTGATGCGGAAATCTGGGCGACGCTGCGGACACTGACCGATGACCGGATGGAAAAACTCTGCGAGGCTGCAGAAGCTCTGGCTAAAAAGGTGGCGGACGAACAGAAGCTGACGCTCGACATCTCCTATGACGATATTTTCCTGCATTGCGAAAATGCACCCGACGCTGTGGAATATATCCGGCGCGCGCTGGACGAGGAGAAAATCTCCCACGGTTCGGAGGGTCTGCCCATGCGGGCTTCCGAGGATTTCGGCCGCTTTCGCGCCGTTTCGTCATCGGCGATGTTCTTTCTCGGCGCAGGCCAAGACTATCCCAACCTGCATAATCCGGATTACGACTTTCCGGATGCGCTGATAGGCACCGGCGCGCGCATCTTCATGCGCATCATCCGCAACCTCACCGACGCGAAATAGCGGCGGCCGGCTTTATCCAGCCGCGATCAGCCACCCGTCAGCCGCCCTGGGGACCGTTGCTGGGCCGGGCGGCGCGCACCGCAGCCAGGCCCCGGATGCCATCCTTGTTTCCGATAGCCGTCAGGCTTTCGAAAATCTGGGCCGCCTCACCATAACGGCGCATGGCGAGGTAGGAATAACCGCGCAGCACCATCAGGTCCGTGCGCTCATCCGCCAGCCGCGCCCGCTGGTCGAGCAGGAGAAGCGTTTCGGCATATCGCTTCGACCCGAATGCGGAAACCGCTCGATCGGCAAGGATCGACACCTGCAGCTCCGTCGCGCGTGGGCGATCCATACGCGATTTCGTCGCCGAGACGGCCGCATGGTCCGTCAAGCCCATGCGCAGATAGGCAAGGCTCTGGCCGTAGGCTGCGTCGCTTTTGACATTGGACTGACCGCTTTCAATCGCGGATTCGAAAGCTTTGAGAGCCTCCGCCGGCCGGTTCGTCTCCATCAGGCACCAGCCGAGATCGAGCGCCTGCTGTGGCGGCAGACGTTGCGGATCGGGATAGGCCGCGCAGGAACGCGGGCGCGATGCGGCGCTGGTTTCCCTTTGCACCTGCGCGGGGCGGCGCGCCTGCTTGCGCGAAGGCTCAGGCTGCTGAACGACAGGCGGGTTATAGACCACCGCCGTCTCACCCTGCGGTGCATTGGTCTGCACGGGCGGCGACGTCACCTGTGCGACAACCGGCGGTGCGGTTATGGGAGCAACCGCCTGCCCGGACTGGTCCACCATGCGCGCCGTTCCGACATCAGCGATACGTTGCGAACGGCCTCCCCATTGCTGCTGGATGCCACGCAGGCCGACGAGATTGCGAAGATCGTGATAGCTGACCGCCATGCCGTAGGCCGATGGCTCATCATCCGGTTTCCAGCCAAGGGCCGTGCTGAACCATTGCAAAGCAAGCGGCGTCTGCCGGAAGGCAAGCGAATACCAGCCGAATTGCTGCGCCGTCGCCGCGTCCTTGCGCGCCACCGTTTCGGCGGCGATACGTTGCAGCACCTCCGGCGGCAGGACGACCGGCGGCTCCAGCGCGAGAAGATTGGCCGTTGCGGCGAGATAGGTCGCAAGCGCATCGTCGGATGCCTTGCGCCATTTATACATGACGTCCTCGGCCTCACGGGGCTCGTTACGGTCGATCAGCGCCAGCGCCAGCCCCTGCGAGGCAGATGCGCTGTCTTCCTCTTCCCGCGCCTTGCGGAACCACTTCTCCGCTTCCGTCATGTTCTTCTGCCGGATATTGTACCAGCCGAGCAGCAGGGCGTCGCTTGCAAGCTTGTCGGTCTCGGCAAGCCGCTGAAGCCGCATCACATAGGCCGAAGGAACGGCAACGCCCTCCGTCTCCCCTGCCTTGGCCACGAACTGACGGGCGAGATCGTTCTTGACCGGCTCGAATTCCAGCTGACCGTCGGCGCCGGGTTTTTCCCTGGTCAGCAGTTCGTCCATCATTTCCGCCGGCAAGAGCGCGGATGCCTTCTGCACGGTGGCGAGCCTGTCGCTGGCGACCGTGCAATTGTTGAGGATGTAGAGATAGGCGTCGCGCGCCCGTCCCATCCGGTCGGTATTGGCGAAGGCATCGGCAACCCGCCACAGCACATCGACCTCGCCGCAGGTCAGCAGGCCGGGATTGTTGGCGGCCGTATCCACCACTGTCGCATATTGCTTGAGATCGGAAGCATTGACGAGCCGCTGGCGCGCTTCGGCAAGGGAAAGCATACCCGTCAGATTGTCGGGCGGCTGCCAGCCGGGTTCCGCCTGTTGGCGGTCGGCAATCGCCTTCCTCACTTCGGCATAACGGCCGTCGGTATAAAGCTGCCACATGGCGTCGAGCCGTGGATCGCCGTTTTCGGGAATGGCAAGAGGATCGGCAGGCGGCGTCCAGTTGGGATAAAGCGTGCGCAGACGCGCGATTTCGGCCTGAAGACGCTGCGTATCGCCCCTCGCCGCGAAATAGCGCAACGCACTCAGATCGACGTCGGGCATATCGGCCGATGCAGGCTGGTTGGCGCGAGGAGCGGGCGCCTGCGCCGTCTGCGTTTGCGGCGCCTGACTGCCAGCCTGTGTCACCGGCAAGGGATCGGTCGCCGGCACCGTGACCGGCGGTGTCGCGGGCTGTGTTACCTGCGCCATTTCACGGTTCTTGACGAAAGCGTTGATCTGCGCCGGATTGGCCGCCGTCGGCAAAACACGCTGTACCGCCCGGTTGTCGCCGACCGCCGAGGTATGCACGTCCGACACCCGCCCGAGAATGCTGTCGCGCCAGTGGAAGGCGGCGAGCGCTATCAGAAGCAGAATGAGAGCCGAGGTCGACAGTGGCTTGTTCATCGGCATTCCCCGTTATTCCCTGCCAGAAACGACAATGCCAGAAGATGCAATGTGGAAGGATAATAAAGTGTTGGCTGGAAGTTTTTAAGTTCGGCAGGAATGGCCACCCTCCCTCCGACGCAGCCGGCGAGCGCCGGAATGATACGATAGCCGGGATCGGACAGGACATCCTTGACCGCTCCGCTCTTCAGATCGAAGGTCCCGGCAGCGCCGCTTTCCAGCGTCATGCCGCCTTTCAGTCGGGCGAGCAACTCCGGCGACCCCGTATTCGCCCTTGCGAGATAAAGCGGTATGCGCACCGCATTATAGCCAAATTCCGGCGGGAAACCCGATGCCGGCTGCGGCTTCGTCTTCACCGAGACCCAGTCAGCCGGCAGTTTTCTATCGCTGAAAGCGAATGTGCCGATCTGCACCACACCGTCATCGGCAAGCGCTTTCCAAAGCGGCGATGGCGCAACAAGATTGAGCACCGGAAAGGCCTCGAAAATCAGATAGGAAGGATTGACCACTGGCCCGTCCTCCCGGTCACCCTCGTCGAAACCGCTGGCCGCCGGCAGAAGCAGTGTTCGCCCGCCGCGTTGGACCACCGTCTTCTTGAGAATGGCGGATGCGATGGCTGCGGATGCTTCGGCATAATCCTGACGGTTCCATTGCCCGGCCGCCAGCGCCAGCGCATAGGCGATCAGAATATCGCCATCCGTGGCGTTGTTGATATCGGTTACATGCGGTCTGGTGCGCGGATCCCATTTCCAGGCGGAAAGCCCGTCGTCACGCACCAAAAGCTCGGTGCGCGTGAAACTCCAGATCAGCTCGAAATCGGACAGGTTATCGGCAAGCACGGCGAGCCACATGCCGTAGCCCTGGCCTTCGCTATGGCTGATATTGTCGTTGCCGGTATCGATGACGCGACCGCCGGGATCGAGAAATGCACCCTTATAGGCGGACCACGCCTCCGGCGAAACCGAAGCGGCGCGGCTGACGGAAATACCTGCGATCACCGTCATTATGGAGAGGAAGAAAATACCGGCCAGTTTCGAGATCCCGTTCTTCATCGATGCCGTCCCATCATGCGCAGCATCGTGAAAGTGGCGAGGCCGAGGAGAGACACGAAACCGATGAACGCGAGCGAATAGGAAAGAACGTTGGACGACAGCCAGTTGGCGGCGACCAGCCTCCAGTTGGAAAGGGAAAACGCCCGCGTGACGTAAAAATACGGCCGCTCCACCTCCACCGTTTCAAGCTTTTCGGCAGCGGCATCGTAAGCGGCAACACGTCCCGTGACACCGCGCCAGCGGTTTTCCCGCGTCATCGCCGCCATGCCGTCACGAAGTTCCGCCGATGTCGGGGCGGTGGCCAGCGTCCACACCCCTTGGCCGGAGGGGCTGAGCCCCTGGGCAAGCATGAAGGAGACATTGCCGGGCGGCGCATAAAGCTGTTCGGCTGCCGGCAGGAAGCGCAGCGTATCCGAGCTCAGATCGAAATTCCGCTTCATCCATTCCTCGAGAGAAGACACCTGCCCCTCCCAGACACCGCCGTCTACCCGCTCGCGCCAGTCGTTGAAAAGGGTCTCGCTGCTCTGGGCGGGCGGCTGAACGCCGGTTCCCATTTTCCAGGATATCTGGCTGGAGGGAACGAGATTGAACTGGCCGATCAATGCCTGCGGGAATTGCGAAATCGTGCCGACGAACAGCGCGTCGCGGTCACCGATCACCAGCGGCGATGCGACGGTCTCGATGTCGATGGGATGCCCAGCCACGCTTGCCAGCCGGCTGATCAGCGTGGCTGCCGCGGACATGGTATCGGTATCGAAACGGTCGAGCGACAGGGCAACAGGAGTTCCACTTGTACGATAGGGCTGTCCGGCCCCGGCCATCGCAGCAAGATCCGGCTTGCGGCCGATCTGTGCGTAGTCCGGAATATGAAGTTCCGACGTGTCGAACAATGCAAAACGCGGCGTCGTGCTGGCAGGCGCGCCGGGCGCGCAGGCCTGATCCTGCGCCGTCATCAACACCGCCTCGATGGTCACCTTATTCGGCCCGGGCTTGAAGTGGCGCATCGTCACACTGATCGGCAGATGCCGGAAAATGCCGCCACCGTCGTTGGAAATCGGCACGGTCGAGGCGATCTGGTCATTGACGTAGATATCGACGTGGCTGCCCGGCAGTACCTGCGACGAATAGGCGGCATCGAGAAGAAGCGACGCCTCACCATAGGCGGACGCATAAAAATCGGCTGGCATGCCGACGTAAAATTCGTTGCGGAAACGCCGGCCGCCAAATTCGGTGCTTTCGAAACCAAGTTCGGAAAGCGCGATACGGCGATCCGACATGACGAGCGGCACATCCGGCGCGTGCCAGCTGCGGGTCGAAAAAGTCGTTCGCTGGGCACCGGGTGTGCGCGATATCGACGAAAACAGCGTCTCGATTGCCGCCTGCACCGCCTGAGGGGTGGGGCCGCTGACAAAAAGCGGTGAAAGACCGCCCGGCGCGGCGGCGCCGAAGCCGGCGAAAGCGCCTGCCGAGGCCTCGGGTGGCAGCGTTCCGGCAATTCCCGCAATCTCACGGGCGGTGCCGACGAAGACCGTCAGCGTGCCCGCCTTGCGCTCAGTGGAAGGAGCGGCCACGAAACGGATCGTCTGGTTCGGCATCTGGGTTCTGAGCGCCAGCGCCTGCGAAAGACGCAGGAGAGAATCCGCAAATGCCGGATTGCCGAGCGCCGGTGCGACGATCTCGATCGACGTCATCGCCTTGCCATCCGGCCCCGTTGCCTGAATATCGTCGATATTGGCAAAGCTTCCGGCGACATCCGCATTAAAGCCGATATAGGTATTGGCAGGGTCTATATCGGTCCACAGATCGTAGGTGGACTGGATTGTGCAATCGGTTCTATGGCGTTGCTGTACGCCCAGTCTCACGACATTCGAGCCGACCTGCAGGACGCCGGGCGGAATCTTCAAGGAGACATTGCCCTCGCTGTCAGGCGCTTCGATACGCGCCGGATCCAGCACGACATTGTTCAGGCTGACCTGAAAATTCGAGCTTTCCGGTGCGACCACGATGGCGTTCTGATAACCGATATTGAGCGAAACGGCGGCATTCACCTGCTCCGGCGTCAGATAGATGCTCCATTGCCGCCGGTCCATCTCCCCGGAAAGGCTGAGCTTTTCATAGGGCAGGATGTATCGGCGGCGGCTGTCGGCGTTGAGCGACGGGGCCGTTGCGGGAACGGGTCTTGCGCCTTCCTGACGCGGAGGGGCCGCAACCGGCGGCGGCAACGGAACGGCTGGGCGCTGTTGCGGCTGCGGCGCGGGCTGAACCGCAAATGGCGGCGGAGCGGATGGCTGAGGTGGCGTCTGGACCGGACTTTGCGCCGGCATCTGGGCAGGGGGCTGTTGACGGGGCGCGGCAGGCGCAACGGCGGACGGCGGCACGGGTGTCGGAGCCGTCTGGGCGGGCCGTTCCGGCGACATGTCGAAGGGGGAGGACTGCGCCATCGCGCCCGTGGCGACGGCACCCCATATCAGCACTGCCACAGAATCCCGGATGGGTTTACGGCCGGTCATTTTACCGCTCCGACAGGTTTGGCGTCTCTGGGAGCAGGCCGAAGCGTCCGGACCAGATAATAAAGGCCGCGCTGCGTCTGGAAGAGTGATATGGCCAGGAAGATGGCCGTGCCGCGGATAAGGCCGGGGTTCTTGCGACGAACCCGCTGGAATTCGCTCCACTGTTCCGAATTGGCGAAGATCAGGTCCGCGATCAGGCGGTGATCGACGGCGCGTTGCGGCGAGAAGGTGCAGCCGATCGAGACGAAACCCTCGCCCTTCACCGTTCGCACCACGTTGACAGGCATGGTTTCCGGCACGCCCTCGCTATGCGGCTTGACCTTCACGATGGCCGTCGCGCCTTTTTCGATGGTTGTCGCGCTGTCGAAGAGATTGATCAGCAGGCCATGCACCGACACGTTGTCGATGGAAGCCGGCACCCAGGCGTCGCTACCCTCGAGCTTGACTTCGCAACGCCGTTTGACCGTGATGCGCCGCGACGCCGACTTGTCGCCACGCTCGGAAACGACACCGAGCGCACAGCCCGCGAAGATGAGATTGAGCAGGTTCCAGCCGCCGACCACTAGCGTGACATCCGCCTTGTAGGGCTCGCTGTAGATGCGCCATACGGCAAAGGCCATCGCCACCAGCAGCAGCGCGAAAATGACGAAGAACGGCCGGCTGATTTCCGAAAGCCGCGCCTCGGCAATGGATTCATCCTTCGCCGTCACCTTGAAGGTGGGCTTGCCGGGATTGAAAATCACCGAAACGACGGCGGGCAGGAGGTGAACCGTCTGCACATATTCGTAAAGTTCCGAAATCCACGGCCAGCGGAAGCTGCCATAGAGATAGTTCTGCATCATCAGGTTCACGAGCATATAGGCCGCCGTATAGGCCAAAAACTCGCCGCCCGAGGCCACGAAAATCTGCAGGTCGAAGAACAGGTAGAACAGCGGCGCGAACAGGAAGATGGTACGCGGGAACGGAAACAGCCAGAACAGCGTCGACGACATGTAGCAGAGGCGCTGCGTAAACGAGAGACCGCGCCGGAAAAGGGGCTGGCGGAAGATCAGGATCTGCATCATGCCCTGCGCCCAGCGGCTGCGCTGGCCTATGAAGCTTGCGAAGGTGGCCGGCTGCAGCCCGGCGATCAACGGCTTGTCGACATAGATGCTGTTCCAGCCACGCGAATGCAGCGCCAGCGCCGTTTCGCAATCTTCCGTGATGCTGACGCCGCTGAAACCTTCGGTATCCTGCAGCGCCTCACGCCGCAGCACGGCGGCGGAACCGCAGAAGAATGCACCGTTCCACTTGTCGAGGCCGCGCTGGATGATGCCGTAAAACATCTCGTTTTCGCTCGGCATCGTCTCGAAGGTGCGCAGATTGCGCTCGATGGGATCGGGATTGACGAAGAAATGCGGTGTCTGCACCAGAAAGAGCCGCGGGTCCTCTTCGAAATAGCCAACCGTTTCCAGAAGGAAATCGCGGGCGGGTGCATGGTCGGCGTCGAACACGGTCACGAGCTCGCCGGTCGAATGGGCAAGCCCGTTATTGAGATTTCCGGCCTTGGCATGGACATTGCGCTCGCGCGTCAGATAGCGCACGTCGAGGTCCTCGCAGAGCTTCTTCAACTCCTCGTGGCGGCGTTGCGCCGCCTGCGCCTCGACGATATTGCTGGCGTTGCGCTTTTGCACCGAGCCGCCATCGTCCAGCAGCCAGACGGTGAACCGGTCGGCCGGATAATCCATGTTCTTGGCCGCTGCGAGCGTATTGGCGAGAAGCTCCGCATCCTCGTTATAGCTCGGCACGAAGACATCGACCGTCGGCCGGTAATCGGGTGAACCGGGCCTCGTCTTGCGCGACGGCAACGGCATCGACACGATGACGAGGCTGAGCGCCAGCATCACGACGCTGTACATTTCCGCCAGATAGAGCAGAAAGCCGGGAATGAAGTTCTCGAGCTGGTTGACGGGCGGCAACGTGCTGGTGGTGCGCCAGTAGACATAGCGCAGCACGATGGCCGTGCCGAAACCGAGCGCCACCAGACGCCAGGCCCCCTGCCCGTTGAAGCTCTTGATCGTCGCCAGCAGGATGAGTGAAATCGCCGTGGCGACCAGATGCGTCTGCAGGCTGACCGGCATCGTGACGATGGCCAGAACGCAAAGCGACACAAGTAACCAGACAATGATTGTGATGGCCTTGCTCATCCAGAAACTTTCCGTTGTCTTCCCCACCCGGAATTTCGGCCCGGAGTTTTTGCGATCTGCGCCTTGGCGTGCTCTTTCCCGCTGGTTCCGGCGATCACCTGCATCCTGACGTCACCCCCGAACCGGACAGACATGCGGGCGACGGAATGGATACCTGCGGGGCCTGCGACGGTTGCCGGCCGCTATCCGCCGGCACACTGTCCAGATGCCTGCCCGTGGGCCTTGCAGGCTGGAGAGGTGCGCCAGCCGATGTGGGCGACGGGATACTGACTGCAGCAACGGGTGGAAGCGGCTGCGGTTCCGGCTGGGCGGGCGGCGCAACGGCAGCCGTGCGGCGAACGGGCCGGGACGGCACGCTGGCGGTCACCTCGCCGCCGGGCCGCATCGGCACCTCATCCGCTTTTATGGGATAGACCGGATGGCCCGGACGCCCGAGATTTTTATCCACCGCCTGCGGCGTGCCGTAAGGGTTCCAGCTGGGCGAGGCATAGGTGCCGGTGATCGTGTAATTATACATGACAGCCAGCAGCCGCTCGACGCTTGCGCCCGACTGGCAAAGGCGCAGCCGCACCTTGATGCGCCCGAGATTGCGGAAATCCTGCCGCATGCTTTCCGGCGAGCGTATGTCCTGCCAGCCATAAAGGCAGGTATCGTCACCCCGGCCGCTGCCGGCAGCATAGGAGAACGCGCCATAACCGTTCTGCAGGTAATTTGCCGACATGGCGATGTTTTCGCCCGGAAACTCGGCGCGGATTTCCCGCGCGACGGAAGATGCCCTGAAACCGGAAAAAGCCAAGGCGTCGCCACCGGTATCGCCGGCCTGTTGCGGACCGAAAAACTCGGCCTTGATGTAGTTCTGCCCGGGCGTGGCGGCCTCGGAGCGCAAGATGACCTGCTGCGTCACGGCGTTGGAATAGGTGCGGTTGACCACGGTAACGATTTCGGGACCACCGGGCGGCGGGAAAACCAGCGCCTCGGAAGGAGACAGCATCTGGGGTCCCCCGAAGGACCGGACGCCCGCGGGAGTATTGCAGCCCGACAGAACCGCAATGGAGAACAGCAATGAAGTATAGGCAGAAAAATTCACTGCCTTACGCCCCTTTATTTCCCCAACGCCGCCCAGGTTAAAAGGAAACCGAATCACTAATGACCAGACCATCGTTACGAAATACGTGAGGACTACGAATAAGCAATCTCAAATTTGCGTTGTAATTTCTGACACTTTATGACTGACGAATCATCGTTGCCGCCCCATGTTCGCCGCGGAAGAAGGCGGAACCAATCGCGCTGCCGGGGGTTGGCTTCCTGCCGGGTCGATAATTTTACGGTTGCAGCGCAATATGTCCCATGGTCTACTTGCCTCCATAATGACGTATTTTTATTGGCCCGCATTTTATTCAACTGTAAAAACAGAGAGTTGACGTATGACATTGCAATTTCCGAGCATCGCGCAGACGCTTGCCGAAGAGATCGGAAGATTACGCAAATGGCTGGATGAGGACGCCCTGCCCCTGTGGTGGGAGGCGGGTTCGGCTCGCCCGGATGGCGGCTTTTACGAACGTCTCGGCCAGGATGCGAAACCGGTTTTTTCCGATGACCGCCGCGCCCGTGTGCAGCCGCGCCAGGCCTATTGTTTCGCCGCCGCCGGCCAGCATGGCTGGCAGGGACCGTGGAAAGACGCGCTCCTGCACGGGCTTTCCTGGTTCGAGAAGGTCTATCGCCTTGAAAACGGCCTTTACGGCAACCTTGCCGACCAGACCGGCCGGCTGATCGATCCCTCCTTCGATCTCTACAATCAAGCCTTTGCGCTGTTTGCCGCCGCACAGGCGGCCGCAAGCCTTCCCGAGCGCCAGGACGAGATGCGCGGCCGGGCGCTCGATATCCTTGCCATCCTCGAACGCGACTACAGACATCCGGTCGCCGGTTTCGAGGAAGCGAACCCGCCGCGCACGCCGCTCTGCTCCAATCCGCACATGCATCTCTTCGAGGCGATGCTGGCCTGGGAGGTGCAGGACCCGGACGGCCCATGGTCGGCGCTGGCCGACGAGATCGCCGATCTTGCGCTTAACCGCTTCATCGATGGCGGCAATGGCGGCTTGCGCGAATTCTTCGCCCATGACTGGACACCGCATGACAGCGACAAAGGCCGGATCATGGAACCCGGCCACCAGTTCGAATGGGCCTGGCTTCTGGTGCGCTGGGGCAGCCTGCGTGGAAACGATGAAGCGATCGGCAAGGCAAAACGGCTGTTCGAGATCGGTGAAGAGCACGGCATCTGCCCGCGCCGCAAGGTGGCGGTGATGAGCCTCTACGACGATTTTTCGGTGCATGACGGGCTGGCGCGGTTATGGCCGCAGACGGAATGGCTGAAGGCTGCGGTGCGGCTTGCAAGCGTCACGGGCGGCGAGGAGCGTCAGCGTTACCTCGCCTCCGGTCTCAGCGCCATCGGCGCGCTGCAGCCTTTCCTCGACACACCGGTCAAGGGCCTGTGGTTCGACAAATGGCCGGCCGACAGGCCGATGCTCAACGAGCCGGCGCCGGCAAGCACGTTTTATCACATCGTCTGCGCCATATATGAGGCGGAGGCTGTGCTGGCGACGGCCAACTAGTATCGGACCACCGGACGAGCGGCATCGCCGCTCGCCGGTTTTGGGCGTAGATCAGACCTTGGCCGGGCGCACGACGCGCCAGTCCGGTCTGCCGAGATTGTGCGGCCAGGGGTGAACATCCTTGTCGTTAAAATAGACGACCTCTTCCAGCTTCGGAAAATCCGCCTGTTTCAGCGTCACGTCATTCATCCACGGACGAACATAGGAATCGCCGCCTTCATAACCCAGTTCGGCAACCCAGACCGGTTTGTTGAAGGTTTCGACAAGTCCATAGCCCTTGCGCAGCAGATCGGTGAAGGTCTTCGGTCCGCCATATTCGATCTTGTCGTACTCCTCGAGACCGAAAACCGAGAGGCCGACCAGATCGGCGTAGCTGTCACCCGGGTAATAGGCCTGCAGACCGTCCAGTCCTTTCGGTGACCACATCACCTTGACGCTGGGAACAGCCTTGCGGGTCATGTCCACCATGCGTTTATACGCCGTGATGTAATCACGCGGGTTCCAGCCCGACCACGAGAAGCGGCCGGACGTGTCTTCCATTTCCTGTCCCCAGCGCAGGATCAGCGGACTTTTCATCGCCGACATGCGCGCGGCGATCGCCTGCATGTTCTGGTCATAGTCGCCTCTCATCACCTTGCGGCGCAACTCGTCGGAGGTGAGCCGCCAGTTAACGTCCCAGGACCAGGGTTCGACCGTGATCAGCACGTTGCGCTTGCGCTCCAGAGCGTAGGCATCCGCAAGTGCGAGACTGTCGAGATCCACGTCTTCCCAGGGCAGGAACAGATGTTCCGACGCCACCCCGGCCTGGGCCGTGAAATCGCCGTGCGGATCGTAGGCACCGAAACGGATACCGTCCGCATGCAATGTCGGTCTTTTGTCGGCAAGTGTCTTCATGCCCGTCGACGTCATGGGGGCGACACCCTGTGCGTCGAGCTTGAGCACCGGATACATGCCGGCGGTAAAGGCTGCGGCGGCACCACCTGCGAACAGAAGTTTTCTTCTTGTTATCTGCATGACACCTTACTCCCTACCTTGTTGCCGTCATCGCCTTGTCGTAAGCGGCGATCTGCGGCGTGACATCGTCCTTGCGGACGAGTTTGAGGAACTCATCGCCAGGGCGTGGCGGGTTGTGCCGGAACACATACCACGGCCCGCCCTGCTTGCGCTGGTAGAGCACCTTGCCAATGCGGCCATGGTCGAAGCAGGTATCGGCCTTGCCGTTTCCTGCAGCGCTTTTCCAGGTGGCGCGCATGCACAGGGTGCCGTTGGCATCGACGGTCCAGCGGCCTTCACCGATGGACTTCTTGCCCTTTTCTTCCGTTGCGGCGATGAATTTGCGGTCTTGGGCGATGAAGCGTCCACCGCCCGTTTCCCATTTCCAGGTCTTGTCGAAGTACATGTCCACGACTTCGCTGGTTCTGAGCGGTTTCGGCGTCTTCGTGCCGCCTGCAGCGTGGACCGCGCTTGGCACGACCACCGCAAGACAGAGTACGAAAGCGGAGAATCCGCATTTGCTTATTGTTGTTTTCATCACAGCCTCCTCCTTCATTGTCCGACCCTATTGTCGGCCAGCATGATCTCTCCGGTTGCCACCGCCGGCGGCGGCGTCACGATGGGTTCCGCCTGCATTTCCTGCGGTCCGCGCAGTCCCGGTACGGCAATGCGCAGTTTCAGACGCACCGATCTCGCACCCTCCACGCCCGCACCGGCGACCGTGAACCGCGTTTCGGTAAAACTGACATAGGGCTGCCCGTGCGACAGGGCCTCCAGCCCGCCGATCGCATGGGAGCTGAGCTGTACGGCACTGCCCGCCACCAGCAGCAACGAACAGGCGGCGGCGGTCGCTCCCCCGCGCAATGCCGGCAGCCTTGGCAAGCCGTTTTCCATCGCATGGCGGATGAGCAGAAACACCGAAAGGCCCGCATAGATCGCCACATTGATGGCGGCGAAGACGAAGAAGCCCTCCGCCCCGTTCTCACGCGGCGCCAGAACCATGGCCATAAGGCTGAGCGCCGCCAGAAGAATGTAGGGTGCTACGACCCTCAGCGGCAGCGGCGGTTTTGCCTGCGTGCCCTTGGGGGTGATGCGGAAATCGACGAAATCGCCACGGATCGTGTCGCGTATCGCTGCCAGTACGCCCATCAGCGACCAGGGCCAGCGCAGGAACAGAAATACCATGGCCTCCCAGCTGAAGAGCTTCGCATCATGCGGGCGGAATGCGCCCGTGGCCCGCCAGAAAAAGGCAAACACGATCATGATCAGCGAAACCGGCAGGAAATGCGCCAGAAATGCCGGATAGGATGCGTTGACCAGCACATCGCCGCGTATCAGCGCAACGGCGGGAAGCACGAACATCAGCGCCATGAAGCCGGAAAACAGCGGATACCAGAGCTGCGAAAACAGGAACTGGAACTTCAGCCGCGGCGGCAGCTTCGGCACGTAGTGCCTTGAATATTGCAGCAGAATGGTCATCAGGCTGCGCGACCACTGGAATTCCTGCACGATGAGATCGGCAAAGGTCACCGGTCCGTCGCCATGGGCGATGGCGTTGACGGCATGAACGCCGCGCCAGCCGCCGGCATTCATCAAAAGCGTGGTAGAATGATCCTCGGCAAGCTCCGGCCCAAGGCCGCCGACCTCCCGCAGGGCTTTGGTGCGCACGGCATAATGCGAGCCGATGCAGAGCGGCGCCCAGCCATTATTGTAACCCAGTTGCAGCGCGCCATGCAGGCTCGCCTCGGCATAAAGCCTGCCGCGCGCGGCCCAGCTTTCACCGGCATTGGCGTCGCAGATGCTCGGGGCCGAAACATATCCCACCTTCGGATCAGCAAAGGGACGGATGATCTCGCGCAGATAATCCGGTTCCGGCACATGATCCGCATCGAACTGGGCGACGAAATCATAACGCTCGTAACCGTAGTGATCGTAGAAATAAGCGAGATTGCCTTCCTTGCAGCGTGTGCGCCGCGGCCAGGTCTTGCGATGATACTCCGCGACACCCTGTCGGGTGGAAACGAAAACGCCGTGCGCGCCACACCATTTCAGCGTCTCCGCATCCGGAGCCTCATCCGCGAGCCAGACGTCGAATTCAAGGCCCTTCTGTTCGAGCATGGCCAGCAGCGTCTTCTGCACCACCGCGAAAGGTTCCGACGGCGCCTTGGTGACGACCATCGCCACCCTGCCCCGTGGCAGAGGGGAGCGCCGGTCGACAACCTTCGCGTTCAGAAAGATGAAGATGAAATAGGATGGCAGAAGCGTGATCCACGCGAGCGTCATCGTAACGACGGTATAATAAGGCCAGTCGATGACACGATCGCGATCGAGCCACCAGATCCAGAAATAAGCGAGCGTCACCAGCCAGCCGCCGATGCCGAGAAGATAGGCCGTGCGGTTCCAGCCGGCAAAGACCGGCAGCATCCGCAAATCGCCGGCGACTGCGACCGCGCGGGCAGATGGAACGGAAGGGGTGGAATGGGCTTTCATGACCGCACCTCCAGTCCGAAACCGGGACCTGCCGTCCGGATGATGGTGTCGATATCCGAACGCTTCGGGATAAAGCCGAGCGTCTCTTCCGCACGTTTGATATCCGCAAACAGGGCTGGCGGATCGCCGGCGCGCCTTGCGCCGAAATGGACCGGAACTTCCTGCCCCGTCACGCGGTGGATCGCCCGGATGATATCGCCGACCGATGTACCGTGACCGGAACCGAGATTGACGCGCAGCGTCTCTCCGCCCTCGGCAAGATAATTGACAGCAGCCACATGGGCATCGGCCAGATCGCTGACATGGATGTAATCGCGAATGCAGGTGCCGTCGCTGGTGTCGTAATCCGCCCCGAAGACATCCAGTTGCGGGAGCCTTGCGGCAGCCGCCATCAGTGCCCGCGGGATCAGATGGGTTTCAGGCTCATGGCGCTCGTAAAGCTCGCCGTCCGGGTCGGCCCCGGCGGCATTGAAATAACGCAGCGCCACGAAACGCAGACCGTAAGCGGCGGCATAATCATCGAGCGCCATTTCGAAGATCAGCTTCGTGCGTCCGTAAGGATTGACCGGCATTTGAGCCGTTTCCTCACGGATGGGCAATTGCGGCGGCACGCCATAGGTGGCGCAGCTGGAAGAAAACACCAGCCCGCCGATATTCTGGTCGAGACAGGCATCCAGCAGCGCAAGACTGCCGCCGACATTGTTGCGGTAATATTTGCGTGGATCCTCGACGGACTCGCCGACATAGGCATTGGCGGCGCAATGGATGACGAAGGCCGGCGAAAACTCCTTGAGCGTGGCTTTCAAAAGGCCACGATCCAGAATGTCGCCCTCGATGAAGGGACCCCAGCGAACCGAATCCGCGTGACCCGTCGAGAGATTGTCGTAAGCGATGGGCTTGAAGCCGGATTGGGCCAGCGCCTTGCAGATGTGGCTGCCTATGAATCCGGCCCCGCCCGTGACGAGGATTGTGCGGGGCATCTCATACGGCCTCCGCCACAGTCTTGCCGGCCAGCAATGCATCGAAATAGACGATGGTTTTTTCCAGGCCGATTTCGAGCGGCACGCGCGGCTGCCATCTCAACAGTTCCTTTGCCCGCGAAATATCGGGGCGGCGCTGCTGCGGATCGTCGATCGCGGCGGGCAGATGCACGATGCGCGAACGGGAGCCCGTCATGCGGATGACGATATCGGCGAGCTGCCGCACCGGAATTTCGCTCGGGTTGCCGATATTGATCGGCCCGGTGCAATCCTTCGGCTTGGCCGAGAAGCGCAGGAAACCGTCGATCAGGTCATCGACATAGCAGAAGGAACGGGTCTGGCTGCCATCGCCGTAAATGGTAATATCGGCACCCTTCAGAGCCTGAACGATGAAGTTCGAAACCACACGTCCGTCATCGGGTCGCATGCGCGGCCCATAGGTGTTGAAGATGCGTCCCACCTTGATATCGACACCGAAGCTACGGTGATAATCGAAAAACAGCGTTTCGGCGCTGCGTTTCCCTTCATCGTAACAAGCTCGCGGCCCGATTGTATTTACATTGCCGAAATAGGTTTCCGGCTGCGGATTAACGTGCGGATCGCCGTAGACTTCCGATGTCGACGACTGCACGACGGTTGCACCGCATCTGCGCGCCACTTCCAGCACATTGACCGCACCCAGGACATTGGTGAGCAGCGTGCCGACCGGATCGCGCTGGTAATCGGGCGGCGAAGCAGGTGAAGCGAAGTTGAAGATCAGCGAGACATCAATGTCATAGGGTTTGCGCACATCGTGCTCGACCAGCAAAAACCGCTTATTGTCCCGCAAATGCGCCACATTCGCGGTGCGCCCGGTCGAAAGATCGTCGAGACAGATCACCTCGTGACCGCAGCTCAACAGGCGCTCGCAAAGATGGGAACCGAGAAAACCGGCGCCGCCATTAACGAGAACGCGTTGGCCAGGTCTCCATTCGGAGTAGATGGTGACACCGTTGTCGTGTTCGTTGGGAACGAAATTACGCATTACACAATCCTCCCCATGAGGAATCAGCGCAGCTGATTCACCTAAACTGGATCAAACTCCCGATTGTACGATATCTTGAATATCATCCTCCGGTTTTTACTTCTTCTGGAGGTTTAATATTTCGATCGGATAAATTTCAACTTTCATGATAGGCGCGACAGAAAACAGGTCAACTTCATTTTATCAAAATATTACAATTGATTACCAAAAATTACTCAAAATAGCCCCTTGATTTAATACTTTTTAACTATGCCTCTATTATGCCTTTCTTATTGAGCATTAGCGCAAGCTTCGCTCAACCAGTCGGGGCTATCCTGGTTTTGTAAGGCTCGGTCCACCGGGAACAAAACCGCCCGGCGAGATGCGACAGACAGTCGATTTCAGGGGACACACATGACGAATGAAATGCCTTATTCCCATAGCGGCAAAGCAGCCCGCCATTGTCGCTTCGCGCTTGTTGCCGCAGCACTTGTAACTTTCACCTTCACGACGGCTTCATGCTCCGTGGTCGAAGACGCCGTTCTCATCAAGACCGCGTCGGCCAATACTGCCACGACCAAGAGCCGGGTCGCTCCGGCGAAGGCGTCCTACGGTTATCAAAAAACCGGCAACGCGGCCGTTACGCTTGTTGCCGATGCCTCGGGCACACCCGCGGCATCGCGGCAGTCCTACTCGGGCTCCTCTCCCTATATCTGCTCCCCGAGCGGATTCGGGCAGAAATCCCGCTGCTTCCTGAGGCCCTGAGCCTCCTGGAGAAATACCGGAGGGAACTGGCGTCCGGACGGCTCTAGCCGCCCTGACGCTCAGTTCTTCCAGCCGCCGGAGAACGTCGTGTCTTCATCTTTATTGAAGAAGCGCGACGCCGCCTCCGTGCGGTTGCGCACGTTCATTTTCTTATAGATATTGCGAACGTGAACCTTGACGGTGTTCTCGGACAGATGCAGCCGATCAGCGATGATCTTGTTTTGCGTTCCCTTGCAAAGCAGATCGAGGATTTGCACCTCGCGTGTCGTCAGCGCCGCCACGTCGCTCCTGCTTGCGGCAAGGGCATCGGCGCGGTTGGCGATCACGGCATTGCTTTGAACGCTCTTGCTGTTGACCGAAGGCGAATAGGGCGTGAGCTTGCCGAGAAGAGCCGCAGGAAAATGTTCCCCGCCCTTCATGAGCAGATCGACGGCCGCCATGAAGACATCGAGCCTGAGATTAAGCGGCAGCACGCCATCGATGACGCGCATTCCCACCAGCCTTTTCAGCGGTTCCTCGAATTTATCGATGGTTTCGACGACGAGCGCGATCGGCGCATCGGGATGTTTTTCCCGAACCTCCGAAAGAACGGCATGAAGACGATCCCCCGACATCCGGTAAGGCAAAACCAGCCGTACATTGTTACCGTAGTCGTCCTCGATGCCCGCCGACGACCTTACGCTCACCACCGCGAATGTGGGGAACTTTTTGCCCAGCGCCTCCATGAGGCACTCGGAAAACAGGTCCGGATCCGCTATGACCAATAAAGTTCCATTTATAGGAGCAACGGCGTTTTTTTGTTTTGCCGCATAATCTGACGTTCCCATGAACATTGACGCCTCCCTCAAGCGCTTACGCATTACTTTCTTTTGGTTGTGCAGTCTGTTGTCCGCCGGCTATCTTTCCCCTGAATACTTGGGGGCGATTCTCCGCTTTAGGCCATGTCAACTATCATTAATTACCCGTTAATTAACACACGCTAATACGAAAAGCTGTGTAAATAAATGGCCCAAACGGGTTATTTTTTACAATTGACATACAAAATAGGTTACGCCGGGATAGAATCGTTCATTCTGTAACCGCTGCAAAAACAAACACATCGGAAAAGCTTTCGCTGTGGTTTTGCCTTCCGGGAAAATATAACTTTTAGTTGATATCCCTTTACATAGCTCGCCGGCAAAGCACGCTGCAGCCTGTTCCTTTTCGGGATAAAGGCCTTTTTCCACCGAAATAAACCATGTTTCCCAAAAAAGCCGCTCTGCTCTGACGAAGCGGCGTTTTTTTAAGGCCAAACCGGCGAATGGACCCGCCGACAACCGCCAGCGACATATATATTCGGGTAAAGCGCCGATGGGTTTAACCCGAATTGATATCTAGGAAGCGCAATTTTTCTGCGGCACAGTCTGACCGTCGCTGGAAACAACGACCGATGGAAAGACACCTCCGGCCTTGACGTGTGTTTGAAAAACGCCGGTCCCTTTTCAAGAAACCATGCAAGCGAAAAGACGAAGCCACCGCGCTCCCCTGCTGGAGCGAGGAACGGATTTGTGCGCCGTTTTACCGAGTAGCGCACAAGGGCTGAACGAAAAGAGCCTGATCACGGGCCACTACCGAACCGCAGATGATGCGTACCGAGTGCATCTGCAAAACATCAATCTTCATGCTACCCGGGGCAAGCGCGAAAAAATCCCGTTTGAGATGAGAGGGATTTCGAAAGCTGCTCCGAGCTTTTTCGGAGGAAATCGAAATGGGTTATGATCATAAGTCTGCCGACAGCGACGACGATATCACCAAGATCGGCGCGCTTTCCGAGGGTTTCGCCAACACGTCGACCAATGACGCCAAGGTGGAAGACAGCAACGTCGGCACCGCAAACGGTGAAAACCGCAACAACGACAACAGCGACAACAGCACCAATGTGGATGTTGACGCCAAGATCGATGTTGACGCCAATAACGGTGACAATCGCGACAACGACTATGACTGGAGCTATGACAGCAAGTCCTATAGCGACAACGACACGACCACCAAGACCAGCACCGAAACCAACACCGATATCAAGGTCGACTACGACTGGAGCTATGAAAGCAAGTCGTACAGCGACAACGACACCAATGTGAAAACGATCACGGATACGGACACCAAAACGTCCAACTATTCCGACAACGACACCTCCACCAAGACCACGACGACCTCCGACAGCTTCAACTCCGCAGACAGTTTCTACAAGTCGGATGACGACTTCGGCAACATCACGGGCGTCAAGGATGTCGGCAATCTGGGCATCGCCGGCGGAGACCTCACCTTCAATCTGGGTGACGACTTCTCCTTCACCCTCGATGTCGACAATATCCTCAACGGCTCGCTCAATGGCGATGGCAACGACACCGGCTTCAGCATGGTGCAGGCCAACCACCTGGCAGACCAGGATGAGGCCTATGACATCAAGATGCAGAATGGCGGTGCGGAAAACCACCTGAGCGCCAATGCCGGTGACGCCTATGGCGCCGAAGGCATCGACGGCAAGGGATGGGACCTCAAGGCCGGCGACGACGCAGCAGGCACCAGCACTGCGGATGCATCGGCAATCCTTGCAAATTCCGGCTTCCATCTGGAACTGGTGCAGGGCGCCAACATGCTCTCCAACGCAGTTGATGTCACGATCACAGGCGGTAACTCGCATGTGTCTGATGTCGGTGAGGATCACTCCTGATAACCACCTCTTGACGAAAAGAGCTGCACCGGCACCCGCCGGTGCAGTTCGCGGTTGAAGGACCGGGGTTGCGTAAAAGGAAGCACCGCCTCCAGGACGTGTGCCCTCCGCAGCCTTAAGGCTCTGCCGCGATGATCAGGGAGGGACCTCCAATGCATATCGACAAGATTTCGGACATGATTGCGCATTTCATCGGCCTGTTCGACACGGTGATCGAGGAAGCGCGTCTGAGAACCAACTACAGCGAAGGCCCGGCGCATTCCGATCCGGACCGTTTGCCGGACGATGAAGCAGCAAAGCTGCTCGACAAGAACTATGACGTTCCGCTCAAGGACTACGATCCCGGCGTCAACTACCGCTCCGGCTATTATGATTTCGATTATCTGCAGCCGCATTTCGCGCGCATGGTCGAGCACGACATGCAGCGGCTCGCAGATGCCATCCCTGTCGATATTTCCGGCGTCAATTTCCGTTTTCCCGGCCGACTTTCCTTTGAGGAGGAATATGAACTGGTGGTTCACACCGGTCCCGGTTCGGTCATCGCGCATGTGGCGCAGGTCAATATTCTTCAAGACGACGACTATCTGAACATGACGGACGGCCCCTATGCGTGGCGCGACACCAGCTTCGTGACAGAGCGCACCGTCGAGTTCTACAATGAAGCGTCCGCCTTCACGCCTTTCGCCGGTTTCCAGCGCACCGACAGTTACGACGCCCTGCAGGCGCTCGCCAAATCCGCGCACGACTATATCGACCATGCCCGCGAAAACGACGTGACGTCGCTCGGCACCGGTGCGGATCAGGATTTCGTTCTGGCCGGCAACGACATCGACGGGCTTTACATCAACGGCTTGATAGCCAGCGAAAAGCCGATGCTCGACGACTACATGCCCGATCGCGGTATCGCCAAGCCCGTGGAAGAGCCGGAAAAGAGCGATGTTTCGCTGCATGAGGACAGCCCTGCCGGCAACAGCCTCGATGTCGCCGCAGGCGCCAATGTCGTCGCCAACATCGCTACGCTGGTCAATACCGGCGTCATGACGTCGGTAACCGCCGTCATGGGCGACTATCACCAGATCGACGCGATCACCCAGGCCTATATCTATAGCGACCGGGACGAGATCGACTCCGTTTTCACACGGTCGGAAGATCAGGCGGCGACGGCGGCCTTCAATATCGCCAGCTTCGAGCGCAGCGTCTATCCGGGCGCTGAAAACACGGAAAACAGCAGTCAGGAAAACGGCGAACCGCCGATATTTCCGACCGCCTGGCGCGTCAGCGTGCTGGAAGGAGACGTTTCCTTCGTGCACTGGATCGAGCAATACCAGTTCGTCAGCGACAACGACACGATGACGATAACGACCTCGGGCGCCACCGTCAGCCTGCTGACAGGCGGCAACGCCGCGCTCAACATTGCGAATTTCCTCGGCATCGGCATGCAATACGATCTGATCATCGTCGGCGGCAATGTGCTGGACATGAACATCATCAGCCAGATCGCCGTGCTCTACGACAATGACTGGGCGCGCGCCAATTCCGATGCGCCGGACGGCGCCACCATCCAGTCCGGCAACAACCTGCTGTGGAACGACGCCGCCATTCACAATGTCGGCAGCAACGACCGTTTCGAAACAATGCCGGACTATATGAACCAGACGGTGAACGCCATCAACGAGCGCGATCCCAACATGCCGGATGCGCTTGCCCATGACGTCAATTTCGCCGGCTATGAGGGTCTGAACGTCCTCTATATCACCGGCAATCTCTACGATGTCAGCATCATAAAACAGGTGAGCGTGCTGGGCGATTCCGACGATGTGACGCAGGCCGCCGCCAAGGTTCTTGAAAATAACGAGGACGCCACCGTCCATATCGATACCGGCAGCAATGCCGTGGTCAATCTGGCGCAGATCGTCGACTACGACAGCTTCGGCTCCACCACCTATGTCGCCGGCGGCGTTTATTCCGATGCCATCCTGATACAGGGCGGCATCATCGAAAACGACACGTCGCAACCCCAGCAAGGCCAACTGGCGAACGAGGTCATCGCCTTTCTTCACGACGATCCCGCCACCATCGAAAACGAATCCAATGGCGTCATCAATGCCGGTCACGACCTGTCATGGTCGAATGCCCATCCGGCCGACGTCATGCAGGCGGTGACCGCGTAGATTTTGGCAAGCGGGGCGGCAAACACGTCCCCTCACAGCCGAACCGCAGACACTATAAGAACATCGAGGGGACCGATATAAAATGGATCATATTTCTAGAAAAACCATTGCCGATGGACGCTCGCTGGACTTGCCGCTGGATCAGGACGCGGAAGACAGCAAACTGACGGACGCCTGTATTTCAGCAATCAATGAAGCCGTCGAAAACCTGCGCCAATTATCCGGCGCTGAACAGACGGCAAAAGACATTTCATCCCCTGCACAGACCGCCTCCCCACAGGTTCTCTCCCAACCGCACGCAAAAACGGAACAGGCGGAACAATTGCGGGATGTTCCCCCGGAAAGGCCGGTACCTCAACGGGACCGGCAACCCGCCTCCCCGCCGGAACCGCAGGCCAAGATCGACAATGCCGACCTGCCTTTCGTCAAGACCATCGACAATAATGACGGTCCGATCCGTGAAAACGAACGCCGGCCGGTGACGGGCGGCGGCGGCAAGGAGCCGACGGACAACGGCGGTGGCGGCGGCGGTGGCGGCGGCGGTGGAAGCCAGAGCGGTTTTCACAAACGCAGCGAGCCGATCAATTTCGCCGCAAGCCTTGCCAAGGGCATCGCCGCCGTGCGGCGCAACATGGTGGTGGTGATGCTGTTCACGGTCGCCATCAACGTCCTGCTGCTCGCCATCCCGCTTTATCTGTTCCAGATTTCCGACCGGGTTCTGACCAGCCGTTCGATGGATACGCTGGTGATGCTGACGGTCGCCGTCCTTGGCGCGGTTCTGCTGCAGGCCTTCATGGACGCCATCCGCCGCTTCATCCTGATGCGCACCGCCGTCGAACTCGAGGTGCAGCTTGGCGCGCCGATCCTGTCCGCCGCCGCCCGCGCTTCCCTGCATGGCAGCGGCAAGGACTATCAGACCTTGCAGGATCTGCAGCAATTGCGCTCCTTCCTCACCTCCGGCACGCTCATCGCCTTTCTCGATGCGCCGCTGATGCCGCTCTTCATCGTGGTGGTCTATCTCGTCCATCCGCATCTCGGCATCATCATCATGGTCTGCTGCGCCGTGCTGTTCGGCATCGCCTGGCTGAACCAGCGCTTCACCGCAAGACAGTTTTCCGAGGCTTCCGGTTATCTCAGCCGCGCCAATTTCCACCTCGATTCCATGTCGCGCAATTCGCAGATCATCAATGCGCTCGCCATGATCCCCGAAGCGGTGAAAATGTGGGGCCGCGAAACCGCCGGCTCGCTGAAATCGCATGTGGCGGCGCAGGATCGCAACATCATGTTCTCCGGCGTTTCCAAGGCGGCGCGCATGATTACCCAGGTGGCGCTGCTCGGCTGGGGCGCGCATCTGTCGCTATCCGGCGAACTGACCGGCGGCATGGTGATTGCGGCCTCCATCATTTCCGGCCGGGCGCTGGCGCCCATCGAAGGCGCGATAGAAGGCTGGCACCAGTTCAACAAATCCGCCGCCTCCTATGGCCGCATCAAGCAGCTTCTCATCAATTCGCCGCTGAACTTCCCGCGTCTGCGCCTTCCCAATCCGGAAGGGCGTCTCGATGTGGAGCGCATCCTCTTCGTGCCGCCGCCGCAGAAGAAGGTGATTTTGAACGGCATTTCCTTTTCGCTGAAAAAGGGAGAGTCGCTCGCCATCATCGGCAATTCCGGCTCCGGCAAGACGACACTCGGCAAGATGCTGGTGGGCTCCATTCTACCGACGTCAGGCAATGTGCGCCTCGATCTCATGGATCTGCGCAACTGGGACCAGCGACAATTCGGTGAAAGCATCGGTTATCTGCCGCAGGACGTGCAGCTTTTCCCCGGCACCATCAAGGCCAATATCTGCCGTATGCGCGACGATATCGAGGACCGGCAGATTTATGAAGCGGCGGTGCTGGCCGATGTGCACGAGCTGATCGCCGGTTTCCCGCAGGGTTATGAAACCGTGGTCGCCGCTGATGGCGCACCGCTTTCCGGCGGCCAGAAACAGCGCATCGCACTTGCCCGCGCCTTTTTCGGCGATCCGAAATTCGTGGTGTTGGATGAGCCCAACTCCAATCTGGATACGCAGGGCGAACAGGCGCTGGCCAAGGCGCTGCTGCACGCCAAAAGACAGGGCATCACCACCGTCACCATCACCCAGCGGCCGGCGCTGCTTCAATGCGTCGACAAGATCATGGTGCTGAAGGACGGATCGGTCGCCATGTTCGGCGAAAGAATGGACGTGCTGAAGGCGCTTTCCGGCAATGGCCGCCAGGCCAACCAGTCCCCGCAGATCGAGGGTTGAGAACCGTCATGTTCAAAAAGAAAAACGCCATTGCCGAAGTCAAACCCCAGGGCCAGCTCGAATGGTATAGCGAAGTGCCGCGCTCGATCCGCCTGCACAGCTCGATCGGCCTTGCCGTGCTGCTCGCCTCCTTCGGCGGTTTCGGCTTCTGGGCCGGCACTGCGCCGCTCTCCTCCGCCATCATCGCCCAGGGCAGTTTCGTCGCCACCGGCAACAACAAGGTGGTCCAGCATCTGGAAGGCGGCATCATCAAGGAAATGATGGTCAGCGAAGGCGACACGGTCAAGGAAGGCGACGTTCTTCTGACGCTGGACAAGACGACGGCGCTTGCCAACGAGCGCATGTTGCAGCTGCGGCGGCTTCGCCTGGAAACCATCGTCGTGCGCCTGCGCGCCGAGGCGCAGGGCGCAAAAAGCTTCAAGGTGCCCGATATCGTCATGAAGGAAGCCGGCGATCCGGATATCAATTCCATTATCCAGAGCCAGAACATCGTGTTCCACAGCAAACTCATCAAGCTTGAGGAACAGATGAACCTGATCGACAAGAATATCCGGTCTCTGGAGTTCCGCTATGCGGGGTATGACGGCCAAAAACAGTCCTTCGACCGGCAATTGGCGCTTTTGACACAGGAGCGCGATTCCAAGGAGCGGCTCGCCAAGGACGGCGTCATCCGCAAGACCGACATGCTGGCACTGGAGCGCGCCATCGCCGACGCCATGGGCGATATCGCCCGCCTGAGTGGCGAAATGAACCAGAGCGAGGCGGAAATCGCCAAGTTCCGGCAGGAAGCGGTCATTGCCGTCAACGCCAACAAGCAGGCGGCGCTCGATGCGCTGGAAACTGCCGAATCCGATCTCGACAGCGTGCGCGAACAGGTGCGTGGCGCCGCCGAAGTGCTGGAACGTACCGTCATCCGCTCCCCCGTCAACGGCACCGTGGTACGCGCCTATTACCACACGCCGGGCGGCGTTATTACCACCGGCAAGCCGATCATGGAAATCCTGCCCGCTCATGTGCCCCTTATTCTGGAGGCGCAGGTGCTGAGAACCTCCATCGACCAGCTGCATGAGGGCCAGACGGCCGCGATCCGCCTGTCGGCGCTCAACCGCCGCACCACACCGGTTCTGAATGGCAAGGTCTTTTACGTTTCAGCCGACAGCATCGAGGAAAACGCCGGCCTTCAGGTCAAGGACGTCTATATCGTGCGAGTGCAGATACCCGACGAGGAAATCGCCAAGGTTCACAATTTCCACCCCGTGCCCGGCATGCCGGCCGACGTGCTGATCCAGACTTCGGAGCGCACCTTCTTCGAATATCTGACCAAGCCGATCTCCGACAGCATGTCCCGTGCTTTCAAGGAAAGATGAAGAAATATCAGTAACCTACACTGTCTTTTCCGCAGCGGTCGGCATATAATATCCAAATATGTTTCGTCGGGGCGGGAGAAGCGGCATGGCGGCGATGTCGGATGTATTGCTGCTGGTCGGCAGGCTGAATTACGTGTGGACCAACACGGAAAGCCTGATGATCTATCTGATCGTCCATCTCCTGAAAGTGGAAAAGGAAGCGGCCATCGTCGTCTTCCTGACGCTCAACACCACGCGGGCGCGCATGGATCTGATCGAGCGCCTGGCGAAGCTTCCCTCCACCGATGCGAAGGATCGCAAGACCATCCTCTCCATCATGGCGCGGCTGAAGAAGGAAGCAAAGACGCGCAACAAATACAATCACTGCATCTATTCCTTCGACGAAAAGGGCGAAATCGCCAGCACGCAGCTCATGCGGCTGGTGGAGGATGACAGTCAGGTGCGCTACGGCAAGGTGGAGCGCATGGACGAGAAGGAAATCGGGCAGCTCGAAAAATCCATCGCCGACATCGTCGATGTCAGCAAGGACATGTGGAGTTTCATCCATGCCAGTCCGCATGTCTCTGCGGATTATCTCTAGGCTCTCGTTTGTAACCGCATGCCGATTGCCGGGTGAGGTTCGCTCCCCTCCGCAACCCTTGCCGGGAGGCACAGTTTACCGGCTGCGAAATAGAGCATGAACGAGCCGATCTGGTAGGGGAAGATGATGTCGATCTCCACGAAGGAACGCACGACAAACAGGGCGCAGATCGCAAACAGGATGACGCCCTGCGGATCGCTCTTGCGCATCAGCACCGAGCGCAGATGCCCGAGCAGCGTTCCGTAAAGCACCATGCCAAGCAGCAGCATGCCGACGAAGCCGTTTTCCACCACGGTTTCGATATAGGTATTATGGAAATGGAAGCCGCTGCGGCCGGTAATGAAGAAATCGTTCCACAGTCGTTCGGCATCGGGAAAACCCGCAACCCAGAACCCCTGATAACCGACGCCGAGGATCGGCGTTTGTTTCGCAGCCTCGATGCCCTGCTGCCAGAGATAAGTTCGGCCGGTCAGCGTCGAATCCTTGCCGAAAATGCCAAGAATGGCGTCTAGCAGGCCGAATTGCAGGGAAGCGACCGCCAGCAATGCGCCGAGACCACCGAGCACAAAAAACGTCATCTTTCGGTTCGCCGGCGAAAGCATGCCGATGGGAATGAAGCCGATGATGAGCGCGACCACCGCCGCCGTGGTAATAGTGGATGTGGCCGATTGCGACGCAAGGAGGCTATAGGCCGACAGGAGCCCGGTGACGCCGGCAATCGGCAACCAGATGCCCCTTTGCTTGAGCACCAGCACCGATGCGGCGGCAAAAATGACGCCGAGCGAGGCATAAAAGCCGAGCTGGTTCTTGGAAGAGAAAGCGCCGACGAAACTATAGGTGCCATCCAGCGCATCGAAGAGATAAATGCCGAATAGCAGCGAATAGAGCAGAACGACGGCGATGCCGATCAGCGCGCCGCGCGTCAGGGTCCGGATCGAGATCACCCGCATGGCGATCAGCGCGCAGACGATATGCGTCATATACTGGATGGAGGCGCGCATGGTCACCGACGCCGCCTCCGACCAGAAGCTGGACAGAACCGTCAAGATGCCGAAGGCGAATATCCAGAGATAGCGCGGATAATTGCCGAGCACGCGCCGGTAGTCGACCACCACCAGCGGCAGCCACATGCCATAATAGGCCAGAACCGAGATTTGCCCGAAACGCGACGAGTAAGCGAATACGAAGAATGACAGCGCAACCGCCGCCATTCCGTAAATCTCATTGCGTTCGGGATCGATCAGCGCCGATTTGGCGATCCGCATTGAAACCTCACTGCATCAGGATTTCAGACGAGACCTTAATGACATCGCCGGGCTGGAGCATGGCGTTTTCATCCACCTTCAGCTCCTTCGGCTTGCCGTTTTCCTCACGCACCACGACATAACTGATGGTCGCGGACTTGCCCGACGGGTCAAAACGGATCGCTTCGGCCGATTGCGCCAGCGCTTCCGACATCAATTCGCGGCTGGTGGTGAGCTGCAGATTGAGCTTGTCCAGTTCCGCTTCCGTATCCTGCAATTCCTTGGAGCGCTGCGCCACCCAGTCGTTACGCAGGTTGATCTCGTCCTGGGTCGCCTTGTTGATATCCTGTTTGGCGCGCAGCGACTGCGTATCGATATCGAGCAGGTTGGATTCCACTTCCGCCGCGCGTTCTTCCGCGGAAATACGCCGCTGCGACAGCGCAAGCCCCTGCTCGTTCAGCCGGTTGACGCGATCGCGGTCCTCGTTGGCAAGCTGGAGCTGACGATTCTGCGTCTCTGATTTCTTCTTCAGGGATTCGACTTCGCTCTGCAGAAGGGCATGCAGGTCCGTCAGCGCCTTGAGCTGCAGGGTGTAACGTTCGGTGCGCGATTTCATCAGCGCGCTTTCGCTGGCCAGCAGCACGTCGATCTCGCCGATCTTTTCCATTTCAGGCGTCTTGGCGATGGTCGCGTCACCCTTGACCTCGGCGACCAGCCGCGCCTGACGGGCGAGCAGCCTTGCGCGCTGATTGTCATAGACGGCGGCGTCACCACGGGCATTGATGAAGTCACGGGCAAAACGCTGCCCGGCATCAGAGCGCCGCAAGCCGCCGGCAAGGCTGACCGCCTTCAGCACCGTGAGATTGGCGGCATAGGGATATTCACCCGGCGTCTGCACGTCGCCACTTAAGAAGATCGGCCGGAACTGCGCGATTTCGACGGAGGCCGAAGGCAGGTTGCGAAGGGCGAACTTGCTCTGAAGCTGGGCTCCAATCTCTTCGCTGACCTCCGATGGGGTCTTGCCCGCAACATCCAGCTGACCGATGAAAGGCAGGGACAGCGCGCCCGATGGGCCGACGGAATAATCGCCGTTGATCACATCCCAGTTGCGGATGCTGCCATCCGCCGGCTGCCATTCGGCAACGCGGATACGCAGCTTGTCAGCGGTACCGAGCTTATATTGAGCGCCATCCGCAGCCATGGCGGAAAGCGGCGCGGCAAGGGCGACGGAAGCGGCAAATACGAAGGCCACAAACGGGCGGCGGGCGGCAGACAAGCCGTTCATCGGGAAACTCCCTGTTAGCGGATCGCCACACGGGCGATCCGGCCGTCGCGCAACTGGGCAAGGCCGGCTGCACAGCGCCGCGAAAAGCGGCCGGTATGATTAGCACCAATGACGCACCCAAAGACCGGACTTGGGATCCCGGTCGGGGTGCGTGTCGAAACGAAGATCGATAAAGCCGAACTCAATATCGGTTTTCAGTAGCTTCCGCGTGAAAGGCACACGGCGGGAATGGTCTTGACGATGATGAAGACATCCTGCCGCATCGACCAGTTCTGCACATAGTGCGTGTCGAAAGCGACGCGGGTCTTGTAGGATACGTCGTTGCGGCCGCTGATCTGCCACAGGCCGGTCAGGCCAGGGCGGGTGCTGAGATAATAAGCGGCAGCGCTTTCATAATAGCTCAGCTCCTCATCGACGACCGGGCGTGGGCCAACCACGCTCATTTCGCCGCGGATGATGTTGAGCAGCTGCGGCAGTTCGTCGAGCGAGAGCTTGCGCAGCACGGCGCCGACAGCCGTAACGCGCGGGTCGTTCTTGAGCTTGCGGGTGGCGCGCCATTCTTCGGCGGCTTCCGGATTGGCGGCAAGATATTGCCGCAGAATCTCATCGCCGTTCATCGCCATCGTCCTGAACTTCAGGCAATGGAAATAGCGGCCATTATGTCCCACACGCCGGTGGCCATAAAAGATCGGGCCGGGATCAGACAATTTCACCAGCGCGGCGATCAACAGGAATATCGGGCTGAAGATGAGCAGCGCAAGCGCAGCCGATGTCATATCGAAGCTGCGTTTTGCGATGCCCCCGATAGGGAAACTGACATCGAAATCTTCGGAGCTGCTGAGTGTCTGTTCAGCCGATTGGGTCGCGGACTTCATAGAGAGAACTCCATTTATGTTTTGCGATTGGTCGGTGCCCGGAGGCGCGTCTTTCCGTCTAAAAGAGATAACAAGTCTGTGTTCGGAATTTGATGCTAATGGATTTTTTGTAAGGCACATTGGCCATAACCGTCTATGCGATTTCTTGCGCGAGCGGCCGATCAACGTCCGGGCAATATTAACGGTTGCATAAAAAAGCAACAAATGTGCCGACGGCCATGTGTTGAGAGCATGGGTACCGCCCCGGCATGTATTGGGTTTTGTGCCGGCGACAGTCTTTTCTTATGTGTTTCTTATGACTTGGCGAGATGAGACAGGAACGTTAAGAACAGCCACGCCTGTAACGGAATATAAAAATTTTTTGCATCGCAGCAAGATTGTGGCAATGCATATAAAATTTGACATATCGGCCGGGATTTTTTTGCCTGACATTGCCAAGCCACCAAGAAAAAGCGATGGAAAAATCGCTAAAGGGGCGCAAACACGGCAAAAGAGTGGCAGGAAACTGCATTCTAGTCATGGCAGCCACGCAAAATTGCCGTAGCTCCCGGCCCTTTTTTACCGAATTGCCCCGACTTGACCGTTCTACGAGCGTTACGAGGCGCAAAAACCGCTGGAATCAGAAGGTTGGCGGTGTGCAGGCGCTGATGACCTCACAGGGCACGGGACCGACGCAACGGAAACGATGCGGCCTGCGGCTTTCGAAATAATAGGCATCCCCCGGCCCGAGCACCCGCCTCTCCTCATCGACCGTCACTTCCAGCCGTCCGGAAAGGATGATTCCTCCTTCCTCGCCATCGTGAACCAGCGGCACCTTGCCGGTATCGGCGCCCGGCTGGTAACATTCCTTGAGGATTTGCAGGCTGCGGCCGAAGACATTCTCACCCACCTGCCGGAAGGATATCGGCCCCTTGCCGATTTCAACCAGTTCATCCGCCCGGTAAAAAGCCTTGCGGCTCGTCTCCGGCTCGAAAGCGAAAAACTCGGCAAGGCCTATCGGTATGCCGTCGAGAATGCGTTTCAGCGCACCGACGGAAGGGTTCGAAGTGTTGGATTCGATCAGCGAAATCGTCGAATTGGTGACACCGGCGCGTCTTGCCAGTTCCCGCTGGGAAATATTGTGGCGCAGCCGCAAATGGCGCAAACGCCCGCCTATATCCACCGACATGCCTGAGCCCCCGTTGCCCTTGTTCGAAATATCGAAAATCTGCGTTCAGGCCTATAGCATTTTCAATGGCTTGGCCACTGAGAGAAAAGGGCTTGTTCAGTCGCGAAAATAGCATTCAATCACCGGCAACGAACAGGAGACCACCATGGACAACCCGAGCCGATCCAATTCCACCTCGCTTGACAGCTACTGGATGCCCTTTACCGCCAACCGGCAGTTCAAGGCCAATCCCCGCCTGCTGACGAGCGCCGAAGGCATGTATTACACCAGCAATGACGGCCGTCAGGTTCTCGATGGCACGGCTGGCCTGTGGTGCGTCAACGCCGGCCACGGCCGCCAGCAGATCGCGTCTGCCGTCAAGCACCAGCTTTCGACCATGGATTACGCGCCCTCCTTCCAGATGGGCCACCCGGTTGCCTTTGAATTCGCCGAGCGGCTGGCGGAAATTGCGCCCGGCCCGGAAGGTGCGAAACTGGACCGTGTCTTCTATACGGGCTCCGGGTCGGAATCGGTCGATACGGCGCTGAAGATCGCCATCGCCTACCAGCGCGCCATCGGCCAGGGCACCCGCAGCCGGTTGATCGGTCGTGAGCGCGGTTATCATGGCGTCGGTTTCGGCGGCATCTCCGTGGGCGGCCTCGTCAACAACCGTCGCGTTTTCCCGCAAATCCCCGCAGACCACCTGCGTCACACCCATGATCCGGCGAAGAACAGCTTCGTGAAAGGCCAGCCCGAACACGGCGCGGAGCTTGCGGACGATCTGGAACGGCTGGTCGCCCTGCATGGCGCGGAAACCATCGCCGCCTGCATCGTCGAACCGGTCGCCGGCTCCACCGGCGTACTGGTGCCGCCGAAGGGTTATCTGGAGCGCCTGCGCGCCATCTGCGACAAGCACGGCATCCTCTTGATCTTCGATGAGGTCATCACCGGTTTCGGCCGCATGGGCTCCACCTTCGCCACCAACTATTTCGGCGTTACGCCCGATATCGTCACCAGCGCCAAGGGACTGACCAACGGCGCGATCCCGATGGGCGCGGTTTTCACCAGCAGCAAGGTGCACGATGCGCTGATGCATGGGCCGGAAAACCAGATCGAGCTGTTCCACGGCTATACCTATTCCGGCCACCCCGTCGCCTGCGCCGCCGGTATCGCGACGCTCGACATCTATCGCGATGAGGGCCTTTTCACCCGCGCGGCCGAATTGCAGGATGTCTGGCACGACGCCATCCATTCCCTGAAGGGCCTGCCGAATGTCATCGACATCCGCACCATCGGCTTCATCGCCGGCATCGAGCTGCAATCGCGCGACGGCGCTGCCGGCGCACGCGCCTATGATGTCTTCGTGGATTGCTTCGAGCGCGGCCTGCTCATTCGCGTTACCGGCGACATCATCGCCCTCTCGCCGCCGCTGATCGCCGAAAAATCCCATTTCGACGATATCGTCTCGATCCTCGGCGATGCGCTGAAGCGCGCGCAGTAAAGACCATGCAAACAAAAAGGCCGCGCCTGGAAGCGCGGCCTTTTTTGTAACCTGTCAGTAGGCCTGCATCGGTTGCGAGAGGCCATCGCCGATCACACCGTTGCCATATTGCGCCACGGGCACACCTTCCTGGCCGATCGGCACGCCCTGCTGTGCGGGGCCGAGCGCCGTCACCACGATCGGCGTGCCATCGGGCACGCGGTTATAAAGATCAATGATATCCTGGTTCAGCAGGCGCACGCAGCCGGAGGATACCGACTTGCCGATGGTCCACCATTCCGGCGAGCCGTGCAGGCGGTAGATCGTGTCCTTACCATCCTTGAAGATATAGAGCGCACGCGCACCGAGCGGGTTCTTGAGGCCCGGCTCCATGCCGCCATTGCGGCTACTATAGGGTTCCAGTTCCGGCTGGCGCGCGATCATCTCATCGGGCGGCGTCCAGCGCGGCCATTGCCGCTTGTACTGAATGACGCCGCGACCGGCCCATTCAAAGCCTGCGCGGCCGAGACCGACGCCATAACGCATGGCCTGATTGTTCTCATAAGTGAGATAGAGAAAATGATTGGCGGTATCGACGACGATGACGCCGGGGCGTTCACCCGTCGGGTTCGCCACCATCTGCCGCAGGAACTGACGCGGAATCCGCTTGTAGGGGATTTCCGGCAGCGGGAACTGCTCGTCCGGCTTGGGACCGTACATCAGGGCATACATCGGGTCGTCCGCGGGCGCTGCAGGCCGGGCGGCCTCACGCGCGGTTGTGTTGCAGCCCGCAAGGCCGGCAAGCGCCAGTCCACCTGCTCCAAGCAGGAAACCCCGCCGGGTCGTCGTCGTCTCGTTCAATTGAAAAACCTCATTTACGTCATCTCACGCCGGCAAAGGGATCTGCCAGCGCCGCCTCTGGGCGGCTGATAGGGTACTTCGTGCCGGAAACCTGCGATGCCATGGCCTTGGCGCCGTTCGATTTCAAAATGGCCCGGAAGCTCGGATGCATGCCGCCGTCTACATACGCGCTGAGCGGGCTGGAAGTTCCCTCACTCATCGCGGCGGCAAATTTTTGTTGCTCTTCGGCCAGTTTCGAAGCCACCAGCGGATCCTGCTGGTTGATGGCCGGCGGGCAGGCCGCCAGCGGATCGGCAGGTTCGCCTCCGGCAAATTCGCTGTTGAAGACATAACGACGGCCGCAGACGGAAACCTTCGGCTGCCGGCGCGTCACCTCGAAATAATCGTAGCCTTCCTTCAGCGTTTTCCAGAACGGCATGTTGGGGTCGTCCCGATGTGCCACCATATTCCGGGCGCTCATGCGGAAGGGATAGGCCTGCACCTGAAAACGGTCCTGCCCGCCCTGAAGCGCACGCGCGACGATGGCGTAAATCTCGCCCACCTGGGCATCCGTCATGGCGTAGCAGCCGGAAGAGGAACAGGCGCCATGCACCATCAGCGCCTCACCGGTGTAACCGAGCGCCGATTCCAGCCGGTTGGGATAACCGAGATTGAAGGAGACGTAATATTGTGAGTTCGGGTTCAGCATGCCGGCCGAGACATGATAAAACCCTTCCGGCGCCTGCCGGTCGCCCGTCTTCATCTTGGGGCCGAGCTTTCCGGACCAGCGGCACATGGGATAGGCCTTGAGCAACGCGTAATTTCCGGTCTTGTCGACCTTCCACACCTCAAGTTCGCTTTCCTGCTTGAAAATGCGAACGAGGACAGGGCTTTCCGGGCGCATGCCCTTGGCCGACATCTGCGCCATCATCTTGGACGACAGTTTCGGCGGATCTTTCTTGACGCTGTCGAGCCCCATGGAAGTGCACGCGGCAAGGCTGCCACCGATCGCAACGATCGCGGCCATTCTTGCCCCTGCCCTTACCTTTTGCCGCAACCCCGCAACCGCGAAATCCAGCAATGCCTGCATGCCCATGGATCGTTCTGCCCGCCTGATTTGCCCGCCTTTCCGGCAGACGCTTAACTATCGAAGGTGGCCACAACACGGCAACCTCGCTCATGGACAAAGTCTCGTGAACAGACGTTACCCATTCGTTAATCATAAGGACACAAGCCCGTGATGGGGTGGGCAGTGAAAGTGCCGGCCGCGATTATCGAAGCAGCCCCTGGCCGCCATCGATCCATACCGGCGTGCCGGTAATGTGGCGGGACGCATCCGACGCCAGAAAACCGATCAGCGCGGCGACGTCATCGCTGGTGCCGGCCACGCCGCCGGTTACCGGAATATCCCCAGCCGGAAAACGGACTGGAACCTCCGTTTTTTCCCGCCCGCGTATATCGGTATTTTCATCGATTGCCGTTTCGATTTCGCCCGGACACACCGCATTGACGCGAATACGATGACGCCCCAGCTCCAGCGCCAGTTGCTGCGCCATGGCGAATTGCCCGGCCTTCGTCACGGAATAGGCCGTAGCACCGGGCGAGGTGAAGGTGCGGGTGCCATTGATCGACGAAATGATGACGATGGACCCGCCGCCGGCCGCTTTCAGATGCGGCACGCTGGCATGGACGGTGAGATAGGTGCCGCGCAGGTTGATGCGGATCGTATCGTCCCATTCGGACGGTTTCAGCTCATCGATGGGCGCCCAGACGCCGTTGACGCCGGCATTGGCCACCACGACGTCAAGCCGGCCGAAATCCTCAACCAGCGCTGCGACCGCGTGACGCATCGCCGCTTCATCCGCCACATCGGCCATAAGCACCTTCGAAGAACCGGATGCGGCGCCTATTTCCCGGGCGACATCGTTCAATTCCGATTCGGTGCGGCCCAACAGACCGACCGCAAAACCCTGCGCCGACAGATGAAGGGCGGCGGCGCGCCCAATGCCGGAGCCAGCGCCGGTTACCAGAGCGACTTTACGAACGGTCAATGTCATTGCCCTCCTTTTCGGGAAGCAATGGACGTGACCGTCGCCGAGACGGGATCACTCGCCGGAAAGCTGTCCTCCAGCCCCTCCTCAAGCTCTTCCTCCAGAATCTCGCGGTCCCGCGCGGTGCGTGCGCTCGCCTGCCCGTGCAGCAATCCCTGAGGCGCATCGTCCTGCGCGGTGCCGAGAGCGGAAAATTGCGAAGGCGCATCCGCACCATGGCGCGTTCCGAAGGCGGTCAGTTGCACCATCACCGCGCTCGCCCGCTTGATGGCCTCGGCATCATCGATCCCTTCAAGGCCGTCGGCGAGGCGAACAGAGACCTGATCGCCGTCGTTGCCGACGAACTCGACGGAGATAACCCCGTTATTGCGTTTTACATAGGTCGTCGAAAGTTGCATGACATGCCCTCCGGCTTGAAAAGCACCGGTACGAATCCGATGCTGGAAAACGGTTAGAACCTGAATTCACAACGATGGCAGAGCGGAAGGGTTCCAGATGGATCAGGCCTTTGGCCCGGAAATGCAGGAGAGTTTCTTCCTCCGCGATGCGCTGGATGTGGCGCGCGCCCTCATCGGCGCGGAGTTCCGCATCGGCAATACCGGCGGCATCATCGTGGAGACCGAAGCCTATCATCCGGACGACCCGGCATCCCACAGTTTCAACGGGCAGACCCCGCGCAACAGGGCAATGTTCGGCCCGGCCGGCCGTCTTTATGTTTACCGGTCCTATGGTATTCACTGGTGCGCCAACTTTGTCTGCGCTCCGGGTTCAGCCGTGCTTCTGCGCGCCATCGAACCCCTGACCGGCATAGACATGATGAAACTGCGACGGGGAACTGACAAGCCGAAACTTCTCTGCTCAGGTCCGGGCAGGCTCTGTCAGGCGCTGGCGATTACGGGGGACATGGACGGCGCGCCGTTGAACGCAGCGCCGTTTTTCCTGCGGTTGCCGAAAGAGGCCGCCGCCGTCACCAGCGGCAGACGAATCGGCATCAGCCGCGCGACGGAATATCCCTGGCGCTTCGGGCTCAAGGGCTCGGCTTTCGTCAGCAAGAAATTCGAGAGCGGAGAGGCGTGAAACACGAGAGCACCTTCGGCGGCCCGTCGTTTTCGTCGGGGTTGGGTGTCGGCACCTCGTCCGGCAACCGGTCGGGTTCCGGTTCTTCCACCGGCGGAATATCCGGCTGCGGCGGCACGGGCATCGGCGGTTCGGGATAGGGCTCAACGGGAACGGCTGGCATCGCGGCCTCCTGATAAACACGCTTTGCCACAATGGGCACAAGCTGCGTTTTTATCTCGTGGGACAGCGCGTTTGCGCTGTCGCCAATCAGGCGGCGCAACACCCAATTCGCCTATCGGTCAAATGCCGGTCAGGTCCCTTCGGTCCGGTTGCGCCGCCCTGTGGGTCGTACAGGGAAAACGCGGGCACGGCCTGTCCGTTCCGTTTTTTTAGGAAGGTTTTTGCGATGGCTCAGGCGAAACCGAGCGCGCTGCGAGAAATATCGCGATTTTCGCAATAGTCGCGGGAATGGGCTTCATGACCATGCTCGCGAGCGGTCGAACGGTTAAGTTCCGGGCTCGGAACGTTGAGCAGCGCATCGGCATAGGTGCCGGTCGCCTCGACATCATCGATCACAGTCTGCTGTTGCGGTTTTAAAAATTCAAACATCCGTCCACCTCCTTCGACACGTCCCCTCAACGCGCCGGCCCGGGTCCTGTTCCATAACGCCCGTGACTGTTCCGATTATACATGAGACGGCGCGGACGTATAGATGACGAAAGGCGAACGTTATCAACTGACGTTCACAAAATGGAGTGGAATCAGTGAGCTATGCCGAGAAGTTCAGGCTGGACCGACCGATTCCCGCAAGATCAGTTCTACCGGCCACAATTCCTGAACCTCGCGGACGGGACGGCCGCCGATGATCTGCAAAAGCAGGTCCGTCACCCGCATGCCCGCCATCCGCATGGGCGAGCGGGTGGTGGAAAGCGGCGGCATCATGCTTTCCGGCGTGAGATAAGGAAACACGTCGTCATGGGCGATGACGGAGACATCCTTGCCGATCGTCAGCCCCATCTGCGTCGCGGCGCGATAGACACCCTGCGCCGTCATCATCGCACCCGCCACAAAGGCGGTTGGGCGCGGCGTCTGTTCCAGCAGCGAGCGGGCGAAGCGAAAGGCCGTTTCTTCGCTGAAGTGCTCATTCATCATGAAGCGCGGATCCGGCGTAATGCCGTGCGTGGCCAGCGCCTCGCGAAAACCCTGCTCGCGGTCCTGCACGAAGGTGCGGCCAACCGGACCATTGATAAGGGCGATGCGCCTGTGTCCGCGCTCCAGAAAATGGATCGTCGGACGATAGGTCACATCGTGGTTGTCGATATCGAGCCAGGCATGTTCGAAAGGCGTCTTTGAGCGGCCATGCACGATGAAGGGCACACCCAACCGGTTGAGCAGCGCGATACGCTCATCCTCGGGGCGGGGCGAATGCACGATAATGCCATCCACCCGGCCGCTCGCCGCCAGCCGGCTGAAAATCGCCAGTTCCTCATCGAGATTATTGTCGACGGTGACGCTGACGAGAATGTCGGTCTCTTCCCGTTCCAGCCGGGTCGCCATGCCACCCATAAATTCGGAAAAGAAGTGCCCGCCGCCCGAACGGCCCATGACGACGCCGATGGCGCCTGCCCTGCCCGTCGCCAGCCTGACGGCATTGGCATTCGGCCGGTAGCCGTATTTCAGCGCAGCCTCCATCACCCGCTGGCGCGTTTCCTCGCGCACCTCGGGGTACCCGCCCAGCGCCCGGCTGACGGTGGTGGGCGAGAGCCCGACTTTCTCTGCGAATTCCTTAAGCTTCATAATTTTTTGCCAATTTGCCCCTGCATGCGTCGCCGCCGCGGATTTTTCAAGCCGACAAAAATTGAAAACGATTTCAATTTTCTCCCACCTGAAACCTTACAGTTGATCATTCCCAAAGGCAAACGCCGAAAAATTGCAGGCGAAAACAGCCGATTTCCGGGGGATTAGAAAGAGTATTGACAGATAGCTCGGCTTTTGAGAGCCTCGCATAAGTCAAAAGCGCTTTCAATTTTGAGGACAATCGGAAGCGTCAACGGAGGAGTTTGACAATGAATATTTCCATGAAGACTTTGTTCCTGTGCGGGGCTGCGTTTTCCGCCGCTATTTCGGCTGAGGCGGCCGAGCTTTCGATCGCCGCCAATTCGACCGGCAAGAACGTCGCGTTCTTCCGCGAACGCATCGCCGCCTTCGAGAAAGAGACCGGTCACAAGGTCAATCTCGTCACCATGCCGTCATCGTCCAGCGAGCAGTTCAGCCAGTACCGGCTGTGGCTTGCCGCCGGCAACAAGGATGTCGACGTCTACCAGACGGACGTGATCTGGGCGCCGCAGCTGGCCGACCAATTCGTGGATCTGACCGCAGCGACCAAGGATGTCATCGGTGATCATTTCCCCTCCATCGTCGCGTCGCAGACGGTTGACGGCAAGCTCGTCGCCATGCCGATGTTCACCGATGCGCCGGCGCTGTTCTACCGCAAGGACCTTCTGGAAAAATACGGCAAGCAGCCGCCGAAGACCTGGAAAGAACTGAGCGAGACCGCAAAGGAAATCCAGGACAAGGAGCGCGAGGCTGGCCAGAAGGATCTCTGGGGCTTCGTTTTCCAGGGCAGCGCCTATGAAGGCCTGACCTGCAACGCGCTGGAATGGATCGCTTCCGCCGGCGGCGGCCATATTGTCGAGACCAACGGCGATATCTCCGTCAACAATGAGAAGGCCGCAGCGGCCATCGAAACCGCCAAGGGCTGGGTCGGCACCATCGCGCCGCAGGGCGTGCTCGCTTATAAGGAAGAGGAAGCGCGCGGCGTCTGGCAGACCGGTAATTCCGTCTTCATGCGCAACTGGCCTTATGCATATGCACTGGGTAATGGCGAAGACAGCGCCATCAAGGGCAAATTCGGCGTCACCCCGCTGCCGGCGGGCGCAGAAGGCGAAGCCCCTGCCTCGACACTCGGCGGCTGGAACCTCGCCGTTTCGAAATATTCCGACGATCAGGAAGCGGCCATTCAGCTTGTGAAATTCCTGGCGTCGAAAGACACCCAGAAGATGCGCGCGATCCAGCTCTCCAACATGCCGACGATCGCTTCCCTTTACGACGACAAGGATGTCGCTGCCGCACAGCCCTTCATGCCGACATGGAAGCCGATCTTCGAGACCGCTGTTCCGCGTCCCTCCGCGTCGGCCAAGGTGAAATATAACGAGGTTTCAGCCAAGTTCTGGGGCGCCGTGCACAACACGCTCTCCGGCAACGGCACGGCGGCTGAAAATCTCGAACTTCTCGAGGTTGAACTGACCGATCTCAAAGGCAACGGCTGGTAATCCGGCCCGCGCGGGAGATGGTCTGGCCTGATCGTTTCCCGCGCCCCAACCGCGAGATATCCCCATGAACGACATCGCCCTTCAAAGACCGGTCGCGGCAGCCGGCACCGGCTCCGATCTGCAATCGGAACGTCTGAAATCCGCCTGGCTGTTTCTTGCTCCCACATTTCTGGTGCTGGCGCTGGTGGCCGGCTGGCCGCTGGTGCGCACCGTCTGGTTCAGCCTCACCGACGCTTCGCTCACCAATCTCGAGGGTGCGCAGTTCGTCGGCCTCAAGAACTACCTCACCTGGATCACGCTCAGCAGCGGCCGCACCATCTATCGCGGCCTGCTTGCCGATCCCGCATGGTGGGGCGCGGTTCTCAATACGCTGAAATTCACCGTCGTCTCCGTCAGCCTCGAAACGGTACTCGGCCTCATCGTCGCGCTGGTGCTGAACGCCGAATTCAAGGGACGCGGCCTCGTGCGCGCCGCCATTCTCGTACCCTGGGCCATTCCGACCATCGTCTCGGCGCAGATGTGGGCGTGGATGCTGAACGACCAGTTCGGCATCTTGAACGACCTGTTCCTCAATCTCGGGCTGATCTCCAGCAAGATCGCCTGGACCGCCAATCCTGAAACCGCGATGGTGGCCGTGCTGATCGTCGACATCTGGAAGACGACGCCCTTCATGGCGCTGCTCATCCTTGCCGGCCTACAGATGGTGCCGAAGGACATGTATGAGGCGGCCAAGGTGGATGGCATTCATCCAGTCAAGGTGTTCTTCCGCGTCACCCTGCCGATGATCCGACCCGCACTCATGGTCGCCGTCATCTTCCGTATGCTGGATGCGATGCGCGTCTTCGACCTCATCTACATCCTGACGCCGAATAATGCCCAGACCCGCACCATGTCGGTGCTGGCACGTGAAAACCTGTTCGATTTCGACAAGTTCTCCTATGGCGCCGCCGCCTCCACCATGCTGTTCCTCATCATCGCCTCGATCACGGTCATCTACATGTGGCTCGGGCGCGTCAACACCGATGGAGCCGCGCGATGACCCTGCCAAGCATCCTGAAAACCACCGCCTTCTACGCGCTTGTCGCCATCATCATGGTGATTTCGGTATTCCCGTTTTATTACGCGATCCTGACGAGCCTGAAATCCGGCTCGGCGCTGTTCCAGGTCAACTACTGGCCGCGTGACTTCTCGCTGACCAATTACAGCTTCGTCATCGGCAACGGCACTTTCCTGCGCAATCTCGGCAACTCGCTGTTTGTCGCATCTTCCGTCGTCATACTCTCGCTGTTCCTCGCGGTAACGGCGTCCTATGCTCTCGCCCGCGTCCGCTTCCGTGGCCGCGCGCTGCTGCTGCTCACCATCCTGTCGGTTTCGATGTTTCCGCAGATCGCCGTGCTCGCCGGCCTGTTCGAACTGATCCGCTGGGCGGGCATCTTCAACACGCCCTTAGCGCTGATCTTTTCCTACATGATCTTCACCCTGCCCTTCACGGTCTGGGTGCTGACAACCTTCATGCGTGACCTGCCGATCGAGATCGAGGAAGCGGCCATCGTCGATGGCGCGACGCCGTGGGTGATCATCACCCAGGTGTTCATGCCGCTGATGTGGCCGGCGCTCGTCACCACAGGGCTTCTCGCCTTCATCGCGGCGTGGAACGAGTTCCTCTTCGCGCTCACTTTCACCTCATCGAACGAGCAGCGCACGGTGCCTGTCGCCATCGCGCTCCTGTCGGGCGGCTCGCAGTTCGAAATACCCTGGGGAACGATCATGGCGGCCTCCGTCATCGTCACCGCCCCGCTCGTCGTCCTCGTTCTGATCTTCCAGCGACGCATCATTTCCGGCCTCACCGCCGGCGGCGTCAAAGGCTAGGAGAAACCAAATGACCACCATTCAACTGCGCGATCTTCGCAAATCCTTCGGCGCCTTCGATGTCATCAAGGGCATCGACATGGACATCCGCTCCGGCGAGTTCATGGTTTTCGTTGGCCCTTCCGGCTGCGGCAAGTCTACGCTGCTGCGCCTCATCTGCGGGCTGGAGGAAATTTCCGGCGGCACGCTTTCCTTCGATGGCGAGACGGTGAACCGCCTGCCGCCCGCCAAGCGCGGCGTCGCCATGGTCTTCCAGTCCTATGCGCTTTATCCGCATATGACCGTGTTCGAAAACATGGCCTTCGGCATGAAGCTATCAGGCGCGGACAAGGAACAGCGCAGGAAGCGCGTCGAAGCGGCAGCCGAGATGCTGCAGCTCACGCCCTATCTGGAACGTCTGCCAAAACAGCTTTCCGGCGGCCAGCGCCAACGTGTCGCCATCGGCCGCGCCATCGTGCGCGATCCGAAGGTATTCTTGTTCGACGAACCGCTTTCCAACCTTGATGCGGCATTGCGCGTTGCCACGCGTCTGGAAATCGCCAAACTGCACCGCTCGATGCATGACACGACGATGATCTACGTTACCCACGATCAGGTCGAGGCAATGACGCTTGCCGACCGCATCTGCGTGCTGCGTGACGGCAGGGTCGAGCAGATCGGCACGCCGCTGGAGCTTTACGAAAGTCCGGTCAACACCTTCGTCGCCGGCTTCATCGGCTCGCCGAAGATGAACTTCCTGTCAGGCAAATATGCCGAGACGGAAGGCGCAAAAACCATCGGCATCCGCCCGGAGCACATCACCATCACCACCGACGGCAGCGGCTGGAGCGGTGAGATCGTGCATTCGGAAATGCTCGGGTCGGACAGCTATATCTATGTCGAGATCGGCGCCGGTGAACCCGTCGTCGTTCGCGAAGAAGGCGTGACCGACCGCAAGGCGGGCGAGCGTATCGCCCTCGTGGCGGATGCGGCGCAGATCCATCGTTTTGACGCCGAAGGCCGGGCGCTTGCCCGCAACCCCGCCCGGGGTGCTGCCTGAATTTTTCACTTTCGCCGGGATCACCCAAGGTCCCGGCTTTCACCGAGGAGCATGACAATGACCATCAACACCGTTGTATGGGGCGAAAATATCCACGAACACATCAATGAGACGGTCCGTTCGATCTATCCAAACGGCATGCACAACACCATCGCCGATGCGCTGAACCAGAACCCCGAGATCAACGCCACCACCGCCACCCTTCAGGAACCGGAACACGGCCTGTCGCAGGATCGCCTCGACAAGACCGACGTGCTGGTCTGGTGGGGCCACAAGGACCATGGCGCGGTGCAGGACGAGATCGTCGAGCGTGTCGCCAAACGCGTCTGGGAAGGCATGGGCCTCATCGTCCTGCATTCCGGCCACTTCTCCAAGCCGTTCAAGCGGCTGATGGGCACACCCTGCGCGCTGAAATGGCGTGAGGCGGGCGAACGCGAGCGTCTGTGGACGATCAATCCGCGCCACCCGATTGCCGCCGGTCTGCCTGAGCATTTCGAGTTGGAAAACGAGGAAATGTACGGCGAGCAGTTCTCCGTGCCGGAGCCGCTGGAAACCGTGTTCATCTCCTGGTTCCAGGGCGGCGAAGTCTTCCGTTCCGGCCTCACCTGGCGTCGCGGCGCCGGCAATATCTTCTATTTCCGCCCCGGCCACGAGACCTATCCCACCTATCACGATGCCAATGTCCAGAAGGTCATCAGCAACTCGGTGAAATGGGCCTATAACCCGGTTGGCGCACTGAAGAGCATTCACGATGCCCCCAATGTTCCCGTCGACAAGGCGCTGGAGCCGATCGAAGAACGCGGCCCCAAGCTGCACAAGGCAGGCGAAGCAGGTTACAGGTAAAAAGCCATGAGACTTCTCATTCTCGGAACCGGCGGCATGGCCAACAACCATGCCACCTATTTCTCGCAAATCCCCGGCGTCGAACTGGTCGCGGCGGTGGATGTGGACGATGTGGTGGTGCGCGGCTTTGCGCTCCGCCACAACATCCCGCTCTCCTTCACCTCGCTGGATGACGCCATTGCCTGGGGTGAATTCGATGCGGCGGCGAATGTCACGCCGGACGCCATCCACCACCCCACCAGCCTGAAGCTGCTGGCGGCCGGCAAGCATGTCTTCTGCGAAAAGCCGCTGGCGGAAAACTACGCCAAGGCCGCCGAAATGGCCGATGCCGCCGAAAAAGCCGGCCTCGTCGCCATGGTCAACCTCACCTATCGCAACGTCGCCCCCTTGCAGGCGGCGCGCGAGATGGTGCTGGCTGGCAAGATCGGCAAGGTGCGGCATCTGGAAGCCTCCTATCTCCAGAGCTGGCTGGTTTCCAAAGCCTGGGGCGACTGGATGACGGAGAGCAAGTGGCTGTGGCGGCTTTCCACCAAGCATGGCTCGAACGGCGTGCTGGGCGATGTCGGCATCCACATTCTCGACTTCGCCTCCTATGGCGCGGGCAGCGATGTGGCACGCATCTTCACGCGGCTGAAGACCTTCGACAAATATGAAGGCAATAAAATTGGCGTCTACGACCTCGACGCCAATGACAGCTTCACCATGACCGCCGAACTGGAAAACGGCGCCATGGGCGTCATCCATGCCAGCCGCTGGGCGACGGGGCACTTGAACGAGCTCCGCCTACGCATCCATGGCGACAAGGGTGCGCTGGAAGTCATCCACACGCCCGACTATTCCAGCCTGCGTGCCTGCATCGGTGAAGATGTGGAGAAGGCGATATGGAAGACGATCGATGTGGAGCCGGTGGCCACGAATTACGAAAAATTCGCCAAGGCCGTCATGGAAGGCGGCCCTGCCGATCCGGACTTCCGCCATGCCGCCAATCTGCAGAAGGTGCTCGATCTATCGATCATCGCGGATCGGGAACGGCGTGAGGTAGCTGTTTCGGCTTGATATGAAAGAACAACATGCGGCAAAACGTTGCCGCATGTTTCTTCTCCCCGAGGGGGAGAAGGTGGCCCGAAGGGTCGGATGAGGGGGCAACGTCCCCGGATTTCGGCGAGCAAGCCCCCTCATCCCGCTGCCGCGACCTTCTCCCCCTCGGGGAGAAGAAACAAGCGGCTTCCACTCGCTCAATACATTGTGCGCTTCTTGAGGATGCAAGCTACAGCGTGGAATTTCACTCCCACGCAGCGTCAAACCCCGCGCTTGTTCCCCCACAACAGCACATGCAGCTGCGGCAGCACCCGCGCCGAAAACCAGCGGTCTTCGCTGACCTTATCCACCAGCCACAACATCCGGTCCATCACCCCATCGATATCCACACGCGCATCGTCATCATCGGGCGGCGGCGGGGTATGGTTGCCGGGCTGGAGATAGACGGGCAGATGCGGGAAGCGCGCGGATGCCGCCTTGGCATAGGCATAATCCGCATCGTCGAACACCACGATCTTCAGCGCCACCTGCGGCCCCTCGCCGGCGGCGGCAAGACAGTCTTTGAAGGACTGCCAGTCCGTTTCCATGCCGCTCGATGGCGGTTTGGGGCTCAGCACCAGATGGTCGAGATCGGCAAACCAGTCTTTCGCGATGCTGCCCTGCGTTTCCAGCGCGAAGCGATACCCCTCGCCCTGCCCCTTCGCGATCAAGGCTCCGAGCGGCTGGATGGCCGGGTTGCCGCCTGAAAGCGAGACCGTCAGCGGCACGCCACCGGAAAGCCGCCGCACCTCCTGCCAGATCGCCTCAACCGGCATCGGTTTCCACGTGTCACGGTACTCGCTGTCAACGGCATGCAGCGTATCGCACCAGGAACAGCGGTAGTCGCAGCCGCCGGTACGCACGAAGACGGTCGGCAGACCGATCAGCACGCCTTCGCCCTGGATGGTCGGACCGAAGATTTCGCTGATGCGGATCGTGGTTTCCTTCGCTGCAATCTTTTGTGCAGCCGCCGTCATGGCCGGTATTCCGCCCAGGTCTTGGCGGTTTCGCTCACCCGCACCGCACTGGTTTCAGGCAGGCGATCCTTGCACCAGTCGTAGAAATGTTTTGCAAGATATTCCGCCGTCACCCGGTCATGGCCGAGGACATCGTTCAGGTGGCGGTGATCGAAATGATCGTCGATATAGTGCTTCAGTGGCGCAAGCTCGTGATAGTCACGCACGAAACCGTGCTCGTTCAGCTCTTCGCCCGATAGCTCGACCTCAACGATGTAATTATGGCCGTGCAGACGGTTGCACTGGTGGTCGGCGGGCAGGCTTTTCAGCTGGTGCGAGGCGGAGAAGTGAAACTCCTTGGTAACGCGGAACATCAGCGCACCTCCTGTGCCGCAAAGGCATGGGTGGCCGCCACCCAGAAGTCCGGGTCCTCATAGTCGGTCGGATCGGTGACACCGGCCAGATGAAAGGCCTCGCGCCGTTCCACGCAGGTGCCGCAGCGGCCGCAGTGGCGCAAGCCGCCCTTGTAACAGGACCATGTTTCGCCAAACGGCGTGCCGTATTTCGCACCATCGGTGACGATCGCCGCCTTGGAAACGGTGACATAGGGGGCAAAGAGCTTGACGTCGGCATAACCCTCAAGCGCATGCGCCTGCATGGCGTTGAAACTGTCGATAAAGCCCGGCCGGCAATCGGGGTAGATGAAGTGATCGCCGCCATGGACGGCAATCGCCACCGCATCCGCCTGCTGCGCGGCGGCCAGCCCGAAAGCGATGGTGAGCATGATGGCATTGCGGTTCGGCACCACGGTGGAGCGCATGGTCTCTTCCGCATAGTGCCCGTCCGGCACCTCCACGTCGTCAGTCAGCGCCGAACCGGTGAGATGGGCGCCAATGGTTCTGATATCGATGACATGATGCGGCACGCCGAGACGCCTTGCGCAATCGGCGGCGTATTCCAGCTCCTTCCTGTGGCGCTGGCCATAATCGAAGGAGACGAGAGCGAGAAGGTCGTGTTCCGCCGCGATTTTATGCGCAAGCGAAACGGAGTCCAATCCGCCGGAGCAGATGACGATGGTTTTCATAATTTGGGATCCCTTGTTTTGACCGGGTGGGCTGCGACCGGATTACGGGGAGCGGCTTTAAACCAAACCGACGGGCTTGTGAAGGGCCTTGGGAAAATCGCGCAAAACCACGCCATCACGAAAATGCCCCGCCACAGCAACAAGACGAAACAAACGGGACATAAGCGGGAAACCGGCACGATCTAGAACGATGCGAAATCTGCTGTTCTTGAAGGGTCCTGCCAATGGTGGCGGCTGATACATTTCTGTTTTCGCTGAGCAATCTCAGCTCTCTCGGCACCGGCATCCTGATGGCGATGGCGGGCATGCTTTATCTCACGCTCACCATTCGCGGACTGATCACCGCAATGCGTCATGGATAAGGCTCTCGACACAAAACGCCACCGGTTCAGGCGCAATCTCACCACGGCGCTCGTTGTCGCCTCGGCGGCGCTCGTCGCAGCGGTTGGCATAGCCCCGTTCGTCTTCCTGATCTGGATGATTAGAACCGTTGCACGGTGGCTGGGGCTTTTCATCGGTTTTTAAGGAGTTCAAGCGCGAACACGCGACGCTCGCCGCAACCGGCTGAGCGGGGAAGGCCCGGCGGACTGGCAGTACGCCGGGCCTTCTTTTTTGTAAACAGGGGCTTAGCGCAATAACGCCTGCGCCTCCTCGATGCCGAGTGCCGCCGGCTGGGTGCAGGTCGTCCTCATCTCGATGAAGCGCCCCTCCTCGCCTGACTTCAGGATCGAGGTCATCACATCGATGCCGTGCAATGAGCGGTCGAGCGAGCAGCGGGCATCGCGGCCTTCCAGAAGCGCAATCGCCATATCGGCAAGGCCCGCCGTACGGTAATTGGCGCGCGGCCCGTTCGGGCTTTCCTGATTGGCGATGCCGAAAGGATGCGCCCAGTCTTCCAGCGGCTGGATATTCTTGTCGCGACCGCTCATCTCCACCACGCCGCCGAAGAAGTTCGGATCCGGCACGTAGATCGAGCCTTCCGTGCCGTAAAGCTCCATATTGGCATGGCGATGCGACCAGACATCCCAGCTGGCCGAAAGCGTGATCGTCGCGCCGTTCACGAATTCCAGCAGGGCATGGATATTGGTCGGCGTTTCGACCGGGATGATTTCGCCGTTCAACGGCTGGCTGGTCACCGTACGGGTCGGATTTGCCATGCTGGTCAGAGCACCGACGCGCTTCACCGGGCCGATGAGGTTGATGAGATTGGCGACGTAATAGGGACCGAGATCGAGGATCGGCCCGCCGCCCTTCAGGAAGAAGAAGCCCGGATTGGGGTGCCACATCTCCATGCCGGGGCTCATCACATGGCAGGTGCCTGACGTGATGCGCCCGACCTTGCCGTCATCGATATATTGCCGGGCAAGCTGATGCGCGCCGCCGAGGAACGTGTCCGGCGCGCAGCCGACGGACAGCTTCTTTTCGCGGGCGATGCGCCGCAGCTCCTCGCCTTCCTCCAGCGAAAGCACCAGCGGCTTTTCCGAATAGACGTGCTTGCCCGCCTCGAGGGCGGCTTTCGACACCGGAAAATGTGCGGCGGGAATGGTGAGGTTCACCACCACGTCGATATCCTTGTTGGCGAGCAGTTCCTCGATGGACTGCGCGACAACACCGAATTCTTCCGCCCTCAACTCCGCAGCATTGCGGTTGAGGTCGGCGCAGGCTAGCACCTTGATGCCCTTGAAGAGCGGTGCCAGCGAGAAATAAGCAGACGAGATATTGCCGCATCCGATGATGCCGACGCCAAGATCCCTGGCCATGATGGAAACTCCGAAAATTGAAATTTAGTAGGTTTTGAAAGATGCGATCGAACGGGTGATCAGTCGGTCGATATCCTTCGGATTGTCGTGCTCGACCACGAAATGTTTGGTGGCCGATTTCGCCTTCAGCGCCGCGACGAGGCCCTTCCAGTCCACTGTACCATGACCGACATCGGCCCAGCCATCCTCATCCGCATTCTCGCCTGCCGGTGCGATATCCTTCACATGTACCGCAGTAATGCGCTTGCCGTAGCTCTCGATCCAGGCGAGCGGATCGGCATTGCCGCGAATGATCCAGGCGATATCCGCCTCCCATTTCAGGTCCGGGCCACCGGCAAAGATTTGCTCCTGTGGGGTGGAACCGTCGCCAAGCGTCTTGAACTCGAAATCATGGTTATGCCAACCGAAAACCAGCCCGGCATCCACGAAGGGCTTGCCGGCTTCCTGCAGACGCTTGCCGAAAGCGAACCAGCCTGCGGCATCTGTCGGGCGCTGGTCAGGCATCAGATAAGGGCAATAGATCGCCTCCACGCCCAGAACCTTGGCAATATTGAGCGCCTTTTTCGGATCGCCTTCCAGAAGGTCGAGGCCGAAATGGCCGGTCGGCATGGCAAGGCCATTGGCGTCGAGTTCGGCGCGCAGGCCTTTCAAACCGGCATCATCCAGCGAAGCGTACATCGCGCCATAACCTTCGACATGTTTATAACCCGCCGCCGAAAGCTTCTTCAGAATATCGGAAAAAGGCTGGAAATTACGGGCGCTGTAAAGCTGGAAACCGAGTTCTGTCATTGTCTCCTCCATAGAGATCGGGGTCTTGGGATTGTGTGTGGGGGTAAATCGAAGCTGTTCTAGAGCCGGTCCTCGCTTTGCGCGTCGAACAGCGAGGCCATCGTCATGTCGAGGCCGAGGCGCACCTTGGTGCCGGGTGAAAACCGCCTGTGGCCACCGACACGCACGGACATGGTATGCCCGGCATGTTTCAGCCAGATCAGATTATCCGCACCCATCGGCTCCTCGATATCGACAATCGCCTCGTGCACTTCACCGCCGACGATATCGGCATCGACGCGCACATGTTCGGGGCGAACGCCCAGAACCACGGCGCGGCCGGCGGCAAGCGGCGTTTCCGAATGATAACCGTCCAGCGCGAAAGTCACGCCATTGGTGGTGAAGACCACCTTGCCGTCCTTTTCGATCAGCTCGCCGCGCAGGAAATTCATGGAAGGCGAGCCGATGAAACCGGCGACGAAGAGGTTTCGCGGCTTGTTGTAAATGGTGACGGGATCGGCGAGCTGCTGGATGACGCCGCTCTTCATGATGGCGATGCGGTCCGCCAGCGTCAGCGCCTCGATCTGGTCATGCGTCACATAGATCATGGTGTTCTTCAGCGACTGGTGCAGCCGCTTGATTTCGACGCGCAGTTCCGAGCGCAGCTTGGCATCGAGGTTGGAGAGCGGCTCGTCGAACAGGAACACATCCACATCCCGCACCAGCGCCCGGCCGATGGCCACACGCTGGCGCTGGCCGCCGGAAAGCTCGGCCGGCTTGCGTTTCAGCAGCGGCTCGATCTGCAATATGCCAGCCGCCCTTTTGACGCGGCGGTCGATCTCCTCTTTCGGCACCTTGGCGACCTGAAGGCCGAAGGACAGGTTCTTCTCCACCGTCATCTGCGGATAAAGCGCATAGGACTGGAACACCATGCCAATGCCGCGATCCTTCGGCTCTTCCCAGGTGACGTTGCGGTCCTTGATGAAGATTTGCCCATCGGTCGGCTCCAGAAGGCCGGCGATGCAATTGAGAAGGGTCGACTTGCCGCAGCCGGAAGAGCCGAGCAGCACGAGGAATTCGCCGTCGTAAATATCGAGATTGAGGTCTTTCAGCACGGTAACGGCGCCGAAGGACAGGGAAAGATCGCGAATGGAAACGCTTTTGTTCATATAGCTCAACCTTTTACTGCGCCGGCAGCAATGCCGCGGACGAAAAGCCTGCCGGAGACGAAATAGACGATCAGCGGCACGGCCCCGGTCAGAAGCGTGGCGGCCATGTTGACGTTGTATTCCTTCACGCCCTGCACGGAGTTGACGATGTTATTGAGCTGCACCGTCATCGGGTAATATTCCGGCCGCGTGAACACCACGCCGAACAGGAAGTCGTTCCAGATGCCGGTCACCTGCAGGATCATCGCCACGACGAAGATCGGCAGCGACATGGGCAGCATGATGCGGAAATAGATCTGCCAGAAATTGGCGCCATCGATGCGCGCCGCCTTGAACAGTTCTTCCGGCAGCGAGGCGAAGTAATTGCGGAACAGCAGCGTCAGGATCGGCATGCCGAAGATGGTATGCACAATGACGAGACCGGTTAACGTACCGTATATGCCAAGTTCGCGCAGCACGATGACAATCGGATAGATCATCACCTGATAGGGAATGAAGGCGCCGATGATGAGGATCGAGAAGAACAGTTCCGATCCCTTGAACTTCCAGTTCGCCATGGCATAGCCGCTGACGGAGGCGACGATGATCGAGATCACCACCGAAGGCACGAGGATGCGCACCGAATTCCAGAAGCCGCGTGAAAGCCCGTCGCAGTTCAGGCCCGTGCAGGCATTGGCCCAGGCCTTCACCCAGGGCTCGAAAGTGATTTCCACCGGCGGCGCAAAGATGTTGCCGAGCCGGATTTCCGGCATGCCTTTCAGAGAGGTGACGACCATCACGTAAAGCGGCAGCAGGTAATAGGCGGCAGCCACGATGAGCGTGCCGTAAAGAATGATGTTGCGGCGGGAAAAGGTTTTCCTCGGCCTCTTGCCGCGCGGGCCGGAAAGGTCCGGGGCAACCGCATCGCTGGCGGCGACAACCGTGTTCAATGTGCTGATATTAGCCACGCTTCTTGCCTCCGAATTCGAGGTAGGCCCATGGAATGATGATGATCGCGACCGTCAGGAGCATCATTGTCGAGGCGGCGAAGCCCTGCCCCAGATTCTGCGCCTGGAACATGTAGTCATAGACATATTTCGCCGGCACTTCGGACGCGATGCCTGGCCCGCCGCTCGTCTGCGCCACCACCAGATCGTAAACCTTGACGATGCCGCTGGCGATGATGACCAGCGTGGTGATGAAGACCGGCCGCATCATGGGAATAATGATGAGAATATAGGTCTTCCACATCGGAATGCCGTCGACGCGTGCCGCCTTCCAGATGTCCTCGTCAATGCCGCGAAGGCCCGCCAGCATCAGGCACATGACGAGCCCCGTGCCCTGCCAGAGCGCCGCGATCAGAATGCCGTAGATGACAATCTGGGAATTATAGAGCGGATCGAAGGTGAAACTTTCCCAGCCCATCGAGCGGACGACGGACTGGATGCCGAATTCCGGGTTCAGCAGCCATTGCCAGACGAGACCGGTGACGATGAAGGACAGGGCGAAAGGATAGAGGAAAATGGTGCGGAAGGTGTTTTCGAAACGAATTTTCTGATCCATCAGCGCCGCCAGCACGAAGCCGATGACGAGGCTGAAGATCAGCGACAGCACACCGTAGATCGCCAGATTCTGGATGGACACGATCCAGCGTGGTGCTGCCCACAAACGCTCATATTGATCGAAACCGATAAAGCTCGCGCGCGGCAGAAGCTTGGAATTGGTGAAGGAATAAACCACTGTCCAGATCGTGCCGCCGAGGAAGATCACCATGGCGGTCAGTATCATGGGAATGGAGGCAATCTTGGAATTGAGATTGCGGAAAAGCTGGTTGGGGCGCCCCGAGCGCGCTTGACCTGCCATGTTACCTCCTCCTGTAACGTTACAGTCAACGGTCAGGCAAAAGCCTCACCGCATGAAACCCCTGCCCGTGCTGGTGATTGTTGCACAGGCAGGACGCTGGAAAGGAAAGCGGCGAACCGCTTTCCCACCCGGAGAGATCACAATCAGTCCGCCGAACCGATAATGTCCGCGAAGCGCTTCTGCCCGTCTTCCGCCGACATCGAGCCCGCGAAGAATTCCGCCATCAGGTCTTCCTTCTGTTTCTGCGTATCGGCGGAAATCAGCTGGTCGGTGCTGGTCAGGGCATTGCCCTTGGCCAGAATTCCCAGACCCTTTTTCATGCAGTCATTGGCTGCATTCAGATCGACGTCGCCGCGGATCGGCAGCGAGCCTTTCTTCAGGTTAAAGGCCACCTGCGTTTTTGGATCGACGATGGTTGCGGCGAGAACGTCCTGCGCCTTGGTTTTCGCCTCGTCCTTCAAAACAGGGAAATAAAAGGCGTCGCCACCCGTGGTGAGATATTCACTGAGGCCAAGACCGGGAAGGCAGGAATAATCCGTGCCGGCTTTCTGGTTGGCCAGCTGGAATTCACCCTGCGCCCAGTCACCCATGATCTGGCCGCCGGCCTTGCCGGTGATGACCATGTTGGTGGCCTGGTTCCAGTCCTGAACATTGGTGCCCTTGGCCATGTCGCGCGCCTCGACGGCAGCCGCGAAAATCTTCGCCATATCGGGCCCGGCTGCCGCCTCGGCATCCTTGTCGCCATAGACCTTCTGATAAAGGTCCTTGCCGCCGATCGAAAGCGTCAGCGTGTCGAACAGGCCGTTGGCCTGCCATGCCTGCCCACCCAGCGCGAGCGGCTGGATGCCGGCCTTTTTTAGCGCCGGCGCGGCGGCGACAAATTCCGTCCAGTTCTTCGGAACTTCGACGCCCGCCTTCTTGAAGGCTTCATTGGAAAGCCACAGCCATTGCCAGGAATGGATGTTGACCGGCGCGCAGTAAATCTTGCCGTCGATGGTGCAGCTGTCGAGCAGGCTTGCCGGCTTGATGACGTCCTTCCAGTTGCCCTTTGCGGCAACATCGGACAGGTCGCGCATCAGGCCTGCCTGCACCAACTCTTCCGCCTGACGGCCGTGGTTGAACTGGGTCGCGCCCATCGGGTCGCCGCCGGTGATGCGGCTGATCATGATCGGACGGGCCGTGCCACCCGAACCGGCAATCGCGCCATCCACCCATTTGTTGCCGGTAGCGTCGAAAGCCTTGGCCAGTTCGGCCACCGCTGCGGCTTCGCCGCCCGATGTCCACCAATGGGTCACCTCAAGATCGGTGGCCCCGGCGATACCCGCCGGAATCATCACGCTGGCCAAAAAGGCCGCAGAAATAACACGCATTCGCATGAGTCTCCTCCCTCACTGAAACGTTGCAGTTGGAACGTATGCGAAGATTTTTGATTAGGCAACCGCCTAAAATACGAATCTCACAGCGCCCGCAGGAGGCATTTGAACTATTGGAAAATGCGCCGGATAGGTATGCGGCACAGGGGATTGCGCTGCGTAATCCACACGCAATGCCAGTCGCTTACAAAACTTCGCAGCGAGTAAAACAGGTGAAGAGACCATGAAGCGCTGGCATATTCTTTTGGTCATCGGATTAACCGGCGTCGCATCGCTTTTATTGGCGACATTTGAGCAGCTTGTACCGGGACAGCAAGTTTCATTCGGAATGCGCCTGCTGATCCTCATCCAGCCGGCAATACTGACCATTGCGGCGGTAGCAACCGGTCAGGCTCTGACCGCAAAACTCGGGCTTGGCGCCCCCTTGGTCGATAGCTGGCTGACGGGCGACAACCCGCGCGCGGTGCTGCGAACACAGGTGCCGCCCTCGCTGACAGTGGGCATTGCCGTCGGCCTGCTGATGATCGCCTATTCATCGGCGATCCTGCCATCGGTCGCGGATGCGGCCGCCGTGGCAAAAATGACCGCTTTTAACGTCCCGCTGGCGACCCGGATTCTCTATGGCGGGATCACGGAAGAGCTATTGACCCGATGGGGCCTGATGTCGTTTTTCGCCTGGGCGCTTTGGCGCGTGACCGGAAGGGGACAGATTCGACCGGTGATTTTGTGGGCCGCCATCCTTATGGCGGCGGCACTCTTCGCCGCTGGTCATCTGCCGTTTCTGTTTGCGATTGTCGCTCGGCCGCAGGCGGCGCTGATCCTTGCAGTCCTGCTCACCAATTTTATCCCCGGCCTGCTGTTCGGATGGCTGTTCTGGCGTCGGGGGCTGGAGGCGGCGATGCTGTCGCATGCCCTTGCCCATTGCGTGAACGCGCTGACCGCCTGAGCCGAAAAGGCGAGCCGGACAACTATCCGCCTCACCTACTCTAAACCTTCGGAGCTGGCGGCAATTCTATTGCCTTTTATAATCGTCCTCGATGCGGATGACATCATCCTCGCCGATATAGGCTCCGGTCTGGATTTCGACCAGTTCGAGCGGGATCTGCCCCTCATTGGCAAGCCGGTGCGGCTGGCCGATCGGGATATAGACCGACTGGTTTTCCGTCAGCAACTTCGTTTCTTCGCCGATCGTCACCGTCGCCGTGCCCTTGACGACGATCCAGTGTTCCGAGCGGTGATAGTGTTTCTGAAACGAGATGCGATGGCCGGGGTCGACCGTGATGTGGCCAACCCGGTAACGCTCGTCCACATACATGTGTTCGATATAACCCCAGGGGCGATAGACGCGCTTGTGGCTCTGCGTCTGCGGTGCATGTTCGCCGTCCTTCAGCGTCTCCACCAGGCCCTTCACATCCTGCACCCGGTTTTTCGGCACCACCAGAACCGCATCCTTGGTGGCCACCACCACCATGTCTTTGGCGCCAACCACCGTGGTCAGCAATTGCGTCGAATGGATGAGGCAGCCTTCGGAATCGATGAAGACGCCGTTGCCTTCCAGCGCATTGTCGTTGCCGCGCTTGTCGGCAATTTCCCAGATGGCATCCCAGCTGCCGATATCCGACCAGCGGAAATGGCCATGCACCACCGCCATGCGTTTGGTCTTCTCGATCACGGCATAGTCGATGGAGTTCTTCGGGGAAGCCTCGAAGCTTGCCTGATGCAGGCGCACGAAACCGAGGTCGCTTTCATATTGCTCGACCGCCTGCGTCACCGCCGCCAGAATCTCCGGGGCGAAGGCCTTCAGTTCGGCGATCATCACATCGGAGCGGAACAGGAAGTTGCCGGAATTCCAGAGATAACCTTTTTCCAGATAGGAGATCGCCGTCTTCATATCCGGCTTTTCCACGAAGGCGTCGACGGTGCTCAAGTCTTTTTCGCCATCGATCGCATCACCCGGCTTGATATAGCCGTAGGAGGTGCGCGGTTCGGTCGGCACCAGGCCGAAGACGACGATATTGCCCTGATCGGCGGCTTTTGCGCCGAGTTTCACGGCGTCGGAGAACTTGTCGGCATCGAGCACCACATGGTCGGCGGCAAGCGCCAGCACCAGACATCCAGGCTCGCGGCGCTCGGCCAGCACGGCGGCGGCGGCCATGGCGGCGGCGCTGTCGCGGCGGGCGGGCTCCAGCACCACGGTTGCCGGCAGATCGATCTCTTCGGCCTGACGGCGGGCGAAGAAACGGAAATCCTCGTTGGTGATCACCAGCGGCTCGGCATAAAGGCCCTTGTCGCCCACCCGCTGCAGCGTCTGCTGATAGGTCGAAAGATTGCCGACCAGCGGCTGGAACTGCTTGGGCAATTGATCGCGCGATACCGGCCAAAGCCGCGAACCAGCACCGCCAGCAAGAAGAACCGGCGTGATCTTTCGAGAGTGTTCCTTCACAATAAAACCTTTCCAACTCTAAAAATTTCCCGGTGCGCCGGACAATATACATATTTCGAAATACCGCCATCATCGGTTCACGGGCGGATAAGCGCAAGCTCATAAATTCGCCTTGTGAAAGCTTGGTGAACGGCGGGGCATTTGCCGGCAGGCCCGTTTTCCTAACGCAAGGGGGAGTGCGAGGTTCCGCACGGAATGGCCGCTCAAAGTGACTGAGAGCAAAGCCCCCCCCCCCGGGACAAAGCCCTGCGCTTCATTTTTCAGAGCGATGAGCCGAGCCCGCCAATCCTATCGGCAAAGCCTTTGACACGAACAACGGGAATTAATCGATTAAATCGGCCGCAAATTTCATCACGCTTAAATTTGCTGCACTGAACAACATTCAAGGCTTGGCAGGCCCGCGAAAAATACAATAACAACGGCGGATATTTTTACACTGTTATCGACACGAAAGCAGGCTCAGCCCATGTCCGACACGACGAAACCCGCCAGCACAAGAACATCGGTTACGGATCAGGAAGCCCTGGATTTCCACGCGGAAGGCCGACCGGGGAAACTGGAAATCACCCCGACCAAACCGATGGCGACGCAGCGGGATCTGTCGCTTGCCTATTCGCCGGGCGTGGCCGTGCCGGTGAAAGCCATCGCCGAAAATCCGGCGACCGCTTACGACTATACCACGCGCGGCAACATGGTTGCGGTCATCTCCAACGGCACGGCCATCCTCGGTCTCGGCAATCTCGGGGCGCTCGCCTCCAAGCCGGTCATGGAGGGTAAGTCCGTTCTCTTCAAGCGGTTCGCCGATGTCGATTCCATCGATCTCGAGGTCGATACCGAAGACGCCGATGAGTTCATCAACTGCGTGCGCTACCTCGGCCCCTCCTTCGGCGGCATCAATCTGGAAGACATCAAGGCGCCGGAATGTTTCATCATCGAAAGCCGCCTGCGCGAGCTGATGGACATTCCCGTCTTCCATGACGACCAGCACGGCACCGCCATCATCGCCGCTGCCGGCCTCATCAACGCCATCGAACTGACGGGCCGCGACTTCAAGACCACCAAGCTCGTCTGCAACGGCGCGGGTGCGGCGGCAATCGCCTGTATGAACCTCATCAAGGCCATGGGTTTCAACCCTGAAAACATCACGCTCTGCGATACCAAGGGCGTGATCTATCAGGGCCGTACCGAAGGCATGAACCAGTGGAAATCCGCACACGCGGTGAAAACCAACAACCGCACGCTGGCGGAAGCCATGAAGGGCGCGGATGTGGTCTTCGGCCTCTCCCAGAAGGGCGCTTTCAGTGAAGAGATGATCCGCTCCATGGCGCCGAAGCCGATCATCTTCGCCATGGCCAATCCGGACCCGGAAATTACGCCGGAAGAAGTGTCGCGCATCCGCGACGACGCCATCATGGCGACCGGACGTTCGGACTACCCGAACCAGGTCAACAACGTCCTCGGCTTTCCCTATATCTTCCGCGGCGCGCTCGATGTCCGCGCCAGCCAGATCAACGACGCTATGAAGATCGCGGCGGCACAGGCGCTCGCCGATCTGGCCCGCGAGGATGTTCCTGACGACGTAGCTGCCGCCTATCAGGGCAACCGCCCGCGCTTCGGATCGCAATATATCATTCCGGTCCCTTTCGATCCGCGCCTGATCTCGGCCATTCCGGTGGCCGTGGCGAAAGCCGCCATCGAAACCGGCGTCGCCCGCCGGGAGCTGCCCGACCTCGACGCTTATGCCCGCGAGCTTTCCGCCCGCCGCGACCCGATGGCTTCCACCACGCAGCGCCTTTACGAGCGGGTGCGCCGCTCGCCGAAGCGGGTCGTTTTTGCGGAAGCCGAAGAAGAACAGGTCATGCGCGCGGCGATTTCCTTCACCGCGCAGGGCCTCGGCACCGCCATCCTGCTCGGCCGTGACGATATCATCAAGGCCAATGCGGAACGCGCCGGCATCGATCTCGACCGTGCCAATATCGAGATCACCAACGCCCGCCTTTCCAGCCGCGTCGATGCCTATGTCGATTATCTTTATGCGCGTTTGCAGCGCGGCGGTTTCCTGCTGCGCGACGTGCAGCGTCTGGTTCACAACGACCGCAACCATTTCGCCGCCTGCATGGTGGCTATGGGCGATGCGGACGCCGTGGTCACCGGCGTTACCCGCAACTACTCCACGGCGCTGGAGGATATCCGCCGCTGCATCAACACCAAGCCCGGCCATCGCGTCATCGGCGTTTCGCTGGTGGTCTCGCGCAACCGCACCGTCTTCGTTGCCGATACCGCCGTGCACGACATGCCGAACGCGGAAGACCTGGCCGATATCGCCGAAGAGGCAGCCGGCCTCGCCCGCCGTTTCGGTTACGAGCCGCGCGTTGCCATGCTCGCCTACTCCACCTTCGGCCAACCGACCGGCGAACGCTCCGACAAGGTGCGCGAGGCCGTGAAAATCCTCGACAGGCGCAATGTCAATTTCGAGGTCGACGGCGAAATGTCGGCCGATGTGGCGCTCAACCATCACCGCATGCAGAGCCAGTATCCTTTTGCCCGGCTTTCCGGCCCGGCCAATGTGCTGGTCATGCCCGCCATCCATTCCGCCTCCATCTCCACCAAGATGCTGCAGGAACTGGGCGGCGCGACCGTCATCGGCCCGCTTCTCGTCGGCCTCGACAAATCGGTGCAGATCACCTCGATGGGTGCGAAGGACAGCGATATCGTCAACATGGCAGCAATCGCGGCCTATAATGCCGGACGATAAGAACAGGGCGTGCGGCTTTTTTCTTCTCCCCGCCGGGGAGAAGATGCCCCAAAGGGGCAGATGAGGGGGCAAGCTCTCCGCATATCGCTCGCCTCGCCCCCTCATCCCGCTGCCGCGACCTTCTCCCCCACGGGGAGAAGAGACAAGCCGGATGCGCTCGCTCCGCATGTGGCCATCCGGTCCTCAGCGACATCCGGACTACTCTCCCGCTCCTGACAAACCGGCACACAGCAAGGGAGGAAAAGAACAAGATTCTACAATTCAAAATTATTAGGATAATTTTTCTCCACAAAAGATTTATTGGAACCGGATTTTATTCATACTATTTTTCACGCAATGCCAATTCTCGCTCTTGGCGGGTGCCTCATGTAGTTTCCACCTACAATCAAAAGGAAATACCCATGGCCCTCTCTTTCTCCAAATTTGCAGCAAAACTCATTGCCGGAACCGTCGTCATCGCTTCGATGGCCACCGCCGCTCACGCGGATGCAACGCTTGACCGGATCAAAGGTCGCGGCAAGCTCACCGTCGGCGTCATCCTCTCCGGCGCGCCTTTCGGTTTCATCGATCCGAAGACGCAGGAGCAGAAGGGTCTCAACATCGATGTCGCCAAGGCGCTGGCCGCTGGCCTCGGTGTCGAGCTGGTCACCGAAACCGTGACCCCGCCCAACCGCGTGCAGTTCCTGCAGCAGGGCAAGGTCGATATTCTGATCGCCAACATGCAGTACACGGAAGAGCGCGCCAAAACGCTCGATTACGTACCGACCCCCTATGACCGCCAGGGCGGCGCCGCCATCGGCCGCAAGGACAGTGGCATCAAGGATTGGCCGGACCTGAAGGGCAAGATCGCCTGCGTTTCGCAAGGCTCCAACTACACCCAGCCGCTGATCGAGCAATATGGCGCGCAGGTAAAGGCGCTGCCGAGCCAGCCGGAATCGCTGCTGGCACTCAAGGGCGGCAATTGCGACGTCTCCGTTCACGTCAACGGCACGCTGAGCCTGATGCTTCAGGACCGCGCCGATGAGTGGAAAGATTACGGCATCCTCATCCCCACCGACCTCATCCCGTCGGATTCCGTGATCTGGCTGCGCAAGGGCGAAAGCGACACACAGGCCGCTCTCGACAAGATCGTCAAGGAACTGCACGCCTCCGGCAAGATGCTGGAATTCGCCAAGGCCAACCGTCTGCCGAGCATCGGCTATATGGAAGAGCAGCAGAAGAAGCTTTCGGCACAATAAGGGATCGGGCAACCCGCTCACTCCGTCACCCCGGACGGGATCCGGGGTCAAGCGTGATCAGGCTCCTGATCGCGAGAGACTCCTTCACGGCGCAGACGCGCCGTGGCTGGATGCCGGATCATCCTTGGCTTGTTCCGGGGACCGGCGTGACGCAAAGGCGGCTGCTATCATGGCGATTTCCCCTGACTATCGGGAACGGTCGGTTTCGCCCGCCGTTCTTTTCTGCTTTAAAGCAAGACAGGTCATTCTGGGGCCGCCTGCAGGGCGGCGCACCCGCGACAACAGCATGGATTTCCGATGCAGGATGGATTTACAGCGCGCTTCATAGAACTGGCCGCGCATCTCGGCCTCAACTATGACTTTCTGAACAGCGGTTACGAGGTTCAGATCTGGCTCGATGGCATGAAGATGACGTTGATCCTCGTCGCCGTCACTTTGCCGCTCAGCCTCGTCTTCGGCTTCATTTTCGCGGCCATGCTGACATCGGGCAAGACCTGGCTCGCCGGCCCCGTGCGCGCCTATGTGGAACTGACGCGCAACACGCCGACGCTGGTGCAGCTGATGTGCGGCTTCCTCGTGCTCAACATGCTGATTTCCAATGCGCTGGGCGGCGCGCAGAACAATCCGCTCACACCCTTTTTCTGGGTCGTCGCCATCACCGGCCTGCACATTGCCGCTTTCCATGCGGAAGCGTTGCGCGGCGGCATCGAGGCGGTGCCGGCCACCACCATCGAGGCGGCGCGTGCGATCGGTTTCAGTTCCTTCGAGATTTTACGCTATGTGGAGTTTCCGCTGGCGATCCGCACGGCGCTGCCCTCCATCATCAACAACCTCGTCAATCTGGTGAAGCTCACCACGGTCGGCTCGGCAATTGCGGTGGGTGAAATCACCTATGCCTCGATCCTGATCTGGACGCAGCGCGACAATGTGGTCGAGCTGATGATCGTCATCCTGATCTTCTTCAGCGTCATCAATTTTATCGTCGCAAGGGCCGGTCTGTGGCTTGAACGGCGTCTTGCGGTTCCGGGGTTCGGTCAATGAGTGCGGTGGTTTCTCCAACACAGGCGGTAAAGAAGCCGCCCTTCGGCACCATTCTGCTGCTCGGCGTGCTGATTGCCGTCGTGCTGTGGCTGATCCTCGATCCGTCGCTCGGTCAGGTGCTGCTGCAATGGCTGCCCTATCTGGCCAAGGGTTTTGCCATGAACGTGCTGATCAGCATCCTTGCGATAGCCATCGGCACCTTCATCGGCGTCCTCCTTGGCATCATGGAACTTGCGCCCTACCGTCTCGTACGTGCGCCCGCGCTCACCTATGTGCAGATATTCCGCAACGCCCCGCATCTGGTGCTGATCTTTGCCGCGACCTACATCTTCCCCTTCGAGATCGTCGCTTTCGGCAACTACATTCCCTTCCCGGACTGGATCAAGGCCGTCGTCGGTCTCGCCATTCCGGCCAGCGCCCATATCGCCGAAATCACCCGCGGGGCCATCCAGTCGATTCCGACGGCACAATGGGAAGCGGCACAGGGGCTGGGCTTTTCGCGCAACCAGACACTGCGCTGGATCATCCTGCCGCAATGCGTGAAGCGCTCGCTGCCGCCATGGATGAACCTCTATGCGTCGATCACCATGGGTACGGCGCTCGCCTCGCTGGTCGGCGTGCATGAACTTCTGCACGCCGCGACGGACGCCAGCACCGCCGTGCAGCGCAACGATTTCACCGTCGTGGTCTACCTCACCGTTCTGATGGCGTTCTTCCTGTTCTGCTATCCCGTCTCCCGTTTCACGCAGCGCCTTGAGCGGCGCTTCGCTTCCCGCTGATTGGAACAAGCCATGTCCGCACCCGCACCACAAACCGCCGCAAAAGCTCTGGTTGAACTGGAAGGCATACACCTGTCCTTCGGTGACAATCAGGTCCTGAAGGGCATCGACCTTACGGTCAACAAGGGCGACGCCGTCTCCATCATCGGCCCTTCCGGCTCCGGCAAGTCCACCATCCTGCGCTGCATCAACGGCCTGCTCATTCCGCAATCGGGCAAAATCACCGTCGGCGGCACCCGTGTCGACCAGCTGAAGACCGAGGCCGAGCGCATCGCGCTGCGCAAGCGCATCGGCATTGTCTTCCAGCAGTTCAACCTCTTTCCGCATCTGACGGTGATGGAAAACATTACCATCGCGCCGATCAAGATTCTCGGTACGCCGAAGGCTGAAGCCGAGCGCCATGCCCGCGAACTGCTGGAAAAAGTCCGTCTTTCCCAAAAGGTCGATGCCTATCCCGGCCAGCTTTCCGGCGGCCAGCAGCAGCGTGTGGCGATTGCCCGCGCGCTTGCCATGCGGCCCGAACTGGTGTTGTTCGATGAGGTCACATCCGCGCTCGACCCGGAAACCGTGGGCGAAGTGCTCGCCGTCATCCGCGATCTCGTCAATGACGGCATGACGAGCATTCTCGTCACCCACGAAATGCGTTTTGCCGAAGAAATCAGCGACAATATCGTCTTCACCGAAAATGGCCTGATCGTCGATCAGGGCACGCCGGAGCACATCTTCTACAAGTCGACCAATCCGCGCATCAACGCCTTCGTCAAAGGTCTCGGCGGACAGGGCGCGCGGGTCAATGACGGCGAAGGGATTTGATGCCATGACCGCCGATGAAAAGCTCACCCTGCATCTTGCCGAAGCGATTGCCGCCTCCGATCCCCTGCGCGACGAGGAGGCGGTGGCCATCGCCCGCCCGGCGCTGATCGATTTTTTCGCCTGCGTGCTGGGCGGCGCTGCCGACAGAAGCACAAAAATCCTGATCGACAGCTTTACACCCGGCACATCAGGCACGGCGGGCATTATCGGCCATGATCTGCGCACGGATGCCTTCACCGCCGCCCTCATCAACGGTCACGCCGGGCATGTGCTTGATTATGACGATGTCCACGGCAGCGTGCGCGGCCACCCGACCGTCGCCATCATTCCCGCTTTGCTGGCTATCGCGGTCGAAGAGGGCTCCACGGCGGACGCCTTCGTCGCCGCCTATATCGTTGGGCTGGAAACCATGGCGCGTCTCGGCCTCTCGCTCGGCACCAGGCACTACGAAAACGGCTTCCACGCCACCGCCACCCTCGGCCCCATCGGTGCCGCGGCGGCAATTGCCCATCTCCTGAAATTCGATCCGCAGACTACGGCCGTTGCGCTCGGCCTCGCCGCCACGCAATCGGCAGGGCTTCGCCTGCAATTCGGCTATGACGCCAAGCCGCTGCATGCCGGGCTCGCCACGCGCGCCGGCCTTACCGCCGCGCGGCTGGCGCGATCGGGCTTTCAGGGCGCGCCGGATTTTCTGGAAAACCCCATCGGCTTTTATTCCGCCTTCGCCTTCGGCGCCGAGCAGCCGAAACGCGTTCTCTCCGGCTGGGGCGCACCCTGGCAGATCGTCTCGCCCGGCCTCACCCTCAAGGCCTTTCCCTGCTGCACCGCCAGCCATCCCGTTGCCGTCGGCGCGCTGGCGCTGCGCAACAGCAGTGGTCTGACACCGGATGAGGTCGAGGCGGTCACCATCACCTTCCCGCCCGGCGGCGATGCCGCCCTCGTTGGACCGGCCACGCCCACGACCGGCATCGATGCGCGCTTCAGCGCCGAATACGTCTTTGCCGCAGCGCTTGCGGATGGGGCGCTCGGCATCGGCCATTTCGACGAACGTCCGACGCGCGCCGACCTGCTTGCCCTTTCCGCCAAAGTCTTACGCCGGCATGACGAGACCGCCCGCCGCCTCTCGCCCGATCCGACCACCCGGTTCGTGGTCATCGATGTGACGAAGAAGGACGGTACGGTGCTGTCGCGCCGTGTCGACGGCCTTCCTGGCATCGATGACCCGACCGAAAAATTTGCCGACGCGACCGGCGGCAATGAGAAGTTCGCCGGCATTCCGGCACTGGTGCGGTCCATGAAAACCGCAGCCGACCTCAGGAAGCTCGAAACGCTTCTGGTATCGAAAATATAACTCGACCGACATGAAGGCATGATCACCATGACCACCACGACACGCAAAAGACAGATGCATCTTGGCCTCTTCCTGCAGGGCGCCGGGCACCACGTTTCCGGCTGGCGTCACCCCGATGCGGAGGCCGGCAGCGAAAATTTCGATCTGCTCACCCGTGTTACGAAAATGGCCGAAGCGGCGAAATTCGACATGGTATTCCTCGCCGATGGCCTGACCAGCGGCGTCGACGCCCACCCCTCGATGATCGCCCGTTTCGAGCCGTTGACCCTGCTTGCCGCACTGGCCATGGTCACCGACAAGATCGGGCTGGCCGCCACCGCCTCCACCACCTATGGCGAGCCCTACCACACCGCCCGCGCCTTCGCTTCCATCGATCATCTGAGCCACGGCCGCGCGGCGTGGAATATCGTCACCACATCCTATGCCCGCACGGCGGCGAATTTTTCCAAGGATCATCCCGAGCATGACGAACGTTATGCGGTGGCGGAAGAATATGTGAATGTCGTTCGCGGCCTTTGGGACAGCTGGGATGACGATGCCTTCGTCAAGGACAAGCAGGCGGGCCGCTATGTCGACCCCGCAAAGGTCCATATCCTCAACCACGAAGGCAAATATTTCACGGTCAAGGGCCCGCTCAATATTCCGCGCTCGCCGCAGGGCCACCCGGTTCTCATCCAGGCCGGCTCTTCCGGGCCGGGGCAGGATCTCGCCGCCCGCACCGCCGATATCGTCTTCACCGCCCAGCAGGCGATTTCCGAAGCGCAGGCCTTCTATACCAGCCTCAAGGCGCGCGTGGAGAAGTTCGGCCGCGATCCGGCCAGTGTCGCCGTGATGCCCGGCTTCATGCCGATCATCGGCAGGAGTTTCGAAGAGGCCGGCGAAAAACTGAAGGAACTGAACCGCTGGACCGATATCAAGAGCGCCATGCCGCTGCTTGAAGAACGCATCGGCCACAGCCTCACTGATTACGATCTCGACGGCCCGCTGCCGGACCTGCCGATTTCCGACCAGCTGCGCAGCCGCGCCGAACTTCTGACCGAACTGGCGCGCCGCGAAAAGCTGACGATCCGGGAGCTGGCGCTGCGCGTCGCCGCCGGCCGCGGCCACCATATCGTCATGGGCACGGCCAAGGATGTGGCGGACCGGATGCAGGAATGGTTCGAAAACGGCGCGGCCGACGGTTTCAACGTCATGCCGCCCTTCTTCCCCGGCGGGCTGGAGGAATTCAATCGCGAGGTCGTTCCGCTCCTGCAGGAGCGCGGCCTGTTCCGCAAGGACTACGAGGGCTCGACACTGCGCGACCATCTCGGTATCGCAAGGCCGGCGCTGCGGTGAAAAAAGCCATGCGGATGCCCGTTCAAAGGCATCCGCATCCACCAAATCTCATTCTCAAGCTGAAGCGGGCCTGAGCCCGCTACTTTACGCGGCCGCCCGTGCCGACGTCTGGTCGCGCCGGGCCGTATTCGGAGTATCCGAGCGGGTGGACGATCCGTCTTCCCGCTGCACCGTACGGCGGTTCAGCTTGAACAGGCTGACAAGCTGCGCCAGCGCATCCGCACCCTGCGCCAGCGTCGTGCTGATGACCGTGGTGCGGGCGCTCATCGCCGCATTCTCCTGCGTCATCCGGTCTAGCCGGTTGACCGCCTTGTTGATCTCGCTGATGCCGACGGCCTGCTCGTCCGCCGCCTTGGCGATCATGTCGACATTGCCGTCAATGTGCCTGACCAGCGCGTCGATCTGCTTCAGCGCTTCGCCGGTTTCGCCCACCAGCCTGACGCCTTCCAGAACCTCGGTGCCGGAATTGTTGATCAGCGCCTTGATTTCCTTCGCGGCATTGGCGGAACGCTGCGCCAGCTCCCGCACTTCCTGCGCCACGACGGCAAAACCCTTGCCCGCTTCGCCCGCACGCGCGGCTTCCACGCCGGCATTCAGCGCCAGCAGGTTTGTCTGGAAGGCGATTTCGTCGATCACACCGATGATCTGGCTGATTTCCCGCGAGGCGGTCTCGATACGCTGCATGGCGTCGACCGTCCGCTCCACGACCTCGGTGGAGGCCACGGTGGATGTCCGCGCGCTCTGAACGAGCTTGCGCGTCTCTTTCATGTTTTCTGTCGACGAACGGACCGTCGCGGTGATTTCTTCGAGTGCTGCCGAAGTCTCCTCGAGCGCCACCGCCTGCTCACGCGAACGTTCGGCGAGATTGACGGAGGCTTCGCTGACTTCCTGGCTGCTGCGGGTCAGGTCTCCGGTCTGGCCGAGAACGTTTTCCAGCGTCTTCTGGAATTCAGCGATGGATTTATTGAAATCGCAACGCAGCCGCTCGAACTCGCCGACGAAGGGTTTGTCGAGCGTAATACGGATGTTGCATTGAGAAAGCCGCTCGAGCGCAGCACCAAGCTCCTCGACCGCATGCATCCGGTCCGTCACATCGAAAGCGAATTTGACCACCTTGAAGACGCGGCCCCGATCATCGATGATCGGATTATAGGAGGCCTGAATGAAGACGCGTTTTCCATCCTTGCCAAGGCGCATGAACTGCCCCGTCGAGAAGTGGCCCTTTCCGAGTTCCTTCCAGAAATCCCGATAGTCCTCAGACTGGGCATAGGCCGGTTCGCAGAACATCGAATGATGTTTGCCGATGATGTCTTCCGCCGTGTAACCGAGCGTCGCGAGGAAATTTTCGTTGGCGCTGAGGATTTTCCCGTCGGGCGTAAATTCGATCATGGCCTGCGCGCGGGAGAGCGCCGCCAGTTTCCCGTCATCCTCGGCGCTCTTGCGCTTGATCGAGGTGATGTCGGTTGCAATCTTGACCACCTTGTAGGGTTTACCGAAACGGAACACCGGATTGTAGGAAGCTTCGATCCAGATTTCGTCGCCATTCTTGGCCCGACGTCGATACTGGCCCTGATCGTATTCGCCACGCGACAGCTTCGCCCAGAAGCTCTTGTATTCGGGCGAGGCCGCATCTTCGGGAGACAGGAACATGCTGTGGGTACGCCCAACGATTTCGGATTGCTGATAGCCGACGGCCTTGCAGAAATTATCGTTCGCTTTCAAAATCTTGCCGGTCAGATCGAACTCGATGATGGCCTGTGAGCGGCTCAGTGCATCAAGCACGGCGGAAGCGTCCAGACCGAATTTGGAAAAGTGAGACATCTTTTTGAACCCCCAAACAGTAATCCATATGCAGACCTGTTCCACCCTCGAAATATAGAGATGAAAAACGGTCGGCCCGCCTGCACGCGAAACTAGCCGGACACCGTTAAATAGCGATTAATAATGAACTATAACTATTGATCCGGAGCCTCAATCGACTGCCGGTATGCTTCATCGCGAATATATTCGCCTTGTCTATTTCGGACCGCTTATTTGCCACAGTGCTGATATTTCTGCGCCGGCAACACGATACGGCCTTTCATCGGGGCAGCATTCATTGTTATGCGGGGTTGAAAGATTTGTGTTGCAGGAGCGCCGATGACCAAAACCCTGAAATGCGATGTGCTGGTGATCGGCACCGGCATTATCGGTTCCATGGCGGCGCTTTATCTGCAGAATGCCGGACGCGAGGTGGTGCTGCTGGAGCGCGGCGAGGTTGCCCGGGGCGCGAGTTCCGGCAATGCCGGCATTCTGGCCTTCCCTGAAATCATCCCCATTCCGGCTCCCGGCATCATGAAAAAAGCGCCGCGCTGGCTGTTCGATCCGCTCGGCCCGCTCAGTGTGCCGCCCGCCTATGCGGCGAAGATCGCACCCTGGCTGTGGCGTTTCTGGCGCGCGAGCGCCGAGCGCAACTTTCGCCATGGGCTGAAGTCACTCACCGACATCAACCGGCTGGCTGCCATGGAAATGGCCCATGTTGCGGCGATGCCGGAACTTTCGCATCTCGTTTCGAAAATCGGCACGCTCGATCTTTATGACAGCGAGGCAAGTCTCAATGCTGCCCGCAGGGACTGGGACGAAAAGGAAAGCGCCGGTTTCAACTTTCAGCGCGTCGGCCGCCCCGAAATCGAGGAACTGCAGCCGGGTCTTGCGCCCCAGTTCCGCCATGCCATGTTTTCGCCGGATGGCCTGCAGGTCTCCGACCCTTACGATTTCACCCGCGCCATTTTCGATCTGGTAATCGCCCGCGGCGCCAGCCTGCGCAAAGGCGAGGCCGAACGCATCGACGCCGTCGGCGAAAGTACGATCGTGACGCTGGAAAATGGCGACAAGATCGATGCCGACAAAGTGGTGATCGCCTGCGGCGCCTGGTCGAGAAAACTTGCCGCGACGCTTGGCAACATCGTACCGCTGGAAACCGAACGTGGTTACAACACCACGCTTTCCCCCGAGGCTTTCAACCTGACGCGCCAGCTTTATTTCAACGACCATGGCTTCGTCGTCACTCCGCTATCGACGGGCATCCGCATTGGCGGCGCGGTCGAACTCGGCGGGCTGGAATTGAAGCCGAATTTCCGCCGTGCGGAAGCCATGCTGAAGAAAGCAGGACGTTTCCTGCCCGGGCTCAAACTGGAAGGTGGAAAACAATGGATGGGGTTCCGCCCGTCCATGCCGGACTGTCTTCCCGTCATCGGCACGGCACGCGCCACGCCGTCCGTCATCTATGCCTTCGGCCATGGCCATCTGGGACTGACACAATCAGCAGCAACCGCCCGTCTGGTGACGCAACTTGCCAGCGGCGAGGAGACGGAAATCTCGGCCGATCCTTTCCGTCCGGGACGTTTTTCCTGAGTTCAGGAAGACGGAGCTATTTCACCGGCTGCATGGAACCGTTGGGAAACACCACCTCGGCGAAGGACGGATAGACCTTGCGCAGGATCGTGACCTGCTGCTGGTCGCTCACCCGCAGCAAATACCAGTCCGCACCGTCCATCAGCGCCAGCGTGTGGGATTTCGCCTCGATCGTCTGGCCGCCGGTTTCCATCACCGTCCTGGTCGGAATGAGCGCATAGGGCGTTCCATCAGCGGTTTGCGCAAGGCTGATCGCCTGCGTATCCATGGTGAACTCGGTTATTTTGACCGCCGCGAGCGCCATCTGCATCTGCGCGGTCAAAGCGCCACGCAATTGCTCCACGGTAATACCCGCTTCGCCTGCGATGAATTCAAAGACTTTCGGCGGCACCGTCCTGCCGACGACATCGAAATCCTTTGTGCTCAAAGCCGTCTGAAATCGCTCTATCTGCGTGCGAAGGCTATCCTGCTCGGCAGGTGAGAGATCGCGTGGCAAAGCGGGATGCGCTATCGCCACCAGTAGAAACAGACAATATAACAGACGCTTCATGGCTTGGCCTTTCCGGTTATCCGGCATCGCCCGGTCCCCGCAACGGGAACCGCTCATGAACGGGATTGTTCAGCGCAGCAAAAAGAAACCCGCAGCCGACAGCACGACGAAGACGACCAGGCCACCAAGGAAGCCGGCGGTGGTGAAGAAACCCGCGACCATGGCCAGCATCAGCACGCACAGCATCATGGTGCCGTACTTCGTCAAGGCCAGAAAACCGTTATAGGTCTTTTCGTGCTCGGCATAGTTCATCTCGGCGCCGACTTCGACAGGACCCGTGTGGTGTTCGCTCATTCCGCTTCCCCTTGTGCTCCATCCGTCATGCCCGTTGTGCGGGAAAATCTGCCCGCGAACGATCGCGGGCCCATGCCGGATTCTCCGTAGCCAGAGGTAACATGAAGTCGCCGAAAAGCGCAATGCGTTCTCCGCGAAAGTACGGCAACGGCATGCATCGCGGCCGCTCAACCGGGCAAAACATGTCATAGGGCAACATTCTTTCGCAAACCGTTGAAAAGGGCGGTCCGCCAAGCCGTTTCATGGTGGTTTTGGTTGCTTTTCGAACCGCCTGACCATACACGGGATTCTGTGGGGAGGAACTCTGGAACCTGTGGCAGCGGAAGCACGTGGAGGTGTGGCCGCAGCAGGGGGGCCGGGCTTTGCTCTCCGCCATAAACCCGCAAAGGGCCCGAAAAGGGAAGAGGGGAAAGTTATGAAATCGCTTTTAAAACTAAGTGCGCTGATAGACCTTGCAAGCGAGGCTCTGGGCAAGGTTGCCGGTTATCTCGTGCTCATCTGCTGCCTCGTCAGCGCCGGCAATGCCATGGTCCGTTATGCCTTCAATTATAGTTCGAACGGCTGGCTGGAAATCCAGTGGTACATGTTCGCTTTCATCGTGCTGATCGGCGCATCCTACACGCTGCGCATGAACGAACATGTGCGCGTCGACATCATCTACGGCTCGATCTCAGCACGCAGCCGCATCTGGGTGGACATTATCGGCATCGTGCTGTTCCTGCTGCCCGGCTGCTTTTACCTCGCCTGGCTTTCCTGGCCCATGTTCACGCTATCCTGGCATCAGAGCGAAATGTCCTCCAATGCCGGCGGCCTCATCCGCTGGCCGGTGAAATTCATCATCTTTTCCGGTTTCGCCCTTCTGGTTCTTCAGGGTTTTTCCGAACTCATCAAGCGCATAGGCGCCCTTAACGGGCTTTATGCGCTCGATACGAAGTACGAAAAACCGCTGCAATGATCGCACCGATCTGAACCTTCAGGATATTTCCCATGTTCGAATATGGTATTCTTCCGCCACTGATGTTCCTCGGCATGATCATCTTCATGCTTTACGGATTTCCGGTTGCTTTCTCGCTCGCCACCGTCGGTCTTGTTTTCGGTGTCATCGGCATCTTCACGGAGCATTTTTCACCGGCCTTTCTTCAGGCCCTGCCGCTGCGCATCTTCGGCATCGTCTCGAACGACCTTCTGCTGGCCATCCCCTTCTTCACCTTCATGGGCGCGATCCTCGAGCGATGCGGGCTTGCGGAGGATCTGCTTGAAGGGACGGGCAAACTGTTCGGCGCCATTCCCGGCGGCCTCGCTTACGCCGTCATCATCGTCGGCGCGATCCTTGGCGCGATTACCGGCACGGTTGCCGCCTCGGTCATCACCATGGGTGTCATCTCGCTGCCGATCATGCTGAAATATGGCTACAACCCGAGACTTGCCACCGGCGTCATCGCCGCATCGGGAACGATCACGCAGGTTATCCCGCCTTCGCTGGTGTTGATCGTGCTTGCCGACCAGCTCGGCAAATCCGTGGGCGACATGTATCTGGGCGCCATCGGCCCCTCGATCCTGCAGGTCGCCATCTTCATGCTCTTCATCCTGTTCATGTCGGTCGTGCGGCCGAAGGACCTGCCGGCGCTGCCGCCGGAAGCGCGGGGAGAACTCAACCGGGCGCTGGTGTTCCGCGTGCTGGCAGGCATGATCCCCTCCATCGTGCTGATCTTCCTCGTGCTCGGCACCATCTTCCTCGGCCTCGCAACGCCCACCGAAGCCGGTGCGCTCGGGGTCGTGGGCGCCATGGCGCTGGCCGCCGCGCACCGCCGCCTCACCTGGGATCTCATCAAGCAGGGCATGCATTCCACCATGCATATCACCTCCATGGTGGTGTTCATTCTGGTCGGCGCCACCTGCTTCTCCCTCGTCTTTCAGGGCATGGATGGTTCGCTCTGGATCGAGCATATGCTGTCGGGCATTCCGGGCGGCCCCATCGGCTTCCTGATCTTCGTCAACATCTTCATCTTCTTCCTCGCCTTCTTCCTCGATTTCTTCGAGATTGCCTTCATCGTCATCCCGATGCTCGCGCCGATCGCCCAGTCGCTCGGCATCGACCTGATCTGGTTCGGCGTGCTGATCTGCATCAACATGCAGACGAGCTTCATGCACCCACCCTTCGGATTTGCGCTGTTCTACCTGCGCTCCATCGCGCCGCGCACGGTCAAGACATCGGACATCTACATGGGCGCGATTCCCTGGCTCGGCATGCAGCTCATCCTCGTCGCCATCGTGATCTTCTGGCCGGAATCCGTCACCTACTGGCTGGACAAGGCGCCCGAGGTCGATCTGAATTCCATCAAGATCGAAGTGCCCGCCTTCGGCAATCAGAGCGGCAACACCATGCCCAATTTCAGCCAGCCGGGTGGATTGCCGGGCATGCCGAATCTTGGCGAGCCACCGAAGATCGGGCCTTGATCGGCGTCTTGTAAGGACTGGGCGAAAAGCTTATGATCGCGGAGTGGAAGACAGGGTTGCGCCCCTGCCTTCCGTTTATTCTCTTTAGAAATGGAACCGGACAGTCACTGACCAGCCTGTCCGGTTTTTTCTAATGACGAATGCAATGCTCAGCGTTTTCCACATCGCATCACCTCCACAGTTGAGAGCAAGGCCTTTGCCGAGGTCGGCGTGGCCAATCCTCGCCGACACTCCGGCTGGTCCCGGAGCCTACTGCTTTTGCCCACAACGGAATTGATCGTAAATCATCCTTTGTTGTCGGATGCGTGAAGGCATGCGCCCACAACAAAAACCCCGGAGACCGAAATCCCCAGGGCCTTTGCTCGGTCCGCCGTCACCGAATAATCAGAGCTTGCCGTTACGCTGCTGGATCATCATGAAAGTATCGAACGTGTATTCCGCAAGCTGCATCCACAGATAACCTTCGCGCTTGAAGGCGACCTGATCTTCGTAAATCTTCTTGAAGTCCGGATTGGAGGCCGAAATATTGGCATAGACTTCCAGCGCGGCCTTGTAGCAGGCCTCGAGGATTTCCTGGCTGAACGGCCTGAGCACCGCACCTTCAGAGACGAGCTGCTTGATGGCGATCGGGTTTTTCGCGTCGTATTTCGCCATCATGCTGGTGTTGGCGAAGGCGCAGGCGTCCTGCAGCGCCGTCTGGTAGTTTTTCGGCAGGCTGTTCCACTTGTCCAGATTAACGAAGGAATGGATGACCGGGCCACCTTCCCAGAAAGCGGGATAATAGTAATATTTCGCCACCTTCTGGAAACCGAGCTTGTGGTCGTCATAAGGGCCGACCCATTCCGCCGCGTCGATGGTGCCTTTTTCCAGCGCCGGATAGATATCGCCGCCGGCGATCTGCTGCGGCACCACGCCGAGCTTTTCCACCACCTTGCCGGCAAGACCAGCGATGCGCATCTTCACGCCCTTGAAATCGTCAACGGTGTTGATTTCCTTGCGGAACCAGCCGCCCATCTGCGCGCCGGTATTACCCGAAATCATGCCGTAGAGATTGTGCTTGGCGTAAAACTCGTTGAGCAGCTTGTTGCCGTTGCCTTCATAGAACCATGAATTGGTCAGGCGGGCATTGAGGCCGAAAGGTATTGCCGTGCCGATGGCGAAGGTCGGATCCTTGCCGACGTAATAATAGGAGCAGGTGTGGCACATTTCCACCGTGCCGGACGATACGGCATCGGCTGCCTGCAGGCCGGGCACGATTTCACCGGCGGCAAAGGGCTGGATGGTGAAATTGCCGTCGGTTGCGGCGGCGACATGCTTGGCAATATCTTCCGCGCCGCCATAGATCGTGTCGAGCGATTTCGGAAACGACGACGTCAGGCGCCAGTTGATCTTGGTATTCTGCTGTGCAATGGCGGGCGCGGCCAGCGCTGCCGTGGCAGCTCCCGCAAGCGCACCTTTTTTCATAAAGGAACGGCGATCCATCTATATCCTCCCAGATATGAACGCTGCCCGCAGCTTTGAATTCCCCTCGTTGCTGTTCAGGCATCGGAGCAAAGTAAGCACGGTTACGGCCCGGCTGACAAGCACCCGCACCAAGAATTAATCGCGGAAAAACCGGCCTTTTCGGGAATTTTTGGAAACTCTGCTTCGTATTTTATTTTCAACTGAAATATACCGGCATCGCCTTATACTTTAGGTGCATAAACGATCGTCAGAACGCAAAACGCGTGCTTGACTTGGCCAGCCGGCAGTCGCACAAATTTCGAAGATTCGTCCCGGAGCCACCATGCCAAAACCCATTATCGCCGTCCCTGCCGACATCCGGCATTTCACCGGTGCCGACTGGCACGCGGCGCAAAACCAATATGTTTCCGCCGCGCTGAAAGTGGCTGGTGTCATGTCCTTCATTGTTCCGGCCTTCGAGGACGGGAACGAGGTAGACGCCATTCTCGACCGGGTGGACGGTCTGCTCGTGTCCGGCTCCGCCACCAATGTCCATCCTGCCCTTTACGGAAAAGAGGCGCAGGAAAGTGACGGCCCGTTCGATCAGGCCCGCGACGCCACCAGCCTGCCGCTCATCCGCCGCGCCATCGAACGCGGCATCCCGATGCTGGCCATCTGCCGCGGCATTCAGGAGCTGAACGTCGCGCTGGGCGGCACGCTTGCGTCCGAAATTCAGGAGCAGCCCGGCATATGGGACCATCGCAAGCCGGAACATGACGACCGCGACGTGTCCTTCGCCATTCGCCAGCCGGTGCATGTGCGCGAAGGCTCCTGCATCGCGCAGCATCTCGGCATGTCGGGCGAAATCCAGATCAATTCGCTGCACCGGCAGGCAATCGCCGAAACCGCGCCACGCCTGCAGGTGGAGGCGACGGCGGCGGACGGCACTATCGAGGCCGTTTCTGTCATCGACGCCAAGGGATTTGCCGTCGGCGTGCAATGGCATCCGGAATATTGGGCTGAGACGGACGCGCCGTCGCGCGCTTTGTTCGAGGCCTTCGGCAAGGCTGTCCACGACTATCGGAACAGCAAGGCATGAACCTTAGCTGATCCCCCCTCGGCTCACAGGAACACAAAAAAGGGGCAAGCCTGAAGGCCTGCCCCAAGTCTGGGAGGAGGATTTAGCGCTTTGCGCGTTTCTTCTGTCGGTAGACGTCGGCAACGACCGCGGCCACGATGATCAGGCCCTTGACGATTTCCTGGTAATAGGCGTCCACCCGGAGGAAGGTGAAGCCCGACGTCATCACGCCGAGGATGATGGTGCCGATCACCGTTCCAGTGATGCGGCCGGCACCGCCGGCAAGCGACGTGCCGCCGATGACGGCTGCGGCAATGGCGTCGAGTTCATACATCACGCCCATTCCGGCCTGCGCCGTCTGGGCGCGGGCGGCGGTGACAACACCGGCGAGACCGGCGAGCAGGCCAGCGATGGCATAGACCTTGATCAGATGCGCCTCGATATTGATACCGGACACGCGTGCCGCCTGCTGGTTGGCGCCGATGGCGTAGGTGAACTTGCCGTAGCGGGTATAACGCAGCGCCACGTGGAAGATGACGGCGACGACGAGGAACACCACGACCGGCCAGATGCCCGTGCCGATGAAGTTGAAACCGTCCGTCAGGCCGGAGATCGGCTGACCCTTCGTATACCACTTGGAAAGACCACGCGCTGTCACCATCATGCCAAGCGTTGCGATGAAGGGCGGAATTTTGGTGCGGGCGATGAGTTGCCCGTTGATGAAGCCCGCAAGGGCGCCAGCCAATATGCCGACGGCCAGCGGGATGAAGAAGGGCAGATCGGTCAACCCCGGATAAAGCGCCCGCGGCCATGTGGACGATTGCGCCACGCTGGCGGACAGCATCGCCGTCAGGCCGACGACGGAACCGGAAGAGAGATCGATACCGCCGGTGATGATGACCTGCGTCACGCCGACAGCGATGATGCCGATGACGGAAACCTGCAGGATCATGATCGTCAGGCGCTGCTGGTTCATCAGGAAGCTCTGGCCGATGAAAATCCAGCCGAGAATTTCATAAACCAGCGCGATGCCGATCAGCACGAAAAAGATATTGGCCTCCGGCGGGATGCGCCGGTGCGGCTTGCGTCCGGATTTTGCGTCCAACTCTGTGTTGGCGGCGGCGTTCGTATTCATAATCATTCCTCCTCGAGAAATCCCGGCGCGCCTCACCGCGATGCGAGATCCATCACTTTAACCTGCGTGGCTTCACTTCTATCAAGGAAGCCCGTCACCCGACCTTCATGCATGACCATGACACGGTCGCTCATACCCAGAACCTCCGGCATTTCGGAGGAAATCATGATGACGGCGACGCCCTGGCGCGCCATCTCGCAAACCAGCTTGTGAATTTCCGCCTTGGCCCCGACATCGATGCCGCGTGTCGGCTCATCCAGAATGAGAATACGCGGCCTGGTCAGCATCCAGCGGCCGATCAGCACCTTTTGCTGATTGCCGCCAGACAGGTTCTCGATGCGCTCGTAAAGATGCGGCGTCTTGACCCGGAGCTTGCGGCACATCTCCTCGCAGGCATCCGACAGCGCATTTTCCTGCACGAAGCCATTGGCGACATATTTGTCCTGCAGGACGGCGATCTGCATGTTCTCCAGAATGTTCAGGATCAGCAGGCATCCCGTATCCTTGCGATCCTCCGTCAGGAACGCCATGCGGTGACTGATGGCCTTCGTCGGACTGTCGATCGATACCGGCTTGCCGTCGATTGCAATCGTGCCCGAGGATGCGGGCGTTACACCGAACACCGTCTCCGCCACATTGGAGCGGCCCGATCCGACGAGGCCCGCAACGCCGAGAATTTCACCGGCGCGCACCTCGAAGGAAATGTCATGGAAAACGCCGTCGAGCGTGAGATTCTTGACCGAAAGCACCACATCGCCGATCGGAACCTCTTCCTTTGGGAACATCTGGGTGATTTCACGACCCACCATCATGCGGATGATGTCGTCACGTGTCACATCGGTCGAGGCGTGGGTGCCGATATATTTGCCGTCGCGAAAAACCGAAAATTCATCGGCTATCTCGAACAGCTCGTTCATCTTGTGGGTGATGTAGACAATACCGATACCGCGTTCCCGAAGATCGCGGATGATACGGAAGAGATGCTCGACCTCGCGCTCCGTCAGCGCAGATGTCGGCTCATCCATGATGAGAACGTCAGAATCATAGGAAACCGCCTTGGCGATCTCGACCATCTGGCGACTTGCCACCGAAAGCTCGCCGACGCGGGTTTCCGGGTCGAGATCGATGCCGAGCCTTTCCAGCAGCGTTTCGGTGCGGCGATACATTTCGCCATGGTCGATGAGGCCCAGCCGGTTCTTCGGCTCGCGGCGTATCCAGATGTTTTCCGCCACGGTCATATAGGCCATCAGGTTCAGTTCCTGATGGATCATGGCAATGCCGTTTTCCAGCGCATCGAGCGGGGAATCGAGACGTATGTCGGCGCCTTTCAAGCGAATTTCGCCACTGTCCGGCTGGTAGATGCCGGCCAGGATCTTCATCAGCGTCGATTTTCCGGCGCCGTTCTCGCCCATCAGCGCATGCACGGTGCCGCGCTTCAGCTTGAACTGCACATCATCAAGCGCCACGACGCCGGGAAATTCCTTGCGTATGCCTTCCGCCGCGAGAAGATACTCCGCATTCGGCACGGCTCCGCTGGCGCGCACGGCGGCCATTGTCGATGGACTGACGACCATCTCATCCTCCACAATAGACAAAAATGACCGGAAACAGGCTTTGCCAGACGGCGCACCTTGCCTCCGGGGAGGCTTGCAGCGCCATGTCGACCACGACATGAAAGGCGCTGCAACACTTTGAATTCACTGAAATTCAATCTTAATTCGCTCGCGCACCGAAGCTTGTCTTCGGCGCCGTCGGAAACCGGCATCTGCCTCCAATATCAATCTGAACGGGCGCAGATGCCGGAAGGCGGCCGTTAGTTCTTGGCCACGTAGTCCTTGACGTTTTCAGGCGTGACGAGCTGGAAAGGAATGTAGACCTTCTTCTCCACCTTGTCGCCCTTGACGAGCTTCAGCGCAGCATCGAGAGCGCCCTTGCCCTGCCCTGCCGCATCCTGGAACACCGTCACATCCAGATCGCCCGCCTGCATCGCGGCAAGGGCGTCCTGCGTGGCGTCAACGCCGGCGACGACATAGCTTTTCATGTCCTTGCCTGCGGCCTTCAGGGCCTGGATCGCGCCAATCGCCATTTCATCGTTGTTGGCGATGACGGCATTGAATTCGATACCGCTGGAAAGCCAGTTGGTCACGAGGTCGGAACCCTGCGTGCGCTGCCAGTTCGCGGTCTGCTCTTCAACAACCGAAATGCCCTTGCATTCGTCGGTCTTCAGAACGTCCTTGGCAGACTGCGTGCGCATGCGTGCCGCCTGGTTGGAAAGCTCACCCATCATGATGACCGCATTGCCCTTGCCACCGAGAAGGCGGCAAACTTCTTTCGCTTCAAGCGTGCCGGCAACCGTCTCGTCGGAGGCGACGAATGCCTGGCCGTCCGGCAGGCTATCGACGTTCACAGGCTGGCGGTTGACATAAACCAGCGGAATCTTGGCGTCGGCGGCGAGCTTCGACATGGCCGCCGTCGCATCCGTATCAACCGGGTTGACGATGATCGCATCGACCTTGGACGCGATGAAATTCTGAATCTGGCTCTGCTGCTTGGCAACGTCGTTCTGGGCGTCCTCGACCTGCAGGGTCACGCCCTTCAGTTCCTTGGAATAATCCTGCATGCCGTTGCGCAGCACGGTCAGGAAGTTGTCGTCGAACAGCGCCATCGAGACGCCTACGGTCTCCGCATGCGCCGCCGTGCCCAGAAGCACAGACATGGCTGCGCCGATGATAAATTTCTTCATTGTTTTCTCCTCCTCGGTGTCCGGCGCCACCTCTCCCAGCCGGAGGCGAACCCGAAAGCCCGCCGCTACCTCCTCACAACCAGAAAACGGAATAATGAAACCGATTTTCCGACTGTTCGATATATTTATTCCATTTTTGGTCCGAACGTCAATGCTTTCTTCGCGGCAGGGCGGTGAAGCCGCACACAAGGCGGTGATTAGGGAGGATTTCAGGAGGAAGGAGTTCCGGGGCGGATTGCCGGGAACCGCGCCGAAGCTTTTTCAACGTTGCCCCCACCCATCCGGCGAGGATCGATAAACCGTTGAAATCATGGATCCTCGGGGTCGAAACCGAGGATCACGAAGAATATGGCGGAAGGTCCGTTTCCAATGCCGGACCCGCAGACCCTGCCATTGGCAAGGCCATCGGCGGGCCACATCTTTTCGCTTACCGCGCCCATGTGAGGAACCATTCCACCGGCGAAAATACGCAATAGGGAACGGGTTCAGCAGAATGGGCGTGTTGGTGCGCCACGTTCTATCGATGAGAACCGGGCATGACATCGGCGGGAATCGGGCAGACATATTTGCTGCCCTCGGTCTTTTCCTGCCATTCCCTTTTGGCATTGGCGAGCAGTTCCGGCGAGGTCATAAGCGCAACGCCGGTCGATGCAAGTGCTTTGGCGGCATGCGCCATGGCCTTGTGCGCGGCGGGGCTTTTGCCCTGCGCCACCACCTGCCAGGTATGCGGATTGGTTCCGATCGCCCAGGCTGGCGTCCAGCACTGTGCGGTTGGCGTCACCCAGCTGACGTCGCCGACATCGGTGGAACCCGCCCGAAAATGCGACTGGCCCTCGAAATCACGTAGGCCGAGATGCAGGGGCGTCGAACCATCGATCTTCCGGTTGGAAAAAACATCGCCCTTTATCTGGTAGAGCCGAATGCTGCTTTTGATCGCCTCGTCGGTGAAAGTATCCTGAATGCTCTTTGCGAAAACAATATCCGCTTCGTCGAAGGCGATGGGGCCGAGCGCCACCATGTTTTCATGCATCGCCGTTTCCAGCGTGATGTTAGGCAGAAGATTGGTGGAGGCGGTATCGAAGACGATCTCAACCTCGGTCTCGGTCATCATCGCCGCGCCGCGCGCCACCTTGTCCACCCGTGCAGCAAGATCGAGCGCCTGGCGCATTTCCGGGGCGCGGATCAGGTAAAGCACTTCGGCCTTGGCCTGCACAACATTCGCCGCCTTGCCGCCGGTATCGGTGATCGCATAATGCACCCGGCAATCCTGCGGCATGTGTTCGCGCAGGAAATTGACGCCGACATTCATGAGTTCGACGGCATCAAGCGCCGAGCGGCCGAGATGGGCGGCGTTGGAGGCATGGGCCGCAACACCCTTGAAACGGTAGAAATATTCCAGCACGGCAAGATTATTGGTGGAACGCACGCCGTTGAACGGGGCCGGATGCCAGGTCAGCGCCGCGTCGACATCATCAAACAGGCCAGCGCGCACCATGAAGGTCTTGCCGGAACCGCCCTCCTCACCGGGGCAACCGTAATAACGCACGGTGCCAGGCAGATTATTGGCTTTCAGATGCCGGGCAAGCGCGATGGCCCCCATCAGCGAGCCGACGCCGAGGAGGTTATGGCCGCAGCCATGGCCAGTGGCGTCCGCCTCGCGCGGCTGCACCTGCGCCACATCGGCCACTTGGCTCATGCCGGCAAGCGCATCGAATTCGCCGAGGAAGGCAATGACTGGCTTGCCGCTGCCAAATTCGCCGATGAACGCCGTTTCCATGCCTGCCACGCCGCGGCGAACCGCAAAGCCGTTTTCCTCAAGCGCGGCGGCCAAAACGCCAGCGGATTGCCGTTCTTCGAATTTAAGCTCGGCAAAATCCCAGATGCTGTCGCTCAAGGTGGTGAAGTCGGGCTTCATGGCCTCGACTTCGGCGGCAATCGACATCACGGCATCACGGTTCATGGCTTGTCCTCGCATTTCCGCCCTTTACGGGCACGCGCAAGCGCTTCGGCGGATGCACCGCCAAATCCTTGCACCCTATAATGGAAAGCCCGCGCCGGGGTCCGCCTCCGGCGCGGGCAACAGTGGATCAGTTGTCGACCGAGACTTCCCAGAGGCGGGCGTTCGACTGCCAGACCGGCTGGCCCTTGAGCTTCTTCGTGGCACCCCAGACATCGACCATGTCGTAGAGGAAGATGCCCGGCATTTCCTTCAGCATCAGTTCATGGAACTCGTCGAAAATCTTCTGGCGCTTCGTCTGGTCGGCCTCGACATAGGCCGCCTTCATCAGCTCTATCGCCTTCGGATCGTCCCACATCAGCGAGGCGTTCTTGTCCTTGTTGCCGACATAGAAGGCATACATCAGCGCCGGGTCGAGACGCGGGGCGACCGACTGCGAGATCACCTGATAATTGCCGGAGCGACGGCGATCGACTTGCGTGGCATAATCCAGCACCTCGATCTGCACGTTGAGACCCGCCTGCTGCATCATGGCCTGCGCCATGACGGCGGCCGGGAAGCTCGGCACGTTGCCACGCTTGTTGGCGATGATGGAGATCGGCTCGCCCTTGTAACCGGCGGCCTCGAGTTCCTTCTTCGCGGCCTCGATGTCATAGGCCGGGCGCTTTTTCTGGGTCTCGTCGAAATAGACCGAGTCCTGCGAGACCATCGAACCGTTGGCTTCACCCGTGCCGTTCGATGCGGCGGCAACCAGTTCATCGAGATCGAGCGCCATCGCCATGGCGCGGCGCACGCCTGGATTGCTCAGAACCTTGTCGCGGGTCTGGATGTAGAACAGGTTCTTGCCGTTGTTGCGGGCAACGATGAGCTGCATCTTGTCATTGGTCTTGAATTCCGGAATGAGATCGGGAGAAATCTCGGCCGTATCGAGCACGCCGGATTCAAGGCCCGCCTTCACCGTCGAAGCATCTGGAATGACCATGAATTTGATGCCGTCGGCCAGCGGCCGCTTGGAGCCAACCATGCCATCAGGCTTACCGTCATTTGCCGGCGAAACATAATCGGCAAATTTGGCGAGGCGGATATATTCGCCTTTCTTCCACTCGTCCCACTGGAACGGACCGGTGCCGATCGGCTTGACGAAGCTGCCATCGGCAGCAACCGATTCCGGTGAGATCATACCGGTATAACCGCATTCCGGCCGCGACATCAGGCCGAGGAAAACGGCGGAGGGTTTTTCAAGCGTGATCTCGACCGTGGATGCATCCGTGGCCTTGACGCCGGTGACGTGCGCTGCCCCGCCTTCCGCGAAATCGTTGAGGCAGGTCCATTTGGTTTCCGGCTTCAGATAACGTGTCCAGTTCCAGGCAACATCCTCTGCGGTGAGCGGCTTGCCATTGTGGAATTTCACGTCCTTGCGCAGCTTGAACGTATAGGTCAGGCCGTCAGCCGCAACCTCGACGCTTTCGGCGAGAAGCGGCTTCACCTCTCCGGCATTGTTATAACCGACGAGGCCTTCGACGATGTGCAGGATAACCCCGTCCGTATTGCCGTCGCGGTTCACGCCGGGATTGTTGCTGCGCAGATCCGAGCTCTGCGCGATGGTGATGTCGCGGGCCGCCGCGATGTTGGCCGTTACCAGCAGGGCAACGCCTGCGAGAAGAAGTTTTTTCACTGTTCTACCCTCTTTGTTATCGTTGATTGTAATTGATTAAAAACCGTCCCAGCAGGCCTGTGCCAGCCGGCCGATCGTCTCAAGCGCGATGGTGTATCCCGGCGTGCCGTCAGGCATGGTTTGCGGAACCTCATCGGTATAGGTGGTGATGATGAAGGACGGCGCGCCGTTTCTGTAGACGATGCCGGCATCCATGCGCCCACGCTTGCCGCGGCCACTCTTGCTGGCCACCACGGCCTCGAAAGGCAGGCGGGAGCGAATTCCATACCGCAGAATCTGGTTCTTCAGCGTCTGCATGGCCCACTCGCACAATTGCGGGCTGCAACCGAGCTTTGCCTGCGCCTCCGGCGAAGATTGCGCATCGAGAATGGTCTGCAGCAGAAGCACCTGATCCGCCGCCGAGGTGGTCGTAACTGTCTTCAACGGATGGTCGGCCGCCAGCGCCAGCGGCGGGATGAGGAAACGGTGGTGGGTATTGGCCATGCCGAGCGACTTGCAATAGCCGTCCACCTCTTCCAGCGTCAGCCGTTCCAGCACCATCTTGGTGCAGACATTGTCGCTCAGCACCATCATGCCGGCGACGGCATCGCGTAGCGAAATGACGATGCCCGGCGTCATATAACGGAACATGCCGCTCGCAACCTCTTCCGCCAGCCGTTTTTCATAGGTGACGGGCTGGTCGAGATCGATCCGCCCTTCGCTGGCGGCCTTGAGCACGGCCATCATGATCGACGTCTTGCGGGTGCTGCCCGATGGCGTCTCCTCGTTTTCTCCCCGGCCGATCTCTTCACCGGTCAGGAGATTGCGCACCATGAAGCGCGTCACGAAAGGCTGTGCATCACAGATCGCATTTAATTGGGCAGCCACAGTCATTGTCATCTTCCTGTTAAACTTCATCTTCCAGACGCCATTTCAGTGTCACGCCGCCCTTTTCATTCTGGTCGAGGGCGGGAATGGCCGAGAGCAGCCGGCGCGTATAGGCCTCCCTCGGACTGTCGAAAATCGTGTCGCGGTCACCCTCTTCGATGATGCGACCGTCCTGCATGACGACGACACGGTCGGCCACCTGCTCCACCACGCCAAGATCGTGGCTGATGAACAGGCAGGAAAAACCGTAACGTTTCTGCAGATCGGAAAAGAGATCGAGCACCTGCGCCCGCACCGTCACGTCGAGTGCCGAGACCGGTTCGTCGGCGATCAGGAACCGCGGACGGCGGGCAATGGCGCGGGCAATCGCCACGCGCTGGCGCTGGCCACCGGAAAGCTCATGCGGATAGCGGGCGGCAAAATCGGCGCCGAGCCCCACTTCCTCCAGTGTTTCCAGCGCCCGCTTGCGCTTGGCGGCCTGGTCGAGGTCAGGCACGAGGCGCAATGCCTCCTCCACCAGCGCCTGAATGGTCATGCGCGGATCGAGCGAGGAATAGGGATCCTGAAACACCATCTGGCAATTCAGGCGATAATCCTTCCAGTCCTCGTTGCGCTCGCGGCCCTGAAAGCGGATATGCCCTTCGCTTTCCTGCACAAGCCCGGCAATGGTGCGGCCAAGCGTCGTCTTGCCGGAACCGGAACCGCCGACGAGCGCCACGACCTCGCCCTCATGAATATCGATGCTGACGCCATGCAGCGCCCGCTTCGGTTTGGCTTTCTTCAGCAGCGATTTGCGGCCGGCATAATCGACGACGATATCGCGGGCCGAAACCATTGGCGCCTTGGAGGTGTCGATACTGCGCGGCTCGCCGCGGAACGGCAGGGAGGAAAGCAGTTTCTTCGTATAGGGGTGCTGCGGCGCATCCAGCAGGTCCTCGGTACGGCCCTGTTCGACAATTGCGCCTTTTTCCATCACCACGATACGGCTGGTATAACGCGCCACCATCGGCAGATCGTGGCTGATGAGAAGAACGGCAGTGCCTTCCGCTCGCGTCAGTTCCACCATCAGTTCCATGACATCGCGCTGGATGACCGCGTCCAGCGCCGTCGTCGGCTCATCGGCAATCAGCAAAGCGGGTTTCAACAGCATGACCGAGGCCAGCATGATGCGCTGGCGCATGCCGCCGGAAAACTCATGCGGATAGGCCGTCAACGCGCCTTCGGGATCGCGGATGCCCACCCGCCGCAGCATATCGAGAATTTTCTCGCGGCGCTCTTCAGGCGACAGCTTCGTATGAAGGATCAGCCCTTCCTCCAGTTGCCGGCCTATCGTCATCGATGGGTTGAGCGAGGTCATCGGCTCCTGAAACACGACGCCGATCTCCGCGCCGCGCAGACGCCGAAGCTCCTTCACCGGCAGGGACATGACGTCCTGCCCCTTGTAGATGATCGACCCGCCGGTGACGGCGATGGCCGGCGGCAGAAGCGAGATGAGCGCGCGGGTGGCGAGCGTCTTGCCCGAGCCGCTTTCGCCGACGATGCCGAAGATTTCGCCCGCAGCAATATCGAATGAGACATCCTTGACCACCCGGTGGCCGGTTCTGGCGACTTCGAGCGAAAGGCCGCGAACAGTGAGAAGTGTATTGTCTGTCATTTGAGACCTCTCATGCGCGGGTCAAGCCTGTCGCGAAGGGCATCGCCCAGAAGATTGATGCCAAGCAGCGTCAGCGCGATGCAGAGACCGGGGAAAAGCCCGAGCCAAACGGCCTGCTGGATGAAGGGACGGCCGGCGGCCAGCATGTTGCCCCAGGTGGGCGCCGGCGGCGGCACGCCGAGGCCGAGGAAGGAGAGCGCGCTTTCCGACAGGATGGCCCAGCCGAACATGGAGGTGGCAAGAACCGTGATCGGCGCGATGCAATTGGGCAGGATGTGGCGGAACATGGTGTAGATCTCGCCATTGCCCATCACCAGCGACGCCTCGATGAATTCCCGCTCGCGCAGAGAAAGCACGGCACCGCGCACCACGCGGGCCATGGATGGCGTATAGGCGATGCCGAGTGCGAAGATGATGCCATACTGGTTTGCGCCGAAAACCGCGAGCAGGCCGAGCGCCAGCAGAATGCCCGGAAAGGCCAAGAGCGCATTGTTGATGGCCATGATGACGCCATCCACCCAGCCGCGCGCATAACCGCTGACAAGGCCGATCAGCGTGCCGAAGATCGTCGCGAAGCTGACCGTCAGGAAGCCGATCCAGACGCTGGCGCGCGCGCCAACCATCAGGCGGCTCAAAACATCGCGCCCGAATTCGTCGGTGCCGAGAAGATGGCTGGCGCTTGGGCCGGCCAAACGCGAGGCAAAGCCGAGCTTCATCGGATCATAGGGGGTCCAGAACAGACCGGTTGCGGCGGTGATGAGCAGGAGGGCGATGAGAAAGCCGCCGACAAGCCCGTTAAGTGTGAACTTTTTCATTCGGCAACCACACGCGGATCGAAGAGGGGATAAAGAAGGTCGACGAACAGGTTGACCAGCACATAGGACAGCGAAACGAACAGCAGGCAGCCCTGTATGACCGGATAGTCGCGGGCAAAAATACTGTCGACCATCAGCCGTCCGAGGCCGGGAATGGTGAACACCGTCTCGATGACGGCGATGCCGCCGAGGAGATTGCCAAGGATGAGGCCTATCATCGTCCAGGTCGGGCCGAAGGCGTTCTTGAAGGCGTGCCGCCAGAGGACAGCACTTTCCGAGAGGCCCTTGGCACGGGCGTGGGTGATGTAATCCAGCCGCAGCACTTCCAGTGTCGAGGCGCGCGCCATGCGGATCAGAACGCCCATTTCGTGGATCACCAGCGTCATGACGGGCAGGACGAGATAAAGCATGCCGCCGACGAGATTATCGCTGATCGACACATATCCCAGTACCGGCAGCCAGCCGAGCTTGAGGCCGAAAAACAGCAGAAGCAGCAGGCCCAGCCAGAATGTCGGGATGGAGAGGAGCAGGGTTGCCGTTCCCACCAGCGCAAGATCGGTCAGGCTGTTCTGTTTCCAGGCGGCAATCACGCCTGCCGGAACCGCAATCAGGCTGGCGAGCAGTACGGCGACCACAACGATCTCGGCACTGACGAGAAAGCGCGAGACGACCAGCGGCAACACCGCTTCGTCATTAACGATGGAGCGGCCGAAATCGCCCTGCACCACATTGCCGGCCCAGATGACGAATTGTTGCGGCATGGACTTGTCTAGGCCGAGTTCGGTCCTCATGGCTTCGATCTGTTCCGGTTGCGCCATGTCGCCCAGCATCAGGGCAGCCGGATCACCCGGAATGAAGCGGATGAGCGCAAAGACCGTGATCGACACGAATGCGATCGTCGGCAGCGCCATCAAAAGACGGCTCAGTATGAATCTTATCATCGGTTCCCCACGATTGATGGCCGGGAATGACATCCCGCCTCTATCGGTTTCGTTGCTGGTGACTATGACGGATTGGGAAATATCACGCAATATTATGCGTAAATGTCATATGTCTATGCAGAATGGCGGCGTGTTTCTTCCTGATGAGGACAATGAGATTTTCCGCCCAAAATCACGTTTTCAGTCGATTTTTTGCGAAAGCTGGATTTCCCGCTTCAGGGCATCGCTCAGCGCCTGCGCCGCGATGGACAAGGGTGCACCGGAAGCGCGGGCAAGACCGAATTCCTGCGTGGCCTGCGGGACGAATGGCCGGGCGACAACGGGAAGGTGCCGGTAGAGGTTAGCATAAAAACTGCTGATGATCGTTACCCCCAACCCGTGCGCCACATAGGCGCAGGCGGAACTGTTGGTATGGGTCTCGATCTTCACCATCGGCTTGACGCCGGCCTTCTTGAACACCTGATCGAGCGCCATGCGGTTCGGCCGCTGCCGGCCGATCAGGATGAGCGGAACATTGCGCAGATCCTTGACGGTGATTTCGGTGAGTTCAGCCAGCGGATGATCCTCCCGGACCACGCAGACGCTTTTGCCGGTCGCAACACGTTCGACATCGATGCCCGGCCCGATCTCGCCTTCCATCCGCAGGAAACCCAGATCGATTACCCGTTCGCCCACCAGCTTGTTGATGGCGGTGGTCGTCTCGAAGAAGGTTTCGATACGCACGCCGGGAAAATCCCGGACATAGTCGATCAGCATGGCGGGCGCGAAATTTTCCCACATGCTGCTCGGCAGGCCGATGCGGACGATTTCCGGGCCGGCGGCACCATTGCGCAAATCCTCGGCGTGGCCGGACATCCGATCGACGGCAAGCAGCACGTTTTCGGCATCACGGGCAAGAAGTGCGGCCTCCGGCGTCGGAATGAGCCGCCCCTTGTCACGGGCAAACAGTGTCAGCGACAGATCCGATTCGAGCTGCGCCAGAAGCCGGCTGACACCGGACTGGCTGAGACCCATGGCCTTGGCCGTGGCAATGGTCGAGCCGGTGGAAAGAAGCGTGCGCAGGACTTCGAGCTGCTTGATGTTCATGAGGCCAGCACCATGAATGAAAAACGAGCCGGTAACGGTTCAACCCTTTTGCCGCCGATAGCGCTTCCTGTCACCGGTTTTTTATCCTACCCGCGACAGCGACCTACAATTTCACCTCATAGACCGTGTCATGGGTGGCCACGCGTGCCTCGCCCGATGGCGTCACCCAGCCACGGAACATGCCGGGCGTGTTATAGGGTGCGGCAATGCCACCTCCGGCATCGATCGCCACTAGCCCGGCACCGATATTGTAGGGGACCAGATCCTTGTGCACGAGATTGCCGGCGGCGGTCTCCAGATCCTGCCCAAGATAGGCAACGCGGGACGCGATCTCGTGGCCGACGACATAACGGATGAAAAACTCGCCCTTGCCGGTCCCGGAAACTGCACAGGCGCCATCCCGCGCATAGGTGCCGGCGCCGATCACCGGGCTGTCTCCCACCCGGCCGTCCGGCTTGTTGGTGTAACCGCCGGTCGAGGTGGCCGCAGCAAGATGCCCCGCCGCATCGAGCGCCACTGCGCCGACGGTCCCGTGCTTTTCGTTTTCAGTCGCTTCCGTACCTGTGGCGGCATGACGCTTCATCGCCGACAGTGCCTCCACGCGCTTTTGCGTGGTGAAGTAGGATTGAGGCTCGGTGGCTAGCCCCTTTTCCCTGGCAAAGCGGTCCGCCGCCTCACCCGTCAGATAGACGGCACGTTCATCGACCATCAGCGCACGCGCCGCCTTCACCGGGTTGCGGATGGCACGGGACGCGCTGATCGCGCCCGCCGCCAATGTGGCACCGTCCATGATGGATGCATCGAGTTCGTGAATGCCGTTTTCGTTGAGTGCGGCACCATGCCCGGCATTAAAATGCGGGCTGTCCTCCATGACGACGACCGCCGCCTCGACCGCCTCAAGCGCGGTTCCGCCAGCCTTCAGCACGCCATAACCGGCGCGCAGTGCCGCCGCCAGATCGTCGCGCGCAGCAGCCCACTCCTCTGACGTCATGCTGTCTTCCGGCATCACGCCGCAACCACCATGAATGGCCAGTGCGATCTTCGTCATGTGCTCACTCCCTCGTCATCCTACTCCGGCAGGGCCTCTTACCATCAATGAAAGGCGATATCGCCGATGACCCGTACGCGCACCCTGCGAGCGCCGCCCGGCAGATAGGCGATCGGGATATCCTCCACCTCAAGCGTCTTGAGGCTCGCCCGCTCCGCGCCGGAAGCAACGGCTGCGTTCCGCGCCTCGATCTCGGCTTTCGCAAGGGCCTCGTCCCGGCTCAGTCCGGAAAAGACCTGATCGACCTCGCCGGAAACCTGCGCCATCGCCGCGCCCAGCGCATTGGCAACGCCGGCATTTTCCACACGCAGCACTTCCGACGCACCCGGAACTGTCTCGGGGATCAGGAACGCCCCGCCGCCGACGGCAACCAGCGGCACGTCTTCGGCCGAGGTTTTCATCTGGTCGAAACTGTCGGCCACCATGTCGCGGATGCGTTGAAGCGAGGCCTGCACGAAAGCCGGATCGAGGTCTTTCACACGGTCGCGGTCACCCATCTCGATCAGGCCGGCGGCAACGGCGATATCCGATGTCGTCAGCGTCTCGCCGCCGAAAACCCGGGCTTCCGTCAGAATGCGGTAACCGACCGAGCGCGGACCGATCTTGCCTGTTTCAGGGTCGACGATGGTGCCGCCGCCGAGCGCAATCGGCAGGAGATCGGGCATACGGAAGAGCGTGCGTACCCCGCCAATATGGACGATATTGTTTGCCTCGCGTGGAAAACCGCCGACAAGGCAGCCGATATCGGAGGTGGTGCCGCCGACATCCACCACCATCGCATCGGAAAGCCCGGTGAGGAAGGCCGCACCGCGCATCGAATTGGTCGGGCCGGAAGCGAAACTGTGCACGGGGTTGGCGGCGGCCACATCCGCGAGCGCCACGGTGCCGTCATTCTGGGTCAGATAGAACGGTGCCCTTACGCCCGCTTCACGCAGCGCATCCGAAAATGCCTGAACCGTTGTCTTGCCGAGCGTTTGCAGCGCTGCATTCAGGAGGGCGACATTTTCTCGCTCGAGCAGCCCGATGCGGCCAAGCGTATGGGAGAGCGTGATGCGTGCATCAGGGATCACAGAGCGGACGATTTCCGCCGCCCTCACCTCGCACTCCGTCGTCAGCGGTGAGAAGGTCGCGGAAATGGCGATGGAAGTGATACCCGCATCGCGGATTTTCATCGCCGCTTCGCGAATTTCATCGGGAACCATGGGCACCAGCGGACTGCCGTCATATTCATGGCCGCCGTGGACCATGAAGATCAGCGGATCAACGGCCTCGCGAAGATCCTTCGGCCAATCGCACATCGGCGGCAGTGAAGAACCTGTTGGCAATGCGATGCGGATGGCCGCGACCCGTTCCAGCCGGGCGCGCTCCACCACCGCATTGGTGAAATGGGTCGTGCCGATCATCACCGCATCAATCGGCCGGTCCGCCGCGCCGACATGGCCTGCCACATGGGCAAGCGCCGCCTTTACGCCGGACAGGACATCCTGCGTGGTCGGGACCTTGATGGAAGCGACGATGGTGTCTCCATCGATCAGAACGGCATCCGTATTGGTGCCGCCAACGTCAATACCGATGCGTTTCATGGGAATACCGATCTGAAGTCAGTGTCATAACCGAAGGCGCGCGGGCCAACGGCGGCGATGCCGGCAGGTGTCGTCAAAAGCTCCGGCGCCGGCAAGGCGACAACCGTGACACGCTGGCCGTAACGCACCGATTCCGTACCGATGGCGCCGCCCGAGACAGTGTCGAGAAGGCAAAGCAGGTCGGGCGTCATGGCCACCGGCTGGCCATCGCGGAAGGCGACCGCCCATTCGTTCTGGAAGGCCAGTTCCATGCGCGAACCCCGGTCGGCATCGATACCTTCAATGGTCGTGCTGCCGCGCAGGAAACCACCGGTGGTCTCACGCGCCACATCCACCACCTTGCCACGGAACAGCTGCTTGCCGCCCTCGTGGTTAAGAACTGCCTGAACCGGATCGTCGTGGCGCGCACGCGCCTCCATCACCGCGCGCCCAAGTTCGGTCGCCTTGGTGACGGTGTAGTGAATACCCCATTCCTTCACTTCCCTGCCGGTGCGCGGCGCCTTGCAGGTGGCGGCGGTGGAGCCGACTTCGGTGCAGACCTTGCGCGAGATGCGCTCCATCCATTTCCACGATGCCGCGCGCGTCACGATCACCTCATTGTCGCGCACATCGACCAGCGACAGCGGAAACATCGGCAGGTTGCCGATTGCAAAGGATGTCATCTGCGCCTCGGGATAGGCGCGTCCCATGGCATCGGCATTAACGACCGGCCGGTCGAGCACAGCGGCGGCGAGGAAGGACGACAGCGCATTGGAACCGCCGATTTCAACGCTCATGATCGCCCGGAACGGCTTGCCGAGATAATCCTCCATCACCTCGACGGCACGGGCGAGATGGACAGGATCCCCCAGCCGCTCCTGACCGACAAGCGGCGCACCCATCTTGGAGACGACGGCGACCATATCGTCATCGGCGAGCGCCATGGGATCCATGACCTTCACCCGCCTGCCCTCGGCATAAAGACGCCGCAGGTTGAGCGTCGAGATATAGGGATTGCCGCCGCCCCCCGTTCCCAGAATCCAGGCGCCGGTGGCCAGAGGTTCGATATCGTCTTCGGAAAATTCCTGGATCATGCGTCATCCTCGGGCATGCCGCAGCCTTTCCGGCCGCAAGCGATGCTCCTTCCCTTTGAAGTTCCAAGTCTGGCCAACCCCGCCATTGTGGCGGGGCCGGCTTTCATGAGGCGGAGATCACTCCGCCTTGCAGTCCCAATGGAAATTGGAGAAGTTCAGGTCCCAGCTCTGCATGGGAATGAACTCGTAACCCTGAAGGCACTTGTTCGCCGCATAACGGCGGTTCGGCGCAACGGCCCAGACGTCCGGCTGAAGATCGGCGATCTTCGTCTGCAGTTCCTTGTAGGTGGCGTTCTGCTCGTTCACATCGGTGGTCGCGCGGACCTTGTCGATCAGGCCGTCGATTTCCGCGTTCTGCAACCATTCCATCGACATCCAGGTGCCGGAAGCCTTGGAATGATACTGGTTGTAGAACATCGCGTCCGGCGACGGATAGGTCGGAGAGATGTTCACCTGCGTCGATGCCGGCGTGGTTTCGGGCTTGGAGGACAGCTCGACGATGCGGTTCCACGGCTCCGGCTTGATATCGAGCGTGATGCCGATCTGCTCGAGGCTGGATTGCAGAAGCAGCGCCACTTCGGCCTCGAAGGCCAGCGACGCGACATAGCTGTTAACCAGCGTGATCTTCTGGCCGGCATATTTCGACTTCGCCAGTTCTTCCTTGGCTTTATCCAGATCGTAGACGCCGGGCTGGATATCGCCATTATGCGCATCCTTGAACGCGTCTGAGAGCGGTCCCTTCATATCGAAGCCCGGATAGATCACTTCCTGGATCGTCTTGTAATCCGTCGCATAGGCGATGGCGCGGCGAACGTGCACGTCGTCGGTGGGATAGACCTTGGTATTGAGCTTGATGACGAAACCGCCGGCGGTGCGAGTCTGGATCAGCTTGTAACCCTTCATGCGGCCGATGGATTCATAGGTGTCGTTGCCAAGCCCGTGCGAGGAAAGGCCGAGTTCACCCTTTTCCGCCAGCGCCTTGACGGTGGCGTCGTCGCTGGTCTGCACGAAGCGCACTTCGTCGATCGGCTTGCCCTTGGTCCAGCCGAGGAAATAATCGGCATTGCGGGCAATGACCATGTCGGCGGAACGGTTGTAGCTGACGAGCTTGTAGGGGCCGGAGCCGGCGGAATGTTCGCCGACATAGGCCTCGCCCCACTTGTCTTCCGGCTTGGCATTGGCTTCGATCAGCGTCCTGTTCATCGCCATCATCAAGGGCGTCGCCGCCATGAAGGGCGAGAACTGGCGCTCGATCTTCATGACCAGCGTGGCATCGTCAGGCGCGGTGACGTTTTCGGGCTTCAGAACGCCGACGATGAGGTTCGACGGGCCCTTGTTGATGCCGAGCAGGCGCTGGATCGACCAGGCAAGATCGGCAGCCTTCACCGCCGTACCATCCTGAAACTTCGCATCGTCGCGCAGGTGGAAGGTGTAGGTCAGGCCATCTTGCGAAATATCCCAGGATTTCGCCAGATGCGGCACGATTTCGCCCTTGGCGTTCACCGTGGTCAGGCCGTCATACATGTTCACGATGGCCATATAGCCGGTGTAATCAGTCACCTTCGCCGGGTCGAGCGAGCTGAATATCTGCATGGTGTTGACCGCGACCGACACCTTGTCTTCCGCAAGGGCTGCGGAAGAAACAAACGGCAGCACGAGCGCCGTGCCGAGCGCCAGCGCGGCGAGACGGGAAGAAAGTACAGGCATTTTCATTATCGTTCTCCTCTTTATTGCGGGTCATTGGCCCCGCTTATGGTTAGGCAGCCTTGCTGACCGGAACGGGCAGCGGTGAGAAAGGAATGTCCGGGTAACCGAATGCCGCCGGCCCGACGACCTCAAGCGCGCGGGCGCTGCGCAGCAGGTCATGGCAGGGGATGGCGATGACGGCCACACGCTGGCCGTAGCGCAGCACTTCGGTGGTGATCGGATAACCGGTGTCGACATCGAGCAGGACGATCAGGTCGGGCACCGTCACCTCCACCTTGCCGTCACGGGAAAACAGCAGGAATTCGTTCTGGATGGCGACGCCAGCCGTCTGGCCGGCGCAATCGTCGAAGCCGGAGAGCGTGAGATCGCCAACCGCGAAGCCGCCGCGCAGATGGCGCTTCAGATCGGTGATCTTGCCGTTGAAGATGCGCCGCCCGCCTTCCAGCGCGCAGACCGCGGCAATCGGGTCTTCCTGCTGCTTGCGGGCGCGGATTACCGCCTCGCCGATGGCGATCGCCTTGGTGTAGGTTTTCGGAATGCCATACTGATGCACGTAATGCGCCTGCATCGGCGCGGTCGCGAGCATTGCGCCACCGCCCTGCGAGACGACACAGGCGCGCGCCATGCGCTCGTGCCAGACTTCGGAAACGGCATGGCTGAAGATGACGGCATTGCCGTGCAGATCGCACATCACCGATGGCGTGGAACTGTGGCCATAGATGGAGAAGGTCGTCATCTGCATTTCCGGGAATGCCCGGCCCATGCCGTCGCAATCGAGGATCGGCAGGCCGCCCAGTGCCGCAGTGACCAGCGGGTTCATGGAATTGGAACCGCCGATTTCCTCGCAGACGATGGCGTCGACAGGCGTGCGGATCAGCTCCTCCATCGCCCGCAGGCAACGCAGGCCCTCGCGCCCTTCGCGAATACGCTCGACGCCAACAACAGGCGCGCCGATGCCGCCGATCGACATGCAGAGCGCGTCCGGCTCGATGGCGTCGGTTGCGAGTATCTTCATCTCGTAACCGGCCTTCATGGCTTCCAGCGCCAGAAGCTTGCCAAGATAGGGATTGCCGCCGCCGCCCGTGCCGAGAATGCCGGCACCGATTTCCAGCGCGTCGAGATCTTCACGGGTCAGCGTCCGCAATGCCGCTTCGTCATATTTCAGCTTGCGTGTCTCAGCCATGATTGGCTCCCATTTCTCCAACAACTTTCACATGAATGCGGGTGGCATTGCCGGGCAGATAGGCAAGCGGCATGTCCTCGCGCTCAATGACTTCCAGCGTTTCGGCAATCGCTCCGGCGGCAATCGCCTTTTCGCGTGCCTCCGCTTCCGCCTCGGCCAGCGCGCTCTCGCGCGTGCGTCCGTCCACCAGCGAAAAGACCCGGTCGGTCTCCCCGCTGATCTGCGCAATGGCCGCGCCAACGGCATTGGCCACCGCGAAATTCTCCGGGCGGATGACGTCCAGATCACCGATACGATCCGGCATCAGGATGGAACCGCCGCCAACGGCGATCACCGGCACCGGCGACGACGAGATACGGCTGCGCTCCACGCAGGCCTCAAGCATGTCGTTGATCTTGTCGACTGCCGCATTCACGAGCTTTTTGTCGAGGCTGGAAACCAGCGCCTTCTCGCCCACATCGGCCTTGCCGGAGGCAACGGCGATATCGGTCGCCGTCAGGGTCGAACCACCAAAGCAGAGTGCATCGCGGCGAACCCGGTAACCGACGGACTTCGGTCCGACGGTCAGGCCATGATCGCCATTGACCACCAGCGAACCACCGCCGAGACCGATGGAGAAAACGTCGGGCATGCGGAAATTGGTGCGCACACCGCCAATATCCACCGTGGTCGAGGCCTGACGCGGGAAGCCGTGCGACAGCGAGCCCACATCGGAGGTGGTGCCGCCGACATCCACGACCACGGCATCCTTGAGGCCGGTGAGAAAGGCCGCACCGCGCATGGAATTCGTCGGGCCGGACGCGAAGGTGAGCACGGGGAAACCGCGCACCACATCCGCCGCCATCAGCGTGCCGTCGTTCTGGGTGATATAAAACGGGCAGGTGATGCCCGCCGCCTTCAGCGCCTCGCCGAAAGCCGCAACGGTGCGGTCGGCAAGCGACAGCAGGCTGGCATTCATGATCGCCGCACTTTCACGCGCAAGCAGACCGTGACGGCCAATATCCTTGGACATCACCACCGGCAGGCCGGGGCAGCGCTCCTGAAGGATTTCCTTCGCCCGCAGCTCCATCGCATCATTGATGCCGCTGAAAACGCAGGTGACGGCGGCGGCCTTCAGGCCCTTGGCGCGGATATCGGCGGCGATGCGGACGATCTCGTCCTCATCGAGCGGCGAAATTTCGCGGCCGTCGAATTCGTAACCGCCCCGCACCTGATAACCATGGTTGCCGACGATTTCCTTGAGATCATCCGGCCAGTCTACCATGGGCGGCAGACCGGCACCGGAAGGCAGGCCGAGACGGATCGCGGCCACCTCGTCCATATGCCGACGCTCGATCACCGCATTGGTGAAATGCGTGGTGCCGATCATCACGGCACCGATGCGCGCCCTGTCGATACCCGAAGCCTCGATGACCTTTTCAAGGGCTTCGATGACACCGGATGTCACATCCTCTGTCGTGGAGGCCTTCACCCCCGCCAGAACGGTTTTATCCTGCAACACAACGGCATCGGTATTCGTGCCGCCGACGTCAATTCCAACGCGATACACGTCAGGCTCCTCTTTCATCAATCGGTCGTTTTTACGAGGAAGCGCATGCGCTCTTCCTCGGTCACGGTGGGTTTGAGACGTTCTTCCTCGTCGGTGACGACGGGGATGGCCGCGATCAGGGCGCGGGTATAGGGATGGGCCGGCTCGGCGAAGACCGCCGACGTCACACCCTCCTCGACAATCTCGCCGCGCAGCATGATGGCGATGCGCGAGCAGAAATTGCGCATCAGCGACAGGTCGTGCGAGATCATCAGATAGGTGAGGCCAAGCTCCTCGCGCAGCTGCAGCAGAAGGTCGATCACCGTCTTCTGCACGGAGACATCAAGTGCTGCCGTCGGCTCATCAAGGATGAGGATTTTCGGCTCCGCAGCCAGCGCACGGGCAATCGCCACACGCTGCTTCTGGCCGCCGGAAAGCTCGTGCGGATATTTGCCGAGATAGGATTGTGGCAGCCGCACCAGCCCCATCAGTTCCTGCATCCGGCTTTCCCGCGCCTGCCCATCCATGCCGATGGATTTCAACGGTAATGAAAGCGTCTGCCTGACGGTACGCTTCGGATTGAGCGAAGTACCCGGATTTTGATAGACGATCTGCGTCAGCCGCTTGCCGCGCTCAGGCGTCGGGGCGTCAATGACGAGATTGCCGGAGGTGGGGCGCGAAAGGCCCATGATCATGCGCGCAACCGAGGTCTTGCCGGAGCCGGATTCACCCGCAAGGCCAAAAACCTCGCCCTGCTTCAGCGTCAGGTTCACGTCGCGCACCGCGTGATAACCGTTGCGCCTGCCGTAAATCTTGTTCAGGCCTTCGATGGTGATGATCGGAGCGCGCGTGCTTTGCGCGAGATCGGTGACACGCGAGCCATAGAGCGGCGGCACCGCATCCAGAAGCGAACGCGTGTAATCCGCAGCGGGAGAATGCAGGATTTGCGTGCAAGGGCCGGTTTCAACGATATCGCCGTGATGCATGACCACGACCCGGTCCGCCACCTTGCGCACGACGCCGAGATTGTGGGTGATCATCAGCAGCGCCATGTTTTCTTCGGCAACCAGCTGGTTGATGAGGTTGAGGATTTCATCCTGCGTCGTCACGTCGAGCGCAGTACCCGGCTCATCGGCGATCAGGAGCTTCGGCTGATGCAGCAGGGCAAGCCCGATCAGCACACGCTGGCGCATGCCGCCCGAAAGCTCGGACGGATAGGCATTCATCACCCGCTCGGTATCGGCAAGCTGCACGCGGCGCAAAACGGCAGAGATGCGGTTGCGGCGCTCCGCCTTGGACGAGTTGATACCATCGCGTTTGTCGGCAAAGCGCATGACATCATCGAGATGGGTGCCGATTTTGAAGACCGGATTGAAGGACGATAGCGGGTCCTGCATGATCAGTGAAAACGCCGTTCCCTTCAGCGCCTCACGTTCTCTGCGCGGCAGGGCAAGCACGTCGCGGCCATCGATGATGATGGCGCCGGAGGTGATCGCGGCATTCTTCGGCAGGGTGCCGATAATCGTCTTGGCCGTGACCGATTTGCCCGATCCGGTTTCGCCGATCAGCGCCACGCGCTCGCCGGCGGCAACCGTGAAGGCGACATCGCGCAGCACCTGTCGGGTGCGGCCGTAATTGGTGAAGGTGACGTTGAGGTTTTCGACCTTGAGAAGCGGTTCAGTCATGGCCTTAGCTTTCCACGTCGAACATGTCGCGCAGGCCGTCGCCCAGCAGGTTGAAACCCAGCGTCACGTAAAGCACGGCCGCACCGGGGCAGAGCACTTCCCACCAGAAATCCGGCATGAACTGGCGCCCGTCGGCGACCATCGATCCAAGATCAGGGGTCGGCGGCTTGACGCCGAAACCGAGGAAGCTCAGCGTCGCGCCGAACAGGATGACGAAGGCGGCATCGAGCGTCGTCTTGACCGATATGACCGAGACGCAATTGGGCAGGATTTCGCGGAAGAGGATGTGCAATGGGCCTGCACCGGCAAGACGTGCGGCCTCGATGTAGTCTTCGGACGCAATGGACTTCGACACCGAATAGATCAACCGCGCATGCCAGGTCCACCACAGCAGTGTTATCGCGATCATGGCGTTCATCAGCGTCGGCTCCAGAAGGTTGGAGACCGCCAGCGCCATGACGAGCGGCGGCATGGCCAGCATCACGTTCGTCAGGCCGCTGATGAGTTTTTCGGTCCAGCCGCCGAAATAACCGGCGATGAGGCCAAGCACTGTGCCGACGGGAACCGAAATACCGAGCACGCCGATGACGAGAAGGAGCGAGACCCGCAGCCCGAAAATGGTGCGGGAAAAGATATCGCGCCCGGCCTTGTCGGTGCCGAACCAGTGCTCCAGATCCGGCGGCATATGGCGGGCGCGGAAATCGACGACGGCGCCGATATGTTTCGGATAGGGCGTGAGCCATGGCGCGAAGACCGCCAGCACCAGCACCGACAGGAGGATCAGCGAACCGATGACCGCTGCCGGATTGCGGCTGAAGCGATACCACATCATGTAACCGGCGCTTAAACCGCGATCGGTGGGTTCGAGCATTTTCATATCAGCCATCAGCGAGCCTCCTTGCGGCGCAGGCGCGGGTCGATGATCGAGATCAGGACATCCACGATCAGGTTCGCAACGATGAAGAACAGGCCGGCCACCAGCACCACGGCAGTGACGGCATTGAGGTCTTTCTGCAGGATGGCGTTCAATCCGTAGGAAGCGAAACCGCCCCAGGCGAAGACCATCTCGATCACGAAGGCATTGCCGATCAGCGACGCGAATTCGAGACCCATGATCGTCAGCGGCGCGATGGAAGAGAGCTTCAGCAGGTAACGGAAGATGATGACCCGCTCCGGCACGCCGAAGCTCTGCAGGGTCAGCACATGGTCCTTGCGCTGGTTTTCAATCATCGAGGAGCGCGTGATGCGGGTGATCTGGCCGATGCCGGCCATGGAAAGCGCAAAGGCCGGCAACGCGAGATGCTTCAGCGCATCCAGCACCACATCGAACCGTCCGGCCAGCGTGCCGTCGATCAGGATGAAGCCCGTGGGGCCGCCCTGCCAGCCGAGCGAGTGATCGAGCCTGCCGATGATCGGCCAGCCGGAGAGAAAGCGGGCGGCCAGCAATTGCAGCGTGATGGCGAAAAGAAAGCTCGGGATCGTGACCCCGGTGAGCGACAGGATGCGACCGATATGGTCCAGCGGCCGGTCGCGGTAATGCGCGGTGATGACGCCAAGCGGGATGGCGATGGCGAACATGAAGATGACCGACACCAGCACCAGCTCGACGGTGGCCGGAACGGTCTGCGCCAGATCGGTGGTGACGGGGCGCTGCGACACCAGCGAAAAACCGAGATCGCCGTGCAGGGCATTGCCGATATAGTCGAGATATTGGACGGCCAGCGGCTTGTCGAGGCCCATCTCCCCGCGCAGCGCATCCACCTGCTCCTGCGTTGCCGCAGGACCGAGCGCCATGCGGGCGGGATCGCCCGGCACCACGCGAGCGAGCACGAAAATCATGATGGACAGGGCGATCATGACCAGCACGAAGGTGCCGAGCCTGTTCAAAATCGCGACCAGCGGATGTTGCTGCATCGGTGGAACGTTCCTTGTGCATCGGTTGCGTGAGCACAAGTTTTCACCAGATGGCGGTTTGAACAATTGCCGAAAGGTATAGTTTTTTAAAGAATGAGTATAGGTTTTTAAATCTGGATATTCTATCCCTTTCCCGATGACACTCCTGCCCCGTCCCCGCCTCTGCCACCGCATCGCCAGCGAAACCGCGGGCGTGGTATTTCTGCGCGCGCCGGCGGGTGCCGGAAAAAGCGTGCTGCTGGAGATGCTCGCAGAAGAACTGGGAACGCAGATATGCCGCACGCACCAGCCGCAGGGCGACGACGCGGCAAATGGCTGCCTGCTGTGGGACGTTCCGGTCTTTGCACGGGCAGTACGCATGCCCGCCCCTATCCTGGAATCCGTGCGTTTCGTCGTCATCGCCTGCCGGCCGGACCAGCGGATCAGCGGCATGGCGCGGCACATCCTGCATCGCGGTTCGCTCACCATAGGATCGGACGAACTGGCCTTCAGGCCGGATGAGGCGGATGGCCTTCCGCCTGAACAGAAGCATCTGGCACTCGAGGATTATGCGGGATGGCCGGCCTTCCTGTCGCTGGCGCGTCTGCCGGACGAAACGTTATGTGCCGACTATTTGCGGGAAAGCTATCTGCCGCATCTTTCCCCTGCCCAGACGGTCGAACTGTCCTTCTGGCTCGAAAATCCCTCCGCAGATCCAGATGCGGACTGGAGCAAGCTTCTGCCGCCCTTTCTGACGGGAAAACCAGATAATCACCACACGCTGATACGGCTTCTGACGGTTGCAGCAAAAGAACGCCTCGCCACATTGCAGGCCGGCAGCGCCGTAGTGGAGGTCGCTTCGGCGTTCGAAAAGGCAGGACGTTCGCTGGCCGCCATGGCCATGCTGCTGGACCGCGGTTACGAGACCCATGCCGCGCAAATTCTCGAGCGCGCCGATGGCCGTGAGCTGATCTACAGGAGCAGCGTCGACCGCTTTCGCGAAATCATCATGCGGTTTTCGCAGGATATGATTACAGCGAATGAGACCGTGCTATTTGCCGTCACTCGCGCGCTGCTGAAACAGGGTGAATTGCAGCGCGTGCGTCATTTGCTCGGCAAAAGCCTCGGGTCGGATTATCTCGATCCGCTGAAGGTGCTTGCCCGTGGCTCGCGGTTTTCCTTCGCGGCCCGCACCTTCCGGCTGAACCTGATGATTGCCGAGGACCTGACGCCCAATGACGCGGTGATAACCCGTCTCGCCGAGTTCATGGCCGACTACCCCATGGACGACCACGGCAAATGGGCGGCCTATTACAATGCGCTGCTGGAATTCGAAATCCGCCGCCGCAATTTCCGCGAGGCCGAGGCCGCCGCCGCCCGCGCTCTGATCTATCTGCGCAAGATGGGCGGGCAGCCCCTGCTGGAATTCTTTATCCATCTGCACCAGATCGTGCTGCGGTTGATGAGCGGCGATGTGCTTCTGGCCCGCCGGGCGGCGCAGGAGGCGCGTGCACGGCTGGAACAGGTGCCGCATGATGCCGTGCAGGAGTTCCGGATGTTGCGGCTGGCGGAAGCCTGCCTTGCCTATGAAGCGGGAAAACCGCGCGACCTGCTGCATTTCGTCGAGCACGAATTCGATCACTTCGCCGCTGCCGAAATCTGGCCGAGCCTGATGCAGTTTGCCCTGTTTTACGCCTCGCAGGTGTTGATCGACCATTTTCCGATGACCGTTCGTCCGGGCTTTCTCGATGGTCTGTGGATTCATCTTTCGGAAGGTCTGCAATTCCATGCGATGATGGAGATCAGGACGGCCATTGCCTATCAGAACGCCAACCGCTGGGCGGATGCCGCCGCGACGCTTTCGGCAATCCGCATGCCGATGGGCCGCAACTGGGTGGAGAGCGCCCATGAAGACCTTTCCCGCCTGACGCGGCGGGACGAAATCGCCTATGTCATGGCATGGCTGCGCGATGCGGTGCATCTTTTCACGCCGCGCGCCTATCTCTCCCGGCAGATTGACGCGATGATCGCCAATCCAAAGGTCACCAACCGCGAGAAGGTCGCGCTGAGAATCTGGCAGAGTTACGCCGCACACCAGCGCCGCGACAACGCCGCCGCTCGCGCCCATATCCTCACCGCTCTTGAATCGGCAACCCGCCTTGGCTGCAATGGCGTCCTGTCGGAAGAACGCGTCTTCCTGTCGCCGCTTCTGAACAATCGCCGCATCCGCAGTTTCATCGAAACCTCTTCCGATGTCCGCGCCGCGCTGTCGATTTTCGCCGCCTCGGTGAATTCACCACAGGCACGCGCCCTGCATGGCGGGCTTTCGCAGCGGGAGGCGCAGATGCTGCAACTGCTGGCCAGCGGCATGTCGAACAAGAAGATCGCCCAGACGCTCAATATCTCGGAAGTGACGGTGAAATTTCACCTTGGCAACCTGTTCCGCAAGCTGGATTGCAAACGCCGCGCGGAGGCGATCCGCGCGGCGAAAGCACTGGGCTGGCTGTAAGGTTCAGCGGTTGTTCTTCTTGCGCCATTCGGCAAAAGCCGTCTGGTGCTCTTCCTTGGTGCAGGGGTAAAGCCCGATGATCGTCTGGCCGGCCTTGACCTGCTCCACCACGAAATCTTCGTAAGCCGTCATTTCCACCGCCTCGGTCGCCACGTCGTCGGCAATGCCCGCCGGGATGACGATAACGCAATCGGCATCACCAACAATGATATCGCCCGGAAAGACCGGCGCATCGCCGCAGCCAATCGGACCGTTGATCTCGATTGCCTCGTGTTTGGTCAGGTTAGTGGGGCTCGAAGGGCGGGTGTGGTAGGCGGGAATATCCAGCTCGGCAATGGTGGCCGCATCCCGGAAACCGCCATCGGAAACGATGCCGGCGCCGCCGCGAACCATGAGGCGGGTTACCAGAATATCGCCGGCCGAGGCGGCGGTCGCATCCTTGCGGCTGTCCATGACAAGCACATGGCCCGGGGGGCATGTTTCGATGGCGACGCGTTGCGGATGGGCGGGATTGCGGAATTCAACAAGCTGGTTGCGGTCTTCGCGGGCCGGCATGTAACGCAGGGTAAAGGCCGGTCCGACCATGTTCTTGCCCTTGTAACCAAGCGGGCGCACGCCCTGAATGACCTGGTTGCGCAGACCCCGCTTGTAAAGCGCCGTCGCCAGCGTAGCGACGGAAATCGTCAGCAGTTTTTCGCGCGTTTCATTGTTCATGTCTGTCTCCTCGCAATGGCGGATGGATGTGTTTCAAGTCTTGTGAATGGGTTCGTCTGTGAAGATGCCACCCTGATATTTTGCGATCGCAGCCTCGGGATCGGGGCGCGGCACATCGCGTTCGATTTCCGCACGGTAGCGCGCGGCATTGTCGCGGCGCTGCCAGCCGAGAAAATCGACATGGGAATTGTCCCACCAGCTGTCGTCATTGGCGGAAACGCCCCAGATAACCGGGCAGCCGAGTTTCTGCACGCGGAAGGTGGCCTCGATCAGCGAGACGAAGTCGCCGTAGCTGAGCCAGGTCGACAACATCCGCCAGTTCGAGGGCTTTTCTTCGCAGGACCCGATACGGACGATGGCCGTCTCCTGGCCAAATTTGGAATGGTAGAGGTTTGCCATCGCCTCACCGAAAATCTTCGAGACGCCATAAAGGCCATCCGGCAGGAAAGGCGTTTCCGGCTCGAGCTGTTGTCCCTGCGGGTAATAACCGATCGTGTGGTTGCTGGAGGCGAAGAGAATGCGCGGCAGGCCGTTTTGTCTCGCCGCTTCGTAAAGATTGTAGACGCCGCGAAGATTGGCGGCCTCGATGGGATCAAAAGCCTTTTCCACCGAAATACCGCCGAGATGGACGATGCCGTCGCAGCCCTTCACCAGTTCATGAACCGCCGCTTCGTCTTCGAGCCGGCAGCGAAAAAGCTCCTCATGGGGGGCTGCCTCACCGAGATCGACGACATCCGAAAGGCGGATGGTCTCGGTGACATGGCCAAGTCGTCCGCGCAACATGCTGCCCAGCTTGCCGCCGGCGCCTGTGATGAGCAATCGCTTCAACATGATGGCGTCCTCAGAAAATATCGGGCTCGCCGGCGGTGCGGCCGAAATCCGTCTGCAGGAAGTCGAAATCGCAGCCTTGATCGGCCTGGGTGACATGCTTGGAGAAGAGATAACCATAACCGCGTTCATAACGCGGTGCGGGAGCCTGCCAGGCGGCGCGGCGGCTGGCGATTTCCTCTTCGCTGACCAGCATGTCGAGGCGACGCTGCGGCAGGTCGAGGCGGACGATATCGCCGGTCTTCAGGAGCGCGAGCGGCCCGCCGACGAAGCTTTCCGGCGCGACATGCAGTACGCAGGCGCCATAGGAGGTGCCGGACATGCGGGCATCGGAAATGCGCACCATGTCGCGGTGGCCCTTCTTGATCAGCGCCTTGGGGATCGGCAACATGCCCCATTCCGGAAATCCGGGACCGCCGAGCGGACCGGCATTGCGCAGCACCAGAACATGATCCGGCGTGACATCGAGGTTCTCGTCATCAATCGCCTTCTTCATCTCGGGATAGCTGTCGAAAACCAGCGCGGGGCCTTCATGGATATGGTATTTCGGATCGCAGGCGGCAGGCTTGATGACGGCGCCGTCCGGGCAAAGATTGCCGCGCAGCACCGCAAGCGAGCCTTCCGCATAGACAGGGTTATCGAGCGAGCGGATGACGTCGTCATTATAGACCTTCGCGCCCTCGAGGTTTTCGCCCATGCTGCGGCCGGTCACGGTCAGCGCCGAACAGTCGAGACGGCTTTCGAGCTGCTTCATCAGCGCCCGCAGACCGCCTGCATAATAGAAGTCCTCCATCAGATAGTCTTTGCCGGAGGGGCGGACATTGGCGATGAGCGGCGTGACCCGGCCAAGCTCGTCGAGCTCATCGAGCGTCATCGGCACGCCGGCGCGGCGCGCCATGGCGATCAGATGCACGACGGCATTGGTGGAGCAACCGGTCGCCATGGCGACGATGGCAGCGTTGCGAAACGCGGTCGCGGTCAGAATACGGTCCGGCGTCAGCTCCTCGGCCACCATTTCCACGATACGCCGGCCGCAACCTGCCGACATGCGCTGGTGTTCGGCATCCACCGCCGGAATGGAGGAAGCTCCCGGCAGGGTAAGGCCAAGGGCATCGGTGATGGCGGTCATGGTCGAGGCGGTGCCCATGGTCATGCACACACCGGCGGAGCGGGCGATGCCTCCCTGCACGCCGCGCCACTCCTCGTCGGTTACGTTACCGGCACGGCGCTCGTCCCAATATTTCCAGGCGTCCGAACCCGAACCCAGCACCTTGCCGGCATAGTTGCCGCGCAGCATCGGGCCGGCCGGCAGATAGATCATCGGCACGCCGGCCGAGATCGCGCCCATTACGAGGCCGGGCGTCGTCTTGTCGCAACCGCCCATCAACACCACACCGTCAAGCGGATGCGAGCGGATCATTTCCTCCGTCTCCATGGCCAGCATGTTGCGGTAAAGCATCGATGTCGGCTTGGTGAAGCTCTCGTCCACCGAAAGCGAGGGCATTTCGACGGGGAAGCCGCCAGCCTGCAGCACGCCGCGTTTCACATCCTGCACGCGCTCTGGGAAATGCGAGTGACAGGTATTCAGCTCCGACCAGGTGTTCATGATACCGATGACGGGTTTGCCGACAAAATCCTCCTCCGCATAACCGAGCTGCATCATGCGTGAGCGATGCCCGAAGCTGCGCAGGTCGTCGGGAGCAAACCAGCGGTCGGAACGGAGTTTTTTATCGGTCATGTCAATGGTCCTGCGTTGCGGGTTGCGCCTAAGGCTGTCAGTCCTGCCGGAGCGTCAGCCCGCTCGTCGTATCGAAAAGATGGATATGTTCCAGCGGCGCCGACAGGCGGATGACTTCCCCTGCCGAGGTCGAGGTCTGGCCGGAAAGATGCAGCGTTACCGGAGTGCCGTCGCCGAGATTACCATAGAGATAGGATTCCCCGCCCAGCTGCTCTGCGGTGCGCACCGACATGGTCAGCGCACCGCCCTCACCCGGCTGCACATGGTTCGGGCGGACGCCGAGAGTCACCTTCTGGCCGGGCTTATAGGAAAAGCCGGTCTGCGGTAGCGGGATCAATTCGCCGGTGGCGATCTTCAGCGACGGCGTTGCATCCGAGGTCACTTCGCCGGCAAAGAAGTTCATCTTCGGCGAACCGATGAAGCCAGCCACGAAGAGATTGGCAGGGCGGTTATAAAGATCGAGCGGAACGCCGAATTGCTCCAGCTTGCCGGCGCGCAGAACGGCGATCTTGTCGGCCATGGTCATGGCCTCCACCTGATCATGCGTGACATAGATCATGGTATTGCCGAGACGCCGGTGAAGACTTGAAATCTCGCCGCGCATGTCGACGCGCAGTTCCGCATCGAGGTTGGAAAGCGGCTCGTCGAAAAGGAACACGCGCGGCTCGCGCACCACCGCGCGGCCGATGGCGACGCGCTGGCGCTGGCCGCCCGACAGGTCCTTCGGACGACGCTCCAGCAGCTGGTCGATCTGCAGCATCTTGGAAACCTGGGAGATCTTGTCGGCGATGTCCTTCTTGGAGGTGCCGATGTTCTCAAGCCCGAAGGACAGGTTTTCGCGCACCGTCATATGCGGATAAAGGGCATAGGACTGGAACACCATGGCAAGGCCGCGATCCGCCGCCGGCACCGTGTTGACCACATCGCCGCCGATGACGATATCGCCGCCGCTCAGTTCCTCGAGACCCGAGATCATGCGCAGCAGGGTCGACTTGCCGCAGCCGGAAGGGCCGACGAAAACACAGAACTCGCCGTGCTTGATATCGAGATCGACACCCTTGATCACATCGAGGGCGCCATATGTCTTTTTGACCTGACGAAGCTGAATACTTGCCATTGTCGTGTTTCCTCCCTGAGGATTATTTGCCGCCCGTCGATGCAATGCCGGTGGCGATGTATTTTTGCAGGAACATGAAGACCAGTGCGATCGGCGCAAGCGTCAGCACCGTCATGGCCAGCAGATTGCTCCATTCCGTCGTCATCTCCCCCTGGAAGGAGTTGAGCGCCAGCTGCAGGGTGAAGTTGTCGTTGCGGGTCAGCACGATCAGCGGCCAGAGGAAATCGTTCCAGCGCCACATGATCGCAAGGATCGCCAGAACGGCGAGCGCCGGGGCCGAAAGCGGCAGGATGATACGCCAGTAGATCTTCCACTCGCTGGCTTTGTCCATGCGCGCCGCATCGAGGATTTCATCCGGGATCGTCAGCATGTATTGCCGCAGCAGGAAGACGCCTGTCGGTGTTGCCGCGCCGGGAATGATGACGCCCCAGAGACTGTTGATCATGCCGAGCTGGCTGGTAATGAGAAACAGCGGCACAAGCACGACGGTCTGCGGGATCATCAGCGTGCCGACAACCAGCGCCAGCACCACGCCCCTGCCCTTGAACTGGTATTTCGAGAGCGCGAAGGCCGCCATGGAATTGACGATCAGCATGATGATGGTTGACGTCACCGTGATGAAGGTCGAGTTCCAGAAATAGAGCGGGAAATTGAAGCGCTGGAAAAGCTCGGAATAGTTTTCCGTCGCCAGTGCCACCTTTTCAGCCGGTTTCAGCTCGTTGAACGGCATCTTCAGGACTTCGGCTGGCTTGGCCGGATCGACCACCTGGGCCACGAGGCCGATGCGGCGAACCATGCCGAACTTGCGGCCATCCTTGTCGACATAGGCCGGCAGCGGCGCTGCCTGCCCATCCACCACCACGGTTTCCTGCGTATAGGGCAGGAGGCGCGGCGGGAAACGCTGGAGATCGGCTTCCGTCTTGAACGAGGAAAGCACGAGCCAGACGACGGGACCGAACATCATCAGCACGGCCACGCCGAGATAGGCGTAGGACAGCCAGTCCGTCCAGTGCAGCTTGCCGTTGCGGCCGCGGGTACGGGTCAGAAATGCGCCAATCCTAGCCATCGACCTTGCTCCTGTTTGCCCGGAATTGCAGGGCGGTCAGCACCACCAGCACCACGGCGAGCAGCAGCGAAGCGGCAGCCGCAAGGCCGAAATTGCGGGGCGTCCCGGCAAAGCCGGTCTGATAGATGAACTGAATGATGAAGGTGGTCGCCGAACCGGGGCCGCCACCCGTGAAGGCAAAGACTTCATCGAAGGTCTGCACGCCCTTGATGAGCGACAGGACGAGAACGACGAGCATCGTGGGCGCAAGCAGCGGCAGCGTGATACGCCGGAAGATGCGCCACGGGCTTGCCTTGTCAAGCTGGGCCGCCTCATAAACATCGCGCGGGATCGCCTGCAGGCCGGCCAGAAGAATGAGCGTGTAGAAACCCATATGCGCCCAGACCGACAGGAAGACCGACCAGCCGAAGGCAAGATTGGCTTCAAGCAGCCAATCGACCGAACCGAGACCGAGCCCCTCCATCGCTGCGTTAAGAACGCCGAAACGCTGGAGAATCCACTTCCAGATCAGCGCGACGACGACGGGCGAGAGCAAAACCGGGAAGAAGAACACCGCGCGGAAGAACCCGCGCGCCCGGATATCGCGGTTGAGCACGATGGCCGTGATCAGCGAGAAGCCGACCATGAAACCAACCTGCAGCACGACGAAGAAAACCGTGTTCCAGACGGAGCGCCAGAACAGGTCGCGCTGACAGGAATTGGGGTCGAGGTAATTCTGACAGGAAAGAAGGACCGAAAAGTTTTCGCCGCCCACCGAAGGGCGCTCGGAAAGCAATATGTGTTCGCTGCCGGTCACGGAATAGGCCATGTTCAGCAGGATCGGCAGAAAGGCGAAGACCGCAAACAGGATCAGGTTGGGTGTGAGAAACACCCAGGCGATCCGCCGGTGGCCGAGAACCTTCTGCAGGAAGGCAAAGGGCAGTTCGACGATGCCCATGACGGGCGCAAGAAACTTATACATGAGGGTCCTCCTTCGATCCGGCGCGGCGCGGCATGCGCCGCGCCGGAAGGCGATGGATCACTTCGCCTGTTTCAACGCTTCCTCGAGGTCCGTTTTCGCGCGGGCCATGGCCTCATCGACGGTGCTTTCACCGACGATGGCCTGCGTGATGCGCTGGACGGAGATGTTGAACATGGCGCGATTGTTCTTGTAACCCTGATAGGTATAGGCAATCGGGCTGAGGCCGGGGATCTGGTCCAGCCAGGCGTTCATGGCCTTCTGCGTTGCAGGCGTCGCACCGGTGTAGGTCACGCCCTTGTCAGCCACGGCCTTGTGGGCCGGAACGTTGCGGGTGCGCACGGTGAAGTCGAGATAATTCTCGTCCTGAGCGAGGAAGTTCAGGATATCGGCAACGATCTTCGGGTTCTTGGTCTGCTTGAAGCCGACAACGCCGGTACCGCCCGGCATGCCGGTGCAGGCAGCGCCGCCGCAGGGCTGCGGCACGACTTCCCAGTCGAAAGCATCGCCGACCTGGCTGTCGAAGCGCGCGGTCTGCCAGCTGCCCGAGTAATAATAGACCAGCTGGCCGTTGATGAATTCCTGCGCGGCATCGCGATAGGTATTGCCGCCCTGCCCGGCCCAGACGTCACGCGCCATGGTGCCGTCCTTGTTCCATTCCACGAATTTCTTCACGAAAGTCGTGAAACCTTCATCGACGAGAATGGGCTTGCCGTCCGCATCGAAAATTTTCGCGCCATAGGAAATGGCCGGACCGGCGATACGGTGGCCGGAACGGTCGATGGCCATCGGGTATGGCGTGCCGGTTGCCTTGGCGACGGCATTGGCAGCCTTCGCCCAGTCATCCAGCGTCGCATCCTTGCCGGGTACCGCCACATTGGCCTGATCGAACAAAGTGCGGTTGATGAAGGCGCCGGTAATGGTGAGCTGGGTATGCATGCCGTAGATGCCCTTGTCGTCAGGGCCGCTACGATACCATTTCAGCACGTTGGAGAAATTGTCTTCCCAGTATTTCGCATCCACATAGGGCGTGAGATCGAGATAATAGCGGTTGAGGCCGCCAAGGTCGGTCACCGTTGCGAAATCCGGGCCGCTGCCGCCGGCGAGCTGCACGGGCAGGCCTTCCAGCAGCGCCTTGTAGGGCACGACGTCAGTGACGATCTTCACGTCCGGATGCTGCTTTTCGTAACGCGCGAGAATATCTTTCAGAATTTCGCAGCCGTTGCCGTCATAAGCGCAGGTGAAGCGCACTTCCTGCGCCGCCTGGGCGGCGCCCGCAAAGGACGCCGCACCAATGGCGAGCGCCAATGCCATGCTGTATTTACCGATCATCTCTTTTCCTCCCTTAGATGATTATGCGTTGGCGGATGCGCGCGGAGCCCAGCCCTTGATCCATTCGCCTTCTGCGGCGTCGGACAAGCGGACCGGCTTTCCTTCCCGCACCGAGCGATAGATGGCGGTGACGAGTTCGATGGACTGCAAGCCATCGTTCACAGTCACTTCCTTGCCGCCGCGTCCTTCCATCGCGTCGGCAATGGCTTCGACAAAACCGGCAAAGCCGTTTTCGCCATCGGCGACCGTTGCCAGAACGGCGTCGATCTGGTCCTGCGTGGTCGGCGCACGGGCGATGAAACGCCATGTGTCTTCAGCCGGGCGATAGGGCAGCGTGCCGCTCTCGGCGGTGAAGCCTTCGAAGCAGAAACGCAGGCGGGACGTATCTTCGGCGGCACCGAGCGTCACCGAGCTCGTCGCCAGCGCACCGCTTTTCATGCGGAAGCTGAGTGCCGCGCAGTCTTCGGTTTCGATCGTGTTGACGCGCGTATCGGCCATGGCGAACACTTCGTCGACGGGACCGAGAACGTGGCAGAGAAGATCATGGGCGTGGATGGCATGGCCGAGGATCGCACCGCCGCATTCGCCCTTCCACGTACCGCGCCAGGGAATGTCGTAATAGCTGGCGCCACGGTTCCAGTGAACTTCCGAACTTGCGACGAAGGCCTTGCCCGCAAGGCCGGCATCGATGAGCGCACGCAGCTGCCGCATCGCATGTCCGAAACGGTACTGGAAGACCGGAAACACGCCACGGCCGGTCTTCTTTACGGAGTCGATCAGCGCATTTGCCTCTTCAAGCGAGCGGACCAGCGGCTTTTCGCAGACCACATCCTTGCCGGCCGCATGCGCTTTCAACGTTACGGGGAAATGCAGGTGCGGCGGCAGGCAGACGTCGATCAGCTGGATGCTCTCATCGGCCAGAATCTCATCGAGATCGGTCGTCAGACGGATGGACGTATCCTCACCCGCCACGGAGCGCGCGCGCTCCAGATCGAGGTCGCAGATAGCCTTGACGGAGAAGCGCTCGGGCAGAGCCTGATAACCCTTCAGATGCAGGGCGCCAATGCCGGCACCAACGATTGCGACGCCGATCATGCCTTTGCTCCTTCGGCCTTGGCCTGCGCCTGCAGCGACAGGTCGCATACCTTGAACACATGCTCCTGCGTCATCGCCGTTTCGGTGCGGTTGCGGATGTCGTCGCACAGGCGGCCGAAATAGGGCAGGCCGGCACCGGAGGCGTCGATATATTCGCAGCGGTCCCCATTCACGAGAACGAGGCGGTCGGTGCCTTCCTTGTTGCCGACATCGACATATTTACGCAGTTCGATGTAACCCTCGGTGCCGAGGATCGTCAGGCGGCCGTCACCCCAGGTCGGCAGCGCATCGGGCGTGTACCAGTCGACGCGGATATAGCCGTGACCCTTGTCGCCGCGCAGCACCACTTCGCCGAAATCCTGCAGGCCGGGGTCGCGCGGGTTGGCATAGTTGGCAACGGTGGCAGCCACGATCTCCACTTCGGTCGAACCGGTGAAGAACATGAACTGGTCGATCTGGTGGCTGGCGATATCGGTGATGATGCCGCCGTAAGCTTCACGCTCGAAGAACCATTTCGGACGAATCTGGCGGTTCAGGCGATGCGGACCGAGGCCGACGGTCTGGATCACACGGCCAATCGCACCCTGCGCAACGAGTTCGGCCGCCTTGGTCACGCTCGGAACTTCAAAACGCTCGGAGAAATCGACGGTCCAGATACGCTTGGTCTTTGCCACGGTCTGGCGAAGGCGGTCGAGCTGTTCGAAAGTGGTGCAGCCGGGCTTGTCGGACATGACGTCCTTGCCTGCTTCCATGGCGGCGATCGCCAGATCGGCGCGCTTGGAAGGAATATCAGCGATCACCACGAGATCGACGGTGCCATCGGCAAGCAGAGCCTCTTTCGATGCCGCGCGCGGCACGGTCGGGAAGCGCTTGACGAAGCCTTCCACCACGTCGGGTTCGCCTTCGGTCCACCAGCCGACGAATTCCGCGCCGGCGTCCAGCAGGTTCTGGGCCATGCCGAAAATGTGCCGGTGCTCAATCCCGAGAGCGACGAACTTGATTGCTTTAGTCATCCTGCAGTTCCACTTCCTTGCCGGTATCGGCCGAGTTGATGATTGCGTCGATCAATCTGTGAGACAAAAGAGCCGCTTCACCGGTGACGACCGGCGCGCGCCCTGAGGAGATAGCGTCTGCGAAATCTTCGAAGACGCCCTGATGCCATTCATGCGTGAAAGCCATGGGGTCGGCGCCGCCGCCCGTGCCGGATGCCGCGCCGCCAAAGGTCTCCTGCCGGCCATCGCGCCAGTCGACATGCAGGAGGCCCGAGGCGAGCCGCAGGCTGGCATTGTCGAAATGCAGGACAATCGTTTCCGGAGCACCGGGGAAACTTGCGGTGCTTGCCACCAGCGAGCCAACGGCGCCATTTTTGAAGCGCAGGCCGGCCGCGACATAATCCTCGGTTTCCATGCGATGAAACCGCGTCGTCGCCGCCATGGCCTGAACGCGCGAGACCGGCCCGGCGAGGCTCAGCGCCAGATCGATGGTGTGGATTGCCTGGGAGATCAGAACACCGCCGCCGTCGCGCGCCAGGGTGCCGCGGCCGGGTTCATCATAATAGGATTGCGCGCGCCACCACGGCACGGAAATTTCGCAGAGACCGAGCGCTCCGAGCGTCCCGCCATCGACCAACTCACGGGCTTTTTGCGATGCAGCCCGCATACGGTGCTGGAAGATGATGCCGAGCGTGACGCCGGCGTCACGACAGAGGGTGACAAGGCCGCCGGCCTCCTGCGTGTTCCGGGCGACGGGCTTTTCCATCAGAATGTGTTTGCCCGCCTTTGCGAGCTGTCCGACGATATCGATGCGGGCATTCGGCGGCGTCGCGACGATGGCGAAATCGACATCCGCATCGCGTGCGGCTTCCTCGATCGAGGAATAAACTACGACCTCATATCCGGCGTATTTCGACGCTTCGGCGGCCAGCGCCCTGGCGCGGCCGGAGCCGCCATCGACTAAACCCTTCAGGCGAATTTTTTCCGGACTTGCCGCACAGGCGAGCACATGCGTCTTCGCCACCATTCCGGCGCCAACGATGACGCAGGTCTTGATATTTTGCATTTCGGGAGCCTCCTTCCCAATAAGCGATCATTTGCATACCGGTATGCCGGTTGTCAACAGACTTGTGTTCCGGTATACCGGTTATGAAAACGCTGGAGGGTATATGCCGAAAATTCCCGTAACAGGTGGCACCGTGCCGACAATGGAGCGACTGGACCTTAACCGTCCGGTCGTGGACCAGATCTATTCCGCGCTAAAATCGGCCATCCTGTCCCGGGAGCTTTTTCCCGGCCAGGCGGTTTCGGAAAACGAAATCGGACAGTTGTTCAATTCCAGCCGAACGCCAGTGCGCGAAGCGCTGAGCCGCCTGCGGGATGATGGCCTGATCGTCACCCTGCCAAGCCGCGGCACCTATGTCTCCAGATTATCGGAAAAGCACATTCGCAGCGCGCAGTTCATCCGCGAGGCGCTGGAGGTCGCTGCGGTTTGCAGGCTGTGCCAGATCGGCATAACGGCGGAGGCCGAGCAGGAGATCGAACACGCCCTCACCGGCCAGCGCGCAGCCATGCACCGCGGAGACAGAAAGGCTTTTCGTGTGCATGACGACCAGTTCCACAGCGCGCTTGCCGCAGCGACGGGGCTTGAGAGGCTGGAGACGCTGTTGATCCGCGAGAAGGCGGGGCTGGACCGCCTGCGCGCGCTCGCCATCACCGACGAGGCGCATATGGCGCGGCTGCTCTCCGAACATGAGGCGGTTTACGATGCGATCAAGGCCGGGGACGAAGCCCGTGCGACCGATGGTTTGCGCAAGCACCTGAGACGCGTCCTCGGCATTCTTTCGCAGGTTTTCGAAAACCACCAGGACTATTTCGAATAATTCCGCGCCATCATCTTCAACGGTTCGAGCATCATGAATACGGCAACTCCCGAAAAAGCGCTTGCCATGTCGCAGGCGAAACTTCTGTGCGATACGATGAGCACACTTGCGGAATCCCCCGTTTGGGATGAGCGGCGACAGGTGCTTTTCTGGTGCGATATACTCGGCGGGACGGTGCGGTCCGCAGCGCTTGAGCCCGGCCTCTATCGCGAATGGGCGTTTCCCCATACGGTCTCGAGTCTCGGTCTCTGTCAGAACGGCGACCTCATCGTCGCCTGCGGCATGGATATTGTCATCCTCAATCCGGAGAGCGGCGAAACACGCCTTCTCCACTCCCTCCCGTCACCGGACGGCATTCCCTGCCGGCTGAATGACGGACGGGTCGGCCCCGACGGCGCCTTCTGGGTGGGAACCATGCACAATGTGCCACTCACGGACATGGAGCCCCATGGTGAACTTTGGCGGATCACCGAAAAAAGCGCCGAGCGCATGCAGACCGGCCTGACATGCCCGAACGGCCTCGCCTTTTCCCCGGACGGCTCCATCATGTGGCAGAGCGATTCCGTCCAGAAATGGATACGCCGGCGAAAATTCGACAGCAGAAACGGCACATTCGATGAGGGCGTGCTGGTGGCCCGGATGACGGAAGAGACGGGAAGACCCGACGGCGGCTGTCTCGATATCGGCGGCACCTATTACAGCGCGGGCGTTTCCGCCGGCTTGTTGAACGTTTTCACGCCAGACGGCAGGCATGCGGAGGTGCTCGCAGCGCCCGTCCCGCACCCCACCATGCCGTGCTTCGGAGGACCTGATTTCAGCATCCTTTTCCTGACATCACACCGCCACAACATGTCCGAAGACCGGCTGGCGAAAGCACCGTTTTCAGGCGGCGTCTGGGCAATCCCGACACAGACGAAAGGCTTTGCCGCCTTCCGTTTTGGCGAAGGCGGATAAAGCCCGGAAACCGGACCCGGATTCCTACTCCTCACGGAAGGCGCGGCTGATCTGGTCGGTCAGTGGCTTGACGATATAGGACAGCGCCGTCCTTTCGCTGGTCTGAATGAACGCCTCGGCCGGCATGCCCGGCACCAGCGGCGCATTGTTCAGCTTCTGCCGCTCGGAAACCGGCACGGAAATCCGCGCCAGATAATAAGAGAGACCGCTGCGCTGGTCGGTGGTGATATCCGCCGCAATGCGGCTGACATGGCCTTCCAGTTCCGGCGTGACACGCTGGTTGAAAGCGGTCATGCGCAGCATGGCTTTTTGCCCCAGCTGAAGCTGATCGATATCCTTGGGCACGATCTGCACCTCCAGCGCCAGCTCGTCTCCGTCAGGCACGATGAGCATGATCGGATCCGCCGGCGTCACCACGCCGCCCACCGTATGCACGGCCATTTCATGCACCATGCCGGATTGCGGCGCGACGATATCGATGCGCTTCAGCTCGTCTTCGGCGGCAACCTTGCGCTCGACGAATTCGCCCATCTGCGCCTGTATTTCCCGCAGTTCCCGCCCGACCTCGGTGCGCAATTCCTGGTCGATCTGCAGGATTTGCAGCCTGGTTTCGGTGATGCGCCCTGCCGTCTGCGCCTGATAGGCGATTTTTTCGCCGCGCTCGCCGCCGAATGTCGCGGCCTGCGTCTGCAGGCTGTTCAGCCTCTGCACCGAAACGATACCCTGTTCGCGCAGGGATTTCTGCGAGGTGATTTCAGCCTGCAGCACGGCAAGGCCGTTATCATAGGCGACTTCCTGCGCCTTCAGCCCTTCAATCTCATGTTCGAACTGGGTGATGCGTTCGGAAAGCTGTGCTTTGCGCCCCTCGCGATAGGATTTGCGGAACTCGAACAGCTTGGTCTCGCTGCGCATGGCGGAGGCGACATCGGCATCGTCTTTTCTCGCCATCAACGCCTGCGGAAAAACGAGTTCCGGCAGATCGTCGCGCTCGGCCTCCAGCCTTGCCATGCGCGCATTCAGCTCATCCAGACGCTTGGTGACGATGGCGAGATTGGCGCGGGTCTGGGTCGCGTCGAGGCGCATGACCACATCGCCGGCCTTTACCCTGTCGCCCTCATTCACCAGAATTTCGCCGACGACACCGCCGCTCGGGTGCTGCACCTTCTTGCTGTAGGAATCCACCACCAGATGGCCGGAGGCGACAACCGCGCCGGCTAGATTGGTCGTCGCAGCCCATCCGCCGACACCGGCCAGCAGCGCTACACCCGCGGCAAGGCCAGCAACAAGATGTTTGCGGATGGAGCGGGACACATGGCTGCGCTGGTCAATGTTTGACATCCGCATCTCCTTCCTGGCTGTTCTCTTCACGGACGTCTTCCAGCACCAACGCCTGCGGCTGGGTATTGGCGACGACGCGCAGGGGCGAGATCGTCTGGGCGGATGCGGTAAATCCCTTGGCCGCCTGCGCCTGCGGAACGCGCAGTACCTTCGAAAGCACCTCGTCACGCGGACCGAAGGCCTTCATCCGTCCCTCTTCCATCATCAGAATGAAATCGACAGCACCGATGGCGCTCGGCCGGTGGGCGACGACGACGGCAATACCGCCCCGCGCCTTCACCGAGGAAATCGCCTTGACCACGGCGGCTTCGCCTTCCGCATCGAGATTGGCGTTGGGTTCGTCCAGCACCACGATGAAAGGATCGCGGTATAGCGCGCGGGCAAGGCCGATGCGCTGGCGCTGCCCGGCGGAAAGCGCCGAACCCGCCTCGCCGATATCGCTGTCATAACCTTTTTCGAAACGCAGGATCAGTTCATGCGCGCCCGCAGCCCTGGCCGCCGCGATGATGGCGTCAGGATCGGGATTATCCTCGAAACGGGAGATATTTTCACCGATCGTGCCGTCGAACAGCTCCACGCCCTGCGGCAGATAGCCGATATGGCGGCCCAGCGCCTCACGATCCCACTGCTCGAAACTTGCACCGTCCAGCCGCACCTTGCCGGCCGCCGGCATCCACGCGCCGGTGAGAATGCGCGCGAGCGTGGATTTACCCGAGCCGGAGGGGCCGATGACGCCGAGCGCATTTCCGGCGGTCACGATGAAGCCAAGGCCGGTGACAGTCGGTTTTCTTTCTCCCGGCGGAACGATGGTGACGTTTTCAACCCTCAATTCCTTTTCAGGCTTCGGAAGGGCCATGGCGGCGGCATTGGCCGGCATCTGTGCAAAAAGCTCCCTCAGCCGCGCCCAGCTTTGCCGGGCGGCCACAAAGGACTTCCAGTTGGAAATGGCGAGATCGACGGGCGCCAGCGCCCGGCCCATCATGATCGAACTGGCGATCATCACGCCGCCCGAAGCTTCCTGGTTGATGACGAGCCAAGCGCCGACCGCCAGAATGGCCGATTGCAGCACGACCCGCAAAGACTTCGCAATATTACCGAGACCCCCGGCCACATCGCCCGCCTTGCGATTGGCGGCGAGATAGGCCTCGTTGGAATTTTGCCAGCGTTTTCCGAGCCGGCCGCCAAGCCCCATGGCCTGCACGACTTCGGCATTGCGGCGCGAGGCCTCCAGCTGCCGGTTACGGGCCATATTCTCGACCATGGTGTCGCGGATCGGCTTCTGTGAGAAGATATTGGTGAGGATCGTCAGGGAGACAAGCACTATCGCGCCGGCAAGCGCCGTCACACCGATCCAGAAGTGAAACAGAAAACATATGCCGAGATAAAGCGGCATCCACGGTAGATCGAAAAAGGCGGTCGGCCCCGTGCCTGAGAGAAAACCGCGCACATTGTCGAGATCGCGCAGCGGCTGCAGACCGTCGCCCGGCATGCGGTTGACGAGCGGCAGACGCACCACCGCATCATGCACCCTGCCGGAATAACGCATGTCGAAATCTTCACCGATGCGGATCAGAACGCGGGCGCGGATTATATCGAGCAGGCACTGGAAGCCATAAAGGCCAAGCGCGAGAATGGCGAGCCCGACCAGCGTCGGCAGGCTGCCGCTTGCCAGAACCCGGTCATAAACCTGCAGCATGAAGAGCGGCGACGTGAGCGCGAGTATATTGACCACGCCGCTGACCAGCGCAACGCCGAGAAATGTGCTTTTAAGGGGCGAAACAACCGCCGCAGTGAGGGACTGCGGCGGCGTCTGCTGGTGGTTTTGAAAGCCCACAGCCTGATTTTCCTTTACGCGGCAAGCGCCGATGCGCTGGCGAAAATGAAGTCCGATGCGTCGAGCACATTTGCATCGACGCCATTCAGTGTGACGGAGACGGACGTGTCTGTGGCCGAAAGGATAACGGCATTTCCGTTATCGTTATACCACAACAAATCGTCCACCGAAGTTGCGCCCCAGGCGGAGACATCGAGCGTATCCGTGCCGTCCTGATAGCCGTAGGTTCCGGTCGGGCCGGCCTGCACGACATCGTTGCCGCCGGAGAATACGAAGGTGTCTGCGCCGGCAAAGCCGGTCAGGGTGTTGGAGGCAGCCGTGTCCTCGATCACCGTGCCGGTGGCGGCAAAGTAATCATAGAAGCCCGCCAGCGAGCCGAAGCGGGCAAGCTGGTAGACGGCGAGATCGAGAAGATCGCGGGCACCGGCGAGCGAATAGGCGCTGTCGGGATCGATCAGCAGTTCCTGCTGGCTGACGGCGATGCCGCTGGTGGACTGGCTGTAGCCGGTGCCCAGAACGATGCTGTCGACCGAACCCGTCAGGTTGCCCTGGGAGTACTGCAGAGCGCCGCTCATGACGATGCCCTTGCCGCCGGAGCTGCCATCGCCCCACGCCTCATAGGTCGTGTTCGGATCGATGGTGGTGGTGGCGAGAGAGCTGGTCTGAGCGTCGTAGAACGCACCATAGGTCGAACCGAAACCGCTCGTCCAACCGTTGAGGTAGCCGATCAGATCGGAGGAAGACTGCGTCAGTTGAATTGTGGTAGCCATAGGTGTACTCCTTTGCTGGCCAATATCGATACCTTCGTCCTGTGGCGAAGGCGTTTCATCTCCGGGACGGGCTGCAACCCAGCCCGGAGAATTTCTTCCACGGTTCAGAACTTCACGTTCATCGTCGCGATAAAGGTGCGGCCCGGCGCCGTGTAAGCGCTGGCTGCCGGAATGTATTTGCGGTCCGTCAGGTTGTTGACGGCAAAGCGAAGCGTGGCCTTGTCGTTGAAGGCATAGGAACCGTAGAGATCCACCGTCGTGTAGGGATCGGTCACCTCGCGCAGATTGCCTTCCGTATCCAGCGTACGCGACTGTGTCGGCGTGACATGGTTGAGCCTTGCGCCCAGCGAGAATTTTTCATCGAAGAAACGCATGCCGCCATCGAGCGTCAGCTTCACCTTGGGCGCGACGTCGCCCGGCCAGGCAACGATTTCGCCCGTTGTGGTGGTCGTGCCGTTGGAAAAAACCTGCGTCTTTTCAGGCCATTCTGTTTTCAGAAAGGTTGCCGAACCGCCGATCCAGAAACTGCGGGCATCGTAATTGCCCTCGAATTCAAGCCCGCGCATATAGGTCGTGCCGTCCAGATTGACGAAGCTGGTATAGGTGCGGTCGAGGACCTGATCCGTAACGAGATAACCGAGTGCGATATAGTCCTTCACCTCACGGCGAAAGGCGGCCATTTTGATGCGAATGGAATCGTCGTCCAGCAGCACGCCGTCGAAGCTCATATTCGCGCCGACTTCATAGGTCGTCGCCTTTTCGGCACGCAGGGCCTGGTTCGGAGCGTATTCGTATCCGGGGCTATCGCCCGGACGCGCACCGGCAAAAAACGCCTCGAGAATTGTCGGCGGACGCAGGCTCTGGGAATAGCTCACATAGGGGCGGAACCAGTCGACAGGTTTCAGTTCGATGGTGGCGGAGGGCAGCCAGGCGCTGTAGGTGCGATCGATATCGACATTGTGCTCAGGGTATTCGGTGACCGGCGTATTGGTGGTTGTACCGGTGCCCGGCATGCAGTTGGCCGAGGTCGTGGGCCAGACGCGCGCAAGATAGAGGGCATAACGTGCCGCCCAGCTCGGGTTGGCGGGGGCGAAGACCTGATTGAAATAATCGAGAGCCGTATAGTGATTGCGGATCGCATCGCAGGGTACGGTCGTGGTCACCGTGTAATCGCGAACGCTATAATAGGTCGCCGATCCCTTGAGACGCGACCAATCGTAACGCACGCCGCCACTCAGCGTGATCCAATCGGCCGGCTCAAGCTCACCATTCAAAAACAGGCTGGCGACATCGCGCCGCCCGGCAGGGCTGAATGACGTGTAGCTGCTGGCGAAAGAAGGATTTTCCGCGATTTTGGCGCTTGTTGCAAGGGATGTGGCAATGTCCCGGAAGGCTTCTGCCCCATAGTTCAGACTGAGCGCGCCCGCCGCCGTATCAAAGCGACTGGTATTTTCCAGGCTGCCACCGAAGCTGCGCAGGCCCATGTCAAGGTTCGTTTCGGCCGCGTATCTCTCTCGTTCCGCCCGCAGTTCATGCGTCATATTATCGTTCAGCCACAGCGATGATTTGAAGTCGATGAGTTCGCTCTCGGGGTCCCAGTCCAGCTTCGCGACGACGCTGTCGTTTCGCACGCTTTCCCGGTCGATCACCGTGGAAGCGCCCTGAACGAAATCATTCTCCTGATGCATCCAGGAAAGCGAGGCCTTCACGTCGCCGAAGTCGCCTTCGCCCTTGAAAAAGGTCGACCAGCCGTCGCGGCCAAGCAGATCCTTCATCGTCAGCGCGGTGCTGCGAGCCTCGCCTTTTGTTCCGATCTTGTATTCATCCATGATCGTGCGGCTGTAGCCAGCGACGAAAGATAGAGGACCATCCGGCGAACGAACGGCGCCGAGAACCGAGCCCTGAAAATCATAACCATTGGTGCCGCGGGAAACATTCACTTCCCCGCCCTTGTTTTCACCCTCGGCGATGAGATCGTCGGCGCTGACGGTTCGGAACTCGACCTTGCCGCCCAGAGAGCCGGCATTACCCGACCGTGCATTGGTTATCTTCTCGATTTCGACGGCACGGATGAAAGCGACATCCACATAACCCTGCCCGGCGCTTGCGGTGTAGCTCGTGGCGCCGCCGAAGGCCGCACCACGCTGCGCATTCTGCCGCGCGCCATCGATGGAGACGACCACGCGGCCGCTTTCCTGCAAACCGCGCACATTGGGCGAAACGGTTGGGAAGCTGCCATTGCCCTCGCCGGCATAAACCCCGGAAACCCGGTTGAAAACGTCGCGGGTGTTGCGCACGCCGGCCGACTGGATCGCCTCACGGTCGACCACGCTGACGCTGGCGGGCGTTTCATAAACCCAGTCGGGCGTCCCCTGATAACCGGAACCGGCAATGGAGTTGCGCCCGGTCTTGCCGGTCAGGGTAATGGTCTCCAGAACCGTCGTACCCTCCGCCGCGGAAAGATCGACGGTCGATTGCCCCGTGCCGATGACGACGGTTCTGCCATTGCCGGCGATACGGAAATTGACGCCCGTTCCCGCCAGCAACCGTGACAGCGCCTCCCGCACCGTGAAACTGCCGGTGACGGCGTTGGTGCGCACATTGCCCGCCGCCGGCGTGGCCAGCGTGACCTGAAGGCCGGATTGCCGCCCGAAAGCACCCACGACCGATGACAGCGACTGGGCGGGAATATTGAACGGCCGCGTCACCCCCTGCTCGCCGCCTGCACGCTGGGAATTGGCGGTATCTGCTCCGGTCTGGGCCAGAACGGGCGTCACGAATGAAACGACGACCGCCGTTGTCGCCAGCAGCACGGCCCTGCGAGCCTGCTTTGCTGCTTTTTCCCCTGAACCGGTCTTGCATGTCTGGAGGCGCATATTGCTTTTGTCTTCCTGTCTTTCGCTCCGGATATATCTTGACCGGATTACTCAACAAAAAGACGATTGCCTCGTCGATTTTTTTCAGGCTTTCGGAAGAAATTTTATAAATTACTGAAAATAAATATGATTTTTTGTTTCAGAATGTTTCAGAAGCGGGTGATGATACGGGCGCTGCCGCCAATCGCATGCACCTTGCCCTTATAGGGTTCCACCAGGGCTTCCAGCGCGCGATCCGGGTCGCGCAGATCGTAAAACCCTGTCACCCTCTGCTCCGCAAGCCGCTTGTCGGCCATGGTCAACCACGCCGGATGGTAACGCTGGATCTGCTCCACGACCGAGCCTATCGTCGCATCGACCACATAGAGTTCGCCATTGCGCCAGCCGCCAATATCCTCGACGGAAACAGTCTCTTTGCGGATCGCGCCGGAAGCGTCGACAATCAGCATCTCGCCCGGCACCAGCCGCGTTGGCGGCGCATTGCGGAAGGACGCTTCCACGGAACCATGCGCCAGCGCCACCTGGGTTACGCCATCCGTCAGGTCGACGTCGAAAGCTGTGCCCAGCACCTGAACGGTCACGTTTTTTGCCTCCACGACGAAGGGACGCGTTTTGTCCGGCACGACGTCGAAAAAGGCTTCCCCCTTCAGCACCGTCACATTGCGACGGTCATTCGTGAAATCCGTTGAAAGCGCGCTCGCGGCGGCAAGCTGCACTTTGCTGCCGTCTTCGAGGGTGATCGTGCGGCTTTCGGCGGTGGTGGTCTGATAGTCCGCCTCCAGACGAACGAAAAATGCCGGAACGAACAGCACCGCAAGACAGAGGGACGCCGCCGCCACGGCCGCGCCGGCATAATGCCGCACGGACCAGCGCCGCCGTTGCGGCTTTGTCGCGGCCTTGCCGGGCAGATGCGGCGCATCTTCCCAGAGGTTCTTAAATTCCGGCTCCACCAGGCCGAGGTTCCGCCATGTCCTGCATGTTCGTTCCCAGGCGAGACGGTTTGCCGGCGCTGCCGCCAGCCATTGCTCGAATTCCGCCTTCAGCCGCGGTTCCGCCGAGCCAGACTGCAAACGCAGCAGCCAGTCGGCCGCCTCTTCCGCCTTACCGGCCGGCAATTCAATTTTTTTCTCTGGATCAATGGTCATTGAACCGGGCCAGTTCCTTTGCGGGGCGCAGCAGCAGCGTCGTCTTCTGCATTGCTATAAAGACGTTTGAGGAAGAGATTTTTTTCACAGGGCGGGACAATCGGGACTATTTTACTTCATTTCTTTGGTAATCGCGGCAATGCTGCCCTTGATCAGACGATGTGCGCTGGCCACGGACACGCCGAGGTGACGCGCAATCTCTTCCATATTGTAACCACCGAATCTGTGCATTTCCAATGCCACCCTTGCCTGAACCGGCAGGCCGGCCAAAATAGTCCGCATCTGCCGGACTTCGTCACAGAAAAGGGCATGCTCCTCCGGCGTACCATTGTCCTGCGGCATGCCCCAGAACGGCGTATCGTCCGGCCGTTCCCGAAGGTCCTGGCGGCTGCGCCGGCGATTGTCTAGCGCAAGATTGCGAACGATGCGGAAGAGATAGGATTTGAGATTGGAAGGATTGCCGGAGGCTTCGGGAACGAATTTCAGGAATGCTTCCTGAACCACGTCCTCCGCATCCGCCCGCGACCCCAGAATGAGGGTGGCGTATTTGATCAGGTCGACCCTATGCGCGACGTAAGCGTTATAACGCTTGTCATCTTCCCGTATGCCCATGTCTCAACCGAGAGAAATTTCAAGGATCGACGAGCCCTGCCGCCCCCGAATGGCCGCGCAGTTCTGCCGCTCAAAGCTCTAGCATCCAAACCGTGGATCGAACAGATATTTCATGACTATTATCATCAAGAATTTGTGCGGGCCGCATCGAGGGGACCCGGCAGCGAAGGCGGCCGGGTCTTGACCTGTCAGATGGCCCCGTCGACGATGACCATGGGTCTGCCCTGCGAGCAGGGCTCGATACGGGCATCGATGCGATAGATATCGCGCAGCATCTCCGGGGTTATAACCGCCTCCGTGCTGCCGCTCACCACCATTTCACCACGCGCGATAACCATCGTATTTGCGCAATAACGAAGCGCATGGTTGAGGTCATGCAGGGCGATCAGCACGATCATGCCGGTCTTCTGCGCCAGATCGGTGACGAAGCCCAGAACCTCGATCTGCCGATGAAGATCGAGCGCAGACGTCGGCTCGTCCATCAGCAGCACTTCCGGCTTACGCGCCAGCGCCTGCGCCAGCGAAACAAGCTGTCGCTGACCGCCGGACAATTCGCCAAGCCCCCGGAAAGCCAGGTCGTGAATTTTCAGCGCCTTGAGAATGGCGTCGATCTCGAAAAGCTCATCGTCATGGACCCGCCAGCCGCCGCCCTGCTTGGCGGAAAGAAGCACGGATTCGTAGACGGTCAGCACGGCGTTGGCGCCGGTATCCTGCGGCATGTAGCAGATGGCGCGGTTACCGCGGGCCGTATCGGAGAGCTCGACCAGTCCGGGACCGGAAATCAGGCTGGCGATGCGCTTGAAAAGCGTGGACTTGCCGGCGGCATTCGGGCCTATAACGGCCGTCACACTGCCGCTTTCCAGCGTATCGATGCCGACCTTGGAGAGAACCGTGATGCGCCCATAGGCGGCGCCGACATCTTTCAGTGCGAGCGCTACCATGCGCGCCTCCTGTTGCCGAAAATAAGCGCGAAGAAGAACGGAACGCCGACGAGCGCCGTGATGACGCCGATCGGCAGAATAGCGCCGGGAATGAGAATCTTGCTGATGACCGAGGTTGCCGACAGAAGCAGCGCACCGCAGATCACCGAGCCGGGCAGGAAGAAACGCTGGTCCTCACCCACCACCATGCGGGCGATGTGCGGACCGACCAGCCCAACGAAACCGATTGTGCCGACAAAAGAAACCGGAATGGCCGCCAGCAGGCTGACCGTCAGCATGGTCGTCAACCGCAGCCGCCGGACATTGATGCCCATGCTGGCCGCCTTGTCATCGCCAAGCCTCAGCGCCGTCAGCGCCCAGGCATTGCGCATGAACAGCGGCACGGTGACGAGGAGGATGGCGGCGGTGATATAGACCTTGTCCCAGGTCGCCTTCGTCAGGCTGCCCATGGTCCAGAAAACCACGGCGGCAAGCGCCTGTTCGGAGGCCAGATATTCGAGCAGCGACAACGCCGCATTGAAGGTGAACACCAGCGCGATGCCGAGCAGCACGATGGTTTCGACCGTCACCCCGCGAAGCGTCGAGGCGAAATGGATGAAGAGAGCCGCGACCATGGCCATGATGAAGGCATTGATCGGCACCATGTAATGCACGGCGCCCGGAAAGATCGCCACGCCGCCAACCAGCGCCAGCGCCGCACCGAAACTTGCCGCCGCCGAAATGCCGAGCGTAAAGGGGCTGGCGAGCGGGTTCGACAGGATGGTCTGCATCTGCGCACCCGCGACCGAAAGCGACGCTCCGACGGTCACCGCCATCAGCGCGATCGGCATGCGAATATCCCAGATCACCACCCGAAGCTGGTTTCCGACGGCGGCCGGATCGGCAATCGTCGCCAGAACCTCGGAGAGCGTATAGCGCGCCGGACCGAGCGCCATGTCGGCGGCCATGCTGAAACACAGCGCGATAAAAAGCCCGAAGAGGATGATTATCCTGCGCGCGGCAAGGGCGCGATATTGATCGCGCCCACTGATGCCAACCGCGCTTTCATTCAGCGAACTCATTGGTTCAAACCTTTTTCGAGCGAGGCGAAATAGCCCGGCTTATAGGTGACGGGCAGGAATTTGCGGTGAAACTCCTCAAAATTCTTTTCCGGATCGAGATCGGCGAAGAGATCGGGATGGAACCACTTGGCAAATTGCTGGATCGGGAAGAATTCGTAGGGCGCGCCATAAAACTGGTGCCAGACGGCATGGACATTGCCTTGCTTCACGGCCTTCAGTTCCGGAAACGGCGTGCGCTTCATCAGGTTGGCCAGTCGCTCACGGGAGAGAGCCATATCCGCCCCGCGTCCGACAGGAACGAACTGGTTGATGTCGGATTCGGCGGCCCAGTTGGAGCCGGTGACGATGACGTGATCCGGATCGGCAACGACGAGCTGTTCGGGATTGAGATCGCCGAAGGTTGTCTTGATGATGCCGTCGGCAATGTTGTGGCCACCGGCGAGATCGACCATCGCGCCGAAATTGACCGGTCCGAAAGTGCGGCAGCAATTGTTTTCGCCGGAAATGCCGGGCGCGCGTTCAATGAAGACGTTCGGGCGCTTCAGGTCCTTGACGCTGGCGAGCCGGTCGGTCACGCGGGCGATTTCGGCACGGCGATAGGCGATGAATTCCTTCGCCCGCTCTTCGGCGCCGAAGAGTTTGCCGAGAATTTCGACCGAGGCTTCACTGTTCTTTTCAGGATCGATGCGGAAATCGAGATAGATGATCTTGATGCCGGCGGCGGCGGCCTTTTCTTCGAAACCGCTTTCCTTGGCGGATTTCTCCGCTTCCAGATTGAGGGTGATCACATCGGGCGAAAGGGTGATGGCCGTTTCCAGGCTGAAATCGCCCTGCGGCACATAACCGAAGCGCGGCAGTTTCTCGATCTGCGGAAAACGCTCGACATAGGCGGCGTAGCTGTCGGGATCCTTCTTGAGAAGATCGTCACGCCAGCCGACGATGGTGTCGAAGGTCTTGTCGCCCTTGAGCGCGGCAATGACATGCACCTGGCGCGCCTCACCGACGATGACGCGTCTGGCCGGCAGGTCCAGCTCGACTTTGCGACCGGTGACATCGGTAATCTCGGCCGCCAGAACCGGCACGGCGAGAAGGGAGAAAGCCAGCACCGCAAGATGCCTGAGAGCGTTGAGCCGCATGAGAAGTCCTCATTGAGTTCCAAAACAAAGCGATAAAGCCGCATGGCTGCGGCTTTATCCATCGGTCGGACGGCGCTCCCCTTCACCGTCCCTTTATTACTTGGCGTCCTTCAGCGAAACGAAGTAGCCGGGCTTGTAGTCGAGCGGCAGGAAGCGGGAATGCAGTTCCTTGAAGGTCGCCTCGGGGTCGAGGTCCTTGAAGAGGTCCGGATGCAGCCACTTGGCGATTTCCTGAACGGCCACGAACTGATAGGGGTTGTTGTAGAACTGATGCCAGATGGCGTGGACATTACCGTCCTTCACCGCCTGTACGCCGGTGAAAGCCGGGCGCTTGGTCAGGTTTTCAAGCTTGCGATGGGCTTCCTTCAGATCCGCGCCATAACCGACGCCGACCCAGTTGCCGCCCGGAACATAACCGTTCCAGTTACCGCCGGTGATGATGATCTGCTCCGGGTTGGAGGCAATGATCTGTTCCGGATTGACGGTGCCGAAAGTGCCGGGAATGATGTCCTTGGCCATGTTGACGCCGCCGGCAAGCTCCACCATCTTGCCGAAATTCTCGTTGCCGAAGGACATGCAGCAATCGTCGGAGTAACCGCCGGCGCGCTCCATGAACACGACAGGCTTCTTCGGATTGGCCTTTTCGAGCGTATCGGTAACCTTGGCGATGGAGTCGGCGCGGAACTTGATGAAGTCCTCGGCGATCTTTTCCTTGCCCGTCAGCTGGCCCATGAGGCGCATGCTCGGCTCGGTATTTTCCATCGGCTTTTCACGGAAATCGACATAGACCAGCGGAATGCCGACCTTGGCGAGCTTTTCGATATAGCCCGCTTCTTCGGTCGCCGTCTTGGCGTCGATATTCATCAGGATCACGTCAGGCTTCAGGGCGACAGCCTGCTCTATGTCGAAGGTGCCGTCCTTCATGCCGCCGAAAGTCGGCAGCTTGGCGATCTCCGGATACTTGGCGAGATAGGCCGCATAGGTTTCCGGGTCGGCCTTCGCCAGATCGTCGCGCCAGCCGACCACGTGCTGGAAAGGGTTTTCCTTGTCGAGTGCAGCCAGGAAATAAATCTGGCGACCTTCACCGAGGATGACGTGCGATACCGGCACATTCACCTCGACATCGCGGCCCGTCACATCCTTGACGGTGACCTTTTCGGCGAATGCCGGCCATGCGGCGGATACGAGAAGGCCAAGGGCAAGTGCCGCAGATTTGGCTGAGATGCGCATCGGATATTGCTCTCCAGTGTTGACTGGCGCGGCTGTATTATTTTCTGACTGTACTAGTCAACATTTATGTTTTAGAGCCATTCTTAACTGACCGGTACATGAGTTGAAGACCGATGATCGACACAATCCAATATGGCAAAAACGACAGTCTGAGAGACGAAATCAAATCCTATTGGTCCGGCCGCGCCGCGACTTTCGACCTTTCCCCCGGACATGAAATTTTCTCCGAGGACGAGCGCGAGGCCTGGCACGCGCTTATCCTGAAACATCTGGGCCACGGAGAGGGCCGCAGGGCGCTCGATCTTGCCAGCGGCACCGGTGTCATCTCGCACCTGATGGACGATCTCGGTTTTCAGGTCACCGGCATGGACTGGTCGGAAACCATGCTGGCGCTTGCCCGTGAAAAAGCGAAAAGCCGTGGCCGCAGCATCCGCTTTTTCGTCGGCGATGCCGAAAACACGATGGAGCCGGATGAAAGTGCCGACGTCATCATCACCCGTCATCTGGTCTGGACGCTGGTGGACCCGCAGGCAAGCTTTGCCGAATGGTTCCGCGTTCTGAAACCGGGCGGACGGCTTCTGATCGTCGACGGCGATTTCGTGAATACCGGCTGGCGCGAAAAACTGGTGAAGAAACTGGCGGCCGGCCTCGAAAGCATCGGCCTCGTCAAGCCGGACCAGCCGCACAAGCCGGCGGACCCGGAAAACACCTTCAACAGCATTCTTTCCCGCGTTTATTTTTCGAAGGGCGCACGGGCCGGCGATGTCGCGGCGCTGTTGCGTGCGACCGGCTTCGAACCTGTCGCAATCGATCAGGAGCTTCAGGCCATTCACCGTGCCCAGGCGAAAAACTTCAGCCTGCTGAAAGGTATTCTGCGCGGGCTGCAGCATCGTTATGCCGTGTGCGCGGTGAAGCCGGGAGACAACTCCGTAACCCCGGACTAGATCCGGGGTCCAGTGCGATCAAGTCCTTGATCGCAAAAGACTCTTCCCGCGGCGGAGACGCGCCGTGGCTGGATGCCGGATCAAGTCCGGCATAACGGATGAGAGCTCAGTGCAGCTTCATTTTTCCGCCTGCTCGAAGAGGTCCTCGAACCTTGGCTTCGCCCGACCCGGCACGTCCACCGTCCGGTAGCTCTGCGGCAGGGTGGCCTCTCCGACCTTGATCAGCATGACCATGCCCATGCCGTAATGCGGCGAGCATTTGATGCCGTAAAAGCCCGGTTTTTCAAAGCCGGTCTCGAATTCGTCATTGATCCGGCTTTTGAAACCTTCGACACCTTCCGGGATCATGCCATCGATGGTCGCGGCATTGTGGCTCTTGTGGGTGGGCACGAAGCGCACGCGGTCGCCGGGCGCTATTTCGAGAAAATCCGGTTCGAATACCATCGGGCCTTTTTCGCCCCGGTTCAGCATTTTCACCTCGAAGGTCTCGGCTGAAGCCTGAAGCGGAAAGCCCGTGAACGCCACGGCAATTACGGCAGCGGCACAAAACAGTCCGGTCTTTGCAGCGGCGTTTGCGAGTGTCAGCAGTTGCATCATCGTGCCAGTACTTTCCTTGGATGCTCGGCCCGCCCGTGGGCCGGCAGAAAACGAATATGGGAAAAGCCACCCTCATCCGTGGTGACGACACATTCCACCCCGAAGACGGCGGCTATTCTCGCCGGTGTCAGAACCTCCCGTGGCGGACCGACCGCGATCATCTCGCCCCGGTGCATGATGGCGACGCGGTCACAGAACATGGCGGCGTGATTGAGATCGTGCAGCGCCGCCACGACGGTCAGGCCCTGCCGGCGCACCAGATCGAGCAGGCCGATCTGGTGGCCGATGTCGAGGTGATTGGTTGGTTCGTCCAGAAGCAGGATATGCGGCTCCTGCGTCAATGCGCGGGCGATATGCAGGCGCTGGCGTTCGCCGCCGGAAAGATGGTGCCAATTGCGCTCCGCCTTGTCGGCCATGTCGACATTGGCAAGTGCTGCATCAACAATGGCGTCGTCCTGCTGCGACCAGGCGGAAAGCGGCCCGAGATAGGGTGTGCGCCCAAGCTCCACCGCCTGTCGTGCGGTGATGCGTTCGGTGGTTTCGGCCTGCTGTTCCACGAAAGCGAGCCGGCGGGCAAGGTCTCGCCGTCCCAATGAGGCAAGCGGCTCATCCCCGAGCGTAACGTGCCCCCGCCGTGGTTTGCGAATGCCTGCCAGCATGGAAAGCAGCGTGCTTTTGCCGGAACCGTTCGGTCCGATGACGCCAAGAAACTCACCGGAACCGACATCGAGTGAAACGCCGCGCACGATGTCGATATTGCCGGCGTGAAAATGCAGGTCGTGGGCGGATAATTTCATGAACGCCCCCTCTTCTGCCCGAGGATGAAGGCAAAGGCGGGCGCGCCGACGAGCGCGGTGATGACACCGATGGGCAGCACCTGCCCGGGAATGACAATGCGCGAGAGAATATCCGCGACGATCATGAAAACCGCGCCGGTCAGCGCCGTTACCGGCAGCAATATGCCATGGCGAACCCCGACGAAGATACGCGCGGCATGCGGAATGACGAGGCCCACGAAGCCGATGGAGCCGACCAGAGACACCATCGCAGCCGTCATGATCGCCGAAACGGAAATCAGCACGGCATAGACCCAGCGCACCGGAATGCCGAGCGAGGCAGCCGCCTGACCGCCAAAGGCGAAGGCATCGAGCGCCCGGGCATACCAGAGACACACCGCAAGTCCCGCAAGGCTGACCGGAAGCGCCAGCCAGACATCCGGCCAGCGCACGCCCGAGAGGTTGCCCAGCAGCCAGAACATGATGCCGCGCGCCTGTTCCGCATTGGCGGATTTGGTGACGATGAAAGAGGTCATGGCATTAAACAGCTGCGACCCGGCCACCCCCGCCAGAATAATGGCGCTGTTGCCGTGTCCCGCCCGCACCGCCAGAAGGCTGACCAGCGAAAACGCGACGAAAGCACCGATAAGCGCCCCGGCCGGCATCGTCAGGAACCCCGCTCCGAAGCCAAGCAGCGCGACAGCGACGGCACCGGTGGAGGCGCCGGCGGAAATGCCGAGAATATAAGGATCGGCAAGCGGATTGCGCAAAAGCGATTGCAGCACCGCCCCGGCCAGCGCCAAAGAAGCGCCACAACAGGCGGCGACGACCGCGCGGCTGAGACGGTAACTCCAGACGATGCCCTCATCCAGCGGTTCCAGCGGATAGGCCGCATGGAAGACGCGGTTGGCGATTGTTTTCGCCACGACGTCGAAAGGAATGGCGGTCTCGCCGATGGCCGCCCCGGCCATCAGCGCGACGAGCAGCAGGGCGAGCGCGGCGAAAGCCAGCCCTGCCCTGCCAAGATGGATGGAAAGGCCGTTCACTTGGCGAGGCCGGCGGCCGAAATCGCCTCGGCCAGCGTTTCGATGCCTTCAATGGTGCGAATGGTCGGGTTCATCGCCTGCGCGTCCATCTCGAACACATGTCCTTCCTTGACGGCTGGCATGATGCTGGCCACGGGATCGGTGGCAAGGAACTTCAACTTGACGGCGACATCATCGGCCGGGAAACGGCGGCGATCCATCTTGCCGGCGACGATGATTGACGGATTTGCCTTGGCGATGGTTTCCCAGCCGACCGTCGGCCATTCTTCATCGCTTTCGATGACGTTCTTTAAGCCCAGCGCGGACATGATGTAGCCGGGAGCGCCATTGCGGCCAGCCACATAGGGATCGATATCCAGCTCGGCGCTGGAGAACCAGAAGACGGCAGAAAGCTTGCCATTTGCCGAGGCGATCTTGGCGCGGGCGGCTTCCTCTCGCTTCTTCAGGTCGGCAACGACCTCTTCACCGCGATCCTGCACGTTGAAGATTTTGGCGAGATCGCGGATTTCCTGGTAGATCAGATCCATGGTGAAGACGGTGTTGCGCACGCCGTCGCCGCCGCCGGAATTGTCCTTGCCCATGCAATCGGCGGGCGAGGTATAAACGGGAACGCCGAGTTCCGCGAACTGCGCCGGTGTTCCGACAACGCCTTCCGGGCCGATCTGCCACTGGAACTGCGTCGTCACGAGGTCCGGCTTCTTGCCGATGACCGCCTCGAAGCTCGGATCATTGTCAGCCAGCCGCTCGACCCTGGCATTGGCCTCCTCGTAGCCCTTCAGAACCGGACCGATCCACAGCGCCGTGCCAACCACTTTGTCGGCGAGGCCAAGAAGATAAAGAACCTCGGTCGTGCTCTGGCCGACGGACACGGTGCGGGCGGGTGCCTGCTTGAAGGTGATCTCCTGACCGCAGCTGTTGATCGTCAGGGGATAGGTGGTTTCGGCAGCATTGGCGCCGGCGACAGGCAAAACTGCAAGCGCAGCGGCCAGAAAGCCGGCATGGACCGGCAGGCGTCTAGAATGAAACATGTGTTCTCCAGTCGAAAGTAAATCTTATTCCAGAGCAGCAGGCGTCAGAACGCGCAGCAACAGCGGGACGTCTTGTACGGAGAACGGCAATAGGACGCAAACGAAATGTTATGAAATAACATTACAATCTCCTCTTCCGGGCTTCCCCGCCCGTAACGATGGTTTATATTTCGACGGCAGGTCTCCTGGCTCACGGATCTGCGTCACTCATCTGCCTTCCCGCATTCCGGAGAATACAGTGGCATGACGCCTTGAAGCGTCACGGGGATGAACGACAATCCGCTTACAGTTGCGGGGGCAGCCACGGCATTGGGCGAAAAAGATCGCCCGCACCATGTTCCCTATTAATCCCTTCGCCTTTCGGCTGCAGGAACCGTCGCTTTCTCACATAAGGGGCAAGAGGCGGGGCGTCAATTGCGATAGTGCCGCACCTCAGCACAAAGACGGGCCTGCCAGGGCGAAAATCTTTGCGGAGCCGGAGCCTGCCGGTTGCGGCGCGCCTTTCGACATGGTGGTGAGCGTTTCGATCACCACCAGCCCGGATTGCGCCAGGAACTCGGTCAGAAGACCGCTATCCCGCACGGCATCGAGACGGACAAGCTGATCGTCGAGATCGGAAAAATGTCGCCTGACCAGCGCAATCGCATCCGCCTCGTCACCGGCGACGACCGGGCCGACAATATGGCCTCGCCCCGCCGCACGCCGCAATGCAAAGGCGGCAAGACGATCGGCCTCAAACAGGCCATAACCCGTATTTTCCCGGAGAAGGCGTTGCAGGACGCCCCGGCGCGAAACACCGAAAGCCACCCGATCCAGATCCGCCACGGCGGACAAATGATCCTCGGACAGCGGCTCGATTCTCTGTTTTCTTCCATGCGCCGGCATCTCGGCAGGGCAGCGCGCCTTGCCGCGCAGGAGATGTACTTTTTCCGTATCTCCGGAAAAACCCAGCCGTGCGAAAAGCCGTCGCGAGGCTTCCGTGGCGTTCAACCGCAGGGCGGCGTCAGGGTAACCCGCAATGAGTTGACCCACCAGCCATGGTGCGACGCCCTGCCCCTGCAAACGGGGGGAAACGATGACCATGCCGACCGTCGCGAAAGCCTCATCATAGGGAAACAGCATTGCCGTTGCGACAACGCGATCGATTTCGTCAAGCGCGGCAAGCCCGACGCCGCACTGCCGCAGGAAACGCCATTCGTTCGCGTGATATCGCCATCCGACAGCCATGGACAAAGCATGCAGATGATCGGCCTCCACATCGGCGATATCCACTGTCCGCAACTCGAAACTATCGACTTTGAGCAGCTCCATGACAAACGGCTCTCATTCCCTCCGGCGCGGAACCTTGATCCCGGCAGCCCAGCTCACGACATCCAAAGATAACCAGCCTCGTCAGCAGGAATTTTCCGAAAGCGCTGGAAGGACACAACAATCTACTGAAATCACCCGTATTTCAGCAGATAAACGCCGCAGGCCGCTCTAAGCTTTTCGGCGTTGAAGCGACGGAGACAGCCATGAACGCAATCGACATTCTGGAGCGTCTTGTCGGCTTCCCGTCGGTGGTCGGAACCGCCAATGGCGACATCGCCGGATGGATCGCCGATTATCTGGAAAGCCACGGCGCGAAAGTATCGCTGCTTGCCGGCCCTGAGGGCGACCGCGCCAATCTCTTCGCCAGCTTCGGCCCGACAGATGCCAGCGGATACATCCTGTCCGGCCATATGGATGTGGTGCCAGCCGGTGAGCCGGAATGGTCCTCCGATCCCTTTACCCTCAGAGCCGAAGGCGAGCGTCTTTACGGACGCGGAACCACCGACATGAAAGGGTTTCTGGCCACGGTTCTCGCCGCAGCACCGGCATTTTCACGCATGGCGCTGAAGCGGCCCGTTCACATCGCTTTTTCCTATGACGAGGAGGCGGGCTGCCGCGGCGTTCCGCATCTCATTGCCCGATTGCCGGAACTATGCGCAAAACCAGCGGGCGCGATCATCGGCGAACCAAGCAATCTGCGCGCCGTCCGCGCCCACAAGGGCAAGGCCGCCGCACGCATCACCATTCGCGGCCGCTCCGGCCATTCCTCACGGCCGGATCAGGGCGTGAACGCCATTCATCTGATGGCCGGCATCATGGCAAAGGCGGTCGAGACAGCACAGGTTCTCACCGAGGGTCCCTTCGAAGCGACGTTCGAGCCGCCCTATTCCTCCCTGCAGATCGGCACGGTGAAAGGCGGACAGGCGATCAACATCATCCCCGATTTCTGCGCCATCGAACTGGAGGCGCGGGCGATTGCTGGCGTATCGCCGGTCGCCCTGCTCCAGCCGGTGCGCAACCGTGTCGAAGCGCTCGCCGCCGAGGGCATCGACGTAGAATGGACGCCGATGAGCGATTATCCGGCGCTGTCCCTTCCCGCCGATGCACCGCTCGTGAAGCTTCTGGAAGAATTGACCGACGCGCCCTGCATCGCCGCCGTCAGTTACGGCACGGAGGCCGGACTTTTTCAGGCGGCCGGCATCGACGCCATAATCTGCGGCCCGGGCGATATCGGCCGCGCCCACAAGCCGGACGAATTCATAACGGCCGGCGAACTGTCGGCCTGCCAGTCAATGCTGGAAACACTGGCGAGCCGCTGCACGGCTTAAACCTTCGGAACCACGGATTTCAGATGACTTTCTTCTTCAATTCCGACGCGAAGCGCGGCGAGATTTTCCGGCAGGCTCTGGCCCGCGACCTGCCGGAACTGCCCTTTTCGATGGATGCCGAAAGCGTCGATCCGGATGCGGTTCGATACCTCATCGCCTGGACCGTGCCGGAGGATATCGGCCGCTACCGCAATCTCGAAATCCTGTTTTCCATCGGTGCGGGCGTCGATCAATTTCACATCGATGCCGTCCCTGCGCATGTAAAAGTCGTGCGCATGGTGGATGAAGGCATCATCCGCATGATGCAGGAATATGTAAGCCTCGGCGTGCTGGCGCTTCACCGCAACCTGCCGGTCTATTTGAAGCAGCAGCGCCAGCAACTCTGGAAGGCCCTGCCGCAGCGTCAGGCGGAAGATTGCCGGGTGGGCGTTCTCGGCCTCGGCATGCTGGGCGTTGCGGCGCTGGAACGGCTGAAACCCTTCGGTTTTCCGCTTTCCGGCTGGAGCCGTTCACCGCGCGAGATCGATGGCGTGACCTGCCATCATGGCGAAGCCGGATTATCCACGACGCTTTCGACCAGCGATATTCTCGTTTGCCTGCTGCCGCTGACCGACGAAACGACGGGACTTCTGAATGGCGAACGCCTGGGGATGCTTCCCGAGGGTGCGGGGCTGGTTCACGCCGGGCGTGGCAAACAGCTCGACCACGACGCCCTCATCGATGCGCTGGGCAGCGGCAGGCTTTCGGGCGCGGTGATCGACGTCACCGATCCGGAACCGCTTCCGGAAAACCATCCCTTCTGGACGCATCCGAAAATTCTCCTGACGCCGCACATCGCCAGCGTCACCCAGCCGCATTCGGCAGCACGCACCGTTGTCGAGAACATCAAACGATACCAGTCCGGCCTCGAGCCGCTCGGCCTCGTCGACCGCAATCGCGGATATTGATCATCCCGTTCCAGGAAAGGACACCCATGCCGCTTCTCAAGACCATCGACACGCACCCCGCCTTCGAACCGAAAGCCTCCAAGGCCCTGCCGGAACGCCTCATCTCCGGCGATCCGTCCTTCAAGACCTGGCCGCTGGACGAAGCCCGCAACGGCACCGTCCACACCGGCATCTGGGAAGCGACGCCGGGCGAAAGCCGTTCGATCAAGGGAGAAACCTTCGAATTCTGCCATATTCTCGAAGGCGTCATCGAAATCACGCCGGAAGGCGGCGCACCGCTGCGTTATACGGCTGGCGACAGTTTCGTCATGAAGCCGGGCTTCGTCGGGGTATGGAAAACCATTGAAACCGTCCGCAAGATCTATGTTACGGTGAACGGATGAACTGGGAACCGGCCATTTTCGAAATCACCCGCGACGGCTATGTGCTGAGCACCGATCCGGCACGGGTGGATTTCGATCTGGTCCATGGTTTTCTCGCCCGCGATTCCTACTGGGCGCAGGGAATGACCGCCGACCGGCTGAAGCGGGCGCTTTCGCATTCGCTGCCGGTCGGCGTTTACGCCCCTGACGGCTCCATGGCCGCCTTTGCCCGTCTGGTGACGGATTATGCCGTTTTCGGCTATCTGCGCGATGTCTTCACGGTGGAGGATCATCGCGGTCGCGGCCTTGCGTCCTGGATCGCCACCGAGATACGCAAACACCCGGAGCTTTCGACGGTATCGAGCTGGATGCTGGCGACCCGCGACGCCCATGGCGTTTACGAAAAGGCCGGTTATCGCGCAGCACCTCATCCCGAATATTACATGACGGTGCCGAAACCCGGCGAGGGTTGAGCAACCCTCCCTACGGGCCACATCGGCCATCCTCATAACCTGGGGCTATGACCCTTACCCCATAAATGCTTGGCCCTTTTCCGGTCCCGATGACAGCATCGTCCGCACTGGAAAAGGAGACGGAAGAGATGGGATATCGCATTGGCGTCGATGTTGGCGGGTCGTTCACGGATTTTGCCGTGTTCGACGATGGCACCGGCTCGCTTTCCACCCTGAAGGTGTTTTCCCGCCCCGATGCGCCCGGAGAAGAAATCCTTCTCGCGCTGGACACGCTGAAAAAGCGCGACGGCATCGAAGCGAAGGACGTTTCCTATTTCACCCATGGCACCACCGTCGGCGTCAACACAGTCATCCAGCGCAACGGCCAGAACGTCGCGCTGTTCACCACCGAAAACTTCGAGGATGTGCTGGGCGTCGCACGCCTGAAAATTCCGCAGATCCACAATCTCTATTCCGTGCGGCCGGAGCCGCTCATCCCGCGCGAACGGGTTTTCGGCATAGCCGAGCGCATGCTGGCGACCGGCGAGGTAAAGCTCGCGCCGAACGAGGAGAATGTGGCGCAGGCCGTCGCCGGCGCCCTTGCAGCCGGTTGCGACGGTATCGTGCTCGCCTTCCTGCATTCCTACCGCAATCCCGAAAACGAACTTGCCGTGAAGGCGATGATCGAACGCATCGCGCCGCAATTGCCGGTGGTCTCCTCTGCCGAGACATGGCCGATCATCCGCGAATATGAGCGCACCGTCACCGCCGTCATCAGCGGTTATGTCCAGCCGCGCGTCGCACATTACCTCGATCGTTTCGAAACGGTGCTGCGCAGGCAAGGCATTGCCTGCCCGCTGCTCATCACCAAGACCAATGGCGGCGTCATGGGCATCGATCAGGCGCGGCGGGAATGTGTGCAGATGATCCTGTCGGGCACCGCTTCCGGCGTCATCGGCGCGGGTTATCTGGCAAAGGCCAGCGGCTTTGACCGGGTGATGAGCCTCGACATCGGCGGCACCAGCGCCGATGTGGCCGTTATCCTTGATGGCGAGGCCCAATATGGGGTCGGCGAGCTGATCGGCGATTTCCAGATTCATGTCCCTTCCGTTTCCGTCAGCTCTGTTGGCCAGGGCGGTGGCTCGGTCGCATGGGTCGACAGTCTCGGGCTGTTGCAGGTAGGCCCGGAAAGTGCCGGTTCGACGCCGGGGCCAGCCTGTTACGGACGCGGCGGCGACCGCCCGACGATCACGGATGCCATGGCGGCCGCCAATCTCATCGGCCATATGCCGCTCGGTTATGGCGCGGTGACCGTCGATCACGCTGCATCGCGCGCCGCGCTCTCGCCGCTTGCCGAAAAGCTCGGCCTTTCCGTCGAAGCGCTCGCCGGCAATATCGTCGATATCGCCGTCTCCGGCATGTATGCGGAGGTGAACGCCCTCACCTCCCGTTTCGCCATCGACCCCCGCGAATTTCACCTCTTCGCTTTCGGCGGCGCCGGCGCGATGCTCGCCTGTTTCCTCGCCCGCGAACTGGATATGAAGGGTGTGGTGGTGCCGCCCACCCCGGGCGTCGTTTCCGCGCTCGGCGGCCTGATTGCCGATCTGAAGAACGATTTCATCCGCACCACCTATTGCGATGTGAACGACAGGGAGGCCTCCGATCTCGCCCCCCTTCTCGCCGAAATGCAGGAAACCGGCCTCAACTGGCTGAAGGAACAGGGTTTTCACGGTGATTGCGAGATGCGGCTTTCCGCCGACATGCGCTATCGCGGCCAATCCTACGAAATCGAAACCACGCTCCAGCCGGAATGGCTGGGCAGCGGCGACGCCAGCGCGATCAACAGGGCATTTCACGAAGAACATGCCCGCCTCTATGGTCATTCCGATGAACGGGCGGCCGTGCAGATGGTCAATCTCAGGCTCGTCGTCTCCGGGAAAACACCGAAGCCGCCGCTTCGCGAGACAGGCGTGGCCACCAGCCCCGCAACACCGCGCTTTCACACGAAAGGCTGGTTTGGCGGCATGGAGCACGACTTGGCGATCTATCACCGTGACGATCTGGCGAGCGGTCACGATTTCAACGGCCCCGCCATCGTCCTTCAGGACGATACCACCACCGTGGTGCCGCCCGGCTTTACGGTCCATGTGGACCGTTTCGGTAATCTCGTCATTACCAAGCGGGAGTTTTGACCCATGACCATCGATCGCCGCAATCTCAAGGTGCTCGCCAATTTCTGCTCGGCCGCCGCCGATGCCATGGCCTTTACGCTGATGCGCACCGCCCATTCCGCCTTCGTCAAGGAAACCGAGGATTTTTCCTGCCAGGTGGTGACGCGCGAGGGGCTGGCCTTCGCCAATCCCCGGCAATTCGGTGCGCCCTGGTATAGCGGCATCGATTACGCGCCGCTGCTTTCCATGTTCGAGGAATATGAAGATGGCGATATCTGCATCACCAACGATCCCTATAGCGGTTTCGTCGCCACCCACTCTCCGGACATCCACATCTGGAAACCGGTCTTCCATGCGGGCAAAATTGCCTGTTTCGTGGTCGGGCACATCCACAATACCGATGTCGGCGGCGCGGTTCCCGCCTCGCTGTCTCGCTCGCTTTCCGAAATCGAGCAGGAAGGCCTGCGCATTCCGCCGGTCAAGCTCGTTCGCAAAGGCAGGCTCGACCCCTTCATCATCGACATGATGAAGGCCAATGTGCGCATGCCGGAGCAGAATATCGGCGACCTCCAAGCCCAGATCGCCTCCGTCAATATCGGCGAACGCAAGATGCAGGAGATCGTCGCCCGTTTCGGCTTTGACGATTTTCTGGACGGTGTGCGCCAGATTTTCGACTATGCGGAAGAGCAGACCCGGCAAATCCTCACCCGGGTGCCCGATGGCGACTATTTCTTTGCCGATTATGCCGATGAGGATTCCGTCGGCGGCCGGCCATGCCGCGTGGCGCTGACGCTGAAAATCCGCGGCGGCGAAGCCGTCCTCGACTATACCGGCAGCGACCCGCAGCTCGGCTCGTCGCTGAACATGCCGACCGGCGGCCGCGAGCGGCATTCACTCGTCATGGTCGGCCTGACCTATGTGCTTTATACGCTCGACAACAGCCTGCTCCTGAATGCCGGCACCCTGCGCCCGGCGCGGGCCGTGCTGCCGGAAGGCACGATCGTCAATTGCCAGCGCCCGGCCGCTGTCGGCATGCGTTCGCTGACCTGCGCCATGACCCAGATCGTCACCATCGGCGCTTTTGCAAAGGCGCTGCCGGAGCTTATTCCCGCCGCCTCACCCGGCGGAAACGCCATCATGAACATCAAGACCAGCGACAGGAACGGCCGCCCGGTCATGGCCTCCATCGGCCCGGTTGGCGGCGGCGGCGGCGGCACGCCCTTCTGCGACGGCAGCGACGGCGCGGGCGGCGCCACCGGTTTTCTGCGCAACACGCCGATTGAAATAAGCGAAGCGGAAGTACCGATCCTTTTCCGCCGTTATGGGCTGCAACGCGACACCGGCGGGGCGGGCCGTTTTCGCGGCGGGCTTTCGGCTGTCATGGAGTTTGAAATATCCTCCCCGGAAACGGTGGTCACGGCCCGCAACCGCAATCGCTCGCTGATGGCGAGCTGGGGTGTGAACGGCGCCGCGCCGGGACTGATTTCCCGCTTCCTCCGCAATCCCGATACCGAGGGCGAAATCTCGCTCGGCAATACCGATATTGTCCATTGCGGCCCGGGCGATGTCATTCGAGTCGTCGGGCCGGGAGCCGGCGGTTACGGCGACCCCTTCACCCGCCCGCCGCAGGCCGTGCTGCGCGATGTGCGGCGTGGTGCGGTCTCGGCAGAAAATGCTGCAAGACACTATGGAGTGGCGCTCATCGGCGATGAGATCGACGAAGAGGCGACGGCTGCCCTGCGCGCCGCGCCGCGCCGGAAGACGGAGGATATCATCAGCTACGGACCGGAGCGGCTCGCCTTCGAGGCGGTCTGGACCCGGGAACGTTATGATCTTCTGACGCAATTCCTGCAAAAATCGCCGGTGGGATGGCGCTTTTTCCTGAAACACCGGGTGTTTGAAGCGGTCGAAAACGAGGGCGATGATCCCCGCCCCCTTGGCGAGCGGATGACCGGGATTTTCGACCGTATAAGTGCCCGCTACGGCGTTTGACCTGCGGCATATACCGGCCGCCGAAGATTGCGCTGTCTGCCGGTGGCAAAACAGGATTTTCATTCACCGCCCGCGCCGCAGTCGGTCGATGCTGCTTGCCATCAGGGATTAGCGTTGGGGCATATCCAAAGAGGATTCCACATGACGCTCAGCTTCGATCCAGACAGCTTATCCCTGCCGATCGGCCACTTCATCGGCGACCGGCTGGTTCCAGCGGCAAACGGCATCGACATGCACCGCCCATCGGACGGCATCGAATATGCCGGTTGCCCCAAGGCGGATGCGGCGCTGGTCGATGAGGCGGTGCAGACTGCCAAGGCCGCCTTGAAGAGCAGCAACTGGGGCGGCGTACGCCCGCGCGAGCGCACAAAGGTCTTGCAGCGCTGGGCCGACCTGATCGAACAGGAAGCCGAGACGCTGGCGAAAATCGAGGCGCTCTCCTCGACACGGCCGGTGGGCCAGCTGATCGCCGGCGATATCGCCGTCACCGCCGAACAGATCCGTTTCTTCGCCGAGTTTGCCGACAAGGAAGGCGGCGATCTGGTTCCGACCGACAATGCGAGCCTCGGCATGATCATGACCGAACCCTATGGCGTCGTCGGCGCCATCACGCCGTGGAATTTCCCCGTCTCCATGGCCGGCTGGAAGCTCGGCCCGGCGCTCGCGGCAGGCAATGCCGTGGTGCTGAAACCATCTGAAATGACGCCCTTCTCCAGCATCTTCATGGCGCAGCTGGCGATCAAGGCCGGATTGCCGGCAGGTCTCATCAACATTGTGCTGGGCGACGGGCCCGTGACCGGCAATGCCATCACCGGGCACCCTGATATCTCCAAGGTCAGCTTCACCGGCTCCACGGCCGCGGGCGCCGCCATCATGGCCAATATCGCCCGCACCGGCATCAAGCCCATGACGCTGGAACTCGGCGGCAAGAGCCCGCAAATCGTCTTCGCCGATGCCGATATCGAGAAGGCGGCAGCGGCCATCGCCGGCAATATCCTCTCCAACGCCGGGCAGGCCTGTGTGGCGGGCTCGCGCATCATCGTCGAGGAAAGTGCGGCGGATGCCCTTTCCACTGCCATCATCGCCCGCATGAAGGCGGTGAAGCCCGGCCCGACCTGGGACGAGACGACGCAATATTCGCCGATCATCTCCGAGGTGCAGCGCAAGCGCATCGACGGCATCGTGCAGGCGGCGGTCGCCCACGGCGGCGAATGCCTGACGGGCGGCGCAGTGATGGATGGCCCCGGCTATTTCTATCAGCCGACGCTGATCGCCAATGTCGACCAGACCTCTCCTGCCGTCACCGAGGAAATCTTCGGGCCGGTGCTGACGCTGCAGACCTTCCGCACGGAAGAAGAGGCTCTGGCGCTTTCTGACCATCCGACCTACGGTCTGGCGGCGGGTCTTTTCAGCCGCGACGTCTCGCGCGTCATGCGCCTGTCCCGCGCCATTCAGGCGGGCACGATCTGGGTCAACCGTTATGGCCGCTCGCGCGACCACATATTGCCAACCGGCGGTTACAAACGCTCCGGCATCGGCAAGGATCTCGGACGCGAGGCCTATCTCGCCAACCGCAAGAGCAAAAGCGTCCTTATCGGACTGTAACAGGGGAAATGTCTTGAAAACGCATCGCATCGCACTCATTCCCGGAGACGGCATCGGCAAAAGCGTGACGGACGCCGCATGGCAGGTGCTCAACGCCGCCGCCGAAGCCTCCGGTTTTGCGCTTGAAGGAACGGAATTCCCCTGGTCCTGCGCCTTCTACAAGGAAACCGGCGCGATGATGCCCAAGGACGGCATCGAAACCCTGCGCGGTTTCGACGCCATCCTGCTCGGCGCAGTCGGCTGGCCGGCGGAAGTGCCGGACTCGGTCTCACTGCACGGCCTGCTGCTGCCGATCCGCAAGGCTTTCGTGCAATATGCCAATATCCGCCCGCACCGGCTTCTGCCCGGTGTGCAGGGGCCTTTGAAGGCGGATGGCTTCGACATTCTCTGCATCCGTGAAAACACGGAAGGCGAATATTCCGGCGCCGGTGGCCGCGTGCATCAGGGCACTGACGATGAAGTTGCGGTCGAAACCTCGATCTTCACCCGCAAGGGTGTGGAGCGCATCCTGCGCTTCGGCTTCGAACAGGCGCAGAAGCGTCGCGGCAAGCTCGCCTCCATCACCAAGTCCAATGCCCAGAAATATTCGATGGTGTTCTGGGACGAGGTGACCCACAAGCTCGCCACGGAGTATCCCGACGTCGAGGTTTCCAGCTATCACATCGACGCCATGGCGGCCCGCATGGTTATGGCCCCGGAAAGCCTCGATGTCGTCGTCGCCTCCAATCTCTTCGGCGATATTCTGACCGATCTCGGCGCGGCCATTCAGGGCGGTCTCGGCTTTGCCGCCTCCGCCAATATCAATCCTGACCGCAGCGCGCCTTCGATGTTCGAGCCGGTGCACGGTTCGGCCCCGGATATCGCCCATCTCGGCATCGCCAACCCCATCGCCGCCATATGGTCCGGCGCGATGATGCTCGAGCATCTCGGTGAAAAGGACGCGGCCGCGCGTATCATGGCGGCGCTGGAAACGGCGACCGGCCGGGGTATCGGCACGGTGCCGGGCAAAGACAAGACAGACGCCATCACCGCCGCGGTTCTTGCGGCGCTCGACTGATTTCGGAGAATTATGATGCAGGGCTTGAAGGACAAGGAACTCTTTCGCCAGACGGGCTTGATCGGCGGCGCATGGAAGGCGGCGGCATCGGGCAAGGCGGTCGACGTGATCGACCCGGCGACGCAGGCGGTCATCGGCACCGTGCCGGATATGGGCGGCGCGGAAACCCGTGCGGCAATCGAAGCCGCCAATGCCGCCTTCGGACCGTGGAAGAAAAAGACCCACGCGGAGCGCGCAGCGCTTCTCGAAAAATGGTTCGCGCTGATGATCGACAATGTCGACGATCTCGGCCTGATCCTGACCACCGAACAGGGCAAGCCGCTGGATGAAGCGAAGGGCGAAATCCGCTATGGCGCATCCTTCGTCAAATGGTTCGCGGAAGAGGCCCGGCGTATCGGCGGCAGCACCATTCCTTCCCCGACGCCGGATCGGCGTATCGTGGTTCTGAAAGAACCGGTCGGCGTCTGTGGCATCATCACGCCGTGGAACTTCCCGAACGCCATGATCACCCGCAAGGTCGCGCCCGCACTTGCGGCCGGCTGCACCGTGGTCATCAAGCCTTCGGAATTCACGCCCTATTCGGCCCTGGCGCTCGGCGTTCTTGCCGAACGCGCCGGTATTCCCGCGGGCGTCATCAACATCGTCACCGGCATGCCGACGGAAATCGGCAATGAAATCATGGCCAACGAGACGGTTCGGAAGATTTCCTTCACCGGCTCCACCCGCGTCGGTTCGCTTTTGATGCGCGGTGCTGCCGATAGCGTCAAACGGCTGTCGCTGGAACTGGGCGGCAATGCGCCCTTCATCGTGTTCGACGATGCCGATCTCGATCTCGCCATCGAAGGCGCACTGGTTTCGAAATTCCGCAATGGCGGCCAGACCTGCGTTTGCGCCAACCGCATTCTGGTGCAGTCGAGCGTTTATGACGCCTTCGCCAAAAAACTGGCGGATCGCGTCGACGCCATGCGGGTCGGACCCGGAACGGAAGCAGGCGTTTCCATCGGCCCGATGATCAACGAACCGGCCATCACCAAGATCCGCGCCCATATCGATGACGCCGTTTCCAAGGGCGCAAAGATCATCACCAGGCCGCACGATCTGCCGGAAGGTCCGCAATATACCGCCCCCGTGGTGCTGACCGGCGCCACGACCGGGATGCGGCTGGCAAGCGAAGAAACCTTCGGGCCGGTTGCGCCGCTTTTCCGTTTCGAGACGGAAGAAGAAGCCATCGCCATCGCCAACGGCACGCCCTTCGGCCTTGCCGCCTATTTCTATACCGAAAGCCTGAAACGCGCCTGGCGCGTGGGCGAGGCGCTGGAGTTCGGCATGGTCGGCCTCAACACCGGCGCGATCTCAACCGAAGTCGCCCCCTTCGGCGGCGTCAAACAATCCGGCCTCGGCCGTGAGGGCGCACAGGTCGGCATCGAGGAATATCTGGAGATCAAGACGTTTCATATTGGCGGGCTTTCCTGAGCCCGCTTCCTTCTCCCCGCCTAAAGGGCCGCTCTGCGGCCCTTCTTTTTGTGTGGAGATAACAAAACGGCCGGACAGTTGCTGTTAAACTGATGGAACGCCCACAAACCTCTCCTCCGTCATGCTCGGGCCTGTCCCGAGGATGACGTTGAATGTGGAGGATGGTTCGTAAGAAGCCTGAGCGACAGGAAGCGACCGCACTCTACTGAATCTTGTCCAGCATCTTGTAATAAAAGCCCACCAGCGGCAGGAACCACGGCTTGCCGAAATGACCCGGCACCGCCGGCCAGTCCAGCCCCTTCAGGGGATTGTTATCCGGCCGCCCCAGAATGGCGTCGGCCATGATCATGCCGAGATGGGTGGAAAGCTGCGCACCGTGGCCGGAATAGCCCATGGCGTACCAGACGCCGTCATGGAAACCGGCGCGCGGATAACGGTCCTTGGTCATGTCCACCAGACCGCCCCAGCAATAATCGATCGGCACATGGACAAGCTGCGGGAAGATGCGATGCAGGCTTTCCGTCAGTATCGCACCGCTTTTGGCGTCCGAACGCTGGTCCGACGTGGCGGAAAAGCGTGCACGGCCGCCGAAGATCAGCCGGTTATCCGGCGCGAGCCGGAAATAATTGCCGATATTCATGGAGTTGACATAGGTGCGGTTACCCGGAACCGAGGCCTGAACCTCGGCATCCGTCAGCGGCCGTGTAGCGATGATGAAACTGCCGACGGCGATGATGCGGCGACGGAAATAACCGAAGCCGGACGGCGTGTAAGCGCCGGTCGCCACCAGAACATTGTCGGCCGTCACCTTGCCGCTCGGGGTTTCCAGTTCATGGGTCCTGCCGTTCTGGATGTGCTTCGTCACCGCCGCATTTTCGAAGATCACCGCGCCATGACGGCTGGCGGCTTCGGCAAGGCCGGCCACATAGCGGCCCATATGCATCATCGCGCTCTTCTTCGAGAGCATGGCGCCATAAAAGGGCGAGCCGATCTCCGACTTGAGATCGGCCGCGGAAAGAAGCGCCGTATCGGGATCGACCTCGGCATGCAGCGCCTCGAAATTCTTCGCCAGACCTTCGAAATGCTGCGGCTTGGACGCGAGCTTCAGCTTACCCGAGCGGCGGAAGTTGCAATCGATGCCCTCCTCCGCAATCAGCCCCTCCAGCGTATCGATGGAGGAATCGAGCGCCCTGTAAAGGGCGATCGCGCGTTTCTTGCCAAGCTCGGCCTTGGCGGAGAGATAGGAATGGGCAAGACCATTGTTGAGATGCCCGCCATTGCGGCCGGAGGCGCCCCAGCCGACCCGCTCCCCTTCAAGAACGACCACCCGCGCGCCGGCCTTGGCCAGCTGGCGCGCGGCCCCGAGACCGGTGAAACCTCCACCGATGACGGCGACATCGTAATGACCTTCGACGGGACCTTGCGCGGCACCTGAAAATTGCGGCGCGGTATCGTGCCAATAGGAGACGAACTTCATGGTCCCGACCTTTCCTTACAATCCAACCACGCCTGCCAGGCCGGAAATATCGGCGATTTCGACATAACCGTAATAGGGATTGGCGGGCTCGTGACCGCGATTGACCCAGACCTTGTTCTTGATGCCGAGATCATGGGCCGACATCAGGTCGTAACGGAACGAGGAGGAAACATGCAGCATGTCTTCCGGACCGCAGCCCAGCATGTCAAACATATATTCGAAAGCCTTGAAGCGCGGCTTGTAGGCCTGCGCCTGCTCGGCGGTGTAAACCGCGTGGAAGGGCGCACCGAGCTTTTCGACATTCGACATGATCTGCGAATTCATGGCGTTGGACAGGATGACGAGGGGGATTTCCTTCGCAACCTTGGCAAGCCCGGCCGGAACATCGGCATGCGGGCCCCAGGTCGGAACGCGCTCGTAAACGAAGGTGGCGTCTTCATCCTTGAAGGCCACGCCATTGCGCTTGCAGCTGCGCGACAGCGAATTGTGAACCACCTGGGCGTAGGGCTTCCAGTCGCCCATGATCTCATCCAGACGATAGGCCGCAAAATTCTTGATGAACTGCTGCATCTGCGCTTCATCGAGACGATCGCCATAAAGATCGCGGGCGGCCTCTGCCATCTGGAAATTGATCAGCGTGCCGTAGCAATCGAAGGAGATGTATTTCGGGCGGAAGATGGTCATGTCGTCGTCATCCTTGCTTGGGGATCGGCCGTGCCGGAATGAATTGATCATAGAAAGCCTTTGCCCGGTCGACGCACCGCAATTGCCATTCGCGGAAGCAGATTGTTGCGTATGCAGCCGCCAGTTTGGCAGAGAGTTGCGTCGAGGCAAACCGGAAGCCGCCGCCGGTCCCCGGTTTACGGCCGGGTGCGGACAAGATGCGGCATAAGATGCGGCGGCGGATAAAAGCAACAGCGAAACATATCGAACCTTCCCATTTGTCGGGACAATCTTCTTTCGGCATCGGTCTATCAATGAATAAGCAGAAAAACGGAGTTCCGGCATGCAGGCGAGCCTGATCGATATCCAAACGTTTCAACCGGACCACCTCGACGCGGCCGTTGAACTTTCCCGCCAGGCCGGCTGGCCGCACCGGAAAGAAGACTGGGCACTGGTCCTTTCCCTGAGCAAGGGTTTCGTCGCCCTGGAAAACGGACGCGTCGTCGGAACCGCCATGGCGACGCTTCTCGGAGACACCTGCGCCACCGTCAATATGGTGATCGTGGACGAGAGCATGCGCGGCCGCGGCCTTGGACGCCAGTTGATGGGCGCGGCGATGGACGCAGCAGAAAATCGCGAGTGCCGTCTTGTAGCCACGGCCGACGGCCTGCCCCTTTATGAAAAGCTGGGCTTCGCCGCCTGCGGCGAGGTGCTCCAGCATCAGGGCATTCCGGCCACGACCGACAGGCCGGAAGGTGTCACCTGGGCGGAAACCATTGATCCGGCCGAACTCGCCGCGCTCGATGCGCAGGCTTTCGGTGCGGATCGCACGGCCCTATTTGCAGCACTTGCCGACAGGGCGCGTTTCGCACTCGTCCAGGAACAGGGCGTCATCAAGGGCTTTGCAGCACTTCGCGCCTTCGGACGCGGCGACGTCATCGGCCCGGTCGTGGCGGAAAATGCTGAAATCGCGAAAGATTTGATCGCATTCGTGTTTTCTGAGCGTCCTGGCGCATTCCTTCGTGTGGACACCACGGCCGATACGGGCCTTGCCCCCTGGCTTGCCGAACGCGGTCTTGGCCATGTCGGCGGCGGCATCGCCATGCGCCGGTCGAAAACCGAAATCCCCGCCGACAAAAAACTGAAAACATTCGCATTGACCAGCCAGGCGCTGGGCTGAATCCGGAGAGACCCCATGTTAAGCAATTCACTGATCGAACTGGATCGCGCCCATCTGGTGCACCCTGTCTCCTCCTTCCGCGGCCATGAGAAGCTGGGCGTGCGGGTGCTGCAATCGGCAAGCGGCGCCACCGTCACCGATATTACCGGGCATCAGCTCATCGACGGTTTTGCCGGCCTGTGGTGCGTCAATGCCGGTTACGGCCATGACAGCATCGTCGAGGCGGCGGCAAAGCAGATGCGGGAATTGCCCTATGCTACGGCTTATTTCGACATTGGCAGCGAACCGGCCATCCGGCTTGCCTCCGAGCTTGCCGACCGCGCACCGGGCGATCTCAACCACGTCTATTTCACACTCGGCGGTTCCGATGCGGTGGACAGCACCATTCGGTTCATCCGCTATTACTGGCATGCCAGGGGCCAGCCGCAGCGCGACCAGTTCATCTCCATCGAACAGGGTTATCACGGCTCCACCACCGCCGGTTCGGGCCTCACCGCCCTGCCGGCTTTCCATGCCGGTTTCGGCGTGCCCTACGACTGGCAGCACAAAATCCCGTCGCACTACGCCTACCGTAACCCGGTGGGAAGCGACCCGGCCGCCATCATCGCATCCTCCCTGCAAATCCTGAAGGATAAGATCGAGGCCATCGGTCCGGACCGCGTCGCCGCCTTCTATGCGGAGCCGATCCAGGGTTCCGGCGGGGTTCTCGTGCCGCCTCCCGGCTGGATCAAGGCCATGCGCGACCTCTGCCGTTCCTATGGCATCCTCTTCGTCGCCGACGAGGTCATCACCGGCTTTGGCCGCACGGGGCCGCTGTTTGCCTGTGCCGACGAGGATATCGTGCCGGACTTCATCACCACCGCCAAGGGTCTCACCTCCGGCTACGTGCCGATGGGCGCCGTCTTCATGGCGGACCACGTCTATGATACAATAGCCGACTTCGCAGGCGAGGCCGCAATCGGGCATGGCTACACCTATTCCGCCCATCCCGTCAGCGCCGCCGTCGGTCTCGAAGTGCTGAAACTTTACGAGGGCGGGCTACTGGAAAACGGTCGCCGCGCCGGTCAAAGGTTGATGGCGGGGCTTGAGGGCCTGAGAAGCCATCCGCTGGTCGGCGATGTCCGCGGGCGCGGCATGCTCGCCGCCGTCGAACTCGTGACCGACAAGGACAAAAAGACCCCGCTGCCAGCCGCCGCGGCCCCCGCACGCAAGGTTTTCGACCGCGCCTGGGAAAACGGCCTGATCGTGCGCGCCTTTGCGAACGGTATTCTGGGTTACGCGCCGCCGCTCTGCTGCACCGACAGCGAGATCGACGCCATCATCGAGCGGACCCTGAAGACCCTCGACCAGACGCTCGAAGACCCCGCCGTACGGGCCGCCATGGCCTGAGGCGATAGCCGGGTGGCGTTGCGGCATCCTCTCGAAATGTCGCAATGCACCGTATATTCGCAATATTCTGCCGAAGAGCCGATCCATTTCGGCGAATCCGGCGTGCCGAAAGTGCCAAACTATTAATGCAAACGGCACTAAACGCCATAAAAAAGGGCGTAATCGCAAATGGGAACGGGGCAAGGATCCCGTCCGGGAACAGAATAATCTGCCGCAGGCTCCCCAAGAGGCTTAAGGCGGCAAAGCGGAGACCGACATTGCCCAAAAAACTGAGCGACTTCAAATATATGAGCTTCGACGTGGTGGGGACCCTCATCGATTTCGAAGGCGGCCTGAAATCGACGCTGGCTGCAATCGGTGCGGAAAACGGCGTGGAGGTCGATGGTGAAAAAGCGCTGGCGCTCTACCGCGCGGCCCGTTATTCCGACGCGACCGACCTGTTTCCCGATGACCTCGTCCGCGTATACCTGATTATCGCTCCCGAACTCGGCCTGCCGGCGGAACGCGCATTCGGTGAACGCCTGCGCGATGCTGCAAAAAGCTGGAAAGGCTTTGAAGACAGCCGCGCCGCCATGGCCGAGCTTGCCAAGACGCATCGCCTCATCGCCATGACCAACGCCCAGCGCTGGGCCTTCGAATATTTCTCGAAGGAACTCGGCAATCCCTTTCATGCCGCTTTCACGGCGGATGACACCGGCACCGAAAAACCCGATCCCGCCTTTTTCGAAAAGGTCTTCGCCTTTGTGGAAAGCGAGGGCGCATCGAAGCACGACATTCTGCACGTCGCGCAAAGCCAGTACCACGATATCGGCATTTCCCGAAAACTGGGCATGACCAATTGCTGGATCGAACGTCGCCACGCCCAGAAAGGATATGGCGGCACGATCGAGCCGGAAAACTTTACCGAGCCGGACTACCACTTCACCTCCATGGCCGGCCTTGCCGAAGCAGTGAAACAGACGGGCGGCTGAGCCGCCCCGCCAATGGCGTGCCGCGAACTGGGATGTGGCATGCCGGAAATTTCTTCAGACGCATTTCAACAAATCATACAAAAGGGGAAGACCATGAGTGACAGGATTACAAACTGGACCCGCTCCGACGACGCCACCGTTGAACAGGCGATCCGACGCGGCGCAACGCGGCGTGAGCTGCTTCACATGCTGCTGGCGGGTGGCGTCGCCCTTTCCGCCGGCTCGGCCATCCTCGGCCGCGCCTCTGCCGCCGTGGCCGCAACGCCGGTATCCGGCGGCACGCTGAAAGCTGCCGGCTGGTCCTCCTCCACCGCCGATACGCTCGATCCGGCAAAGGCCTCGCTTTCGACGGACTATGTTCGTTGCTGCGCGCTCTACAACCGTTTGAGCTTCCTGGACGTTTCCGGCACACCGCAGCTGGAGCTGGCCGAAGCCATCGAAACGAAGGACGCCAAGACCTGGACTGTGAAGCTGCGTTCAGGCGTCACCTTCCATGACGGCAAGGCCCTGACGGCCGACGACGTGGTCTATTCGCTGAAGCGCCATCTCGATCCGGCCGTCGGTTCCAAGGTCGCCAAGATTGCCGCGCAGATGACCGGCTTCAAGGCTCTCGACAAGAGCACGGTCGAAATCACGCTGGCGAACGCGAATGCCGACCTGCCATCCATTCTGGCCCTGCACCATTTCATGATCGTCGCCGACGGCACCACGGATTTCTCCAAGGGCAACGGCACCGGCGCTTTCAAGCTCGAAAAATTCGAGCCGGGCGTGCGTTCGATCATGAGCAAGAACGCCAATTACTGGAAGTCTGGCGGCCCGCACATCGACAGCTTCGAATTCATGGCGATTTCGGACGACAATGCCCGCGTCAACGCCCTTCTCTCGGGCGATATCCAGCTCGCGGCCTCCATTAACCCGCGTGCGCTGCGCCTGCTCGACAAGCAGGACGGTGTCGTTCTTTCCAAGACGACATCCGGAAACTACACCAACCTCAACATGCGCCTCGACCAGGCACCGGGCAACAATGCCGATTTCATCGCCGGCATGAAGTCGATCGTCAATCGCGAGCAGATCGTCAAGGCGGCCCTGCGCGGTCTCGGTGAAGTCGGCAACGACCAGCCGGTTCCGCCGATGAGCCCCTATCACAATCCGGACCTCAAGCCGAAGGCCTTTGATCCGGAAAAGGCGAAGTTCCACTTCCAGAAGGCCGGCCTCATCGGCCAGTCCATTCCGGTCATCGCATCGGATGCGGCAAGCTCTTCAGTCGACATGGCGATGATCATTCAGGCTTCGGCTGCCGAAATCGGCGTCAAGCTGGATGTGCAGCGCGTGCCTTCGGACGGTTACTGGAGCAATTACTGGCTAAAGGCGCCGGTCCATTTCGGCAACATCAACCCGCGCCCGACACCGGACATCCTGTTCTCCCTGCTCTACGCTTCCGACGCACCGTGGAACGAAAGCCAGTACAAGTCGCCGAAGTTCGACAAGATGATGCTGGAAGCGCGCGGCATGCTCGATATGGACAAGCGCAAGCAAATCTACTTCGAACTGGAAACGATGATCGCCGACGAAGCCGGCACCATCATTCCCGCCTATATTTCGAACGTCGACGCCATCAGCTCCAAGCTCAAGGGTCTGGAAGCCAATCCGCTCGGCGGCATGATGGGTTATGCCTTTGCGGAATACGTCTGGCTCGAAGCCTGATAGACCATGGAGCCGGGCGCGAAAATGCGCCCGGCAGCCTTTCCGTCATTGCGGAAAGCCTCCACCATCAGGCACGTCGCAGGAGCATGTGAATGAACAGCCGGATATTATCCCTTATCGCCAGGCGGCTGGTCGTCATGCTGACGACGCTGCTTATCGTGTCGTTTATCGTCTTTTCCGCCACCAGCCTGCTGCCCGGCGACACGGCGACGATCCTTCTCGGTCAGGCGGCGACGCCGGAGGCCGTGGCCGGCCTGCGCACCGCCATGCATCTCGACGATCCGGCCCTCCTGCGTTTCGTCCGCTGGCTTCTCGGCCTGCTGCAGGGCGAACTCGGCACGTCCTACGCCAACAACATGGCGATTGCCGATCTTATCGGCCCGCGCTTCGTCAACTCCATGAAGCTTGCCGGCATTACCACCATCATCGCCGTGCCGCTGGCGCTCACCCTCGGCATCAGCTCCGCCATGCTGCGCGGCACGCTTTATGACCGGGCCGTCACCGTGCTGACCATCGGCGTCATCTCGGTGCCGGAATTCATGATCGCCACACTCGCCGTACTGCTTTTCGCCGTCTATCTGAAATGGCTTCCGGCGCTGTCGCTGGTCAGCGAAGTTCACACGCTTTTCGATGTTCTGCGGGTCTATGCCATGCCGGTCATCACGCTGACCTTCGTCGTTTCCGCACAGATGATCCGCATGAGCCGCGCCGCCGTCATCGAGACGCTGGATACGCCCTATGTGGAAATGGCGCTTTTGAAGGGCGCGCCGCGCATGCGCATCGTGCTTCGCCATGCGCTTCCCAATGCGCTCGGCCCCATCGTCAATGCGGTGGCGCTATCGCTTTCCTATCTCGTCGGCGGCGTCATCATCGTCGAGACGATCTTCAATTATCCCGGCATCGCCAAACTGATGGTCGATGGCGTCGCAACCCGCGACCTGCCGCTGATCCAGAGCTGCGCGATGATCTTCTGCGTCGGTTATCTCCTCCTCATCACGACGGCGGATATCATCGCCATCATGTCCAATCCGAGGCTGCGCTGATGGCCGACAATATCAAAACAACTTCGGGGACCTCGCGTTTGGGTTACAAGATCAACGCAGTCGGCGTTTTCGGCTTTCTCGTCATTTTTCTCTGGGCCATGGTCGCAATCTTCGCGCCCTATCTCATTCCGCATCCCGTCGGTGAAATCGTCGATCTCGATTATTTCGGGCCGATGACCTCTGATCTTTGGCTCGGTTCCGATTATCTCGGTCGCGACGTATTTTCCCGCATTCTCATGGGCGCGCGTTTCACGGTCGGCATCTCGCTCGCCGCCGTCACCATTGCCTGCACCTCCGGCGTCGTGCTTGGCATGTGCGCCGCCGTCATCGGCGGCTGGTTCGATGCGGCGCTCAGCCGGTTTCTCGATGCGGTGAATTCCATTCCGAGCAAGCTTTTCGGCCTCGTGGTCGTCGCCGCTGTCGGCTCTTCCATTCCGGTGCTGATCATCACGCTCTCGGTCATCTATACTCCGGGCGCCTATCGTTTCGCCCGGGCGCTCGCCGTCAACGTCAACACCATGGATTTCGTCACCGTCGCCCGGGTGCGCGGCGAAAGCCTGCTCTACCTCATCGGTTCCGAAATCCTGCCGAACATCGTCCGGCCCGTACTGGCCGATCTTGGCGTGCGCTTCGTGTTCATCGTGCTGCTTCTGTCGGGCCTCTCCTTCCTCGGCCTCGGCCTGCAGCCGCCGAATGCGGACTGGGGCGCGCTGGTGCGTGAGAACATCGGCGGCCTGCCGTTTGCGGCCCCTGCCGTCATCTTCCCGTCGCTGGCCATTGCCAGCCTGACGATCAGCGTCAACCTGCTGATCGACAATCTGCCGCAGAAAATCCGCGACAGGAGCGAATAATGAGCAATCTCGTTGAAATCCGTGGACTGAAAGTCGAGGCCACCACCGATTCCGGCCGCCGTATCGACATCATCAAGGGCGTGGACATCGACATCGCCGATGGTGAGATCGTCGCGCTGATCGGCGAGAGCGGTTCCGGCAAGACCACCATCGCGCTGACCCTGATGGGCTATGCCCGGCCGGGCTGCCGCATTTCCGGCGGCAGCGTCAAGGTGGCGGGCCAGGACATGGTGCAGCTTTCCGAAGCCGAACGCGCCAAAATCCGCGGCACGAAAGTGGCCTATGTGCCGCAAAGTGCGGCCGCCGCCTTCAACCCGGCGCAGAAAATCATCGATCAGGTCATCGAAGTCACCCGCATCCACCATCTGATGCCGCCGCAGGAAGCGCGGACACGTGCGGTGGAACTTTTCAAGGCGCTGTCGTTGCCCAACCCCGAGACCATCGGCGAGCGTTACCCGCATCAGGTGTCCGGCGGCCAGCTTCAGCGCCTCTCCGCCGCAATGGCGCTGATCGGCAATCCGAAACTGGTGATCTTCGACGAACCGACCACCGCGCTCGACGTCACGACCCAGATCGAGGTGCTGCGCGCCTTCAAATCGGCAATGCGCAAGAACGGCATAGGCGGCGTGTATGTTTCGCACGATCTCGCCGTCGTCGCCCAGATCGCCGACCGGATCGTTGTGCTGAAAGGCGGCGAGGTTCAGGAAACCGGTACGACCAAGGATATCCTCGAAAATGCCCAGCATCCCTACACGAAGGAACTGCTGACGGCCTTTCATGACAAGGCGCGCGTCATCACACCCGCCAAACAGGAGCAGGCAACGCCACTGCTGGATATCGAAAAGCTGATCGCCGGTTACGGAACGAAGGGCGACGACAAGATGCCGCTGGTGCGTGCGGTGGATAGCGTCAGCCTTTCGGTCTATCCCGGCCGTAATCTCGGCATCATCGGCGAGTCCGGTTGCGGAAAATCGACGCTGGCGCGCGCCATTGCCGGCATTCTGCCGGCGGCCGGCGGCCATGTCATCTTCGAAGGCCGGGAACTGGATGCGGATGCACGGCGTCGAACCGGCGACCAGCTACGGCGTATGCAGATCGTGTTCCAATATGCCGATACCGCACTCAACCCGTCGAAACCCATCGAGGATATTCTCGGCCGGCCGCTGACCTTCTATCACGGCATGAAAGGCAAGGCGCGCGACGCCCGGATCGATCAGCTTCTCGATATGGTGAAACTGCCGCGCTCGGTCCGTCACCGCCACCCTTCCGGCCTTTCCGGCGGGCAGAAACAACGCGTTAATTTTGCCCGCGCACTTGCCGCCGAACCGTCGCTCATCATCTGCGATGAAATCACCTCAGCGCTCGATACCGTGGTGGCGGCCGCAATCATCGATCTTCTCGGAGAACTGCAGCGGGAGCTGAACCTCTCCTATATCTTCATCAGCCACGATCTTTCGGTGGTGGAGACCATCTGCGACGAGATCGTCGTGATGTATGGCGGGCAGAAGGTGGAGCATCTGGAAACGGAAGCGATCAAATCGCCCTCCCACCCCTATTCAAAACTGCTGTTCTCCTCGGTGCCGAAACTCGACCCGAAATGGCTCGACAATCTCCAGCAGGATGCGGAGCTGGTGCGGGCGTTTTCGAAAAGGTGAGCTCGACGAATGCCGAAGAGGTATGAGAACCTCTCCTCCGTCATGCCGGACTTGATCCGGCATCCAGCCACGACGCGTCTGCGTCGTGAAATGAGTCTATTGCGATCAAAGACTTGATCGCGCTGGACCCCGGATCAAGTCCGGGGTGACGGAATGTGAATGCAACGCCCGTGCCAAATCCATCGGTTCTGCGGATGCCTGAGGCGCTCCCTCCACCTCACAGCGGAAACAGGCTGGTCAGCGGCATATGCGACTTGATGATCGGCGATTTCAGCACCACGAAGCTGAAATATTTGTCGATGCCCACGTCCATATCGGTCAGCCGCTCCATGATCGACTGATATTCGACGATACCAGAGGTGACGAATTTCAGCAGGTAGTCGTAACCGCCGGAAACGAGGTGGCATTCCACTACCTGGTCGATCTTTTCGACAACGCCGAGGAAGCGGGCGAAATCGATCTGGCGATGGTTCTTGAGCGTGATTTCCGTAAACACCGTCAGCGTCTGGCCGAGCTTGTTGATGTTGATCTGCGCCGAATAACCCTCGATATAACCTTCCGCCTGCAGCTTCTTCACCCGCATCAGGCAAGGGCTGGGGGACAGATTGACAAGCTCCGCCAGCTCGACATTGGTGATGCGACCGTTTTTCTGCAATTCGTAGAGGATCTTGATATCGATCCGGTCAAGTTTCATCACGTGCGGAACCCCTTTTTTGTTTTTTGAAGACGCGGCATAAAATTCTGGCGCGGCAAAGGAAATCTTACCACATGGGCGAGCCCTGTCGACGTGGGGATATTTTTTTGATGCAGCATAAAGAGTTGCAGAGGCGTCGCCCAACAGCAGGAGATTCCGGCAAGACGCCCAGTCTGGCAGCGTTTACACGCCGGCTGAGGTAGATTAGGACGAATATAAGGAGTCCGACCATGCCCGCCCCGCTGCAACAGATCACGACATCGCCGGAACTGCCGACATCCGCAGACGCCGTCATTATCGGCGGCGGCATCGTCGGTGTCTTCGCCGCCTATTATCTCGCCCGGCGCGGCCTGAAGGTGGCGCTGGTCGAAAAGGGTCTGATCGGAGCGGAGCAATCCAGCCGCAACTGGGGCTGGTGCCGCCAGCAGAACCGCGACGCCCGCGAATTGCCGATTTCCACCAAGAGCCTGGCGCTCTGGGAAGAGTTTGGCGCAGAGAGCGGCGAAGACACGGGTTTTCGCCGCTGCGGGCTGTTTTACCTGAGCCACAATGAAGCCGAGCTTGCCGGCTGGGCGCGCTGGCGCGATTTTGCCATTACCGCAGGCGTAACGACCCATATGCTGAGCGCCGATGAAGCGAGCGAACGCGGCCGATCCACGGGAAAGCGCTGGAAGGGCGGCGTATTTTCGCCGACGGACGGCACGGCCGATCCTTCCATGGCGGCGCCCGCCGTGGCGCGCGCCATCATCAAGCTGGGCGGCACGGTGCATCAGAATTGCGCCGCACGCGGGCTTGAGACGGAAGGTGGCCGGGTCAGCGCCGTCGTCACCGAAAAAGGCACGATCCGCACCAAAACCGCCATCATGTCCGGCGGGGCCTGGGCGTCGTCCTTTTGCCGGCAGCTCGGCATTCGTTTCCCGCAGGCCTCCGTCCGCTCTTCCATCCTCTCCGTCACACCGGGTGCGGAAGGGCTGCCGGATGCGCTGCACACCGCCGCCGTCTCGGCAACGAAGAGAAAAGACGGCGGTTACACGCTCGCCATCAGCGGGCTGGGGCGCATCGACCCGACGGCGCAGCAGATGCGGTTTGCCCGTGAATTCATCCCGATGTTCCTCAAGCGCTGGCGAAGCCTGCGGCCGGGCGGGCTGGAAGGCATTCGCGGCGGCCACGAGACGCTGAAACGCTGGCGGCTTGATGCGCCGACACCGATGGAACGGGTTCGTATTCTCGATCCGAAACCCAACGCCGCCGCCATCCGCGAGACCCATAGAAGGGCGCTTGAGCTTCTGCCCGCCCTCGGCAAAACGCAGATTTCCGCCGCCTGGGCCGGTTTCATCGACAGTACGCCCGATGGCGTGCCCGCCATTGGCGAGACAAGCGAATTGCCCGGCTTCATCCTCGCCGCCGGTTTCAGCGGCCACGGTTTCGGCATCGGACCGGGCGCCGGCCATCTGATCGCCGATATCGTGACGGGCTCGAACCCGATCGTCGATGCCGCACCCTATCACCCCAGCCGTTTCCTGAATTCGTCCTGGGGCAAGGTCGCGGATTTCTGACCCTCCCTTAGTGGGATGCGACAGGCTCACCGCGGCGGAAACGGCCGATGTGAAAATCCGCAATCGGCGCCGTGGTCTTTCCGGTCGCTATCAGCTCCGCCATCACGTCGCCGACACCCGGGCCGATCTGGAAACCGTGGCCGCTGAAGCCAAAGGCATAATAAAGGCCGCAGGTCGCGGCACTGTCTCCCATGACCGGCAGATCGTCGGCCATATAGCCCTCCACGCCGGACCAGGTGCGGATCAGCCGGGCATGGCGCAAGGCGGGTGCCAGCCGCAGAAGCTGACGCAGCTGGGCATCGAGCCCGGCGGGATCGTATTTCGCCCGCCGTTCATCCAGCGCGGCGGCGCATCGTTTCACCCCGCCGAAAATGACATTTCCACGCGGGATTTGCCGCATATAGATCACTTCGCCGGGAATTTTGGTGGAGACGCCAACGACCGGGTGAATGAACCATGGCAAGGGTTCCGTCACGCCCATTTGCGGGCCGGCCACTTCCAGCGGCACCGCCTCCCCCAAAGCGCCGGCAAACCCGCCGCCCCATGCGCCGCTGGCGACCAGCACCACGGGCGCGCGATAATCTCCTTCCGCCGTCGCCACCCGGAAATCCTCGCCGGCCTTTTGGATGGCCAGAACCTCGCAATTTTCCACGATCGTTGCGCCATCCCGCCGCGCCGCACGGGCAAAGGCGGGCGCGACGAGGCGCGGATTGGCGTGACCATCATGCGGCGACCATGATCCGGCAACCGCCTCCGGTCCGATGAAGGGGAATTTCTGCCGGATGACCTCGCGCGGGAGGATATGCAACTCCAGACCATATTGCGCGGCATCGTCGCGGTATTTCTCGACCGTGGCGATCTGTTCTTCCGTCCAGAGAAACCGGATATGGCCGACGGGCATGAATTCCACATCCGCGCCGGTCAGTTGCGGGATGCGGCTCCAGATATCCCGCGATCTGTTGGCGAGCGGAAGCTGCCCGAGATAACGGCCCTGACGGCGGACATTGCCAAAATTGGTGCCGCTCGCCTGCTGGCCGACAAGAAAACGCTCCAGCAGAATGACGCTGACGCCCCGTTGCCGCAGGAAAAACGCCGTGGCGGTTCCGACAATGCCGCCGCCGACAATAATGACATCCGCCTCCGCAAGCGCGTTACGCATCATCGTCTCCCCTCACAATCGTCAGCGGCAGCGGTTTTACCGGCGCCTGCCCGCGCAGCCGTCCCGCCGATTCCACCGGCAGACCAGAGGCGGCGGCGACAATCTCCTGTCCCGCCTGCCCGCAAAACCGCCCCTGGCACCGGCCCATGCCGGCCCGCGAGAAGGCTTTCGAGCGATTGACTTCCGTTGCGCCCTTGCCGGTGACGCTCGCGCGCAGCTCTCCCGCCGTCACAACCTCGCAGCGGCAGATGATCGTGTCGTCGGCAAGCGCCTGCGCCAACTGGTGTGGCCAGGGGAAGGCCCGGGCCATTCCCTGCGCAAAGCGCCTCGCAGCTCTCAATTGCTTCCGGCAGCGGCCGATCTCCGCGCGGGATGGCTTCAAACCCTGATCCTCAAGGAGCGCGAAGGCGGCAAGCCGGCCGGAGGCTTCCGCACCGTCTGCACCGAGAATACGCACGCCATCGCCCGCGAGATAGACATTCGGCACAGAACTGCGCCCCATATCGTCCACATCCGGCAACCATTGCCGGATCGACGGATGAAAGGAAAAGCGACATCCGGCAAGATCAGCAAGCTGGCTTTCCGCCCGCAGATGATAACCCATGCCGACCGCATCGCAGGCGAGGCGCTTTTCCTCACCGGACGCATCCCGGTAGCGAATGCCGGTCACGCCGCTCTCGCCGTCACCGATAATCTCTATCGGCACAATGCCTCGCTCAATCCTTACCCCGCCCGCAAACAGCGCAGCAACAAGCCGCATGCCCTTGAGGAGCTGCGACGGCCGCGCCATCATCCCCGGCAGACCCTTGATCTGCGTGGAAAACGGCGTGGTATCCAGCACTGCCACGGGCGCCGCGCTTGCCTTCATATATTGATAAGCCACGAGATAGAGCAGCGGTCCCGTGCCCATGAAAACCACCCGCCGCCCTATCGCGCAGGCCTGCGCCTTCAGCGATATCTGTGCGGCACCGAGAGAAAAACAACCCGGTCTCGTCCAGCCCGGCAAAGGCATGATGCGGTCGGTCGCACCCGATGCGATGAAAAGGGCATCGAAATCCAGAGCTTCGGATGTCTCCCCCCGCTGAATATGAATGCGATTGTCACGGATTGCCCATGCCAGGGTCTGCGGCCGGTAATCGATATGGTCCGAAAGCCTGTCGAATGTCTCGTGCAAAGCCTTCGCCTTGTCCGCTTCCGTGCCATAAAGGGCCGCATAGGAACGCCGGAAATTCTGCGGCTGGCGGCGATAGATCTGGCCGCCGCTGCGATCTCCCTCATCAATGACGACGGGGCGGAGCCCCGCCCGCACCAGCGTCTCGGCGGCACGCGTACCGGCGGGGCCGGCGCCCACGATCACGATGCGCAAATCTGCCATAACCCCTCCGGAACCTCGGTTCTGATATCCATGCCCGGGAGTACGGCGGTGGAACAGGCGCGCAGCCGCTCGCCTTCGCCCGTCCACACCCAGCAATCCTGACAGGCGCCCATCAGACAGAACCCCGCCCGCTTGCCATCGGCGAACTCGGACAAACGGGCAAAGCCGCGCGACAGCATCAGCACCGTCAGCACTGTGTCTCCCTCCAGCGCCTCGACCGGCATGCCGTCGATCAGGACTGCGCAAGCCGCGCGTCGCTCTTCGGCGATGCGCCTGAATCTCGCCAGCATCCGCGTTTCCTTTCCCGAAACCTTCGCAGGCACCTCTCCTGCACCTTCACAGATTTCCACGGCAGAAGGTTTGCCGCCAATCGCAAATGGTCGCTTGAACAGAACCTTGGGTTATGGAAGAGATGACGCCGGAGGTTTCCATGAACGCCCGACAGCTTGAAATTTTCCGCGCCATCATGCGCGACGGCTCCGTGACGGCGGCCGCCAATTCGCTTGCCGTTTCCCAGCCCGGCGTCAGCAAGGTGCTGCACCATCTGGAAAGCCAACTGGGTTACAAGCTGTTCGAGCGCATTGGCGGGCGGCTGGTGCCGACGATGGAAGCGCATCTGATCTATGAGGATGCCGACCGGGTTTTTCGCGAACTTGAAGTTCTGAAAAAGCTGACGCGCACCATCGGCGAGCGCAAGCTCGGCCTTCTGCGCATCGGCGCCAGCCTGCCGGTCACCTATTCCGTGCTGCCCGAGGCGCTGCTTGCCTTCCGGCAGGCGCATCCGACCGTCAAAATCCACCTCAACGCCCTGCCCAAAAAAGAGATTGCCGAACAATTGCTGCTGGGCGACATCGATTTTGCAGTAACGCTCTCCACCATTCAGGCGCCGACGGTGCGTAGCGAAATTCTCGCCTCCGTACCGGTCGTGGCAGTGATGCGGCATGATGACGCTCTCGCCGAAATGATGACGGTGACGCCTCGCGACCTCGCCGGCAGGCCGCTGATTTCCTATGGCAACCATGCGGACGAGATCGGCCCGCAGCTTAATGAAGCCTTCGAACGCGACGGGCTTGTGCGTGACGTTTCGGTGCAGGTCACCTCATCGGTCGGTGCCGTGCCGCTGGTACGCGGCGGCATCGGCATCGCCCTTGTCGACGGTCTGGTGCGCTGGAACAGTTTCGAGGGGGTGACGGTGCGCCCGTTCATGCCTGAAGTAACGATGAATGTCGCCGTTTCCACCAACACGGCCCGGCCGCTCTCGCGTTTCTTCAAACCCTTCGTCGGTGAATTGCGAAAGCTTTTCCGCGCCCTTCCCGCACAGAATTGACGGACAAAACAATACCCGCAAGGCCTGAGCCTGCGGGTATTGCAGTCCGCCGCATATGTTCGACCGGTCAGCTTTTCGGCAGGCCGGGAGGGTTGGTCCGCGATTCCGGCAGGGCTTCTTCCGATAGCTGCCAGCGATCCAGAATCTTCGCGTAAGCGCCGCTCTTGATCAGGTCGTTGGTGGCAAGCGTCAGCGCATCGGCCAGTCCCGATCCCTTGCGGGTGGTGATGGCGACATCGGAACGTTCCGGCCAGCCGGCGGAAAGGGTCCCGACACGCTTGATGGTCTTGTCGCGCGCGGCGATGAAGACCAGCTGCGCATGCGGCTGGACGATCACATCCGCCCGCCCCGCTGAAAGCGCCACAAGCCGGGTCGCTTCATCATCGTAATATTGCAGCTCGATCGGCTTCAATCCGGCGGCGACGTTTTCGTCACTCCATTTCAGCAGAATGCGCTCCTGATTGGTGCCGGCGCCGACGATTATCCTCAGGCCCGCCGCATTCTTCGGCTCGCGGATGGCGGTTATGCCGCTGTCTGCCTTGACGAAAAATCCGTGCAGGCCCTGACGATAGGTGGAGAAATCGAACTTTTCCTTGCGCTGCTCGGTAACGCCCACATTCGAGATCACCGCATCGTATTTGCCGGAGGCGAGCCCCAGCGGCCAGTCCGCCCAGGCGACCGCCACCAGTTCCAGCTCCAGGCCGAGGCTGTCAGCCACCGCAAGCGCATAATCGGGATCTGCACCGACTACCGTTTTTGCATCCGTCGCATAGGTCGCGAGCGGCGGTCCGCCGGGTGCGACCGCGACGGTGAGTTTGCCCGGCGAAACGAATTTGAAATCCTTGGGAACAGCGGCAATTGCGCCGGGGTCTTTCTCAACCCGGATGCGGCCGGGCTGATCCGGCGAGAGGTCGAAGACATCGGTTGCGAAAGCCGACCCAAGACCGGCGATGGAGAGAAAGACGCCGAGCGTGGCCGTGGCGAAACGAGAGGTGAAGGTCATTGTGGTTTCCCGATAGAATAATTGCGGGACGGAGGTAGCGCGGACGGGAGGATGCCCGCGCTACCGGCTGAGTGATGTCCCACCTTCAACTCAGCTTTTTGGCAACTCAGCTTTTGGCAACTCAGCCTTTGGAAAATCTGGCCTCAGCTCTTGGGCAGGCCGGGCGGATTGGTGCGGGATTCGGTGATGGCCTCGGAACCGAGATTCCAGCGGGCGAGAACCTTGCCGTAATTGCCGTTCTTGATCTGGGCGTTCAGCGCGGCGGTGATGGCCTCGGCTATGCCTGCGTCCTTTTTCGAAGCGACGGCGATCTCGGCCGCTTCCGGCCAGCCGCCGGAGAAGGTGCCGACAAGCTTCGTCTTCTTCTGGCTTGCCGCCTGAAAGGCGGAGGTCGCGTTGGGGCCGAGATAGGCATCCGCGCGGCCGGATTGCAGGGCGACGTCAAGCACGGCCTGATCGTCATAATATTGCACCTCGGTATCGGCCAGCCCCTTCGACTTGTTGTCCTTGATCCATTTCAGCAGGATCTGCTCCTGATTGGTGGCCGCCCCGACGATGACCTTCAGCCCTGCGACATCCTCCGGCTTGCCGATTGATGTGACCTTGCTGTTATTGCCGACGTAGAAGCCGAGCAGATCGTTGCGGTAGCTGGAAAAATCGAACTTTTCCTTGCGGGCTTCCGTCACCGTGATGTTGGAAGTAACGGCGTCATATTTGCCGGATGCAAGACCGAGCGGCCAGTCCGCCCAGGCGATGGGAACAAGCTGCAGCTCGAGGCCGAGGCTGTCTGCGACCAGCTGGGCGATATCCGGCTCCACGCCGATCGGCGTTTTCGTGTCGCTTGCATAATCCACCAGCGGCAGGCGGAAGGGAACGGTCGCGACCGTCAGCTTTCCGTCGGCGATGAATTTGTGGCCGGCGGGCAGAAGCTTGATTGCCTCTTGCACCTTTTCGACGCGCACCCGCCCCTTCTGCTCGGGCGACAGGTCGACCTCCTGCGCATGCGCGGCCGGAATGAGCGCAGCGGTGGCGGTGAAAAGACCGCCGGCAAGCAGGGACAATAATTTCCATGAAAATGCCATGTGAGTGTTTCCTTTGTTGTTGATTAGAGAACTTTCGCGAGAAATTCGGCCGTGCGCGGATGGTCCGGCTTGTTGAACACCTTCTCCGGCGTGCCCGTTTCGAGAACGCGGCCCTGTTCCATGAAGACGACCCTGTCGGAGACCTCGCGGGCAAAGCCGATTTCGTGGGTAACGATGATGAGGGTGACGCCGGAGCGGGCCAGCTCCTTGATGACATCCAGCACCTCATTGACCAGCTCCGGGTCGAGCGCGGATGTCGGCTCGTCGAAGAGCAGCACCTTCGGTCGCAGCGCCAGAGCCCGGGCAATCGCCACACGCTGCTGCTGCCCGCCGGAAAGCTGGCGGGGATAAGCGCCTGCCTTTTCGGCCAGACCGACGCGGGCCAGAAGATCGCGCGCCTCGGCTTCCGCCTGTTCTTTCGAAATGCCTCGAACGGCGATGGGCGCTTCGATGATGTTTTCAAGCGCGGTCAGATGCGGGAACAGGTTGAAGCTCTGGAACACCATGCCCACTTCAGCGCGGCGCTTGAGGATTTCCCGTTCCTTCAGTTCATAAAGCGTGTCGTCCTTTTGACGATAGCCGACCAGTTCCCCGTCTATGGCGATGAAACCGTCATCGACGCGCTCCAGATGATTGATGGAGCGCAGCAAGGTGGACTTGCCGGAGCCCGACTGGCCGAGAATGGTGGTGACGCTGCCTGCCGGAATGGAGAGCGTGACATCGTCCAGCACCTTCAGTGTTCCGAAGGACTTGGAAACGCCGTGGATATTGACCGAACCGCCACGATTGCCGAGCTGGAAACTTTCCGTCCTGGCAGCGGCCGGTCGTTCAGGTCTTTCAATGGCGGGCGCTGGCGTCTCCACCGCTTCCGGCAAAGGCTTGCGCGGCAGAAAGGTGCGATAGAGCGTGGCAAACAGCGAGGGCGGCGGATTGCGCAGCGCACCGCGCGAAAAGTGCCGCTCGATGTGGTGCTGAATGATCGAAAGCGCAGTCAGGATCACCAGATACCATACGGTGGCGACCATCAGCAGCGGGATCACTTCCAGATTGCGGCGATAGATGATCTGGATCGTATAGAACAGCTCCGGCAGCGCGAGGATATAGACCTGCGACGTGCCCTTTGCGAGGCCGATAATATCGTTGAAAGCCGTGGGCAGGATCGAGCGCATCGCCTGCGGCAGAACGATGCGGGACGCCTGCCGCCTGCGCGGAAGTCCGAGCGCGGCGGCAGCTTCAAGCTGACCCTGATCGACTGACAGGATTCCGCCGCGAACGATTTCGGAGGCGAAGGCGGCCTGATTGAGCGTCAGCCCCAAAACGGCCGCTGCAAAGGGCGTCATCAGCTGTGTCGTATTCCAGCTGAAGAAATTGATGCCGGTATAGGGCACGCCGATTGTCACGGTTTCATAGAGATAGCCGAGATTATTGAGGATCAGCAAAAGCACGATCAGCGGAATGGAGCGAAAAATCCAGATATAGGTCCAGGAGACGGCGACCAGCAGCGGCGAACGGGAAACGCGGGCAAGGGCCAGCAGGGTTCCGAACACAAAACCAAACAACGCACCGAGCGCGGTCAGGAGCAGCGTCCGACCGAGACCGACCAGCACCGGTTCGGCGAAGAACCATTCGGCAAACACATCCCAGCCCCAGCGCGGGTTGCCGAAAACGGAATGCACGACGGCGGCAATGATGAGGACGGAGAAAACCGTGCCCACCGTCCGCAGCGGGTAGCGGGCCGGAACGATGCGGAAATGGGAGTAACCGCCCGTGATCGGTTCACTCTTCTTGTCGCTCACGGCGACATGCGGAAAATCAGAGGCTATCGTCATCGGAAAAAGCCTTTCACGGATGGGCGGAAGAGGGTTGCGGCCGGACAGCCGCTATCGGCGCTCCACCCGGAACCGAGGCGGGTGCGGGTTCGGACAGCCATTTTTCGAAGGGCAACGACCGGATCGTCTCGGGATCGGCCGCGGTATCGAACAAAGCGCGATAACCATTGGTGAGATAAAGGCCGACCGCTTCCGGCTGGCGGAAGCCGGTGGTCAGATAAACGCGGGCGTAACCCTGCCGGATCGCCTGCTGCTCCAGTTCCCGCAGCACGATTTTCGCAAGCCCTTGCCGGCGATGGGCGGAATGGGTCCAGACCCGCTTGAATTCAGCCGTTTCGTCGTCGTAGCGCATGAAGGCGCCGCCGGCGATCGCTTTGCCGTCACGCAGGAGCAGCAGGAAATTGCCCGATGGCGGGCTGAAGGCTTCCGGCGGATATTTGTTCAGCTCCGCCTTGGCCCCTTCCGCATTGAAGAACGTGCCGTAACGGCTGTCATATTCGAACAGCAACTCCTCCAGAAGCGGGGTTGCAAGCAGATCCTTGACCGATGTGTAGAAAAAACTGTCGCTCATGTCCTTGTCCTAATTTTCGCGTCAGGAGAGATAGGCTTCCGCCAGCCGCACCCAGAAGCGTGCTGCCGGCGCGATGATCGCATCGTTGAAATCGTAGTGAGGGCTGTGCAGCGGCGCGCTGTCGCCATTGCCGACGAAGAGATAAGAGCCGGGCCGCTCCTGCAGCATGAAGGCGAAATCCTCGCTCGCCGTGCGCGGCTGGAACGCTTCGGCGATCTGCCCGGCGGCGAAATGCCGTTTGGCGACATCGCGGGCGAAGACCGTCTGAGGGGTGTGATTGATGACCGGCGGGAAACCACGGGAATAGGCGACCTCGGCCTTCGCGCCAAAGCTTTCGGCCTGCGCTTTGGCCAGCGCCGGAAGCCGCTCCTCCAGCCTGTCACGCACGGCAGGCGAAAAAGCCCGGGCGGTGATCTGAAGCTCGACGCTTTCGGGAATGACGTTGGAGGCGGTTCCTCCGTGGATGGAGCCGACCGTCAGCACCGCCATCTCGCGCGGATCGACATTGCGCGAAACGATGCTCTGCAGGGCGGTGACGAAGCTTGCCGAGGCGAGAACCGGATCGACCGTCTCATGCGGCGCGGCGCCATGCCCGCCCTTGCCGACAATCCGCACCTTCGCCTTATCAACGGAGGCCATGGCGGGGCCTTCGACGAAGCCGAACTGCCCGGTGTCGACACCCGGCCAATTATGCAGCCCGAAGACGGCATCGACCGGAAACCGCTCGAAAAGCCGGTCCTTTATCATCGCCCTTGCCCCGGCGCCGATCTCCTCGGCCGGCTGGAAGATCAGCGTCAGCGTGCCGGAAAAACTGGATGTTTCGGCAAGATACCGGGCGGCGGCAAGCAGGATCGTCGTATGGCCATCGTGACCGCAGGCATGCATGACGCCCTGCGTCTGGCTGGCATAGGCAAGGCCGGTTTCCTCGATAATCGGCAGGGCGTCGATATCGGCGCGAATGCCGACGCGCTTGTCGCCATGACCGCGTTTCAACGTGGCGACAACGCCGTGGCCGCCGACACCTTCCGTCACCTCATATCCGAACGACAAGAGATAGCGGGCAATGAGCGCCGCCGTGTGTTTTTCCTTGAGGGAAAGCTCGGGATGCCGGTGGAGATCATGCCGGATGGCGATGCTCTCATCGATGAAGGCAAGGATTCCCCGTTCGGCGTCGTCCTGCGGACGCGCGCCGTCAATGCGGATATTCATGGTTCTGTCTCCTGCGCGGCTCGCTACGCGCCGCGTCTTGAAATCTGCACCGGGCGGCAATCGTCTCCGCCCGGCTGCAAGCTCAGGCGATTGCCTTGTCCGACCCGTTTTCGCGGCGGGAATAGACGCTTTCCCTGAAAGGCAGGCCGAGATGGTCGCGCAGCGTCGCCCCTTCCAGATGCGGATCGAAATAACCGCGCCGTTGCAGCACCGGGATGACGAGGCGGATGAAATCGTCCAGTCCCTCGGCAATAACCGGGAAGCCCAGAATGAAGCCATCGGCCGCATCGTGCTCCACCCAGCGGATGATTTCGTCGGCCACCTTGTCCGGCGTACCGATGAAACCTTCACGCGGGGTCGCTGCCTCCAGCGCCGCCTCGCGCAGCGTCTGGTTCTTTTCCTTGGCCCGCCGCTTGATGCGGTCGGTCGTGGAGCGGAAACTGTTCTTGCCGATCTCGCCGAGTTCGGGGAAAGGCTCATCCAGCGGATAGACGCTGAAATCATGATGATCGAAGAAACGGCCGAGATAGGCCAGCGCATCCTCGATGGTGATGAGGTTGCGGATGACGTCGTATTTCGCCTCCGCTTCCTCCTGCGTCTCGCCGACAATCGGGCCGATGCCGGGGAAAATCTTCACATCGGCAGCGGACCTGCCCTGCGCGACGGCGCTCTGTTTCACACGCTTGAGGAAAGTCTGGTTTTCCTCCAGCGAAGCGGAATTGGTGAAGACGGCATCCGCATGTTTGCCCGCAAGACCGATGCCGGCATCGGAGGAGCCGGCCTGAAATACGACCGGCTGCCCCTGCGGCGAACGCTGGATATTGAGCGGGCCCTCCACCTGGAAGAAACGGCCCTTATGGCCAAGCGTATGGAGTTTGGCGCGGTCGAAGAACTGTCCCGTCTCGCGGTTGCGCAGGAAAGCGTCATCGTCCCAGCTATCCCACAGGCCCTTGATCACTTCGAGATATTCGTCGGCAATCTCGTAACGCAGCGCATGTTCGGGGTGGTTGCGGCTGTAATTCTTCGCCGTACCTTCGAGCGGTGTCGTGACCGCATTCCACCCGGCGCGGCCGCCGCTCAGGAGATCGAGCGAGGCGAACTGGCGGGCAATGGTGAAGGGGTCGCTATAGGAGGTCGAAACCGTACCGGCGAGACCGATCTTCGAGGTCACGGAGGCGAGCGCCGAAAGGATCGTCAGCGGCTCGAACCGGTTGAGGAAATGCGGGATCGACTTGTCATTGATATAGAGCCCGTCCGCCACGAAAGCGAAGGCGATGCCCGCCGCTTCCGCCTTCAGCGCGGTCTTCCTGAAGAAGTCGAAATTGACGCTGGCATCCACCGGGCTTTTGGGGTGCCGCCAGGCATTCATGTGCCCGCCGGGCCCCTGAAGCATGATGCCGAAACGGATTTTCTTTCTCGTCATGTCATTCCCTCCTCAGAGAAAATTACGCCGCCCGGGAAAGGCGATGCGTGGCAAGCAGTTCTATCGAGGCAAGCCGCTGATCGGCACCGACATGCGGCGGCTCGATGATGAATTCCTCGATGCCGTGCTCTTCGGAAAGCGCACGAAGCGCCTTGTGAATATCCTCCGGCCCGCCATGCAGGACGTTGGGCTTGCGCTCTTCGATGCGGTAATCGGTATCGCCGGACTGGCGGGCGAATTCCTCCGCCTGTTCACGCCGGCCGAGGTTGAACGCCCTGCCGTCGCTGAGGAATACCCGGTAGATGCGCTGACCTTCCACCTGTCTCGCGGCATGGGCAGGGTCGCTGGCCGCAAAAGCCGACAGGGCAAGGATCGGAGCGCTTCCGCCGCTTTCTTCCCGGAATGCCGAGAGGCTGCGGCGAAGAACCTCCGCATCGCCATTGAGATGGCCGGCAAAAACGAAATTCCATCCTCTTGAAGCCGCAAGCCTTGCGCTTTCGGGGCTGGCGCCGAGCAGAAATCGTTCCGCAGCGACCGGCGGCGCAGGTGTCGCCTGCAGTCCGGCCTGCGCGTGACCCTGCGGCGCGGCGCCGGACAAAAACGTGGTAAGTTCACCGAAAGTCGTTTCGAAATCCGGTTTACGGGCGGGATCATAGGCCTGCTGCAAGGCTGACGTCGCCAGCGGCAATCCGCCCGGCGTCTTGCCGATGCCGAGATCGACCCGGCCGGGCGCGAGCGACGACAGCACGTTGAAAACCTCGGCGACCTTGTAAGGGCTATAGTGCTGCAACATGACGCCGCCCGAGCCGACGCGAATGTGGGAGGTCTTCGCCAATATCCACGCAACCAGCGCTTCCGGCGCGGAACCGGCAAGCTCCGGCGAATTGTGATGTTCGGCCACCCAGAAACGGCGGTAGCCCAGCTCTTCGGCGCGTCTGGCAAGATTGATCGTGTCGCGGAACGCACTCGCCGCGTCCTCACCCTTCGGAACCGGGCTCTTGTCCAGCAAACTGAGCGTATACATCATCACCTCGCGTGTCTTTGATGCATACTTTGTCTACCGATTTTATATTCTAATAAAGGATGATCGTTCCACGTTGCAGCGCGATCAGAGAAAATATTGTTTTCAGTGATGTTTTCGAGAACCGGCCCTGGCAAAGCCATCGATAGAGCCGAAGGAATGGCCCAAAAAGGCTGCAACAGGCCGTTTTCCGCGCCAAACCCGGACGAAACGGGCTTGCGCCGGAATTCGCTAAAAACTACTTAGTAAGTTAGGAATAATATGGCCCGGCGCTGCAAAACGTGCCGACTCTCTTTTCGGATCATGCGATGTTGACCAAAAAAGGCAAATACGGATTAAAGGCTCTTGTCGATCTGGCGCGGTTGCCCCAGGGCGAGACCGCCTTCGTGACCGAAATTGCAACCCGCAACAATATCCCGAAAAAATTCCTGGACACTATTCTTCTGGAGCTGCGCAATAGCGGCATTCTGCGCTCCAAGAAGGGCCCGAATGGCGGTTATTCGCTGTCGAAAATGCCATCGGAAATCATGATCGGGCAGGTCATCCGCACGCTGGACGGCCCCCTGGCCCCCATCCGCTGTGCAAGCCGCACGGCCTTTGAAGCCTGCGACGACTGCGATGATCCGGAGACCTGTCAGGTCAGGGTTTCGATGACGGACGTGCGTGACGCCATCGCAACCATTCTGGACAATATGACGCTTGCACAATTCGTGGCCAAGGACGGGCAGAACGCCCGCTCCATTCCGGCCGGCGAGTAGGATTCCGCACGGCCCTTCATTCGAGCTTTGCCTATTGCCTGCGCAGATCGTCGTCCAGCGACGCGATCAGCCCGGCTTCACTGACGCCTTCGACAAGACCGAGGCGCGCCATCAGGATTTCAAGCGTGATGGCATTGTTGCGAACCGAGCGAAAGGTGACGTTTTCCGCTCCCACCTGCGCCGCATCGATATTGGCCGCAAGGCTGGATATCTGCGCCTTCAGGAGCTCGATGGCGAGAAATATTTCGCCTATCACGGGCCGCGCCGCGCCATCGCCGGCCAGCCTGTTGATCAGCAGCGCCGAAAGCTCCCGCTGCTTCTGCCCCAGAGCCACGGCGGCTTTCAAAAGGGTAGAAACGGAAACGGCCAGATTTCCGGCACCCTGAGCCAGGAACACCACCTGATCGGCGCGTAACAGACCTTCCCATGACGTATTGGGGCGGTTGCGCAGAACGACAAGCAAAGGCTGCCCGGCCGTGTTGACGGCCGGCACCACAATCCAGTCCGCGTCGCCCCTCACCGCCCCCGCAACGTCATGGGGAAGCCGCAGGGCGTAGTCGTCTTCCGTCACCGTAACCGCCTGATCCAGATCCGCGGCAGATATCGCCAATGCGAAGGTCTCGCCAAGATCGAGACGGGCGAAGAGCGCCTTGCGCTGGTCTTCGCTACCCGCATTCCTGATGAATTCAAGCGCGGTGAAATGTTCGACGAGATCATGCGCCGCCGCCGCATCGGCTGCGGAAATGATGGCGAGCGCCTGCGAGAGAACATCATTGGTGATGTCCGTCCCGCCCAGTTCCGTTGGAACGGAAAGAGCAAGAAGACCGGAACGGGCGATCCGCGCATGAATTTGCCCGGGACTTTCAACGGCGCAGTTTTCGGCGATCGTCCGGGCAACGGTCAGCACATCGACATCCGCGCCGAGGCGTGGAGGAACGAAACGAAGTCTTTCGCCGAGAGGCGTGACGGATCCCATGCTCAACTCCCTCAAAGAATGACAAAGTGAAAGCGCCGAACGACCGACGCTCAGTCCAGAGAATGATAACGCCCGTTTTGATAGAGCAGCGAATGGCCGGAGCCGATGCGGATCGCTTCAACCTTGCCGATGACGATGACATGGCTGTGCCGTTCGATCGTCTCTTCAATGGTGCAATCGATCGCGGCAACTGCATCTTCGAGAATGGGCGCACCGCTCGACAGCCGCGTCCATTCCGCACCGCGATACCGGTCCGGGCCCTTCAGGCCGCCGATGCCGGCAAACTGATTGGCGACGAACTGGTGGTTCGCCCCGACGATGTTGACGGCGAGATGACCGAAACGCTGCACCACCGGCCATGTGGATGAGGATCGGTTGAGCGCCACCAGAATGCGCGGCGGATCGACCGACAAAGCGGTGGCCGAGGTCACGGTCGCGCCCGTTCGCTCGTCACCCTCACCCGCCGTAATCACGCTGACGCCGCCGCCCAGCGTTCTCAGCGCCGCCTTGAGGCTTTCGGCATCCGCCGCCTTGCCGGCGACCGGGTCGCGGAGGTTGATGAATTGTTGATCCTTGGCCGCATATTGCAATGTCATCGGGTCGCTCCTGAAAACAGCTGAATTGTTCAATAGCTAGCAGCGGCAGCGGGGGGTGAAATAGACATCGTTTTCCATAATGATAATATTCTATAGAAATAATGTTTTATGTGCTACCGCCTGACTTCGTCCCGCTGGAAGGATATCTGCCGAAAAGGTGGGAGGCACAGGTTGCCTCCCGTCGAAGAATCAGGATCCGGACACCAGCTTGACGTTGCCGCCATGACCGCCGCCACCGAAAACCTGTTTCGCGCCGAAAGAAGATCGTATCTGGTTGCGGGGTCCGCCGAGCCCGATTTCCGGAAACAGCAGTTCGGATAGCCGATAGGCTTCCTCCAGATGCGGATAACCCGAGGCGATGACGGTATCGATGCCCAGCGCCTGATATTCCCTGAGCCGCGCCGCCACCGTCTTCGGCGAACCGACCAGGGCCGTGCCCGCACCCGAACGGACGAGACCGATGCCCGCCCACAAATTCGGAGAGACTTCCAGCCGGTCGCGCCGGCCATTGTGCAGTGCCTGCATTCTCGCTTGCCCGACGGAATCCGAAGCCCTGGAGAAGACTTCCTGAGCGGATGCGATGGTTTCGTCGGAGAGCTTCGAGATCAGCCGCTCCGCATCGGCCCATGCTTCCTCATCGGTTTCACGCACGATGAAATGCAAGCGGATGCCGAAGGTAACCTTGCGCCCCTTTTTGGCGGCGGCGGCGCGCACCTTGGCGATCTTTTCCGCCACCTGCGCCGGCGGTTCGCCCCAGGTGAGATATTTGTCGGTGATACCGGCGGAAAACTCGATGCCGGCATCTGAAGAGCCGCCGAAATAAAGCGGCGGGCGCGGTTCCTGCACCGGCGGCAGGCCGAGTCTTGCGTCCACTGCCTTGATATATTTGCCGTCGAGGCTCCCCTTGCCGGTTTCGATCAGCGAATTGAAAACCTGGAAGAACTCATCGGCGTGATCGTAACGCTCGTCATGCGGCAGGAAAATGCCGTCACCGGCCAATTCCTGCGCACTGCCGCCAACCACGATGTTGAGAAGCAGCCGGCCATGGGAAACGCGATCGAGCGTCGAAGCAAGCCGCGCATAATAAGCGGGCGAAGCGACGCCCGGACGGATGGCGACGAGGAATTTCAGCTTCTCGGTATAGGCGGCGAGATTGGCCGCAAGGATGAAGGATTCTTCGCAGGCGACACCGGTGGGGATGAGCACGCCCGAATAACCGAGCCGATCGGCGGCCTGGGCTATTTCCCGAAAATAGCCGGGATCGGCAGGACGCGAAAGATCATCCGAGCCGAGATAGCTGCCATCGCCTGAGGTGGGTATGAACCACAGAAAATCGAGTGGTTTATCGGATGTGCTCATCGGCAGGTCCCTTTGCAATCTGCCCTCGGGCAATGCGCTTGATGATAAAAGGGTAGCCAATTCCCCGGCGCGTTTAAGAAATTTTGTTCCAATTTCCATCCGGCGAGGAGAGTTTCTCTCCCGGACAAACCGCGCTGCGAAGGGAAAAGGAACCCTCGCTGATGGTCGTCAGAAGACCGGATAAAGGCCGAGCATCGCAAAGTTCATTTCGCAGATCTCTTCCCGTTCGAGTTCGAGATCGCTTTTCTCCTGCCTGATGCGTCCGGAATGATCCAGAGGATGAAGGCTAACCTGTTCCTCTTCCCGCGGCTGACGCCGGGTCAAACCGAACAGATCGAAAGTAAACGCATGAAGTCCCTGCGGCATGTGCGCCTCCTTTGCTCAACTCCCCTTATCCTCGGGCGACTGTCCGAAATCGTCAATATTTTCCATAAAATTACTATTCTATAATTGGAGGATCACCGGCAAATGTGGACTAAGGTTGCGGCGGTGGGAAAAAATCCGTTTCCGGCCGCCGATAATCGGGCACGGAACTGAACGATCAGTCATTTCCTCAAAAATGTGCTTCGCCCAGGGCTTTCAATCTACGCAATCTCGATCCGGCCACCGCCTTTGCCGATGCGCCCTCCGCCTTCAACCGCTCGAGAAGAGCATAACCCTCAGGCCATCGTCCGTAGCCGCTGGCAATATTGATATGTCCGACGGCGCCGAGATTGATGAGATCGCTCCCCCACAGGCTCGCACTGTGCGCGAGCTCTTCGCAATCCATATAGGGATCGTTCATGCTGCCCACGACGAGGCTGGGGAAAGCAAGCGGTTGCAGCGGAAACGCACCGAACCGGACGATACAGGGATGCATCGCCTCCACGTGATCGAGATGAGCGGGTGCGACCAGAAGCGCGCCCTTTATCTTGGCGGCCGAGGGGCGAGACGCCATATTCGCCACCAGCAGGCAACCGAGGCTGTGGGCGACGACATAAGCGCTTTCGACTGTCTCCAGCGCGGCCTCGAGACGATCAAGCCAGTCCTCGAGAACAGGGCATTGCCAATTGTCCTGATCGACCAGCTGCGAGTCGGGATCATCCAGCAACCAGTGCCGCTGCCAATGTCCTTCATCCGAACCATTCAGGCCAGGGACAATCAAGGTGGTACACATGCCTGCTCCATGGGTTGTGGGCGGTATGTCGCAAGCATGGTGAATTTCGCGATTTCCGTCGACTATTGCCTTGCTCACCTTTCGAAGCCTCGCGAAAAATCGATCCATTCAATTTCAATCATGCAGAAAATGCGTTCTCAACGATGCAGATAATGTCGATCAGAGGGAATCATTTCCTCAAATTTTTTATATAGAAAATATGTGCAATATAGGCTTTCCAGACGGAAAGCTTTTCCTCCGCCGCACGACAAAAGAAACGTCGCTGCTTCGCCGGGCCGCCGCCGCTTTGCCATTCTCGCACCTGCGGAGGCTTGCGCCTCCCGGGAGCCACAAGCGGTGAAGGCCAAACGTCAGCAGGGCCACCCACCGCACCATAAAACGAAAATTCAGGCGGATAATGTGAGCAGCACGAGCGAATTTCTCTGGTACATCCCCAATGACGTCAAACCCGGTCACCGGGGCGACGCCGTCAGCGAAAACCACAATAGTCTCGATACATTGACGAGCCATGCCAAAGCGCTTGAAACCCATGGCTGGAAGGGCGCGCTGATCGGCACCGGCTGGGGACGTCCGGATACATTTACGGTGGCGACGGCGCTTGCGGCGCGTACAACCACATTCGAGCCGCTGATCGCTATCCGTCCCGGCTACTGGAAGCCGGCCAACCTCGCATCCGCTGCCGCCACGCTCGACCAGCTTTCCGGCGGTCGAGTTCGGATCAACATCGTTTCCGGCAGGGATGAGCTTGCCGCCTATGGCGATGAAGAAGGCGATCAGGCGCAGCGTTATGCCCGCACGAAAGAATTCATGCGGCTGGTGCGGCGGCTCTGGACCGAGGAAAACGTCACTTTTAATGGCGATCATTTCCGGGTGGCAAACTCCACGGTTTCGCCGCGCATCGCCGCACGCGAAGGCCGGCCGCATCCCAAACTCTATTTCGGCGGCGCTTCCGAAGCGGCCGAGCAGGTTGCCGCAACCGAGGCCGATGTGCAGCTTTTCTGGGGAGAACCGCTCGCCGGCGTGCGCGAAAGGATCGAGCGGCTCAGGCACTTCAGCGAAAAGCTCGGCCGCGATCTCCCGCCGCTGCAATTCGGCCTGCGGATCACCACGCTGGTGCGAAACACCACAGCCGAGGCATGGCGCGATGCGGAAGCAAAAGTTGCCGAAATGGCCGCAAACAATGGGGTACGCTGGAACGACCATCTTCAGGCCGTAGCTGTCGGCCAGCGCCGCCTGCTGGATTTGCACCGTCAGAGCGACGTGCTGGACGACAATCTCTATACCGCGCCGGGCAAATTCGGCGGCGGCGGGGCGGGAACCACATGGCTTGTCGGTTCGGCGGAAGATGTCGCCGCGTCGCTGCGCAAATACCGTGCGCTGGGCATCAGCCATTTCGTGCTTTCCGACACGCCCTATCTCAAGGAAATCGAGCGGCAGGGCGAGAGCTTGCTGCCGCTGCTGCGGGATTGAGGGGCGTGGCTTGAACATGGGCGACCCGCCTCGGACAAGGCCGCCCTTTTGCTTTCAACCGCCCGCCGCCTTGATGCTCTGACGGCCGAGAATCGTTCGGATCATATGGCTCTGCGGCGCATGCGCCCTTGCCGTGATGGCATCGCGGTGATGGCGCTCAAGGTCGTAATCCCGGCGCAGGCCGCGATTGCCGCCAAGCTCCAGCGCCAGATCCGTCACCGCCACCGCATTGTCGATGACCACATGGCGAACGGCCAGCGCATCGGTTCCCACCCGCTCCCCCGCATCCACATCGCGGGCGACGGAGAGAAGGAGGCGTCGGTTCGCCGCCAGCAGCACCTCGATCTGGCCGAGACCTTCCTGAATGCGGGGGATGGAGGACAGCGGTGCGCCAAGACTTGCCGGAACATGGCCATTCAGATGGCGCAACAGATCGTCCCGCGCCGAAAGCGCGACACCGTGATAGACGGAAGCCAGCAGCACGAAGAAATTATAACCATCCGCTTCATCGCGCCGCAGCGGCTCATCCGCCGGCTGTTCGGCGACGATATCGGCAAGCGGCACCTTCACATCTTCCAGCACCAGATCATGGCTGGCTGTGGCGTACATGCCGGTCGCCTCCCATGCTTTTTCCTGAGCGATGCCAGCCGCACCGAGAGGAACCAGAAGCTGGATGAGACGCGGCGTCTCTTCCGTCGTCACGGCAAGCACGATTGCCCATTTCAGGCCCGGCAGGCCGGTGACGAAGCTCTTGCGGCCATTGACCACCCAAAAATCGCCCTCCATCCGCGCCGTCGTTTCCGGCAGGCCGCCATGGGCCGGCGAACCGACACCCGGCTCCGCCTGCGCATTGTTGAGGAGCGCCGGCTCCCTGCTATTGGCGGCCAGTACCCTTGCCGCAAGTGCTGCCGGCCACCTGCCGCGCCGGATCGCGGCATGAACGCTGTAATGCATGGCGAGGATGAGGGCGGTCGACGGATCGCCCCTGGCGATGGCCGTAATGACGGCATGGGCCGTTTCCATGCCTTCGCCCCAGCCGCCATCCTTTTCAGCCGTGACGAGACCCAGCAGGCCTGACTTGAAAAGCGCCTCGAAATTACCGGCGGCGAATTCGCCGCTTTTGTCGTGGTCCGCTGCGGTCAGGCTGAAATCCCCGGCCAGCGCGGTTGCAACGGCGACGGGATCTGGCCGCTGCGCCGGTGCGGTCGCAACGGCGGAAAGTGCAACGCTCATGCCACCGCCCTTTCATTTGGCGTGACGAAACGGTCATCGATCCAGTCGCCAAGATCGAAGTCGTTTTCAAGGAAGCCCCATTGATGCAGGAAGTCCTTGTAATGGTCGACGGCGCCGACAAGGTCGGCATCGAGGCCGAGACCGAGATGGCGGTGAACCTCAGCGCCATTGGCGGCCAGAACCTGCTCCTCCGTCGCGCCGGCCTCGCGCGCGATGAAACGGCGCGTCTCTTCCGGGTGCTGTTCTGCCCAGAGCGAGGCCCGGGCGATGGCGTCAACCAGCCGCTGCACCAGATCGGGGCGCTCATCGGCAAGCCGTCCGTCGACCGTCAATACGCGGGGAGAACCGGAATTGATGCGTATCTTCGGGTCGGGGTGAAAACCGAACTCCGCCACCTGCACCGCACCGATCAGGTTCGCAGCGGCAATACCGGCCGTTCCCTTGACGAAAATAGCATCGACCTCGCCCCGCAGCAGCGCGATGATTTCCTCACCGAAGGATTGCCGGCGCTTCAGGCCGAACAGCGACGGCCCTTCCTGCGAGGCCAGCACCGAATCCTTGATGACGATGTCCTTGATCTCGACATCCTCGACCTTCAGCCCTTCCAGCGAAAGCGCCGAAACGATGCCCTTCAGCGCCGTAGCCCGCATGAAATCGACAATGCCTTCCGGCCTGCGCGGAACGCCGAAACGGCGACCGACAAGATCGGCAACAGAGCGGATACCGGTTTCCGGCAGGGTGATGATTGCCTGAAACTCATCCGTCCACGTCACCCCGATGAGGCGCGTATTGCGCCCTTCCGAGCGGGCGCGGATGGGCGGCACATTGCCGCCGTGGCGGAAGGACCATTCCAGCGTGTGGTTGAAATGGCTTTGGCGAACCGAGCGATCCGGCGAATCGATGATGGATTTCAGCGATATCCCCACCTCCTCGAAGGTCTGCCCGAGATAACCGAGCTGCGCCGCCAGTCCCACGGGCGTGGGCACCGGGCAGCGTGTGTACCAGATTTCAGAAAGTGACGTGCTCATGGCTTTGTCCTTGATGAAAGGGAAAGGTCCCGGCCCGCAGCAAAGGGGGCCGGGTCTGGTGAAACGATCAGGATGCGGCGATATGCGCGAAGGCGAGGCTTCCCGCCACACCTTCGGCACCGATGGTGTGATCGGCGATACGCTTGTTGAAGATGGTAATTTCTGGTGCTGCGACGATGTCGATTGCAGGCACGTCTTCAACGAGAATCTGCTGGATTTCTTTCCATTGCGCAACGCGCTTGTCCGGATCGATCTCGATGGCGGCGGCTTCGAGAAGCGCATCCACCTTCGGATTGCTGTAGGCCGCACCATTGGAGAAAGGCACGCCCTTCTTGAAGTTCTTCGACCAATAAAGCCGTTGCACGCCGACGGTCGGATCGAAGAGATTGCTCATGCCCTCATAGGCAAAATCGAAATCGCGATCCGTGTAGATGCGCTTGGTATAGGTGGCGAAATCCTGCGTGCGCACCGTCACGTCGACGCCGACTTTCGCCAGCGCCTGGCGAATATAATCCGCGCCGCGCGGATAGGCTTCGGTGCTGGGCACATAATCCAGATTGAGCTTGAAACGGATGCCATCCGCACCGCGCTTGTATCCGGCCTCATCGAGAAGCGCTTCGGCGGCCTTCAGATCGATCGGATAGGTTTTCAGATCATCCACGAACCATTTCGTCAGCTTCGGATTGATCGGGCCGGTGATGGTCGCGCCGTAACCGTAATTAACGGTGTTGAAGATGACATTGCGGTCGATCACATGCGCGAAGGCGCGACGGACGCGTACATCCTTGAACACATCCTTTTCGAGATTGAACTCCACGCGGCTGACGGAATTCGAATATTGATAGCCGTTTGTCTCAAAACCGAGGCTCGGAAGCTCTTTCAGGCGGTCGAGATCGCTATAGGCGACCGGCGTGCTGGGGGCGAGATCGATCTCGCCGGTTTCAATGGCAATCGCGCGGGCGGAAGCGTCGGGAATGAAGCGGACGATCAGCTTGTCGAGATAGGGGCGCGGCGCATCCCAATAATCGGCATTGCGCTCGAAAACGATATGGCTGCCGCGCACCCACTCCTTGAACTTGAACGGGCCGGTGCCGATAGGGGCGAGATTGACCGGGTTTTCGGTGACTTTCGTCCCTTCATAGAGATGTTTCGGCACGATGGGCGTTTCGGCGGCGGCGAGCGCCGTTATCAGGTATGGCGCTGGTTTGGAAAGAACCAGAACCGCCGTCAACTCATCAGGCGTCTCGACGCTTGTGAGGTTCAGGAATGTATTACGGCCGCGCGGATGCACTTCCTTGATGGTATTGATGGAGAAAGCCACATCGGCTGATGTAAACGGCTTGCCGTCATGCCATTTCACGCCAGGCCTCAGCTTGAAGGTATAACGCAGGCCATCTGCACTCACATCCCATGATTTGGCCAACAGCGGCTTGGGATTGAGATCGAAATCATAGGTCAGCAGACCTTCGGTCACCTTTGGCGATATATAGACGGAATTATAGGCCGTATGCGCGATCGTCGTCAGCACCGGCGGTTCCGATGAGATGAGCAGGGTGGCCGTGCCACCACTTGCCGGCTCCGCCGCGAGGAGCTTCAGCCCCGGCAAAGACACCACGCCAAGCGCCACCGAGGCCAGCAGGAAACCTCGCCGCGTCGTCTGGTTGAAAATAGTCATGCGATACCCTCTCCTTGATTGAACCGGCGAAAAACCGGCAAACTGAACGGTCGCGCTTAGGAAGAAGTTTGTTCCGCAGAGGAGAGTGAGTTTGGCATGAAGAACCAACCATTCTCATGATTAGGAATTATCTTTTCTTTATGACGCGTATTTCCGTAAATTTCAGAAAATAATTCTATTACTCTTTGACAAATTCCATAAAATTAGTCAACTAATGCTCGCGCCTTTCGAGGCTGATTTTATGTTTCCCACGCTTACGGACTGGAGCCGATGTCGAATTCGAAACGGATTTTATCGCAGGCAAGACGGGTGGCCATTCAGGCCATTCCGACGGTTCTCGGTATCGTCATCCTGAACTTCTTCCTGCTGCAGTTGGCACCGGGTGATGCCGCCGATGTCCTGGCGGCGGAAGCGGGTTCGGCAACCGTCGAGACCATGGCGGAAATCCGCTCCCGCTTCGGGCTTGATCTGCCGGTTCTGCATCAGCTGATGAACTATCTCGGCAATCTGGCCCAGTTCAGCCTTGGTTTTTCGCCGCGATACGGCATGCCGGTGGCAGACCTTATCGGCCAGCGCCTGCCCGGCACGCTTGCGCTGATGGGCGCAGCCCTTGGTATCGCGATCTTCGTCGGTGTGTTCCTCGGCTCCATCATGGCGCTCTTCTCCGGCAAGCTGCCGGACCGGATCATTTCGATTGGCTCACTGATCTTTTATTCCGTACCGGGTTTCTGGATCGGCCTGATGCTGATCCTGACCTTTTCGGTCAAGCTCGGCTGGCTTCCGTCCGGCGGTGACAGCACCATCGGCAGCAGCCTTACCGGTTTCGCCGCCTTTCTCGACAGGCTTCGCTACATCGTGCTCCCCGCCCTGTCGCTGGCGCTTTATTTTCTGGCCATTTATGCCCGCCTCACCCGCGCGGCGATGCTGGAAGTGAAATCCCAGGACTATGTACGCACAGCGCGTGCCAAGGGCGTTTCGCCGCTCAGGCTCACCACGCGCCATATCCTGCGCAACGCGCTCATCCCCATCACCACCATGGCCGGCATGCATATTGGCGGACTGCTCGGCGGCGCCGTTGTGGTTGAAACCGTCTTCAGCTGGCCGGGCCTTGGCCGCCTCGCCTTCGAAGCCGTCATGGCGCGGGATTTCAGCGTGCTGCTCGGCATTCTGCTTCTCTCCTCCCTCGTCGTCATCATCGTCAATGCGGCCGTGGACCTGTTGCAGGCATGGCTCGACCCCCGCATCGGAGAAAGCCGATGAATTCCTCCCACACAACAGCGGTTCTCAACACGGCGGAACTTGGCGCTGAAGAGACCAATCCCAAACCGAAAAAGCCTGAAGAAAAGACCTGGCCTTATATCCATGCGCCGGATGCGCTTTCGGCCCGCTCCGTCTCCGTGCCGCGACGTGGACTGCGGCGCGAACTGAAAATCTTCCTCACCAATCCCAATGCCATCGTCGGGTTGCTGTTTCTCGCCACCGTCATCGTCACCGCACTGATCGCCCCGTTGATCTATCCTGGCGATCCCCTGGAAATGGTGGCCCGCCCGTTCCTGTGGCCGGGCCAGAACGCGGCCTATCCGCTCGGAACCGATTCCATGGGCCGGGATGTTCTGGCCGGCATCGTGCATGGCGCGCGCATCTCGCTCACCGTCGGTGTCGTGGCAACTCTGATCGGCCTCACCATCGGCATCGCGGTTGGCGCCTTCGCCGGTTATTTTGGTGGCGTCATTGATGACATCCTCGTCAAGCTGATCGAAATCTTCCAGACCTTGCCGAATTTCGTGCTCTTGGTGGTACTGGTCGCCATCGCCCAGCCGTCTGTCACCACGGTCACGTCAGCCATCGGCATCATCACCTGGCCGCTCGTTGCGCGTCTTACCCGCGCGGAATTCCGCGCCATTCGCGAAAAGGATTATGTGCTCGCCGCCCGCAGTCTGGGTTATGGCCATGCGCGCATCGTTTTTCAGGAAATCCTGCCCAATGCGCTGCCGCCGATCATCGTCACCTCCTCGGTCATGGTGGCGGGCGCGATCCTCATGGAAGCAGCGCTGTCCTTCATGGGGCTTGGCGATCCCAACCGTGTCTCCTGGGGTTCGATGATCGGTTCCGGCCGTGATGTCATCCGCACGGCCTGGTATCTGACCGCCCTTCCCGGTCTTGCCATCGTCTTTACCGTCATTTCGCTGAACCTCATCAGCGATGGCCTCAACGATGCGCTCAACCCCCGTTTTTCGGAGGAACGCCGATGAGCAAACTGATCGAAGTCCATGATCTCTCCGTCAGCTTCGGCTCAACCCAACCGGTCAAAGGCGTCAGTTTCGATGTCAGCCCCGGCGAAATGCTGGCGATCGTCGGCGAAAGCGGCTCCGGCAAATCCCTGACGGCGCTTGGCCTGATCGGCCTCCTGCCCTCCCACGCCAATACCGGCGGCCGGGTTCTGCTCGAGGGCCGCGATCTGCTGCCGCTTTCCGAGCGGCAATGGCGCGGCATTCGCGGCCAGGATATCGGCATGATCTTTCAGGAGCCGATGACCTCGCTCAACCCCGTGCTGACGGTCGGCGAACAGATCATCGAGGTGCTGCGCATCCATGAGAAGATCGACCGGCATCAGGCGCGCAAACGCGCCATCGAGCTGCTGGACCTCGTCAACATTCCCGATGCCAGTCGCCGGGTGGATGATTATCCGCACCAGCTTTCCGGCGGCATGCGCCAGCGTGTGATGATCGCCATCGGCGTTGCCTGCAATCCGAAACTCCTGATCGCCGACGAGGCGACGACGGCTCTTGACGTGACGATACAGGCGCAGATCCTGCAACTGCTCGACAATCTGCGCCGCGATCTCAACATGGCGGTCATCCTCATCACCCACGATCTCGGTATCGTGGCACAATGGGCAGACCGGGTGATGGTCATGTATGCCGGCCGTAAAGTGGAGGAAGGGCTGCCGGAACCGGTTTTCTCCAACCCCTACCATCCCTATACGCGCGGCCTGCTTGCCGCCTCGCCGCGCGCGGAAGATGGCCAGCATTATCGCGACGGGCCGCTCATCGAGATTCCCGGCTCCATCGTTTCCGCCACAGGGGAACGCGGTTGCGCCTTCCGACCGCGCTGTCCGAGCGCCCGTGGTTTCTGCGGGCAGTTCGTGCCGCCGCTAAGGCCGATTTCGGAAGGCCGCTACGCCGCCTGCCCCTTCGTATCCCCCACATCCCAGGAGGTGTCCAATGACGCTCTTGTCAGTGCATAGTCTTTCCACCCACTACTCGGGCGGACGCGGAACCGTGCGCGCCGTCGATGACGTCTCGCTCGATATCGAGGCGGGCGAAACCGTGGCACTGGTGGGCGAATCTGGCTGCGGCAAATCCTCGCTCGGCAAGTCGCTGATGCGTCTGGTCGAACCGTCATCCGGCAGGATCACCTTCAAGGGCGCTGATGTCACGGCAATGACGCCTTCGCAGCTGCGCGGCATACGCCGCCGCATCCAGATGATCTTTCAGGATCCCTTCGCCTCGCTCAATCCGCGACAGACGGTGCGCACCATCCTTACCGGGCCGCTGAAAGTGCACGGCATCGGCGACCGGGCGCGCCAGCGGGAGATTGTTGAAGCCATCGTCGCGCAGGTCGGCCTGCCCACGGATTCGCTCGACCGTTATCCGCATGAATTTTCCGGCGGTCAGCGCCAGCGCATCGGCATTGCCCGCGCACTGGTTCTGGAACCGGAACTGGTGGTCTGCGACGAGCCTGTCTCGGCGCTCGATCTGTCGATACAGGCGCAGATCCTCAATCTTCTGGTGGAGATGAAAAAACGGCTTTCGCTGTCCTATCTCTTCGTTTCCCACGATCTGTCCGTGGTGCGTTATTTCTCCGACCGCGTGCTGGTCATGTATCTCGGCAAGATCGTCGAAAGCGCCCCGACATCGGAACTCTGGGCTTCTCCGAAACATCCTTATACTCGCGCCCTTCTCGCTGCCGTTCCCAATCCCGCCCGCCGCAAGCAGGCCGCGCCCATTTCCGGCGATCTGCCGAGCCCGCACGATCCACCATCCGGCTGCCGGTTTCACACCCGCTGCCCGCTCGCCACCGATCTCTGTCGCGAAAAAGCGCCGGATTACACCCTTTTCGGCAAGAACCACGCAGTGGCCTGCCACCATGCCCAATAACTTAAAGGAGCAACCATAATGGTCGACTATCGCTATCTCGGACGCAGCGCGCTGAAAGTTTCACCGCTGAGCCTCGGCACGATGATGTTCGGAGGCCCGACACCGGATGACGTGGCCTTCCGCATCATCGACAAGGCGCGCGAACAGGGCATCAACTTCATCGACACCGCCGATGTCTATCACGACGGCAAGTCGGAAGAGGTCGTTGGCCGCGGCATCAAGTCCACGCGCGATCACTGGGTTCTGGCGACGAAATTCGTCAATTCCCATACCAAGGGCCCGAACCTTGGCGGCCATTCGCGCAAATGGGTGATCGAGACCGTCGAAAATTCGCTGCGCCGCCTTAACACCGACTATATCGACATCCTCTATTTCCACCGCGCCGTCTTCGATGCGCCGCTGGAAGAGCCGGTGCGCGCCATCGCCGATCTCATCCGCGCCGGCAAGCTGCGCTATTTCGGCGTGTCGAATTTCCGTGGCTGGCGCATCGCCGAGATTTCGCATCTGGCCGATCAGCTTGGCATCGACCGGCCGGTTGCCAGCCAGCCGCTCTACAACATCGTCAACCGCACCGCCGAAGCCGAGCAGCTGCCGTCGGCCAATCATTATGGCCTTGGTGTCGTGTCCTATTCACCGCTCGCACGCGGCGTACTGACCGGCAAATATCAGCCAGGCGAACAGCCGGGTGCCGATACGCGCGTTGGCCGGGGCGACAAGCGCGTTCTGGAAACGGAATGGCGTCCGGAATCGGTTGAAATCGCCCAGAAGGTCGCGGCCCATGCCGCTTCGAAGGGCGTTTCGGCGGCGGATTTCGCGCTCGCCTGGGTGCTGAACAACAAGTTCGTCACCGCCGCCATCACCGGCCCGCGCACCGAAGAGCACTGGAATGGCTATATCCGCGCCCTCAATGTGAAAATCGATGCCGAAGATGAAGCACTGGTCGACAGCCTTGTGACGACAGGCCATCCCTCGACACCCGGTTTCAACGATCCGAGCCATCCCGTCGAAGGCCGCGTGCCGCGCAATCTCGAGGCCGCACACCGCCCGGCGCTCAAGCCGCGCGCGGTCGCCTGATCGTCCAGACGAACATGCCTGCGGCGCGATTGTGCCGCAGGCCCTCACATCCGCTCACGGGAAAACCGCAATGTCCAATCCGAAACTACAGACAACCACCACCGATAATTCCGGCGTGCCGAGCCGTGACGAAATCCTGGCCCGGGCAAAGGACATTGCGGCTATCGCGGCCCGGGATGCCGCCCGCCGCGAGCGTCAACGGGAAATGCCCTTCGATATCTTCGCCCTTATCAAGGAGGCAAAGATCGGCACGCTGCGTGTCCCCGAAGCCAAGGGCGGACCGGGCGGCTCGATTGCCGACTATATCGAAGTGCTGATGATCCTCGGCGAAGCCGACAGCAATATTCCGCACGCGCTTCGCAGCCATTTCAATTTCACCGAAAATCTCGCCCTTGCACCCATCGAGCTGGAGGACCGGCGGCATCTTGAACAGGTCCTCGCCGGCAAGCTCTTTGCGGGCGCCAGCACCGAACAGGGCACCAAACGCCCCGGCGAAATCACCACGCGGCTGAGTGCCGATGGCGACCGCTACCGGCTGAACGGCCGCAAATGGTATGCGACCGGTACGGCCTTTGCCGATTTCGGCACCTTCAGCGCCATTGGCGATGACGAGCAGCCGATCGGCGTGCTCATTCCGCTTGATCGCACCGGCATCACCATTCTCGACGACTGGGACAGCATGGGCCAGCGCATGACCGCAAGCGGCGGCGTGCTGCTTGAAAATGTCGAGGTGCTGCCGCATGAGCTGACAACCCGCAGGCTCGGCACCCAGATCGGCCGCCACAGCTCGGCCATGCGGCAGCTGCATCTCGCCGCGTCTGCCGCCGGCGCCGTTCAGGGCGCGCTTAATGACGGTGTGGAATATGTTCTGCGCCAGGCACGCACCACGCTTCACAGCGCTGCGGAAACCGCCAATCAGGATCCCTTCGTGCAGAAGATGCTGGGTGAAATCAGTGCCGGCGCTTTCGCCGTCAAGACGCTCATTCGCGAAGCGGCCCGAACGCTCGACAGAACAGCTGCCGCCTTTGCAAATGGTGATGAAGAGGCCATTGAGGCAGCCCTGCTGGAAGGCTCGCTCGCCACCGCCCGCACCCAGATCATCGCCTCGCAGCTTTCGCTGACCGTCGCCACCAACCTCTATGAGCTCGGCGGCGGCTCGGCGACCTCGAGCGACCGGAATTTCGATCGTCACTGGCGCAACATCCGCACTGTCTACAATCACAATCCACTTGCCCACAAGGCGCGGGTGATTGGTGACTATTACCTCAATGGCACCACGACGCATCTCAGGGAAGGCCGGGTGTTCTGACCATGCGGAAGATGCAGGCGGCAAAGGAGGAACAGCAATGAGAACGGAGTTTGTCGCTCCCGCCGCGAGCCGGGCAGCTTTTCGCCTGCCTACACTTTCCCGCCTGCCGCCGCTGACCGCTTTGCGCGCCTTTGTCGTGGCCGCCCGCCATGCGAGCTTCTCGCGGGCAGCGGAGGAACTGCATGTCTCCACCGCCGCCATCGGCCAGCAGGTCCGAATTCTCGAAACCCATCTCGGCCAGCCGCTTTTCAGCCGCCAGCGCGGTGAATTGCTGCTGACGGATGCCGGCAGCGCGCTTTATCCCGGCCTTGCCGATGCTTTCGAGACCATGATCGGCAGTCTTTCCGACCTGATGGTTTCGAATGCCCGACCGCAGCTGAAGGTTCTGGCGGAGGGTTGCTTTGCCGCACGCTGGCTGGCGCCGCGGCTGGGCAGTATCGTTCCGGCACTCGGAGACGTCGAGCTTTCGATCGAATCCATCGAGGGTGAAACCGTCGATCTCACCCATTTTGATGCCGATTGCGCCATCGTCGCCACCCACGCGCAAATTCCGGGCTTCATTCATGAGCCGCTTTTCGCCGACACCGTCAGCGCAGTCTGCACTCCCGAGTTCGCAACCCGCCATGAGCTTGCAGGCGAGCCCGCCCAATTGCGAAATCTCGGCTTTGCGATGTTGCGCGGCAATGGCCTGGACGCCGCCTTCGAATGGGCGAACTGGCTGCGCGCCTGCCGCATTCCACTCCGGCTTTCGGCGACCGGTCCGCGTTTTTCACGCCAGACGGCGCTGATAGAAGCAATCTTGTCCGGCCATGGCATCGGCCTCGCGCGCCACTCGCTGATTTCGGAAGAGCTGAAAAACGGCCGCCTGATCGCCCCCTTTGGCTCACCGCAGCCGACTGCCAGCCGTTACCACCTGCTGACCAGTCCGGACAGGCGGCGGCTGCCGGAGGTCGCATCTCTACTCGCTCTGTTGCGCGAGGATATACGCTCCCTCGAAGCCGCCGCCTGAACACGCCCGTCCCACCTCAGGCGCGTTCCCTTTGCAACTCTCTGGCCGCGTAGATATTATCCGGCCGGGGCAGGCCATAATGGTCGCGCAGCGTATCGCCTTCGTAATCCTCACGGAACAGGCCACGCCGCTTCAGGATCGGCACCACCTCATCCACGAAGATATCGAACCCGCCATTCAGCCATGGCGGCATGATGTTGAAGCCATCGGCTGCGCCTTCGCGGAACCAGGTCTCTATCCAGTCCGCCACCTGTTCCGGCGTTCCGGAAATCACCTTGTGGCCGCGCCCGCCGGCAAGCCGGTGCAACAATTGCCGGATCGTCGGGTTTTCCCGGTCGATGACATCAAGAACCAGCTGGTGTCGGCTGCTATCCGCCTGCGCCCGTGTCGCTTCCACCGCCTCCTGCGGCAAGGGCTGATCGAGATCGGCCGATGAGAGGTCTATGCCGGTGATGCGCTGCAACTGCCCCAGCGAAAAAGCGGGCTGGATGAGATCGTTGAAGGAGGCCTCGAGCTTGCGCGCCTCCTCTTCGGTGGAGGCGATGAAGGGGCTGATACCAGGCAGGATTTTCACATGGGCGGGGTTGCGCCCCGTGGCCGCCACGCGCCGCTTGATGTCAGAATAAAAAGACCGCGCACTCTCCAGAGTCTGATGCGCGGTAAAGATTGCCTCAGCATAGTGAGCCGCAAAACCACGGCCTTCCTCCGAGGAGCCTGCCTGCACATAGACCGGCCGGCCCTGTGGTGAACGCGGCACGTTGAGCGCGCCCCGTACCCGATAAAACTCGCCATCGTGATTGGCGGGGTGGATGCGGTCTGTCTCGGCAAACAGACCGCTTTCCTTGTCGGCGACGATGGCATCGTCTTCCCAGCTGTCCCAGAGCTTCGTCACCACATCGACGAACTCGATGGCCTGACGGTAACGGTCGGCATGCGGCGGGTGTTTCTGGAGATTGAAGTTACCGGCCGCAGCATCGGCCGAAGTCGTGACGATGTTCCAGCCAACCCGGCCGCCGCTGATATGATCGACGGACGCAAACAGCCGCGCGAGATTGTAGGGCTCGTAATAGGTGGTAGAGGCCGTGGCGATGAAACCGATCTTTTCGGTGACGGCGGCAAGCGCCGCCAGCATGGTGATCGGCTCCAGCCGGTGGCGGGCGGCGTAGCGGATATTGGCGTCCAGCACCGGCGCATCGGCAAAGAAGATGGCATCCAGTTTCGCCGCTTCGGCCTTGCGGGCGATATCCTGATAGAGCTTTATATCGGTGACGCGATGGGGCTCTGAATCCGGATGCCGCCATGCCGCCTCATGATGTCCGCCAGGATAGATAAAGGCATTGAGAACCAGCTTTTCGGATTTTCTGCTCATGGAAATGACCTCTTATTCGCTCTGATGCGGCTTGAAACCGAAGGAGGCTCACGCCTCCTTCGTCACCCAGGCTTTGGCGAGATTGCCGCTCAGCCCCTCTGCGCCTGTCGCATAGTCCTTGATGCGCACGCTGCCGACGACCGGCTGGATGGGAGAGACAAGATTGATGACGGGAAGATCCCTGGCAACGACAGCCTGAAATTCCTTGAACAAGGCCGCACGCTTTTCGATATCCGGCTCCACTGCCGCCGCTTCCAGCAGCCGGTCCACCTCCGGATTGGCGTAATGGCTGGCATTGGAGAACGGCAGGCCGATCTTGAAGTTCTTGCTCCAGTAGACACGCTGCACACCGGCAGTTGGATCGAAAGTGTTGGAGAGGGACTCCACCGAAAGGTCCCAGGCGCGGTCGGTATAGACCACCTTCACATAGGTGCCGAAATCGAATTTCTGGATATCCGCCTCGATGCCGATCTTCGACAGCGCCTGCGCGATGAAATCCGAATAGGTCTGCGGGTTGAAGGGGTTGGTGGTAACCCGAAGCTTGAAGCGCTTGCCGCCGTCCTTGCGCGGGAAGCCTGCCTCATCCAGCAATTTCTCCGCCTGCGCGACGTCGAACTTGGCAAAACCGATATCGGGATTGTGGAACTTCGCAAGGCCGGGGCTGATCGGCGTCGGCGACGGCACGGCATAACCGTAAAGCACGGTATCGATGAGCGCCGGAACGTCGATGGCATGGGCGATGGCCTGTCTGACCTTCAATTCCTTGAGATATTCGTTCTCAAGGTTGATCACCAGCTGGTTCTGCTGGCCGGCATAGGCATAGATGCGGTCATCCACCTTCAGCGTCGGAATGGATTTCAGCCGTTCCAGATCGGCTAGTGCGACCGGGTTGGGGCCGATGTCCCCTTCCCCGGTTTCCAGTGCGGCAGCACGGGCGCCCGCATCGTTGATGAGGCGAATGATGACGCGGTCGAGATGGGGGCGCGGCGCATCCCAATAATCGGCGTTTTTCTCCAGCAGGATATGGCTGCCGGGCACCCATTCCTTCAGCACGAAAGGACCGCTGCCGATGATCTGGGCGGGTTTCGGATTATCTGTCGGCTTGAAGGTCTCGAAGATATGCTTCGGCACGATTGGCGATTCCGACGAGGCAAGCGCGGTAATCAGGCCCGGCGCCGGCTTGGAAAGCTTCACCTTCGCGACCAGCGGATCGGAGGTATCGACGCTCTCGACATTCGCGAACGTCGCCCGGCCGCGCGGATGGGCTTCCTTCAGCCGCAGAATGGAAAATTCCACATCTGCCGATGTCACCGGTTTGCCGTCGTGAAACTTCGCCTTCGGCTGCAGATGGAAGACATATTCCAGCCCATCGGCCGAAACGCTCCATTCCCTGGCGAGGCTCGGCTTGGGCGAAAGCTCGTAATCGTAAGTCAAAAGCCCGTCGTAAATCTTCGAGCCGATGAATTGCGGGCCGCCGGCGCTGGTGTTGATCGCCACAAGCTGTGTCGGCTCGGGAAAATAGACGATTTTGAGCGTACCGCCCGAAACCGGTTCTTCGGCAGCGGCAAAGGAACCGCCCGGAAGCGCGACGAACGCCCCGACAGCGAGTGCAATTTTGTGAAACTGGCGTCTGGAAATGGTCATGTCTGTCTCCGAAAAAAATCCGATATGCGGGCGCGGCAACTCAGTGCAGCTGCGGGAACCCCTGGCGCTCGGCGAGAATTTGCAAAATGCGTTTGGTGTCCTGAATGAAGTGCGTCTCGCCCTTGGCCGTAGCGTCGCCGGGCGCGTCGCCGGCAAAGACGAACAACGGCAGCGACTGGTTTTCCTCTCCCACGGCGGCGATGACAGCCTCACGCGGGCGCTGGAAACCGACGCGGCGGATATCGATCCCGGCAGCAAGATCAGGAAAGGCGGCAAGCAGGCCTTCGATCTGGTTACAATGCGGGCAGACGAAGCGGACACCGGGGTGCTTTGGGTCCTCAAAACCGGGGGCAATCAAAAAAAGCGTATCCTTGGCCATGGCATCCATCCATGTGAGGGTGAGATTTCCAGCTCACAGTGCAGGCCGCCAAAGCGTCGGTCCAGAAAGCAATTCTTGCTTCGCGGCGAAGAAATGCTTTGCGCTAAATTATTGATGAAACTTATTTTTTCGAAATTTTCACGGGTGGCATCGCTGTTTCGCCCGACCTGTTTCATGCGCAAAGTTTTTCTCGAAAACGGGCTTGCCGCGCGAAGGTGCAAACAGGGTGGAAGGCGGACTTCGGCAATAAAAAACCCGGCAGAATTGCCGGGTTAATGTTGATGATCGCAGCCCCCCTCATCCGTCATGCCGGGCTAGATCCGGCATCCAGCCACGGCGCGTCTGCGCCGTGAGAAGAGTCTCTTGCGATCAAGGACTTGATCGCGCTGGACGCCGGATCCAGTCCGGGGTGACGGAGCTTGGATGCCCCCTTTTGACAAACACTCACTCGTCTTTCCAGGCCGTCGCCAGATCGCCATAAGCAATATCGATGGTCGTCACGAGCGATTTCAGGCTGGTATTGCGCAGAATGACGGTCGGCAAAGCGACGATCGAGAAATTCGGCAGATCGTCGCCGGTGATTTTCTGGATATCGTGGAACTGCGCCGCCCGTTTCGTTTCGTCCACCTCAATCGCGGCGGCACGGAAAAGATCATCCACCTTTGGATTGTTGTAGTGAGCGGCGTTGACGTAAGGCGCGGGTTTCTTGATCCCGTCGGACCAATAGAGGCGCTGCACGCCCGCTGTCGGATCGAACAGCCGGCTGATGCCATTCACCGTCAGGTCAAAACCGCGCTCGGTATAGACCCGCTTGATGAAGGTGGCGAGATCGCCTTCGACAATATCCACCTTCACGCCAAGTTTGCCGAAGGATGAGCGGAGATATTCGGCGGTTTTGCGAAAGACGTCGGAAGGCAGGAAGGCCAGCCGCAGCGAAAACCGGGTGCCATCCGCACCCTTCGGATAGCCCGCTTTGTCCAGCAACTCGTTCGCTCTGGCGAGATCGAAGGGATAATTGAAAGGCTTCTCGTCATTATAGGCGGTGAAGACGGCCGGGATGTTCGAACCGGCGGGTTTCGCCGTGCCGAAAAAGATGGCGTCGTTGATGAAATTGCGGTCGGCGGCATGGGCCAAGGCATGCCGGACCTCTTTTTTCGCAAGGATCGGGTTCTCCAGATTGAATTCGAAGACGGCGGCATTGTTGAGATAGGAGTCGGTATAAACCTCCACCGCAAGCTTCGGATTTTGCCGCAGACGCTCCAGATCGCTGTAGGACACATCGGCGGTATAATCCGCCTCGCCTGTTTCAACGGAAATGGTGGTGGAAGCCGAATCGGCGACGAAACGGGCCACGAAACCGTCGAGATAGGGAAGATCGGCCTGCCAGTAGTTCGGATTCTTCTTCAGCTTCACATAGCTGCCGCGTTTCCATTCCTCGAAGACGAAGGGGCCGGTGCCGACTGGCGCGTTACCGTTCGGGCTTTCATTGTAATTTTCCGAAGCATAGGCATGGGCCGGCAGGATGGGTGTTTCGCCACCCGTCAGCGCCCGCAGGAGATAGGGCGCGGGCTTGGAAAGCACCACCACGGCCGTCAGCGGATCGGGCGTTTCGATATCGGCAATATTGGCGAAGGTGATGCGCCCGCGTGGACCGACCTTCTTGAAGGCCAGCAGGGAAAATTTGACGTCCTGCGACGTGAAATCCTTGCCGTCATGCCATTTGACCCCCTTGCGCAGCTTGAAGGTGTGGCGCAGCCCGTCGGCCGATGTTTCCCAGCTTTCAGCCAGAACCGGGTGCGGTTTGAACTCGCTGTCGAACCGCACCAGCCCTTCAAGGATTTTCGTGGAAATGGCGCGGGTGCGCGTATTTGAATCGGAAAGCGGCACGAGCGTCGTCGGCTCGCCAAGGCCTGCAAGGGTGACGATCCCGCCCTTTTTCGGCGTTTCGGCCGCCAGAGCCGGCAGGGAGGGCAACAGCATGGCCCCGGTTAGCGCTGCACTCAAAAGCAATGTCTTACGTCTTGTAATATCCATGGATGTTTCCTCTTGCAGGCTTGTTTTTAAATCTTCACGCAGGCTTCAGCCGGGTTTCCACCAGCCGGGCAAACAGCGTGGCGCCAACCGGCAGGATGGCGTCGTCAACGATGAAGCCGGAATTATGGGCGGGCACCGTGCCGGAATGGCCGAGGGTGAAAAACGCGCCGGGCGCGTGTTTCAGGAGATCGGCAAAATCCTCGCTGCCCATGAAGCGGCCGGGCTCGGTGGAAACGCGCTCGTCTCCCAGAACCTCACGCGCCACGCCGGCGACGATCTCCACCGATGCATCATCATTGGTGAGAACCGAGAATATGTCGCGAATATCCACCTCGGCGGTGAGGCCGTGCGCTGCGGCAATGTGATCGGAAATCGTGCGGATGCGCTCCCTTATGGTTTCGCGCACGCTGTCGGAAAAAGCCCGCACCGTGCCGGCAATCGCGGCCGTTTCGGGAATGACGTTATAGGCCGATCCCGCCTCGATGCGCGTGATCGACAGGACGGCGGGATCGGTCGGCGGCACGTTGCGGCTGACGATGGTCTGCAGCGCCTGAATGAGTTCACCCGTCGCCGGCACCGGATCACGCGAAACATCGGGGTGAGCGGCGTGTGCGCCCCTGCCCCTTAACCGGATATCGAAGAAATCCGCCCCCGCCAGAATGGTGCCGGGCGAAACCTTGAGGTGATTGGGCGCGGCATGGGTTGAATTGTGCAGCCCGTAAATCTCGTCGACGGGGAAGTCCTTGAACAACCCGTCGGCGATCATGGCGCGTGCGCCGCCGAGACCCTCCTCGGCCGGCTGGAAAATGAACACCACCGTGCCGGCGAAATCGCGGGTTTCCGCCAGATAACGCGCGGTGCCGAGCAGGATGGTGGTGTGCACATCATGTCCGCAGCCGTGGAATTTGCCGGGATAGACCGACGCATAGGGCAGCCCGGTTTCCTCCGGCATCGGCAGGGCGTCCATATCGGCCCTAAGCCCAATGGAGCCGTTGCCCGCATGGCGGCCGCGCAGCACGCCGACCACGCCGGTCGTGCCATAACCGCGATGCACCTCAATGCCCCAGGAGGCGAGCTTTTCGGCGACGATGCCGGAGGTGCGGACCTCCTCGAAACCGATTTCCGGATGCTGGTGCAGATCGTGGCGAATGGAGACGAGTTCGGGAACATAGGTTCCGATCCGATCCAGGATTTTAGGAGCGGGTGTTTTGACGGGATCGACGGCGATATTCACGGTATCTCCTCAGGGCAAAAAATATCGTTCTCGCAATCTCGGCGATTGCGAAGTGCAAGCTTCAAAACTGGAAAGCAGAGGCGGAAGAGGTGTCAGAGCCTCAGGCCAGCCTCCTTCATCAAAGGCAGAATGCGCTCGGCGAAATAGTCGAGGTCCTCGCGGAAATCGTAGAAATTCAGCTGAACCCCATCGATCCCGGCCTTTTTCAGACCGACAAGCTGCTCGACCACCTGCTCGGGCGAACCGATGATCTCGATATTGCCACCGAGATTGCGGCCCTGCTTATGGCGCGCATCGCCACGGCCGCGCCAGGCATGGGCGTCGCTGTCGTAATTATTGGTGGCGAAGGCGCGGGTGCCGGGCTGCGGTTTTCCGCCCTCGATGGCATCCGCATAGGCAATCGCCTCCTTCTCCGTATCGCGGCTGACGATGATCGGGTTGATGATCGTCTTCACCTGCCGGCCATAGGCCTTTGCGCGGTTTTTAATGTTTGCGACATGATCGGGAAGCGTTTCCAGCGCGCTGTCTATATGCGCGCCGCCGGGCGAGGTGACGAAAACCAGATCGGAATGACGGGCCGCGAAATCGATGCCTGCGGGCGAACCTGTCGCCGTCACCAGCGGCGAGCGTCCAAAAGCAGGCTTCGGCGTGATCCAGCCATTGTTGATCGCCCAGGGATTGAGCTTGCCTTCATAGGAAAAATTCTCGGTCTCGCCCCACAGGCGATGCAGCACATCGAACAATTCGCCGGCCATGTCGTAGCGCTTGTCGTGGTCGATACGCTGCCAGCCGAACATTTCATGTTCGATGGCGCGGTGGCCGGTGACGATGTTGATGCCCCAGCGTCCCTTGGCGATATGATCCAGCGTCGCACCATATTTGGCGAGATGCAGCGGATGCAGCGGCCCATAAAGCACGTGGATGGTGGAGATCAGCAGAATGTTCTTCGTGACGGCCGCCATGGCGCCAAGCGCGATGAAACTGTCGAGCGAGGATTCACCGTCGTAACCGCCCTTGGGCAGCCATTGCGTGCGGCTGAAGGCGATCTCGAAACCTAACTCCTCCGCGCGCTTCACCAGTTCGACATTATAATCGAAGGTCCAGCTGTTACTCGTCGGCAGGCTGGAGAAATTGATGTCCTGCAGATTAAGGAACAGGCCCAGCATCAGCGGCTGCTTCACCGCCCGGCTGAGCGGGCTGTCTTCGAAATCGGTCGGGCTTTTCAGTTCCAGACCTTTCAGCTCGGGACCTTCAGGCAGCGGAACGGTCAGCGCCATGTCTTTTCTCCTTCGGAATTGTCGCCCTGCGGGGCAGCAGCCGCCAGCCGGGCGCGCAGATAATCTTCCACACTGCGGGGCAATCGGCCGGTAGTCTGCTGGATAATGTCGTTGACGGATGCCGCGAGATTTTCGCGAATGAGCTGCCCGAATTCCCCGATCGCCTTCTGCTCGAACGCACCGACATGCGGCGGAAAGGCCGGGGCGGCATTATGCGAAACTCCAACGGGACGATGCAGGATGCGCGCAGCGATACGGGCGATTTCCAGCGCCGTCAGGGCCTCGCCGCCAGTCAGCACGAAAGTGCCGGAAACCGGTGCGCTCGATGTCAGGGCATGAACGGCGACATCGGCAATATCGTCGGCATCGATGAAGGAAACGGCCGCATTGCCAAAGCGGGCCGGTACATCCTCCCCCTTGCGCAGTGCGGCGACGACGGGTTCCAGCGCAACCTGCATCCAGGCATTGGGTCGCAGCACGGTATGCGCGATGCCGCTTTCGGCCAGACGCCGTTCGACTTCAGCATGCGCCGCCCCCGAAATGGAGCGCGCGGCATTTCTAATGGTCCAGTCGGAGCCGGATATTTTCACGATCCGTGATACACCGGCGGAGAGAGCGGCATCGATAACCGCCCTCTGGTCCGCCGCCAGCGTCTCTCCGAGGGGGGAAAGCAGGAAAACCCTGTCTATTCTCCGCGCGGCTTCTTTAAGGCTGGCCGGATCGGAAAAATTACCCTCCGCAATCTCGACCCTGTCGCCCCAAAGCTTCAGCGCATCGTCCCGCCTGCGGGTCAGCACCCGAACCTCCGCCTCTTTCTGCAAAAGACGGCTGACGACACGTCTGCCGAGCTTGCCGGTTGCGCCCGTCACAAGAATGGTGGCCGCCATGACGCCCTCACTTTCCCGCACTGCGTTGCGCAGCATCTTGCTGTAGAGAAAGGGCGCGCGGATCGGCCCAGTCCTGCACATCGAAATCTTCGGGGATGAATTTCCATTCCAGCAGGAAATCCTTGAAGTGGCTGAGCGCATCCAGCTCGGCCGGATCGAGATCGAGCCTCAGATTGCGATGCACATCCGGGCCATTCGCAGCCAGAACCGCTTCCTCGCTGACGCCGATCTCGCGGGCGATGAAGCGCACGGCTTCCGCCGGATTGTCATTTGCCCATTGGGCAACCCGCTGTACGGTGGCGACGAGTTTCGCCACCAGGTCGGGCCGCTCATCGGCAAAGGTGGCGTCCACCGTCAAGGGGCGCGGCGTGCCATTGTTGATGCGGATTTTCGGATCGGGGTGAAACCCCGTCGATACCACGACCTGCGCACCGATTAGATTGGCGACCGTGACACCTTCCGCTCCCTTGACGAAAAACGCATCGATCTGGCCCCGATGCAGCGCTGCAATCTCCTCGCCATAAGGAAACCGCCGGCGCAGGCCATGGAACCTGTCGTCAGAAGGATTAAGCAACACCGGCTCTTTCGCCGTGAGATCGACAAGCTCGACATCCGCAACGGCGAGGCCCGAGACCGTCAGCGCCGAAACGATGCCCTTGAGCGATGTCGCACGCTGGAAATCGATGGTTTCATTCGGCCGTTTCGGCAGGCCGATGCGCCGTCCCTTCAGATCGCTGCCCTTGCTTATTCCGCTTGCCGGCAAGGCGATGACGGCCTGAAACTCGTCGGTCCTCGTCAGCCCCACCAGCCGTGTTTTCCGGCCGCCTGATTTCGCCCAGATCGGCGGAATATTGCCGCCCTGACGGAAGGACCAGTCCAGGCGATGATCGAAATGGCTCTGGCGAATGGCCGGATCGGCCGCATCGCGAATGGAGGAAACAGAGATGCCATGGGCGCCAAAACGTTCCTCGATCCAGCCCAGTTGCGCCGCGATGGAAAGCGGTGTGGGTGCCGGGCAGCGTGTGTACCACACGGTTACAGGTTGGGTTATCTGGCGAAGAGCGGCATCAGCCATGGCGTTCGTCCTCGAAATTACGATCTAGACGGCACGCTACACGCCATAAAATATTTTCTATAGATAAAGTGTACTATTTCACGCGCGATTGGGGAAATTCGTTTCCATCTTGTGAGTGCTTTGCCAAGAAGACGGAATATCCTTTCGAGAATGGCAAGATTTCGGGTCGGATTCCCCAGCCGGAATCACCCCTTTCTCACATTCGAGCACCGCTTGGGGGCTGCCACGGATGAAAGTTTTTCTTCTCCAAGCAGCAAGGATTTTTAACTCGCGACCGGACCCCCGGCTGTTACGCTTTCCGCAATTGCGCCGGTCATACAGGCCGGCAATCCAACAGACCTGAAAGAAACGTGGCAGCATGAGCAAGACCAAACGCCGGCTCAATCTCAATGTCGGCATCAACACCACCGGATACCTCGCCAATGCCTGGAAATACCGGAGCGGAGACCGGCACGACATCAACGACATAGGCTATTATCGCCGGCTGACGGAACTGGCCCATAAGGGCCGGTTCGACGCCGTTTTCCTTTCCGACCACCCGGCGCTGCTGACCGACCCCGCAAGCCGCCCGTTTCACACCATCGATCCGCTCATTCTCTCGACATCGCTTGCGGCACAGGTGCCGGATATCGGCTTTGTGGCGACGGTGTCCTCCACCTATAATTCGCCCTATAATTTCGCCAGACGGACGCAATCCATCGACCTCGTCACTGGCGGCCGGCTGATCGTCAACATCGTCTCTTCCTTCAACCCGAATGTCGCCGCCAATTTCGGCAACGATCCGCTGCCGCCGCGCAGCGAGAGATATGCCAAGGCCACCGAATTTCTCGATGTGGCGAAAAAACTCTGGTCGAGCTGGGACCCGCGCCGCGAAGGCGAGGTGCCGGAAGAGCGTTTCTGGGATGCGGCGACCGCCGAAAGCATCGATCATGAGGGGCAATATTTCCATGTGAAAGGCCCGCTCAACGTTCCGCGCGGGCCGCAGGGGCATCCGGTCATCGCGCAGGCCGGCGCCTCCGAAGGCGGCATCGATCTGGCGGCACGCCATGGCGAGATCATCTATTGCAACATCCTGTCACGCCCGGCAGGTCAGGCCTTCGGCAAGAAGGTCCGTGACCGCGCCGTCTCCCTCGGCCGCGATCCCTCCGGCATCCGCATCGTTCCCGGCCTTGTCGTCATTCTCGGCGAGACCCGGGAAGAAGCGTTGCGCAAGCATGAACTCTTCAGCGGGACAGGCTCGGAAGATGGGCTTCTGGTGCGTTTCGCCAAAGAAAACGGCATTGATCCGCGCGACTTCAACCCGGATATAAAACTCGATGGCGAGCGCTTCATTCCCGACCAGAACCGGCAATGGGCCGTTGGCATGGGGCTTGGCCTTTCCGAACTGCTGACCCACGAAAAGCTCACCGCCCGTGAGGCCGTGCGCCGCTCCGAGGGGCACCACCGGCTGCTGCTCGGCACGCCGGAAGAGGTGGCGGATGGCATTATCGACCTCTGGCAGGATGGCACGGTGGATGGTTACACCCTGCAGCCGCCACGCGCGCCGGACGATATTGCTGAATTCGTCGAAAAGGTCGTGCCGGTGCTGCAGGATCGCGGTGTTTATCCGCGCGAATACGAAGGTGCGACTATCCGCGACCGTTATGGCCTGTCTTATCCAGATTGAATAGCAGCGCTGGCGCTATCGCAATGTCGATCTCCCGCCGTTTCCCGCTTGAAGCGGGAAGGGCGGGAACGGGACATATTATTGGCCCGTCGCCACTTTCAAAACCGGCAGCCCGCCGGAAAGCTGCGGCAGGGCGGAGGCGAAATCCGTGACGATCTGGCGGTAATCTTCCGGCTGGAATTCATAAGGCAGTTCGAGACGGAATTCCGAGACGAGCGGAAGAACGGGATCGCGCGACAGTTTCTCGAGAATTTCGTCCGTCGTGCCGACGATATCGGGCAGGAAAAGCGTGCGGCGCGCCCCATGCGGCGAGGTCGTGCGCTTGTCACGCTCGGCGGCGAATTCCTGATAACGGCGGCGGGTCGCGGCGCTGGCGCTATCCGTCGGCAGGATCACGCGGCCAAGAGCGACACGCGGCTGGCGCTCATGCGACCATTCCTGCCGGAAGCGGCTGACCAGCGCCGCCTGCGCGGTCAGGAAATCATCGGTATTTTCGCCGCTGACGATATTGCCCGTCAGAAGATTGAAGCCCGCCTTCCCCGCCCAACGCGCGGAATTCTGCGACCCGCCGCCGTACCACAGCCGGTCAGTCACCCCACTGGCGATTGGCCGAAGGCGTGGCACCTGTGCACCCGCCGCATTGCCCGCTTCCGTCTCGCTGGACAGCGGTTCCGATCTCAAGGCCCTCGCCAGCTTTTCGGCGCGGGCGTGGCTGTAATCCGCATCGGGAACCGTATCGACATAGTCCGAAATAAGATGGGCGAAGGGCGGTGCGCCCACCGAAACCCCGACATTCAATCGCCCACGCGACAGGACATCCACCGTGGCCAAATCTTCCGCCAGCCTGAAGGGATTTTCGTAACCAAGCTGAATGACAGCAGTGCCGAGGCCGATCCGTTTCGTGCGCTGCGATGCCGCTGCAAGAAAAGTGGCCGCCGAGGACACGCCCCGTTCCAGATGGCGCTGGCGAACCCAGGCGCTGTGATAACCCAGCACCTCCCCGGCTTCGAAAAGCTGCAGGGTTTCTTCCAGCCCCCGCGCCGGATCATCGTCCTGATAATTGCCGGGAACGAGAAAGGCAAAGTGGGAGATATGGGAAAGTGGCATGGCTGTACATCCGGAAACGAGTGTTGAAGCTCAGCAGCGCAGATGCGGCCATCCCCGTTCCGGACAGCCGTTCAATGCGGCGCATACTCACGCAGAATGCATGATGAGGGGCACGGCTGGCACGGCATGTTCGTTTATAGTCCCGACCATTGTTGAAAGATCATTGCGCGATTCAATAGTCTACTAAAATTATGGATTACATCCCCTTCGGCATAGGCCACTCTCATGCCCCCTTCAGATTTTCTTCCGCCAAGACGCAAAATCTCCCTCCGGAGCCCGGTCTCACCGATGACCTGTGCAACACCGTGCGCAAATAGCCTTGATTTTCCGCCTCAACATGTAATACAGATTATCATATATGTTGACAAATAACGCATACATGTATGACATTGCAGCAACCGCAAACGCTGCCATACCTGCATGAGGGAGGAATTATGATCATCACCGACGTCGAGGTCCGTGTTTTCCGCACGACGACCCGTCGGCACTCGGACAGTGCCGGTCACGCGCATCCGGGTCCGGCGCATCAGGTGGAACAGGCCATGCTGACCATCCGCACGGAAGATGGGCAGGAAGGCCATTCCTTCACCGCGCCGGAGATCGTTCGCCCGCATGTCATCGAAAAATTCGTCAAGAAAGTCCTGATCGGTGAGGACCATCGCGACCGCGAACGGCTGTGGCAGGACCTTGCCCACTGGCAGCGCGGTTCGGCCTCACAGCTGACGGACCGCACATTGGCGGTCGTGGATTGCGCCCTGTGGGACCTTGCCGGCCGCTCGCTCAACCAACCTGTATACAAGTTGATCGGGGGTTATCGCGACAAGGTGCTCGCCTATGGCTCCATCATGTGCGGCGATGAGCTGGAAGGCGGGCTGGCGACGCCGGAAGACTATGGCCGCTTTGCAGAAACGCTGGTGAAGCGCGGCTACAAGGGCATCAAGCTTCACACCTGGATGCCCCCGGTCAGCTGGGCGCCGGATGTGAAGATGGACCTCAAGGCCTGCGCGGCCGTGCGTGAGGCGGTCGGCCCCGATATTCGCCTGATGATCGATGCCTTCCACTGGTATTCCCGCACCGATGCGCTGGCGCTTGGACGTGGCCTCGAAAAACTCGGCTTCGACTGGATCGAGGAGCCGATGGATGAGCAGTCGCTGTCCTCCTACAAATGGCTCTCCGACAATCTCGATATTCCGGTCGTCGGCCCGGAAAGCGCGGCCGGCAAGCATTGGCACCGCGCCGAATGGATCAAGGCTGGCGCCTGCGATATTCTGCGCACCGGCGTCAACGATGTCGGTGGTATCACCCCGGCGCTGAAGACCATGCATCTGGCCGAAGCCTTTGGTATGGAGTGCGAAGTGCATGGCAACACGGCCATGAACCTGCACGTTGTCGCCGCCACCAAGAATTGCCGCTGGTACGAGCGCGGCCTGTTGCACCCCTTCCTCGAATATGATGACGGCCACGATTATCTGAAGTCGCTGTCCGACCCGATGGATCGCGACGGCTTCGTGCATGTCCCTGACCGGCCGGGTCTTGGCGAGGACATCGATTTTACCTTCATCGACAACAACCGGGTGAGGTAACGGGCGATGAAGACGGTGCTCGCCTTCGGAGACAGCCTCACCTGGGGCGCGGACCCGGCAACGGGTCTGCGGCACCCTGCCGAACACCGCTGGCCGGAGGTTCTGGAGGCCGCGCTTTCCGGGAAGGCGAAGGTTCACCCGGAAGGGCTTGGCGGGCGCACCACCTGCTACGACGACCACGCCGGTCCGGCCTGCCGCAATGGCGCACGGGCGCTGGAAATCGCACTGTCCTGCCACATGCCGCTTGATCTCGTCATTGTCATGCTCGGCACCAACGATATCAAGCCAGTGCATGGCGGAAGGGCGGAAGCGGCGGTTTCCGGCATGCGACGGCTGGCGCAGATCGTCGAGACCTTCATTTACAAACCGCGCGAGGCCGTGCCGAAACTGCTGATCGTTTCCCCGCCGCCCTGCGTCACAGGCCCGGGCGGAGAACCTGCCGGCGGGCGGGATATAGGGCAATCGCTCAGGCTTGCGCCGCTTTACCGCAAACTCGCTGCCGAACTCGGACATGCCTTCTTCGATGCCGGGTCGGTCGCCAGCGCCTCACCGGTCGATGGCGTACATCTGGACGCGCCGGCAACGGCGGCAATCGGCCGGGCGCTCGCAGCTCCGGTCAGAGAGATTCTTGGCTGATCCTGCGACGCCCGAGGAGGAACCGGGCGTGTGGATCAAAACGTGGAAAGGCCGTATGAACCGGCCGTATTGGGAGGAAAAATGAAACATTTTCTTGCAACCGCAGCGCTTGGCGCATTGCTGATCGGCGCGATGCCGCTCAGCACCTTTGCCGAAACACCGAAGGACCAGCTCATCGTCGCCACGACCATGAGCAATATCCTGACCCTCGATCCCGCCGCCATTACCGGCCGCGAGACCGTGCAGGTCTTGAACAACGTCTATGACACGCTGGTCGTGCTTTCCCCGAAAGATCGCAGCGTTCAGCCTCGCCTTGCCGAACGCTGGGAAATTGCCGAAGACCGCAAATCGATCCGCTTCCATCTGCGCGCCGATGCCAAATTCGCCTCCGGCAACGCCGTGACGGCCAAGGACGTGGCGTGGAGCCTGAAGCGGCTGCTCGCCCGTAATCTGGCGCAATCGTCCTTCCTCAAGACCCGCGGCTTCAAGCTGGAAGAGGCCGACAAGCTCTTCGTCGCCGAAAACGACCAGACCTTCGTGCTGAATATTCCGAAGCCTGACGACCCCAACCTGCTCCTGATGATCCTTGCGCAGAACGGTCCCGGCTCGATCATCGACAGCCAGACGGCGCTTGAGAATGAAAAGGACGGCGATCTGGGCGGCGCATGGCTGACGCTGAATTCCGCCGGCTCCGGCCCCTTCAAGCTGACGCAGTGGAAGTCCAACGAATATATCATCCTCACCCGCAACGACGATTATTGGGGTGAAAAGGCCAAGATGAAGCGCATCCTGATGCGTCATCTGCCGGAATCGCAGTCGCAGCGCCTGATGCTGGAAAAAGGCGATATCGACGTTGCCTATTCCCTGCAGGCCCCGGACCTGAAATCGCTAGAGGCCGACAAGGCCGTCACCATCGAATCCACACCCGGCTCCGGTTTTTATTACCTCAGCGTTTCGATGAAGGATGAGAAATTCGCAAACAAGAAGGTGCGCGAGGCCCTGCGTTACCTGATCGATTACGACGGTCTCGACAAGGCGGTCATGCCCTATTACGGCAAGCTGCATCAGCGCTCCCTCAGCACCGGCGTCATGGGTGCATTGCCGGATCAGGGCTACAAGCTCGATATCGAAAAAGCCAAGACGCTTCTGGCTGAGGCCGGTTATCCCAACGGTTTCAAGACCACCCTGCGGGTGCTTTCGGAAGACCCCTTCATGAAAGCGGCAACGGCTATCCAGAACACGCTCGCCCAGGCCGGCATTCAGGCCGAGCTGATCAGCGGCTCCGGCGACCAGATTTACGGCGCCATGCGCGAGCGCAACTTTGAACTGCTGCTCGGTCGCGGCGGTGGCGGCCAGCAGCCGCATCCGGACAACAATCTGCGCTCCATCGCCTATAACCCCAACAACGCCGATGATGCCAAGCTCACCAATTACCAAAGCTGGCGCACCAGCTTCTTCGATGAAAAGCTGAACAAGATGATCGAGGCAGCCTTGGTCGAGCGCGATGTGGCGAAACAGACGAAGCTTTATGAGGACCTGCAGGGCTATATGGACGAGATCGTCATGTCCATTCAGCCCTTCTCCGAAGTCATCGACACCGCCGCCTTCCGCAGTGACGTGAAGGGCATGATCGTCAGCCCCTGGCTTTCGCGGTTTGAAGAGGTGAGCAAGGAGCGGTAAGCCCGCTGCGTATGCTCGAATAAGAAAAGGCGCGGCTAACCCCGCGCCTTTTTGCTGTAACAAAGCCCCACGCACCCAATGTGTTAGGCACAAGCGACGCCTCCGCACTCCGTCACCCCGGACTAGATCCGGGGTCTAGTGCGATCAAGTCCTTGATCGCGAGAGAGTCCAGCCACGGCGCAGACGCGCCGTGGCTGGATGCCGGATCTAGTCCGGCATGACGGAAGCGGGTCTCGCACTATGTCAGTAGCCTAGGCGTCGTTGGCGGCCCGCCATCCCCGCCGTAGCCATTCCCAAAAAATGCCCGGCAGGGAGGCCGGGCAAGGAAGGAGGATGTTATTATCCGTGACGCCCCGGAGGAGGACGGTCACGTTTTGGAAGCCGTCACGCGCCTTCATATTCCAGCGAGGCGCCGATCAATTCGCGCGCATAGGGATGCGTCGCGCCATTGCCGGCGATGGCGTCGCGCGGCAGGATTTCGGTAATTTCGCCGCGCAGCATCACCGCGAAACGGTCGCACATGTGATCGACCACGGCGAGATCATGGGTCACCATGATATAGGTGAAACCGCGCTCTTCCCGCAGGCGCTGGAGGAGGTTGAGGATTTCCGCCTGCACCGAGACATCGAGCGCCGAGGTCGGCTCATCGAGCAGAAGCAGCGACGGTTCGAGGATCAGCGCCCGGGCAATCGCCACACGCTGCCGCTGGCCGCCGGAAAGCTGGTGCGGGAAACGATCCAGAAAGGCTACGGGCAGGCCGACATCCGTGATGACCTTGCGCATCCGCTCTTCGCGGTCGCCGAGCTTATGGATCGCAAGCGATTCCGAAAGCACGGTGCGCACCGACTGGCGGGGATGCAGCGACCCGTAGGGGTCCTGAAATACCATCTGCAGCATGCGGCACCGCTCGATCAGCGGCATCTCACGTACCGACCTGCCGTCGATGAGGATGTCACCGGTCCAGAAATCGTTGAGCATGGACACGCAGCGCAGCACGGTGGATTTGCCTGAACCGCTTTCGCCGACAAGGCCGAAACATTCCCCCGGCTCGACTCGAAATGACACCGAAGGCAGCACTTTCAGCGCCGTATGGCCGCTGCCGAAGGTGATGGAGAGATCGCGGGTTTCAACGGAAACGGCCATTATACGTTCTCCTCCAGCCATTCGGGGCGGCGGTCCAGAACCGCAAGCGGCGCACGCGTGCCGCCGATGCGTGGCTGCGCGGCCAAAAGGCCGCGCGTATAGGGGTGCTGCGCCTGATCGAGATCGCGTGCGGCGAGCGTTTCCACCACCCGACCGGAATACATGATGAGCACCCGGTCGCAGAAGTTACGCACGAGATTGAGGTCGTGGCTGATCATGATGAGGCCGATGCCGCGATCGCGCACCAGACCGTCGAGAATATTCAGCACCTGCAGCCGCACCGTCACATCCAGCGCCGAGGTCGGCTCATCGGCAATGACGAGATCGGGCTCGGCGAGCAGCATCATGGCGATCATGACACGCTGACCCATGCCACCCGAGATTTCATGCGGATATTGCTCGTAAACACGGGCGGCATCGCGGATTTTCACCGCATCGAGCATGGCCAGCGCCTTTTCCCGTGCCTCGGCTTTCGAAGCCTTGAAGTGGCGCAGATAGGTTTCCGTCACCTGATCGCCGACCCGGCGGATGGGGTTGAGGGAGAATTTCGGATCTTGAAGGATCATCGACATACGCCGGCCGCGAACCTTCAGCATCTCCTTCTCATCGAGCGAGAGAAGATCGAGACCATCGAAATCCAGCCTGTCGGCGGTGATTGTCGCCGATGGCAGAAGGCGCAGCAGGGCGCGGCCGACGGTGGATTTGCCCGAGCCGCTTTCGCCGACGATGCCGAGCCGTTCCCGCCCGAGTGTGAAGGAGATGCCGCGCACCGCCTCGATGGGTGAGCCGCCATAACGGATGCGAAGATTTTCGACGTCGAGGATTGGTTTTTCCATGGCCCTATCTCCGGTTCATCTGCTTCGGATCGAGCGCATCCCGCAGACCATCACCCAGAAGATTGAAGGCGAGGCTGACGGAGAGGATCGCAATGCCGGGGAAGGTGACGAGCCACCAGCTATCCAGCATGTAACGCCGTCCGGTGGCGATCATCGCCCCCCACTCCGGCAGCGGCGGTTGCGCGCCAAGGCCGAGAAAGCCGAGGCCGGCGGCGGTGAGGATGACGGTCGCCATGTTCAGCGTCAGGCGGATGAGGACCGAGGGCAGGCACATGGGCATGATCGATTTGACGATGATGCGCAGCGGCGATGCGCCCTGAAGCCGCGCGGCGGCAATGTAATCCGCCTTGCGGAAAGTCATGGCTTCGGCACGGGCAAGGCGCGCAATCGGCGGCCAGGAGGTGAGCGCAATCGCGATGATCGCATTGTTAAGGCTCGGCCCGAGCGCTGCGACGAAGGCGAGCGACAGGATGAGGCTCGGGAAGGACAGGAAAATATCCGTGATGCGCATCATCACCGTATCGAACTTGCCGCCGAGATAACCGGAAGCCGTGCCGACCAGAAGGCCGACGGGGCCGACGATGATCGAGACCAGCGAGATGATGGTGAGCGTGATGCGTGCGCCCCAGAGAAGGCGGCTGTAGATATCGCGTCCCAGCTCGTCCGTGCCGAAGACGTGGCCATTACCCGGCGCCTGCAGCGTGTTGGCGAGATCCTGCGCGTAGGGATCATGCGTCGCAAGCCAGGGCGCGAAAATCGCGGCGATGACCAGAAGCAGCAGCACAGCCAGACCGAAAGCCGATGTCGGGCTTTTCAGGAGGAAAACCACGATGTTCTTCAGCGCGTTCAAGGGCACCGGAAGGCGGAAGGAGGTTTCTGTACGGGCCGTCATCAGCGGGTCCTCGGATCGAAAAAGCGGTAGAGAATGTCGGACAGGAGATTGAGCCCGATGAAGATGACGCCAACGATGAGCACGCAGGTCATCACCGCATTCATGTCGCCGATGATAAGATTGCTGGTGAGATATTGCCCGAAACCCGGCCAGGCGAAGACGGTCTCGATTAGAACCGCCCCTTCCAGCAGCGAGCCGTAAGCAAGCGCGATAATGGTGACGAGCTGCACGCGGATATTCCCGAATGCATGCAGCCACACCGTCTGCCGCTGCGACAGGCCTTTGACGCGGGCGGTCGTCACATATTCCTGACCCAGCTGGTCCAGCATGAAGCTGCGCGTCATGCGGGTGATATAGGCCGAGGAGGAATAACCGAGCAAAGCGGCGGGAAGGATGAGGTGGTTGATGGCCGACCAGAAGACCTCCATATCGCCCGCAAGCAGGCTGTCGATCAGCAGGAAGCCGGTCCGCTCCTCCACCAGACCGATATAGAACTGGTCCATGCGGCCACCGCCGCCGACAAGGCCGAGATGCGCGTAAAAAACGATCAGCGCGATCATACCGGTCCAGAAGATCGGCATGGAATGGCCGAACAGGCTGAGCACCCGCACCAGATGATCCTGCCAGCGATCCTTGTTGACAGCGGCATAAACGCCCATGGGAATGCCGAGGCCGGCGCCGATCAGGATCGCGAAGGTCGCAAGCTCCATCGTCGCCGGCATGACCCTGGTGATGTCTTCGATGACCGGACGCCCGGTGCGGATCGAGGTTCCGAAATCGCCGGTGAACACGTCTCCCAGATAATAGAAGAACTGTTGCCACAGCGGACGGTCGAAACCGAGCGCGTGATAGACCTGTTCATAGGTTTCGCGCGTTGCATCCTCGCCGACGATCGCCCGCACGGGATCGGCGGGCATCAGGCGGCCGATAAAAAAGGTCAGCAGCAGCAATCCAAGCAGCGTAACCGCAATACTTCCGATCTGGCCGGACAGACCATACAGCGAAAGGCGTCTTTTTGACATGATTCCTCCCTTGCCAGAGATCGACCGCGCAAGTGACCAAGGCGCAATCCTGTCTGACAACTATCCGCAAGTTGTCACAGGTGTTGAGGGCTGTCAAGCGCATGCCAGCGAAATCCGTATTGGTCGAGGTTCCGAAATATGTGTCAGGGGTGGAAATTTCAGACCGGGCTCACCTGGCTTTCGTTTTTGTTTTAGGAAAGGTGCCTGCGTTGCCGCAACCGCCAAAGCCTGTATTCTCCGCCTTGCGGAATGCGCGGATACCTGTCCCCCGGCTATGATGCCGATGACGTCCGTGCCTTCAGGGGGAGGAAAATATGGCTGACATGACGCTTCTGGCATTTGCCGTCGTCGCCTTTATCGGCATTGCGACACCCGGCCCCACCGTTTTGCTGGCGCTTGCCAATGGCTCGAGATTCAGAATACGCCGCGCCATGATCGGCATGGCTGGCGCTGTTCTCTCGGATTTCGTCCTGATCGGCGCGGCTGCGCTGGGACTGGGCGCCCTGCTCGCGGCCTCCGAATTCTGGTTCGGCGTCGTCAAATGGGTGGGCGTCTGTTATCTTGCTTTCCTCGGCCTCATGCTCTTGCGTTCCAGAGGCACGCTCGATGGCGCCCTTCAATCGGCAGACGCCAGCGGAGCCGCCTCCGCCCGCTCGATTTTCCTCAAGAGCTTTCTCGTGGCGGTGACCAACCCAAAAGGATATCTGTTCTTTTCGGCTTTCCTGCCGCAATTCATCGATCCCGCCGCGCCGCAGCTCCAGCAATATGCAGCGCTTGCGCTGATCTTCGCCGGCATCGATTTCATCGTGATGTTCGGATATGCCCTGCTCGGCTCGCAGGCCGTCCAGCTGCTGCGGAAATCCGGAGCCCTGTGGCTCGACCGGATTTGCGGCGGGGCGCTTCTCACGCTCGCCGCCTCGCTGGCCCTCTATCGGCGAGCGAGCGCGTACCCCATTGGCCCATAGGCCATTTCCGGATCACTCCGCGGCAGTGCGGGAGCGCAGAAGCACCTTGTAGCGCTCAAGACTGCCGCGCAGATGCGCCGCCATATATTGGCGGGCGGCATCGGCATCGCCTTCGATGATGGCGTCGACGATCCTCGCATGCTCCTCCTGGAGATGCAGGTTGTAGTCCTTCGGACGCGACCCTGGCGCAGCACCCTGCAATTCGCCGCGGGGAATGATGCCGGAGCGAATAAGTTGAAGAAACTCTGGAAACCGCCTGTTCTGTGTCGCCTGTGCAATGGCCAGATGGAATTCGAAATCGGCGTCCCGCGTCGGCAGGCCGGCGGCGAGGCAATCACCGACGCGCCGGTGCGCATCCACAATCGCCTCCACCTGCACGGCGGAACGGCGCGATGCCGCAAGCCCGGCGGATTCGACCTCAAAGACGGTGCGCAATTCCAGCAATTCGATCACCGAGGAAATTCGCCCCACAGCCAGATCGTTAAAGGGCAGTTCCTTGGCCGGCTTTACTTCGACGGCGAAAACGCCCGCACCCTTGCGGGCTTCAACAAGGCCATCGGCGCGCAGAATGGCAATGGCCTCGCGCACCACCGTTCGGCTGACGGAATATTCACGCGTCAGCTCGCTTTCGCTCGGAAGACGGTCGCCGGGGCGGAACACACCCTCCGACAGATCCCGCCGCAATGCCGAACTGATTTTCGCCGCGAGCGATACCCCCTGTTTCGTGCTGCTCTCAACGTCCATTCCGGCCCACCTGTTTTAAACTTGTCTGGCATGTTAGCAAACACCCGCCACATTGCAAGGGCCGGGCCTCCGCACCGCCGGGACGGCAGGCCGCCCTCACGCCGCAGCCATGGCCGAACCGCTGGAAAAGCGGCTTCTATATTCACCCGGTGAGAGGCCGAGAATGCGATGAAACACCCGGCGAAAGGCGGCGGCATCCTCATAGCCCACCGACCATGCGATCTGGTCGACCGAACGGCGGGTGAATTCCAGCAATTCCCGCGCCTTACCGACCCGCAGATGCTGGACATATTCGATTGGCTTCATGCCGGTCGCCGCCTTGAAGCGGCGCAGGAAGGTCCGCTCCTCCAGCCCGGCATGGCCGGCCATGTCGGCAACGGTCGTCGCCCGCCCGGCGCGGGCCTGCAGCCAGTGCTGCACCTTCAGGATAGGCTCATCGCCATGCGTCAGCCGCGGGGCGAAGCTGCTGTAATGGCGCTGTTCACGCCCAGAAGGGTCGATCAGCAGGAACTTTCCGGTCTCGATCATCACCGAAGGCCCGAGCAGTCGGTCGACGATGCGCAGGCCAAGATCGGTCCACGCCATCAGCCCGCCAGCCGTGATGATATCGCCATCCTCGATGACGATCTTGTCGATCTCCAGCCGGATATCGGGAAAACGTTCGCGGAACCGCTCGGCAAACAGCCAGTGGGTAGTGGCCGGGCGGCCGGACAGGAGACCCGTGGCTGCAATCATGAAGGAACCGCCGCAACTGGCGGCCAGCGTCGCCCCCTGCGCATGCCGATCCAGCAGCCAGCGGGCGTAAGGCGCGGCTTCCTCGATTTCAGCAGGGCCCGTCAACCGACCGGGTACAACGAAGATATCGGGATGCCCGGGTCGGCCGGATTCGGTGTCATAGGAGCGGGAAAATTCCCCACCCTCGCCCATGCTCCAGTGGCTGACTCGCAATTTCGGCCCGCCGCGATCCTGTGAAAATACCGACGCAATAGTGAAAAGATCGGTGATGCCATGCACCATGGCGATCTGACAGTCCCGATAGAGGACCAGCCCCACTTCCAGCGCGCTTCCCGTTACACCTGCCATGCGCCCCACACCCCGTTTTGTCAGTTTCGGCTCGTTTTCTGTCAGAAGCGCCAATCCAGCCCCGGCGGCCTCCAGAGTATCTCTATTCCCACGGGACGCAAGCAAGCTCCCTGCAACAGGAGAGAGAGCCATGACAACGATCACCACCAGAGACGGAACGCATATTTTCTACAAGGACTGGGGCCCGAAAGACGGCCAGCCCATCATCTTCTCCCATGGCTGGCCGCTCAGCGCCGATACATGGGATGCGCAGATGGTGTTCTTCGCCAATCACGGTTTCCGCACCATCGCCCATGACCGCCGCAGCCACGGCCGCTCCGATCAGGTCTGGCATAACAATACCATGGATCAATATGCCGACGATCTGGCCGAGCTGATCGAACAGCTCGACCTTCACGACATCATTCTGGTCGGCCATTCCACCGGCGGCGGCGAGGTGACGCGCTATATCGGCCGCCACGGCACGGCCCGCGTCGCGAAAATCGCCCTTATCGGCGCGGTTCCGCCGCTGATGCTGAAGACGGAAAGCAATGCCATCGGCCTGCCGATCGATGTTTTCGACGGCATTCGCAAGGGCACCTATGACAATCGCAGCCAGTTCTTCAAAGACCTGACCATTCCCTTCTACGGCTACAACCGCGAAGGCGCGGTGATATCCGAAGGCATCCGCGACGAATTCTGGCGGCAGGGCATGATGGGCGGCCTGAAAGGCCAGCTCGACAGCATTCGCGCCTTTTCGGAAAGCGATTTCCATCAGGATCTGAAGGCCTTCGACAAACCGACGCTTGTTCTGCACGGCGATGACGACCAGATCGTGCCGGTCGGCGCTTCCGCGCTTTCCACGGTCAAAATCGTCAAACATGCGGTCCTCAAAATCTACGAGGGCGCCGACCATGGCCTGACGCAGACCCATCAGGACCGGTTCAACGCCGACCTTCTCGCCTTCATCAACGCCTGAAATCGCCGCACACAGGAGACACGGACATGACACAGAATACATTTCTCATCACCGGCGCATCCGACGGCATCGGCGCGGTCTATGCCGAACGTCTGGCAAAACGCGGCCATGATCTCATTCTCGTGGCGCGGCGTGCCGAAAAGCTGAAGGCGCTCGCAGCACAGCTGGAAAAGGATCATCGCATCGCGGTCGAGGTTCTCTCCGCCGATCTTTCCAGGGCGGAAGACCTCGAAAAGGTGGAAGTGCGGCTGCGTGACGACCGACGGATTACCGGTCTCGTCAACAATGCCGGCATTGCCGGTGAAGGCGCAATCACGGCGCTGGACCCGGCCTATGTGACGACGATGATCAACCTCAACATTCTGGCCGTCACCCGGCTTGCGGCCGCCATCGCACCGCGCCTTGCCGCCGATGGCAAGGGCACGATCATCAACATCACTTCGGTCACGGCGCTGATGCCGGCGGCATTCACCGCCGTCTACCCGGCGACCAAGGCCTTCGTGCTTGCCTTCACCGAGGCGCTGCAGGCGCAGCTTTCGCCCTCCGGTGTGCGGGTTCAGGCCGTCCTGCCGGGCATCACCCGCACGGCGATCTGGGAAGAGGAACGGCTCGATGCCATTCCGGCCGCCATGGTCATGGACGTTTACGAGATGGTGGATGCGGCTCTTGCAGGTCTCGACCTCGGCGAAGCGCTGACCATTCCTTCCCTGCCGGATACGACCGATCTCGAAAATTTCCTTGCGGCGCGCGCGGCGTTAAGGCCCAATCTGTCGCATGCACTTGCCGCCAGCCGGTATCGTGCAGCCAAAACCGAATAGAGGGAGACGTATCATGATCCTCGGACTGACCATTCCCCAATTCACGGCATTGCATGTGGGCTTAAGCTTCATCGGCATTGCCACCGGACTGATCGCCCTGCCCGCTTATGCGGCGGGGCGGTGGATGCCCCGCATGATGGCGATTTTCCTCGTCACCACGCTCGCCACCACACTTACCGGCTTCCTGTTTCCAATCGGAAATTTCACACCGGCACTCGGCGTCGGCATCATCTCTACCCTCGTTCTCGCAATCGCACTGGTTGCGCTTTATGGATACGGTCTGAATGGCAGGGCGCGCATCATTTATACGATCACCGCCACGATCAGCCTTTATCTCAATATGTTCGTGTTGATCGTTCAGGCTTTTCTGAAAGTCGAAACACTGAACAACCTGGCGCCGAACGGCAATGAACCGCCCTTCGTGGTCGCCCAGACGGTTCTGCTTGTTGCAGCCATCTGTCTTGGCTGGAAGGCGACGCGCCGCAGGCTCGCCGTCTGAAGCGGGCCTGAATTCGAGCCGGTTTTCGCGAACATGCCTTGTGCCCCAATATTTCGGGCGCAAGGCATGTTTTTGCATGTCAAATACAGGCAATCTCCACCCACCCGTCACAAAACGAAGAAATCCCGTCTCTAGGATTTCCTTCCGAACCTTTCCTGAAAATACGGCAGGAGACATTCGGAAACGAGGGCGGTTCGCGCCCTTGCAAACACACAATATACATTATATAATAATATATATTAAATTATTACAACAGGAGATGCCGATGAATGCCGTGAAGATCAACGAGCGTCTGACAGTTGCGGGCCAGCCGATGATCGCCGATTTCCCATCGCTCTCCGCCCAGGGTTATAAAAGCATCATCAACGCCCGGCCTGATGGTGAAGAGCCCGGCCAGCCGGGCAATGCGCAGGAAAAAAGCGCCGCCAGCGCGGCGGGCATGGATTATGGTTTCATCCCGGTCAGCGGCCCTACCATTACCGAAGCCGATATCCGCGCCTTCCAGCAGAAAATGGCGGAAGCGGAAGGCCCTGTTTTTGCCCATTGCAAAGGCGGCACCCGCGCGCTCACCCTTCATGTTCTCGGGGAAGCACTGGATGGGCGCATCGAAAGGGACGATATCGAGGCTTTCGGCAAGGCGCATGGCTTTGACCTTTCCGGCGCCACCCGCTGGCTGGAACGGCGCGCAGCGGCGGTTCCACACGTCAAGGCATTCTTCGATCCGCGCACATGGAGCGTGCAATATGTCGTGTCCGATCCCTCGACCAAGCGTTGCGCCATTATCGACCCGGTCTATGATTTCGATGAGAAATCCGGCGCAACCGGAACGATGAATGCCGATGCCATTCTGGATTATGTGGAGAGCCAAGGCCTGTCGGTGGAATGGATTCTCGATACCCATCCGCATGCCGACCATTTTTCCGCCGCCCATTACTTGAAGCAGAAGACCGGCGCGCAGACGGCGATCGGCGCGAAAGTCACCGGCGTACAAAAGCTCTGGCAGGAGAAATATAACTGGCCGGATCTCGAAACCGACGGCTCGCAATGGGACCGGCTGTTCGAGGCGGGCGACCGGTTCAATATCGGCTCCCTTGAAGCGCGCGTGCTGTTTTCGCCCGGGCACACGCTCGCCTCCGTGACCTATGTGGTCGGTAATGCCGCCTTTGTGCACGATACGCTTTTCATGCCCGATTCAGGCACCGCGCGCGCCGATTTCCCCGGCGGCAGCGCCAGGGAACTCTGGGCGTCAATCCAGGACATTCTCTCCCTTCCCGACGAAACACGGCTTTTCACCGGCCACGATTATCAGCCAGGCGGCCGCGCGCCTAAATGGGAAAGCACGGTCGGCGAACAGAAACGCAGCAATCCGCATCTTGCCGGCATGACGGAGGAGGGCTTCATCCGCCTCAGGGAAGCGCGGGATCGCACATTGCCGATGCCGAAACTCATTCTCCACGCCCTGCAGGTCAATATTCGCGGAGGCCGCCTGCCGGAGCCGGAAGCGAATGGCAAGCGTTACCTGAAATTCCCGCTCGACGTGCTGGAGGGCAGCATATGGTAAAGGAAAACGCGCTGGAAAAGCCCCCGCATATTGCAGAAATCCCTCTCCCCGCCATGGAAGAGCGGGCTGTCGAGGTCGCGCTGCTTCTGAAAACGCTTGCCCATCCCGCGCGGCTGATGCTCGCCTGCACGCTGGCGCAGGGCGAATTTTCCGTCGGCGAGCTGGAGGTCAAGCTGGATATTCGCCAGCCGACGCTTTCCCAGCAGCTGGGCGTCCTGCGGGAAGCCGGTGTGGTCGAAACCCGGCGCGATGCCAAGCAAATCTTCTACCAACTGAGTGAAGCGAAAGCGGCGCAACTGATCGAGGCCCTTTACACCATATTCTGCGCGCCGGAGGAGACCCCGTGAGCCCCTATTGGCCCTCTCTTTTCGGTGGCATGCTGCTCGGTCTTGCCAGCATTCTGCTGTTTGTTTTCAACGGCCGCATTGCCGGCATCAGCGGGATCATGGGAAAAATGCTCGGCAGGGAGCGGCGTCTTGCCGATCTCGCCTTCGTCGCCGGCTTGCTCGCCGGGCCTTATATCCATGCCGCCGCATTCGGCCGCTTGCCTGCCGTCACCATAGTTTCACCATGGCCGCTCATCCTCGTGGCAGGCCTGCTGGTGGGTTTCGGTACGCGCATGGGCTCCGGCTGCACATCCGGCCATGGGATCATGGGGCTGGCGCGATTTTCCCGGCGCTCCATCGCCGCGACTGCCACCCTCCTGATCACCGGCATTTGCGCCGCGACGGTAACCGGAGCCCTGTCATGAAAAATCCAGCCGTGGCGCGTGTTGTCCTGGCATTGGCCGCGGGAGCGCTGTTCGGCTTCGGCCTCTCGCTCTCCGGCATGGTCGATCCGGCTCGTGTTTCCGGTTTTCTCGACGTGGCGGGCGGCCATTGGGACCCGAGCCTTATGTTCGTTCTCGGCGGCGCGGTGATGGTCGCCGTGCCGGGTGTGCTGCTCAGCCGACGTCTCGCCAAACCGGTCCTCGCAGAGGGTTTCAGCCTTCCCGCAAAAACCCGCATCGACCGGCCGCTCATAACAGGCTCGGCCATTTTCGGCGTCGGTTGGGGGCTTGCCGGTTTCTGCCCCGGCCCGGCACTATCGGCCCTCGCCCTCGGGCTGATGCCGGTCGTTCTTTTCGTCGGCGCCATGATTGCCGGCATGCTGGTCCACGACCGCCTCTATTCAAAGCAGCCATAACGCAAACGCTCGTTCGGCGCGCGGGGAACGGGCAGTCGCGCGGGGCTGGAACGCTCCCGCGCGACGGCGTGTGATTAGAGGTCGATCAGGCTTTTGCCCGTCATTTCCGGCGGCAGCGGCACATTCATCAGTTGCAGCAGGGTGGGCGCGACATCGGCAAGAATGCCGTCATGCAGCTTCGCACCTTCCGGACCGCCGAAAAGGATCACCGGCACCGGATTGGTGGTGTGCGCCGTATGCGGGCCACCGGTCACCGGGTCGACCATGGTTTCGCAATTGCCGTGGTCGGCAATGACAAGCATCGCGCCACCCACTTTTTCGAGGGCGGCAACGACCGCACCAAGCCCACGATCCACCGCTTCACAGGCCTTGATTGCTGCCTGCAGATCGCCGGTATGGCCGACCATATCGGGGTTGGCATAGTTGGTGACGATCAGATCGTAACCCTTGCCGATCGCCTCGACGAATTTTTCCGTCACTTCCGGCGCGCTCATCTCCGGCTGCAGATCGTAGGTCGCAACCTTCGGCGATTTCGGCATGAAGCGGTCTTCGCCGACTTCCGGCTCTTCCTTGCCGCCGTTCAGGAAGAAGGTGACATGCGGATATTTTTCCGTTTCGGCAAGGCGGAACTGCGTGAGCCCCTGCTTCGCCACCCATGCGCCCAGCGTATTGACGATATCGCGCTTGGGATAGGCCGTGGTCATGAAATCATTGTGCCGTGTGGAATATTCCACCATGCCGAGCAGCGCTGAAAGGACTGGCTTTTCGCGCGAAAAACCGTCGAAATCGTCCGCCCCTATGGCGAGCAGGATTTCACGGGCACGGTCGGCGCGGAAATTCAGGCAGAACAGGCCGTCGCCGGCCTTGAAGCCCTCATAACCGTCGATCACCGTCGGCAGGATGAATTCGTCGGTGACGTTGTTTTTGTAGCTCTGGGCAACGGCGCTCACCGCATCGCGCGCGTGTTCGCCTTTCGCCAGAACCATGGCGTCATAGGCTTTCTCGACGCGCTCCCAGCGATTGTCGCGATCCATCGCATAATAGCGGCCGATCACCGTGCCGATGCTTGCCCCCTGCGGCAGGCTTGCCACCAGCGCCGCAACAAAATCTTCAGCCGATTGCGGCGCGACATCGCGGCCGTCGGTGATGGCGTGTACCACGACCTTCAGGCCGTGGCTGATCATCAGCCTCACCGCCGCCTGGCCGTGGAGGATATGGCCATGGACGCCGCCATCGGAAACGACGCACATCAGATGCGCCACACCGCCCGCGGCCTTCACCGTGGTGGCGAAATCAAGCATCGCCGCATTGCGGAAAAAGCTGCCGTCCTCGATGGCCAGATCGATCTGGCCGAGATCCATGGCGACGATGCGGCCGGCGCCGATATTGGTGTGGCCCACTTCCGAATTGCCCATCTGCCCGGTGGGCAGGCCGACATTCGGGCCGAAGGTGGTGAGCCTCGCATTCGGGCAGGTGGCGAAAAGCCGGTCCATGGTGGGCGTATTCGCCAGCACCGGCGCATTGCTGGATGTGTCCTCGTTCAGCCCCCAGCCATCGAGAATAGTCAGGACAACGGGTTTGGGAGTGCGCATGGGAGGACCTTCTTCTTCATTCGGTTGCCGGCGGAGGGCGGACCGCCGGGCACCGGAGCGCCCTCTTCCGCCACTATGATCATGATGAGAAAACATGCTTCTCGTTCTTCTCTTCTATACCCGAAGATCACGAACGCAAGCCTATACCGACAGCGAAACAGTTCCGTGAAGGTTGAAAACGCGGGCTAAGAAATGCGGTCATGACACGCATGCGCCCTCACTCCTGTGCTTCGTCACGGGAATCCAGCCGCCGCGCGTCTGCGCGGTGGAGAGAGTCCTTTCAGCCCAAAGACTTGGGCTGGCTGGATCCCTCTGACGAGCACAGGGATGAGGGAGCACGGATCGCCTTCACTCGATGAAAATAAGCGCGGGCTTCTCCAGCAATGCCTTGACGGCCTGGATGAAGACCGCCGCATCCCAGCCATCGACAACACGATGATCGAAGCTGGAGGAAAGATTCATCATCTTGCGCGGCACAAACCGCGTCCCATCCCAGACCGGACGCGTCATGATCTTGTTGACGCCGATGATCGCCACTTCGGGGTGATTGATGATGGGCGTCGAGACCACACCGCCCAAGGCTCCCAGCGAACTGATAGTGATGGTGGAGCCCATCAACTCTTCCCGATGCGCCGTGCCGGTGCGGGCGGCTTCCGCGACGCGCGCGACTTCGTCCGCGCATTCCCAAAGACCGAGCGTTTCCGTGTGGCGCACGACCGGAACGGTGAGGCCCGACGGCGTCTGCGTGGCGATGCCGATATGAACCGCTTCATAGTGGCTGACGACTCCTTTGTCGTCGTCGAAGGTGGCATTCATGCCGGGATGATCGGCAACGGCTTTCACCAGCGCGCGCATCAGGAACGGCAGGATCGTCAGCTTCGGTTGCCCGGAACGGCGATTGCCGTTCATGGTCGCGCGCAAATCCTCCAGATCGGTCACGTCGACTTCCTCGACATAGGTGATATGCGGAATGAGGGAGGCGGAAAGCACCATCTTCTCGGCAATCTTGCGCCTGAGCCCGGTCACCTTCACCTCCTCGACAGCGCTATCGTGGGGCGCTATCGGCTCGGGGCGTTCCGGCCGTCCCCGCACGGTTAAAAACCCGTCGAGATCGGCATGGGTGATATGCCCGTCCGGCCCCGTTCCCTTGACCTTGGTGAGATCGATATCGAGATCGTCGGCGCGCTGGCGAACGGCGGGAGACGCCAACGGTTTATGATGCGGTTCGGCGGCGGGCGCCGGCGGCGCCTCCTCGGCCTCTTGCGCCGCAGGCTGGGTTTCAACAGGTGGCGGCGTGTCCGTCATGTCGGCAGGCGCTTCCGTCATCTGGGTCGGTGCTTCCGCTTCCGGCACGCTGCCATTGGGAGCAGCGGCCGCGACATCGGTTTCGATGCGCAGGAGCGGCGCCTTCACCGGCACGGTATTTCCGACCGTCACGGCGAGCCAGGTGACGACGCCCGTCACCGGGGATGGGATTTCCACCGTCGCCTTGTCGGTCATCACCGCGGCCAGCACCATGTCCTCATGGACGAGATCGCCCGGTTTGACGTTCCATTCCACCAGTTCGGCCTCCGCCACACCTTCACCGACATCGGGCATCGTGAGAACAAATTCCGCCATAATCAGGCCTCCATGACTTCGATAAGCGCGCGCCCGACACGGGCAGGTCCCGGAAAATAGTCCCACTCCTGCGCATGGGGATAAGGCGTATCCCAGCCCGCGACGCGGACGACGGGGGCCTCAAGGTGATAAAAACAATGTTCCTGCACCAGCGACACGACTTCAGCCCCGAAGCCGGAGGTCAACGTCGCCTCATGCACCATGACGCAGCGGCCGGTCTTGGAGACGGACTTCACGATCGTATCGAGATCGAGCGGCAGCAGGCTGCGCAGATCGATGATCTCGGCATCCACGCCCGTCTCTTCCGCCGCCGCCAGCGCCACATGCACCATGGTGCCATAAGCGATGACGGTGACAGCGTTTCCGGGCCGGCGTATCTCCGCCTTGCCGATGGGAATGGTGTAGTGCCCTTCCGGCACTTCCCCCATCTCGTGCTTGGACCAGGGCGTTACCGGCCGGTCGTGATGCCCGTCGAAGGGGCCGTTATAAAGCCGCTTCGGCTCCAGGAACATCACGGGGTCGGGGTCTTCGATGGATGCGATCAGCAGCCCCTTGGCATCATAGGGATTGGAAGGAACCACCACCTTCAACCCGCAGACATGGGTGAAAAGCGCTTCCGGGCTCTGGCTATGCGTCTGCCCGCCAAAAATGCCCCCGCCTGTCGGCATTCTGAGCACGATGGGGCAGGTGAAATCGCCATTGGAGCGATAGCGGATACGCGCCGCCTCCTGGGTGATCTGGTCATAGGCGGGATACATGTAATCGGCGAACTGAATTTCGACACAGGGGCGCAGGCCGTAAGCGGCCATGCCGATGGCCGTGCCGACAATGCCGGATTCGCTGATCGGCGCATCGAAACAGCGGGTCTTGCCGTATTTTCCCTGCAAGCCCTGCGTGGCGCGGAAGACGCCGCCGAAATAGCCCACATCCTCGCCGAACACCACCACGTCGTCGCTGCGTTCCATGGACACATCCATGGCGCTGCGGACGGCTTCGATCATCGTCATTCTTGCCATGGTTACCACCCTGCCTTCTGGCGCTGGCGGGCGAGATGCGGCGGCATCTCGGCGTAGACGCCTTCGAAAATATCCTTTTTCGGCGGTTTGCCGCCCTCATGCAGCGTGCCGTGGCTTTCCGCCTCGCGCTGCGCCTCAAGCACCTCATCGGCAATTTCCGCCTCCGTCTGCCGGTGCCTTTCCTCCGACCAGACGCCACGCAGGATGAGATGTTTCTTGAGCCTCAGAACCGGATCGCCCAGCGGCCATGCCTCGGACTCCGTCTTGGGGCGGTAAGCGCTCGGATCGTCCGACGTGGAATGGGCGCCGACACGATAGGTCACATATTCGATCAGCGTCGGGCCGAGATTGCGGCGCGCCCGTTCCACCGCCCAGCGCGCCACGGCATAAACGGCGAGATAATCGTTGCCGTCGACCCGGAGTGCGGGAATGCCGAAGCCCAGGCCGCGTGCCGCAAAGGTGCCGGAGCCGCCGCGCGCGATGCCCTGAAAGGTGGAAATGGCCCATTGGTTATTGACGATGTTGAGAACGACCGGAGCCTTGTAGGTGGAGGCAAAGACCATCGCCGAGTGAAAATCGGACTCCGCCGTCGAGCCGTCGCCGATCCATGCTGCAGCGATCTTCGTATCGCCCTTGATGGCCGAGGCCATCGCCCAGCCGACCGCCTGCACATATTGCGTGGCGAGATTGCCGGAGACGGTGAAGAAACCATGCTCCTTCGAGGAATAGAGCACCGGCAATTGCCGCCCGTGCAGCGGATCCAGCTCGTTGGAATAGATCTGGTTCATCATGGTGACGAGCGGATAATCGTCAGCGATCAGCAGACCCGCCTGCCGATAGGTCGGAAAATTCATGTCGCCTTTGGAAAGCGCCTTGCGGAAAGCGCAGCTCACCGCCTCTTCGCCCAGATGCTGCATATAAAAAGAGGTCTTGCCCTGCCGCTGCGCCATAAGCATACGCGCATCGAAAGCCCGAAGCCGCATCATGTTTTTGAGGCCCACCAGCAATTCCTCATCCGAAAGCAGCCCGGCCCAGGGTCCGACGGCCTCGCCCTGATGATTGAGGACGCGGATGATCGAATAAGCGAGATCGCGCATGCTTTCCGGCGCGGCGTCAACCTCCGGGCGCGGCACGGAACCGGCCTTCGGTATCTTCACATTGGAGAAATCCGGCTCCCCGCCGGGCCGCACCGCAGGCTCTGGAACATGCAGGCTGAGATGTGGCGTTTCGGTTATATCCATTCTACTCCTCCCGTCACGGTCTCCTCCAGACCGCGAAACAATCCTCAAAGGTTTCTTGCGATCACCATGCGCTGGACATCGCTGGTCCCCTCGTAAATCTGGCAAATGCGCACATCGCGATAGATCCGCTCCACCGGATAATCCGCCATGTAGCCGTAACCGCCGTGAATCTGGATGGCGTCCGAGCAGACGCGTTCGGCCATTTCGGAGGCGAAGAGCTTGGCCATCGAGGCCTCCGAAAGACAGGGCTCTCCCGCCTCCTTCAGCGCCGCCGCATGCAGCACTAGCTGCCGCGCCGCCGTAATCCGCGTCGCCATATCCGCGAGGCGAAACGCCACCGCCTGATGCTCCACGATTGCCTGCCCGAAGGCCTTGCGCTCGCGGGCATAATCCCGTGCCGCCTCGAAGGCCGCCTGCGCCATGCCGACCGCCTGTGCAGCGATGCCGATGCGGCCACCCTCCAGATTGGAAAGCGCGATGCGATAACCCTGCCCCTCTTCGCCCAGCCGCAATTCGGCCGGGACCGCCATCTCGGTGAAGGCGATCTGGCAGGTATCGGACGAATGCAGGCCGAGCTTTTCCTCGACCCTTATGACCTCGTAACCCGGCGTGGCCGTCGGCACGATGAAGGCGGTGATGCCCTTCTTGCCCGCCGCCGCATCGGTGACGGCAAAGACGATGACGACATCACCATTCTTGCCTGACGTTATGAACTGTTTTGCACCATCAAGAATATAGCGGTCGCCATCACGCCGGGCGCGGGTCTTCAGGTTGGAAGCATCTGAACCGGCCTGCGGTTCGGTCAGCGCAAAACCGCCGATCCATTCGCCTGAAGCGAGTTTCGGCAGGAAACGCTGTTTCTGTTCTTCCGTGCCGAATTTCAGGATCGGCACGCAGCCGACCGAATTATGCACGCTCATGATGGTGGAACAGGCCCCGTCACCGGCAGCAATTTCCTCCAGCGCCAAAGCATAAGCGACGGCACCGGTTTCCGACCCGCCATAATCCTCCGAAACCAGCATGCCGAGGAAACCGAGGTCTCCCATTTCCTTCAGTTCGTCTTTCGGGAACCGGCTTTCCCGATCACGCGAAGCAGCCCCTGGGGCCAGCCGCTCGCGGGCGAAATCGCGGGCCATGTCCCTGATCTGCTGCTGGGCTTCGTTCAGGATCATCGCCGCCTCCCCTTAATGCCGCTCAATGCCGAGCGCGGTTGCTTCACCGCCGCCAATGCAGACTGCGGCCACGCCGCGCTTCAGCCCGTGACGCTGCAGGGCGGCCAGCAGGGTGACAACAATCCTCGCGCCGGAAGCGCCGATCGGATGGCCGAGCGCGCACGCCCCGCCATGCACATTCACCTTCTCATGCGGCAGATCGAGATCGCGCATTGCCGCCATCGCCACCACGGCAAAGGCCTCGTTGATTTCGAAGAGATTGACATCCCTCGCCGTCCAGCCGGTTTTATCGAACAGTTTTTTCATCGCGCCGATGGGAGCCGTTGGATATCCGGCAGGGGCATCCGCATGGGAGGCCTGACCGATGATGGTCGCCAGTGGTGAAAGACCCCGCCTTTCCGCTTCGGAGCGACGCATGAGAACGAGAGCGGCCGCACCATCGGAGATAGAACTGGAATTGGCCGCCGTCACCGTTCCGCCATCGCGAAAGGCGGGCTTCAGCTGCGGGATTTTCTCCGGCCTTGCCTTGCCCGGCTGCTCGTCCACGGTAACATCGCCGACAGGCGTGATTTCCGCTTCAAAAGCTCCCTCCGCTATGGCGCGACGCGCCCGCTCCAGCGAGGCAAGCGCATAGTCATCCTGCATGGCGCGGGTAAATTGATAGGTTTCAGCGCAATCTTCCGCGAAAGTGCCCATCAGCCGGCCCTTGTCATAAGCATCCTCGAGACCGTCGAGAAACATATGATCGATGACCTTGCCGTGGCCGAGACGATAGCCATTTCGGGCGCGATCCAGCAGGTAGGGCGCATTGCTCATGCTTTCCATGCCGCCCGCCAGCACGATGGAAGAGCTTCCCGCCGCAATCTGGTCATGCCCCAGCATGATCGCCTTCATGCCCGAGCCGCACATCTTGTTGATGGTCGTTGCGCCAATCGAATTGGGAATGCCGGCGGCGATGGCCGCCTGTCTGGCGGGCGCCTGCCCCTGCCCGGCCGTAAGCACACAGCCCATCAGCACATCGTTAATATCAGAAACCGGAACAGCGGCCCGTTCGACGGCCGCACGGATCGCCGCCGCCCCAAGATCGGGCGCAGCCACCGATTTGAATTCGCCCTGGAACCCACCCATAGCAGTACGGGCGGCCCCGACGATCACGACAGGGTCATACACAGCCAAATTCACCTCCCTTGGCCATTTCCTCGCTTGAGAAAACGGCCATCATCGCGATCTCCTCCAGACCTCGACTGACATGAACGCTATCACCAACTCGAATTCATTTCAAAGCTATTTTGATTGACAGTTTTTTGATTGACGATATCTTTGATCCAACAATTAGTCATATCATAGAGCAAATGATCCATGATTGAGCTCGACAGTTTCGACCGCAAGATTCTGCATGTGCTCGGCGATGACGGGCGGGTGAGCTGGCGCGATCTGGCGGCGCGAATCGGTCTTTCCTTCACGCCGACGCTGCGCCGCGTGCGCAAGCTGGAAGAGGAAGGCATCATTCGTGGCTATACCGCCGTGTTCGATGAGAACCGGCTGCTCGGCAATATGGGCGTTTTCATCTCCGTCACGCTGGAGCGGCAGATCAAGGAAGCGCTGACGACCTTCGAACACCATGTCGCTTCCATTCCGGAAGTGGTGGGCGGTTACCAGACCAGTGGCAGTTCGGACTATCTGATCCACGCCATGGTGCGGGATTTGCCGCATTATCAGGAGCTACTGGATTTCCTGACCACGGTTCCCGGTGTGTCGCGCATCCAGTCCAATTTCGCCATCAAAACATTCGTGCGCCGTTCCGCCGCCTTCACCGGGGGTGACACGCCGTAAATAAGGGCTGCCGGCGCGGAGGAGGTGCCGGCTGCTGAAAAGAGGGACGGCCTGCCGTCCGGAGGAGGAGACGCGATGAGTTTGAACCTCGCCGCCATTTTCGATGCCGATCTCGGCACGGAAATCGCAGCATTGCGCGACAGCGCAAGCGCATTCGCAGATGATAAAATCGCTCCGCTGGCGGCCGAGATCGACAGGGACGACCGTTTTCCGCGCAAGCTCTGGCCGGAGATGGGTGAGCTCGGCCTGCACGGCATCACCGTTTCGGAAGAGTTCGGCGGTGCCGACATGGGCTATCTCGCCCATTGCGTGGCGATGGAGGAAATAAGCCGGGCTTCGGCTTCCATCGGCCTGTCCTATGGCGCTCATTCCAACCTCTGCATCAACCAGATCCACCGCTGGGGAACCGATGAGCAGAAGCGAAGATATCTGCCGAAGCTGGTCTCGGGCGAGCACGTCGGTTCGCTCGCCATGAGCGAGACGGAGGCCGGATCGGATGTCGTGTCCATGCGGCTGAAGGCGGAACGCAGGGGTGATCGCTATGTGCTGAACGGCGCAAAAATGTGGATCACCAATGGCCACGAGGCCGATACGCTGGTGGTCTACGCCAAGACGGATATGTCCGCCGGCCCGCGCGGCATCACCGCCTTCCTGATCGAAAAGGGCTTCAAGGGGTTTCGCCCGGCCCAGAAACTCGACAAGCTCGGCATGCGCGGCTCACCCACATCAGAACTGGTGTTCGAGGATTGCGAGGTGCCGGAAGAGAACATTCTCGGCCGCCTCAATGACGGCGTGACGGTGCTGATGAGCGGGCTGGATTACGAGCGCGCCGTGCTGGCCGCCGGCCCCGTCGGTATCATGCAGGCAGCCATCGATCTGGTACTGCCCTATGCTCGCGAGCGCAAACAATTCGGCAAACCCATCGGCGAATTCCAGCTGGTGCAGGGCAAGCTCGCCGATATCTATTCATCCATGAACGCATCCCGTGCCTATGTCTATGCCGTGGCGCGGGCCTGCGACAATGGCCGCATCACAAGGCAGGACGCGGCCGGCGCGATCCTTTTCGCCGCCGAGCGGGCGACACAGGTGGCGCTGGATGCGATCCAGCTTCTCGGCGGTTCCGGCTATGTCAATGAAAGCCCGGCCGGACGGCTGCTGCGAGATGCCAAGCTTTACGAGATCGGCGCGGGCACCAGCGAAATTCGCCGGATGCTAATCGGCCGCGAACTGGTCAAGGGTAACGGGTGAGAACGCGATGAAGCTTGCATCCAGTCTAAGCCGCGACCCCACCTTCGCTGCCAACGTCGATTTCATGTCGGGCCTGGTCGATGACCTGCGCCGACACGTCGAAAAAATCTCCAGAGGCGGCGGCGAAAAGGCCCGCGAACGGCATCTTTCCCGCGGCAAATTGCTGGCGCGCGATCGCATCGAAGCCCTTCTCGATCCCGGCAGCCCGTTTCTGGAATTGTCGCAATTCGCAGCTTACGAGGTCTATGAAGAACCGGTTCCCGCCGCTGGCATCGTCACCGGCATCGGCCGGGTCTCGGGCCGCGAATGTGTGATCGTTGCCAATGACGCGACGGTAAAAGGCGGCACCTATTATCCGCTGACAGTGAAGAAACATCTGCGCGCGCAGGAAATCGCCACTGAGAACCGCCTGCCCTGCATTTACCTCGTGGATTCCGGCGGCGCGAACCTGCCCAATCAGGACGAGGTGTTTCCCGACCGCGATCATTTCGGCCGCATCTTCTACAATCAGGCCAATATGTCGGCGCAGGGCATCGCTCAGATCGCCGTGGTGATGGGCAGTTGCACGGCGGGCGGGGCCTATGTGCCTGCCATGAGCGACCAGTCCGTCATCGTCAAAAATCAGGGCACGATCTTTCTCGGCGGCCCGCCGCTGGTGAAAGCGGCGACCGGCGAGGTGGTAAGTGCGGAGGACCTCGGCGGCGCGGATGTGCATTCCCGCCAATCCGGCGTCACCGATCATTATGCCCATGACGACCGCCATGCGCTGGCGCTGACCCGGCGGATCGTCTCCACCCTCAACCGCCGCAAACAGGTGGAGCTGGATATCCGCGAACCCGCAGAGCCACTTTATCCGGCTGAAGAGCTTTACGGCATCGTTCCTGCCGACACGCGAAAACCCTTCGAGGTGCGCGAGATCATTGCCCGACTGGTGGATGGTTCGGAATTCGACGAGTTCAAGGCGCTTTATGGCACGACGCTGGTCTGCGGTTTCGCCCATATCCATGGCTATCCCGTTGGCATCATCGCCAATAACGGTATCCTTTTTTCGGAATCGGCGCTGAAGGGCGCGCATTTCATCGAACTCTGCTGCCAGCGCGGCATTCCGCTGGTCTTTCTCCAGAACATCACCGGCTTCATGGTCGGCAAGGCCTATGAGGCGGGGGGCATCGCCAAGGATGGCGCGAAGCTCGTGACTGCGGTCGCTTCAGCCAAAGTGCCGAAATTCACCGTCATCATCGGCGGCTCCTTCGGGGCCGGCAATTATGGCATGTGCGGCCGGGCCTATTCGCCACGCTTCCTGTGGATGTGGCCGAATGCCCGCATTTCGGTGATGGGTGGCGAACAGGCGGCGTCCGTTCTGGCGCAAATCCGCCGCGACGGCATCGAGGCCGATGGCCGCCACTGGTCGAAGGAAGGCGAAGAGGCGTTCAAGCAGCCAATCCGGGAAAAATACGAACGGGAAGGCCATCCCTATTATGCCAGTGCAAGGCTGTGGGACGACGGCATCATCGATCCGAAGGATACCCGCCTCGTACTTGGCCTCGGACTGTCGGCCGCGCTTAACGCACCGATTGAACCCACCCGTTTCGGCATATTCAGGATGTGAGGCGACCATGTTCTCGAAAATACTGATCGCCAACAGGGGCGAAATCGCCTGCCGCATCATTCGCACCGCCGCCAAGATGGGTATCCGCACCGTTGCCGTGTATTCGGATGCAGACCGTGACGCCATGCATGTGGCGCTGGCCGACGAGGCCATAACCATCGGCGCAGCACCCGCGCGAGCCTCCTATCTCGACGGCGAAAAAATCATCGCCGCCGCAAAAGCCTGCGGCGCGCAAGCCATTCATCCGGGTTACGGTTTTCTCTCAGAAAATGCCGGTTTCGCCGAAGCCTGCGCCGCCGCCGATCTCGTTTTTATTGGCCCATCGGCAGCGGCAATCCGCGCCATGGGTGGGAAAAGCGAGGCGAAGGCGCTGATGGCAGAGGCCGGTGTTCCGGTTGTTCCCGGTTATCACGGTGACGAACAATCGGAGAAACGACTGGCAAGCGAGGCGGACACGATCGGTTATCCGGTGCTGCTCAAGGCCTCAGCCGGCGGCGGCGGCAAGGGCATGCGTATCGTCCGGCAAAAGCGCGACTTCGCAGCGGAGCTTGCGGGTGCAAAACGCGAAGCGCTAGCCGCCTTCGGCAATGACCGCATGCTGATCGAAAAATACCTTGAACGGCCGCGCCATGTGGAAGTGCAGGTCTTTGCCGATGGCCACGGCAAGTGTGTTTCGCTTTTCGAGCGCGACTGCTCGATCCAGCGCCGGCACCAGAAGGTCATAGAGGAAGCCCCTGCCCCCGGTCTGCCCGATGCGCTTCGCCAGCGCATGTATGAAGCGGCGGTCGCCGCCGCCCGCGCCATAGATTATCGCGGCGCGGGAACCGTGGAGTTTCTGCTCGACCCTTCCGGCGACTTCTATTTCATGGAAATGAATACGAGGCTTCAGGTCGAACATCCGGTGACGGAATATATTACCGGTCTCGACCTGGTCGAATGGCAGATCCGCGTCGCCAACGGAGAGCCCCTGCCGGAAGACTGGACCGGTCTCAGCATAAACGGCCACGCCATCGAGGCGCGGATTTATGCCGAAGACCCGGCGCATGATTTCCTGCCGTCGATCGGCACCATCAGCCATCTGGTTTTTCCCGATCAGGGCCTTCACGTCAGGATCGACAGCGGCATACGCGCCGGCGACGCCATCACCGTGCATTACGATCCGATGATCGCCAAGCTGATCGTCTGGGACCGGGATCGCCCATCGGCGGTGCGACGTCTGCGGTTGGCGCTCGAAAATCTGGCGATCTGCGGCGTCACCAGCAATGCCGCCTTTCTGACGCGGCTTGCGGGACTGGCGGCCTTCGCGAACGCCGATCTCGATACCGGCTTCATCGCCCGTAACGAGGCGGCGCTGTTTGCCCCGGCAGCAACGGACAGGAACGAGGTAGCCATGGCCGCGCTTGGCCTGCTGCTTGCGCGGCAAAAAAACGGAAAGCCGGGTTCACAGGCCGATCCCCATAGCCCGTGGAACACGACGGCCGCCTTCCGCCTCAACGCGCCGGCGCGGGAAACGCTTTATTTCGTGTTTGACAACCAGCCGCTTGGCGTCGGCGTCACGCATGAGGCGGATAGTTTTTCGCTGGAGATCGACGGACGCGCGATCAGCGCCCATGGCGGCCTCTCGGACGATGGCAAATTCCGAGCGACCGCAGCAGGCAGGAAAAGGCAGGGCCATTTCTTTGCAGAGGATGGCCATTACGCGCTTTTTCTGGATGGCGAGCATTATCGCGTCAGCCAGCCGGATCCCGTCGATATCGCGGATTCCGCTACCCATACCGGCGGTCTGGAAGCACCCATGCCCGGCGTCATCCGCGCCTTGCTGAGCAGCAACGGTGCCGCGGTTGAAGCCGGCGAGGCGCTTGTGGTGATGGAGGCGATGAAAATGGAGCACACGATCCGTGCGCCCGCGAAAGGCACCGTCACGGCCATCAATTGCATTGAGGGCGATATGGTCGTGGCCGGTGCGGTGCTGGTGGATTTCGAGCCGGAGGACGGCTGATATGAGTTGGCCCCGAACCGTCAAAATTGTCGAAGTGGGCGCGCGTGATGGCTTGCAGAACGAAAGCGCCGAGGTTCCAGCCGCCATCAAGATCGAGCTGATCGAACGGCTGACCGCAGCCGGATTGGCGGCGGTGGAAGCGGGCGCTTTCGTCTCACCCAAAAAAGTGCCGCAAATGGCGGGTTCGAAAGAGGTGTTCCAGGGCCTCGAGAGGCGACCCGGCACCGCCTATCCGGCGCTCGTCCCCAATATGAAAGGTTTCGAGGCCGCCCTTGAAGCCGGCGTGACGGAAATCGCCGTTTTCGTCTCCGCATCCGAAGGTTTCAGCCAGCACAATATCGGCTGCTCGCGCGCCGAAAGCCTCGAGCGCCTGCGCGATGTCGCATCAGCGGCGGCTGGCCGGAACATCCTTGTGCGCGGTTATGTCTCCTGCATAGCCGGCTGCCCCTATGACGGCGCGGTTGCGCCCGATGAGCTGGCGGCGATGGCCGAAGCGCTCATCGCACTCGGCTGTTACGAAATTTCGCTCGGCGATACGATCGGCGTCGGCACGGCGGACCAGATTCGCAATCTCATCAAGCGAGTGTCTGCCCGCATCCCGCGTGAAAAACTCGCCATGCATTTCCACGATACCTATGGGCAGGGCGTCGCCAATGTTCTGGCCTCGCTGGATGAAGGTATCTCTGTCTTCGACAGTTCGGTGGCCGGGCTGGGCGGCTGCCCCTTTGCGCCGGGCGCCAGCGGCAACGTCGCCACTGAAGATGTCGTTTATCTGCTGCAGGGGCTTGGCATTAAAACCGATGTCGACCTGATGGCGGTGGCGAGAACCGGAGACTGGATCAGCCGGCATCTCGGCAGACCGAATGCGGCCCGCGCCGGCAAGGCGCTGCTTGCGGCAAGACAGGAGGGTGACGCGCATGGCGGATGAACTGCTGAGCGAAAGGCGCAAGGACGTTCTCTGGCTGACGCTCAACCGGCCGGAAGTACACAATGCCCTGAATGCCGCGATGACGGACGCGCTGACGACGGCCATCCGCACGGCATCCGGTGATGGCGGCCTGCGCGCCGTGGTGATAACGGCCGCGGGAGACCGCAGCTTCTGCTCCGGGGCCGATCTGAAAGAAAGCGCCGGCGGCATGTTCCTCTCGCGGGATGGAACCAACCCTATTGCAGATGTGATGCGTGCCATCGAGGGCTGCGACAGGCCCGTCATCGCCCGCATCAACGGCCGGGTTCTGGCCGGCGGGCTTGGCCTCATCGCCGCCTGCGATCTCGCCTATGCCGCCGACCATGCCGAATTCGGCCTGCCGGAAGTCCGTGTCGGGCTTTTCCCGGCCATGGTGGCGGCAAAGCTTATGGCGAAGATACCAATGAGCCAGCTTCAGGAAATGGCCTATCTCGGCGCGGCGATAAACGCCGCTGATGCGGAGCGCCTTGGCCTCGTCAACCGGGCTGTCCCGTCGGACGAACTCGATGTCATGGTGGAGGATGTTCTCGCCCGGTTGCGGCAGAATGCGCCGGGCGCCATCGCGGCCGGAAAAGCGGCGTTGCTGAAGATGCGCGATATGCCCGCAGGCGACCGGCTCGCCTTTGCCGAAAGCGTCATCGCCACGATCAGCGGCAGCAACGAGGCGCGGGAGGGGCGATTGGCCTTTGCCGAAAAAAGAAAACCGCTCTGGGTGGGGTGATCGCCGCCATCTGTCCGAGCACCGGTTTTCTCGAAAGTCGTCATAGGGTTAATCGATATAATCCCGATGCGTCCGTTGACCCCGTTCGGCAAATCGAGTTCTATCCAGCACCTTTCGCCGGGCAGCGATTGGGGAAGCCGGAGGAGACCCATGCAGCTTGTAAAAACCGTCGCCGAATTGCGGGATGCCACCGCCGCCTTTCGCCGTGCGGGCAAAACCATCGGCTTCGTGCCGACCATGGGCTTTCTCCATATCGGCCATCTGACGCTTGTTGCCCAATCCAAGGCGGAAAACGACGTGACGGTGGTTTCGATCTTCGTCAACCCGCTGCAATTCGGTGCGAATGAGGATCTGGCCCGTTACCCCCGCGATCTCGCCCGCGACAGCGCATTGCTGGAAGAGGCGGGCATCGACATTCTTTTCGCACCAGAAGTCTCCGAGATGTATCCGCGCCCGATGCAGACCGTGGTGGATGTGCCCGAACTGGGAAGCCAGCTGGAAGGCGCGGTGCGGCCGGGGCATTTCGCCGGTGTTGCGACCGTCGTGACCAAGCTTTTTAATCTCGTCCAGCCGGATGCCGCCTATTTCGGAGAGAAGGATTATCAGCAGGTAACGCTGATACGCCGCATGGTCGAGGACCTCGCCCAGCCGGTCAGGGTCGTTCCCGTCGCCACGGTGCGTGAGGCGGATGGGCTCGCCTGTTCCTCGCGTAACGTTTATTTGAGCCAGGCGGAACGTGCCGCCGCCGTGATCGTGCCGCAGGCACTTGATGAGGCAGAACGGCTTTATGGCGAGGGCTTCGACGACCCCGCCGCATTCGAAGCCGCGATAGAAAAATTCATCGCCGCCGAGCCGCTGGCCTCACCGGAAGTCGTTGCGGTGCGCGATCCAGATACGCTCGCCCCCGTTGCTTCATTGCAGGCGGGACCGGTGCTGGTGGCGCTGTTCGTCAGGCTCGGCAGCACGCGGCTCCTCGACAACCGCGTCATCGGGCGCGACAGGATCAATCAACGGGAGGCGGCCGAATGAGCGCCCATGGAAAACACAAGCGGCTGACGACGGCCTCCATCCGGCAGATGAAAGGCGAGGCGCGCATCGTCTGCCTGACCGCCTATACCACGCCGATTGCCCGCCTGCTCGATCCGCATTGCGATCTGCTCCTGGTCGGCGATTCCCTCGGCATGGTGCTTTACGGCATGGATACCACGGTCGGCGTCACGCTGGATATGATGATCGCCCATGGCCGCGCCGTGATGCGCGGCGTGGAACATGCCTGCGTCATCGTCGATCTTCCCTTCGGAACCTATCAGGAATCCAAGGAACAGGCGTTCCGCAATGCCGTGCGGCTGATGCAGGAAACCGGCTGTGACGGCGTGAAGCTGGAAGGCGGCGAGGAAATGGCGGAGACTATCGCTTTTCTGGTGGCGCGCGGCATTCCGGTGTTCGGCCATGTCGGGCTCATGCCGCAGCTGGTTCACACCGCCGGCGGCTTCCGCTCGCTTGGACATTCGGATGCGGAAACGCAAAAAATCTGGCGCGACGCGATTGCGGTGGATCAGGCCGGCGCCTTCGCCATTGTCGTGGAAGGCACCGTCGAGCCGCTCGCCCGCGAACTGACCGAAAAACTCGCCGCGCCCACGGTTGGCATCGGCGCATCGCCGGCCTGCGACGGGCAGGTGCTCGTTTCCGACGACATGCTCGGCCTCTTCACCGATTTCAAACCAAAATTCGTCAAGCGGTTCGCCGATCTTGGCCCAACGGTCTCCGAAGCAGCGGCAGCCTATGCCGATGAAGTTCGCTCGGGGGCGTTTCCCGGGCCGGAACATACATTTCAAGTGCGCCGGCAATCGCCTTCGGGGAAGTGACACTATTTCCGTCATGCCGGACTCGATCCGGCATCCAGCCACGGCGCGTCTGCGCCGTGAAAGACTCTTGCGCGATCAATGACTTGATCGCACTGGACCCCGGATCAAGTCCGGGGTGACGGGTGTGGGGGACGTCCCCCCAAAAACAACGCCCCTATACAATGCCGCCGCTGCCGCCAACCGAAGCCGGGCGCTTCGCCGCCACCTGCTTGCGATAGCCGCTCGCACGATAAGTCGCCACCGGATCGATAGCGCCGCCCGCCAATTGCCGGGCCTGCGCAAGAATCGGTTCGACATCGGTGCGATAGGCCCGCTTCAGCATATCGGAAGCCATCAGCGCATCATTGTCCTGCTGGTAACCGTCGAGAGCCGCGCGATCCACCAGCAATGCCTGCGCATAGGCGCGGCGGATTTCATTGGCGCTGGAGATCAGGCTTTCTATCGGATCCGTCACATTGTGCGACTGGTCGATCATATGGGCGGGATGGAAACCCTTCACGCCGCGATATTCCGCATCCACCAGCTCGTTGAAGACGAGGAACAGGCGATAAGGTTCTATTGAACCGGCATCCAGATCGTCATCGCCATATTTGCTGTCGTTGAAGTGGAAACCGCCGAGCTTGCCGAACTGGATGAGCCGGGCGACGATCATTTCGATATTGGTGTTCGGCGCATGGTGGCCGAGGTCGACGAGGCAGAAGGCCTTTTCGCCGAGCGTATTGGCGATGAGGTAATTGGTACCCCAGTCCTGCACGACGGTGGAATAGAAGGCCGGCTCGTACATCTTGTGTTCGGAGAAAATGCGCCAGTCATCCGGCAGCGCCTTGTAGATATCGGCCATGCCGGCAAGATAGCGCTCGAAACTTCTGGTGAAACTGCTCTGGCCGGGGAAGTTCGAGCCGTCGCCCACCCACACCGTCAGCGCTTTTGAGCCGATGGCATTGCCGATCTCGATACATTCGATGTTGTGCTCGACGGCCTGACGGCGCGTGGCGGCATCGGTGTGGCTGAGGGAGCCGTATTTGTAGGAATGGCTCTGACCGGGCGCATCCGAAAACGTGTTGGAGTTCATGGCGTCGAAGCCGAGACCCAGCGCATCGGCATGGGCCTTCAGCCGCTTCGGGTCTTCCTTGTCCCACGGAATATGCAGGGAGACGTTTGGTGTAGCGCGCGTCAGCTGGTTGATGACGGCGCAATCATCCAGCTTGTCGAAAATGCCGCGCGGCTCCCCTGTGCCCGGAAAGCGGGCAAAACGGGTTCCACCAGTGCCGACGCCCCAGGACGGCACGGCGACGAAAAACTCTGCCACTTTGGCCGTAACGGCATCGATATCGATGTTACGGCGCGCAAGCTGGTTGCCCAGCGCCTGATAGTCGTCTTTCTGTGCGCCGGCGCGCTTTTCGTTTTCAGCCGCGATCACATCGGCGGCGATTTTCGTCTCGGTCATCTTTTCCTCCCGGGAATCGGTCCAGTGCATGCTTAGCTTATCGACCTCATCTCCGTCATACCGGCCTTGAGCCGGTATCCAGTCGACGCGCGTCTGCGCGGCGGGATAAGTTCCTTCAGCCCAAGGACTTGGGCTGGCTGGATTCCGGCTCAAGGCCGGAATGACGGAAATAAGAACGGGCCAAACGCCTTATCGCGTGAAACTCTGCGCATTGCCGGCATCAACATTGATGATGTTGCCGGTGGACTTGGCGGAAGCGTCGGAGGCCAGGAAGTAAATCGCCTCGGCGATATCTTCCGGGAAGACGTTCAACTTTAACATCGAGCGCTTGCGGTAGTGCTCCTCCAGATCGGTCACCTCGATTTTGGATGAAGCGGCACGCTGCTCGCGCCACTCGCCGTTCCAGATTTTCGAACCGCGCAGCACGGCATCGGGATTGACGGTGTTGACGCGGATACCCGCTTCCGCCCCTTCAAGCGCAAGGCAACGGGCGAGATGAATTTCCGCAGCTTTCGCCGTGCAATAGGCGGACGCATTGGGCGAGGAAGCTAGGCCATTTTTGGATGCAACGAACACCACATTGCCGCCAAGATTCTGACGCCGCAGCAGCCGGAACGCTTCCCGCGAAACGAGGAAATAGCCGGTGGCGAGAATGTCGATATTCTTGTTCCACATGGCAAGCGTCGTATCTTCCACCGGCGCGGAAGAAGCGATACCGGCATTGGAAACGAGAATATCCACGCCGCCGAATTCCACGCTCGCTTCCGCGAATGCTGAAATGACGGCATCCTCTTTCGTCACATCCAGCTTCACGCTGCGCACCGCGTCAGCGCTGTAACGCTTGACGAGATCGCCCTTGGCAGCCTCCAGCGCCGCCTCGTCGATATCGGCCAGCACAACGCAGGCGCCCTCGCCCGCCAGCCTTTCCGCCGTTGCCCGGCCGATACCGCCAGCACCGCCGGTGACAAATGCCACGCGGCCGGCAAGGCTCTTCGGCTTCGGCATCCGCTGAAGCTTTGCCTCTTCCAGCAGCCAATATTCGATATCGAAGGCCTCCTGTTCGGGAAGACCCTGATATTCGGACACGGTGGAAGCACCACGCATGACGTTGATGGCGTTGACGTAAAATTCGCCGGCAATGCGCGCCGTCGCCTTGTCCTTGGCGAAGGACAACATGCCAACGCCGGGGATCAGGAAAATCACCGGGTTCGGATCGCGCATCTTCGGCGAATTGTCGTGGCGGCAGGCTTCGTAGTAGCGGGTATAATCGGCGCGGTAAGCTTCAAGCGCCTTGTCGAGACCCGCCGTCAGCGCGTCCACATCCGGATTCGCCGTATCGAGATCGAGGATGAGCGGGCGGATTTTCGTGCGCAGGAAGTGATCCGGGCAGGATGTGCCGAGGTTCCCAAGCGGCTTCAGGTCTTTCGAGTTGACGAATTCGAGAACCGCGTCCTGATCGTCGAAATGGCCGAGCTTGCGTTCCTCACGGCCGATGCGGCCACGGATTTCCGGCATCAACCGGGCGGCGATGGCGCGGCGTTCGGCAAGGGGCAGGCTCTTCGCCACCGCGCCGCCGAAAATCGTCTTGCCTTCGGTCTTGGCCGCAAACCATTCGATGGCCTTGTTGATAATAGCGAGCGTCAGCTCGTAACACGCCTTGGCGTCATTATCCCAGGTGAACAGGCCGTGACTTTCCAGCACGACGCCCTTGGCCTTAGGATTTGCCTTGACGAAAGCTTCGAGATCGAGACCGAGCTGAAAACCGGGACGACGCCAGGGCAGCCAGCCGATGTCATCGCCGAAGATCTGCTGCGTGAGTTCTTTCGAGTTTTTGGAGGCGGCAATCGCAATAATCGCATCCGGATGCATGTGATCGACATGATCATAAGGCACGAAACCGTGCAGCGGCGTATCGATGGAAGCCGCGCGCGGGTTGAGGTTGAAGGTGCAATGCGGCAGGAAACCGACCATGCGGTCCTCGTCTGTAACACCCTTATAAATGCCCTTCAGCGCTTCCAGCTTATCGAGATAAAGCGTCGCAAAACCATCGAGCTTGATGGTGCCGACATCACCACCGGAGCCTTTGACCCACATGACGCGGACCTTCTCGCCCGTCAGCGGATCGGTTTCCAACACCTTTGCAGAGGTGTTGCCGCCGCCGTAATTGGTGATGCGCTTGTCCGCACCCAGCAGATTGGAGCGATAAAGCAGCTTGCCGGGCTCATCGAGCGTCCTGGCGTAAGCGTCGTCCCAACGGCTTTCGAGAAGGCGGGATGTTCCCGTCATGTCTTCCTCCCAATATCTGTCTGCATTCGCGGAGCCGATATCGGCCCGCCTCCTTTAATGGCAGGTATCGCGCATCCAAAAGCACAATGTCAATCAAAAACGATCATAAATTTTCATGTTGCAGCGCGATATTGATTAATTTGATCGTTCTTGATTGACAACGTAAAGAGATTGCGAATAATCACGGTCAGGAGGACCCCATGCACGAACGCGAACGCCATCGCATCATCTTGAGCGCCACACAGGAAAAAGCAGTCGTGACGGTGCAGGATATTGCTGAACTCACGGATGCGTCGGAAGCGACAATCCGCCGGGATATTGCGTCTTTGCACGTTCAGGGCAAGTTGCGGCGCGTGCGCGGCGGGGCGGAAGCGGTGCATCCGCCGCAGCTCGGCAATCTTGCCGCACGTCCCTTCCGCGTGTCCGAATCGGTCAATATCGACAAGAAACGCGCAATTGCGCGCAAGGCGGTCGATCTCTGCAATGATGGGGACGCAATCATCCTGAATGGCGGCACGACGACATTCCAGATGGTGCATTACATGGCGGCGCGCCGCCTGCAGGTGATGACCAATTCCTTCGCGATTGCCGAGCATCTGGTCAAGCATTCCAAATGCAGTGTCAGCGTGCCGGGCGGCGCGATCTATCGCGACCAGAGCCTTATCCTGTCGCCTTTCGAGAACGACGCGATCCGCAATTTTTATGCGCGACGGATTTTTCTCGGCGCGCAGGGTGTGGGCGCGCTTGGCATCATGGAATCCGACGCTTTGGTCATCCAGAGCGAACAGAAGCTGATGCGGCAGGCGGAAGAACTGATCGTGATGGTCGATTCCTCGAAATTCAGAAAACGATCCAGCCTGATTTTATGTCCGCTCGAAAACGTTACGACCATCATCACCGATGACGGGATTTCGGACGAAGCGGCAAGGATGGTGGAAGATGCCGGCGTCGAATTGCTGATCGCCGGTGCAGTCGCAGCGGGAAAAACCGCCGGTCCGCCGGATGAGGAGAATTCTTCTTCAGTCGCTTGAGGAGCGCTGGAGGGAAAAACAAGGTTCAAAACGGGAGGAAAAGGGACATGAAACTTACACGCAGAACATTGACCAGCGTTCTGGCACTCAGCGCGGCGCTCTCCGTCGCGGGGCTTGGCAGCGTTGCTGAGGCCGCAGACGTCAAGATAGCGCTGGTGGTCAAGTCACTCGGTAACGGCTTTTTCGAAGCCGCCAACAAGGGCGCGCAGGAGGCCGCAAAGGATCTCGGCGGCGTCGAGATCATCTATACCGGTCCGACCAGCACCACGGCGGAAGGCCAGATCGAAGTCATCAATTCGCTGATCGCGCAGGGCGTTGATGCCATCGCCATTTCCGCCAACGACCCCGACGCGGTTGTTCCCGCACTGAAAAAGGCGGCACAGCGCGGCATCAAGGTCATTTCCTGGGATTCCGGCGTGGCGCCCGAGGGCCGCATTCTCCAGCTCAATCCTTCTTCCAACGCGCTGATCGGCAAGATGTGCCTGCAGCTCGCCGCATCGCATCTGGAAGGCGGCAAGGGTGACTTCGCCATCCTTTCGGCCACCACCACCTCCACGAACCAGAATATCTGGATCGATGAGATGAAGAAGCAGCTGAAGGACTTCCCCGGCCTCAACCTTGTCACCACGGTTTACGGTGACGACCTTGCCGACAAGAGCTACCGCGAAGCGCAGGGTCTGCTCTCCTCGCAGCCGAATGTGAAGGTCATCGTAGCGCCGACGACGGTTGGCGTTCTCGCCGCCTCGCAGGCCGTGAAGGATGCCGGCAAGATCGGTCAGGTCTTCGTGACCGGCCTTGGCCTGCCGTCGGAGATGGCCGGCGCCATCAAATCAGGCGCCACCAAGGAATTCGCCATCTGGAACCCGATTGACCTCGGTTACTCCGCCACCCAGATCGCCTATCGCCTTGTGAAGGGCGAAGCCGACGGCAAGCCGGGCTCGGAAATCGAAGCCGGCCGCATGGGCAAGATCAAGGTTGGCGAAAACAGCGAAGCGGCGATGGCTGATCCGTTCATCTACGACGCGAAGAATATCGATCAGTTCTCGAAGATTTTCTGATCTGAGAAGTGACGGCAGTGCGTGGAGGGCACCCCCCCTCTGCCCTGCCGGGCATCTCCCCCTCAAGGGGGGAGATCGATATGCCGCACCCGCTCGATCCATAAAGCAGGGTGCTATCCGCTTGCCGATCTCCCCCCTTGAGGGGGAGATGCCCGGCAGGACAGAGGGGGGTGCCCCTCGCCGCTCCACTCAAAACTGACCGGTAAGACGGAATGATGCGTGCTGAAACCCAAACCATAGACATCCCAGCGACTTCCAGCGCTACGCCCATTCTCGAAATGCGCGGCATCAGCCAGATATTCCCCGGCGTGAAGGCGCTGGATGGCGTCGATATCGCACTTTATCCCGGCAAGGTCACCGCGCTGATCGGCGAGAACGGCGCGGGCAAATCCACGCTCGTCAAAATCCTCACCGGCATCTACCGCCCGAACGAAGGCGAAATCCTTCTCGATGGCAAGGCCGTTACCTTTCACGGCGCACAGGATGCCATCGATGCCGGCGTCACCGCCATTCATCAGGAAACCGTGCTGTTCGACGAACTTTCGGTCGGCGAAAACATCTTCCTCGGCCATGCGCCCAAAGGCCGTTTCGGCCTCATCGACTGGAAAACCATCAATGAGCGCGCAAGAATTCTGCTGGAACAGCTCGAAAGCACCATCGATCCTACCATCCGGTTGAAAGATCTTTCGATCGCGCAGCGCCATCTGGTAGCCATCGCCCGTGCGTTGTCAGTCGAGGCGCGCATCGTCATCATGGACGAACCGACGGCTGCGCTTTCCCGCAAGGAGATCGATGATCTCTTCCGCATCGTCGAGAACCTCAAGCGGCAGGGCAAGGCGATCCTCTTCATCAGCCACAAGTTCGATGAAGTCTATGAAATCGCCGAGAATTACGCCGTGTTCCGCGACGGGAAAATGGTCGGAGCCGGCACACTCGCCACCACGCCACAGGATGAGATCGTGCGCCTGATGGTCGGTCGCGACGTGACGAACGCCTTCCCCAAGCAAGCCGTCACGCTGGGGCCAACGGTTTTGTCGATTCGCGATTATTCGCACCAGACGGAATTCCGCGATATTTCGCTTGAGCTGCGCAAAGGCGAGATTCTCGGCCTTTATGGGCTGATCGGCGCCGGTCGCTCCGAACTTTGCCAGTCGCTGTTCGGCATCACCCGGCCGGCCTCTGGTGAGGTGACACTGAACGGCCAGCCGCTCACCATTCGTTCGCCGGAAGACGCGATCCGCGCCGGCATCGTTTATGTGCCGGAAGAGCGCGGCCGCCATGGGCTCGCGCTCGAAATGCCGATCTATCAGAACATGTCGCTGCCCTCTCTCACGCGCACATCGCGTAAGGGGTTTCTCGCCGCCGCCAATGAATTCGCGCTGGCGCGCAAATATGCCGTGCGACTGGACCTTCGCGCCGCCGCACTCTCAGTGCCTGTTGGCACGCTTTCGGGTGGCAACCAGCAGAAGGTGGTGATCGGCAAGTGGCTCGCCACCCAGCCCAAGGTCATCATTCTCGACGAGCCGACCAAGGGCATCGATATCGGCTCCAAGGCCGCCGTGCATGGCTTCATCAGCGAGCTTGCGGCCGAGGGGCTTTCCATCATCATGATTTCATCCGAACTTCCCGAAATCCTCGGCATGTCCGACCGTGCCATCGTCATGCGCGAAGGCCTGATGGCTGGCCTGTTCGAACGCGCCGATTTTTCTCCGGAAAAGCTGGTGCGCGCCGCCACCGGCAATGCCTGAGAGGGGCAAAACCATGCAACGTTTCCTCAAAAATCGCGAATGGCTGCTGGCGGGCATCATCGTCATCATGATCGCCGGTTTTGCGCTGCGCGCGCCCGGTTTCAGCCGGCCGGCCAATCTGGTCAATATCTTCAACGATACCTCCATCCTCATCATTCTGGCGCTTGGCCAGATGGCGGTCATTCTCACCAAATCCATCGATCTTTCGGTTGCCGCCAATCTCGCCTTTACCGGCATGGCCGTGGCCATGACCAATGCCGCCTTTCCCGGCATTCCCCTGCCGCTTCTCATCGTCATGGCGGTCGGCATCGGTGCGTTTCTCGGCTCGCTCAACGGCGTACTGGTCTGGTGGCTCGGCATTCCGCCCATCGTCGTCACGCTCGGCACGCTCACCATCTATCGCGGCATGGCCTTCGTGCTGTCGGGCGGCGGCTGGGTGAATGCGCATCAGCTTTCGCCGACCTTCCTCAATGTACCGCGCACCGTGATCCTCGGCATGCCGGTTCTTTCATGGGTGGCGATCCTCATCATCGCCGGGGCCTGGCTGGTGCTCAGCCGCACCTCCTTCGGCCGTTCGGCCTATGCATCGGGCGGTAATCCGAGTGCAGCCGTTTATGCGGGCATCGATGTCGGCCGCACGCGCTTCTTCGCCTTCGTGCTGTCAGGCGCTCTGGCCGGTCTCGCCAGCTATCTCTGGGTCTCGCGTTATGCCGTTGCCTATGTCGATATCGCCGCCGGTTTCGAACTGGACAGCGTGGCGGCCAATGTGATTGGCGGCATCTCGATTGCCGGCGGCATCGGCTCAGTGGCCGGCGCCGTGCTTGGCGCGCTGTTCCTCGGTGTCATCAAGAACGCGCTCCCGGTCATCGGCATCTCGCCCTTCGCGCAGATGGCGATATCAGGCGTGGTGATCGTGCTTGCCGTCGTCTTCAACGCCCGCGCCGAAGCTCGACAAGGCCGCATCATCCTGCGCGACCGGGCCGCAGCCGATCAGGCCAAGGAGGCCGCAGCATGACCTCGCAACCGACACAGCCCCCCCGCATCATCCCGGACAAGCTCGGTACGCCGCTGCGCCGTGTCATGGCCAGCTGGGAAGTGCTGCTGCTTGGCGTTGCGATCCTGATCTTCATCGCCAATTCGCTCGCCTCGCCCTATTTCCTCAATGCCTGGAACCTCTCCGACGCAACCTTCAATTTCACCGAAAAGGCAATCATCGCCTTTGCCATGGCGCTGCTGATCATTGCCGGTGAAATCGATCTATCCGTCGCCGCCATCATCGCGCTTGCCTCCACCGCCATGGGTGCGGCGGTGCAGATGGGCGTCGGCACGCCCGGCCTCGTCGCCATCGGCATCGGCACCGGGCTTTTATGCGGGGCTTTCAACGGCTTTCTGGTCGCCGGGCTGAAACTGCCGTCCATCGTCGTCACCATCGGCACGATGAGCCTGTTTCGCGGCATCTCCTATATGGTGCTGGGCGATCAGGCCTATGGCAAATATCCGGCCGACTTCGCCTATTTCGGCCAGGGTTACGTGATCTCCGTCATATCCTTCGAATTCGTGCTGTTCATCGTCATGGCCGTCCTCTTCGCCATTCTGCTGCACGCCACCAATTTCGGCCGGCAGGTCTATGTCATCGGCACCAATCCCTTCGCCGCCCGTTTCTCCGGCATTCCCGTCGAGCGGGTGAAGTTCATCCTCTTCCTTCTCACCGGCCTCATGAGCGGCATTGCCGCCGTCTGCCTCACCTCGCGCCTCGGCTCCACCCGCCCGTCGATCGCTCAGGGCTGGGAGCTTGAGGTGGTGACCATGGTGGTGCTGGGCGGCGTTTCCATTCTCGGTGGCTCGGGCACCATTGCCGGCGTCGTCATCGCCGCCTTCGTCATGGGCCTTGTCACCTTTGGTCTTGGGCTGCTGAACGTGCCTGGTATCGTCATGTCGATCTTCGTCGGCCTGCTTTTGATCGTCACCATCGCCATCCCCATCGTCGTCCGCCGCCTTCGGGCCATGAGAAGTTAAGCCATGCCTGAACTTGAAAAACACGCCTTCAAGATGAAACTCTTTGCCGGAAAAGAGGCCGAATATAAAAAGCGCCATGACGAGATATGGCCGGAACTGGTGGCGCTGCTGCGCGAGGCGGGTGTGAGCGATTACTCCATCCATCTCGACCCGGAAACCAACATCCTGTTCGGCTTGCTGACGCGCCCCAAGAACCACGGCATGGCGGCGCTGCCCGACCACCCCGTGATGAAGAAGTGGTGGGCGCATATGGCCGACATCATGGAGAGCAATCCCGATCATTCGCCGGTCGCAAAAGATCTGGTGACGGTGTTCCATCTGCCATGAGCGAGAGTATCAGACCGGGCCGCGTCGCGGTCATCGATATCGGCAAGACCAATGCCAAGGTCGTCGTCATCGACACCGGCAGCGGCGAGGAGATTGCCGCTGAGAAGCAGGCGAACCCCGTCCTTCGCGACGGAATTTATCCGCATTACGATGTGGAAATGCTCTGGCGCTTCATTCTCTCCGCGCTTCAGCGTTTCGGCCAGAAGCCCGGTTTCGATGCGATTTCCATCACCACCCATGGCGCTTCGGCAGCACTTCTCAATGGAAATGGCGATCTCGCTATGCCGGTGCTCGATTACGAACACGGCTATCCCGCAGCCATTGAGGCAGCCTATCGCGGCATCAGGCCCGATTTTGCCGAGACCGGCTCACCACAGCTTCCCGTCGGGCTGAACCTTGGCGCGCAAATCCATTTCCAGAAAACGGCCTTTCCAGACGATTTCTCCAGAGTGCGCAGCATCGTCACCTATGCGCAATATTGGGCGGGACGGCTGACGGGCATTCCGGCCACGGAAACGACCTCGCTCGGCTGCCATACCGATCTCTGGAACCCACGGCGAAAAAGTTTCTCCTCGCTCGTCGCGCGTCTCGATATCGAACATTTGATGGCGCCGGTCCGCTCCGCTTTCGATGTGCTGGGAACAATCCGCCCGTCGCTGGCGCTGGAAACCGGTCTTTCACCGCATATGCCGGTCTATTGTGGCATCCACGATTCCAACGCATCCCTCCTGCCGCATCTTCTGCGCCGGGACGGTGATTTTTCGGTCGTCTCCACCGGCACCTGGGTGGTGAATTTCGCCATCGGCGGCGCGACGGGCGCACTCGATCCCACCCGTGACACACTCCTGAATGTCGATGCTTTCGGCCGTCCCGTTCCCTCGTCGCGCTTCATGGGCGGCAGGGAGTATGAAATGCTGGCGCAGCAATTCGGGACAGCGGAAGACGAAGCGATAGAAACGGCTCTCGGCAGCGTGGTTGCCAGCGGCATGATGCTGCTGCCGAGCGTCGTTAGCGGCTCCGGCCCCTTTCCGGACAGGGCGGCGCGCTGGATTGGCGATGAAAATGCCACGGCCGCGGAACGGCATGCCGTGACGTCGCTTTATCTGGCGATGATGACGGAATGCAGCCTTTCGCTCATCGGGCGGAAAGGTCCGATCCTTGTGGAAGGCCCCTTCGCCAGCAACACCCTTTATCTGAAGGCGCTGGCCGGCTTTGCGGAGACCGAAGTAACGGCGGTAGAAGGATCCACGGGCACCAGCGCCGGTGCGGCCCTGCTCACCGGCATCAAGCCGCTTCCCGGTCGCGAGCGCCATTTCACGCCGCACGACATTCCCGGTCTCGCTTCTTACCGCAATGCCTGGCGAGGCCACATGGCCTGATGCGAAACGCAAAATGCGGCCGAATGATCGGCCGCATTGTGGTTTTGCAGAAGGATCAGCCCTTGATGAAGGCCAGAAGATCGGCGTTCAGCACATCGGCATTCACGGTCAACATGCCGTGTGAGAAGCCGGGATAGGTCTTCAGCGTGCCGTTTTTCAACAGCTTCACCGATTTCAGGGCGGAGTCGGCAATCGGCACGATCTGGTCGTCTTCACCATGCAGCACCAGCGTCGGTGCGCTGATATTCTTCAGGTCCTCGGTCTGATCGGTTTCCGAGAAAGCCTTGATGCCGTCGTAATGGGCCTTTGCGCCGCCCATCATGCCCTGACGCCACCAGTTCTGGATAACGCCTTCATGAACGGTCGCGCCGTCGCGGTTGAAGCCGTAGAAGGGACCGGCCGGCACATCGCGGAAGAACTGCGCACGGTTTGCGGCGAGCGACGAGCGGAAGCCGTCAAAAACCTCCATCGGCAGGCCTTCCGGATTGGCCGCGGTCTTGAGCATCAGCGGCGGCACGGCGGAAACGAGAACCGCCTTGGCGACACGGCCGGCGGGTTCGCCATGTTTTGCGACATAACGGGCGACTTCGCCACCGCCGGTGGAATGGCCGATATGGACGGCATTCTTCAGGTCGAGAGCTTCGACGACGGCAAAGGCGTCGGCGGCGTAGTGATCCATGTCGTGACCGTCGGCAACCTGGGCGGAACGACCATGGCCACGGCGGTCATGGGCGACGACGCGAAAACCCTTGGAAACGAAGAACAGCATCTGCGCATCCCAGTCATCGGACGAGAGCGGCCAGCCATGGTGGAACATGATCGGCTGGGCATCCTTCGGGCCCCAGTCCTTGTAGAAGATTTCGGTTCCGTCTGTCGTCTTAACAAAGCCCATGATCGTTTCTCCTTCGGTTGCGTTGGCATCTCCGGCGCAGCCTGTTGTGCGCCGGTTTGATGGAGGGATGATGACGCAGGATAACGGTTGCAACAATTGCAACAATAATTTGGAATGAATTGCTGTTTATGAAATTATCTTCTCGACCCGCATACCAATCCCGGCACACGCGTCGACCCGCTCCGCGCCCTCATGCAAGTGTGAGAACGGAGATGACGGGCGGACGGTTCCGTGAATTCGGCGCGCCGCTGGCCTCAGTCCACCTCGGGATCGTATTCCCTTGGGCTCTCGTCCTTCGAGAACAGGACACAGGGCCCGCGTGAACCGCGCGGATCATAGGCATATCCCTTGGCGGTCAGCGCCCGCATGATATCGCGAACGCCGGCGAGACCGTAAAGATGGTCATGCAGCTCCACGAATATCCGCTCCACGCCGGTCAGATCGGCCCTGCCGAGCAGATCGCGTTCCGCACCCTCGATATCCATCACGAGCGCGGTTATGCCCCGGCTGGCGATAAATTCATCGATATTGGCGGAGGAAATTTCGATGCGTTTTTCATAGGGCCCCTGGTTTTCGTCCATGGACGACATCCAGAGATCCCTGCGGACATAAAAAGGATAGGAACTCGGCTCGTCGGCGGTGAGAAGCCCCTGCGAAAACACGACATTGCCCCGGCAATTGGCCTTAATCACCCGCTCTGCCAGCGCCGCGGTGGAAGGGTTGGCCTCGAAAGCCCAGACGGAAACATCCTCGATGCCTGCGATGATCGAGGTGATGATGCCGATACCGGAGCCCAGCTCCAGCACGCGATCGCCGGGCTTGATGGCTTTCAGGACGCTGCGGGCCTCTTTCGCCTCATAGCTGCCGTCGGTCAGCGCCTGCCAGATGACCGGCGACACCTCATCGGAAGAGAGAGGAAGGGCAACTCCATGCACGTCCAGTATTTCCATGTCTCAAGCCTTTTCGCAAAACCCGGCCGCTTCGTCGCAATGATCCCATATCGACCGGGAATGCTCTACAGCATCGTTGCCGTAACCGGTATCGGTTTTCGCAAGCAACACTATGACGTGGTAAAAATTCAAGATACGGCCGCCGCCAAAACAGGCGCGTCTCAGACAGAGCTCCAGGCCACAAGCTCCTTGGCCGGCAACGGTCTGCTGATCAGATATCCCTGAACCTGATCGCAGCCCAGACGCCTGACGCATTCATATTGCTCTTCCGTCTCGATACCTTCCGCAATCGTCGTCATCCGCAGACTGCGGCCGACGCCGACCACGAATTCAACGATCGCCAGCGCGTCGCGGTCGCTGGTGATATCGCGCAGGAACGAGCGGTCGATCTTGATCTTGTCGAAGGGCACACCGCGCAGATTGGCGAGCGATGAATAACCTGTCCCGAAATCGTCCATGGCGATCTTGATGCCGACGGCCTTCAGGCGCGACAGCGTGTTGATCGTCTGGTCGCTCTTGTTGAGAAGGATCGATTCGGTGATTTCAAGCTCGAGCCGGCTGGGTTCCAGCCCGCTTTTCTCAAGCGCGCCCATAACGTTCTGGATGAGGCTGGTGCTGTGGAACTGAACCGGTGACAGATTGACCGCCACCTTCATGTCCTCGTCCCAGCCCATCGCCTCGCGGCAGGCGGTTTCCATTACCCATTTTCCGAGCGAATGGATGAGGCCCGTTCTTTCCGCAACGGGAATGAACACGCTGGGCGGCACATCGCCGCGCACCGGATGTTTCCAGCGCAGCAGCGCCTCGAAGCCGCAGAGCTTGCGGGTCTGCGTCGCGACCTGCGGCTGGTAATAGACTTCCATCTCGTCGTTCTGCAACGCGGTCTGCAGGTCGGCCTCGAAGGATTTCTTCTCGGTGAGCTGCTTCTGCATGCGGACCTTGAAAACGCTCGCGCGGCCGGGGCCGATGGCTTTCGCCTCGTAAAGCGCCAGATCCGCGCGCTTGAACAATTCATCCGCATCCACTGCACCATGCGATATGGCGATGCCGATGCAGGTGCCGATTTTGACCTCCTGTTCACCCAACTGGTAGGTGCGGCTGATCTGGTCGATGAGCTTGGTGGCAAGACGGCGGGCGGCATCCTCGTTCAGATCGTCCGAGACGACCGCGAATTCGTCGCCACCCAGGCGGCAGACCATGTCATAATCGCCGCCGATGGCCGACAGGCGCTGCGCCACGGCCTGAAGCAGCGCATCGCCGGCATCATGGCCGAGCGTATCGTTGACGTCCTTGAACCCGTCGAGATCGAGCAGGAGGATGGCTGTCGTTCCCGTCCCGCCGAAGGATCGGCGCAACCTCTCGATCAATTCCTGCCGAAACAGCGCGCGGTTCGGCAGTCCCGTCAGCGCGTCGTGATAGGCGTCGTGTTCGAGTCGGACATTCTTCGCCTGCAATTCCAGCGTCGCGGCGCGCAGATCGTCCGTCAGGCCGCGCATGCTTTTCTGCGCACGGTTCAGAAGATCGTTCTGGCGAAGCAGCAATATGACAAGCGCGATACCGCACAGGATGAGGCCGCCCGCCAGCGCGGTATAAACGATATGCAGCTTGCGCACATCCTCATGGGCCGTATCGATCAGATTGACGTCATAAGCGACGGAAGACGAGGCGAGCGTCGTCATCGGCGCATCGAGCGCGCTCATCGTCGCCAGCAGATCCGGGACCTCGGCCGGATTGAGGTTGTTCACCTGCTGCTCCAGACGGGCCAGAACGGCATCGAGGCGGGTTACGAGATCCCGCCACTGCTGTTTTTCATTGATGAAGGCCCCGAGATTGCCCTGCTTCAAAAGCTCAAGGCGGCTCAGCATGATGTCCAGACGCAGTTGCAGCTCATCCCGGTCGATCTTGCCGGGATTGAGCGCAAACACGGCCAGTTTGTTCTGGAGGCGCAGATATTCGGCTACGGTCTGGCTGACGGCCCAGGAATCATTGTAGCGGGCAAATTTCTGCAGAGCGGTCTGCCGCTCGGCAATGACGAAAGCGATATAGCCCGTTGCCAGGACGAAGCAACAGATGATCACCGCCACAAGTTTTCGCAAACGGCACCTTTATTCCACTATCAGTTTGGCAACTTGCCATGCGGACCGCGAATAATACGTCTGCTTCTGCAGCTCCGGATCGCTGTCATAGGGATAGATGACGAACAACGGGCCTTTTTCGCGAACTGTCATGTAGTTGCCATCCAGCTTGATCGCCAGAATAACGTTAAATTTCTTAAAATCTTCAATCGGTATCGTGCTGACATAATCGTTGAGAGCGACCGCCGTGACGCTGGTGCCCTTTGCGCCGACGACATCCATCAATTTTGCCAGCGAAACACCATCGAAACGGACGCGGCCATCATGCCAGGGCGTCGTCGTCTCCACCGCCACCATGCCGAGCGCTTCCAGCATGTCACGATCAAAAACCGCGGTGCCCTCGCCATTCGTATTGGCGATGTTTCCGGATATGGTTAATATCGGTTTTCCTTGCGGTTTGGCAATTTCGCCGGCTTCGGCACAGGAAAGCCACGCGAGCGACAAGAACGCACTGAGAAGTACCCGGGCGAAACTCATACTTTTTCTCCATCGATAACGTTCAGGTCGAGGGTTTTCGCCAACCTTTGAAGGTTAAGGGAACCGACGCTAGCAATATATATCAGGAATGGATGTTATATCCTCACTGAGATTTTATCCGTATTTTCTCTAGGTTTTGAGTAAACCGTTTGGATAAGTTTTCCGTCTTATTGTATTTTTTCAGGTCACGCGTCCCATTTTGACACAAGCGACAAGCTCCGGAGACCCCTCCCGATAATTCGTCAGGTGCGACAAAGGCCGAATTGTGGCGAGAGCCTTTCCGTCATCGCGAAGCTTCATCTGATTCGCCTGGGGCAGCCGGATACGCACCGCCCAGTCCGCGTGCCGGATTGAAATGACGAATGACAAATTCTGCGTCACGGAAAAATCATGGCGATTGCCGGAGCGCACGGTTGAAACATACCGCCCGGACCTTAATATAAAGGCTGTCGTTTCCGTTTCCGGCAATTCCAGAAGCCCCCGTCGGAAATATCCAGACACATGTTCCGCGCAGCGAAAGCCGCGATGCCGGACATCGTCCGGCCAGGAAAATTCTGTTCACGTCTCCGGGCCGGACGGCATTTCGCCGTATCGGCCGCATTATGAAGGTAGCCCCTATGCACACCTATCCCGACATCAAACTTCTCATTGATGGCGAATGGCGAGACGCCGTTTCCGGCAAGACGATCGCCGTGTCCGATCCGGCAACCGACGAGATCATCGGCGCGATTGCGCATGCCGAGAAGGAAGACCTCGATCTGGCGCTTGCCGCCGCCGAGCGCGGTTTCAGGGTGTGGCGCGACACCTCGCCCTTCGAGCGCTCGAAGATCATGCGCAGGGCGGCCGATCTCCTGCGCGAGCGCAAGGACAAGATCGCCTACATCATGACCCGCGAGCAGGGCAAGCCGCTGGCGCAATCGGGCACCGAGGTCATGGGCGCCGCCGACACCATCGACTGGTTCGCGGAAGAAGCACGCCGCACTTATGGCCAGGTCATCCCGGCGCGCGCAACCGGCGTTTCGCAGCTTGCCATCAAGCTGCCGGTCGGCCCCGTCGCGGCGTTTACGCCGTGGAACTTCCCGATCAACCAGATTGTCCGCAAGCTTTCCGCAGCGCTTGCCACCGGCTGCTCCATCATCGTCAAGGCGCCGGAGGAAACACCCGCATCGCCGGCCGAACTGATCCGCGCCTTCGTGGATGCCGGCGTGCCGGCGGGCGTTATCGGCCTCGTTTACGGTGTTCCATCCGAGATTTCGGAATATCTGATCCCGCATCCGGTCATCCGCAAGATTTCCTTCACCGGCTCCACCCCCATAGGCAAGCATCTGGCCGCACTCGCCGGCAAGCACATGAAGCGCGCCACGATGGAGCTCGGCGGCCATGCGCCGGTGATGATCTTTAACGACGCCGATATCGACAAGGCGATCGAAGTCACCTCGCTTGCCAAGTTCCGCAATGCCGGCCAGGTCTGCGTCGCCCCCACCCGCTTCCTCGTGCAGGACGGCGTGGCTGATCGCTTCCTTGAAGGTTTCGTAGAAGCGACGAAGGCCATCAAGGTCGGCAACGGGCTGGAAGACGGCGTCATCATGGGGCCGCTCGCCAATGAGCGCCGCATTCCGGCGCTGGAAGGCCTTATCAACGACGCCGTTTCCCATGGCGCAGAATTGAAGACCGGCGGCCGCCGCATCGGCAACAAGGGCAATTTCTTCGAGCCGACGGTTCTCGCCAATGTGCCGACAGCAGCAAAGATCATGAACGACGAGCCTTTCGGCCCGGTCGCGATCATTAACCGCTTCTCGACCTTCGATGACGCTGTCACCGAAGCGAACCGTCTCCCCTTCGGCCTTGCCTCTTACGCCTTCACCGGTTCGGTCAAGACCGCGCATGCCCTTAGCCATCAGGTCGAGGCCGGCATGCTGACCATCAACCATAACGGCCTTGCGCTTCCGGAAGTCCCCTTCGGCGGCATCAAGGATTCCGGTTATGGCACGGAAGGCGGCTCGGAAGCGGTTCAGGCCTATCTGGAGACCAAATTCGTCAGCCAGATGAGCTGACGCTTTTTTGGCGAACCCGGAGCATCCGCACCTTCGTCACCCCGGCCTCGAGCCGGGGTCCAGCCAGCCCAAGTCCTTGGGCTGAAAAGACTCTATTCGCCGCGCAGACGCGCGTCGGCTGGATGCCGGATCCAGTCTGGCATAACGGAAGAGAGGCCTTATTGATCTGAGAACAGGCAAAATCGGCCACAGCGTTTTTTCGGTGCTCCGGTCCTGCTTGCTTTCGTCTGCATCATCCCCTAAAAGAACAAAAAGTGAACTTTGAGGGCGATATGAGCGACGCGGCGGCACCGGCACTGAAGGAAATCTTCAACCGCGAGAAACTGCGGCATATCGCCGATGAGACCAGGGCCGTTCATCCGCCATTTGACGTTTCCGCCTTCATGGCGCTCGCAACCAAAAACCTTGAAGCGCTGGGCATCATGCAGCGCATGCGGCAGGTGGCGACGAGCCTGCATGCGACGCTTCCCGGCGACTATGCCCGCAACATCGAAATCCTGACCGCCGCGGCGCCGGGCATCGGCAACGGTTTCGCCTCCATTTCGCTGCCGGAATATGTGGCGCTTTACGGCCTTGATGATTTCGATCTTTCCATGGAAGCGCTGCATTATTTCACCCGCTTCGGCTCCTCGGAATTCGCCATCCGGCATTTCCTGCAAAAGGATATGGCCCGAACCCTTGCCGTGATGGAAACATGGTCACGGCACGCGAATGAACATGTGCGGCGGCTGGCGAGCGAAGGCTGCCGGCCCCGCCTGCCATGGTCGTTCCAGCTCAAACCCCTGATCGACGATCCCTCGCCGGTCACCGCAATCCTCGACACGATGAAAGCCGACGAGGCGCTTTATGTACGCAAATCCGTCGCCAACCATCTGAACGACATCACCAAGGACAATCCCGCTTTCGTGCTGGCGCTGATCGATACATGGCCGAAGGACAATCCGCATACACGCTGGATCACGCGGCAGGCCCTGCGCACATTGATCAAGAAGGGCGATGCCGCAGCACTTGCCCATCTCGGCGCGCATGAGGAAGCGGAAATTTCCCTTGCGGCGTTTCAGGTTACGCCGGACAAGGTTGCGCTCGGCAATCCGGTGCGGATTGCAGCCTCTTTCACCTCGACGGCGAAACGGCCGCAGAAACTGGTGATCGACTACGCCGTGCACTACGTGAAGAAGAGCGGCGACGCCTCCGCGAAAGTCTTCAAGTGGAAAGAGATCGAACTTCAGCCCGGCGAGACATGCGCGCTGTCGATCAGCCGCGCCATCCGAGATTTCACGACCCGCAAGCACTATCCCGGCATCCACAGGGTCGACCTGACGATCAACGGCAAGCTTGTGGCAGAAAGCGCCTTCGAGCTTCTGGGCTGATAGCGCCTTACACCGCCGGGAAAATCTTCGCCCGGCGGATGATGACGGAACCGCGGTCACCGGCGGCGACGTCGTTTTCCGGCGGCACGTCGAATTCCAGAAGGTCGCCGCCATCGGTGCTGGCGATCACCCGCCGCTCGCCCGCGCGGTCGAGAACCCGCGCCACAGAGGCCGGAATGCCCTCATGCAGATCTTCCCACTCCAGATCGCCGGGGCGGGCATAGATGTCCACCGCGCCATCGCCTTGCGCGTAGGAGAAAGGCAGCTCGTTATCGCCGACATAGACCTTGCCGCCGCGCGCCACGCCGGACACCCGGTTGGCATCGCCCAGAAAGCGCATGACGAAGGCGCTGTTCGGCTGGCGGCAGACCTCCTTCGGCGTGCCCTGCTGCACGATCTCGCCCTGATTGAGGATGACCACACGGTCGGCAAGATCGAGCGCTTCTTCCTGGTCATGCGTCACGAAAATCGTGGTGATGCCGAGCGAATCGTGGATCTCGCGCAGCCAGCGGCGCAGGTCGCGGCGCACATTGGCGTCCAGCGCCCCGAAGGGCTCATCGAGCAGAAGCACCTTCGGATCGACCGAAAGCGCACGCGCCAGCGCCACGCGCTGCCGCTGGCCGCCGGAAATCTGCGCCGGGAAACGGTCGCCCAGGCCATCGAGCTTTACCAGCCGCAGAAGCTCCTCGACGCGGGCATCGATCGCCGCCTTGTCCCGCTTCACTTTCGAAACCTTCATGCCGAAAGCGATGTTTTGATGCAGGGTCATATGCGGAAAGAGCGCGTAGTGCTGGAATACGAAACCGACGCCGCGGTCCCGCACCGGAATATTTGTCGCGTCCTCGTCGCCGAAAAAGATACGGCCGCCATCGCTATATTCGAGACCGGCAACCATGCGCAAAATCGTGGTCTTGCCGGAACCTGAGGGACCGAGCAGCGCCAGAAGTTCGCCGCTTTCGATATCCAGCGAAACATCGCGCACGGCGCGGAAGGTATCGAAGGTCTTCACCACATTTTCGAGGCGGATTTTCATGGGAATCAGGTCTCCGTGGCGATGGCGGCATCGCCGTTGGTCTTCTTGGCCCCGCGCCCCGCGCCGCGCCGTTCCAGCGCCACCTTGGCGATGATGGTGACGACGGCGAGCAAGGCGAGGATGGAGGCCGAGGCGAAGGCGCCGGCCGTCTGGTAATCGTGGTAAAGCAGCTCGATATGCAGCGGCAGCGTATTGGTCTGGCCGCGAATATTGCCCGATACGACCGATACCGCACCGAATTCACCCATCACGCGGGCGTTGCACAGCACGACGCCGTAAAGCAGCGCCCATTTGATGTTCGGCAAGGTGACCGAAAAGAAAGTGCGCCAGCCGGATGCGCCAAGCGAGGTCGCCGCCTCCTCCAGATCGCGGCCCTGCGCCTGCATCAGCGGGATAAGTTCGCGCGCCACGAAAGGTGCGGTGACGAACATCGAGGCGATGACGATGCCGGGCAGCGCAAAAAGTATCTTGATGTCATGTGCATCGAGGAACGGGCCGAACAGCCCCTGCAGCCCATAAACGAAAAGATAGGCGACACCCGCGACGATGGGCGAGATGGAGAAGGGTATCTCGATCAGCACCAGCAGGAAACGCCGGCCGGGGAAATCGAACTTGGTGATCGACCATGCGGCCGCAACACCGAAGGCCGTATTGACCGGCACGGCGATCAGCGCCGTCAGCACCGTCAGCATGATGGCGTGGCGGGTATCGGGATGGGTGATGGTGGCCGTATAGGCCTTCCAGCCCTGCGAAAACGCCTCGACGCCGATGATGATAAGCGGCGCCAGGACCAACAGGGCGCCGATGACCAGCACAAAAGAAATCAGGCTGCGGCGAACGAAAGGCGCGTCACCCACGCGTGGCGGTTTGCGATGTGAAGAAACGGTGCTCATCTCTCAGCCCCTCACCGTATAACGAAGCGCACGCGCCTGCAGATAATTGGTCACCGCCAGCATCACGAAGGCGGTGATGAGCAGCACGGAGGCGATGGCGGCGGCGGCCTGATAGTCATATTCCTCCAGCCGGATGAAGATCAGCAGCGCCGTGATTTCCGTCGAAAACGGCTGATTGCCGGCGATGAAGATGATCGCCCCGAATTCGCCGAGGCTGCGGGCGAAGGAGAGCGACAGACCGGCGAGCAACGCCGGCGTCAACAGCGGCAGGATGATCTTGCGGAAAATTTCGAGATCGGAACCGCCGAGCGATTGCGCCGCTTCCTCAAGCGCCGGATCGAGGTCTTCCAGCACCGGCTGCACGGTACGCACGATGAAGGGCAGGCTGGTAAAGGCCATCGCCACCATGATGCCAAGCGGCGTGTAGGCCACCTTGACGCCGAATTGCGAAAGCACCGAGCCGAACCAGCCATTACCTGCGAACAGCGTCGTCAGCGCAATGCCGGCAACGGCGGTCGGAAGCGCAAAAGGCAGATCGACAATAGCGTCGACAATGCGCCAGCCGGGAAAGCGGTAACGCGTCAGCACCCAGGCGAGCGCCAGCCCGAAGATGACGTTGAACAGCGTGGCGGCGAGCGCGCAGAGCACGGTAACACGATAACTGGCCACGGCGCGCGGCGAGGAGATGATCGACCAATATTCGGCAGGGCCGAGGCTTGCCGCCTTGAACACCAGCGCCGAGAGCGGCAGAAGCACGATGATGGCAACGTAAGTCAGGGTAACGCCAAGGGACAATTTCAGCCCCGGCAGAATATTCCGCTTCAAACCCCGCCCCCCATTCATCAAAAAGCGACCCGGCGGTTTCCCGCCGGGTCTTTTACCTGTTGCGTATCGCTGTGATTAACGGCTGCCGTAAAGCGTATCAAGCGTCGCGCCGGATGCAAAATGCTCTTTCTGGATTTTGTCCCAGCCGCCGAAGACATCATCGACGTTGACGAGGCGAATCGCCGGGAACTTGTCCTTGAATTCGCCGACGACCTTTTCATTGTGGACACGGTGGCCGAATTCGGCGGCGATGCGCTGGCCTTCCTCGGTATAGAGGAAATCGAGGTAGCTCTTCGCCAGATCGCGCGAGCCGCGCTTGTCGACGACCTTGTCCACCACGGCGACCGGGAATTCGGCCAGCAGGCTGACGGAGGGCACGACGCCCTCCACCTTGTCTGCGCCATATTGCTTGGCGATGCCGCGGGTCTCGGCTTCGAAGGTGATCAGCACGTCGCCGATTTCACGCTCAACGAAGGTGGTGGTGGCGGCGCGGCCTCCAGTGTCGAACACCGGCGTATTGTCGAAGATTTTCTTGACGAATGCCTGAACCTTCGCGTCGTCGCCGTTGAACTTCTCCTTGGCGTAAGCAGTGGCGGCGAGATAGGTGTAACGGGCGTTACCCGAGGTCTTCGGATTGGGGAAAACGATCTTAACATCGTCGCGGGCAAGATCGTCCCAGTCCTTGATACCCTTGGGATTGCCAGCGCGCACGAGGAACGACGGGAAGGAGTAGAAGGGCGATGCGTCGTTCGCAAAATCCTTCTTCCAGTCGGCGGAAACGAAGCCCTGCTTCACCAGAAAATCGACATCGGTGACCTGATTGAAGGTGACGACATCGGCTTCCAGACCCTCGACGATGGCGCGCGCCTGCTTGGAGGTGCCGGCATGCGACTGATCGACGGTGACACCCGGATGCAGCTTGATGAACGCCTCGTTCTCGGCCGCAAAAACTTCGCGGGCGACATCGTAGGATGCGTTGAGAATGGTGGTCGGAGACTGCGCCTGCGCCGCACCTGCAAAAAGAGCGGCAATGGCAGTACCGATAATGAGAAGACGTTTCATGAATACCCCCGGCAATTCGAATGGTGCTCAACATAGCGGGCGGCGCCAACGCCCGCGAGAAACAGCCATGCTTTCCGGGCGCGCGGATTGGAAATTTCGCCCAAAGAATGTCCGCTCCACAGGCGATGATTTCATATACGGCAAGAAGCCGGATTTCTTTTGCGCCGACCTAAAGACGATGATCTGGAAACAGATTGCCGGAATGCGCGGCAAGATAAGGCGCAATGTCCTCCTCCCTCACCTCCTCCAGCCGTGCCGGTTGCCAGCGGGGATTGCGGTCCTTGTCGACCAGCGCCGCACGCACGCCTTCGTAAAAATCATGCTGGCGCAATATTTCCGTACCGGCGGCATATTCCCGCTCCAGGCATTCGATGAGGCTCGCGCTTTCCCGGCCGAGACGCAGCAGCTTCAGGGTCAGTTTCAGACTGGTGGGGGAACGTTTTTGCAGGACCTCGAGAGTTTCGCGCGAAAACGCATCCTGGCGCGCCGAAAGCGCGGCGACAATCTCCTCGACCGTGTCGAAACGGAATGTCGCGTCGATGATATCCCGATTTATGGATAAAACGCCTTCACCGGCCTCGACGGCGCGCGCCGTGATTACCGTTTCGATGCTGGCTGTATCCGCCGCTTGCGACACGTCTTGGACCAACCCGTCGAGACGGTCCGAAGGAACGAGATAGTCGGCAAAACCGGCATAGATGGCATCGGCAGCGGTAACGGCATTGCCCGTCAACCCCAGCCAGGTGCCGCATTCGCCCGGCGCCCGTGGCAAAAGCCAGGAACCGCCGACATCCGGGAAATAACCGATGCCGGTTTCCGGCATGGCGAGTTTTGTGCGCTCCGTGACGATGCGGTGGCTGCCATGGGCTGAAATGCCGACACCGCCGCCCATGACGATGCCGTCCATCAGGGCGATATAGGGTTTGCCGAAGCGGGCGATGCGATAGTTGAGCGGAAATTCTTCCCGCCAGAAATCAAGCACCTGCGGGTCGCCCGCCTTGCCGAGATCGTGAATGATGCGGACATCGCCCCCGGCGCAAAGCCCCCTGTCGCCTTCCCCTGTAAGAACCACACAGGAAACACCGGCATCCTCTTCGAAACGCTGAAGCGCCTGAAACAGGTCGCGCACCATTGGCAAGGTCAGGCTGTTGATGGCCTTCGGGCGGTTGAGGCGAATGATGCCTGCCCCTCCCCGTTTTTCGACGATGACCTGCGCATCCGCTTCCATTCTCTGTTCCAAGACCGCCTCCTCCGCTGCCCATTCATCCGGCCATCTTGGCGGCCCCGGCGCGATCACGCAACGTTGATCTTGTTCTGCGGGAACGTCTTTCGCTCAAACCGCTTTAACGGGGAGAAAATGCCGGAAATCCGCTTTCGCAATGCAGCATGTTTGCTTGACGCCCGGAAAATCATGGCATGTAATGGGTTCTGGAAATGCCGGCATTGATTCCTGTCGAGCGTGTGCCGGACCAAGCGGAATGTCGCCTTCTCATAGGCGCTGTAAACAGCAACGGGAGACGAGCATGCAGGTTTCGGAACACGAATGGATCAGTAAACGGGCATATACACTCTGGGAAAAGGAAGGCCACCCCCATGGGCGCGACGCGCACCATTGGGAACAGGCCAAGCATGAATTTTCGCTGCTGAAGACATCGGAAGCGACGAAACCCGCAACCCGCAAGAAGGCCGCTCCCAAGGCCGCTGCTGCAGAAGCCTCACTGGATGCCGAAGCCCCGGCAAAACCCAAGGCCCGTGCCCGCAAGGCTGCTGTGACGAAATAGGGATTCGCGTCGGTAAGCTGACGCCACCAATGAAAAAAGCCCGACGAAATCTCGCCGGGCTTTGTCTGTTTAGCGTGGGTCACAACCCGGATCGCCGACCCGGCAGCCATCCCGGAGATTTTCCGACGCAGGCGCCCGGCGCGGGTCATCCCACTGGCGACGCTCGGCAGGAAGCCGTCCCTCATTCTGACTTGGCTGACGATCGCGATTGCGATCCCGGCTTTCATCTTCGAAGCGGCGGCGGTCGTCGTCGCGACGCGGCCTGTCCTGATTTCTGTCACCCTGATTCCAGTCGCCGTAGCGACGTTCCCAGCGGCCGTCGTTCGGGCCACCCTGACGGGGATCACGCCACTCGTCGCGGCGACCATCACGCCAGTCGTCCCGGCGGCCGTCACGCCACTCGTCACGCGGACGTGGGCGGTCCCAGCCGGCACTCGGAGGCGGGGCGTTCCAGTAACCGCCGGACGGCGGCGGACGGCGCCAGCGGTCGCGCTCGCGGTAGAAGTCGCGGTCGCGATAATAGCGGTCCCAATAACGGCCGACTTCGAAGGTGATCACCGGCACGCCGAGATCGCGGTAATAACGCGGTTCGACATAGACCCGGTTTTGCCGGTAGGTCGTGGCGATATAACGCCCGGCCACCCAGCCGCGGCCGCCCACGAACGAGACATCGCACCACGGCGTATCGGACAAGCAGCCGTGCACGGTGAGCGGCGCGCCATTCGGGATAACCACGACGGCCGGATAGGCCGTGCTCGGGCCGGAGCGCATATTCACATTCGCGGTGGCGAAACCCCGCGTCGCAGCTTCGGCAAGTGCCGGCGCGGCGAGCATGGCCACCAGCGCAATTGCGCCAAACAGTTTTTTCTTCACTTCTTTCTCCTCAAGCAAAGGCCCGCTTTGCCCTTGTCGGCATCCACCATGTTCGATGGACGAGTATGCGTTCCGCATACTGCCACGATCGGAAAATACGCGGTTCTGCATGAACGCAGCATGAAACAAATGAGACGCCCCATCAGTTCCACCTGCGGCAATGAGCGCCCGATAAATCGCCGCCCGAATGGACCGCCGGTCTTGACTTCGGGGGGCAATCGTCCGACTTCAATGCAACAGCAATATGGAGCAGAACCATGAGCGAAACCGCACAGACGACCGTCGACCAGAGCGAAGTGGATCGCTTCTCCGCGATGGCTGCGGAGTGGTGGAGCCCGACCGGCAAGTTCCGCCCGCTGCACAAGTTCAATCCGGTGCGGCTCGAATATATCCGCAACCGTATCTGCGAGAATTTCGGCCGCGACCCGAAGGCGCACCGCCCGCTGGAAGGGCTGCGCATATTGGATATCGGCTGCGGCGGCGGCCTTCTCTCCGAACCCGTTGCACGCATGGGCGCGGATGTGGTGGGCGCCGATCCCTCGGAAAAGAATATCGGCATAGCCTCCACCCATGCCCGCGAAAGCGGGGTCAGCGTCGACTACCGCGCCGTGACCGCCGAGCAGTTGCAGGAAGCCGGCGAAACCTTCGACGTCATCCTCAACATGGAGGTGGTCGAGCATGTGGCCAATGTCGATTTCTTCGTCACCACCTGCGCGAAAATGGTGCGCCCCGGCGGCCTGATGTTCGCCGCAACCATCAACCGCACGCTCAAAGCCCGGGCACTGGCGATCTTTGCCGCCGAAAACGTGCTGCGCTGGCTGCCGCGCGGCACGCACCAATATGAAAAGCTCGTTCGCCCGGAAGAACTCGAGCGGCCGCTGGTGGCGAGCGGCATGGATATCGTCCACCGCACCGGCGTCTTCTACAACGTGCTGCAGGATCGCTGGAATCTTTCGCCGGATATGGACGTCAACTACATGATGCTGGCGAAGCGGCCGGCGCAGGGGTAACGACGGGCGCTATTTGCGTGAGGTCGTCCTAAAGAAATTCAGTTGACGTCGTCGGGCAAAACGGGCAGCGGCGCGATCTCGATACCCTCGTCCAGCAGGGCTTTGGCGTCCTGCGCCGAGGCATTGCCGATGATGCCGCGCTCATCCGCTTCGCCATAGTGGATCTTGCGGGCTTCTTCGGGAAATTTATCGCCGACATCTTCGGCATTGGCGCGGATATTGGCAACGGCCTCGCGGATTTTCGCAAGGGCCTCTTTTCGGGCGGTATCCATGGCGAGCGTCTGGCGTTCGTCTTTCTTGCGGGCGGTGGAAACCGAAGGCGCCATCAACAGCTTGGAGACCTGCACGGAATTGCAGACCGGACAGGACAGGAAACCGCGCTGCAACTGATCGTCGAAATCGTCGCTGCCGGCAAACCAGCCTTCGAACTCATGGCCCTTTTCACAGGCCAGCGCATAACGGATCACGCCGCTTCACCTCCGGCAGGTTTCAGGGGAATAACCGTGTCCAGACCGAACTCGCGGGCATTGCGCAGATTGGGAATCTTTCCACGCGCAGCCGCAACGAGTGACGTATCGATGTCGGCGAAGATGATTTCCTCTCCGGCGCCCCCAGCAATGGCCAGAACCTTGCCCCATGGGTCGACGATGATGGAGTGGCCGAAGGTCTCCCGCCCGTCCTCATGCACGCCGGCCTGCGCGGCGGCGATGACGAAAGCGCCGTTTTCGATGGCGCGGGCGCGTAGCAGGATTTCCCAATGGGCCTCCCCCGTCTGTCGGGTGAAAGCCGCCGGGACGGTCAGAACCTCCGCACCTGCCAGCGCTTCCGCGCGGAAAAGCTGCGGGAAACGAACGTCATAGCAGATTGCGAAGCCGAATTTCCCCAGCGGAAGTTCGGCGATGCGCGCCACTTCGCCGGGTTGATAGGCAGCGCTTTCACGCCAGCTTTCACCATTGTCGAGATCGACATCGAACATGTGGATCTTGTCATAGCTGCAGATGCGCGAACCATCCGGCGCGAAGAGAAAACCGCGATTGGCGATCTTGCCATCCGGGCGGGCAATGGCCGTGGAACCGATATGGACATGAATTCCGAGTTCGCGGGCAAGACGGGCGGCCGTCGCAACGATGATATCGCCATCGTCATCACGCAGTTGCGCGCGCAGCGCCTGCCTGTCCTTCTGGATCGCGCCCGTCATTTCCGGGGTCTGCACATAAACGGCGCCCTCGGCCGCGGCCGCACGCACCAGCCGTTCCATATCGGCGGCGTTTCTTGCCGGATCGACGCCGGAGCGCATCTGAATGGCGGCAGCCTTGAAACTCATCACATCCTCCATACCCGCGAGAATCGCGGCCGATCAGGCGGCCAGCAGCGCGTCCAGTTTACCGGCGCGCTCCAGCGCGTGCAGATCGTCGCAACCACCCACATGCTGGCCATTGATGAAGATTTGCGGGAACGTCGTTCCGCCCGATTTTTCGATCATCTCCTGCCGGTATTCCGGTGTCGTCGTGGCGTTATATTCGGCATAATCCACGCCCTTGCTGTCCAGCAGCGCCTTGGCGCGCGCGCAATAACCACAAAAATCCCGCGTATAGATCGTCACCGGTGCCATGTTTTCAAAGCCCTCGCAAACGTGCGGTAAAACGCACGATAAACTCATGTCATTCAGGTTTCATATAGGCCCGGAAATGGCCATTGCAAAGGTCAAAACCGTCACATCCGCGGCACCGGCCCTGCGCAGGGCGCGGCTTGCCGCACCCACCGTCGCGCCGGTGGTGTAGACGTCGTCCACCAGTACCACGCGCCTGCCACGAACATCGGTTTCCCGGCCGGGCGCGAGCGCGAAAGCGCCGCGCACATTGTCCCGCCGGGCAAGCGCGGAAAGTCCCACCTGCCGCTCTGTCGGCTTCACGCGCAGCAGCGTGCCGGCAAGCAAGGGCTTGCCGGAGGCCCTGGCCAGATGCCGCGCCAGTTCGGCGGATTGATTGAAGCGGCGGCGCAGGAAACGGTTGCGATGCAATGGAACGGGCACGATGCAATCGCAGGCATCCACCGTTCCGTCGCTTGCCCTCAGCATCCACAGCGCCATCAGGCGGGCGAGATCGGTCCGGTCCTGATATTTCAGCCGGTGCACCAGCTTGCGGGCGATTCCCTCATGGCTCGCGACGGCGCGCAGCCGGTCAAAAGGCGGCGGTTCGGCAATCGCCTGCGCGCTCACGAAACCGTCTCCGTGATCCCGCGCGAAGGGAAAGCCCAGAACCTCGCAAAAAGGGCGATCGATAAAGGCCACATCGCGCCAGCAATCCGCGCATAAGGCGCCCTCGTCGCCGGTCATGCGGGTGCAGCCCGCGCAGGTTGGCGGGTAGACCATACGAAAGACCGCACGCCACATGTCTCCCGCCGCCGCCGGCACGGCCGCAGACTTCGACAGCAAACCTGAAAACAGACTTTCACCAGCACCCATGAGGTTGACTTTACCGCCGAACGGGTGCCTTTGCGAGAGCGATAGTTCCCTCCCGACACCGGGAAAACGATGCCCCCAGCGGCATGAGACCAACGATACGGCCCGCCGATCCCGAAGGCGTTTGAGGCCGAGCAGGCAAGACGATGGATATTCTCTTTGACCAGGCCCTGATCGAACAAAACCGTCGCCGGGCGTGGAACCGGCGCGACGACAAGGCCCTGTTTCTTCTCGATATGGCGGCCGAAGAGCTGGCCGACAGGCTTGCCATCGTCGAGCGCCAGTTCGAGACCGCCATCGAACTTCACGGCGGCACCGGCGTCACCGCCCGGCGGCTGGCGGAAACCGGCAAGGTGGATAGCATTCACCGTATCGAAACCGAGAGCTGTTTTGCGACGGATGCGAATATTCCCGAGGCGGCTTCCATGGAGCATCTGCCGCTTGAAGAGGCCTCCGCCAACCTCATCGTTTCACCGCTTGCCCTGCATCTGACCAACGACACGCCCGGCGCGCTGATCCAGATCCGGCGGGCATTGAGACCGGACGGCCTGTTTCTCGGCGCCATCCCCGGCAGCGGCACCCTGCAGGAACTGCGCGACGTGCTGCTGACCGCAGAGGCGGAGCTGACCGGAGGCGCCAGCCCGCGCGTCATTCCCTTCGCCGATGTGCGTGATGTCGGCGCGCTTTTGCAGCGCGCCGGCTTTGCGCTCCCCGTGACCGATGCGGAAAGCTACACGGTGCGTTACGATTCGATCTTCCCGCTGATGCGCGACCTGCGCGCCATGGGCATGGCCAATCCGCTGGCAAGCCGCAGCAGAAAACCGCTCAACCGCGCCTTTTTCCTGCGCGCAGCGGAGCTTTACGCCGAGCGATATTCCGATCCTGACGGGCGGATAAGGGCGACATTTTCCATCATCTATGTATCGGGCTGGGCGCCGCACGAAAGCCAGCAGAAACCGCTGAAACCCGGCTCCGCCAAGGTGCGGCTTGCCGATGCCTTAAAGACAACCGAGGTGAAGCTGTCCTGAGCGGTCAGCTTACGGGATCAACTGGGCAAAAATGTCTGCAATGAACTGAAACACGGCATTGATATTGCTGCTAACATTGGATGCGCCGGCGATGAGGGCGGCGGAGAGCAGCCCCACGATCAACCCGTATTCAACCGCTGTCGCAGCGTCTTGGTTTTTGTAGAAATTGATTAAAAAATGCAGCACACGATATTCCCGATCCGCCATCCGGTGCGTTGCGATAACCGGCATCCGCCCTGTTGAAATGCGCTCTATCCTAGGTCGGCGATGTGAGGAATCCGTTACCTTTGATGGTAAACGATCAGCAACCGCTCTCGTTGCTATAACCCGTGACCACGCAGGGCATTTCCGGCATCGGCTGGGTGATGCTGCGACGGATCGAATAGGTCTTGCCCACATCGGTCTTCTTGATGGAGCCCGTGCTGATCATGTCGTAATTGTCAGGAAACTGCGCCACCCGCGTGGAGGATTTTCCGGCAAGCATGGGAGTGACGATGAGCGAGAGCGCGATAACCGCCGTGCCGAAAAGCAGCGCCACATTGAGCACGCCGGTGCGACGGGATTTGTCGGAATACAAGTGACGACCTTCCACCGTCTTCCAGAAATCCTCGTTCATGACCAACCTCGTCTCGCGCAGTTTACCGCTTCTTTAGCTTAACAATCTGCCAGAGGGTGCTGAACGATCTCTTAACACAGCCCCGTTTTGGCACGGCAAAGCGCTGCAAACGGGGCATTTTCACGAAGCTGTGACGGGATAATACGCGAGGACCTCGGGGGCTTCCCGATTTTATAGCAGATCCTGCAGGAAGGGTATGAGCGGCTCATCGGCCGGCGGCATGGGGTAATCGCGCAGGGCCTGCGGCTTCACCCATTTGATCGCCTGCCCTTCCCGGCCATGCGCAATGCCCTCATAACGGCGGCACACGTAAAGCGGCATCAGGAGGTGAAAGGTCTCATAGGTGTGGCTGGCAAATGTCAGCGGCGCGAGGCAGGCGACCTTGGTTTTGATGCCCAGCTCCTCGTCCAGCTCACGGACAAGGGTTTCCTCCGGCGTCTCGCCATGCTCCACCTTGCCGCCCGGAAATTCCCACAGGCCCGCAAGCGACTTGCCTTCCGGACGCTGCGCCAAAAGAATGCGGCCATCCTGATCGAGAAGGGCGCAGGCGGCGACCAGCAGGATTTTTTTGCCTGCCTCGCTCATTCACCGGCTCCCTTGCGCCAGTAACGATAACGATAAGCCTCGGAGAAGCCGAATTTTTGATAAAGGGCGATCGCCGGCGCATTGGTGGAAACCACCTGCAGCCAGGCGGTTTTTGCGCCGCTTATCCTGGCCCAGCGCAACGCGGATGACAGGATCTGCGTGCCGAGACCCTTTTTACGCTGCGATTTTATAACGTCGAGCGAGAGAATGCCGGCGAGATCGTTATCCTGCACGCAGATCACCGTCGCGAGCGGATTGCCTTCCACTTCCTCATTGATGAAGAGGCCGAGCGCCGGCTTGATGGAGCTGACGATTTCCGCAATCGCCGGACGGAGCGCCGGGTCGCCATCGCTGACCTTGATGCTCGCCTCGATAAAACGGCCGATATCGTGGCTCGGCAGACTGACCAGCGTTTCGGGCAGTTCCATTCCCGAGAGATCGGCCGTCATGACCGTGACCTCTTCGAAAACGGACCAATCGTCATTCGAGAGAAATTCTCTCAGCTGCGGCGGCATCAGCGTCGTTTCGCGCACTACCAGCGGTCGGCCGAAATCTTCGAACCGCTTGCGCGCCTTTTCCAGCCGCACCGCGCTGTTTCCGTAATCGGACGGATCGAGCGGCACCACGCAGTTGATGCGCTTGGAGGGGTGCGAGCCCGTCAGGCGGATTTGCCAGCTACCGTCATAAATCACCGACGAGGCAGGCCATGCCCGGAAGCTGACGGCTTCCAGACGGCGAACCAGCGGCAGATTGACGGCCTTGTTGTCCTGCATTCTCTTCGGCTCCAACGGTCAGCTCCGGTAGTCGCCGTTGATCGCAACATATTCTTTCGTCAGGTCGCAGGTCCAGACGGTGGCCGTTCCCTGACCGAGACCGATATCCACCTTCACCGGAATGTCTTCGAGACGCATCACCGCGCTGGTTTCCGCCTCCGAATAATCCGGGTCACGCTCGCCGTTGACGGCCACGCGCACGCCGCCGAACCAGATGGCCAGCCGATCGCGGTCGGCCATTTCGCCCGACTTGCCAACGGCCATGACGACGCGGCCCCAATTGGCGTCTTCGCCCGCAACCGCGGTCTTCACCAGCGGCGAATTGGCGATGGAGAGGGCAATCTTCTTGGCGGCGGCATCGTTTTCCGCGCCTGTTACGGTGACTTCCACCATCTTGCGCGCGCCTTCGCCGTCACGAACCACCTGCAAGGCGAGGTCCTTCAGGAGATCGTTCAGCGCGGTGCGGAAGCCGGCAAGGCGCTCGTCATCGGCGCTCGTTACCTTCACCTGGCCGTCTTCAGCGGCAGCACCTGTCGCAAACAGCATCAACGTATCGGAGGTGGAAGTGTCGCTATCGACCGTCACAGAATTGAATGTCGGGCCAACACCGGCAGACAGCAGCGACTGCAGGGCGGCGGGCTCGATATCCGCATCCGTCACCACGAAAGAGAGCATCGTCGCCATGTCCGGCGCAATCATGCCAGCACCCTTGGAAATGCCGTTGATCGTCACGATCACGCCGCCAATCTCGGCGGTACGGGTCGAAACCTTGGGATAGGTATCGGTCGTCATGATCGCCTTGGCGGCTTCCTGCCAGAAATCCGCTTCCGCCCTGACATTCATGTCGCCGAGAACGCCGGCAAATTTCGAGGCATCCAGCGGCTCACCGATCACGCCTGTCGATGCCAGAAACACCTCGCTTTCGGAGCAGCCAACAGCGGCAGCGGCGGATTTCGCCGTCAGTTCGGTCGCGGCCTTGCCCTTGACGCCGGTAAAGGCGTTGGCATTGCCGGAATTGACCACCACGGCGCGCGCCACGCCGCCGCCCAGATTGGCGCGGCAGAAGTCGACCGGGGCGGAAGGGCATTTCGATTTGGTGAAGACACCGGCGACGCTTGCCGGCTTGTCGAACACCATCAGCAGAACGTCGGTGCGGTTCTTGTACTTGATGCCAGCGGCGGCCGTCGCCATGCGAACGCCGCGCAGCGCAGGCATGTCGGGATAGGATTTCGGAGCGAGCGGGGAAACGGCAACGGACATGGGAAGCGCCTGAAATTCTGGAAATGGGAAGTATGGAAATGCCAGAGATGAAACGGGGCGGCCTTTAAAGCCGCCCCATAACAAGGGTAATTCTTACTGCTGCGGCTGCGGCTGAGCCTGCTGTTCCTTCGTGGCTTCGTCGTAGCCCTTCTTCAGCGTCTCATCCATGATTTCGATCTTCTGGTCGGCCTTTGCCTTCTCGATGAGGGCAACGTACTTGTCACGCATGACAAGCTGACGAACCTGCGGCTCGACCTGCTCGAAAGCCGGCGGCGGCGCGATGCGCTTGTCTTCGAGCTTGATGACGTGGAAGCCGAACTGGGTCTTCACCGGAGCCTTGGTGTAAGCGCCTTTTTCGAGGCCGAAAGCGGCTTCTTCGAATTCCGGCACCATGCGGCCCTTGCCGAACCAGCCGAGATCGCCGCCGTCATCCTTGTTGGAATCGGTCGACTTTTCCTTGGCGAGCGCGGCGAAATCCTTGCCCGAATCAAGCTGCTTGATGATGTCCTTGGCTTCGTCCTCGCTGGCGACGAGAATGTGCGCGGCCTTGATTTCCTCTTCCTGCGGCAGGGCTGCGACTTCCTTGTCGTAGCGGGCCTTTACTTCGTCAGCAGTAACGGCATCGACCACATGCTTGCGGAAATAGGCGTTGTGCAGCTCACGGTCCTGGATGAATTCCATGCGCTTCTTGAAATCTTCAGTCTTTTCCAGACCTTCGGCGCTGGCGTTCTTCACCAGAAGCTTGACGTCGATCGCGCCGGAAAGGGCTGCAACCTTCTTCTGCTCATCGGGAAGCTGCGCGAGCTGCGGGTCGAGGTTGCTCATGGCGAGGTCGAGTTCGGACTGGTGGATTTCCAGATCGCCGACCTTGGCGACAACCTTGTCTTCCTGTGCAAAAGCCGGAAGCTGGAGGCCGAGCGTGGCCACAATCACCGCAGCCGCAATTTTATTATAGCGCAACATTTTGAACCTTTCGGGGACAATGCCGGCTCCAGACATGGTTTCCGGCTCTGAAAAAACTTCCAAACACCGGATTGTGGCCATTCTGTAACGGGCAGAACCGTTGACATCATTTGCCCCCCCTCTTATCTGTCACGCAACCTCGCGTCCAGATACGTTGAAGGGCGAAGTCCGTCATTTATGCTGAAATCGGCGTGACGGAGAAAAGCGCCCGGCAAAACGGAATTTCAGAAAGGGCCAGTAAGATGGTCAGTCTCGGCGGAATAGCCCGCAAGTTGTTCGGTTCGGCAAATGACCGCCGCGTCCGCTCCTATAAAAGCAAGATCGCAGCCATCAATGCGCTGGAAGAAGCCACCAAGGCGCTCTCCGACGAGGCGCTGGCGGCCAAGACCGCTGAGTTCCGCCAGCAGCTTGCCGATGGCAAGACGCTGGACGACCTGCTGATCCCGGCTTTCGCCGTCGCCCGTGAAGCGTCGCGCCGCGTTCTGCATATGCGTCCCTTCGACGTGCAGCTGACCGGCGGCATGATTCTGCATGGCGGCGCCATCGCCGAAATGAAGACCGGTGAAGGCAAGACGCTGGTGGCGACCCTTGCGGTCTACCTCAACGCCCTTGCCGGCAAGGGCGTGCATGTCGTCACCGTCAACGACTATCTCGCCAAGCGCGACGCGGCCACGATGAGCAGGCTCTATGGCTTCCTCGGCCTGACGACCGGCGTGATCGTCCACGGGCTGGACGACGACCAGCGCCGCGAGGCCTATGCCTGCGACATCACCTACGCCACGAATAACGAACTCGGCTTCGACTATCTGCGCGACAACATGAAATACGACCGCGCCCAGATGGTTCAGCGCGGCCACAACTACGCGATCGTCGACGAAGTCGACTCGATCCTGGTCGACGAGGCGCGCACGCCGCTCATCATTTCCGGCCCGCTGGACGACCGTTCCGACCTTTACAACACCATCGACGCCTTCATTCCGCTGCTGACGCCGGAAGATTACGAAATCGATGAAAAGCAGCGCTCGGCCAACTTCTCCGAAGACGGCACAGAAAAGCTCGAGAACCTGCTGCGGCAGGCGGGCCTCCTGAAGGGCGAATCGCTTTACGACGTCGAAAACGTCGCCATCGTTCACCACATCAACAATGCGCTGAAGGCCCACAAGCTCTTCACCCGCGACAAGGACTATATCGTCCGTAACGACGAAATCGTCATCATCGACGAATTCACCGGCCGCATGATGCCGGGCCGCCGTTATTCCGAAGGTCAGCATCAGGCTCTCGAAGCCAAGGAAAAGGTGCAGATCCAGCCGGAAAACCAGACGCTTTCCTCCGTTACCTTCCAGAATTATTTCCGCATGTACGAAAAGCTGGCCGGTATGACCGGTACGGCTGCAACGGAAGCGGAAGAATTCGGCAATATCTACGGCCTCGACGTCATCGAAGTGCCGACCAACCTGCCGATCCAGCGTATCGACGAGGACGACGAGGTTTATCGCACCGGCGAGGAGAAGTTCCAGGCGATCATCACCGAGATCAAGGCGGCGCATGAACGCGGCCAGCCGGTTCTGGTGGGCACGACCTCCATCGAAAAATCCGAGCTTCTGGCGCATCTCCTGCGTCAGTCCGGTTTCTCCGATTTCCAGGTCCTGAACGCCCGTTACCACGAGCAGGAAGCCTATATCGTCTCGCAGGCCGGCGTTCCGGGTGCGGTTACCATCGCCACCAACATGGCTGGCCGCGGTACCGACATCCAGCTCGGCGGCAACGTCGACATGCGGCTTGAGCGCGAGCTGGAAGGCATGGAGCCTGGCCCCGAGTTCGATGCGAAGGAAGAAGCCATCCGCGCCGAGATCAGGGTGCTGAAGGAAAAGGCACTTGCCGCCGGCGGTCTTTACGTCATCGCCACCGAACGCCACGAAAGCCGACGCATCGACAACCAGCTGCGCGGCCGTTCCGGCCGTCAGGGCGACCCGGGCCGTTCGAAATTCTACCTGTCGCTTCAGGATGACCTGATGCGCATCTTCGGTTCCGAGCGCATGGACTCGATGCTGCAGAAGCTCGGCCTGAAGGAAGGCGAGGCAATCGTCCATCCGTGGATCAACAAGGCGCTGGAGCGCGCCCAGAAGAAGGTCGAAGCCCGCAACTTCGAGACCCGCAAGAACCTTCTGAAATATGACGACGTGCTGAACGACCAGCGCAAGGTGATCTTCGAACAGCGTCTCGAGCTGATGGAAGCCGACAATATCGGCGAAACCGCAGCCGATATGCGCCATGAAGTGATCGAAACGCTCGTCACCAAGCATATTCCGGAAAATGCCTATGCCGAACAGTGGGATATTGCAGGCCTGAAGGCCGGCATCGCCCAGTTCCTCAACCTCGACCTGCCGGTTGAGGAATGGGCCAAGGAAGAAGGCATCGCCGAGGACGATATTCTCCAGCGCGTCACCGAGGCCGCCGACAAATACGCCGCCGAGCGCGCTGATCGTTTCGGCCCCGAGATCATGACCTATGTGGAACGCTCGGTCATTCTCCAGACGATCGACCATCTGTGGCGCGAACATATCGTCAACCTCGACCATCTCCGCTCGGTCGTCGGTTTCCGCGGTTATGCCCAGCGCGACCCGCTGCAGGAATACAAGGCGGAAGCCTTCGAACTGTTCCAGGCGCTGCTCGCCAATCTGCGCGAGGCCGTTACCGCCCAGCTGATGCGCGTGGAACTGGTGCAGCAGGAACCGCAGCAGCCGGAACTGCCTGAAATGACGGCGCATCATCTCGACCCCAATACGGGCGAAGACGAAATGGCGCTGGGCCAGCAGGCCGCGCCCGCCGCCTTCGTGCCGGCCGAGGATCGCGATCCGGAAAACCCCGCCACCTGGGGTCGCATCGGCCGCAACGAAATGTGCCCCTGCGGCTCCGGCAAGAAATACAAGCACTGCCACGGCGTTTACGAACAGGCCTGAGGCAGTTCCGGACAGACAAACGACATCGCCCGCACCTTCGGTTGCGGGCGATTTTCGTTACACCCCTCGATCGCTGTTGACGGATATCGGCACTTTCCAATATGGGAGCCTGATCGTCTTCCGGAAAACGCTTTCATGGCCCCTCGCGACTTTGCCGCTTATGTTTTTCTCGCACTGGCGTGGGGAATGTCCTTCCTGCTGCTTTTGCATGTCGTCGAGGCCTTTGGCTGGATCGGTGCGGTCACGCTCCGCTCTCTCGTCACCGCCATCACCCTGTTTCTGATCGCGATTGCGGCGCGCCGAAAGCTTGCATTTTCCGCCAGCTGGCGTGCCTTTGCCGTGGTCGGCGCCACAACGGTTGCGGGACAGTTGATCGGCCTTTCCTATGCGACGCCGCTGGTGGGCACCGCCATGGCGGCCATTCTGGTGGCCACCATCCCGCTTTTTTCCATGCTCATCTCGCAGGTCTGGGGACTTGAACGCCTGACGAAACAGGGCTTTGCGGGTCTCGTCATCGGCTTTGGCGGCATCTTGCTGCTTGTCGGCTTCCCCGCTGTGCCCGTCACGACCGGCTTCATCATCGGCTGTGCCGCCGCCCTTGCCGCCTGCATCTGCGCCGCCTATGGCAGCAATTATGCCAGCCGTTATCTCAAGGGCGTGGGTTCCTGGGAGATCACCATCGGCTCGTTCCTGACGGGCGGCCTGATGACATTGCCGCTTCTTCTGGCCGTGCCCCTGCCCGGAACGCCCCGCCTCATCGACTATGGATATCTTCTGGTGCAGGCAGTGGTGATGAGCGGGCTCACCTACATCACTTATTTCCGTCTCGTTTCGGTCATCGGTGCGACGAGGACGATCAGCGTGGAATTTGCCGTGACCGTCGTGGCAGTGCTCATCGGCGCGCTGGTGCTGGATGAGCCGCTTTCACTTCCCCAACTCCTCGGCGCCGGGATCATCATTCTGGGCTGTGCGCTGGTCCTCGATCTCCTGCCCCGGAAAAAGGCTCCGCCCACACCCTCCGGGGCGTGAAGGGTTTATTAGCGTTTTCCACCAATAGTCGTGCTGGTCATTGCTGATTACACGGGATCGCGCTTGCGGCGCGAGGGAAAAATGCAACCGGGCAAATCTGACTACGAGCATTATTGGGACCCGCTAAGGGCGCTTCTCATGCTGCTTGGCATTCCCTATCACGCCTCCCTGCTCTACAGCCATGTTTTGCCATGGGACATCAAGGATTTCGACACCAGCCCGCTTCTGAGCGCGCTAGGTGCTGCGCTTTCCACCTTCCGCATGCCGGCATTCTTTCTGGTGGCCGGCTATTTCTCCACCATGGTCATCGGCAAGAAGGGCAAGATGCGCTGGCTGAGGCAGCGTTTCCTGCGCCTCGGCGTGCCCTTCATCGTCGCCATTCTTCTGCTCGGGCCGTTGCAGCTTTTCCTGCTGCAACTGGCCGGCGTCGCCAAAGGCGATATCCCGGCCGACCGGCTGCTTGCGAGCCTGCCCGGCCTGCTGCGCCCGAGCGAACAGTGGATCATGCATCTATGGTTCCTGCCGGCCCTCATCTTCTATTCGATCCTGCTTGCCGGCCTGCTGTTTCTCGCGGAACGTCCGCCACTGGCCTATGTGAGAGACTGGTTCGGCAGCCTGCGGCAGCGGCATACCACCCTGTTTTTCGCAGCACTCTGCCTCGTACCCGTTGTGTGGGAATTGATGATCTACGGATCCGGCCTGCTTGCGGCAAAGAGCGGAAGCGGCCTTTTTCTTCTCTATGAACGCGCTTCCGACCCCTATGCGCGCTACCTGCCATTCTTCCTCATCGGCGCGCTGCTGCACCGTGACCGCGCCCTGTTTCACCGCTTTCGCCAGACGGGTCTTCTCACCGGCGTCATCGCGGCGGGCGCCATCGCGACGGCGGTGATCCTGCGCCTGCAATATCCCTTTTCGAATTCGGCCCTGCTGGTGCTGGTGTCGGCAATTGCGGCGGTGGCGGCAAGCCGTCTGTTGATAGACCTCGCCTGCCGCTATTTCGACAGGCCGAACCGGCTTGCCAGACGCATGACGGATGCGTCCTTCACCATCTACCTGTTTCACCATCCGCTGATCTACGCCTTCGGAACGCTGTTCATCCTCATTGCGCTGCCGCCCATACTGGAATTTACCATCATCGTCGCGGCCACCACGGCAGTCGCCTATCTGCTGCATCAGGCGATACGCCTCAGCCCGCTCGCCCTTTTCCTGTTCAACGGCATTCGCAAGCCACGCAAGGCGGACGATATTGGCACACAGGCCGGCGCGTCCCAAACCCTTCGTTAAGGATGAAGCGCGTATGATCGGCCTGCCTATTCAACTGGAAATGATGGCGTGTGGATCATGGCTATCCTCAACACGGCGGAAAAAGCCTTACCCGCAGGCCTGCGCGCGACGCTTTCGCCGCTGGTAGCGAAAGTCGCCGTCGTTCTTTCCGGCGGAGATGAGGTCTCCCGCGCGCAGCGCATGGCGCTGGTTGCGTTTGCGGTGCGTATCGTCAGCGCCGGTATCGCCTTCATTTCCCAGATCATCCTTGCCCGCCTGATGGGTGAATTCGAATATGGCCTGTTCGCTTTCGTCTGGGTTCTGGTGATCCTGTTCGGCAATCTTTCCTGTCTCGGTTTTCACACCACCGTCATTCGCTTTTTACCCGGCTATCGTCTGGAGGATGCCCATGACAAGATCATGGGGCTGACCTCGACAGCGCGTGTCTTCGCCATGCTTTCGGCCAGCGCGCTTGCGATTTTCGGTTTCGTTTTCCTGTATTTCTTCGGCGAAAGCATCGCCTCCTATTATCTCATTCCCGTTTCACTGGCGCTTTTCACCCTGCCGATGGTGGCGCTGGGCGATGTGCTGAACGGCACCGCGCGCGCCAATGGCTGGGCAGTCTCAGCACTCAGCCCCACCTATATCGTTCGCCCGGTGCTGATCCTGCTGTTCATGCTGGTGGCAATCGGTCTCGGTGCGGAAAAAACCGCAACTACGGCAATGCTCACGGCCCTTCTTGCCACCTATGTCACCACGCTTTTCCATTTCGCCTTCATGAACCGCAGGCTCAACCGGCATTTCCGCAGCACGGCCCGCAGGGTGCATTTCCGCCACTGGATAAGGTTCGCCTTCCCGATGTTCCTGATCGACGGCATCGGTTTTTTGATGACCAATTCCGATGTGGTGATTGTCGGGCTTTACCTGCCGCCGGATCAGGTGGGCATCTATTTTGCCGCGGCAAAGACCATCGTGCTGATGCAATTCGTGTTTTTCTCGGTGCAGGCGGCCGCCGCCCCGCGACTGGCCGCCCTGATGTCGGCCAATGACAGGCAGGGGCTCGCCGGTTTCGCCAGCCAGGCCGCGCGCTGGGCCTTCTGGCCGTCGCTCGGCGTCGGCAGCGTGGTGCTTCTGGCCGGTCCGTTCCTGCTGTCGCTGTTCGGTCCCGGCTTCGTTCAGGGCTATGAGCTGATGTTCTTCCTTTTCGCCGGTTTCCTCGCCAAAGCGCTGATCGGCCCGGGGGAAACATTGCTGAACATGGCCGGCAAACAAAAATTGTGCGTCGTCCTTTATATTATTATCTTCGGTTGCAACATTGCACTCAACATGGCGCTCATTCCGGTCTATGGTCTGGCAGGGGCCGCGGCAGCAGTGGCGATAGCCATGGGCATAGAAGCTGTGCTATTGCATATTGCCATTCGCCGCACACTCGGGATCGTCCTTTTTGCCTTCAACGATCCCCGGGCGGGTCAAAACACTGGGAAGGCGGTGTAACGATAAGCATGTCCAGCGATCCAAAGAATCCGGATTTTCAGGACCCGCGCATCGCGGCACTGATGGCGTCTGCGGAGCGTGACCGTCCCGTGGCCGACAGCAGCCGACGCGTGGGCCGCGATGGCCGGGAATTCTGCATCTATCCGGGTCAGCTCGGTTATGACATGCAGGAAGAACTCGACTTTCTGTCCAACCGCGTCATGGAGGCGAATGTCTTCTTCACCGGAAGGCTTCTCGCGCCCGCCATGCCGCGCATCGACGACAAGTCCGTGCGCTTCGCCCTCATTCGCGATGAGAATGGCGCCAGAAGCCGCATGCGCTTCCTGATGCCCTTTACCGTGGAAAAGCCGGGCTTTTCCATCGGTCCCTCCATCATTCGCGTCTGGGCCAATCCATTCGGGCCGCTCGGCACGCCGCTGGTCGACACGGAAGGCGCTGCCGAAACCCTCGACAATCTTTTCGATGCGCTTTCCGATAGCAACATGCGTCTGCCGAATGTTCTGGTTCTGCCGGATGTCCGGCTGGAAGGGCCGTTTGCCCGCATGTTCAAAGCCATCGCGCTCAGCCGCAACCTGCCGGTGACGACGACGGGCAATTATTACCGGCCGATGCTGGAAAGCCTTCTCGATGGCAAGGCCTATCTGCGAAACGCCCTTGCGCCGCACCATTTGCGCGAAATGAACAGGCAGTGGCGTCAGCTCGAAAAACTTGGGCCCCTCTCCTATACCGTTACCCGGCAGCCAGCGGACGTGCGTTACCGCATGGAGGAGTTTCTGGCGCTGGAGGCGAGCGGCTGGAAAGGCCGCAAACGCACCGCGCTGGTCAACGACCGTTATCGCGCCGCCTTCGCCCGCGAGGCGATCACCAATCTGGCCGAAGCGGATGCGGTGCGTATCCACACCATCGATCTCAATGGCAGCGCCATCGCCTCCATGGTCGTCTTCATCACGGCGGGCGAGGCCTACACGTGGAAGACCGCTTTCGACGAGAGCTATGCGCAATTTTCTCCCGGCAAGCTGCTGGTGCAGAAACTCACCGACTGGCATCTGGATGACGCCAATATTCTGCGCAGCGACAGCTGCGCCGTGCCCGATCATCCGATCATGAGCCGCTTCTGGCAGGAGCGTCAGGAAATGGGCACGCTGGTCGTCGGGCTTGCCCAGAACAGCGACCGGGACGTGCGGCAGGTTTCCACGCAGGTGGACATGTACCGCAACACCCGCAACCTCGCTCGCAGCCTGCGGCAGAAGATTCTGTCCTTCGGCCGCAAGGGCAATTGATCCGAAGGGCGCCAGCGGCGCCCTTCGAAATTTCCGACACGGACAAAGCCTGCTTCAGCGCGAAGCCGTCCGGATCATCTTGCACAGTTGCGTCAGCGCCGCATCGTATCCGCCGCCCAGAATATCGACACAACGGCGGGCGAGCTTGATCTGCTCGGTCCGCGACATATCGTTATAGGCTTGCAGGGCATTGCGCATCGCGCCGGGAGACACCGTGCCCGAGCCGCCGGGATTGGTGGTGCTGCCGCCCGGATTTCCCGGCGTTCCGGTCGAACCGGAGCCGCCGATACCGACGCCGACGCCGAGACCGACACCACTCGAGCCGCCCACATTGGCCCCGACATTGGCATTGATGCCGTCCGAACCGCCAACGGAAGCGTTCACACCCGCATTGACGCCGCTGGAACCGCCGACGGATGCATTGACATCCGCATTAACCCCATTGCTGCCGCCGACCGATGCGTTGACATCCGCACCCAGCCCGCCGCCGCTCCTGCCGCCGACATCCGCACTGGCGTTAACGCCACTGCTGCCGCCAACGGAGGCATCGACCCCGAGCCCGCCGCTGCCATTGTCGCCAACACTGGCGTTAACCCCATTCTCGCCACCGATCCCGATATCCAGCGCATGGGCGTTGATCGGCAGGATCAGACAGGCAGACAGTAACAAATTGCGAGAAAAAGCCCTCATAATTTCCTCCCTATGAGTTTGGCCATTCCCGCCCCGCGTGGAAACTCCACCCTGACATCATAATTCAATTAGTAATTGCGTATATTCTAATTTATTAGAGGTGCCTAATATTACCCTAATGCCGCAACTGCAGGTGTCGCGATCCGGCACAGCAGCCCTCCGCACCATTTGGATCGGCGGCCCGGCGAAGACGGAAAACCGCGCGCGCAAACACGCGCAATTCAAAAGGATAAGTCAGCTTTGGGGTTGCACGCATGGCCTTGAGCATGATAGACGCCGTGGCATTACCACCGTTGCCCCAATGGCGGAATTGGTAGACGCGCCGCACTCAAAATGCGGTTCCGAAAGGAGTGCTGGTTCGATCCCGGCTTGGGGTACCATTACCTAGAAATTGGGTTGATTTTCCCGGATTTCACCAATTGGTGCGGCCCCTAACGAATTTCCCCAGAAACCCTCTTAGGGGGCGGATGCCCCTTAAGAACTTTCCCTGGCCGCTTTATGGCTTGACGCACACATTCCCCTAAATCCGAAAGCCAACTGGCTCAGCGCCCCAATCGGGTTCCGAAAGGTCCGGAACCAGTCCGACGTTTCGGCCGAAAAACTGCACCGCAGGAAAGCCGTTTTCTAAAAGGTACTGTTCGGCGTTTTCATCGCCCTTGAAGGCCTGCTGCACCTGGTCGTCCGGAGCCCCTTCGAAGAAGCCGAGTTCTAAGTCTTGCCCTTCAACGCCGAGGTAGATCATCGATCTAACGAGAAGATCATACGCTCCGCGATAGACGTTCAACGGGGCAGTTAAAATCTGGCTCTCTTCTACCAACCCGTTTTGGGCCATGCTGGCAAAGCTTTGTTGGATGCTGTTGGTATGTTTGATCTCGAACCGAACGAAGTCCGAGTTCCTTTTAAGCGTCTGACCGACTGGACGGTCGAAAGCCAGTGCTCCGAATTCCGGATCGCTGAATACGAGCGCTATCTGGAATGTGCTGACTTCGTCGTCACCTATCTCATCGTCAACTTGCGTAACATAAGCGCCCTCAAAATAGAGGTCCTGGGCCCGGTCAACGAAAAGCGCGTCTTGGCGACCAAAGTGGATGTAGATGGTTTCATCACCAGGCAGCGCCAGATTGCGCAGGCTAAAGTCCGAGATGTCGTTCTTCGGCAACTTCGGGATCAACGCGGATACGTCGAAGATCGAACACTGCTCACCGTGCAATACCGGCTCGGCGATCATCCTTAGAACCCTCACACGAGCTTCCATGTCTACAATCTGGTCGTCGGTTGCTCCCGACTGCTCAAAAGAATCGACCCACTGACCTATAGCTTCGCGTTGGCGGTCCAACCCGGGATCGGTAATGGCGATGTTCTTCTCGATGGCTACTTTCGCTTGAGCTGAGCGTTCGTATGCGGCTGCCGTGATAAACATGGTGCGTGCGGGGTGAGGTAAGTAATCCATGGGCGTCCTTTCAATCGTCCCCAGGATTGGGCGTGGCGTTGCAAGTGGCAAAGCTCAACTGGCAAAACCGCAGTCAGCAAGATCATTGACAAGTACACAATATCCATTATTCTGGATATATGGAAAACACATCAGCCATCAGTGCGCTCTCGGCGCTTGCCCAAACCACCCGCCTCGAAACGTTTCGCCTTCTGGTTCGTCATGAACCGCACCGGGTCTGCCGGAGGCTGTTTGGTTTAAGTTATGCGGCCATGGCTGGTTCGTCCAGCATGGCGTAATATCGCTCCTCGGCTTCGGCTGGCGGAATATTTCCAATGGGCTCCAGAAG